>NZ_JBNYXV010000009.1:0-229817 GCF_051380845.1 Janthinobacterium salmonicoloratum | reverse complement strand
TGTTTGCCGAGATCAATGCCGATGAGCGTAACGGTTTCCATGATGGCCTCCTTCAGAAATGAAAACACCCTACAAGTTTAGTAACTTATAGGGTGGAGGGTGACCATCTCATTAAGCGCGGGCCAACTGCGCCCGCGCTTTTCACCTTACAGCAACTGCTTGATTACTGTGCCGCCACCTTGGCCGGCTCCGCCACTACCGGCGTCATCTTCAGCGAACGGCTGAGGAAACCCCAGCGATCGGCCACTTCTTCGATCTGCTTGGTCGTCGGCTTGCCGGCGCCATGGCCAGCCTTGCTGTCGATGCGGATCAGCACGGGCGCCGCGCCGCCTTGCGCTGCCTGAGCGGCGGCGGCGAACTTGAAGCTGTGGGCAGGCACGACGCGGTCATCGTGGTCGGCCGTCGTGATCATGGTGGCCGGATAGCAGCCGCCCGCCTTCAGGTTGTGCAGCGGTGAGTATTTCACCAGCGCCTTGAACTGCTCGGCATCGTCCGACGAACCATAGTCAGGCACCCAGCCCCAGCCCACGGTGAACTTGTGGAAGCGCAACATGTCGAGCACGCCCACTTGCGGGATGGCCGCCGCGAACAGGTCGGGACGCTGCGTCATGGCCGCGCCCACCAGCAGGCCGCCATTGCTGCCGCCGCCGATCGCCAGTTTCGATGGCGAGGTGACCTTGTTGTCCACCAGCCACTGCGCCGCGCCAATAAAATCGTCGAACACGTTTTGCTTGTTCAGCTTGGTGCCAGCCTGGTGCCAGGCTTCGCCGTATTCGCCGCCGCCGCGCAGGTTGGCCATCACGTAGACGCCGCCCATTTCCACCCAGGCAAGGTTGGCCACGGAGAAGCTTGGCGTGAGCGAAATATTGAAGCCGCCATAGCCGTACAGGTAGGTCGGGTTCGTGCCGTCCAGCTTCATGCCTTTTTTCGAGACGATGAACATCGGCACCTTGGTGCCATCGCGGCTGGTGAAAAATTGCTGGCGCGTTTCAAAGGCGTTCGGGTCGAAATCGACCTTCGGCTGGCGGTAAACCGTGCTCTTGCCCGATTTCATGTCATAGCGGTAGATGGTCGCCGGCGTCGTAAAACTGGTAAACGAGTAGAACGTTTCCGTGTCGCCACGCTTGCCCGCGAAACCACCGGCCGAACCGATGCCCGGCAAGGCCACTTCACGCACCAGCTTGCCGTTCAGATCGACGATCTTGATTTGCGTTTGCGCATCTTTCAGGTAGTCGAGCACCAGCTGATTGTTGATCAGGTTGACGGCGACCAGGGTTTCCGCGCTTTGCGGCACGATTTCCTTCCAGTCGGCAGGTGCAGGTTTACGCGTGTCGATGGCGATCACGCGCGATTTCGGCGCTTGGTTGTCCGTCTTGAAGAAGAACACGGGGCCGTCATTGTCGATGAAGGAGTAGGAAGCGTCGAACGCTTCCAGCAAGCCCACGACCTTGGCGTCCTTCTGGCGCAAGTCCTTATAAAAAACGCGGTTCTTGCGTTCCGTGCCTTGCGTGGCCGTGATGATCAAATAATTGCCGTCGTCGCTGACGGTGCTGCCGCCAAACGCCCATTCCTTCTGGTCGGGACGGTCGAAGACCAGCACGTCGTCTCTTTGCGGCGTGCCGATCTTGTGGAAATACAATTTCTGGAAGTAATTGATATCGGCCAGCTTGGTTGCTTCGTTCGGCGCGTCATAGCGGCTGTAGAAGAAACCCTTGTTGTCCTTGGTCCACGACGCGCCGGAGAACTTGGCCCACTTGATGTGGTCCGTCAAATCCTTGCCCGATTCGATGTCGCGCACCTTCCACTCGTTCCAGTCGGAACCGGAGGCGGAGGTGGCGTACGCCAGGTACTTGCCGTTCGGGCTGATCGAGGTGCCGGCCAGCGCTACCGTGCCATCCGTGGACAGCGTGTTCGGATCGAGCAGCAGACGTGGCTCGTCCGTTAGTTTTTTCACCGTGTACAGCACGGCCTGGTTCTGCAAGCCGTCGTTGCGGCTGTAGAAGTAGCGGCCACCCTGCTTCGTTGGCGTAGAGAAACGCTCATAATTCCACAGCTTGGTCAGGCGCTGCTTGATCGCGGCGCGCTCGGGAATGGTGCCCAGGTACGACTGCGTCAGCTTGTTTTGCGCCGTGACCCACTCGCCCGTTTCGGCGCTGTTGGCGTCTTCCAGCCAGCGGTACGGATCGGCGATGGTGGTGCCGAAATAGCTGTCTTGCTGGTCGACTTTTTTGCTGAGCGGATACGTCACGGGAGCGCCGTCGCCTGCCGGGCATGCTGGTGCGGACTGTGCCATGGCATTGCCACCGAAAGCGGCCAGCAAGCTGAATATGAGGGTTGCACTACGTAATTGCATGGGTTGTTTGTCTCATTGTTGGATGTCGAGGAAAGCAGGCCGCTCAAGCACGGCTGCCCATGTTGACTTTCGCCAAGAGAAATCATAGCGCGGATTGCCACTTTTAAAGCACAGTTATCCGGTAGATTTGCCGTCTTTTGTTTGGACAATTTACATGAATGACCATGATAAATCTCGCTTTCACCGGAATCGGCAAACTGACGTTCATACAAGAAACATTATCAAAAGCAAAGTCGTTTCATCATGCCGTCATAAATCTTCTTTACCATCGGCAACATGTTCATGGCCCGTCCAGAGGCCGTGCCGCCACGTCCGCCTATGCACACTCTCGCCCTCCCATCCGCCACCGCCGCGCCGCCCGGCGCGATGCCATCGAATGTGGCTTACCTGAAGCCGCCTTCGACCCCCATGTCCATCGAAGGGACGGATGCCTTGCACGATATCCTGGCGGGCCGCAAGCTCAGCGCGCTGTTCCAGCCCATCATCCACATGCACAGCGGCGACATCATCGGCTACGAAGGCTTGATACGGGGGCCGTCCGACAGCCCCCTGCACGCACCGATGAATCTGTTCAAGGTGGCGCGCGCGCATGACCTGACCCTGGAAGTGGAGCACCTGTGCCGGCAAGTGGTGCTCGAACGCTTTGCCGAACTGCAGCTGCCAGGAAAACTGTTCCTCAACGTCAGCCCTGAATGCCTGCTGCTGCGCAATGCGCGCCATGGCGAAACGCTGGAATACATCGAACATATCGGCATCAACCCGGACCGTGTCATCATCGAGCTGACGGAAAACCAGCCCACCTACGATTACGAGCTGATGCGCGAAGCGGTACTACATTACCGCAACATGGGTTTCCAGATCGCCATCGACGACCTGGGTGAAGGCTTTTCCAGCCTGCGCCTGTGGTCGGAACTGCGCCCGGAATACGTGAAAATCGACATGCATTTCATCCAGGGCATCAATAACGACCCCGTGAAACTGCAGTTCGTGCGCTCGATCCAGGAAATCGCCGAGAAATCCGGCACCCTGGTGATCGCCGAAGGCATCGAGGCGCAGACGGAATTGCTGGTCTTGCGCGACCTGGGCGTGGCCTTCGGACAAGGCTATCACCTGGGCCGGCCCAATGCCGTGCCGGCGCGCGCCCTGCCGGCCGAAGTGGTGCAGGCACTGGGGCGCAATGGCGTGGCCGTGTATCCGCAGCGCAGCAGCCTGGAAAAGAACGGCGCCAGCATCCGCAAGCTGCTGCACCGCGTGGCGGCCGTCTCG
The DNA here is from genome assembly GCF_051380845.1 of Janthinobacterium salmonicoloratum. Taxonomy (NCBI): domain Bacteria; kingdom Pseudomonadati; phylum Pseudomonadota; class Betaproteobacteria; order Burkholderiales; family Oxalobacteraceae; genus Janthinobacterium; species Janthinobacterium salmonicoloratum. The sequence goes on along the minus strand of NZ_JBNYXV010000009.1, from coordinate 226,198 downwards.
CCGCAACTCAATAATAACGAGGTGTACGACATCTTCCTGAAAGACCCGAAGCTGATGATTATTCCCGTCGTCGACGACGGGGTGCCGCTGGGCCTGATCAGCCGCTTCGAAATGATCGACCACTTCGCCCGTCCCTACCAGCGCGAACTGTATGGCAAGAAATCGTGCAGCCTGTTCATGGATGCCACGCCCCTGATCGCCGACCACGAGACGAGCTTGCAGGAACTCAGCTATACCATGGTGCAGTCGGATGCCCACCACCTGTTCAACGGCTTCATCATCACCGAACAAGGCCGCTACCTGGGCATGGGCACGGGACACGACCTGATGCGGGAAATCACGCAGATGCAGATCAACGCGGCCCGTTACGCCAATCCGCTCACGCAACTGCCCGGCAACGTGCCCATCAACGAGCATATCGACCGCCTGTTGCACAGCGCTGCCCGCTTCTGGGTCTGCTATTGCGACCTCGACCACTTCAAGCCCTTCAACGATGTGTATGGCTACCGCAAGGGCGACGACGTGATCCAGCTGACGGGAGAAATCCTCAGCAGCCATTGCGACCCGAACCGCGACTTCATCGGCCACATCGGCGGCGACGATTTCATGATTTTATTCCAGAGCGAAGACTGGGAAACTCGGTGCCAGGCCATGCTGGACGATTTCGCGGCCGCCATCCTCGCCTACTACAGCACGGGCGACTGCGAACGGGGCGGCTACATCAGCGAAGACCGGCAAGGCAAGAAAGTGTTTTACTCGTTGATCAGCCTGTCGCTGGGCGTCATCAAGGTCGAGGCGCACCAGTACTACACGCACCATCAAATTGCCACGCAGGCGGCGGAAGCGAAGAAGCAGGCGAAGAAAATCCACGGCAACAGCCTGTTCCTGGACCGGCGGCAAGGCGCGGGCTTGGCGCGCATGGATGCCTAAGCAAGGTTGATAGTCAGAGGCTGAACCGGGATCGGGATCGGACAGGCGCGATCAAATACGCACGAGGTCATCAAACGCATTGCTGCTGCGCGTATCGGGCACGAATGCCAGGCTGATCAACTCGCCATCGCGGCGCGCCATCACGCGGTAGCTGCCTGCGGGCACGTCCACGAACAGGCCGCCGTATGCCGTGTCCGGTTCCAGACCGCCGCCCGTGACGTCTTCCCCCGCGCCGATGAAGACGCGGCCCGAGACGATAGCCAGATGCACGACCACATGCGGCTCGGCAAGTTCATCGTGCACTACCAGGTCATACGCACCGTCGCCGCCCACGTTGAAAAATGCCACCTGGCCCGCATTCACGGCCGCCAGTTCCGCACTGGGGATGCTCCACCAGTCGCAGTCATCGTCCAGCTTGTGACGCAAGAGGGCCGGGTCGAACACGCACAGGGTTGCCGTGCCGGTAACAATTCTGACGGACGTGTCTGCCGTCATGCGGCCAGCGGCGCCGGTCCCAGCAGGGGCTGGCTCTCCACGTACTTTGCGTTGGCCCCGGCATCCCACGGGAAATGGCCATCGCGCGACGGCCAGACGATCTGGTACAGCGTAAAATCATCGCCCTGGTAATACCAGCGCGCATAGCCGACATAGTTGCGGTATTGCTCGACGGGTACGCGCACGAAAGCGCAAAGATGGCCTTCCAGCAAGACATCCGTGGTGGCCATGAAATCCGTGACGGCGCCGCTGCGCGCGGCGTCCAGCGCCACGTCGAGTATCTGGTGGGCCATGGCGCGCGGCAAACCCATGATGAGAAATTCAGGCTGGCCGAAGCTATGACAAGCACCTATCGTGAAGGCATAAGCTGGACCTTCCTCATCTGCACTGATATGGACGCCATGCCAGCCATGCGTGGCGATGTCGTCGATGACTTTTTGCTCGGATGCATCCTCGCCTGCCTGCCTTACCATGTTCCACCTTTCACTGTGCCAAAAACCCGCGCCGCATGCACGTCTTGCCTCATAGCACATTGCCTCCTTGCGGCGCGACATGCCCTTCGGCAATTATCGCATGCAGTGCGCGTGCGCGCCCGCACGACGCCGGCGCTTCAGTCGCGCTGCGGCCGCAGCGGCCGCAGCGGGGAGCGCACCTGATGCCATTGCCGCATGCGCTGCTGCGCCTCTTGCAGCTGTGCCGGCTCCAGCCTGGCGGCAGCCGCTTCCAGGGCCCTGGCCGCCCCGCTATCGCCGCCCTCTGCCGCCAGCGCCAGCCACATATAGCCACAGACGGGATCTTTCTCCACGCCGCGCCCGCTGTTGTGCATGCCGCCCAGGTTGTACTGCGCCAGCGCATGGCCCTGGCCGGCAGCGCGCGCATACCATTGCACCGCCAGGCCATCGTCTTGCAGCACGCCATGGCCGTTCGCATACATGACGCCCAGGTTGTTCTGCGCGCTGGCATCGCCCTGCTCTGCCGCCGTGCGATACCAGCGCACTGCGCACACTTCGTCGCGCTCCACGCCCTGGCCATTGGCATACATCACGCCCAGGTTGAACTGCGCATTCGACGCGCCCTGGGCCGCCGCCCTGGCATACCAGTCCAGCGCCTGGTGCAAGTCGCGGGCGACGCCGCGCCCGCCCGCAAACATGCCACCCAGATTGTATTGCGCCATGCAATGGCCTTGCAGGGCGGCACGCCGGTACCAGACGACGGCGCGCGCCTCATCCTTGTCCACGCCCTGGCCGCGCGCCAGCATCAAGCCAAGGTTGAACTGGGCGTCGGCGTCATCCTGCTCGGCCGCCCGCTGCAGCCACGCATAGGCGCGCAACTGGTCGGGCGCCACGCCCAGGCCTTCCGCATACGCCACGCCGAGTTGCCGCTGCGCCACGGCCATGCCCTGGGCGGCGGCCTGGCGGAACCAGGCCAGCGCCTGCGCATCGCTTTGCGCCACGCCCTGGCCGCGCTTGTAGACGAGTCCCAGGTTCAGCTGCGCCTGCGCATCGCCCTGCAAGGCTGCCTTGCGGAACCAGGCCAGGGCCAGCGCATCGTTCTTTTTCGCCCCCAGCCCTTGCGCATAGGCTTCGCCCAGCAGCGATTGCGCGCTGGCTACGCCCTGTTCCGAGGCGCGGTAAAACCACACCAGGGCCAGCTCGTCGCTCTGCAGCACGCCCCGCCCCTTGCGGTACATCTGCCCCAGGTTTTGCTGGGCCGAAGCATCCCCCTGGGCGGCCGCGCGACGAAACCACAGCACGGCGTCCTCGTCGCTCTGCGCCACGCCGCGGCCGTGGTAATACATGGCACCCAAGTGATTCTGCGCGAAAGCCAGCCGTTGCAGCGCGGCCAGGCGCAGCCAGACAAAGGCGCGCGCATCGTCCTGCGCCACGCCTTCGCCCTTCTTGTACATCAAGCCCAGGTTGAACTGGGCATAGGCATTGCCCTGCTCGGCAGCCGTGCGGAACCAGATATACGCCTGGTGGCTATCTCTGGCAGTGTGGTGCTTGTCCATGTGCGCCCCCATCCACATTGCGCTTGCCGGCAGCACGCGCAAAACGGCGGACCAGGGCGACGAAATCGTGTGTTGCTTAAATTTTAAATTCGATGCGGGGAAAGGACTTGAGCAGGCTCAAACGAAATAACAAAATTATATCGTTTTGATGAGCCCGCTTCGAGAGGAAACGGCGATCAGCGGCGTGACGGATGCTTTTGCAGGAATTGCGGCACCTTGGCGGCGGCGAGCTTGTTCAGCGACACCAGCAGGTCGGCGTCGACATCGGCGATGCCATAGCTGCTGCGCAAGTGGCGGCCGATATGGATCAGCACTTGCGCCGCCACTTCCGCATCGGACTCGGCCCTGTGGGCCGCGCTCTTGAAGGCGATGCCCAGTTGGCTCGACAGCAAGCCCAGCTTGTAGCTGGCCATGCCGGGAAACACGCGGCGCGACAGTTTCAAGGAACACACGAGCGACTGATGCGCTGGCGTCAGGTTCAGCCTGGCGCTTTCCGCGCGCAGGAATTTTTCATCGAAGCTGGCATTGTGCGCCGACAGGGCGTCGCTGCCGATGAAGTCGAGCAGTTGCGGCACCACTTCGGCCACGGGCGGCGCCTTGTCGACCATGGCCTGCGTGATGCCCGTCAAGCCCGTGATGAACGAGGGAATGCGCGCATTGCAGTTGATCAGGGTCACATAGCGGTCCGTGATCTGCCCGCCCTCGATGCGCAGCGCCGCCACTTCCGTGATGCGGTCGCCCATGTCGGGCGACAATCCGGTCGTCTCGAAGTCGATCATGACGATCGGTTTGTCAAACACATTCATGGGGCGTTCTTTCGTGGGTGCGGCAATGGGTGACGATTATCAACCAAATTTACGTACTGCGTCCAGCGCCAATCCCGCACCGATACTGCCGAACAGGTCGCCTTCGACCTTGCGCGCGGCCGGCACCAGGGCTGCGATCTTTTCGCGCAGCAGGCGCACGCCGCTGGAGCCGCCCGTGAAGAACACGGTATCGACGGCTTCCGGCGCCACACCCGCGTCGCGCAGCAGGCGCAGCACAGTTTCTTCCACGGAACCGCACAGGTGGCCGATGGCCTCATCGAATTGCGTACGTTTGAGCAACAGGCTTTGCGCGGGCGACAAGCGGTCCAGCTCCAGCTGCACTTCGGCCGCGTCGGACAGGGCAATCTTGCCCTCTTCCACTTTCATGGCCAGCCAGTGGCCGGCGCGCTCGTCGATCAGCTTTTGCAGACGGCCCATCTTGTCTTGCTCACGCGCATCGCGGCATACATCGGCCAGCTGCACCCAGATCTTCTTCGTGTACGCCAGGTTGATCGTATGCCAGGTAGCCAGGTTGAAATAATAGCTGGACGGCACTTCGCTATTGTTATGCAGACGGCTGCCGTAGCCGAGCAGAGGCATGACGGAAGACAGGCTCAGGTATTTATCGAAGTCCGTTCCGCCGATGTGCACGCCGCCGGTGGCGAGGATATCTTCGCGCCGCTCGGTTTTTTTCGCCCGTTCCGGCGACAGCCGCACCAGCGAAAAGTCGGAAGTACCGCCGCCGATGTCGGCGATCAGTACCAGCTCTTCCTTGTCGATTTGCGACTCATAGTCGAACGCGGCGGCAATCGGCTCGAACTGGAAGGCGACATCCTTGAAGCCGACGGAGCGGGCCACTTCGGCCAGCGTGTCTTGCGCCAGCTGGTCCGCTTGCGCATTGTCATCAATAAAGAAGACGGGACGGCCGAACACGGCGGACGAGAATTCGCGGCCGGCGGACTGCTCGGCGCGGCGTTTCACTTCGCCAATGAATTGCGCCAGCAACATGCGGAATGGCAGCGCGCGGCCGCCCACTTCCGTCTGGCCATCGATAAGGCTCGTGCCCAGCAAGCTTTTCAGCGAGCGCATCAGGCGCCCCTCGTAACCGGCCAGATAGCCGGCCAGCGCCGCGCGGCCAAAACTGACTTCCTCATCTTCCGCATTGAAGAAGACAACGGACGGTAAGGTCGTCTTGCCATCTTCCAGGCCGAGCATGGTGCTCTGCCCGGGACGTGCCCAGCCTACCGTGGAATTTGACGTGCCGAAATCGACGCCGCAAGCATTGGCCATGTCGACCCTTCCCTGAATAAAGGGGCGTTATGTTATCAGAAGGCAGGCCATTGCACCAGCAAAACCGGTTCGACGGGGTCAGCAGCATAAGCTTGCTTTGCATCAAGTACCCGCCGCGTGCAAAAGCTGTATCCCCCTAACCGTCAGCTATCCGCGCAATGTTGGTTCCTGGGTGCATGTCACCCTGACTGTGCGCGGCACCGTCAGCGGTACGGAGGCAAGCGCCACGGCGGCTTTCCCATTACCCACCTTGGCCAGCGATTTCAGCGCCCGCCGCGTCGATCCGCCGGGACGCCTCAGTCCCTATGGCAGCGGCCCCTGCAACAGTCCCGATTGAGGAGCAAGCATACCACTTGCCATTCAGTCATATTTTTTGCAACATGAACAAGAAAACAGTCTTGCCACACGGCAATCTTTTGCGCTATGCTCGTTCTGCCCTCCCTGCCGCCACAAGTGGCCGGGCCTGCAGGATTACTTTGACACAGCTTGCTTGCCAGACCAATATGCGAAAAAAGAATACTGTCGCCCGGACGCCCAGCACCACCCGCCCAATCCCCGGTACCGCACGGCGCGTGACCTCGTATGACGTGGCCCTGCTGGCCGGCGTGTCGCAATCGGCCGTGTCGCGCTGCTTCAAGCCGGGCGCCAGCATCTCACCCGCCACCCATGCCAAGGTCATGCAGGCGGCCATCAGCCTCGACTACATCCCCAACGCGGCTGCGCGCAGCCTGATCACGCGACGCTCGAACCTGGTGGCAGTCATCATTTCCAACCTGGCCAATCTCTACTATCCGCAAGTGCTATCCGACCTGAGCCAGCAAATCGCCCGCCAGGGCAAGCGCCTCTTATTGTTTACCCTGGAGCGCGAAGCGGACATCGGCAAGGTCTTGAGCGATGTGTGGCAATACCAGGTCGACGGCGCCGTCGTGGCCGCCTGTCTGTCAGACGAGCTGATGGCGGAATTCGGCCGGCGCGACGTGCCGCTGGTGCTGTTCAACCGCAGTCCGCGCGAGCACGCCGTGCATGCCGTACTGTGCGACCAGGCTGAAGCGGCGCGCCTGCTCGTCTCGCGCCTGGCCGAAGCGGGCCACCGCCAGTTCGCCATCATCGACGGTCCCGGCGACTCGGCTGTCGCGCAGAAACGCAAGGCGGGCATGCTGGACCGCTTGCTGACCCTGGGCTTGCCCGCGCCCATCGTCGTCAGCGGCAACTACGATTACGCCAGCGGCGGACGCGGTTTGCGCAAGGTCATCGACCGCCTGGGCCGCGTGCCGGACGCCGTCATTTGCGGCAACGACATCATGGCCATCGGCTGCCTGGACACGGCGCGCCACCAGATGGGCATTCAGGTGCCGCTGCAAATGTCGGTGGCCGGTTTCGACGCGCTGGAAGCCTCCGGCTGGCTCAGCTACGACATCACCACCCTGCGCCAGCCCGTGCAAAAGATGGCCACCGACGCCGTCGCCATGCTGGGCGAACTGATGGAGCGGCGCGGCGGCATCGCCGAGCGGCGCCGCTATTGTTCCTATCTGGTCGAGGGGAGCACGGCGCGGCTGACTGCCGAGCCTCAGCGTTTCGGCATGATGGCCGCCGCTTAGAACGCCTGAGAAAACGCCCATGGCGTTGTTGCCGGGGTTGCTCTTGTCCTTCGCCGTACTCGCGTACTGTCTTCGGGGCGGCGCCTAGCCCTGGGCGTTTTTCAGACGTTCCCTCCTCTCATACAAAATACAAAAATCCCGCGCAACAAAAAACCTCGCATCGCTGCGAGGTTTTTTGTTGTTGCATCGGCTGTATCAACCGAAAATCTTGCCCTTGAGCATATTCAAACCCTGGCTGACCAGGTCATTGCCTTCTGGCACTTGACCGTTCGGGGTCAGCTTGTCGATCAACTGTGGCAGCAGAGCTGCCAGGCCGCCCGAGGCCGCGTCCGGGGCGACGCCCGCTTTTTCCGCGATCTGGGTGATCGTGTCGGCGCCCAGCGCATCCTTGATCTGGTCGCCGGAGACGGGCGCATTGGCGCCGGTGCCGATCCAGCTGGCCACCTGATCGCCCAGGCCGCTTTCCTGGAATTTCTGCAGCAGGCCGGGCAAGCCGCCATGCTGGTTGACCAGGTCCATCACACTGGCCATCAATCCCGACTGGGCTTCCCCGTCCGCACCCTTGTTGCCCAAAGCGCTCATCGCCTGTCCTGCAAGTTGATCTAGCAAACTCATCGTATTCTCCTGAACGCTATCGATTCGTGCCGCGTAACTGCGGCGTCCGGCATGACGCAGACTATTCTCCGCCATGGAAATCATTATACTATGAATAATAACAGTGCCATAATTACAATTTCAAGACGAACGCACAGAGAGACTCAATGTCGAGCCGCCCACCTCCATCATATTTAGTTCAGCACAACTTGCAAGCGTAAATTGATGGTTCACAAAAACGTGTAGAATTAATTTTCCTATTTACTGAGGAGTTTCAACACATGAACATCAATAAAGCGGTAGACAAGGCTTACGAGAAAAAAACGTTCAAGGAAATCGCTGATGCACCCGTCGATGCGCTGCAAGGCGTAAGCGAGAAAGATGCGGAACTGCTCAAGCAGGCATTCAATATCAAGACCGTGCGCGACCTGGCGAACCTGAAGTACTCGAAGTGGGCACGCGCCATCGTTACCCTGGCCGATACGGAAGAATAGACCGGGCCATGCCCCTTGCATTCCCGTCAGCACAGCCCGCCCCAGTCGGCGGGTTTTTTCATTCCAGCAGGCTATTGGGTTGCAAGCCGATAGCTGCGCGGACGCGCCATTGGCCACGTCGCTGACCCTGCCCGGCATCTGCTGGCCCTTGCAAGCGAGCACGGGCCATCTTGCCGTCACCACGCCCCACATCACGGGCCACTTTCGCGCCGGCGCGGGAACTGACGCCATCGTCCTCTGTGATCTGCTGCCCGCTGGAAAATTTCGCAACGGCGCGGCACGCCACTGGTGCCGCACGCATCAGTGCTACTGGGGCACGCAGGCCGACCTGGCCGGCTGGCAGGCGACGCGGCAGATGCGTTGCCGCCAGCACGCCAGCCCCATGGGCTATGTGCTGTATCCGGCGCTGTTCGACCCCAGCCAGTTTCACGCCACCACCTTGCGCCTGGGCCCGGACGGCTTGCTGCAACTGCGCGCCAGGGCCGATGACGGCGGCGCCCTGCTGGCGCGCGACGCGGCCGCGCTGGCCATCGACTGCCGCGCCCTGCCCGGCCTGTTTCCTGCCGACATAGTGCAACTGAATATCACACCACCGGCCGCGCAGGCGTTCGCCGCCGCCTTGCAGGCCGGCGCGCCGCTGGACTGCAGCGACTGCGCCCGCTGCGGCCACCCGCATCTGGACCTGGACAGCTTCGCGCTGGCGCCGCACCGGCGCCACAGTTGCGGCCATTGCGGCCATGACGCCTCGCACAGCGCCACGCCCATCGTTTCGAGTCCCCTGTGGCGCTTGCGTCTACGCATCACGCAATGCTTCTGAAAGTGCGCCCGCCCACAGTCGGACTGCTCGCTTGTGCGTAGACTGGCCCCATCTCCACCACGAGGACGGTTCCATGCCAGACGCGCAACACCAGGATGAAGATGACCAGCCAGGCGACGAAGGCGATTTGTCCGACCTGCTCAGCGAATTGCGCATCCTGCTGCCGGGCGCGCAGATGCTGACGGCCTTCCTCATCATCCTGCCCTTCAACGGCGGCTTCGCGAAGATCGTGCAAGCGGAAAAGATCGTCTTCCTGCTGACGTTTTTCCTTTCCATGATCAGCCTGGTGCTGCTCAGCGCGCCAGCCATCCAGCACCGCGTGATGCGCCCCCTGCAAGACCGCGAACGTTTCAAGCGCGTGGCCGACCGCATCATGATGTGCGGCGCCTTTTCGCTGGCGCTGGCATTCATCCTCGGCACCAATTTAGTGATGTCGGAAGTGTTCGGCCACATCGCCGGCATCGTCGCCTGCGTGCTGATGGGTGCGCTCATCATTTGCATGTGGTGGTGGCTGCCCTTGCACTTGAAGCGCGCCAGGAAAATCTAGGCTGCTGCACCTGCCTGCTCCAACAACGTTTCGCGGAAAATCCCCACCAGCGGACGCAGGTTCACCTTGTGCCAGGCCAGCCATAAGGGCGTGCGGTAGCTGAACCACGGCAATGCGCGCACGACGACGCCGGCCGGCGCGTGCTGGCGCAGGCTGTGCTGGATCATGGCCGTGCCCAGCCGGACGCCTTCCTGCTGGCCGACCGCTACACCCAGCTCGACCATTAACGGGCACTGCAGCGCCTGATGCCTGCCGCGGCAAAGCAAAACGTCGACATCGTCGTGGGCGGCCCCTACAGTTCGTGCATCCTGGCCGGCGGCGCGCACTTCGAATACCAGCAAGACTCACCGAGATCATTGCCAAAGTCGAATGCATCAAGGCGATTGCCGCGCGCCATGGCATCAGCGTGAAGGCCGCTGCCCTGCAATTCTCGCTGGCCAATCCTGCCGTGGCTGCCGTGATCCCCGGCGCCAGCCGTCTGGAATGGCACACACGACTGCTTCCATCGACATCGCCGCCACGCTAGCGGGCCTGGAAGCGCTGCAGCAATCATTAGTAAAGTAACACGCGACGTAGACCATTTCCGCCACAGCCTGCTTTTCTTCGCCTGCCCTGTGGCGGAATCGCGCGCGTTCCGTGTTATCGTTAACAACAAGAGCAATCGCTGGTGTGTGCGGTGCAGCAGATTTTAGCCATCGCCCAGCAGAGCTGGCCCGAATCTTTTACAATGTTGTCCTTGGGCAGTTCCTATAGCCCGAAAATACCGGCCAGCCGTCGACTCTGGTGGCACCTGGCCACTTCCGGCCGGGCCACAGCGCGCCTCTCCACCCTGTCATTCTTTACCCAACTAACAAGAACATGCACGCCTCCGTAGATCCCCTGATTCCGCGCGTCACCGCGCCTTTTGGCGCTGCTTATGCCGACCTGGCTCTGGCCATCGGCGGCCTCGCCATCGGCACGGGCGAATTCGCCTCCATGAGCATCTTGCCCGTGGTGGCCGACGACCTGGGCACGACCTTGCCGCAGATGAGCCACATGATCAGCGCCTACGCGCTGGGCGTGGTCATCGGCGCCCCGCTGATCACGATCTTCCTGGCGCGCATGCCGCGCCGTTTGATGCTGATCTGTTTGATGCTGATGTTCGCTGGCGGCAACTTGCTCAGCGCCATCGCCCCCAACTACGGTTTGCTGGTGGTGGCCCGCTTCGTCGCCGGCATCCCGCACGGCGCCTACTTTGGTGTGGCAGCGCTGGTAGCGGCCGCGCTGGCCGAACCGGACAAACGGGGACAAGCTGTCGCCCGCGTCCTGATGGGCTTGACCGTGGCGAATATCTTCGGCGTGCCGCTGGCCACGTATATCGGCCAGACCCTGGGCTGGCGCTCGGCCTTTTTGCTCGTCGCTGCGCTGGGCTTGCTGACCATGCTGATGGTGCGCATCTTCGTGCCCATGGTCGCTGCCGGCGATTCGAGCCCGCGCCGCGAGCTGGGCGTGTTCCGCCGCCTGCAAGTGTGGCTAACCCTGCTGATGGTGGCGATTGGCTTCGGCGGCATGTTCGCCGTCTACACCTTCATCACGCCAACCTTGCTGGAGATCACGAAAGTCTCGCCGCTGGTCATCTCGATCTTGCTGGCCATTATCGGTGTCGGCATGACGGTGGGTAATCTGATCGGCGGCTGGCTGGCCGACCGCTCGCGCCTGTGGACCATCTTTGGCGTGCTGCTGTGGAATGTGGCCGCCCTGGCCGCCTTTACCTATACCAGCAGCAATGTCTGGCTGACGGCGATCAACCTGTTCGCCATCGGCGCCGGCATCGCTGTCGCCCCGGCCGTGCAGACGCGTTTGATGGACGTGGCCGGCGACGCGCAAACCGTGGCTGCCGCTCTCAACCATTCCGCCTTCAACATCGCCAACGCTCTGGGCGCCTGGGCCGGCGGCATCGCCATCGCCATGGGCATGGGTTTGCGCTCGACGGGCTGGGTCGGCGCCATGCTGGCCTGCGGCGGCATCGTCGTGCTTGGTATTTCCGTGCTGGTGGAAAACCGCAGCCGCAACCTGGGCGGCGCGCAGCCGGCTTGATGGTGTCAGCGAGCGGCGGCCTGCTCAGGCGGCCGCTCATGTGCAAGCAGCTAGTTGTCGATGGCAAACGCCACCGCCGCCTCGCAGTGAATGGCCGTCGTGTTAAATAGCGGCAAGTCGACATCGCCCTGCTGGATCAGCAGCGGTATCTCCGTGCAACCCAAAATCACGCCCTGCACGCCTTGCAGCCGCAGCTTCTCGATGATGCCCAGGAAGATCTTCCGGCTGGCGTCGGTAAAGATATTCTGCACCAGTTCCGTGTAGATAATCTCGTGGAGGATTTCCTGGTCGGCCGCCTCGGGCGTCACCGTCGCGATGCCGCACTGTTCCAGTGCCCGGTGATAAAAGCCGCCCGCCATCGTCTGTTTAACGCCCAGCAAACCGACCTTGCGCACGCCCGACTGCTGCACCCGTTTCGCCGTTTCCTCGACGATGCTGATAAAAGGCAAGCCGATCCGCGGCACGACGGCCGGCGCGAAACGGTGCGCGCCATTCGCGCACAGCAAAAAGAAATCCGCGCCCATGCCTTGCAGGCGCTGTCCTTCGCCGATCAGAAATTGCTCGATGGCATGCGAATCGGGCTGCGCCGCGTGCGCAACGAAATCGGCCTGGTCCATGCTGACCAGCATGATGCGCGCGCTATGCGCCGGCCCGATGCGCGCTACCAGCATTTCATTGAGCAAGCGGTAGTATTCCAGGGTGGAAGCCCAGCCGATTCCGCCAATCAAGCCTATCGTTTTATGTTGCACGGTTATCCTGGCAAAAATAGTTGTGTAAATTATATGTTAATGCATATACATTTGGCTGCAGAGATGCACGCAGGCAAGACGAACGAAAGAGCAGCCGTTGGCGGGATTGAAGGTCAATCATGCGCACCTTACTTGATGTCATGGCCATTGGAAGTCTGTCGGCTGTATGCACGTTCGAACGCGGCCAGACTCTCCGCTTGCGCCCACAGGCCGGCGATATAGTGAAATTCATCCTCGAACGGCTGCTCGAAATTCGGCACATCCGTCGCATACTCGCAATTGCGGCTCAGCATGACCAGCCAGTCGGGATAATCGAGCGCTGGATACAAACGGGTAAAGATGACATCGAGCGACGACACGCTTTCCCGGCCCGCCAGGTAAGCTGCGCGCAGTTCGACGATATATTTGCCGGCGAGAAATTCGTCCTCCAGGCGCTGCGCGCCCCGATAGCGCGCGATGATCACGTCGGCCAGCGGCAGCACCTCATCGCGGCCACGGGCGCTGGCCAGCAGCACGACCTCCAGGTCATCGCCTTCCTGGTCCATGCGCAAACGCTCCACGGCCCAGTCCACGCAGCGGTCCGCCGTGGCAAAGCCCATGCGGAGCTGGAAAACGGCGATTTCAAGTGCTGTCAGTTGTTCCATTACTTTCACCTGCGAATACCATCCTCACCCAGGCTGCAACATCTTTTGCAACACCGCATCGAGCTCATAAAAATCCACGGGTTTGGTCAAGTGCAAGTCAAACCCCGCATCGGACGCCATCTTGCGGTCCTTGTCCTGGCCCCAGCCCGTGACGGCCACGAGGATGGCGTGCTGGCCGCAGGGCTGGCTGCGCAACAGTCTTGCCACGTCGTAGCCGTTCATGTGCGGCAAACCGATGTCGAGCAGAATCACTTGCGGCATGAAACTTTGCGCCGCCGCGATGCCGGCCGCGCCATCGCAGGCCGTGCGCACGTCGTAGCCGAGGATGTCGAGCGCCAGCGCCAGGCTTTCGGCGGCGTCGGCGCTGTCGTCGATGACCAGCACCTTGCCCTCGCGCGTGCCGGCCAGCAGGCGGCGGTCCACGGGCACGGGCGGTTCCAGCGGCACGGCGGGCAGCGGCAGGCGCAGCTCGAAGGTGCTGCCCTGCCCCACGCCATCGCTGCGCGCGCTGATGCTACCACCATGCAATTCGGCCAGGCCGCGCACCAGCGACAGGCCGATGCCCAAGCCGCCCTGGGCCCGCGACAGGGCTGGCTCCAGCTGCGAAAACAGGTCGAACACCTTGTCCAGGTGCTCGGGCGCGATGCCGATGCCCGAATCACGCACGCTAATGTGCACTTCGTTTTCCGTGCAAGCCACTTCCAGCCCGATGACGCCATCGGCCGGCGTGTACTTGACGGCGTTGGTCAGCAGGTTGGCGATCATCTGCCCCAGGCGCGTGGCGTCGGCGTCGAGCCAGACGGGCTGCGGCCATTGCACCACGTGCACCTTGTGGCCGGATTGCGCGGCCAGCTCCGCCACGCTGTGCAGAGCCGCTTCCACCACGGGCGCCAGCTCCACGCTAGCGCGGCGCAATTCCAGACGGCCCTGCGTGATGCGCGACACTTCCATCAAATCGTCGACCAGGTGCGTCATATGGCCCACTTGGCGGCCCAGCACATCGCGGGCCCAGCGCAGCTGCGGGTCGTCCAGCTGCGCCAGACGCAGCACTTCCAGCACATTGCGGATCGGCGCCAGCGGATTGCGCAACTCGTGCGCCAGAGTCGCCAGGAACTCGTCCTTGCGCCGGTCGGCGGCCGCCAGCTGTTCGTTGAGCTCGCCAGCCTCCTTGCGCGCCAACTGCAGCTGCTGTTCATATTTGCGCCGGTCGCTGGCGACAAAGGCGGCGATTTCGTCATAGCGCACGCCGTCATGCACGCGGCGCACGGCATTGAACAGCATGGGGATGGATAGCCCCTGGCGCTGGCGCATGTCGAGCAAGATTTCCGACACGCTGCCCTGCACCTGCATCAGGGGCAGCCAATGGGTCTGGTGAAACACGCGCCCACCGATGGTCAGCAAGTCCTGCAATTTCTTATTGCCGATCAAATCCCCGGCGCCATAGCCGAGCCAGCCGCAAAAGGTGGCGTTCGCCTGCACGATGGTGCCGTCGGCCGTGCATAGCAGCAAGCCGCAGGCCGCGTGCTGGAACAAGGTACTGGTATCAGGCAAGGAAGGCATCGTCTCGCGCATTACAGGTGCAAGCCGTCAAGAAAGTGACGGATGGCACGGTAGCTGGCATCGGGCACGCTCATGTGCGGGCAATGGCCCACATTCTCGACCACGTGCAGGCTGCTGTGCGGCAGCCTCTCGCGCAAGTATTCCCCCACGGACGGCGGCGCGATGAAATCGTCGCTGCATTGCACGATCAGGGCCGGCGTGCTGTTATGCGGCAAGATGGCGCGGTGGTCGGACAGAAACGTGGTTTGCGCGAAATGCCGGGCGATGTCCGGGTCCGTGCGGCAAAAACTGTGCGTCAAGTCTACTCCCAGCGCTGGCTGCCCGGGCGCGCCCATGATGGCAGGCGCCATGCTGGCAGACCAGCCCAGGTAATTGCTGTCCATGGCGCTGAGCAGGTCATCGATATCGGCACGGCTGAAGCCGCCCCGGTAGCCGGCGGCCGCATCGTCGACATAGCACGGCGACGGCGCCAGCATGACTTGCGCGGCGAACAACTCCGGCTCGGCGATCGTGGCCAGCAAGGCGCTCATGGCGCTGACGGAATGGCCCACGCAAATCACGGGGCCGCCGCCGATGGCGTGGATGACCTGGCGCAAATCGGCGCCATGCGCATCGAGCCGCGCATAGCGATCAAAATCATAGGCGCTCAGGTCCGACGCGCCGCTGCCGACCAGGTCGAACAATACCGTGCGGTAATGCGGACGAAACAGCGGCTCCAGATAGCGCCACATGGTTTGATCACAGCCAAAGCCGTGCATGAACACCACGGTTGCTGCCGCGCCCGCCTGCGGCGCACCGCTGGGTTCGCTAACGCGGACATTGTTACGATTTTCTATACGCATACCTGTTTCGCCCTGAATGTTTCCACATGGAATGCAAGTTAGCATCTTGCTAGTATCTTAGCATGCGCGATTTGACCCTGGCTAACACCATTGGCACTGGACAAACGCCACGCCCCGGCAGATAATGAGAACGATTCCCATTATCAAAATACCAGGCCTGTGCCTGGCTTTCCCTGCGCGCCGCCATGGCGCCTGCTGGCGGCTACAAGCCGGTTTTATGTTGAAGGTTTGTACCGCATGCGCGCTTTCTGGACTGTCATACACCGCTGGGCCGGCCTGACCATCGCCCTCTTCCTCATCGTTGCGGGACTCACGGGCGCCATCACCTCGTGGGACCACGAACTGGACGAATGGCTCAACGCCGACATCATGGACACGCCCGGCCGTGGCCCACTGCAGCAACCATTTGCGCTGGCGCACAAGGTAGCGGCCGCCGACCCGCGCGTGGAAGTCAATTACATGACCCTGGGCCTGGAAGAAGGCCATGCGGCCGCGTTCATGGTACGCCCATTGACCGATCCGGCCACGAACAAACCGTTCGTACTCGACTACAACACCGTCTACATCGACCCCGTCACGGCGCACATCACGGGCACGCGCGATTCGACAGCCATCTCCCTGTCGCGCCGCAGCCTGATGCCGTTCTTGCGCCACTTGCACTACAGCCTGCACGTGCCCGCTTTCTGGGGCACGGACCGCTGGGGTTACTGGCTGATGGGCACGGTTGCCCTGATCTGGCTGCTCGACAGCATGGTGGCGTTCTATCTGACGACGCCGCGCCGTTTGCGTGAACGGGCTGACGCGCCGCGCCACCGCGACGCCGCCAACTGGTGGCAACGCTGGAAACCGTCGTGGGTGGTCCGCTGGGCGGCCGGCGGCTACAAGCTCAATTTCGATTTGCACCGCGCGGGCGGCCTGTGGGTGTGGAGCATCATTATCGTCGTCGCGTTTACGTCGTTCTCGCTGAACCTGTACCGCGAAGTGTTTTATCCCGTCATGTCGCTCGTTTCCACCACCACGCCGGGACCGTACGAAACGCAAACGCCAGCGCCCTACGGCACCTACATCACGCCCGTGATCGGCTTCGAGCAGGCTGTGGAGATCGCCAAGAAGCAAGCCGTGCAGCGCGGCATCACGGCGCCCATCGGCGGTATTTATTATGGCGGCAATTATTCGTTCTACAACGTCTCGTTCTTCGACCCCGCCGACGAATTCGGCGCGGCCGGCATGGGCCTGTCGAACCTGTACGTCGATGGCATGGACGGCAGCATCATAGGCCAGCACAAGCCGTGGGAAGGCACGGCAGCCGACGTCTTCGTGCAACTGCAATTCCCCCTGCACTCGGGCCGCATCCTCGGCCTGCCGGGACGTATACTGATGTCCTTCATGGGCGTGATGGTGGCCATGCTGTCCATCACAGGCATCGTCATCTGGGAAAGAAAGCGCCGTTCGCGCCGGCTGCAGGCGCATAAATTGAAGGCAGTGGACACCCGTGCATAGCACCGCCGCGTCACGCTAGGGCTTCAATTCACCGCGTTTTTCTCCAGGCCGGGGATCGACGCGCGCCGCCGCCAATCGCTCCAGCGCCAGTTGATGGGCCTTTTCCAGCGCCTCGCTGGCCGGCACGCCGATATCGGGCGTCACGCCATTGCCTTCCCAATTGCTCTTGCTAATCGGATTGATGGCGCGCCCGTTCGGGATGAAGGCGGCGAAATGCGGACCCAGTTCACGCATGCGGCCGGGATTGGCGCCGCCGCCCGTTGTCTCGCCCACCAGGGTCGCGCGCTTGAGCTGTTGCAGCTTGTAGCTGAATTCTTCCGCGCCGGAGAAAGTACGGGGTCCCGTCAGCACGTAGACGGGCTTGTGCTGGCCGTAATGCTTGGCCCGCAGTGCCGCATCGATCCTGGCGGCTACCTCTGGAAACACATAATAGTCATTGAGCTGCTGGCGCAGGGTATCGATCAACTGCCCCCGTGTGGCGGCATCAAGGACGGGCAATTGCGCCTGCGCGGTCCTGCAGAACAGGGCAAATGCGAGCAAGGCCGCAGCGGCTGGACGGGACAGTGGCATGGCGGCTCCGAAGGAAGTGGGTGCGCCGATTCTACCGGAAAGCGCTGCGCCATATTGCCTGACGTCAAGCCCTGTCCGTATCCCTATTCTGCTCGCGCTGCACCAGCGCCAGCAGGCTGTCGCCCCGGTTGCCGTCGCAGCAGACGGCCACGCCGTCCGTGAAGTCAGGCGCCGTCAGCCGCGTCAGCACGCTGCCCGGCGGCATTTCCAGCGCCAGCCGGGCGCCCCGCTCCCACGCCAGGCGTATGGTGCTAGTCCACTGCACGCGCTGCGCCATGTTGGCGGCCAGGCTGTCGCGGATGCGGGCCGGATCGAACAGCGCGCGCGCCGCGCTGCTGCTCAGGTAAACGAGCGACGGGCGGCGCACAAGCACGCCATCGAAGGCGGCGGCCATGTCGGTCGCGGCGCCTTCCAGCAGCGGACAGTGCGACGGCACGCTGACGGCCAGGCGCTTGGCCTTGCTGGCGCCATGCGCCAGGGCCAGCGCCATGACGGCTTGCAGGGCGGGTTCGCTGCCGGCAATGGCGATCTGGCGCGGCGCGTTCAGGTTGGCGATATACACAGGCGTGGCGGCGCCGTGCACCTGGGCCAGCAACGATTCGAGTTGCGCCAGTTCAAGCCCGATGATGGCCGCCATGCCGTAGCCGGTGGGATACGCCTGCTCCATCAATTCTCCGCGCCGCGCCACCAGGCGCACGGCATCCGCATAATCGAGCGCGCCAGCCACGACGGCCGCCGCATACTCGCCGATGGAAAAGCCGGCCACCATGTCGGGTGTCGCGCCGCGCGCGGCCAGGGAACGCGCCATGGCCACGCCCGCAATCAGCAAGCACAGTTGCACGGCCCGTGTCGACGCCAGCGCGCAAGCCGTGTCCAGCGCCAAAGGATCGTGGCCCAGCACGCCCGCCGCTTCGGCCAGAGCCGCCCTCACCGCCGCGTCGTCCGGCAGCGCGTGCAGCATGCCCGCATACTGGGCGCCCTGGCCGGGAAAGGTAAATAACACGCTCATGCACGCTCCCATGGCGTGGCCGTCAGCATGGGCCCCTGGTCCGTCTTCAGCAAGACCCTGCCCCGGCCCGCCGCCCACTCGGCGTAGGCAAAACCGCCATGGCCCGTGTCGATCTGCAGGTCCAGCCGGCACGCCGTGACGCTCGCCGCTATGGCGCGCAGGGCGTCGGCCTGGGCAGCGTCCGGCGGCGCGACGATGCGCAGCACGAGATCGAGGTCGCTGTCGGCGCGCAGCACGGGCAAGCCGCTGGCCAGCGCGAAACCCACGCCGCCCGTCGGTCCCCAGGCCCAGCCCGTGGCGTCGAGCAAGGGCGCCACCTGCCGCAGCGCATCGAGCGCAGCGCAGGAAAAACCTGGCATCGGCATCCGCGCCAGCATTTCCGGCGTCACGCGGCGCACGACGGCAGCGACCTCCACTTCGCACGCATGCCGCTCGCTGCGCAGCATG
Organism: Janthinobacterium salmonicoloratum; assembly: GCF_051380845.1. NCBI lineage: Bacteria > Pseudomonadati > Pseudomonadota > Betaproteobacteria > Burkholderiales > Oxalobacteraceae > Janthinobacterium > Janthinobacterium salmonicoloratum. Next base: position 207,222 of record NZ_JBNYXV010000009.1, on the reverse strand, counting down.
CCGCGCAAGCCCACGGGAATGCGTCCGGGCGCACAGCTGGCGCGCCGCACCACCAGCGGCGCCTCCCGCAGCCAGGCCGCGTCCAGCCAGGCGGGCAAGGATGCGTCGTCCGGCAGACTGTCCAGCCACAGCAAATCATGCGCGCGCCAGGCTTCCATCAGGCCACCACCGCCTTGACGGCAAAGAACAGCAACGATGGTCCCAGCAGACAGCCCAGGCCCGTATGAAACGTGGCCACAAGCGCGCCATACGGCACCAGTTTGCGGTCGGTGGCGGCCAATCCGGCCGACACGCCGCTGACCGTGCCGGCCAGGCCGCCGAACACCATCGCCGAGCGCGGCGTTTTCAGGCGCAGGAAGCGCGCCGCTGCGGGCGTGCCCACCATCACCAGAATGGCCTTGATCAAGCCCGCCGCGATGCTGAGGGCCATGACGTCCGAGCTGGCACCGATGGCCGCACCCGTGACGGGGCCGACGATATACGTGACGGCGCCGGCGCCGATGGTGGTCATGCTCACGGCATCTGAATAACCAAACGCATAGGCGACGCCGGCGCCCACGAGGAACGGCAGCACCACGCCCAGCATCAGCGCCACGACGCCGATCAAGCCGGCCTTGCGCGCCTCGGTCGCTTGCACTTCGAAGGCGGTGGCGACGATGGCGAAGTCGCGCAGCATGGCGCCGCCCATCAGGCCGATGCCGCCGAACAGCGACAAATCGGCCAGGCCCTTGTGGCCGCCGCTATGCACGCCGCCCCAGTAAGCGAGCCCCAGGCCAATCACGATGGCAATGGCCGAGCCGTGCACGCGGCCCAGGGTCAGATACTTCGACAGCGCCACCGACAGCAGCATGATCAGGCCGACAAAGGCGAATGCCGTCACCAGGCCATTGTGGATGGCGGCTTTTTCAAAGATTTCAAGCATGACGGTGCTCCTTCATCAGCGTGGATTCGGCTTGCAGACCCTCAGCTTCGGCGGCGGCGATGGCGGCCGGGCTTTCCATCCTGTTAATCAGAGAAATCACGGCGCCGCAGACCAGCACGGAACCGATGGCGGCCAGCACGGCCACCGGGCCGCCGCGCAGCGCCGCGACCACGTCCTGCTGCGCCGCCATCGCCACCACCACGGGAATATACATGGCGCCCCAGTATTCGACGCCCCGTTCCGTCATCTGCGGCAGCCAGGCGCGGCGCTGCATGTAGAGCCGGGCGCAAATCAGCAGCAGCATGGCGATGCCCACGCCACCCACGTTGGTCTTGACGCCCATCAACTGCCCGAGCAAGTCGCCCAGGAAGATGCCAAGCAAATGGCACAGGGCCAGCAATGCGGTTCCGTAAATGATCATGATGTGTCTCCTCTATAGGAATGGAATGACTTGATGTCTTCTCTTGTGTTGCACCTACCATTGCTGCCCTAGCACCTCCCTGACCCGGACCGAGGCCTGGCGGTGCGACGCACCCAGGCGGCTGGACAGATCGCGCTCCGGAGCGGCACGGATGTCGGCCAGCGCCGCCCGCAGGCAGGCGTCGACGGTGGCCGTATCCTGGGCCGACGGATCGTCCGGCTGCGCCACCTGCAAGGTTTGCCACAGCAGCCCCAGGGTGGCGTAGTTGCGGATGTCGTAAGCCATCGGCGCGATGGTCTCGGCCAGCGCTTCGAGCGCTGCGACGGTGCGCAGGGTGATGCGCGCGGCCGACGCCTTGCCCATGGCATGCACCATCACTTGCGGATCGTCCAGGGCGATCAGGCGGTTGGCCTGGTAACCGTGGGCGAGAAAAGCACCCGACATGGCCTTGCCGACGATCAGGCCGATCACGGGATGGCCGGCCAGGCGCGCCTCGGCGTAAGCCCCCGCCGCGCCGGCCAGCGCCTGGTGGATGCCGTACGCTTCTTCGCGCCGGCCATACGCCTGGCTGGCCACGTCGATGACGGCGACGATGGGACGCTTGACGGCCAGCGCGTGGTCCTCAATAACCACCTGCTTCACGGCGCGCGCCAGCTGCCACGCTTCGACCAGGCCGATTTCACCCGTGCGCGCACGGGTAAAACGGTTGTCCGGGTCGGGCAGCACGGCCAGGTAACGCGCCGGCTCGCCCGCCAGCGGCGCGTCCACCACGCGCACGGAAGGCGGAAAGCCGTCCAGCGGCGCGGCATTGTGCGTCAGGGCCGCGAGCCAGGTGGCGCCGCGGCTCGTATCGGTAATGGCGTTCATGCTGCGACTCCTTTGCTGTAGACGGCGCGCACGTCGCCTGGCGTAGCTTGCGGGCCGGCGTCCACTTCCGCCAGGCGGGCCAGGAAGACGTCTGCCTGGCTGCTGCGGTGCTGCTGCGGCACGCCGCGGGCGAACAATTCGGCCACGGTGGCGCGCATCTGCGCCGTGTCATCCGCCACATAGGCGTCGGCCAGGCCGCTGTGAAAGCGCTGCTCGCCGCCCGTCAGGCTCCAGATGTAGGGCTTGTTGCGCGAGTCGAATTCGTCCACGCCCGCTTCCTGCTCGATCACGGCCGGCCCGTTGAGACCCAGGCGCGCCTCGCGCGTGACGATCAGATAGCTGCACAGGCCCGCCGCGATCGACATGCCGCCGTAGCAGCCGACGGTGCCGGCCGTGATGCCGATGACGGGCTGGTAGCGGCGCAGGTCGACGATGGCGGCATGGATATCGGCAATGGCAGCGAGGCCCAGGTTGGCTTCCTGCAGGCGCACGCCGCCCGTTTCGAACAGGATCACGGCCCGCGTCGGCACGCCCTGGCGGTTATCGCGCGCCGCCAGTTCCAGCGCGCCGGCGATCTTCGCGCCCCCAACCTCACCCATGCTGCCGCCCTGGTAGGCGCCCTCGATGGCCAGCACCACGGCCGGCTGGCCGTCGAACAAGCCCTTGGCCACTACCACGCCATCGTCGGCCTGGGCCGTCACGCCCTGCCGCGGCAGCCAGGGGGAAGCGATGCCGCAGAACGGGTCGAGAAGTTCGCGCATGCTGCCAGCGTCCAGCAAGGCACGCGCCCGGCTGCGGGCACCGCGCTCGATGAAGCTGTCGCGTTCGAGTAATTCCTTCAATGTGCTCATGCCGTCCTCCCCGCTTGCAATTCTTCGTAGGCTTGCTCGATGCGCATGCGCACCACGCCCGGCGTGGCGCCGCAATCGTTGATGGCGATGCGCGCCGCCGGCAGCGGCTCGCCGCCGAATACGCGCTGCAGGAGCGCATCCCACACGGCGCCCTTGCCGTCGACGGAGGTGTTGACAATGATGCGGGTCACGCCATCGTCGCCGGGCTGCAGCAGCACTTCCAGGTCGCCGGAGCCCACCACGCCGGCCAGGGCGCGCCCTGAGGCCGGCTGCCCGGCCGGGAATGTATAGTCACGCGTCTCCATGCGCTTCTCCTTCTGTCAATCGATCCAGGAACAGGGTGGCCGCCAGCAGGTCCGCCGCGCCGCCCGGCGACACGCCGCGCGCCAGCGCCACCGCTTCCAGCGCCAGCAGCGCCTGCGACCCGGCGGCAGTGGCCGCGCCGCCGGCGGCCAGCACCCGCGCCGCACCCGCCTGCAGCGCCAGCAAAGCCGTCTCGCCGCCGCGCGACAGCACGCAGGTGTCGTCCAGCTGGCTGATAATCGCCAGCAATGCGTTCAGGCGCGCTGTCGTTTCGTTGTCGCCGCGCGCCCGCGAGGCGTGCAAAGCCTGCAACCCGGCGCCCGTCACCAGGGGAAAACCCGCGCGGGCCTGGCCGCGGGCCCCTTCGACCCGATACTGGCGGCAGGCCAGCTCGCCCTTGTTGCCCGTCTCGCCTGGCGCGCTGCGATCATGCAAACGGGCCAGCGCACCGGCCCGCGCCGCCACGGCTTTTGGCGCCAGCGACGCGCCGCGCGCGCCCTGCTGCGCCGCCGCCGTCACCAGCAGGCCCAGCGCCCAGATGGCGCCCCGGTGCGTGTTCACGCCACCCGTAGCTGCCAGCATCAGCGCCTCCCCATCGCGGCCGATGGCGCCGATGCGCTGGCGCAGGCCGTCGTCATCGTTACCTTCCCAGCCTGCCTGCGCCATGGCGGCAAACACCGGTTGCAGCACGCAGGCCGAATGGCACATCAGGGCCCAGTTCAAATCTGTATGGGCGCCACGGCTGCGCAAATCGACCAGGCCCGGTTTCGGCGTCAGGGTCACTTCATCGAGCAGCGCCTGCAGCACCTGCCGCGCCAGCGCGGCGGCGCGCTCCCGCACCGGCGCTGTCGTCATCATCATTGTCGTCATCATTGTGCTCATTACCAGCTCCTGAATTTGGCGGGGGGTTGATACAGGCCGTCGGACCATTCGACCAGGTCGGCGATGCTTTTCGCCGCCAGCAGCGAGCGGTTCGCCTCGCCGCGCTGCACGCCGATATCCTCGGGCAGCGCGATCAGGCCGTCGGCGCGCAATTTGGCCGTGGTCTTCGGGTCGTGGCGCAGGCCGATGGGCGTCACGCCGGCGACCGCCGCCAGCATGGCCTTGCGCTCGTCGAGTGAACGGGCCTTGTACAGGTAGGCGATGCCCTCCTCCGTCAGCACGTGCGTGACGTCGTCGCCATAGATCATCACGGGCGCCAGCGGCATGCCGCTGGCCTGGCCCACGGCCACGGCGTCCAGCGATTCGACGATGGTCGGCTGGCCGCCATCCTGGAACGTCTCGACCATCTGCACCACCAGCTTTTTGCCGCGCGCCAGCGGATCGTCCGTCTCGATCAGGTCCAGCCAGGCGGGTGTCGGGTGGCGCCGTCCGTGCGGGTCGTGGCCCATGTTGGGCGCGCCGCCGAAGCCGGCCAGGCGGCCATTCGTCACGGTCGACGAGTTGCCCAGGCCATCCATCTGCAAAGTCGCGCCGATGAACAGGTCGACCGCGTACTGGCCGGCCAGCTGGCACAGGGCGCGGTTCGAGCGCATCGAGCCGTCGCGGCCCGTGAAAAACACGTCGGGCCGCGCAGCCGCATAGCCTTCCATGCCCAGTTCCGCGCCGAAGCAATGCACGCTCTCGACCCAGCCCGTCTCGATGGCCGGTATCAGGGTGGGATGGGGATTGAGCACCCAGTTGCGGCAAATCTTGCCCTTCAAGCCCAGCTGCTCGCCATACGTGGGCAAAATCAGCTCGATGGCGGCCGTGTTGAAGCCGATACCGTGATTGAGCGACTGCACCTGGTGTTTTTCATACACGCCGCGGATCGCCATCATGGCCATCAGCACGTGCACAGGTTTAATGACGCGCGGGTCGCGGGTAAACAGCGGCTCGATGAAGAACGGTTTGTCCGACTGCACGACGAAATCGATCCACGAGCCGGGCACGTCGACGCGCGGCAAGTCGCTGACGTCGTCGACGATCTGGTTCACCTGGGCGATGACGATGCCGTCGCGGAAGGCCGCCGATTCCACCAAAGTGGGCGTGTCTTCCGTGCTGGGACCCGTGTACAGATTGCCCTGGCGGTCGGCCATGTAGCCGGCCACCATGACGACGTTGGGCGTGAGGTCGACGAACAGACGCGCATACAGTTCGATATACGTATGGATGGCACCCACTTCCAGCAAGCCATCCTGCAGAAACTGGGCGATGCGCAGGCTTTGCGTGCCGGCAAAGGAAAAATCGAGCTTGCGGGCGATGCCCCGTTCGAACAGGTCGAGGTGCTCGGGCAGGCTGACGCTGGGCATGATCAAGTGCAGATGGTGGATCTTGTCGGGATTGACCTGGGTCAGCATGCGGGCGAGAAAATCGGCCTGCTTCTGGTTATTGCCTTCAAGAACAACGCGGTCGCCCGGCGCGAGCAAGGCTTCGAGCACGGCGACCATGTCGCCCTGTTGCAGCACGGGGCCGCTGGCGTACTGGCGCACGGCATCGAGCCGGCGGCGTTTCTCGGTGCGCCGCGTGTCCCATTGTTTTTGCCGCTGCGCTGGCGCTGCTGTGGCGGTTGACATCTTGCCTCCGAAGTGAGCTATCGAAGCCTGACGATAGAGCGAAAACGGAGCCGCGACAATCAAGCTGCTACCATATTCATTACCTTGAAGTTAATGAACTCCCTTGAAAGAGGCTGGCCATGGCCATCAACGAAGAAATCACCCTGAAAAAGCTGGAAGTTTTTCTCAGCTTTATGGAATTGAACAATCTGGCGCGGGTGGCCGATGCGCTGGGCCAGAGCACGGTCAGCGTGCACCGCGCCCTGCATACACTGGAAGACGGCTTGCGCTGTCCCCTGTTCAAGCGCGAGGGACGCAGCCTGATCCCGCTGCATGCGGCCTACACTTTTGCCGAATCGGCGCGGCGCGTGCTGGCCGAGTGCGAAGAAGGCGTGCGCAAGGTGCGCGAAATGTCCGGCATCAACCCCGTGCGCTTGAAAATCGGTTCGCTGTATTCCTTGACCCTGCACTGCATCCCGCAACTGGTGATCGCCTTGAAACTGCGCCGGCCCGGTCTCGACATTGACCTGACCCTGGGCTCGAACCGCGAACTGCTGCAAAGCCTGGCTGATGGCCGCCTGGACGCCATCATCGTCGGCGTGCAGGAAAACGAACACCATGCCGGTCTGGTGGCGGTGCCGCTGTTCCAGGACGACGTCTACCTGGCCGCCCCGCTCGGCTCGCCGTATGCCGGCGCGGCCTCGGTGGACTTGCAGCAGCTGCGCGATGACAAATTCGTCACGCTCAACGAAGGATTCGTCACCTCGCAAAGCTTCAACCATGCATTTGAACTGGCGGGCTTCGTGCCCGACACGGCCATGCGCGTGGGCGACATCTTCTCACTGATCAACCTGGTCAGCGGCGGCATCGGCTACAGCCTGCTGCCGGGCCGCGTGCGCGCCTTCAGCTCGCGCATCGAACTGCTGCCGCTGGACGCGCGCTACGGCTCGCACCAGCAGATCACTCTGCTGATGCTGAGCAGCCGCGAGCGCGATCCGAATTTGCTGGCGCTGGCGGCGGAATGCAGGTTGTATGGGCGTGGCGAGCGCGCAACTGGTAGCTAAAATGACGTCGCACGTCGAAACGGTAGCGCGGAAGACTCGACCGTGCCCATCATGTACTATCAATCTTCAACTGGACAGATCGAGATCATTTCTGCACTTTGAACCAAGCCTGTATCAGCTCAAGTTGGAAATTCTCCGCGCATATAGGTTTTCCAGAGATTGTCGATAAAGTCGGTCTCGACTTTATGGTGACATGCCTGCGCAATCAAGCCCATGTCGTCCGACACATATCCAGCAAGGTCGGAATTTTCAGTGACTTGATACACTTTCTTGAATACGATCTCCCTGATTTCCTTCACCAGGACGCCTTCGGGTGGACAAGATGCGGTCACTTTTTCGTAGCTGGCACACCATGCGCCATCAAACTCAAAAGAGTCCCTGGCGCACAATGCAGCATCCCAGTCAGTATCTTTCTGAAAAATAGTCTCAAAAAAAATACTCTCATTTATTGTCGCTAAAATTTCGCTTACTGTCGTCATCTCGATATTTCGTATTCATCTGTGTGGATGCCATTCGGCGTTTCGGGTGCCGGCGCGCCAACGATTGTTATGACCTGACGCTAAAACGCCCGCAAGCACGTCAACACGCCCATTATAGGGACTGGCATGGACTGCTCACGGGAATGGAGCACGATACAATTAAATCGCACTATCCCACGGCGCCGACAACCTGACCGCGCAATTGATCAACCCCACCATCGAATACGTCTGCGGGAAATTGCCCCACATTTCGCCCGTCACGGGATGTGTATCTTCCGACAACAGGCCCAGGTGGTTGCGCGCCATTAGCATCGTTTCGAAGATCTTGCGCGCCTCGTCTTTCCTGCCGATGCGGGCCAGGGCGTCGATGCGCCAGAAGGTGCAGATGTTGAAGGCTGTTTCCGGCTTGCCGAAGTCGTCGGGCGCCTCGTAGCGGCGCATGTAGGGGCCGTCGCACAGCGACGCTTCCAGCGCATCGACTGTCGCGATGAATCGCGGGTCCATGGGGTCGATGAAGTTGACTTCCGCCATCAGCAGGACGGAGGCGTCCAGGTCGCGCCCGCCCAGGCTTTCGGCGAAGGCCTGGCGCTCCTCGCTCCACGCTTCGCGCAGCAGGCGTTCGCGGATCAGCACGGCGCGGCTGTTCCAGTGGTCGGCCCGGTCCGGCAAACCCAGCTTATGGGCGACCTTGGCCAGGCGGTCGCAGGCGGCCCAGCTCATCAGCATGGACGAGGTATGCACGCGCGCCCGCGTGCGCAGCTCCCACATGCCCGCGTCCGGCTCCGCATGCAACCGGAATGCCTGGTCGCCCACGGCTTCCAGCGCGGCAAACTCAGCCTTGCCGGCCCGGTGGAACAAACGGTGGTCAAGGAAAGCTTGCGCCGCACCAAGGACGATGTTGCCGTACACATCGTGCTGGAAATGTTCCTGCGCCTGGTTGCCAACGCGCACGGGGCCGTTGCCCCGGTAGCCAGGCAAGTGGTCGAGCATCGATTCCGGCAACTGCTCTTCCAGGCCGATGCCGTACAGGGGCTGAATGTGGCCACCTTTCGAGCGGGCCACGATATTCGTCAGCCAGCGCAAATACTCTTCCATCGTGCCCACTTCGGACAGGCTGTTCAGGGCGCGCACGACAAAGAAGGCGTCGCGCAGCCAGCAGTAACGGTAATCCCAGTTACGGCTGCTGCCCGGCGCTTCCGGGATACTGGTGGTCATGGCGGCGATGATGGCGCCCGTGTCTTCATATAAAGACAGCTTTAATGTGATGGCGGCGCGGATGACCACGTCCTGCCATTCCAGCGGCACGGCCAGCCGGCGCGTGTAGGTGCGCCAATAATTGATGGTTTCCTTTTCGAAGATGCGCGCCGTCTCGTCGATGCCGCCGGCCAGGGTTTCATCGGGGCCCAGCAGGAAGTTGGCGGTGCCGCCCAGCACGAAATACGTTTCGCTCAGTACATAGTTGAGCGACACATCCGTATTCAGGCGCAAGGTCTGCTCCGGTCCCACATAGCGGATGTGGTGGCTGCCCTGCGTGATCTGCGGCGCCAGCTTGCCCCAATCGTAGCGGGGGCGCAGGCGCACCCGGATGCGCACGGCGTGATCGAGCGGACGCACGCGGCGGATCAGCATCAGCGGGCGGAACATGCGGTCGCGGCTGAGGAATCGGGGCGCGAAATCCGTGATTTCCACGCCGCGCCCTTCCGTGTCGTACAAACGCGTGCGCAGTACGGCCGTGTTCGGTTCGTAGAATTGCTCGCTGCGCGCATAATTTTCAATGTCGATGGCCCACACGCTGCCGTTTTCCGTGTCATCCAGCAAGCGATTGAAGACGGGATCGCCATCGAAACGTGGCAGGCAGGACCAGACGACTTGCCCGGCCTGGTCAATCAGGGCGCTGAAGGCGCAATTGCCCACCACGCCGCAGTTGAGGCTAGCCTGGATGGGGGTGGCAGGTGCCGACGCGCTGGCCGCAGCGGTGGCGGAAGCGGCCAGCGAGGCGGCAGCGCCGCTGGGCGTGTCATACACTTGTTCTTGGGAACTCGTCATCATCTACTCCTTCTGGGGATACGGAGGCGGCCAGCAGCGCGGCGCGCAAGGCGCCCGGGCTGGCCAGGCGCAGGGTGGCGGCGCTGTGGCCGCTGCCCACCTTTACGCCCTGCCCGCCAACTTGTTGTACAAAGGCAAAGCCTGCCTCATCGGTGGTATCGTCGCCCGCGAACACGGGCCGGCGGCCGGCGAATGGCGCCTCGGCCATGAAGGCGGCGATGGCGCCGCCCTTGTCCGTGGCGGCCGGCTTGGCTTCCAGGACCATTTTGCCATGCAACAGCAATACCCCCGGGCACGCTTGCACGGCTGCCGTCATTTCCTGCACACATAGTTGCCCGAGTTCCGGTGCCAGGCGGTAATGCAGGGCCACGGCGCCCCGCTTCTGTTCCACCAGCAAGCCGGGGTGGACAGCGGCCAGCGCCAGGGCGCGCGCCAGCACGGGCGAGACGTCAGGCGTGGCCGCCACATGCAGCGCGCCATCGGCGCCGCGCCGCTCCACGCCGTGCACGCCGGCCACCGGCAAGATCAAGGGCGCCAGCATGGCATCGATCTGCGCCGTCGGACGCCCGGAAATGAGGGCCAGCGCGCCGCCGTGGCGCTCGGCCAGCAGCGCCAGCGCTTCGACCACGCCCGCTTCCAGGCGCACGCCATCGGGCGTGGGCGCCAGGTCGACCAGGGTGCCGTCGAAGTCGAGGAAGACGGCGCTGCCGGGAGTACTCAGCAGCTGCAACAGGGCTGCGCTATCGTCAGGGATATCGGCCATCAGAGCCCCTTGCGCCGCTTGATGCGGCTGTGGGCGTCGATCTTGGTCATGACCTTGTCGCGCTGGCGCAAACGGGCCGCGTCCAGCAGCATGCGCCCGGCCCAGCGGTACACATTGAAATGCTTGACTCTGGCCCGCATGCTTTTCATGCGCTCGCGCTGCTCCACGGGCGGCATCACGAGGGCGCGGTAGAGGGCGTCGGCGCCCTGCTCGATGTGATACGGATTGATGATCAGCGCTTCGTGCAGCTCGCGCGCGGCGCCCGTGAATTGCGACAGCACCAGCACGCCCAGTTCGTCATCGCGCGCGGCGATGAATTCCTTGGCCACCAGATTCATGCCGTCATGCAAGCTCGTCACCATGCACACCTCGGACGCGCGGAAATAGCGCTGCAAGTCGTCCTGGCCATGGTGCTCGGCCTTCAGCAGGATGGGCACGTAATCGCCGCCGCCGAAGCGGCGGTTGATGCGCTCGACCATCTTGCGCACCCTGGCATCGAAACTTTGATATTCATCGAGCGACGCGCGGCTCGGGGCAGCGATTTGCACGAAGGTAAAATTGCCCACCATGCCAGGCTGCTGTTCCAGCATGCGCTCGACGGCCTGGAAGCGTTCGACGATGCCTTTCGTGTAATCGAGGCGGTCCACGCCGATGCCCAGCAAGTGGTCTTGCGCCACGCCCAGTTCGGCGCGGATTTGCGCGCGGCACGTGGCCACGTCGGGCTGCGCCGGATTGTCTTCCGGCCAGGCGATGGAAATCGGGTAATCCTCGACCTGCGTCATCTCGCCGCCATAGGAGATGGTCGACGCTTCCGGTTCGATGCGGGTTTCCAGGTAGCGGTCCACCGTTTCGAGGAAATTCTTGCGGTGGAACGGCGTGTGGAAACCAAGAATCGTGCTGCCCAGCAAGCCGTCGAGGATTTCTTCGCGCCAAGGGCAAATGCCGAACGATTCCGAGTTTGGCCAAGGGATATGCCAGAAGGTGATAATCGTCGCTTTCGGCAACGCTTCGCGCACCATGCGCGGCAGCAAGGCAAAGTGGTAATCCTGCACCAGCACGACGGGGTTGTCCGTTTTCGCCTCGGCAATCACGGCGTCGGCGAAGCGGCGGTTGACCTTCACATACTGCTCCCAGTCGGACGAGCGGAACACGGGGCGCACGTGGGCGATATGGCACAGCGGCCACATGCCCTCATTGGCGAAGCCATAATAGTATCCCTGCTCCTCCTCTTCCGTCAGCCACACGCGGCGCAAGGTATAGCTGGGATTGTCGGGCGGCACGGGCACGTGGTCGAGCTTATCCACCGTTTCGCGGTCGGCGGAACCGGCGCCATGCGCGATCCACGTGCCGGAACAGGCGCGCATCACGGCTTCCACGGCCGTCACCAGGCCGCTGGCGGGGCGCTGCACCGTGATGCCTGCGTCCGTTTTCGTGTGGATATACGGTTCACGGTTCGACACCACCAGCACCTGGTCGCCCTGCAAGTCCGCTTCCAGCAAGGCGCGCAGCTTGTCCGGCGTCCAGTCGGATGACCAGCCGTTATCTCCCTGGCGTTCCAGATGGTATTCCTGCAGCAATTCGCGCAAGTCGCCGATCAGCGGTTGCATTTCCGGTGGCGGCGCGGGCGCGGCGGCGGGCTCCGTGGCGGCGGCCACTGCGCCATTACTTTTCGTCAGCAACTCGCCCCGTAAAATATCCTTCACGGCCGACAGCCAGCCGCGCCAGCTCAGGTGCGCCACGAACACGGTCATCAGGGAAATCAGCACGGCCAGCACGGCCAGGAAGGCAAAGATAAAACGCTTGGTATCCGTATTGCGGCGCTCGACAAAGCTCATGTCCTGTACCAGCACCAGGCGGCCCAGCTGGGATGCCTCCTGCATGACGGGCGTTTCGCTGATGTGGACTTGCCCTTGCGGCAATTGCGCCAGGGATTTGTACAGGCCGCCCGTGGGAGGCGTGCTCCAGCAGCCGATGGAAGCGGGGTATTGCGCGGACTGATAGACCAGGTGGCCCGCGTTATCACAAAAGCCGATGGCGATCAGGCGTTCGTCGCGTGTGGCGCCCTGGAACAGTTCGCCGATGCGGGTGGCGTCCCGCGCGGGCAGGTATTCAGTGAGCGAGGGCCGGAGGGTTCCAGCGAGTAATTCTGCCCGGCTGTCGAGGTCGCGCACATACCAGCGCAGGGTGATATTGTCGAGCAGGGGTACCACGATATAAGCAAACAGTCCCAGCACCAGGGCCAGTGGCAGGATGAAGCGCAAGGACATTCGGAGTGATCGTACTATCATCGTTTTCCTTTGCAAAAACAAAAAGCATGGCAAGTATGGCTATGTTTTCCATGCGGCGACGCGCGTCTGCTTTCCGTAGTGAAACGGCAACCAGGTATGGCGCAGCGCAGCAATTTCGTCCAGTATCCACCTTGATGCAGCTCTTATCCGTTCGGCAACGCACGCCCCCGCGACGTCATCTGCCCGTAAAATAGCCGCTTCCGATATCCATCTCACCAATCTCAAGGAGTTTTCGCCTATGGATCTCAGCACGTTTCACTCGCTGATGGGAGGCCCGCTGCGTTCGGCGCTGACCGTGCTCGTTTCCGCCCTGCTCGTCACTCTGGTCGCCATGGTCGTGCACCGGGCCGGCATCGGCTTGCTGAAAAAACTGGCCTATGGCCACCCGCTTGCCAGCAACGTCGCGCGCGTGGCCTTCCGCGCCAGCCAGCTGTGCATGATCGTCTTCGGTCTGCGCATGGTGCTGGCCAGCGCGCCCGACGACACGCCGGCACTGGTGGCCATGTCGCACCTGGCCAGCGTGGCGCTGATCATCGCGCTGACCTGGCTGGCCATGCAATGCATCGAGTCGCTCAGCATCACGATTTCCCAGATCAATCCCGTCGACGCGGCCGACAATCTGCGCGCGCGGCGCCGGATCACCCAGGCCCGCGTGCTGACGCGCAGCGCGCACGCCATCGTCGTCCTGCTGGGCCTATCCTTCGTGCTGCTGACCTTGCCCGGCGCGCGGCAGATCGGCGCCAGCCTGCTCGCTTCGGCCGGCGTGGCGGGCCTGGTGGCCGGTATTGCCGCCCGCCCCGTGCTCGGCAATTTCATTGCAGGGCTGCAAATTGCGTTTTCTCAACCCATCCGCATCGACGACGTGCTGATCGTCAATGGCGAATGGGGTACGGTCGAGGAAATCAAGGGCACGTATGTGGTCGTGCGCGTGTGGGATGAACGGCGTTTGATCGTGCCGCTGCAGTGGTTCATCGAAAATCCGTTCGAGAACTGGACGCATACCTCCTCGGACATCCTGGGCACGGTGTTCCTGTGGCTGGACTTCAGCATCCCGCTCGAACCGCTGCGCGCGGAACTGACGCGCATCTGCGAGTCCGCCACCCAATGGGATGGCCGGGTTTGCACGGTGCAAGCGACGGATTCGAACGAGCGGGCCGTGCGCGTGCGCTTTCTCATCAGTGCGCGCGATTCGGGCACGGCCTTCGAATTGCGCTGCCTCGTGCGCGAGCAGATGCTGACCTTCATCACCGCCCACTACCCGCACAGCCTGCCCCGCTTGCGCTCCACGCACGACCCCATCGAAGTGCGCGAGATGCAGGCGCAAAACGATACGGTGTTGCTGCACAAGGCTTAAAAAACCCAGCGGCGCGCTGCCCGTGCCCATGCGCCGCTACAATGGTTCGCATGAGCACCACCGCCTGGTTCATCCTGATCGGCTGCCTGATGCTGGCGCGCGGCCTGGGTGCCGCCGGCATCGCGCGACTGCCATGGACTTCGGCCATGGCTTACCTGGGCGTGGGCCTGCTGCTGGGGCCCATGTTCCTCGGCCTGTTTGCGTTCGACCTGCTGCAGCAGGCGCCTCTGCTGGAAACCCTGACGGAAATTGCCGTCCTCATCTCCCTGTTTTCCGCCGGCGTCAAGATGCCCGTGCCCTTCAGCCTGGCGCGCTGGCTGCCCTCGCTGCGCCTGGCCTGGCTGTCGATGGCCATTTCCGTGGCCCTGGTGGCGGCCTTTTCATGTCTGGTGCTGGGCCTGCCCTTTGGCGCGGGCGTGCTGCTGGGCGCCATCCTCGCTCCCACCGACCCCGTGCTGGCCACCGACGTGCAGCTGCGCCATGCGGGCGACAGCGAGCAATTGCGCTTCATCTTGACCAGCGAGGCGGGCATGAACGATGGCAGCGGCTTTCCGTTCGTCATGCTGGGCCTAGGCTTGCTGGGCCTGCATGAGCTGGGGCCGCATGGCGCCACCTGGCTGTGGCGCGACTTGCTGTGGGCCAGCGGGGCCGCCATCGCCATGGGTGCAGCCGGCGGCGCGCTGCTGGCCTGGCTGGGCTGGCAGGTGCGCGCCAAGGAGCCGAAACACGCCATGCTGGATGACCTGGCGGCCCTGGGCCTGATCGCCCTCGTGTATGGCGTGGCCACCTGGCTGCACGCGTGGGGCTTTCTGGCCGTGTTCTTTGCCGGCGTGGCCTTGCGCCAGACGGAACTGCGGCTGGCCGGCGCGCCCGAAGACCGGCAAGGCTTGCTGCAGGCAGAAGAAACCCATGCCGTGTCCGCCGCCAAGCCGCACGACAGCGAGGTGCCGCTGACCGTCAGCGGCGAATCTCTCGTCTTCAAGGAACATCTGGAGCGCCTGTCGGAACTGACCCTGGTGCTATTGCTGGGCGGCACCGTCACGGCCGCCGCCTGGAGCTGGCAGGCGTGGAGCGTGGCGCTGTTCCTGCTGCTGGTGGCGCGCCCGGCCAGCGTGATGCTCGGCTTGCTGGCCTCGGGCACCAGCGTGCGTCTGCGGGGACTGGCCGCCTGGTTCGGCGTGCGCGGCATCGGCTCGCTGTACTACCTCAGCTATGCCATCGCGCATGGCTTGCCGCACAGCCTGGCGCGCGAACTGGCCGACATCACCTTGGTCGTCGTCATCCTGTCCATCGTCGCGCACGGGCTGACGGTCAAGCCCCTGCTGGAACGCTACTGGCGCGAATAGGCGCCGGCAATCCCCGATTGTCATTGCCGCACAGCAATGTTTTGTCAATTGCCCCTATGCCGGGCGGAAATATTGTTAAGATAATTAAAAATGGCAAAAGAGAGAATCAATGAAACGAAGAAGCGTGCTGGGACTGGGCGTCTCACTGGCCCTGCTGCAAGCGGGCTGCGCCACCGATCCGGCCAGGCTGGCGTGGGAAACGGCATTTGACGGCTTCATGCGCGATGGCCTGGCCCGCACGGAAACGCCGGGCATGAGCGTGGCCGTGGTGCGCGGCGAGCAAACCATTTTCGCGCGCGGCTATGGCTGGGCCGATATCCAGGCCGGCAAGAAAGCCGATGCCAGCACGGCGTTTCATATCGCCTCCGTCAGCAAGCTCGTCACGGCCACGGCCGTCATGATGCTGCTGGAACAGGGCGCCTTCCAGCTCGACGACAAGGTGGCGGCCTATCTGGACTTCCCGCTCATGCACCCGAAGTTTCCCGACGTGCCCATCACCTTTCGTCATTTGCTCAGCCACACCTCGGGCATTTCCGACGCCGTGTACGAAAAGACGACGGCATTTTCCGTGCAGGGCGACCCGCGATTGCCCCTGCGCGACTTCGTCAAGGGCTACCTGTCGCGCGGCGGCGCCTGGTACGACGCCGATGTATCGTTTGCGGCACGGCCCGGCACTGAATGGCGCTACAGCAATGTCGGTATCGCCCTGCTCGGCTATCTGGTGGGCCGTTTGAACCCCGATGGCCTCGACGCCTACGCGCACGAGCACCTGTTCGAACCGCTGGGCATGGACAGCACGGCGTGGAACCTGGCCGGCTTGCCGCGGCGCGCCGTCGTCGCCCAGCCGTATGCGCACAAGGAACCGGGCCTGCAAGTGCTGCCGCCCGTCGGCTATCCGGACTGGCCAGCCGGTCTGCTGCGCAGCTCCGCGCACGACTTTGCCCGTTTCCTGGCCATTTTCAGCAATGGCGGCCGGGTCGACGGCCACCGCTATCTGCAAGATGCCACCCTACAATTGTTTTTCGCCCCGCAAGTGACCGCCGTCGTACCCGCCGACTCGTCCGTGCGCCAGGCCCTGGTCTGGCTGCTGCGCGACGTCGATGGCAAGCCGCTGGCCACGCACAGCGGCGGCGATCCGGGCGCCGCGTCTGTCGTCTGCGTCGACCGCGCCAGCAAGACCGCCGTGCTGGCCTTCGCCAACGTCAGCGCGGACAAGGAGTTTCGTTCATTCCAGAAAGAAGTCGTGCTGCGCCTGCTGGCTCATGGGGGCAGCGGCGCGCCAGCCAGGTAGGCATGCAGCTTGTGTGAGCGGGCGCACGGTGTCGCCCGGGCAAGAGCGTACGCTGTGCTGGTCAAACTTGACACTCAACGAGGAGACCAGCATGACGAACCGCATCGGCAACAAGGACGTGGCGCAGCAGCGCAGCAAGAGTGAAAAAGCCCGCATCAAGGCCCAGAACATCGCCAGCGAGGCGGTGAAGAAAACCGAGGCCAGGGCCCGCTACCGCAGCGCGGTCAAGGGCCAGCCCGCGCCTGGCGCTTAGGCGCCGAACCAGCCGCGCAGCTTGTCGGCGGCGCGTTCCTTGACGTCGGCCGTGATGTAGGTGGCGACCGTGGCGACAGCCGCCGCCAGCACGGCCAAGTCATCCGCATAGCCGACCACGGGCGTGATGTCGGGAATCGCATCGATGGGCGAAATGAAATAGCCGAGCGCGCCATAAATGGCCGTCTTGGCCCACAGCGGGGTATTCGGCTGCTGCGCCGCGTAGTACAGCCACAGGGCTTTCTCGATGACCTCGCGTCCCGCCGTCCTGGCGAACTTGACGACCTTGTCCCAGAAGCTATCTTCCGTGTATTTCTTTTCATACTGCTTGTCGGCCTGGGGGGCGTGGTCTTCTTCCAGATTCTTTTTTCTGCCAAACATCTGCTGCTCCTGTCTGCCGCGCACGGCGTTACGAATGCGCACCTTAGCATAACGGCGCGTCGGGTGCGCGGCGTGCAAGGTAAGCTAGCGTCATGGAAATATCTGCCACCACCACGGCCCGCGCCGCCGGCCTGCGCTACACGGGCGACCACCAGAGCGGCATCATCCGCCTGGGCAAGCCCGGCAAGTTCCGCTACCGGGACACGGACGGCCAGTTCCTGCGCGATGCCGCCACCTTGACGCGCCTCAAGGCACTGGCCATTCCACCGGCCTGGACGGACGTGTGGATTTGCCCGCACGCCAACGGCCACCTGCAGGCGACGGGACGCGACGCGCGGGGCCGCAAGCAGTACCGCTACCATGCGCGCTGGCGCCAGGTGCGCGACGAAGTGAAATATGAACGCATGCTCAGCTTTGGCCGCGCCCTGCCCGCCATCCGCGCCGCCGTCGCGCGCGGCATGCAGTTGCCGGGTTTGCCCCGTGAAAAAGTACTGGCCACCATCGTGCACCTGCTGGAATTGACGATGATGCGCATCGGCAACGAGGAATATGCGCGCACGAACAAGTCGTTCGGCCTGACCACCCTACGCACGCGCCACGTGCAGGTCGACGGCAGCGCCGTGGCCTTTAACTTCAAGGGCAAGAGCGGCGTGCGCCACGATATCCGCCTCAGCGACCGGCGCCTGGCCAGGGTGCTGCAGCGCATGCGCGAACTGCCGGGGCAGGAACTGTTTCAATATGTCGACGAGGATGGCGCGCGCCATGGCGTCGATTCGGGCGACGTCAACGATTACCTGCGCGAGGTGACGGGAGAAGACTACACGGCAAAGGATTTTCGCACCTGGTCCGGCACCTTGCTGGCCGCGCTGGCGCTGCAGGCCTTCGAACAGGTCGATTCCGAGGCGCAAGCCAAGAAAAACATCGTGCAGGCGATCGAATCGGTGGCAAAGAAGCTGGGCAACACGCCGACGATCTGCCGCAAGTGCTATGTGCACCCGGCCGTGCTGGAATCGTATCTGGATGGCAGTTTATTGGAAGGCATGCGCGCCCGGGCGCAGCAGCAGTTGCAGGAGGACTTGCCGGCGCTGGCGCCGGAAGAAGCGGCTGTACTGGCCTTGCTGCAACAGCGCCTGCAGGGTGCGGTCAAGCCTGGCGCGCCGGTTGGGGTTGGCACTGGGCGGACAGTTTGAGGGCGTCGGTGCTGCAGGCGGGCAAGACGCCGTGGCCGGCGTCGCGCGCCACGGGCGCCGGCGCGGCATCGTCCGTCTGCGCCTCGCCTGTATTCATCAGCGTGGCCGCGAGGGTCGAAAATGTAAACAGGCAAATCAGCAGGAATGGCTTGTTCAGTCCGCTGGGTGTGGCTGGCTTGTGCATTGCATACTCCATTGGTGGGTTGTTGCAGCGTTGACATCATCATCGCGTGTTTCCACCAGGCATACAATCGGACATCTCCCGCAAAACGGGTAGGACAGCGCTGACAGAGTCAGCCATGCCTCGGCTAGCAGTTATTTACCTATTTTGAAATGAAACAGGTACGCGGCGATTATCTGAAATTGACGGACATGGATATTCCTGCCAATATTAAATATCGGCAACATGTAAAATAAAAACACAGAGTTTCTATTTTAAATCTCCCATAAAAAATATAAGCATTCGAATCACGATAAACAATGCAAATAAAACGACGCAATCCAATTGCGTGCCAGCTTACACTTAACACGTCAGGAATTAGTGCCGCCCATTTAAAACAGGCACGGCCATCTATTTACCGATATGACGGCAGCGATATGTCCGCAGACAGCCAGCGCCAGCGACGCGGAACAAAGGCGCTGGAGCTAGTGGAGTACCGTTCCCCGCCGGATGCTTACGCCGCTTCCAGCATGGCCTTCAGGGCAGGCACGGCAAGGCAGCTCCATTTCTGGTTCTGTCCGCCGTTGTATGGCCACACGAGGATGGCATTGCCGGGATTGGCGTTGTTGTTGGCGTTGTCCAGTACCATTTGCGGGTACTGCACGTTCGAGATGTTGGGCGCGCGGCCCACCCAATTCCACAACTGGCTGGTACGACCCAGTGTCATCGTGGCAACGATCACCTGGCCCTGCTGGCCATCGTAGCCTTGCACATCGAGGCACAGGCTGGGATTCGACGCCAGCGTGATGTAGCCGGAGTTCGGGTCCATATTCCATTGCGAATTCGTGCCGCCGATGCCGGAAAGAACTTGCAAGGTCACGGGAGAACCTGCCGCCACGCTATTGACGCCAATGCAAAGATTCGTATTTTGCAAGCTTTGGATTACATATGCAGTCATGCTATATCTCCAATTAGGTTATCGACGTTAATATATCAGGCTGGCAGCAAAATATATTAGCGGAGCTGTTTTGCAGCAACGTCAGTATGAACCGTATTTTTTAATTTATTGTCACGCTTTGTCACTTTAAAACATATATATTAAAGAATTAAAAGCAATTAAATTCATTGATTGATAAAATAATTCCCCAGCCGCACGGACGGCATGGCCAGGCACTAGGGCAAGACTGTCAGCGCATTTGACAGTGCGCCTGGCCGCGACGACGGTGCCAGGCTCAAGTCCTTGTTTTACAAGCGATAAATTTTCAGGAACGCTTCCTGCTTGGCCCTCTGCCAGGACCGCGCGGCGGCCCGCACGGGGGAGCGAGCATGAAGCAGATCCAACGGCATATCACACAGACGCTGCTATCGCTGCTGGGCCTCATGCTGTGCATGATGTCCGCCGCGCACGCCACCAGCATTGGCTACACGGCAACAGCGCTGGGCGGCACGCTGTGGCGCTACGACTATACCGTCAGCAATACCACCATGGCCGTCCCCATCGCCGAATTTACGCTGTTCTTCAGCGTGGGACAGTACGCCAAGCTGCACAATATCTCCACGGTACAAGGCTGGGACGTGCTGCTGGTGCAGCCCGACGTGGCCATTCCCGCCAGCGGCTACCTCGACGCACTGGCGCTGGCCGGCGGCATCGTCCCCGGCGCCATGGCCACGGGCTTTTCCGTCACCTTCGATTACCTGGGCGCGGGCAGCCCCGGCGCCCAGCCATTTTCCATCCTCGACCCCGTTTCCTTCATCGAACTCGAGACGGGCCTCACGCAGCCGGCCGCCATCGCCCTGCCGTCCACGCCCTGGCTGCTGCTGGCGGGCGTACTGGCCGCGGCATGCCTGCGGCGCCGGCAACTGGCGGGCGCCGCGCTGGCCACGGGCCTGGCGCTGGGCCTGTGTGCCTGCGGCGGGCCGAACGATCCTACGCAGCCGCCCGCGCCGAAAATCATGCTGGCCGCCGCTACCACCGTCCAGGCCGCCGGCGACTTCGAAGTGACGCAACTGGAAAAAGTAGCCGAGCAACGCGTCAGCCGCACGGCCTGGGACTACACTTACCGCGTGCACATCCGCAACAACAGCAGCGCGGCGGCCAGCAATGTGCAAGCCGTGCTGGCCGGCGCGCCCGAAGGCAGCACCATCATCGATGGCGAGGTGCTGGCCGGCAGCATCGACGCGGGCGCCACCGTCACGCCCGATGACACCATCACCCTGCGCATCGAGCGCAGCATCGCCTTCCAGAGTGCGGCCCTGGCGTGGACCTTCAGCGCCAACGCCAGCATCGAGCTCGACCCCGTGCTGCCCGCGCAAGTAGTCACGCTGTCGCTGGCCGCGCTGGGTTTGACGGACGGCGCCGACAGCGTCAAGGCCAGCGGCGCCGTCACGGACGTGCTGCTGCAGGACGGCAGCCTGCGCTTTTCCACGCCCGGCGACACGGGCGTGTACCAGCACGCGCAGTTTTCTCTCAGCAAGGGCAACAAGGTCACCACCCTGAAGGTGCTGATCCAGCCGGACCTGCCCACGGCCGTGGAAACCCATGTGGAGCCGGACGACGACGGCAGCCTGCCCGCCACGGCGCCCGTGCTGGCCATCACGGGCCTGGGACCGAACAACCGCCTGCAGCCGGGCGCCCTGGCGTTCCGCCTGGTGGGCGCGCCGTCACTGCCCCTGCAGGACGACAGCGACGGCCTGCTATCCATGCCGGACGGCGTGGCCGTCAATCTCAAGCCCTATTGGGTCTTCGATGCGGCCAGCGGCACCTTCAGCATCAGCGCCACGGCCATGCGGCAGTTGCTGGCATCTTTGCCCAACGGCAGCTATGACCTGAACCTCAATTTCGTCTCGCGGGATGGCGAATTCACGGCCAGCTATGCCTTGATCGTCATCAAGTCCGGCATCGTGCTGCAAGGCCAGCTGCGCACGCCGGCAGGCGGCAATGCCACGGGACTGGCCGGCAAGAAGATGTTATTGGCCGGCTACAACAACCACCAGCGTCAGGTGGCCATGGTCGACGCCACGGGCGCCTTTCATTTCGCTGGCGTGCTGCCCGATACCTACCAGCTGACCTTGAACGACCTGGCCCATCCGAACGTGGTCAGCGTCAGCGCCGTCGTCTTCGACAACAGCAGCACCGTCAGCGTCGGCATCGTCTATCCGTACGAGCCCGGCCTGGCCCGGCGCGCCACGGCACAGAGCTATGTGGCAGGCAGCGTCACGCAGGATGGCGCCGGTCCGCCCGCGCGCGAAGTGCCCGCCAGCCCCCGTGCGGCGGGCGACCTCACGCCGCGAGATGACGGGGACAGCAAGAGCTTCTCGGCCACGGCGGCCGCGCAAAACCAGACCATCACCTCGCCCGTCGCCTTCACGGTGCCCAAAGGCACGAAAAACGTGGGCGTGAAGATCACCGTCAGCACGGCCGAGTATCCCGTCTACACGACGGCGCAAAGCCAGTACAACGATACCTGGTCGTACGCCGTGACGGGGCTGCCCGGGGTCAACCTGGCCGCCACGGGCGCCGTCAACCAGACGCACTACACGCAGGGCACCATCGTCAGCACGGAGTGCGTCGACGTCAGCAAGCAAACCAGGGATGAGGCTTTGAGCCTGGGCGGCAATGTCAGCGCCACGAATATCGGCGACAACGCCCTGCCCACCGTGACGACGGTGGAACTGAGTCTCGCGTGCAAGGGTTTGAAGGTGACGCAGGCAAAATTCCTCTCACCCAACAAGGCCACCTATCCCGTTCTGCAGCCGATCAAGCTGACGGGCAATTTGGCGGGGCCGTATGTATCCGTCTCGCAAGGAACGGCCACGGCCACCCACACCTTGCCGCTGGAATTGCACTACACGCCGGCGGCGGCGACGATTACGGAAGTCAATATTGGCATTTCCGCCGGCGGCGACAATCCCGCCTTCAGCACGGAGAATTTATTGACCCAGACCAATACCAAGACTGCCGGCACAGTAAAATTTCCCAGCCTGGTACTGCCCTCCTTTGCTGGCGCCAAGCTCGACAAGAAAGCCGTCGTCACAGTGCGTCTGAAGGGCCGGGTCGACAATGCCGATGCCAGCTCCGACCCGGCCGAAGGGGGACAAGTGGAGTTCAAGGGCGACACGGCCTACATTCCCCTGTACCTGGCCAACAACGAGGCGGCGCTGGCGACGCGGCGCTACGGCACGCGCGATGCGGGCGGCGATTCGTGGGCCACGCGCCTGGCCATCGCCTGGTTGGCGGGCAAGGCTTACCGTTTCGACGACATCAGCGGCCAGCACGTGACGCAGACGGCGGCGGGCCGCTCCATCCTCGGCCACAGCGGCCACAGCGACGGCCAGCAGATCGACTTGCGCTACGCGGACGGCGCGGGCGGCTACTCGGATGCGCTGGGCGGCCAGAATGATGGCGCCGCCATCCACCAGCTGATCACCGACGCGAAGGCGGAAGTGGTGGCCAACCTCGCGCAAAAACCGAAACTGGCAGCCCTGCTGGCGTGGATCGCGGCGAACCGGGCCATGCTGGCACAGGAGGCGGCGCCAGCCAGCACGCGCGTCGTCTACATCGGCCCCAGCTTCATCAAGCTGGCCCTCGTCGACGGGCGCTTTTCCGCTGCGCCTGCTGACAAAATTCCCGGCGCGGGGAGCTGGATCAAGCCGATCAAAGTGCACATCGAAACGGGACACCTGAGCCACTGGCACATCAGCATCACGGCCCATCCGTGACGCCGCGACAAATTCAGGCAGGCAAGTCGGACAATTCCAGCTCGGAAAAGCCGGCCCGGCGCCGCGCTTCCAGGTTGAACGGGCCGCGCAGGGTGGGCGCTTCGTAGCGCAGCGCCAGCTCGGCATAGGTGGCGCGCAATTCCAGGCCACGCTGCTGGCACAGGTAGCCATACCAGCGGTTGCCGATTTCCACATGCCCCACTTCATCGCGCAGGATGATGTCGAGGATGGCGGCGGCGGCCAGGTCTCCCGCCTGCGCCAGCTTGGCGCGCAGTGGCGGAATCGCGTCCAGACCCCGCGCTTCCAGGGTGCGCGGCACCAGCGCCATGCGCGCCAGCACGTCGCCGCGCGTCTTGTCGACCATTTCCCACAGGCTGTCGTGGCCGGGGAAGTCGCCATAGGTGTGACCGAGCACCTGCAGATGCGCCTGCAGCATGGCGAAGTGCGTGGCTTCCTCTTTCGCCACGCGCAGCCAGTCCGTGTAGTAGTCAAAGGGCAAGTCCGGGAAGCGCCACAGGGCGTCCAGCGCCAGGTTCATCGCATTGAACTCGATGTGCGCGAGCGCGTGCACGAGCATGGCGCGCCCTTCCGGCGTGATCATCGAGCGCCGCCCCACCAGGCGCGGCGGCACCAGTTCCGGACGCTCGGGACGGCCCGGCACGGCGCCGGTCGGCGCCAGCGGCGAATGCGCATCCAGCGCCAGCTGCGCTTCGGCCATGGACGCCACCATCGCCACCTTGATTGCCGGATCCGGTTCGAGCAGGCAAGCGAGCGCATACGTGCGCAATTCCTGTGGCGCGGTGAAGGTCAGTGGGGATGTTGCGTGCATGGTGTTTCCTTGGTGCGCTGATACCGATAAGGGGCGCAGTGTATCAAATTGCCTGCCCCATCAGCCAGTCCAGCAGCGCCTGCACTCTCGCCGGCAGTGTCCGCGCGGCATGCACGAGGTAATACGCCTGCGGGCTGGCCAAGGCAAATCCGCCAAACGGCAAGACCAGCTGGCCGCTGGCTAGCCACGGCTGCACCAGCTGGCGCCGGCCCATGGCCACGCCCGCATGGTGAATGGCCGCCTGCGCGCACAGGTCGGCGCGGTCGAAACGCAGGCTGCGCGTGGGCAAGTGCACCTCTGACGCCTGCCCGGCCAGCCACAGGCGCCACTCGGCATCGGGCGCGCAGGCGGGCCAGGCCAGGGTATCGTGCAGCACCGTCGCGCCGGACAGCTGTTGTGGCGCATCTTGCAAGCCGTGGTCGCGTGCATACGCGGGGCTGCACACGGGCGCCAGCCATTCGTCCATCAGCTTGCGCGATACGAGGCCGGGAACGCTGCCGTCGCCATAGTGCAGCGCCAGGTCGACCTGGCCCGCGCGGAAGTCCACGCTATCATTGCCCACGCGCAAGTCAATCGACAATGCCGGATATTGCGCAGCGAACCCTGCCAGGCGTGGCACCAGCCAGCATTGCGCCACCGAGGGGCGCGCATGCACGGTGATGCTGCCAGTGAGCGCGTCGCCGCCGGCCAGTGCCGCATGCAAGCCTTCCCAGCCAATTTGCAAGGCGGAAAAGATGCGTTCGCCGTCTTGCGTCAGTTTTACCTGCCGCGTCAATCGTTCGAACAGGCGCAGGCCCAGGCTCGCTTCCAGGCGGGCGATGCGGTGGCTGACGGCGCTGGGCGTGAGCGCCAGTTCCTGCGCGGCCAGCGCGAAGCTGGCATGGCGCGCCGCCACCAGGAAGGTGTGCAGGTTGGCGAACTGGCTGGCCGTCAGCGTGGCCTTGAGCGGCGCGCCGGCCGGCATCAAGCGGCTCCGGCCGCCAGCAAGGCACGGCCACGGGCCACGTAGGCGGCCATTTCCTCTTGCGGCACCATGCTGCCGCCCGTGCCCCACACCAGGTGCGTGGCCGTTTCCAGGTGCTGCTGATATTGCGGCGCGGCCAGCACAGGTGCTATGCCCGCGAAACCGGCCACGGCGGACGGTTCCAGGCGCAAGCCTTGCGTTTGCTCCAGCGTCGCCAGCAAGCGGTACAGTTCTTCATCCGTGACGGTGGCGTAGCCGTCGATCAGCCGCTGCATGGCGCGTCCGACGAAACCGGACGGGCGTCCCACGGCCAGGCCATCGGCGGCCGTGAGGTTGTCGATGCCGATCTCCTGCACGCTGATCCCATCGTGCAAGCCCGTGTACACACCCAGCAGCATGCACGGCGAGTGGGTCGGTTCGACGAAGACGCAGTGAACGGCATCGCCAAACGCCAGCTTCAAGCCGAAGGCCACGCCGCCAGGGCCGCCGCCCACGCCGCACGGCAAGTACACGAACAAGGGGTGCGCGGCATCCACCGCGACACCGTTTGCGGCGAACTGGGCTTTCAGGCGCTGCCCCGCCACCGCGTAGCCGAGAAACAGATCGTGCGAGTTTTCATCGTCGACGAAGTGGCAACTGGGGTTATTCTCCGCCTGCCTGCGCCCCGCTTCCACGGCCACGCTGTAGTCGGTCGCGTACTCGACGACGGTGACGCCATGGCTGCGCAATTTATCCTTCTTCCACTGGCGCGCATCGGCCGACATGTGCACGGTGGCGCGAAAGCCCAGGCGCGCGCTCATGATGCCGATCGACAAGCCCAGATTGCCCGTGGAGCCGACGGCGATCGCATACTGGCCAAAGAAGGCCCGCACGGCGTCGCTGACCAGCAGGCTGTAATCATCGCCCGCCTTCAGCAAACCGGCGTCCAGCGCCAGCATTTCCGCGTGTTTCAGCACTTCATAAATGCCGCCGCGCGCCTTGATCGAGCCGGAAATGGGCAAATGACTATCCTGCTTGAGCCACAGCTGACCACTCGTCACGCCCAGCGCCGCCTGCATGGCAGGCAGCGGCACGACGGGCGACTCGATGATGCCGCCGCTGGCCTGCGTTTCCGGAAACGCCTTGGCCAAGTAAGGCGCAAAGCGCGCCAGGCGCGCGCTGGCGTCCGCCACGTCCTCCGCCGTCAAGCCAACGTCGTTCAAGGCCTCGGCCGCCGGCGCGATGGCGGGATTGAACCAGCTCAAGGGCTGCAAGGCCATCAGTTCTGTAATCAGGGGAAATTTTTCGCGCAGCGCGGCGATGGCGGAAGTGGGCAGCATGGCAACCTCGTGAAGGAACAAGCCATGATTAGACCCCATCCCGGCGCCGCTGGCAAAGGATGGTTGATCAGGCAATGGGTGACGGGAGATCACCTGTTATGCTACAACAGAGAAAACAAGGCTATTCGCCAGGAGCAAGGGCCCTGGGGTTTCTGCTGCTTAAGAACGATGCGATGAACACGGCTGGAAAGCAGGCCAGCCAAAGATAGCATCCGGCACCGAATCCCAGCACCGTGTGGGAACTATCATCACTGGGAATAATTTTAATGCCAAAGGATGTCAGGGCAAGCGCAAAGCCAAAAAAGGCGGCCACCTTTGCGGCACTTGGCTTCTCTTTCGAGAAGTACATGGCAAAAATAAGCAGCGGATTGGCAAACCAGGCAAAACTGCCGGTCAACGGTCCTAGCCAGCCGAGCAATAACACGCCCACGCCCAGCCAGACTTCGTGGGAATCCACCATTGCCGTTAAAAACAAGGATGCCACATACGCGACAACGGTAATGGACAGAACGACGGCGGACGCATCCTCGCCAAATAATTTCTTATATTTCACAGGTTTCCGATGGCATGAACTGGTAACGCAAGACGACGGTAATTCGGCTGCTATTGGCCGATTGGCCCCCGTCCATCCAATATTAACTAAGAGCAATATCAATCTGCTTACGGTTTCAACGGCACGGCGCCAACGTCATACCAAACCCGAATACCTCGCTCAACCTGAATGACCCTCATCCAGCCACTGGTTTCCGTGATGGCTTCGATACTGACAGGGCGAACTCTTTTTTTAATGGCGGCGCTGACGCGCCAGCACCTCGTCCAGCGCCACCAATTCGCCATCACTGCCTGGCGCTACGCACTACCGCCTCGACGCATTTGAACAGCGCATCACTCTTTTCAGAGCCATGTAGCTGTTGACACTTCTCCACCTGCGGCCGCAGGCTCGCAAGGCGTGGCGCCCTTTTACCGCCCAACGTTTCGCCAAAGCAGGCCTCGGCGCGATAGGCAAACTGTGACTGTGTCGACAGCTCCGGTAAATCAAAGGCATCTTCAACGTTCTCGCGCATGGCACTGACCACGCGCAATGTCATGCCTTTCGGGCTATCCGGCAGCAGCGCCAATACTTCCGCCTTGCTGCGTCCCTGCTGCCGCAGTTCCCCTGCGGCCAAGGCCGACTTCACCTGTGCGGCGCAAAGGGTATTCGATGCTTCGATTAATGCCATGGGGTCCGGAATCGACCAGGGTTCTGGCGTTTGCGCATGCGCCGCGATACTAAAAACCGTGGCAAAGATAAAACAGGAAACGTTTTTCATCATTCTGAATGGTCGATAACTTTACATGAAAGGCCAAATCATAACTGCCCGGCCGATATTTGTTATCGATATTTCCAATAACACGCACCTTCGCCCTTTTTATGCCAGGACGAAGGCGCGTTATTTCCATTCTAGAATTTCAGCTGCATTCCCAGATCAATTGACCTGCCCTCGGCCGGCAAGGCTTGCAGCGCGCCTCCATTTGCCTTCAGGCCCGACAGGTACACGCCACCGAGCGGATCCGCGTAGGCGCGGTTGAACAGGTTGCTCACGCCTGCACTCAGGCTGGCCATCTTGCTCAGCGCCACACTGCTGCGCAGGTTGACGAGGGCATAGCCGCCCGTTTCCGGTTCGAAGCGGCGGGCATCGACCTTGTCCTTGCGGGCAACGATCTTCGTTTCGATGCGGCTACTCCAGGCGCCCAGCTTGTGCTCGACGGCCAGCAAGGCGTTGAACGGCATCATGCGGTACAGGTCGCCACCATCGCCGCGCTTGCCCCGCGTGTAAGCGGCATTGCCCGTCGCCATGAAGCGGCCCCAGCGCGCGCTGCTGGCCAGCGGCAGCTGCCACGACAGGTTTGCGCCGTACAGCTTGGCGTCGTGGTTGGCAAAACGCAACAAGTTGCCGTTCGCACCCATTTTCATGTACGGGTGGAAAGACGCCAGCACATCGACATCGATGTAATTGTCGACCTTGCTGTAGTAGGGATTGACGCGCACAAACCAGCCTTCCTCGCCACCGCCATGCCAGTCGGCCGTGAACGCCGCCGTATAGGCCGTCTCGGGCTTGAGGTCGATATCGCCCACATAGCCATTGCCGTCGCCAAACCAGTTGGTCATGGTCATGGCCATCGAGCCACGGCCCCACGAGTAGCGCTCGTACAGGTTCGGCGAGCGCACCTTGCGCGCCAGCGCGAATTCGTAGCTGCTGGCCGCGTCCGGCGTAAAGGTGGCTTGCGCCGAGGCGTCGATGTTCGTGTCGCGCTGGCTGCGGCTGCGCGCATTGAAGGCCCGGGCGGCCATCACGTCCGGCATGTTCATCATGTTGGTGCCGTACGATTGCACCTCGCCCGTCTCCATACGCACGGATTCGCCGCGCAAGCCCAGCACGCTGCTCCAGCGCGCATCGTGGCGCGTTTCCAGCTCGCCAAACAGCACGGTGCGGTCGCGCTTGCCATCGTTGATGTTCAGATAGCTACGCGGCCCCATCATCATGGAACCGGGCACGGCCGGCCAGTAATCGTCGAGGCGGAAGCCGTGCCACTCCTGGCCCAGGCGCAACTCGCCCGCAGCGGTCGGCAAGCTGGCCATCAGCGCATAGCCCGTGTTGCGCCCGTGCGTGATCATCGGCATCGTGCCCGTGCGCTCGGGTGTGAAAAAGCCCATTTCATGGTCCGTCTGCTGCCAGTAGGCGCGCGCGTCAAACACGCCCCAGGCAAATGTGCCCTGGTAGGCCAGGTTGGCGAACTGGCCATGGTTATCCGTCATGTCCATGTACTGGTTCGGGAACCCCTGGTATGGGATGTGCTGCACGCCGGCGCGCAGGGTCAGTTGCTGGCCCTGGCCTTTCGCCGCCAGCACGATGGCCTGGTTGATGCTCTCAAACATGCTGCCCAACACGGTGTTGCCGTGACCATCTTCATAGCTGTGGCCGCGCGTATAGGCGCCGCTGTAGCCGACGCTCAAGGTGTCGCTGGCTGCCGAGGCGTTCACGCTGGTCGCCACGCTGTTGTTGACGCTGCGTCCCGAGACGGCAAAACTGCCTTGCGTCAACAGCGGTGCGCCAGACTGGGCGAACACGGGCGCGTTTGACTGCACCTCGATGGTCCCGCCGATGCTGTCGCCGCCGGCGCTGACTTGTGTCACGCCCGCGATCAGGCGGATGCGCTGCACCTGCTGCGGGTCGATATAGGACAAGGGCGCATTCATGTGATTGGCGCAGGCCGATGTCAGCTCCATGCCGTCGATGCGGATTTTCAGCCGGTCGTCGGCGAAACCATTCACGACTGGCAAGCCGGACACGCCGCCACCGGCCGCCACGCTGTAGCCGGGCGTGCTGCTGAGCATCAGCGCCGTGTCGGCGGCGGGCCGGTAACCGTCCTTGACGCCCGCGACGATGACTTTCATCTCGGGTAAAACAGTGGTGTCTGCTTCAGTACGCGTTTGCGCCACGGCCGGTACGGCGATGGCGAGGGAAATCAATAAAGGGAAATGTTTCATGGTGCTGCTTTCAGAATCTGTATAGGTAAGACGAACAGACGCAAGCGCACGACACGCGCGGCGCAAGGCAGTTCAGGGAAAGGGACAGATCAAAAAGCGGCAGGCGGGCCACGAGGCTGGACGGGTGTCCAGGCGAACAGAGGCGTGGCGGATTGGTAGAACAGCAGGGGCAGCAAGCTCGTGAGGATTTCTCCGGAAGCGAGCACGAGGGCCGTTGGGGGAATATCCAGGGTGGCCGCATGCATGCTGCAGCACGGGCAATCGCCCATGCGCATGCTGCCCTTAGAGGTATCGGGCGCGTCCGTGGAGAGTGTTGCGGGCAGCATGGTCATGCCGCCCGCCACCGAGCAGATTTCCAGGCTGGGCACGGCCATGCCGCTGGCGACCGTCAGCGCGCGCGACACCGTAGGGGCGAGCGTGGCCAGGAAGATGGCGATACACGCGATCCACAGGACGATGCTGGCCTTGCCTTTGCTGATGAACATGGCAACATTGTATCAGGGCAAGCACCCTGCGCACAGGGCGCAGGTCAAACCTTCCTTACAAATCCACCTTCATCGACAGCTTGACGGCGCGCGGCGCACCGGACGCCAGGCGCGTGCCGGCGCCAGCCCAATAGCGCTTGTCTGCCGCGTTTTCCACGTTCAGCTGCCACACGACGGCCTTGTCCATCACGCGGCTCGCATAGCGGGCGCCCGCACTGAACAGGCTCACGCCACCGAGGAAGGCCTGGTTCAGGTCGTTGACAGGGCGGGCGCTGTAGTAGTACGCGCCGCCGTTGACGGACAGGCCCGGCACGGAGTCAAACGCATAGGCGAGGAAGGCGCTGGCCGTGCGTTTGGAGGCATTTTCCGGCGCCTTGCCGTTGTAGTCGGCGTTGATGTGCGCAAACTTGGGGTCGAGGAACTGGGCAGACGTCTGCCACGACAGCTGGC
The DNA here is from genome assembly GCF_051380845.1 of Janthinobacterium salmonicoloratum. Taxonomy (NCBI): domain Bacteria; kingdom Pseudomonadati; phylum Pseudomonadota; class Betaproteobacteria; order Burkholderiales; family Oxalobacteraceae; genus Janthinobacterium; species Janthinobacterium salmonicoloratum. The sequence goes on along the minus strand of NZ_JBNYXV010000009.1, from coordinate 176,415 downwards.
GCGTCAGCTTGCCCTGGGTCGACAGTTCCAGGCCGCGGTAGCGCTGTTCGCCATCCGACGTGAACACATTGCTGGTGTTGGTGTAGTAGCCAGGGCGCGTGATGTCGAACAGCGCGGCCGACAGCAAGGTGCCGTTCGGCGTCAGCCAGCGCGCGCCCAGCTCTTTCTGTTTGCTCACGCCAGGCGCCATCTTGACGCCCTGGTTGGCCGTGCCTGTCGGGCCCGTTTCACCCTCTTCCAGACCCCGCGCCGTGGATGCGTAAAACGACAGCTCGGGCGTGGCCTTGTAGATCAATGACGCCATCGGCGTGGTCTTGCTGACGTCGTAGTGGCTGATGCCCTGGTCGCTCTGGTAGCTGCTGCGGCGCACGCCGATGACGCTTTGCCATTGCGGGCTGAAGACCATGCGGTCAAGCGCATACAGGCCCGTGTCGCGCGTGTCCAGCGCGGCCGTCGTGGGCGAAGTCGGCTTGGGGCTGAACACGACATTCGTCACGGGCACAGGGTTATACAGGTTTTGCGACGCAATCGTATAGTTGCTCTGATAAATAGGATCTTGCGACTTGTCCGTGCGCGAAGCGCCCAGGGTCAGTTCATGGGCGATGAAACCCGTAGTGAAATTGCCGGCCAGTTCCGCGCGCAGCAAGTCCGACGCCGTCACGCTGTGCTGGATATTGCCCGTGATGCGGCCCGCGCCCGTGGCCAGCGCGGCCGCGTTGTTCAGGCGGAAGATTGCCAGGCGGCGGTCGCGCGCCGTTTCCGAGTGGCCCGCTTCCACTGTCAAAGCCCAGCCATCCGTGATGGCGTAGTCGGCGCGCAATTGCGCGTTTTTCGTCTGCGCTTCGAACGCCGACCAGTCGGGGCCGATCAGCTTGCGCGGATCGACGGCGCGCGGCAAGCTGATCACGCCTTTCACGGCGGCCGGCAAGGCCACGCCCGCCTGCTCCGTCACCTTGCGGCGGTCGTATTCCAGGTCCGCCTTCAGCAACAATCGGTTTGTCACTCGCCAGTCGAGCGCCGTGGACAGGGAACTGCGGTTGCCATTGCCGACATTGTCCAGGTAGGAACCCAGGGTGCCGCCGGCCGCGTTCACGCGCACGCCGAATTCCTGCTGCGCGCCAAAACGGCGGCCCACATCGACGTTCGCCACGGCACTGCCGCGATCGTCGAGGCTCAAGCCCACGCTGGTGACGGGCTTGCTGCCGGCCCGCTTGGTGACGAAGTTGACGACGCCGGCCGGCGAGGTAAAACCGTAGTACAGGGCCGACGCGCCCTTCAGCACTTCCACCCGCTCCTTGTTTTCCATGGGCACTTGCGAGAAGTTCATGATGGGCATGGAGCCATTGAGACGGTAATTCGTGCGGTTTTCCACGGCGATGCCGCGTATCACCAATTGATCCCACGTTTCGCCGCCGTTTTGCTGGCGCGTCACGCCCGCCGTATTGCGCACGGCGTCGTACAGGCCGGACACGGCTTGCTGCTCCAGCAATTCACGCGTGATCACGTTGACGGTCGAGGGCACGTCCATGATGTTGGCGCCACGAAAGCTGCCCGCCTCCGTAGTGACGGGCACCAGCCCTTGCGCGCGCGTGCCCGTCACCTGCACGGCTTGCATGACTTTCGCATCACCAGCCGTCAGGTCGTCCTGGCCGCTGGCCCCATTGGCCGCCAGCGCGGCGTGGGAAGCGAAGGCCAGCGACAGGGCTGCGGCGACTGGAAGTAAGCGGGTGCGGGGAGAGACGACAGGCATGACATCGGGCTTTCAATGAAAAAGAGGTACAAATGGGAACTTACGGTTGCGGCCATGATACCGATAATGAGAATCATTATCAAGTAAGAGTGAGTTTTTGTGAGTTTTACAGAAGAAACAAGGTCACCGCAGCGCCTGTTATCACTTGAACACGTTTGGATTTTGCAGACGAGGCCGCAAAGAGGCATACTGACAGTCACGGCGCGCAGGATGTGCCGCCCAACAAGATACTAAAAGGTCAGTTTCGTGAACACAATCGACAAAAAAAGCGTGCAGACGAAAACATTTCGCTGGAAACGCTGGCAGCGCTGGGCCGTTGGCACAGGCTGCGCCCTGGCCGCCTACAGCGCGGCCGGCTTCTGGCTGGTGCCCTACGTCATCAAAAATCAGCTACCCAAATTTGCTGAAAAGGAATTGTCGCGCCAGGCCAGCATCGCCGACGTGCGCTTCAACCCGTTTACCCTGCGCCTGGAAGCGGACCAGATCGCTTTCAAGGAAGCGCCCAGCGCAGATGGCAAGAGCGGTGCGCCGCTGCTGTCGATCGGCGCCCTGGCCGTGCAATTGGAATGGAAATCCATCGTGCGCCGCGCCTGGAGCCTGGCGGAAATCCGCATCACGGCGCCACAGACGCATTTGACCATCACGCCGGACGGCAAGTTCAACCTGGCCGAAGTGCTGGCCACCTGGCAACGCAATCATCCGGAAAAGAGCGACGGCGGCATGCCGCGCCTCGTCATCGCCCACTTTGCGCTGGAACAAGGCAAAGTGGATTGGCAAGACCAGAAGGCGGGTTATGCAGACAACTTCACGCCGATCAACTTTACGCTTGACAATATCTCCACCCTGCCCGACGCCAACGGCAGCTATAGCCTCAGCGCCGACGCGGCGCGCGGCGGCAAGCTGCACTGGCGCGGTACGGCCTCGCTCAGCCCGATTCGTGGCGAAGGCGAACTGATACTGAACGACGCTTCCCTGCCCGGTCTGGCCGCGTATTTGAAAGCCTATACGCGCGCCACGGTGACGAGCGGCAAGCTGTCGGCGCGCCTGCCCTACGCCTTTTCCTATGCGGACGGCAAGCTGGAAGCGACGGTCAAAGGCGCCGGCCTGGCCTTGCGCGACCTGGCGCTGGTGCGCGACGGAAAAGGAGAAGCATTTACATCGTTGAACACCCTGGGCATCGCCGGCGTGAACCTGGACCTGGCGCGCCAGAGCGTCACGGTGGATAAAGTCAATCTGTACGGCGGCAAGGTGGCCGTGCGGCGCGACAGCAAGGGCGAGATCGACGTGGCGAACCTGACGCTGCCGGGCAATCCCGCACCTGCAGCATCGCCAGCCGCCGCGCCGGCTGCACCAGCCAAGCCTGGCAAGTGGAAGGTGGACGTGAAACAGCTGGCCTTGGCCAATGTGGACGTGTCCGCCATCGATGAAACCGTCTCGCCTGCTTTGCAGTTGAGCGCCAGACAGCTGCAGCTGAATCTGCAACTGGCCTTGCAGCAGGAGCAGGCGGGAACCAGCATCATTCTCGACGGCGCCAGTTTTGCGCTGGCCGACCTGGCCATGCAACGGGGCGCGCAAACCCCGTTCAAGCTGGACCAATTGGGATTTACAGACGGCAAGATCGACCTGGCGGCGCATACCGTGCACCTGGGCGCCGTGACGGCCAGCGGCGCGCAGATCGACCTGGCGCGCAACCGCCAGGGGGAATTTGCGATTGCGCAAAAGCTGCCCGTGTTTGCCTCCAGCAAGGCCGACACGGCCAAGGATGCACCGTCAGCGCCGTGGTCTACCACGGTAGACAAGGTGGAACTGAGCAAGTTCGGCGCCCGTTTCGACGATGCGGGCACTGGCATCAAGGGCAACTTGCAGGATGCTAGATTGTCCCTGCACAACGTCAGCAACGATATGAAGCAGGCGCTGCCGTTCGAGCTGGGCGTGGGCTTGCGCGAAGGCGGCCTGCTCACGGCCAATGGCAAGTTCGTGCCAGGCACGGGCGCCGTCGATGCGCAATTGAATTTGAAACAGCTGACCCTGGCGCCCGTGCAACCCTTGCTGGCGCAGCATCTGAAACTGAAACTGGCAAGCGGATCGCTCTCCGGCAGCGGCCGCCTGACGACGGGCGGCGGCGCGCCGAAAGCACCAAAAGTACGCTATGAGGGCGGCGTGGATATCGCCGGCCTCGTACTCAATGAAACGGATGGCAAGCGCTTCGCCTCGTGGAAAAGCGTGCGCGCCGACAAGCTGACCGCCAGCGTAGGCCCCGATTTTGTCGACATCCCGGAACTGCGCGTGGTGGAGCCGAATGCCCAGCTGATCATCGAAAACGACCGCAGCCTGAACGCGCAGCGCTTGCTGGTCAAGGCGCCGGAGCCAGCGGCCGCACAAACTGCTACAGCGAAGCCAGCAACTGCCAGCGCGCCGGCCGCCGACGCCGCCTTCCCCGTGCGCGTGCGCCGCGTGCGCCTGCAAAACGCCAAGCTGGACTTTGCCGACCTCAGCTTGCGGCCCCAGTTCGCCGCCAAGATTTATGAACTCAACGGCGTCGTCACGGGCCTGTCGACCAAGCGCGATGCGCGCAGCCAGATCGAACTCGATGGCCGCATCGACGAATTCGGCCTGGCCCGGGTGCGTGGCCAGCTGAACCCGTTCGCACCGACCGACAACACGGACTTGAACGTGGTCTTCAAGAACGTCGACATGGTCTCCGCCTCGCCGTACACGATGAAGTTCGCCGGCTACAAAGTGGCCGAAGGCAAGATTTCGCTGGACTTGCAATACAAGGTGCGCAACCGCCAGCTCGACGGCACCAACCAGATCGTGCTCGACAAGCTGACCCTGGGCGAGCGCATCGATAGTCCGGACGCCCTGAAACTGCCGCTGGAACTGGCGCTGGCCATCCTCAAGGATAGCGACGGGCGCATCGACCTCGGCTTGCCCGTGTCGGGCGACATGAACGATCCGCAATTCAGCTATGGCGCCCTGATCTGGAAAGCCGTGGGCAATGTGCTGACGAAAATCGTCACGGCGCCGTTCCGCGCGCTGGGCAACTTGCTGGGCATCAGCGCCGACAAGCTCGAATCCATCGACTTCGATGCGGGCAGCGCTGTGCTGCTGCCGCCTGAACGGGAAAAGCTCAAGCAAGTAGCGCAAATCCTGGCCAAGCGCGAACAGCTGAAACTGGCCGTACCGGGCCAGTACAGCGACACGGATGCGGCCGCCCTGCGCGCCCAGGCCGTGCGCCGCGCCGTCGCCGCCAAGGCTGGCATCAAGCTGGAAGCGGGAGAAGAACCGGGACCGTTGAACCTGGGCGAACGCAAGATACGAGGCGCCCTGCGCGAGCTGTACGGCGAACGCTTCGGCAAGGCCGAGCTGGACAAGCAGAAGAAGGCGGCGGAGTCGGCCAGTCCCGCGGCAGCGGCCGCCTCCGCTCCGGCGGCGGCAAAAATCCCCGTCTTCCAACGCCTGGGCAAGCTGATCGAAGGAGAGCCGCAAGTGGCCGATACGGGCGCCTTCTATAACGGCTTGCGCGAGCAGCTGGAAGCCAAACAGCCACTGCCTGCCGACGCCTTGAGCAAGCTGGGCACCCAGCGCAGCGCGGCCATCGTGGCGGCCCTGCAGCAGGACGGCACGCCAGCGGCGAGGGTCAGCGCAGGCGCGCCGGAAAAAACGGAGGCTGCGCCGGGCAAGCTGGTGGGGCTGAAGCTGGGCTTGGCGGCGCAATAAGGGAATGGCTGCGACCTTCTCGCGGCCAGTGGAGTGCTAACGGTATTTGATTAATTCAGCCGCGATTACCGTACCTCCACGACAACGTACGAAATTCAATAATAAATTCATGCCAAAAATTTCTTCCTTAATAATCGCATTCGTGGTGAGCGGTTGCAGTGTGAACTCTGCATGCGCCGCGCCAAAAACCGCCCCCGGGCCATTCGATATCGAACGGCGAGAAAGCGTCATTAGTGAAACGCATAGTCTCGACGTCTTGATCGAGTCAATCAAAAAACTGAAGCTAAATAAAGACGATTTTGAAACAACCGAGCAATTTCAGTCCAGGCTTGCGGCATTTAGACTGCCCGGGAACCTGCCACTTGATGCAACGATCGCCATCAAATATAAAACCGAGAATATTTCGCCGTTTTGCGATAACAAGTACAACGCTGATGCTCGTGAAATCACTTTTTCATGTGAGGCTGGACCCACAAATATTTTTTCAGACCCTATCAATGGACGCCCTCTTTCCCCATGGACCATTGGAGTGCCTAATGCCAGGGATACGGGTAGCTACATTGCAAAGACTGCCTGGGGTGCCACAATCAAGGTCACAAAACGCGTGGCCTACGGTCGTGGACTGGCAATTGATAATTTAATTGCTTCTATACCAGCCACGGCTGCGAATTATCCTCGCAAAATCAAATTAACACTGACGGATATCTCTTCCGAACGCGCCCGGAAACTCGTCCGCAATATCGGCGTCGTCTTTATTGCTGATCTCAAGTCACCTTACTTTGTAGAGTACAGCCGAGAAGATTCTCCGTCGCTGTCGGATCCGACGGCTTTCAAAGGTCAATATGACTATCTTTTCGTACACGTACGGCAAATGTGGCTCGTGGATGTAAAGTCGGGTGAAATATTGGGACGCTTTGACGATACTTACAAGGTACTTCAAAACTAGCAGGAAAAGAGTTCAAATCTCATTCAACTTCGACACAAGCTAACTTTAGAAAAACAATAAAATGTGCGGCACCGTCAAACACGGTGCCGCCCCGGTCTTGCTTATTTCCCTTTACCCGCCGCCTTCACCGCCTCATCCGGCAAGGCAAACGCCACCAGACTATCCCCCATCTTCGTACCCAGCGAACCGTGGCCGCCAGCCATCACCACCACGTATTGCTTGCCCGTCTTGTCGGAGACATAGCTCATCGGCGTAGCCTGGCCACCGGCCGGCAGGCGGGCTTTCCACACGGTTTTGCCGTTGCGCACGTCGTAGCCGCGGATGTAGTAGTCGAGCGTGCTGCTGAGGAAGGCCACGCCGCCGCCCGTGGTGCTGATGCCGCCCAGGCTGGGCACGCCCAGCGGCAAGGCGATGGGCACGGGAGCACTGTCGCGCGTGGTGCCGTTCTTGCGCATCCACACTTTCTTCATCGTGCGCAAGTCAACCGCGGCGATGTAGCCCCAGGGCGGCGCCTGGCATGGGAAGCCCAGCGGCGACAGGAAGGGCTTGATTTCCACGGCAAACGGCACGCCCGTCTGTGGCTGCAAGCCCATTTCCGTGCCCGTACCGCCCTTCGCGTTCGCTTGCGCGCGCGGCACCAGGCGTTCCAGAAAGCCCATGTAGTCGGGATTAACCAGCAGCAACTGACGCACCGGATCGACAGCCGCCCCACCCCACTCGAAGATGCCCAGCGGGCCCGGCGAGATGATGGCGCCCTTGATCTTGCCTTCGGCCACGGTTTGCGGCGTGAACGGCCCTTCGTAGCGGTGCTGGCGGAAGATGATGCGGCACGCCAGCTGGTCGAACGGCGTCGTGCCCCACATATCCGTTTCGCTGATGTGTTTCTCGGGCAGGAAAGTGAGGGCCGAGAACGGCTGCGTGGGCGACAAACGGTCGCCAGGGGCGGCGTTGGCGGTCGGCACAGGTTTTTCCGGCGCCGGCACGACCAGGCTGCCATCGCGGCGGTCAATCACATAGATGTCACCCCGCTTGGTCGTGGCGACCACGGACGGGACCTTGCCTTTCGGCGTGTCGATGTCAACCAGGGTGGGCTGGCCGCCGATATCCATGTCCCAGATATCGTGGTGCACGGTCTGGTAGACCCAACGCACCTTGCCCGTCGCCAGGTCCAGCGCGACGATGGCGCTATTGTATTTCTCGCCATGGGGATTGCGGTTGCCGCCCCAGGTGTCAGGCGTTTCATTGCCCATCGGGATGTACACCATGCCCAGCTTTTCATCGACGCTGGACACGCCCCAGGAATTGGGCGAATTGTTGGTGTAGGTTTTTCCCTCGGCAATCGGCGCCGTGTCGTCCGGGTTCGAGGCATCCCAGTTCCACATCAGCTTGCCGGTGACGGGATCGTAGCCTCGGATCACACCCGACGGCTCTTCGGTGGAAAAGTTGTCGGTCACGCTGGCGGCCATCACCACCACGTTTTGCGCCACGGCCGGCGGCGACGTGGGCATCAAAAAGCCCCGCTTCTTCATGCCCATGCCGTGGTACAGGCCGATCACGCCATTTTCGCCAAAGCTCTTGCAGGCTTCGCCCGTATCGGCATTCACGGCGATCAGGGTGGCATCCATGGTAGGCGCGAAGATGCGGCGCGGGCACTCCATGCCGGCCGCCTCGGGTGCCGGGTCGCCCTTGGCGCGGCCGGCGTTCACATCCCAGTAGGCCACGCCACGGCAGATCATGTGCTGGTAGCTGGACGCGTCGCGGTTGATCTTCGGATCGTGGCGCCACAGCTCCTTGCCCGTGTCCGGGTCCAGCGCGATGACGATGTTATGCGGCGTGCACAGGTACAGCATGCCGTTCACTTTCAGGGGCGTGACTTCGTTGGCGATCTCGCCTGGGTCGTTCGGCCCCTTGAAGTCGCCCGTATTGTAGACCCACGCCTGTTTCAGCTGCGCAGCGTTGGCCGGCGTGATCTGCGCGGCCGGCGCATAGCGGTCGCCATAGCCGGAGCGACCATACGCGGCCCAGTCGTTGGGCGCCACGCCCGGCGCGAAATCGCCTTGCGGCCCGGCCGCCATGTTTTCGGCCGGCACTTCGCCGTGCAAGGTGTAGTAGTCCTGGAACAGCGAGAACACCCCCACGGCGGCCGTCAGCACCACGGCGGCGGCCAGGGCGCTCTTGCCGGCGTCGCGCGGTTTCGCCCCGGCCGTCAATGGCGGGTCGAGGCGGCGGTCGACGAACGGCAGCAGCAGCCAGACGGCGGCGGCAAACCAGATATCGAGGCGCGGCAGCAATTGCCACCAGTCGAACTTCACTTCGATCACGGACCAGATCAGGGTGGCGAACAGCAGCAGCGCAAGGAAAGGCTGGGCGCTGCGCCGCCCCTTCCACACGAGCGCGCCCGCGATGAGCATGCCGATGCCAGCCACGACGTAATACCAGGAACCGCCGAGGCTGACGAGCCAGGCGCCGCCCCCAAGGAGCGCCAGGCCCAGCAAGATGAAGATGACTGCAGTGATGACAAGCAAGGGTCCAGGCCGGGCAGAGGCAGTCATGATGCTCCTTTACAAGAGTCAGTCGGCGGCACGCGCCTGCGCACCGTATTTGATGGCGATCAAGAAGTTTCATTTTTTCACTAATTGGCAAAGCGTGGCACACGCGAGAAGGAATATTTGCGTGGTGTTGCTTTTCGCCACAGGCCCTTCCCTCCCGTCGCACTGCCAGTGCGCTCCCATCTCTCAGGCGATTTCGATTAAAAAATTAAATAAAATAAATAACAAACAAATATATCGAATAAAACAAATTTTTATCGTAAAATGAAAATCACGCACACTGGCACACCGGTTTTCCCGATTTTCCATCCATTTCATGGAGCGGCGCCCATCATGACCATCGCTAAACGCCTGTACGCATTGATCCTTGCCGTCGTCCTGGGACTGGCCGCTCTGGCAGGCTTCAGCATCTATGAAATGGACCGCGTGTACACGGCAGCCAGCTACGCCACGGTCAACACGGTTCCCAGCCTGCTGACCTTGAACCAGGCTTTCGTGCCCTTTGCGCAGATGCGCACGGCCGTCTGGCAGCACATGGCCAGCAAGGATGCCGCCAGGCGCGACGCCCTGGAGAGTGGCATCAAAGAGGCGCGCGCGGCAGTCGGCCAGGCGCTCGACAAATATGAGAAAGAGAGCCTTTCCGACGAGCAAGACAAAGCCCTGCTGGCCGCGGACCGCGCCGTCCTGCAGCGCTACGATGGCGTGCGCGACAAGGTACTGGCCCTGTCGAAGGCGGGAGAACTCGATGCGGCGCGCGACTTGCTGATGCAGAACCAGCCCATCATCAAGGAACTGGTCGACGCCTTTGACGCCCACCACCACTACAACGAAAGCCTGGCCGCCAGGGGCGCCGCCGACGCCGCAGCAGTCGCTGCCAACGCACGCTGGGTTTCCAGCGGTCTGGCCCTGGCCGTGACGGCGCTGGTGGCCGGCATGGGCCTGCTGCTGGCGCGGCGCATCGCCGCCTCGCTGGCCCGCGCCATCGGCGTGGCCCGCACTATCGCGGGGGGCGACCTCAGCGTGCAAGTCCACGCCACGTCGAACGACGAGGTGGGCCAGCTGATGACAGCCCTGGCGGACATGAGCGAAAGCCTGGTGCGCATCGTGGCCGACGTGCGCGCCGGCACGGAGACCATCAGCACGGCTTCGAGCGAGATCGCGGCGGGCAATCTGGACCTGTCGGCGCGCACGGAACAGCAGGCCGGCTCGCTGGAAGAAACCGCCTCGGCCATGGAAGAGTTGACGGCCACCGTGCGGCAAAACTCGGACAACGCCCGCCAGGCCCAGAAAATGGCCGTCAGCGCCTCGGACAAGGCACAGCGGGGCGGCCAGGTGATGGGCGACGTGATACGCACCATGGAAGCGATCGACAGCTCGTCCAACAAGATCGCCGACATCATCGGCGTCATCGACGGCATCGCCTTCCAGACAAATATCCTGGCCCTGAATGCGGCCGTGGAAGCGGCGCGCGCCGGGGAACAGGGGCGCGGCTTTGCCGTCGTCGCCACCGAAGTGCGCAACCTGGCGCACCGTTCGGCGGCCGCCGCCAAGGAAATCAAGGTGCTCATCAGCGACTCCGTGCAACAGGTGGCGCAAGGCGGCAAGCTGGTCCGGCAGGCTGGCGCGGCCATGACGGAAGTGGTCGACACGGTACGCAGCGTCACCGACATCGTCAACGAAATCTCGGCCGCCAGCGTGGAGCAAAGCACGGGCATCGAGGAAATCAACCGCGCCATCACGCAGATGGATGAAGTCACCCAGCAGAATGCGGCCCTGGTCGAAGAAGCGGCGGCGGCATCGCAATCGCTGCAGGAGCAGGCGGGCATCCTGGCCGGCGTGGTGGGCGCCTTCAAGCTGGCGCAAGAACAGCTCGGCGCGCCACTGCGGACAGCGCCGCCTCAAGCACCGCCTGGCGCCCGGCGGCCCGCACAGCACAAGGCGGCACGGCTCAAGCTGGTCGCCACGCGCGCCGCCGACACCGACGACTGGGAAGTATTTTAAGCCCGCCATCACGCAGGATCACTAGCCTAGACCACACTGGAGCACTGCCATGAACGCCTTCCTCGCCAGTCACCCCTTCCTGCGCTGCGAAGACCTCTCGCTGATGCGCCCGGCACTCGCCCTGGCGGGCCTGTTGCTGCTGCTGGCCGCCCTGCTGTGGCGCCGCACCCGCTGGCGCCATGCCGATCACACGCCGGCCACCAATGCCACACCGCCCGATCTGCATCAGTTGCTGCAAACGCGCAAAGCGGCCCAGCCGGCCAAGGTGGCCGACAGCGCACCACCAGCGCCCGCAGCGCAGGACACGCTGCCATTCGAAGCGGCCCGCCTGGACACCATGTTCGGCCACGACCGGCGCCTGCAGGGCGAGATTCTGGCCCTCTTCGTGGCCGAGACGCGCGAACGCCTGGCCGGCATCGCCCATGCGCTGCGCTGCGAGCGGGCCGCTCCGGCACGCGTGCTGGCGCAGGAAATTCTCGACGGTAGCCAGTCCATGGGACTGCTCCCCTTGCAGGCGCTGGCGCGCCAGGCCGTGCATGCGGGTTTTTCCAACGATATCGGCGCGTTGCGCCACCTGCATGCGGAACTGCTGATGACGCTCGATGCCCTGTCGCTAGCCGTCACTACCCTGCAAACGGCAGGCGTGGCGCAGGCGGATGATTGCAGCGGCGTAGGGAGCCGGCCATGAGCGCCCACCTCGACATAGCGCACCTGCCCGGCCCTGAAAAAACCGGGGTTTTTTAGTGAATTCATCTAATTCGTTGAAATTGATTTTTTGAGCGCGATTGCGTATCATTCCCTTCAACTTCATCCGCGACCATAAAACCCATCATGCACACTGCAGACGTTTGCACTACTCAAAAGGCCGCCGAAATCCTCGGCATCTCGGTCACATCGGTGCAGCAACTGGTCGAGGCAGGCGTGATCGAAGCCTGGAAGACCAAGGGCGGCCACCGGCGCATTCCCCTCGCGGCCGTCGAGGCCTACAAGGGCAATCCCGGCCAGCCAGGCCAGGACCAGCGCGCGGCGCGGGCCCACCGCGCCGCCCCATCGGGCCGCCCGGCCTCCATCCTGGTCATCGAAGACAATCCGATCGAACGCGCGCTGTATGAAAAGCAGATCGGCTCATGGGGCTTGCAGGCAACTTTGCGCTTTTGCGAAAACGGCTACCAGGCGCTGATGGAAATCGCCCGCGACCAGCCCGACATTTTGCTGGCCGACATCATCATGGAAGGCATCGACGGCTACGAGGTGATCCGCACCATCCTGGCCGACCCGCTGCTGGCGGACATGCACATCGCCATGCTGTCGAGCCTGACGCCGGAGGAACTGGAAGAACGCGGCGGCGTGCCGCCCGGCGTGGTGTTCTTTGCCAAGCCCGTCAATTACGACGAGCTGCGCGGCTATCTGCGCGCCTGCTGCGCCGGCCATGCGCGGCGCAACAGCCTGGCCGCCTAGTCCGCCAACGCTTTCCCTTCTCCACGGAGCCGCCATGCAAGCCTATCGCCGCATCGATCCTGCCGTGCTGTTCCAGGCCACCGGCCACGACCTGGAGATGTTCCGCGCCCTGTCGCAGACCTACCTGGACACGTCGCCGGCCATGTTTGCGCGCGTCGAGCAAGCCGTGCGCGGCGGCGCGGCGCAAGCCATCGTGCATAGCTGCCACACCTTGCGCGGCAGCGTGGCCCTGCTGGGCGCCAGCGCCCTGGTGGCGCACCTGGCGGAACTCGAGCAACTGGTGCGCCACCAGGGCGTGGCGGCATCGGGCTGGCTGGCGGAAACGGCAGCGCTGGTCGGCGAAGTGGAGCAAGAGGTACGCCGCAGCCTGCTTGACTACACGGGCGCACAGGCATGAACGCGCGCCAGGCCGTCCTGCGCCTGGTGCACCGCTATCGGCCGCGCACCACCGCGGCCGTCGTGGGCCTGGTGCTGGTGGGCCTGCTGGCGCTGAGCATCGTCGCCTCCGGCGTGCTGCTGCACCGCGAAGCCGTCGATGACTGGAAACAGGACCTGTCCAGGCTGTCGCTGCTGCTGGCGGAAAACACGGCGCAGAGCATGACGGTGGCCCGCCTGGTGCTCGACAGCGTCGGCAACGACATCGAGGCCGCCGCCCCCGCGGACGCGGCCGCGCTAACCGCTGCCGTCGGCACCCCGGCCATGCAGCAGAGGCTGCTGCAAAAGATCGAAGGCGTGCCGCAAGTGAATGTGGTATCCATCGTCGGCAGCGATGCGGCCGTGCTGGCCTTCAGCCGCGCCTTTCCCGCGGCGCCCATCCGCCTCGACGAGCGCGATTACTTCGAGTATCACCGGCGCCACCCGGACGGTGGCATGCATGTCAGCGCGCCCGTGCAAAACAAGGGCAATGGCGGCTGGAGCTTCTATATCAGCCGGCGCATCAGCGGGCCGGACGGCCGCTTCCTGGGCGTGGTGCTGGTCGGCCTGTCGTGCGACTTCTTCAGCAAATTCTTCCAGAGCGCCAGCATCGGCGAACACACGGCTTTGTCCCTGTACCGCAGCGACTACACACTGCTGGCCCGCTGGCCAGCCGTGCCCGCCTTGATGGGCCAGCGCGACCTGACGGGCAGCACCTACCGCCTGCTGGAACAGGGCAAGACCGATGGCGTGCTGCAGGTGGACTCGCCGCGCGCGGCCGACCGCCTGGCCGGCATACGGCTGGTGCGCGACTATCCGCTTGCCATCAACGTGACCGTGACCGACGAAGTCTATCTGGCAGGCTGGCGGCGCATGTTGCGCACCATGGGCGGCGCGGCCGTGGTCAGCCTGCTCGTGCTGGCCGGGGCCATCGCGCTGATCCTGGCCCTGCTGCGGCGCCAGGAGCGCGGCGCGGCCATGGCACTGGCACTGCAAACGCGCGCGGAAGCGGCGCATGCCGCCAAGCCGCCGGCGCCAGAGATAGCACCGCCATCCGAATCGGCGCCGGGCGCACGCATCCTGCTGGTCGAGGATACGGCGCTGAACCGCCAGCTGGTGTGCCTGCAGTTGGGTGGCCGCGGCTACTGCATCGATACGGCCGAGAACGGCGCGCTGGGCCTGCAAGCCCTGGCCGCGCAGCAGTACGACCTGGTCCTGATGGATTGCATGATGCCAGTCATGGACGGCTACCAGGCGTGCCAGGCCCTGCGCGCCCGCGAAGCGGCCAGCGGCGCACCGCGCCTGCCCGTCATCGCCCTCACGGCCGGCGTCACCGGGGACGACCGGCAGCGCTGCGTGGCGGCCGGCATGGACGATTATCTGTCCAAGCCCTTTACGGCCGCCCAGTTGCGCGCGATGGTGGAACGCTGGCTGGCGCGCTAGCCTGCGGCTGCCGCCTGGCGGCAAATTGACCACACTATCAAATGCATAGTTGCGCACAGCGGTTGTTCTCCGTGCCTATCGGGTATAGCATCGCCTCATGACTTACCACACAGATGCGGCGGCAGTGCGCAGGCGATTGATCGAATGGCTGTTTTTGCTCCTCGGGCTGCTGATCGTGGCTGCCGCCCTTGCCTACGCGCACCTGGCAGAAGCGTCGCGGCACGATGCGGCCGAGCGTGAACGGCTCAGCGTGCTGACGGCGCTGCTGGCAAAAAATATCGAAGTCGACCTGGCGGCAAGCAACCTGGTGCTCGACGGCGTGATCCGCGACTATCTCGCCGCCGGCGCCGCGCCCGACGCCGGACTCGCCCTGCCCCGGCGCCTGGCCGCGCTGGTCGACGCCATGCCCGGCGTGCGCACCATGCTGGTCATCGATGCCAGCGGCAAGGCGGTCGCCACCAGCATCCCGGAACTGTCGGAGCAGGATTTTTCGCGCCGCAGCTACTTCCAGACGGCGCGCGACGCCCCGGATGCGCGCATGCTGTACATCTCGGCGCCTTTCCTGTCCTTCAAGCGGGACCTGGTCATCACGGCGTCGCGCATGGTGCAGGACCGGCAAGGCCGCTTTGCCGGCGTCGTGGTGGCCACCTTCGACCCCGAATACTTCACGGCCAAGTTCCGCACCGCCATGTATGCCACCGATGTCTGGGCCGTGGTCGTGCATGGCGACGGCCGGCAATTCCTGAACTATCCGGCCAGGAGCGCCAATGGCGGCAATGTGGACCTGCCCGGCAGCTTCCTGCGACGCTTCCGCGACAGCGGCTATCACGCGGGCGTGCTGAGCGGCGTCGAGATTGCCGGTGCCGGCGCCTCCAGCGCTCCCCGCGTCATGGCCATGGAGACGATTGCCCCCGCCGCGCTGCACATGGACCGCGCCCTGATCATCGGCCTGAGCCGCGAAGAGGCGGCCATCGCCGCGCCGCTGCGGCAGCAGGCGCTGGGCTACATCGCCTGCTTTGCCATGCTGACGCTGGCCGCAGCCAGCCTGCTGTTCTGGAGCCAGCGGCGGCGCCGGCAGCATGCCGCCTGGCAGGTGGAACAGGAAAGGGAGCGCCAGGCCATGCAAGCCATGTCCGACAGCGAAACGCGCTTTCGCACCTTGATCGAAGATGCGCCCGTGGCGATCGCCATCCTGCGCCACGGTCGCTTCGTGTATTCCAATCCGCGCTACCGCCACCTGCATGGCTATGCCGCCGAGGATGACCTGAGCGGCCTGCCCTGGCGCGCCATGCTCACGCCCGCCTCGCAAGTCGCGCTGGCAAGCATCGAAGCGCTGATCGAGGCCGATTCGGCCAGCGAACAGATGTTTGAAGCCGTCGGCCTGGACAAGCAGGGCCGGCCCGTGCCCACCCTCAAGACCAGCACGCGCGTGATGCTCAAGGATGGACCGGCCACCTTGATCTTTGCCCAGGATATTTCCGCGCAAAAGCAGGCCGAGGCCGCCATGCTGCTGGCGCGCGATGGCGCCGAAGCGGCCAACCGCAGCAAGGCGGAATTCCTCGCCAACATGAGCCATGAAATCCGCTCGCCGCTCAACGCCATCCTCGGCATGGCCTGGCTGCTGGAACGGGGGCGCCTGGATGAAGAAGGACTGCTGATGACGCGCAGGATTCGCGCGGCCGGCCAGTCCCTGCTGGGCATCATCAACGACGTGCTGGACGTCTCGAAAATCGAGGCGGGCCACATGACCATCGAACAGGCGCCGTTCCGCCTGGCCGAGGTGATCGAGAAGATTGCCGCCAGCATGGGTGTTGCCGCGCACGACAAGCCCATCGCTGTGCGGATCGGGCCGCTGCCCGATGGCATCGACCACATGCTGGGCGACGCACTGCGGCTGGAACAGGTGCTGGTCAACCTGGGCAGCAATGCCATCAAGTTCACGCCGCAGGGCACGGTCGAGCTGCTGACCACGCTGGAAAGCCGCGACGGCGACGCCGTGGTGCTGCGCTTTTGCGTACGCGACACGGGCATCGGCATCGCCACCGCGGCGCAGGAAACGATCTTTTCCGCCTTCGCCCAGGCTGACAGCTCCACCACGCGCCGCTTCGGCGGCACGGGCCTGGGCCTGACCATCTGCCGCCAGCTGGTCCGCCTGATGGGCGGCACCCTGCAGCTGAAAAGCGGCCTGGGCCAGGGCAGCGCATTCAGTTTCACGGTGCCGCTGCAACTGATGCCCGCCGGCGTCCTGTCCTCGCCCGACATGCAGGGCCTGCATGTCTTGCTAGCCGATGGCAACGCCGATACGCGCGAGGCGGTGGGCGCCGTGGCGCGCGGCCTGGGCTGGAACGTGCATGCCGTATCCGGCGGCCAGGCGGCACGCGATTATGCGCTGGCCTGCGCCGAGGGCGCGCGGCCCGGCGTCGTGGTGCTGGCCGCGCGCATGCCGGACCTGGATGGTGTAGCCACGGCGCGCGCGCTGCGCGAGCACCTGCCGCCGCAGGACTGCCCCGTCATCATCCTGGCGGCCAGCGGCGCGCAAGCGACAGCAGCAACGCGGCGACGCACCGACCCGGCCAATGCCGCCGATGCCATCCTCAACGAACCGGTGACCGCGTCCAGCCTGTACAACGCGACGATGGAGGCGCGCCAGCAGCGCGCCAGGGCCGCCGGCCTGGATGCCAGCCGTGTTCCGCTGGAAGAACGCCAGCTGGCCGGCGTGCGCGTGCTGGTGGTCGACGACAGCGAGATCAACCGCGACGTAGTCAGGCATATCCTGTGCGACCAGGGGGCCGTGCCCTCGTTCGCCTGCGATGGCCAGCAAGCGCTGGACTGGCTGCTGGCCCACCCCGCCGACGTCGACCTCGTGCTGATGGATGTCCAAATGCCCGTCATGGATGGCTTGGAGGCGACGCGCGCGCTGCGCCAGTTGCCGCAGTTTCAGGACTTGCCCGTGGTGGCGCTGACGGCCGGCGCCTTCCAGACACAGCGCACGGCGGCACTGGCAGCGGGCGTGAACCATTTCATCAGCAAACCGTTCGACGTGCCGCGAACCATCGCCCTGATCGCGCGCGTGCACCGGCGTCATGCGCAAGGGCTGCCGGCCATGGCGGAAGGAACGATGCCCGTGCCGCCGAGCAGTGCGGCGCCCGCGATCGACCTGGCGCAAGGGATGGCTCAGTGGCTCGATGAAGTGCCCTACCGCCAAAACCTGTCGCGCTTTGGAAACACCTACAGCAACACGGTCGGCACCATGCGCGCACTGCTGGCAGCCAATGCGCGCGGCGACGCCGCCGCGCTGGCGCACAAGCTGGCCGGCGTGGCCGGCAGCCTGGCCCTGCCCGCCACCCTGCATGCGGCCCAGCATGCCGAACAGCTGCTGCACACCGGCGACGATGCGGCCGCCGCGCTCGACACACTGGAACAGGCGCTGGCGCACGCCATCGATGCCGTCGCTGCCTTCACGGCACAGACGCCGCCGCCCGGCCAGGCGGCCATGTCAGAAACTTAACATGGCCGCGCATGCCAATGATAAACTTGCCAATATGAAAATTTGGGAGACGCCATGATCTGGTGCAGGGATTTACTGCTGAGAGCCTTGATGCTGGGGCTGCTGCTATTCGTCGTGGGCGAATCGCTGTCTTACTGGACGCCGGAAATCAAAAAACTGCTGGCCTGGCGTCCTTTCTGACAGCTTAGCCTTCGCGGCCGTCCACCCTGGCGCGCCACAGGTATGGCGCATACACGCACGCATACAGGCCAAAGGCCAGCGACCAGCACGCGCCCGCTGCCAGCAGCAGCGGCATGGCCAGCGCTGCGGGACCGATGGCAGCCAGCAGGCGTGCCAGCGCGCCCAGCTGGATCAGCCAGTACATCGCCGCTTCCGCCTGCCCGCCCTTCAGTGGGCGGCCCGTGTGGCCCAGGGTGGTGCGCGTCATCATGCCGATGATCAGTCCCGCCATCGACCCCACCGTCAGCGCGTGAAACGCGGCGCTGGCCGGCAGCAGACCTAGGCTGGCCAGCGCCAGCAGTGCAAAGCCGATGCCTATCCACGCATACGACAGGTGCAAGATCCACAGCAGCGGCACGCGCACCGTGCGCTGCGGCTGCCAGGCCAGCAGATTGGCCAGCGAGACGCCGGCAGCGCAGAAAGCCAGCGGCGCCGTCAGCCAGGCTGGCGCGCCGGCCAGCCACGCGATGGCCGCCGCCATGCAGGCCACAGCCACCAGCGCGCGCTTCGGGCTGGCCACGGGCGTGCTGCCATGCGCGCCATTGCGGGTAAACATGGGGATCACGCGCGCGCCGATCACCGATTCGATCAGCACGATGATGAAGATGGCCGCCTGCACGGGTACAAACAGCGACAGCGGCAGCCAGCCCAGCACGGCCGCGTGGAACAGGCCATTGGCCAGCGCCAGCAGGGCCAGCAAGCCAACCAGGAACAGGTTGCGGGTATTGCCCGAGCGGCGCAGCACCAGGTACAGGGGCCAGGCGGCCAGCGGCAGGAACAACCAGTCGACCAGCGCCGCCAGGAGTCCTGGGCCGCACAGCATGGCCACGCGCCCCGCCAGCCACAGCGCCACCAGCGCCATCAGTTGGGCGCCGTGCGGCGTGGGCAAGCCCGTCCAGTTGCGCCCCGCCGTGTACAAGAAGCCCACGACGACAGCCAGCGCGAAGCCGAACACCATTTCATGCATATGCCAGCCCAGCCCCACGTGCAGGCCGCCCGCCAGCAAGCCGGCATAGCTGGCCAGCCACAGGGGAATGCTGATGGCCGCAAACACGGCCGCCAGCAGGTAGAACGGGCGGAAACCCAGTTGCCAGACGGCGTGGCCAGCATGCCAGGGCGCCGCGCCAGGGGCGGCAGCAGAAGGAGATGGTTCGCTGATCGGAGTGATGGCCATGATGGATTCGCCTTTAAAGATATATTCAATATACTACTTTAAAAGCACAAAGACGGCTATCGGCAAAAAGAACTAGCAAAATAGATAGAAGTGGGCATGGGGTCCGACCCGGCGGGCCAGACCCCATTTACCGGGCTACTTGCCCTGGCGGTGCTCGACCGCATACACGGCCGCCTGCACGCGGCTGGTGAGGTTGAGTTTTTTCAGCACGTTCTGCACGTGGATCTTGACCGTGCTTTCGGCCAGGTCGAGGGTGCGGGCGATGCCCTTGTTGCTCTCGCCGCGCGACAGGCAGTCGATGATTTCCTTTTCGCGCGGTGTGAGCTTGTCGAGTTCCGACACAGGTTCCTCGCGCCGCGTGCCCGCCTGCAGCTGCGCCACCAGCTTGCCCGTCATCGCTTCGGCGATGACGACTTCGCCGGCGGCCGCGCGGCGGATGGCGCGCACCAGGTAATCGGCGTCGATATTCTTGATCAGATAACCGCAGGCGCCCGCGCGCAGGGCCGTCGCCAGGTCCTCCGCGTCTTCGGACACGGTCAGCATGACGATGGCCGTGTCGGGACAGTCGTGCTGCATCAGCTGCAACGCTTCCACACCGGACATGCCGGCCATGTTCAGGTCCAGCAGCACCACGTCGGGCTGCAGCTGGATGGCGCGCTTGATACCTTCCACGCCATCGGCCGCCTCGCCCACGACGGAAAAGTCCGTGTGCCGCTGCAGCAGCGAGCGTATGCCGCTGCGGAACAGCGCGTGGTCGTCCACCAGCATGACGGTGATCGGTTTATCGGGAATCTCCATTTTTTGTACTTTCAGGTGGTTACTTAGGCGGCGCGGCGCTGCTCGCGCGACAGATGCAGTTCGACGGTGGTGCCGCCGCCGGGACAGGCGTGCACGTCGAACGTGGCTTCGATGCGCTGGGCGCGCTCGCGCATGATATGGATGCCGACATGACTGTCGCCCTTTTCCAGCACGGCGCAAGCCTCGAAGCCGACGCCATTGTCGCTGATCGTCAAGGTAAAGTCCTGGTGATCGGCGAGGCGCACCTCGACGTGGCTGGCCTGGGCGTGCTTGCGAATGTTCGACAGCGCTTCCTGCACGATGAATAGTAACTGCAATTGCTGCTCGCGGGGGAATGGCGCGCCGTCGACGTCGGCCAGCAGCTCGGCGTCAATGCCCGTCTGGCGGCGGAATTTGTCCACCGCCGCGCGCAGGGAGCCGATCAGGTCATCTTCCATCAGGCGGCTGCGGAAGTTGGCCAGCAATTCGCGCACGTCCTCGTAGCTTTCCTTCACGCCCGCATGCAGGGCCGGCACGATGCCCGCCACCTCGTCGAAACGGGCGTTGCGCACGGAGTCGTCGAGCATCTGCACTTGCAGGTTGAGGAAATTGAGGCTTTGCGCGATGCTGTCGTGCAGGCCTTGCGCCACCAGGTTGCGCTCTTCGGAAATGGCCATTTCGCGCTCGCGCGCGGCCAGGCGCAGGTTTTCCAGGGCGATGCCCAGCAGCTGGCCCAGGGTTTCCAGCAAGGCCAGCTCGCGCGCGGAAAATACGCGCGCATGGCGGAAATGCAGGTTGAAGAAGCCCAGGTGCTGTTCATGCGCGTGGATATGAAAGACGGAGACGGTGGCAAAGCCCTCGCGGTGGCAGCGCAGCTCATGCGCCTTGTCGATGCGGCGCATGTCGTGCACCTTCGCCACCTTCATCTCGACGGCCGTGCCGCACAGGCAGTCGCCCACCTTCAGGCAATGCTCGGACGCCACCAGTTCTTCGGACAGGCCGTGGTGCACCACCATGTGCAGGTTGCCCCGCTCGGCGTCGAGCACGCGCACGGTGGAGCCGTCGGCCTCGAAATAGTCGACGATGCGCTGCATGAAGCCGCCGCAGATGTCTTCCAGGGGCTGCGGGCGCTGCAGGAAGGCGGCGCTTTCGTACAGCAGCGCCAGTTCGCGGTTGCGGTATTCCAGGGTGGCCGTCTTGCTGCGCACGCCCTCTTCCAGATTGCCGTACAGCGCCTGCAGGCGGTCGGCCATCTGGTTGAAGCCACTGGCCAGCTGGCCGAATTCGTCATTGCTTTCCACTGCCAGGCGCACGCTGAAATCGCGCTCCTTCATGCGTTGCATGCCCAGACGCAGCCGCGTGACGGGTTCGATGATCAGCATGAACATCAGGTAAATCATGCTGACCGTGCCGATGACGGCCATGCCGACCAGGATCAGCTGCGAGGCGCGCAGCCAGAAGGTGCGCTGTTCGCTATCGTGCTCGATCAGGCGCACCAGCTGGTCCACCTGGCCGACGAAGGTATCGGCATCATGCTCGAACTGGCGCGCGCGCACGGTGGAATCGGCGGCCAGGGCAGCCGGACGCAAGGCGCCGCGCCAGGCAGTGCCGATGCGCTCGAATTCGGACTTGATGGCGGTGCTGGGGGGCAGGAACAAAGGGCGCTGCGGGTCGCCGTGGCCGATCTTGGCCAGGGTCTCGTCGATCAGCAGCACTTGCTGGCGCGCCTGCTCGCCGGCGTCGCTGGCAAGCAGCAGGGTCAGGCGGTAGGTCTGCATGCGCAGCCGGCCCGTCTCGTTGATGGCGGCCGAACTGCCTTCGAGCTGCCACGACAAAAACAGGGTGCAGCCGATGGCACTCAAGGCCAGCACCAGCATGAGCAGCAGCGCGCCGACGATCTTGGTCGACAGCTTCTGCCAGGAGGAAAACATCGCCTTGAATTTCATACTGTCCCTAGTAAATGCCTGTTTATGGCTCCAATGCCTTCAAGTCAGCGAAATCATTTCACCTACAGGCCAAGATCTCGGGTCAGACCCGGCGGGTCTGACCCCGGCAGTCACGCCGCAGTTCAGCCTCCGGTTTGGGCCATAAAACGGATAATCTTGTCCGGCTGCGTATTGAAATCGTGCTGCTGCGGCTTGAGTTCGATGGCGGCGCGGATCGCCGCTTCGATCTCCGCATCCGTGGCACCGCCGCGCAGCATGGGGCCAAAGGCGAATTTTTCTTCCTGGCCCAGGCACAGATACAGAGTACCATCGACGGACAGGCGCACGCGGTTGCAACTGGCGCAGAAATGCTGCGACATGGGCGTGATGAAGCCGATGCTCGACCGTCCATCCGGTGTCGCCATATAGCGCGCCGGCCCGCCGCCCAGTTCCTGCGCCTGCGGCACCAGGCCAAAGCGGGTCGCCAGGCGTTCGCGCACGGGGCCCAGCGGCATGTAGCGGGCATTGCGGCCCGTACTGCCCATGGGCATGGCTTCGATCAGGCGCAGGATAAACTGCTGCTCGATGCAAAACGCGGCCATGGCCTCGATCTGGCCGTCATTGACGCCGCGCATGGCCACCATATTGATCTTGATGGGGTCGAAACCGGCCGCCTTGCCCGCCATCAGGCCATCTAAAATAGGCTGCAGGCTGTCGCGCCCCGTGATCTGCTGCATGCAGGCGCGGTCCAGCGAGTCCAGGCTGACGTTGATGCGGTCCACGCCCGCCGCGCGCAGAGCCACGGCATGCTTGCCCAATTGGGTGGCGTTCGTCGACAGCGACAGATCCTGCAAGCCGGGCAGCGCGGACAGTTTCTGCGCCAGCTCGGGCAGCTTGCGCCGCAACAGCGGCTCGCCGCCCGTCAGGCGCACGCGGCGCGTGCCGAGGCGAACAAAAATACCCAGCAGGCGCTCGATCTCGTCGAACGTCAGCCAGTCCTTCGGCTCTTCGAAGCCGCGAAAGCCCTTGGGCATGCAATAACTGCAGCGCAAATCGCAGCGGTCGGTAACGGACAGCCGCACATAATCGATCGAACGGCCAAAACGGTCCTGCAACTTGACGCTACCCATGACGCTACTCCTGTTTCTTCCTAAATTGTAAAGGCTGGGACACGATCTGGCTGTGCCCCAGAAGGCCTAGCGGCCTACGCCTTCCGGACTACGCATTTCAGCCTACTGAACCAACGGACTGGCTGTGCCTTCAAGCTCGATGCCGGCGATGTCGGCGCGCCCCACCAGCAAGTGCAGATACTGGTGCACGGCCCGCTGCCACGCGGCGCGCGACAGGCGGTCGGCGATCTGCGCCTGCACCGCTTCGTAGGCAATGGCCTGGCCTTCGACGCGGCGCAGCACCTGCACGATGTGGTAGCCGAAGCGCGTTTCCAGCAAATGACCGGCCAGCGCGCCCTCTTCCAGGCGGAACAGCAGCGCGTCGAACTCCGGCACGCTCTGGCCCGGCGACAGCTGGCCCAGGCTTCCCCCCAGGGCGCCCGACGGGCAGTTCGAATACTGCGCCGCCAGTTCGCCGAAGCGTTCGGGCGCCAGTTTAAGGGCGTCGAGCACGGCTTGCGCCGTCGTGCGCAGCAGCTCCAGGGGCGCTTCCGGCGTCACCTGGAACAGGATGTGGCGCGCCTCGACCAGCGCCCCGCTGCGGAACAATTGCGGGCGCTGCGCATAAAAGGTGCGGCAAGCCGCATCGTCGGCGGGCGGCACGCGCACTTCCTGCGCAAACAGCGCCTCGATGCGGTCGTCCACACTGTCGCCCTGCACGCCAAGGCGTTCGGCCTCGTCCTGCAGCAGCCGGCGCAGCACCAGTTCATGCACGGCCTGTTTCAAGGGATTGCCGGCGCGGTCGTGATGCGGCAATTCCTGCGCGATGTCGGCATCGTCGATATCGATGCCATTGACGGAGATTCCCATGACGTAGCTCCTTTCTTAACGGCGACGAACTAACTGATAAGCGCGGCCCAGATAGCCGATGGCGCCAAAGCCGCTCCACACGTGCACCAGGCGGGTGAACGGGAAGATGACGAACAGCGACATGCCCATGAACAAATGCAGCTTGAACACCAGCGGCGCATCGACGATGAAGCTGGCAGCGTCGCCGCGGAAGGTCACGATGTGCTGCGCCCAGTTCATCAGCAAGACCATCATGTGGCCATCCATGTGCGAAGCGGAGACGAAGATCGACGACAGGCCCAGCAGCAATGTCAGCAAAATCCACACCATCACCAGCTTGTCGCCGGCCGTGGTGACGGCGCGCAACCGTTCATTGCCGAAGCGGCGCGCCAGCAGGATCAGGATGCCGACCAGGCACAGGCCGCCCATCACGCCGCCGGCCGCCATGGCCACGCCCTGCTTCAGGCTATGCGACACGCCCAGGGTATCCCACACCCAGACAGGGGTCAGCAAGCCGGCCGCATGGCCGAACAGCAGGCCGATGATGCCGATGTGGAACAGAATATTGCCCAGGCGCAGGCTGCCGCGGTGCAGCAGCTGGCTGGAATCGGACTTCCACGTGTATTGCTCGCGGTCGAAGCGGATCAGGCTACCCAGGAAAAAGATGGCCAGCGCGATGTATGGATAAATGCCATACACAAATTGATGCAAATAATTACTCATGATGTACTCTCCTCATGCGGGCGCAGGCGGCCAATTAAGCGGCGCGCCGCGGCTGCGGGTGAAAATGCACGGGATGGACGCCGCCTGGGGCTTGGCGTAGCAACGGCTCGACGCCGTCCGCACCGGGACCGAAGGTTTCCAGCGCTTCATCCATGTCGCGCACGGGCGGTTCGGCCAGCATTTCTGCCGTCACGGGGCTCAGGCGTTCGAGCAGCGTGAAGACGGGCGCGTACGGGCTGCCGTTGACCGTCAGCTTGCGGCCGATGTGCGCCAGCACGTGGACGGCGTCGCCCAGCAGCGGCGCCGAAGCCGTCTCGTCGAGCTGCGCCAGAAATTCCAGGAACAGGGGCACGAAGTCGGGTAAGTCGTCGCCCACCATCTGCAGGCCGTGGCGCTTGTATTCCTCCATCAGGTCGACCATGGCCTGGCCCCGGTCGCGCGATTCGCCGTGGATATGCTCGAACAGGTGCAGCGAGTGCGACGGATTGCGGTCGAAGGTGGCCACGTACTGCTGCTGCAGGTCGATCAGACTGCTGCTTTCCAGATGCGCCAGCAAGGGCCGCAGCAAGGGGTACATCAAGGCGTGCTGCTCCGGCATGGCTGCCAGCGCGGCATCGAGCTGCGGCAGGTGCGCGATCAGCTCGGGCTCCGGATACAGCAGCAGGCGCGAGAGAATGTGATAATGGTTCATCGAGTTGGTCATATCAGTTCCTTAGGCGCCAGGCGCCGTTTTGCGCGACTTCGGCATCTGCATGAAGATGGCCGAACCGTGTTTTTTCTTGCCGAACAAGGTCGGTTCGCTGGTGCCGTCCGAGCAGCCGTTGCCGAAGCTGAAACCGCACGAACCCTTCTCGTTGAAGCTGTCCTCGGCCATTTCCTTGTGGCTGCTGGGAATGACGAAACGGTCTTCGTAATTGGCGATGGCCATGATGTGGTACATGTCCTCCACCTGCGCCTTGGTCAAGCCCACTTGCTTGAGCACCGTGAGGTTTTCCACCTTCTCGACGGTCTTGCTGCGCATGTAGGCACGCATGGCCAGCATGCGGTCCAGCGCCGAGACGATGGGCGGCTGGTCGCCGGCCGTCAGCAAATTGGCCAGGTACTGCACGGGAATGCGCAGGCTTTGCGTGTCGGGCAGCATGCCGTTCACGCCCAGCTTGCCCGATTCGGCTGCCGCCTGGATCGGCGACAGGGGCGGCACGTACCACACCATCGGCAAGGTGCGGTATTCCGGATGCAGCGGGAACGCCACTTTCCACTCGACGGCCATCTTGTAGACGGGCGACTTGACGGCCGCTTCCAGCCAAAGGTCGGGGATGCCCTGGCGGCGCGCCTCGGCGATGATGGCCGGGTCGTGCGGGTCGAGGAACAGATCGAGCTGCGCCTGATACAGGTCCTGCTCTTGCGGCACGGAGGCGGCAGCCTCGATCTTGTCGGCGTCGTACAGCAGCACGCCCAGGTAGCGGATGCGGCCGACGCACGTTTCCGAGCACACGGTAGGCTGGCCCGCTTCGATGCGGGGGAAGCAGAAGGTGCACTTCTCCGCCTTGCCGGACGACCAATTGTAGTAAATCTTCTTGTACGGGCAACCGGAGATGCACATGCGCCAGCCGCGACACTTGTCCTGGTCGATCAGCACGATGCCGTCGTCTTCGCGCTTGTACACGGAGCCGGACGGGCAAGACGCCACGCACGTCGGATTGAGGCAATGCTCGCACAAGCGCGGCAAATACATCATGAAGGTGTTTTCGAACGTGCCGTACATCTCCTTCTGCATGTTGTCGAACAGCTTATCCTTGCTGCGCTGGGCAAACTCGCCGCCCAGGTCATCTTCCCAGTTCGGACCCCATTCGATTTTCTCCATCTTTTTCCCCGTCAGCACGGAGATCGGACGGGCCGTCGGCGGCGTCTGCGACAACGGCGCGCTTTGCAGGTGCTCGTAGTCGTAGGTGAACGGTTCGTAGTACTCGTCGATGGCCGGCAGGTTCGGGTTGGCGAAGATGTTCGCCAGGATTTTCAGACGGCTGCCCTGGCGCGGCTCGATCTTGCCCGCGTCCGTGCGGCGCCAGCCGCCATTCCACTTGTCCTGGTTTTCCCACTGCTTCGGATAGCCGATGCCTGGCTTGGTTTCCACGTTGTTGAACCATGCGTACTCGACGCCGTCGCGGCTGGTCCACACGTTTTTGCAGGTGACGGAACAGGTGTGGCAGCCGATGCACTTGTCCAGGTTCAGCACCATGCCGATTTGCGCTCTGATTTTCATACTATGCTCCTTCTTCCTGCAACGGGCCTTCGAGCCAGTCAACCTTGTTCATCTTGCGCACCAATACGAATTCATCGCGGTTGGAGCCCACCGTGCCGTAGTAATTGAAACCGTAGGCCAGCTGGGCGTAGCCGCCGATCATGTGCGTCGGCTTGGGCACGGCGCGCGTCACCGAGTTATGGATGCCGCCCCGCTTGCCCGTCATCTCCGCGCCAGGCACGTTGATGATTTTTTCCTGGGCGTGGTACATCATCGTCATGCCGGCCGGGATGCGCTGGCTGACGATGGCGCGCGCCGTCAGGCTGCCGTTCACGTTGAAGACCTCGATCCAGTCGTTGTCGACGATGCCTGCCGTCTTCGCATCGGTTTCCGACAGCCACACGTGCGGCCCGCCGCGCGACAGGGTCAACATGCGCAAATTGTCCGAATACGTGGAGTGGATGCCCCACTTCTGGTGCGGTGTCAAAAAGTTCAGCGCCAGCTCCTTGTTGCCGTTCGGCTTGGTGCCCAGCAGCGCTTCCGTCGTCTTCGTGTTAATCGCCGGCTTGTACACGCACAGCCCTTCGCCAAAATCGCGCATCCACAAATGATCCTGGTAAAACTGCTGGCGGCCCGTCAGGGTGCGCCATGGGATCAGTTCATGCACGTTGGTGTAGCCGGCCGTGTAGCTGACTTCTTCGCTTTCCAGGCCTGACCAGGTGGGCGAGGAAATGATCTTGCGCGGCTGCGCCTGCACGTCGCGGAAGCGGATGCTGTCATGCTCGCGCGGCAGCGCCAGGTGCGTATGCTCGCGTCCCGTGATGGCGGACAGCGCGGCCCAGGCTTTCACGGCCACGTGGCCATTCGTTTCCGGCGCCAGCGACAGGATCATCTCCGCCGCATCGATGGCCGTATCGAGGCGCGGCTGGCCTTTGGAAACGCCCTCTTCGAGCACCGTGCGGTTGATGCCGCGCAGTACCTCGACTTCATGGTCCGTTTTCCAGGAAATACCCTTGCCGCCGTTGCCGATGGTTTCCAGCAGCGGGCCGATCGACGTGAATTTCTTGTAGACGTCGCGGTAATTGCGCTCGACCACCGTCATGTTCGGCATGGTCTTGCCGGGAATGGCGTCGCATTCGCCTGCGCGCCAATCCTTGGGATCGAAAGGCTGGCCCAACTCACCAGGCGTATCGTGCATCAGCGGCGTGAGGATGATGTCTTGCTGGGTACCCAGCAGTTCGCCGCCGATTTCCGA
This sequence comes from Janthinobacterium salmonicoloratum, assembly GCF_051380845.1. Classification (NCBI taxonomy): domain Bacteria; kingdom Pseudomonadati; phylum Pseudomonadota; class Betaproteobacteria; order Burkholderiales; family Oxalobacteraceae; genus Janthinobacterium; species Janthinobacterium salmonicoloratum. The sequence continues at coordinate 148,353 of NZ_JBNYXV010000009.1, read as the reverse complement.
GAACTTCTCGGCGATGCCCTTGTAGATTTCCCAGTCCGACCTCGATTGCCACAAGGGCTGCACGGCTTCCGACAGCGGGTGGATGAACGGATGCATGTCCGACGTGTTCAAGTCATCTTTTTCGTACCAGGTGGCCGTCGGCAGCACCACGTCGCCATACAGGCACGTAGTCGACATGCGGAAGTCCAGCACCACCAGCAGATCGAGCTTGCCTTCGGCGGCAGGACGCACTTTCACCTGTTTCGGCGTGATGCAGTCGTCTTCATCGCTGAGCAGGCCATTCTGCGTGCCAAGCAGGTATTTCAGGAAGTACTCATGGCCCTTGCCCGAGCTGCCCAGGATGTTCGAACGCCAGACAAACATATTGCGCGGGAAGTTGGCCGGGTTGTCCGGGTCGTCGCAGGAGAACTGCAGCTGGCCCGCCTTGATCTGGTCGAGCGCATACGCGGCCGGCGCCTGCCCTGCCGCCTTGGCGGCCTTGGCCACTTCCAGCGGATTGGTTTGCAGCTGCGGCGCCGATGGCAGCCAGCCCATGCGTTCAGCCTTGGCGTTGTAGTCAAGCAGGGTCAAGTCACCCGTGCCGCCGGCCGCCGATGGCGAGGCGATGTCACCCGTTTCCAGCTTTTCATGGCGCCACTGGCTCGTGTGGGCATAGAAGAACGAGGTACCGTTCATCTGGCGCATCGGGCGTACCCAGTCCTGGGCGAAGGCCAAAGGCGTCCAGCCCGTTTGCGGACGCAGTTTTTCCTGGCCCACGTAATGGGCCCAGCCGCCGCCCGACTGGCCGATACAGCCGCACATCATCAGCATGTTGATGATGCCGCGGTATGTCATGTCCATGTGGTACCAGTGATTCAGGCCGGCGCCCACGATGACCATGCTCTTGCCGCGCGTCTGGTCCGCGTTTTCCGCGAACTGGCGCGCCACAGTGATGACGTCGGCACGTTTCACGCCCGTGTGCTTTTCTTGCCAAGCCGGGGTGTAGGGTACGTCGTCGTCATAGCTCTCGGCCACGTTTTCGCCGCCCAGGCCACGGTCAATACCGTAGTTGGCCAGGGTCAGGTCGAACACGGTGGTGACGAGGCCCGTCGTGCCGTCGGCCAGGCGGATGGTTTTCACCGGCACCTTGCGCAGCAGCATGTCGGACGCATCCTTGCCGCCGAAGTAGGCAAAACCCACTTCCGTGACGGCGTCGCTGTCGTTGATCATGGACAGCATCGGCACGATAGGTTCGCCGCTGCCACCCGCTTTTTGCTCCAGGTTCCACTTGCCCGATTCGCCCCAGCGGAAGCCGATGGACCCGGCCGGCGCCGTGATGGCGCCCGTGGTTTCATCGATGACGAGGGTTTTCCATTCCGGGTTGTTGGTTTCGTCGAGGTTGTTGTCCAGATGCGAAGCGCGCAGGAAGTAATCGGGCACCAGGGTGCCGTTATGCTCCTTGAGCAGGACCAGCATGGGGAAGTCCGTGTACTGGCGCGCATAGTCGCGGAAATAGGCGCTCTGCCCTTCCGAGTGGAATTCCTTGAGGATGACGTGGCCCATGGCCAGCGCCAGCGCGGCATCCGTGCCCTGCTTCGGGGCCAGCCAGATGTCGCCGAACTTCACCATTTCGCCGTAATCGGGCGAGATGGCCACGGTTTTCGTGCCCTTGTAACGCACTTCCGTGTAGAAGTGGGCATCCGGCGTGCGCGTCATCGGCACGTTCGAACCCCACACCATCAAATAGGTCGAGTTGTACCAGTCGGCCGATTCCGGCACGTCCGTCTGTTCGCCCCACACTTGCGGGCTGGCCGGCGGCAAGTCGCAGTACCAGTCATAAAAACTCAGGGCCACGCCGCCGATCAGGGACAGGTAGCGCGTGCCGGAGGCATAGCTGACCATGGACATGGCGGGAATCGGCGAAAAGCCGACAACACGGTCCGGGCCGTATTTCTTGATCGTCAGCGCATTCGCGGCGGCGATGATTTCATTCGATTCGTCCCACGTGGCGCGCACGAAGCCGCCCAGGCCGCGGATGGATTTGTACTGCTGCGAGCGCACGGGATCCTGGCTGATCCAGTCCCAGGCCGTGACGGGGTCCATGGTCTTGCGCGCTTCGCGCCACATTTCCATCAGGCGGCCGCGCACCATCGGGTATTTCACGCGCTGCGCCGAATACACGTACCAGGAATAGCTGGCGCCGCGCGGGCAGCCGCGCGGCTCGTGGTTCGGCAGGTCGGGACGCGTGCGCGGATAATCAGTTTGCTGGGTTTCCCAGGTGATCAGGCCATTCTTGACATACACCTTCCAGCTGCACGAGCCGGTACAGTTCACGCCATGCGTGGAGCGCACGATCTTGTCGTGCTGCCAGCGCTGGCGGTAGGCGTTTTCCCAGGTGCGGTCTTCATCGACCACGGTGCCATGGCCGTTCGAGAACGGCTCGGCGGGCTTGCTAAAAAATTTAAGACGGTCCAGAAAGTGACTCATGCTACCTCCACATTGCGCCGCAGGAGCGGCGCCAGGTCATAAAAACGCTGCGAGCAGGATGGCTCAAGCGTCGATACAAACAGTCTATCGATGCACCGTGCCCGGCGGTATTGGCAAGAAGTCGGTTTCCGGCACCAGGAATGCATAGACGGGTAGTCACTATTGCCTATGGGCGGCAAGGCGGCGCTACGGTATACCTGTCGTCATCGTTCAACCCAGAGAAAGAGCACCATGTCGATTACCGATTACGCCAGCCTGCTGCGCAGTGCCCGCAACCAGGAGCAGCCGCAACGCCTGCTGTTCACCTTTACCCAGGCGCAGGCCCAGCCTGGCGGCCAGGGCAAGTCCCTCACGCCCGTGATGTGCGCCGACAAGCTGCCCGAGGAACTGGACAGCTTCGAGACATTGAAGGAGGAGTCGAAACAGATGCAGACGCACTGGGACGTGGTCTTCGTGGCGGGACTGGCGGGCCACGATGGCCAACCACCTGCGGCGCAGGAATGCGAGGCGCCCCTGCGCGCCATGGTGACGGCCATCGAGCAAGGTCGCATCGACAGCCTGCTGGCGTTTGACCGCAGCGGGGATTTATTACGTTTTAGCTGAATCCGGCCAAGGGCGCTCGTGCAGGTGGCGCGCCCTTTCTATCGGGCAGACGAGGGGTAAAAACTGCTGCTGGCGCGCCGAATACGCCATCAGCGCCCCGCTGTCGATATCGAAATACCATCCGTGCAATTTCAACACCCCCTGCTCCACCCGTCGCTTCAGCCATGGGTAGGTGAGCAGGTTGTCCAGCGACTGCAGGATGCTGGCCAGTTCGCACGCGTGGTGCTGCTCTTCCGACGAGCGATGCGCCAGCTCGCGCCGCACGCGCTGCGCCACCGGTTCGGCGATGCGCATCCACTGTCCCACGAAGTCCGTTTCCTGGCCCTCCGCGCGCGGCTGCGGTTCCAGCAGCGCGCGGATGCCGCCGCAACGCGCATGGCCGAGCACGATGACCCTGGCCACTTCCAGCTTGCAGACGGCGAACTCGATGGCCGAACTGACGCCGGGCGGCGCGTCGGGCGTGCACGGCGGCACCAGGTTGGCGATATTGCGCACGACGAACATGTCGCCCGGGTCGCTGCCCGTCAGCAGCATGGGGTCGACCCGCGAATCGCAGCAGCCGATCAGCAAGGTCGAGGGCCGCTGTCCGTCGCGCAAGCTGTCGTACAAGGTTTGCGGCTCGCTGAAATACTGCTGCTGAAACAGGCTGAAGCCGTTGACGAATTTTTCCAGTTCTTCCATGACTACCTCGAATACTTTATACAGCGCCCGGCAAGCAAGACTTGCCAGGCGTTCCATCTTTAGCAAGGCATCGGTGCGTTCTTGCGGGCATAGCACCACCAGGTGATCGCGATGCAGCTGACATAAAAGCCGATGAAGCACCACAGGGCCGCGTCGGGACTGCCCGTCAGCGAAATCGAGGTGCCATAGCTTTTCGGGATGAAGAAGGCGCCGTAGGCGGCCACGGCCGAGGTGAAGCCCAGGACGGCCGCGCCTTCCTTGTTGGCGTCGACGATGGCTTGCTCCTGCACCGCCTTGCCCTTGCCGGCGGCAGCGCGCTGGTGCTCCGTCAAAAAGATCACGGGGATCATGCGGAAGGTCGACGCATTGCCGATGCCCGTGCCGGCAAACAGCAGCATGAACATCCAGAAGAAGCCATTGAAACTTCCCCCCACGCCGGCTTGCGGCATGAAGTACAGCACGCCCAGCACGGCTCCTATCATCAGCAGGAAGGACCACAGGGTGACGCGGGCGCCGCCCAATTTATCGGAAATCACGCCGCCGGCCACGCGCGCCAGCGCACCGACCAGGGGGCCGAGGAAGGCGTAATCGAGCGGGTTCACGTCAGGGAACTGGATCTTGATCAACAGCGGAAAGGCGGCCGAATAACCGATGAAAGAGCCGAAGGTGCCCGTGTACAGCCAGCACATGAGCCAGTTGTGCTTGCGCTTGAAGATCACGGCCTGCTCGGAAAACGAGGCCCTCGCCGAAGCCAGGTCATTCATGCCGAACCAGGCCAGCAATGTGGACAGCGCGATGAACGGCACCCAGATGAAGCCCGCGTTTTGCAGCCACATGTCCTTGCTCACGCCATTCTTGACCCAGGTGAGCGAATCGCCGCCCCAGGCGCCGAAGACGGCGAAGGTGATCACCAGCGGCACGACGAACTGCACCACCGACACGCCCAGGTTGCCCAGGCCCGCATTCATGCCCAGCGCGAAACCCTTGCTCGCCTTCGGATAGAAAAAGCTGATGTTGGCCATCGACGAGGCGAAATTGCCGCCGCCGAAGCCGCACAGCAGGGCCAGGATCAGCATGGTCGGATAGCCCGTGTTCACATCCTGCACGGCCAGGCCGATGCCGATGGCGGGGATCAGCAGGGAACCCGTGGAAATGGCCGTCCAGCGCCGGCCGCCGAAGATCGGCACCATGAATGAATAAAAGATGCGCAAGGTGGCGCCGGACAGGCCCGGCAAGGCCGTCAGCCAGAACAGCTGGTTATTGCTGTAGGTGAAGCCGATGTTGGGCAGGTTGACCACCACCACGCTCCACACCATCCACACGGCGAACGCCAGCAGCAGCGCGGGAATCGAGATCCACAGATTGCGCGCGGCCGTGGCCTTGCCCGTGTTTTGCCAGAAGCTCGGGGTTTCCGGCTCCCAGGTATTGATCATGTAGCGGCTCATGCTTTTACTCCTGCAGGTTGAGGGATAGTCGCCGCACGCAGCGGCTTGAACGAGAAATACATCCAGACGAGGGAAACGCAAACGGTGCCGTACAAGAGCATGAAGGAGCTCGAACGCACGCCGGTGAAGTCCACCAGGGCGCCGAACATCACGGGCAGGATGAAGCCGCCCAAGCCGCCGGCCAGGCCTACCACGCCCGAGACGGCGCCGATATTGTCGGAAAAATCATCGCCGATGAACTTGAAGACGGACGCCTTGCCCACGGCCATGGCGATGCCGACGATGAACAGCAGCACGGTGAACCACAGCGGCGACAGGCCTATGTGGAAGGCGAGCGGTCCCGTGACGGTTTCCACCACCATCTGCGTTTGCGGATACGACAGCAGGAAGAAGCACACCCAGCACACCCACATGACGGCCCAGGTGACTTTCGCCGCACCATATTTGTCGGATATCCAGCCGCCAAACGCGCGCAGCACGCCGCCCGGCAGCGAGAAGCAGGCGGCCAGCAGCGCCGCGTGCTTCAGATCAAAACCGTATTCGGCCACGTAGTACTTCGTCATCCACAGCGCCAGCGCCACGTAGCCGCCGAACACCACCGAGTAGTACTGGCAGTAGCGCCACACGCGCGGATCTTTCAGCACCTTCATTTGCGCCGAAAAGCTCTCGCCCGATGGCGCCAGGTGCGATTTGTCCGTGTACGAAAACAGCCAGAAGATGATGGCCGTGGCCAGCATGGCCACCGCATACACCTTGGGCAGCATTTGCCAGCCGAAGGCGGCGACGATACCGGGCGCGACGAACTTGGTCAGCGCGGAACCGGAGTTGCCGGCGCCGAAGATGCCCATCGCCAGGCCGCGGCGCTCCTTTTCATACCAGCGCGCCACGTATGGCGTGCCGACGGAAAACGAACCGCCCGCCAGGCCCACGAACATGCCCAGCGCGAGGAAATGCCAATAGGCGGTGGCGTAGGAGATCAGGTAGATCGGCACGACGCTGGCCAGCATCAGCCAAAAGAAGACGCGGCGTCCGCCGTATTTGTCCGTCCAGATGCCCAGGGGCACGCGCACGAGGGAGCCCGTCAGCACGGGCATGGCGGCCAGCAGGCCAAATTGCGTTTCCGTCAAGCCCAGGCTGGTCTTGATGGGGATGCCCAGTACGGCAAACATCATCCAGACTGCAAAGCAGATGGTAAACGCGAAGGTACTGCTGACCAACACGGAAAACTGCTTGCGCCGCATGCCGGGTTCGACTGCCTTGTTACTACTGTTGTTCTTAGTGCCATCTAGGGTAGCCACGATGTTTCTCCATGAATGCACTGGCCGTCTGGCCAGCCGTCCCGACCAGCTTACGTGGCAGAGGGGAAAGGCACTATCGGCCACAGGGTGATTCTGGAAAGGCAATCTGGATAGCCGTATCGGCAAAAGTGACTAGATGGAGGGGTGTGGGCCTAGCCTGGATGGCGGGTGTTTTACAAACGCAGGTATTTTTGGCACACTCGGCGCCTGGAGAAAAGGAGCGGCATGCAGAACAAACACGACAGGCACGAAACAGACGCGGTCATCACCCGCGTGGCCCAGGCTGGCGATGTGGACGCCATGCTGGCCTGCGATGCGTACGCGCAGGCGCACGCCAGCCGGGGCGAGGCCGTGCGCGCCGCCGTCGGCAAGGGGCACTGCCAGGTCGCCATACGCGCCGGCCAGGTGGCCGGCTATGTCCTCACGCACGACGACTTCTTTGGCTACGGTTTTGTCTCGCTGGTGGTGGTCTCGCCCGCGCAGCAGCGGCGCGGCGTGGGACTGCGCCTGCTGGCGGCCGCCGAAGCCGCGTGCCAGACAGCGAAACTGTTCACCTCGACGAACCAGTCCAACCTGGCCGCGCAACGGCTGTTCGCCAGCGCGGGCTTCGTGCGCAGCGGCCAGATCGACCATCTCGACGAGGGAGATCCGGAGCTGGTGTACGTGAAATGGTGCCGCTGATTGCGCGTCCTCCCGACGACGTATGGCGCGGCGCGTCAAAGACGGCTATGCTGGCGCCACTGTCAATCAACACCCACCACATCACGCATGGATTATCTGAGCCTCAAGCATTTCCACATGGGCTGCGCCGCCGCCAGCGGCTTTCTTTTCCTCTTGCGCGGCGCCTGGATGCTGCGCGCCTCGCCCGCCTTGCAGCAGCGCTGGGTAAAAATCCTGCCGCACCTGGTCGACACGGCCCTGCTGGCCAGCGCCATCACCCTGGCCGTGTGGAGCGGCCAGTCGCCGGGCAGTCAGCCCTGGCTGGCCGCCAAGCTGTGCGCGCTGGTGGCCTACATCGTGCTGGGCACCATCGCGCTCAAACGTGGCAAGACGCCAGCCGTGCGCGGCGCCGCCTTCGCGGGCGCCATGCTGGCATACGCCTACATTGTCGCCGTGGCCATCACCAAACAGGCCTGGCCACTCTGATGCATCAGAAGAGGTAGCGCAGGGTGACGCTGGCGTTGCGCGGCGCGCCCCAGTACGCCTGGTTGTACATGCCAAGCTGGCTGTAGTACCGCTTGTCGAACAGGTTGTTGATGTTCGCCTGCAGGGACAGCTGGCGTGACAGCGCGTACTTCGCCATCAGGCTGGCCACGGCGTAGCCGCCCTGCTCCACGCGCTCGACACCGTTCGGCCCCGTGGCGTCGCGGTAGGCGCCGCTCTGCCAGTTCACGCCGCCGCCCAGCGACATGGCGCGCCAGTCGCCGTGCAGCTGCCAGGTGGAAAACACACGCGCCAGGGTTTGCGGCACATAGCTGTTCAAGCGCGCGCCCGCGTTGTCTTCAGCCGCCGCGTGCGACACGCTGGCCGATACGTTCCAGCCCTGCGCCAGCTCGCCCGAGACGTCCAGTTCCACGCCCTTGCTGGTGGTGCCGGCTGCCGCGAAATACGCCTGCGTCAGCGAGTTGCCGACAACATGGCCCGTGTCTTCCTGCGCCAGGCCATCCTGCGCGATGCGGAACACGGCCAGCGCGGCATTGAGTTTGCCGCCGAAATACTCGCCCTTCACGCCCGCTTCCAGATTCTTGCCCTGTACGGGATCGAGGTAGCGGCCGAACCGGTCCTGGTAGCCCTGCGGCTTGAAGATTTTGCTGTAGCTGGTGTACAGCGCATGCTGCGCATCGATATCCCATACCAGCCCCGCGTAGGGAGTCACGGCATGCTTGGCATAGGCGTAACTGCCGCCCCATTCATCGACGTGGTCCGCCTTGTAGCGGCTGTAGCGCGCGCCGACGATCAGTTTCAAGGGATCGGCCAGCGAAAAACGCGCCGTGCCGTAGACGCCGCGCTGCTGCACCGTGTCGAGCAGCTTCCAGCGCGAGAAATTCGGGTCGTTCCAGTCCGGCTCCGGCGTCACGCCCTGCCATTGATGGAAATTGCCGTAGTCGACGCTGCCGCCGGCCAGGCCCGGATTGCTGGAGAACTGGTTGCTGCCCGAGACGCCGAACGCCAGGTCGTGCGTGCGCCCCAGCAGTTGCACCGGCCCCTGCACATAGGCGTCGACGCTGTCCTGGCGCCGCGTGCCCGAGTAAAACCCGGAGTAGCCCGTCACGCCCTGCCCCGTGGCCTTGTCCGGCCAGGTATTGGCGAAAAGCTCGGCCGCCGAGTAATTGCCCCAGCCGTGATTCAGCATGGCCGTCAGGTTCCAGCCCTTGCCCAGCTCCTGCTCCAGGCGCAGGAAGGCCGTCTGGCTGGTGCTGAACCAGCGGCTCCAGGTGGTCGCCGTGGTGGCGGAGCGGGACAAGGTGGCCCGTTCGCCATCCGCATACCACAGCGGCAAACCGCCATACATGCCGCCGCGCGGACGGTTATCCTGGTATTCATAGCCGGCGATCAGCACGCTGCCGGGCGCCAGGTCCGCTTCCACGGTGGCGTAGGCCATGGCCTTCTTGCCGTGATACAGGTTCACATACGATTCGCTGTCCTGGTAACTGGCCACGAAGCGGCCACGCACCTTGCCGTCGCTGCCGAGCGGCGTGGAGACGTCAGCGCTGGCGCGCGCATTGTTCCATGATCCCAGGCTCAGGGCGGCGCTCCCGGCCAGTTGCCTCGATGACGCGCGCTTGCGCACCAGGTTGATGGTGGCCGACGGTTCGCCGGCGCCAGTGAGCAGACCCGTGGCGCCGCGCACGATCTCGACCCTGTCGTAGGCCGTCATGTCCAAGGTGCTGTCACCCACGCTGAACGCATTGTCGACCGTGGTGGGTATGCCGTCGTACTGGTAGCTGGCGATGGAAAAACCGCGCGCGAAGAACGAGGTACGGTCGCTGTCGTAGCGGTTGATGGCCACGCCGGCCGCATTTTGCAGCACGTCTTCCACCGTTTGCAGGTTCTGGTCATCCATCTGCTGGCGCGTGACCACGCTGACGGCTTGCGGCGTCTCGCGCACGGACAGGCCCAGGCGCGTGGCCGAACGCATGCTCTGCGTCGTGTACGAGCCGCTGCCTTCCGTCGCGCCGTTCGCCTCGGCGCTGGCGCTGACCTTCATCTCGGGCATGGTCTGGCCGCCATCGGCCGGTGCCACATCGAGCACATAACCGCCATTCGCTTGCGGCACGGCGCGCAAGCCCGAGCCGGCGAGAATGGCGCCCAGCGCTGCAGGCACTCTGTAGCTGCCCGTCAGTCCGGCGCTGCGCTTGCCCGCCAAGCTGGCAGCCTGGTAGGAAATCATGGTGCCCGTCTCCTGGCCGAAGCGCACCAGCACCTGTTCCAGGGTGCCGGCGGGTATCGCCAGTTCGATGCGCGCCGCATTGGCGGCCTGGGCAAGGGGTGCGGCAGCCGAGGCGCCGCTGGCGGCGAGCAGCCACAGGGCCTGGCTGACGGCCAGCGCCGCCACGCTGCGGCGGCATACGGTGGAAGTGGCGTAAATAGGTGTTGTGCTGGGCATGCGGACTGTTTTCCTGAAAGTGAATGAAGGGTTCACTTGCTATGTCACGCGAAAATCGAAAACCCCTCAGTTTTTCAGAAAATAATTACGGATGCTTCCGATGCGGCACCACGGTCACCCAGAAGCGCGTGCTCTGGCGAACGTCGACGGGCAAGGTGCGCGTCAGCATGTCGAGCACTTGCGTCGTGTCTGCCAGCGGGTAGATACCCGACACGCGCAGATGGGCGACGGCCGGATCGCAGGCCAGGCGCCCGTGGCGGTAGCGCGCCAGCTCGCCGACAAAATCGGCCAGCGGCATGTCGTGCGCCACCAGCATGCCGGCCGTCCAGGCGTCCGCGCCGGCAGGCAGGGACGCGACGGAGCCGATGCGGCCCGCCGTGAAAGTCGCCTGTTCGCCCGCCTGCAGCCTGCGCTCCGCATCGGGCGCTTGCTCCGGCACCATGTCGACGGCACCCGCGAACACGCCCAGGCGCGTGACTTCGCTGCCGGCGCGCACGGCAAAGCGCGTGCCCACGGGTTGCAAGCGGCCCTGCGCCGTCCGCACCATAAAAGGCCTGCCTGCAGGATCGCGCGCCGTGCTGACCATGATCTCGCCCTTCAATACAGTCACCAGGCGCTGGCCTGCGTCATAGCGCACGTCGATGGAGGTGGCCGTATTCAAGGCGATGCGCGTGCCGTCCTGCAGCGCGATATGGCGCAGCTCACCGGTGCCGGTGCGGTAATCGGCCAGCGAGAATCGCAGCTGTTCATCACCGCCCGCCATCCAGGCGCCGCCGCCCACGGCCAGCAGCGCCAGCAACTTGAGCGATTGCCGGCGCGCCGCATTGGCCTGCGCATGCGCGGGCTTGCGCGCCAGGGTGCCGTGCGCCAGAGGCGCGGGCAAGGCACGCATGCGCGCCATGCAGCCTTCCACATGCTGCCAGGCTTGCTCGTTTTCCGGGTCGCTGCCGCGCCAGGCGCGCCAGGCCTGCTCCACTTCCGGCGTGGCGTCACCGGCCTGCAGGCGCACCAGCCACTCCACGGCCTGCAGGCTCGCCGCTTCCGGCGTAAGGGCGCCCATCACGGCGCCGGCGGGAAAAAGAAACACTGGTGCATGGCTTTGACCAGGTGGCGCTGCACGGTGGCCAGCGAGATATTCAGTTCCAGCGCGATGGCCGCCTGCGGCATGCCGTCGAGCTGCGACAACAGAAAGGCGCGGCGCACGGCAGGCGCCAGGCCATCGAGGCGGCGGTCGATGTCGAACAGGGCTTCGAGCAAAATCGCCTGCGCCTCGGGATCGGGCGCACTTTGCGCCGGCAGGCTGGCCAGGGTTTCCAGGTAGGCCGCCTCCAGGTCGCGGCGGCGGTACAGATTGCCCAGCACGCCCTTGGCCACCGTCGTCAGAAAGGCGCGCGGCTCGCGCGCGGCGATGGCCTCGTCGCGATTGAGCAGGCGCATGAAGGTGTCGTGCGCCACGTCGGCCGCGTCAAACGCGTTGCCCAACTTGTGCCTGAGCCAGCCTTGCAGCCACCGGTGGTGTTCGTGATACAGGCTGCCCACCTCCTGGTGGACGCCGGATTGGGCAGCCGACACGTCGCATACTCCCTGGCTCTCAAATAGTAATGATTCGCATTCTATATCTATGCGGTACTGCGGCGCAAGCGACCGGCGACGGGCGCGTGCTCGGTTCTGCAGAACGCGCCAGCTTGCGCGGCAATGATAGTATTTACAACATCATGCACAAGCTGGCCATCCCGGCCATGCCACCGCCATTGAAAGGCAAACATGCTGCTATCTGAACTGCTGACCAAGCTGACCTGCGGTGACCTCGAAGGAGAGGAGCTCGCCGAAGCTGTCACCGCCATCACCGATGCGCCCTCCGCACCACGCGACGAGTGGATCGACAGCGATGCGCAGGCCTACACGGTGGCGATCCTCTTGCACCTGGCCTGCCATATGGCATCAAGCGACAAGCTCGATGAACTGCACGAACAGATACAGGACATGTTCGACGAATTCCCCGACTTCCCGTACGAAATGCTCGAGGACAGCGGCGGTAGCGCGCTGCCCTATTTCGAGTGGCTGGACACGGAACTGGCGCAGCGCGCTGTGGACGAAGGCGGTTATGAGCTGATCCAGATCGACGGCAACGGCTCCGACGAAATGGATGCGCTGGTGGTGTACCGGCGCGATACAAACGACATCATCCAGGCGGCGGCATTGATGGGAGTGACGATACGCCAGCCGCTCACCTACTATCGCGGCATCGAAGCGATGGTGGGCAAGCGGCCGTTCTGAGAACCGACGCCTATTGCATCGGCAAGGCGCTCACATCGACGGCCGGCGCCTGGCCCGTGGCCGGGCGTGTGAAGTTCTGGCCGGTTTTCACGTACTCGGCAAAAAAGCCGCCGTTACGCAGGTAGAACTTGCCGTTTTCCAGGCCGCCCGCGTAATCCATGCGCTGCGCGTTGGTGGCCGTGGCGTCGCCCGTGAAGCGCCCCGCCGTCACTTCCGACCAGGTGCCGGAAACGTTCCTTGCCCACTGGTTGCCAAACTGGACGCGGCGCTCCGTGTAGCCCAGGGTATCGATGAAGTTCTCGAGGAAGGAATGCACGCCCGTCAAATACGTGCTGATGGCAGGCCGCTTCCAGGTGGCGATGTAGCGCCACTTGCCCGTCTCGGGCGCGAAGAACCAGGCCGAGTAATCGCTGCCGCCCTTGCCATCGGGCCGCGCGCGCGTGATGAAACGGTAGGTGGTGCCGGCCGCCCAGTTATATGAAAGGTAAGTCTGCCCGCCCGTGCCCTCGCCGCCAAACGCATTGTCGACCACGCCGGCACCCTTGCTGACCAGGGTGGTCTTCGCGCCATTGTCGGCGTCCCACACGGAAAACAAGATCCAGCGCTCGCTGGGCGACTTGACCTGGATGCCCATGTAGCCCTGGCCGAAGCCGTTGGCCATGAAGTAGGAGCCGATGGCATCCTGCCCCTTGGGTATCGTCATCTCGTTATAGAAATACTCGGTATTGGCCGGCACCGCGTAGCCCATGTGTACGGACGGCCCGCGCCGCGACCAGTAGTAATTGGCCGGGTCGTTGGCGTACGCGAGTGCCGCGTTCGCAGTCACCTTCAGCGCGGAGACGTCGCCAAACGTGCCCTTCACGCGCGACAGCCCCTGCAAGTCCACCTTCACATAGCCGGCCGCCGGCACATTGACCGTACCGACGGCGTAGGTCTTGCTGGCCTTGCCGGCCAGCTTGACGTCGAACGGCGTGCCGTTGATCTTCACGCGGATGGTGCTGTTGCCGCCATCGGCCAGGCTGGCGTCGAGCGCCACCTGGACGGGACCCGCCCCGTCGACGCGAAAATACGTGCTGGCGATGGCAGCCGGATTGCTCCAGCCGGCCAGGCCATGTTCGCCGATGACGGCGCCCTCCTGCCCGCTGGTGATGAAGGCATTGCCGGCCAGTTCCACGCTGACGGACGTGGCCGGCGCGGCCACGCTGGCGGCCAGCAAGGCGGTGCCGCCCGTGCTGGTGGCGGTGGCGCCGCCGCAGGCCGCCAGCAGCAAGGGCATGACGGGAAGGACTGCGTAGAGTAATGAACTTCTGTGTTTCATCAACGTCTCCTGGGATAGAAAAAACCCGCTACGGCGGCAGGCGCGGTAGCGGGTAAATGGTGCTTAGTACTTGCCGTCGAGGGCGAAGATCGGCTTGCGCGATTTCCATTGGCCGCCCGTGAAGTCCGGGAAGTCCAGGGTCTGGAAGTTGGCGGCGATCGACTGCTCGGACAGCGGCGTGATGGCGCTCCACGTCACGGCATCATAGATATCGATCGGCATCGGCGCGTTGGCCTTGAGGGCTTCGACAAAGGCGTGGATGACGAAGAAGTCCATGCCGCCGTGGCCCGCGCCTTCCGCTTGCGCCGCGTACTTGCGCCATACGGGGTGGTCATACTTGTCCTGGTACGCCTTGAAGTCGTCCCACTGGTGCGGCTTGCTGACGCCCTCGATATGGATGGAATTGTTCAGGTCCATCCACAGGCCGTCCGTGCCTTGCACGCGGAAGCCCAGCGAATACGGGCGCGGCAGGCTCGTGTCGTGCTGCAGGATGATGGTTTCGCCGTTTTCGCACGCCAGGGTGGTAGTGACCACGTCGCCCAGCTTGAACTTCACCTTGGCGTTCGCGTGCTGCGCGCCGCCCGGCTGCTTGACGATGTAGTCATGCAAGCCGCGCGCCTTGGTGGCGAAGGCGTTGATGCGCGTAAAACGGTTGCCGCGGTTGATGTTGGTGTACATGGCGCACGGGCCGATGCCGTGGCTCGGATACAGTTCGCCATTGCGCTCGACCGAGTGCTGCGTGCGCCAATGGGCTTCCGACCAGCCCTTTTCGCCGAATTCCACGCCGCCGCCATACGGCTTGGCCGGATTGCCGCTATTGAATTTGACGGCGCGCAGGTCATGCTGGTAGCCGCCCTGCAGGTGCAGCAGTTCGCCGAACAGGCCCGCGCGCACCATCTGCAGCGCGGCCATCACGTCGCGGCGGTAGCACACATTTTCCAGCAACATGTAAGGCGTGCCCGTTTTCAGCTGGGTATTCAAGACGTCCCAGTGGTCTTGCAGGGTGATGCCGGCCACCACTTCGCAACCGACGGCGATTTTCGCCTGCATGGCGGCGATTGCCATGGGCGCGTGGAATTCCCACGGCGTGGCGATGATCACGCCATCGAGGCCGCCCGCGTCCAGCATGCGCTTGTAGGCTTTCTCGTCGCGGTCTTCGCCATACGTGCGCGGACGCGGCTTGCCGGCTTTTGCCACTTGGCCCAGCGCGTGTTTCAGCATGATAGGCTCGATATCGCACAGGGCGACCACTTCCACGTCGTCGCGGCGCACCAGTTCAGCCAGCAGCACCTGGCCACGCATGCCCGTGCCGATCAGGCCCAGACGGACCTTGTCGCGGCCGGCGGCAGGTGCGGCGTTAGCGTCGCCAGGCAGCAAGGCGCTGCCGGCCATGGCGCCACCGGCCAGCGCGGCGCTGGCGGACAGGAAATTGCGTCGATTGAATTGTGTCGTCATTGTCTCTTCTCGCTCCATTGGTAATAATCGTCACCGGCCCGCCATACAGCAGGCCGGCTGCAGTTTAATAGGTGTATTCCGCAGTGAAGCGCACCGAACGCGGCGCCGTGCGTCCATCGACCTGCAGGTAATTGCGGGAGATAGCGCCATGGTCTTCGCGCGTTTCGGTGTAGCGGGTTACGGTCTGGCTGTTGAACACATTGAAGACGTCCACTTTCAGGCTCAGGCCTTTGACGGCGCTGGGAGTATAGGCCACATTCATGTCCAACTGGGCTTGCCACGGCAGGCGGCCCTGGCTGCCGCGCGGCGCCGGCTTGCCATTGCAATAGAAGTAGGAATCGCCGTAGTCGTTCTCGAACTTCAGGTTATCGGGCAGCGCGCCGATGCAGTTGCGCGGCGCACCCGAGGTCAGCGACAAGTTGGCGCCCACCATCACGTCCGGGATAACCTGCATGAAACCATAGGCCTTGAAGGCGTGGCGGTGGTCGCCAGGCAGGTAGCCATACGCGTTGTACATCAGTTCCTTGTGGTCGTCGCTGACCGTCAGACCCACGTCGCCGCCGCCGATGCTGTCCGTCTGGCCTTCCATATTGCCCTTCAGGCCGGACAAGGTGTAGGTCAGCTTGCCGTACCAGCCGTTCGTGTACGGGTGCTCGACGAACATGTTCAAGGCGCGGTAAGTACGCGATGGCAGCGGGTTGCCCCACTCTGCCGCCGAAATATCCACGCGGCGCAGGCCCTTGCCATCGTCAAAGTCCACCATCAGGCTGTTGTCGCGGCCCGGGTTGATGATGGCGCACTGGAAGCCGCTCCATTTGCCCGTGTCGACGCCGTTGCGCGTGGCCCAGGCTTGCAGCGGACGCTCGTCGCAGGTGTCGTCGTTGGTGTCGTTCAGCTTGCGGTACAGGACGCTGGCGCCCACCACCAGCTTCTTGCTCAGGGCGCGTTCGAAGCCCAGCGAGAATTCATCCTGCGACAGCGGTTTCAGGCCAACGGCCGTCACTTCGCGCGCATCGCGGCTCTGACCGTACGCGTTGTTGGCCGAATACGGCTTGCTGATCGCATGCAGGCCTGTCGGCGCGCCCGTGACGGGATCGACGCCCGTGTAGGTGTACATCTCGCTGGTGGCCAGGAAGGGGCTGGCCATGTTGCTCGACAAATTCGACGGCACCGGCAAATGGTAGCGGCCACCGTTGGCGAAAAATTTCAGCGTGCCGTCACCCAGGTAGTCCCAGGTGGCGCCCACGCGCGGGGCGATCATGTTGCGCTGCGAGATGAACGCCACGCCATCGGTGCTGTAGTTGGTGAACTGTTCGCGGCGCAGGCCCAGGTCCAGCAGCACCCGCTCCGTGACCTGATAGTGATCCTGGATGTACTGCGCCGACTGCACGCTGGTCGGACGCGCCAGATTGGCATTCAAGTCCTTGCTGACATAATAGCCATCCTTGCCGTAACCGCCGCCCTGGGCCGGCGTCTCAAAGGCGCCGTTGATCGGCAGATTCGCATCTTTGGCTTTCAAATAGCTCCAGCGGTAGCCGCCGGCCAGGCTCAGGCCCACTTGCGATTCCACGTCGATGCGGTCGATGCCACCGCGCAGCGAGTGCTTGCCCAGCTTGTATTCCAGGTCCAGGCGCTTGGCCTTCTGGCGGTCTTCCGAGGAAGGGTCGGTCAGGGAGCCGGTAACCGATTGCGGATTGACATAGACCAGGCCTGGGACTTGCGTCGATTGGATGGACTTGGTTTGCGCCAGGCTGGGGTCATAGCCTTCGGGAGTGCGGCGGTGGCTGGTGCGCGACTGACCCATCATGGCCGTCACCGTCAAGTTGTCCGTCAGGTAGCCCGTATACTTGAAGATGTCGACATTCGCGCCTGGCGCGGCCGACGAGCCACAGCAGTTGATGGTGGTCTCGCTCCCGCCGCCAGGCACGTTGTTGCGTTTCAGCGTGGCATAGTCGAAACCATAGCTCTGGCTGTCCGTAGTCGTACGGTCATACAGCTTGGTATATTCAAAGTGATGATCGTCCGTCAGGTTGTAATCCAGCTTGGCCATCATGCGGTCAACCTTGCTCTTACTCTCGCGCCAGCCGTTCGGCAGCACCTTGTCCGAGTCGTCGCGCGCACCGGCGACGGAACCGCTGTTCGTGCGCGTCTGTTCCAGCGCCACGAAGGCAAAAAGCTTGTTCTTGATCAGCGGGCCGCTGCCGTACAAGCCGACGACCTTGCTGCTGCTGTTATTATCGCGGTTCCAGTACTTCAAGGTGCCATCCGTGTCCGGATTGGCGCCTGTGTTCGGGTAATACCGGTTTTCCGTCGTGCCTTTCAGCGAACCGGGGATGATGGACACCTTGCCGCCAAATTCGACCTTGTTGCCGCCGCTCTTGGTGGTGATGTTGATCACGCCGCCCGTGGAACGGCCAAATTCCGAACCGTAGCCGCCCGACAGCACCTGCAGGTTGGAGATCGCGCCGAACGGCAGCTCCGACGCGCCCACCTGGGTCAGGATGTTGGTGATGGGGAAACCGTTGACGTAGAACGCGTTTTCCGACTGGCCCGAGCCGCCGATCGACGGCGCATTGCCATACACGCTGTTGGTGCCGCGCGCCACGCCCGGCGTCAGCTGCACGATGGAGGCGACATCGTTCCCGACTGGCAGCGCTTTCAATTCCTTGGCCGTGAAGATCACGCCATTATTGGTGTTCGACACGTCGATCGGATTGCGCGACGCCTTCACCACGACGGTCTGCTCCTGGCCCACGGGGCCGGCCGCGCTGGCAGGGCCGAAGTTCGCTTCAGCACCGGCGCCGATCAGGGCTTCGACTTCCTGCGACGCTTCGACCGAACCGGCACGCAGCACGCGCACCGCATAGCGGCCTGGCGGCATGGAGTTGGCCACATAGCGGCCCGACGTATCGGGCGTCAGGCTACGCTGCACGCCCGTCGCCAGGTTTTCCAGCACCACGGTGGCACCGGCCGGCGCGCTCACTTCGCCGAAAATGGTACTGGTGGCGTTCGACTGTGCCCAGGCCTGGCCTGGTACGCCGGCCGCCAGTGCGATCACGATCGCGGCGGCGCGGCTGATGTCGCGCAATTTGAGTCGGGTGCTATGCATGATGTGTCTCCGTCTATATCGAGGGTTATACGCGCCCTCCCCGCTCCAGGGCGGAGTCGGGGGGATGCAATTTTTATGGTGGTCGTCGGCCGGTGCAGCCAGGCAGTTGCACCTTTCGGGAAATCAGTCCGTATCGGCTGATTTTCGTTTTCTTGGGATTACTTTAAAAAGAAAAATAAGCATCGTCAACAAAAAGAAAGTTATAACGCAAATTTATCGTTCAATTGGGCAAATAATGGCGATTTATCTTTCGATTCAATCAGTGGCGCGGCAGATAACTTTCGTTATCGTGGCGTGGCAGATACACGCGAATGCAAGGAGATGGTCAGCAGGGCAGAATCCGCGCGACAATCCGGCGAGAAAAACGCGAAAGAAGACAAGGGCGTCGCCTTTCGCTTACGTTTATCTTTCGTATTGTGCATTTCGGAACATTATCTTTTTCTTTCCATGACAAGACCCTGGCCCGCCACCATGCCGGCTGGCGGGCCGGGGCAAGGTCACGCCTTAAAAGAACTTGTAGCTGGCCGAGAGGGCAAACTGGCGGCCGAACAGGTCCTGGCTATGGTTGTAGCCTTCCCAGCCGTTCGGGTCGTAGTAAGGCTGCTTGTTGAACGCGTTTTTCACGTTCAGGCCCACGTCCAGGTGCTTGATCGGCTTCCAGCTGAAGGCCAGGTTGACCGTGGTGTACGACGGCGCACCCTTGCACTGGCCCGCAGGCAGGGCCACGGAGGCGGCGGTGCAGTTTTCCGGCGTGTTGTCCTTGTCCCAGGGACCGTAGGCCCAGCGCGTCTTGCCCGAATAGTTGATGAACACGCTGCTGACGAAGTTGCGGTAGCTCCAGTCGGCATTCACGGTGGCGCGGTAGCGCGGCGAATCGTAGTAGCCGACGGTGTTGCCCTTGATGTCGCTGCCGTCTTCGCTGTCGTGGGTGTTGCGCTTGCTGATGGTGGCGGCGATGCCGGTACTCAGCTTGCCCCAGTCACCGAGCGCAAAGCGCGTGCGCGCATCGATGTCCACGCCGTCCATCAGGGTGCGGCCGCGGTTCGAATACGAGTTGATCAAGCCGCCCAGGTTGCCCACCGAGTAGCCCGGCACGCCGCCCGCGCACACGCCCGCGTTGGCGGGGTTGGCGCACATGGCCGCCACCGCCGCCATATTGCCCCGGTCCGTATCCGTCAGGTCGTTGCGGATGGCGCTCGACGTGCCGGCCAGGGTCGGGCCATACTTGTCCACCAGTTCCGTAAACAGCTCGTTGAAGTCCTGGCGCACGATTTCGTCGCGGCGGTTGATGAACCAGTAATCGATGGAGATGCTCACGTCCTTGGCCGGCTGCAGGACCAGGCCCACGGTGGAAATCTTGGCTTTTTCCGGGCGCAGGTTCTGGTTCGGCGGCGTCAGGCCGCCCACCGTCGTCGAGCAATTCGAATTGAGCAGGCTCTTGCCCAGGTCCGCATCCGTCGCCACCCTGGACTTCAGCAAGGCGCGCGCCATGGCATTCGTTTCATCGCAACGCACCGTGTCGCGGATGCCGCCCACCTGCGCAAAGACGCCGCCCGACCCCGCTTCGGCCAGGTTGGGCGCGCGGAAGCCTTCGGAATACGTCCCGCGCAGCATCAGGTCCGGCCGCGCGCGCCAGATCACGCCCAGCTTGGGCGCCAGGTTGGCGGCGAAATGCGGATATTTATCCAGGCGCGCGGCCGCATTGACTTCCAGCGTGTCGCTGAGCGGCACCACCACTTCGCCAAACACGGCGGCGATGGTGCGCCGGCCATCGAACCAGGAACCGCCCTGCTGCGTGATCAGGCCATTCGCGGCGTCCGCGTTGCCGGGCGTGAGAAAGCTCTCGCGCATGATGTTGGTGCCCACGGCGGCGCGCACTTCGCGCTCACCGAGCTTGAACAGGGTACCTTCCAGCTTCGCATCCCACGTCATCAGCTTGGTCCAGGATTCGATGGCGAAGGTCGGGTAGGCGGCACGCAGGAGCGCCGCGTTGGCGTCGCTGATTTCGCCGAACTTGTAGGCGGGATTGTCCGAGATGTACGTGCGGCCGCTGACGGGGTCTTTCGTAAACGGCCCAAACGCCTGCTTGAAGCCATTGATATTCAGATTCGCTGTCTGGAACAGCGTGGAATGGCTGCCCGCCACGCTCAGCGCCGTTTCAAAATCCCAGCCGCCGCCGATGCTGCCGCGCAGGCCCACCAACGCGCGGTAGTTTTCATCGACATTCTTCTGGCCGAAGTGGCCCGTCGCATCCTGCAGCAGGTAGTTCAAGCCAGCCGCACCGCCCATCTTGGCCACCATGTCGGCATCGAGCTTGCCCTTCAGATAGACGCTGTTCGGACTCAGGAAAGGCGTGGCGAAGGTGTTCAGGGTATTGCCCGTGTTGCGCGCGAACCAGTTGTTCGTGCTGCCGCTATTGAAGCTGGACGGACCATTCTCGCCGCGCATCTTGATGTGGGTGAAGGCGCCTTCCGCGAACGCTTCCATGTCGCCGCCGAGTTTCAGCCGGCCGCTCAGGTAGGCCGTGGCGCGCTCCGAGGTAGGCCCCGTGTCGAGCTGGTTGGGCAGCGCATTCCACACGCAGCGCGTGCCCGACGCTTCGGTGATGCTGGTGTTGCAGCCAGGCGCGGCGCGCTGGGTGCGCGCATTGTTGTTGGCCTTGTCGAAGACAAAGAAGGTCCCGGGATTCATCACGCCCGGTTCGCTGCCGACGCCCAAGCGCATGTTCGGGATGAAATTGGGATTGTTTACATAAAAATACGAGGGACGTTTGCGGTAGGTATCGGCCAGCGCGATGCGGTCGCGCTGGTAGACGTTCACGGAACCGTAGATGTTGTAGCCGTCGCTGGCCAGGTCGCCCAGGCCATACAGCACGCTGGCCTGGCGCTCGCCATAGGCTTTCACGCTGGGCGAAAACTCGCCATTGGCGCGCGCTTCCAGGCCTTGATACGACTTCTTGGTGATCACGTTGATGACGCCGGCCACGGCATCGGAGCCATACACGGCCGACGCGCCATCCGTGAGGATTTCCATGCGCTCGATCGCGGCGGCGGGAATGGCGTCGATGTTGACGAACATGGTCTGGAAGCCGGCCGGCGCGCCGTAGAACGACAGGCGGCGGCCATTGAGCAGCACCAGCGTGCCCTGCGCACCGAGGCCGCGCAGGTTCGCTTGCGAACCGCCATCGGACCCAGTGAACATCGAGCGGAAATCCTGCTGCGCCGGACGGGCGGCTGGCAGGTTGTCCAGCACTTGCAGCAAGGTGAGCGCGCCCATGTTTTCGATCTGCTTGGCATTGATCACCTGTACGGGCGACGCCGTTTCAGCGTTGATGCGCTTCAGGCTGGAGCCCGTCACTTCGACGCGCGCCAGTTTCTCCTCCTCCGCCGCCAGCGCCGTTGAGGCCAACCCTACCGCCACCATGGCGGCCATCAGTTTTTTCAAGTGCATTCCCATCTCCCTTTTTATAAGTGATTTGTTTTCGTCAGGCTGCAAGAGCCCCTCCCCGCTCCGAAGAGGGGCTCGTTTTTAGTGAAATGATGAAGTGTGTCTAGCGCGGCTTGACTGTCGCGCCTTCCGTGCCGGTCAACACGGCGTTGGCCCAGTTACCGCAGACCTGGGCCGGGTGGGCGCCGCGCGCGCCCAGGGTGCGCAAACTGAGCTGGCTCAGGCCGCGCACGTCGATTTCGGGTTTGACTACCCCGGGAGCCGTGACCAGGCCGCTGTCATACAGCAGCCGTTCACCGCTCCAGACCTGGAATTGTAAGCCGCCCGCGCTGCGGCAGCTGTCGTCCACGCCCAGGTCGGCGCGCAGCAGATTCCAGTTACCCGCCAGCTGCAAGTCGATGCGGCTGGCAGGTCCCACGCCGAGGCCCTTGCGGAACCACAGCCCGTTCATGCGCATCTCGGCCGCCTTGCCGGCCGGCCGGTCCCTCGCGATATTCTTCGGCAGCGCCAGGTCCGACAGATAGCGCTGCACCTCCTCGCCTTCGGCCACGCGGTGCTCGAGCACGCGGAATTCGGACAGGGTGACGGGCGCCACGTCGGTCGCCAGCGCCGCGTCAAACGCGCGCGCCACCGGTCCCGCTTGCGCCGCCGTGACCATCGGGTCGGTGGACGCCGCGCCATCGCCTTCCGGATTTTGCGTGCTCATGACGCGGAAGCGCAGCAAGCGCCCGGCCGTGGCGGGGAAGTTGATCGTCTGCTTGCCTTCCTGCAGCTTGAGGGTGCCGCGCTGCAGGGGCGCGCCCCACTCGCCATTGTTGTCGCCGATGTAGATTTCGTAGTCGCGCACCTGGCCATGTTTCCAGTGCTGGTCGTTGCGCGGCGCCAGTTCGACGCCGTCCACCAGGCGCCGCTCCGTAAAGCCGATCACCCATTCGTGCGGACCGCTTTTCACGGACGGGCTGCGCACGGTGCGGAACCACGTCTCGGGCTTGCCGTCGAAGGCGTTTTCCAGCGGATAGCCGCTTTCTTCAAAGGGACGCGCCACCACCTGCATGGCGTCGGCCGGCAAGGCGCGGCCCGGCACGGGGGCGACCGGGAAGTCGGCATCGATCCTCGCCACGGCCAGCGCGCCGGCGACCCGCAGAATCAAAGGCTGGCGGATATCCTGCGCCGCCACTTTCACGTGCAGGGTGCCTTGCCGGTCTGCCGCGTCGAAATACCAGCCTTCGACCGCCTTGTCGTAGGCGGCACGCTCGCCAGATGCCGCGATCAGGCGTTCGCCAGCGCGCACGGCGGCCGGTGCCTGGCCCGCCAGCATGCGCAGCGCATAGCCGCGGCGCGCTTCCTGGCCCTGGTACTTGCCATCGACGGCGCCGATATCGACCTGCACATCGCCGCCCGTTTGGCGCATGCGGATGACTTGCTGGCTGAAGGCGCCGCCCTGGTACTGGCGCGTGTTGCCATCGTCTTCATACAGGGTGTAATACGAGTCGCCATGCGGATAGATATCCAGCGTGAGTTGATCCTTCGGCCTCTGGCCGTCGTACAGCATTTCCGGATACATGGGCAGGATGGCGCCGGCGCGCACGAACACGGGCAGCTTGTCCAGGGTCACCTGCATATCCAGGTCGCGCCCTTTCGCGTCCGCCGTGGCCTGGCGGCCATCCCAGTAGTCGTACCACGTGCCTTGCGGCAGGTGGATGCCCTTGCGCCAGCCGCCGCTGACGGCCTGGCTGCGGTAGACGGGCGCCACCAGCACGTCGCGGCCCAGCAGGAATTGATATTTATAGGCTTCCGTGTAGGCGGCCGGGTCTTGCGGATAATCCCACATCAGCCCCCGCACCAGCGGCGCGCCCGATTGCTCCGCTTCGCGCACGAGCGTATACATATACGGCGTAAGGCGCATCTTAAGCTTCAGATAGCGGCGGTTGATGTCGCGGTACGGCGCATCGAACCACCACGGGTGCTTGCGCTCGGCCGCGGCCCAGCCGGACATGCCCATCAGGACAGGCGTAAAACTCTTCCACTGCAAATCGCGCAAATAGGTTTCCGGGCTGCCGCCAAAGATGGCGTCCACGTCGCCCGATGCATACGCCTGGCCGGACAGGCCCGAGCCGATCAGGGTCGGGATATGCCAGCGGATGTAGTCCCAGCTGGCGCTCTGGTCGCCCGTCCACGCCACGGCGTAGCGCTGGATGCCGGCCCAGCCCATCACCGTCCACAGGAAGGGGCGGCTGTCGGAGTTGTTCAGAATGCCGTCGTAGGCGGACTTGTTCGCGTCCATGGCGAACTGGTAGCCCTTGCCCGTCCACGCCACGTCCAGCTTTTGCACGCGGCTGCCCGCCTGGCCCACTTCCCAGGCGATCTTGTCGACGCCGTTTTCCGTCCACAGGCCAGTGCGGAAGCCATAGCCTGCCAGGCCTTTCACCGTTTCAGGCAAGTTCGTGTAGCCGCAGCCATAGCCATCGTTGGGCAGGATCCAGCCACCCGGCATGTCGTGTTCGCGGTACTGGCGCGCCACCGTTTCCACCACGTCCGGCGTCTTGCCGGTCGGGCCATCGCTCCAGCCCTTCGGCACGGAGCCGGGCTTTTTCACATTGTCGCCATCGTTGTAGCAATCGGCGTCGCCGTATTCCAGCGCCCAGCGGGGCAGCATGCGGGCGCGGCCCGTCAAGTCCGTGTAGCGGGCGACGACGTCGCGCAGGTCCTTGCCGACAAAGAAATACGCATCGAAGCGGCCTTCCGCGTGCTGCAGCGAGATCTGCTCCTTGTCGCGCAAGTCGTAGTTGCCGTCGGCCCAGGTATTGCGCAGCACGCCCCAGCCCCGTGAACTCATCAGGAATGGCGCGGGATTCGGCCGGTCGCCCTCTTCCCAGCCGCCCGAATACGACACGGGCACCTGCTTGCCCTTGAATTCGAAGCGGCCATTCTGCTGGCCGCCGCCAAAGTAACGCTCGCCCGGCAGGCTGGAAAGCACTTGCACGCCCTGCTTGTCGTCGAGCGACAGCGGCTGCACTTCACGCCACAGCGGCACAGCATCGCCCTTGCGGTACAAGGTAAAGCGCAAGGGTTTGCGGTCGATGCGCAGGCTCAGGGCTTCGGTACTGATCAGGATATGGTCGGCCTGCTCGCTGAGTTTGTACGCCACTTGCGCGGCCGGCTGGCCCACGACGATGGGCGCGGCCTTGTCGCCCGGCCCCGTCAAACCGGCCTTGCCGCCCGCCTGGATACGCAACACGTCCGCCTGCGGCAGGCTGATACGCAGCTGCATGCCCGTATCGCTGCGCAGGTCCCAGCCCAGTGCCTCGCCCTTCGCCACGTCGGCAGCGTGCACGGCGGAGAGCGACTGCAAATTGCCGATAGTCGCGGCATGCAGGCCAGGCGCAGCCAGGGTGGCAAGGGCGGCGAGGACACAGGCGGCAAGGGCGCGGCGGGGAAGCGGGAGTGGTTTCATCAGGCGGCTTTCAGAAAATCAAAGTGATGGAAATACTTTAAGAAGAAAAATAAATATCGTCAATCAAAAGAAAGTTTTACCACCAATTTATTAATAAAATGCCCAAAATCGGCGCGATTTTCTTACGTTTCACCAAAATGTCACAAAACATACTTTCGTTATCGTCGCATTTCAGCGACAAGCGGCAGCAGCACTGGGTTTCATGCGGCACCGCAACATGATTTGAACCCAATAAAACGACATTATTTCGCAAGACAGAAAAGATTTTACTTTCGTTTTACTTTCGTATTTGACTTTTCGAAATTTAGTATTTATGCTTTCTCCAACAAACACTTTACTGACACTCCATGACTACCCTTCTTCAGCGTGACATTCAAACCTGGCGCGACATCGGCGGCCTGCACACGGCCGAGGAAATCGCCCACCAGCCGGCCATCTGGCGCGCGCTGGCCGGCATCTTGCGCAATGAGCACGCAAACCTGGCCGCCTTCCTGGGCGGCGCGCTGTCCGATCCCCGCCAACGCGTCATCCTGACGGGCGCCGGCAGCTCGGCCTATGTGGGCGAGATCGTCGTCGATACCTTGAATGCGGCCTGGCCTGCGCACATCCGCGCCATCGCCACCACCACCCTGCTGACGCACCATGAGCTGTACCTGGAAGCGGACGCGCCTACCCTGCTCGTCTCGTTTGCCCGCAGCGGCGACAGCCCGGAAAGCCTGGCCGCCGTGGAATTGCTGCGCAAGGTCGTGCCCGGCGCGCGCTTCCTCAACATCACTTGCAACGCGGATGGCAAGCTGGCACGCCAGGGCGCCAACGACAGCAATACCTATAACCTGCTGATGCCGGAAGGCAGCTGCGATCGCGGCTTCGCCATGACCAGCAGCTTTAGCAGCATGCTGCTGGCGGCCCTGTCGGTACTGGGCAAGGACACGGATTTGTCTCGCCTGGAGACGCTGGCGCAACTGGGCGAACAGGCCTTGCGCGACTGGTCGGCGCCTGTGGCGGACCTCGGATCAACCCCCGTGCAGCGCGTCGTCTACCTGGGCAGCGGTCCGCTGGAAGCGCTGGCCAAGGAAGCAGCCCTGAAAATCCTGGAATTGACAGGTGGCCGCGTGATGGCGATGGCGAATACCCCGCTGGGTTTCCGTCACGGCCCGAAATCGGCCGTCACCACGGAGTCGCTGGTGATCCTGCTGCGCAGCAGCAAGCCATTGGCACGCCAGTACGAAAACGATCTATTAAAAGAACTGCAGCGCGACAGCGTGGCGCAGACGTGCCTGACGGTGGGTATCGGCGGCGACCTGTCGGCCGACGCCCCGGCCTGGCCCGACGCCTGGTTGGCCCCGCTGTGGCTGCTGATGGCGCAGCAATATGCGCTGCACCAGTCCGCGCTGCTGCAACTGCGCCCCGACAATCCATTCGCCGGCGGCATCGTCAACCGTGTCGTGCAAGGCGTCACCATCTATGGCCATGACCAATTCTAATCACACAGCCGGTTACCACGGCATCGACATCGGCGGCAGCAAGATGGAGCTGGTCGCCTTTGCCGACCACGACGGCGCGCTGACGGAAGTGTTCCGCGAAAGGGTGGCCACGCCGGGCGACGATTTTGCCGCCTTCGTGCAAGCCATCGTCGACCTGGTGGCGCGCGGCGACGCCGCCCTGGGCACGACGGCGCCTGTCGGCATCGGCTTGCCAGGCGTGATCGACAGCGCCAGCGGCCGGCAACTGAGCTCCAATGTACCTGCCCTGAACGGCCGCCTGGTGGCGCAAACCCTGCAGCAGGCCTTGCAGCGCCCTGTCGCCATCGGCAATGATTGCCAGTGTTTCGCCCTGTCGGAAGCACAAGGCGGCGCCGCCGACAATGCCGCCAGCATGTTCGGCGCCATTCTCGGCACGGGCGCCGGCGGCGGCTATTGCGTGGGCGGCCAGCTGCTGCGCGGCTTTAACGGCGTGGCCGGCGAATGGGGCCACTGGAGCCTGCCCGCCACCCTGCTGGCGCAGCATGGCCTGGCCGACTATCCCTGCCCATGCGGCAAGGCGGGTTGCCTGGAACGCTACGTCTCCGGCCCCGCCATGCGCAAAATCCACGCGCATTTTGGCGGCGACGGCGCCGAGCCGCTGGCTATCGTGGCCCGCGCCAACATGGGTGACGCCGTGGCCCAGCGCACGGTGGCCGTGCACCTCGATGTGCTGGGCCACGCGCTGGCCGGCCTGGTACTGGCCTACGACCCGCACGTCATCGTGCTCGGCGGCGGCCTGTCCAAGCTGCCGCACCTGTACGACAAGCTGCCGGCCGCCGTGAAGCGCCACCTGTTCCCCGGCGTGCACGTGCCGCCCATTCTGCCGCCCCGCTTTGGCGACGCCGGCGGCGCGCGCGGCGCGGCCCTTTTGATACGACAACATACAAAGGCGTCAACATGATGAAGCAAGCGGAAAACCCGACTTTTACCTTGTCCCCGATCCAGCAAGTGATCAAGGCGCACCGCCGCGGCGAGCGCGTGGGACTGTACGCCGTCTGCTGCAGCCACCCGAGCGTGCTGCGCGCCGCCATGCGCGTGGCCAGCGAGTACGACACCGTGCTGCTGGTCGAGGCGACGTCGAACCAGGTCGACCAGTTCGGCGGCTACACGGGCATGACGCCGGTTGTTTTCCGCGATACCATGCTGGCACTGGCCCGCGAACAGGGTTTCCCCGCCAGCCGCCTGGTGCTGGGCGGCGACCATCTGGGCCCGAACGCCTGGCAGCACCTCGATGCGGCCACGGCCATGGACCACGCCGAGACCCTGATCGCCGCGTATGCGTCAGCCGGTTTCCATAAAATCCACCTCGATTGCAGCATGCGCTGCTTTGATGACCCCTTGCAGCTCGACGATGAAACCGTGGCCGCCCGTTCGGCGCGCCTGTGCATCGTCGCCGAAGCGGCGGCCGCCGCCGCCGGCTTCGCGCCGCCCGTCTACGTGATCGGCACGGAAGTGCCGATTCCCGGCGGCGAAGCGTCCCTGGCGCAGGCCGGCGCCGTCACCAGCCCGCACGCCGCACGCCGCACGCTCGACGTGCACCGCCGCGCCTTCCTCGACAAGGAACTGCATGGCGCCTGGCGCCGCGTCATCGCCATGGTGGTGCAGCCGGGCGTCGATTTCGACCAGAGCAGCATCCAGCACTACGACGCGGATGCCGCCACCGAGCTGTCGGCCTTTGTCGCCGAGCAGCCTGGCCTCGTGTTCGAAGCCCATTCCACCGACTACCAGCGCGAGTCCGCCCTGCACGCCATGGTGCGCGACCATTTCGCCATCCTGAAAGTAGGCCCGGCCGCCACCTTCGCCCTGCGCGAAGCGCTGTTCGCGCTGTGCCAGATCGAGGAAGAACTGCTGCCGGCGCACGCCACGTCGCAACTGATGCAGGTGCTCGACGACGTGATGGTGGCCAAGCCGAAGAACTGGATCAAGCATTATCTGGGCACGCCGGACGAGCAGCGATTGATGCGCCGCTACGGCTTGAGCGACCGTTGCCGCTATTACTGGGGCGAGCCGGAAGTGGCGGCCGCCGTCGGCAAGCTGCTGGCCAACCTGGACACCGTGGCGATACCGCTGCCGCTGTTGAGCCAGCATTTGCCGGAACAGTACCTGGCCGTGGTGCAGGGCAGCCTGCAAGCGCAGGCGCCAGCCTTGATCGAGCACAAGATCGGTAGCTTGCTGGCGCAATATGCGCGCGCCTGCAATCGCAATGCGGCAGTCCCCGCCATTGCCGAAGCGGCAATCTGTTAAGCTCGGTATTTTCATTTTTTACTGAGCCCGCCACCATGCGAAATACCAGCCAACGCCGTGAATCCATCCTCCAAATGCTTGCCCAGCAGGGCTCGGTGCAAGTGACCGATTTGGTGGAAAAGCTCGGCGTGTCCGCGGTCACCATCCGCAGCGACTTGAATGCGCTGGAAGCGCAAGGCATGGCCACGCGCAGCCACGGCGGCGCGACCCTGACGCGCACGCCCCCGCTTGAACACACGATACGCCAGAAGGACGCCATCAACCACGAGCAGAAGGAACGCATCGGCGCCTATGCGGCGCGGCTGGTGGAACCGGGCGACAACATCATCATCGACTCGGGCACCACCACCATCTCGCTGGCGCGCCATCTGCGCGACGCGACGGGCGTGACGGTGGCCACGAATGGCCTCAATATTGCGTGGGAACTGGCGGACGCGCCCGGCGTGGACCTGATCCTGACGGGCGGCTTGCTGCGCAAGCAGTCGCTGTCGATCCAGGGAAGCCAGGCCGAAACCTGTTTGCAAGCCTACAGCTTCGACAAGCTGTTTCTGGGCGTGGACGGCTTCGACCTGCAATTTGGCGTCACCACCCACCACGAAGCGGAAGCAAGCCTGAACCACAAGATGGTGGAACGGGCCAAGAAAATCATCGTCCTCACGGACGCCTCCAAGTTCGGCCGCGTCAGCCTGCACCGCATCGTGCAGCTGGACCGGGTCGATACCGTCATCACCGATGCCAGCATCAGCCAGGAGTACCGCGAAGGGCTGCAAAAGCTGGGCATCGAACTTTTTATAGCGGAATAACACATGCTGAGCGGCAGAATCCTTACCCCATCTGGCTGGATCACGGGCACCATCACTTTTGACCAGCGCATCGTCCAGATACAAGAAGAGCCTGCCGCCGACAGCGCGCTGACCATTCTGCCCGGCTTCATCGACCTGCACGTGCACGGCGCGGCCGGCGTCGACATCATGGAAGGCGCAAACGCGGGCGCCACCGTGGCGCAGGTGCATGCGCGCCACGGCACCACGGCCCTGCTGGGCACCACCCTGACGGCGAAAGAGCCCTCGATCCTGCGCGCCCTGCAAGGCCTGGCCGGCGTCATCGCCGAGCGCCCCGCCAACGGCGCGCGCATGCTGGGCGTGCACCTGGAAGGCCCGTTTTTGAACCTGCACCGCCTGGGCGCGCAGCCGCCCGACGTGGTGCAAGCCAGCTTGGCGCTGGTGCAGCGCTTCCACGCCATCGCCCCCATCAAGGTGCTCACCATGGCGCCGGAAATCTCCGGCCATCTGGAGCTGATCCCGCAACTGGCGGCGATGGGCATCCGCGTGCAGATCGGCCACAGCGCCGGCACGTATGACGAAGGCGTGGCGGCGCTGAAAGCCGGCGTCTCCGGTTTTACCCACCTGTACAACGGCATGACGGGCATGACCCATTACGACCCGGGCATGGTGGGCGCGGCGCTGGCGCATGCCGAATACGCGGAAATCATCCCCGACCTGCAGCACGTGGCCAAGGGCGCCCTGCGCGCGGCCCTGCGCGCCATCCCGCGCCTGTACGGCGTGACGGACGCCACCTCGGCCACCGGCATGCCCGATGGCGAATATGGCCTGGGCACGCAGCGCGTGTATAAATGCCTGGGCTGCGTGCGCCTGGCCACGGGTTCGCTGGCTGGCAGCGTGCTGACCATGGACCAGGCCCTGCGCAATTTCGTCGACCTGGGCCTGGACCTGGCCGACGCCTCGAACCGCTTGTCGCTGTACCCGGCCGACTACCTGGGCGAATCCGAACGGGGCCGATTGGCGCCCGGCGCCTGGGCCGACATCGTCGTCCTCGATTCCACACTACAGCCAGTGTCCGTCTTCGTCGAAGGCGCGGCAATCGATCTTTCCACCCGCTAGACCCAGCCCCCAACCTCAACCCCGTCCCGGAGTTTTCATGCACGACACGTCACACAAGGCCCCCGTGTGGGCCATGCGCTACCTGCTATTTATTGCCGGCATGGGGGGATTGCTGTACGGCATAGACATCGGCATCATCGCCGGCGCCCTGCCCTACCTGGAATCGACGGCCTCCGTGGCCTGGAAACTGACGGCCCAGCAGCTGAGCTTTATCGTCGCCGCCGTGCTCCTGGGTTCAGTCCTGTCCTCGCTGTTCGCCGGCGCCCTGGCCGACCTGCTGGGCCGTCGCTGGGTGATGTTCCTGGCCGGCGCCCTGTTCAGCGCCAGCATCCCGCTGATCGCCCTGGCCGACGGCTACACGCCGCTGCTGCTGGGCCGTCTGCTGCAAGGCATCAGCGGTGGCTTGATCGGCGTCGTCGTGCCCCTGTACCTGGCCGAATGCCTGCCCGCGCAACAGCGTGGACGGGGCGCCGCCCTGTTCCAGCTGCTGCTGACCATCGGCCTGGTGGCCGCCGCCCTGATCGGCCTGCTGCAGGCGCAGACGGTGGAAACGGCCACGCAGGCGGCGCAAGCCTTGCCGGAAGCGGGCCGCATCGCCGCCATCTTCACGGCCAAAGACCACGCCTGGCGCAGCATCTTCTGGGTCTGTTTGACGCCGGGCCTGGTATTTACCATCGGCGCCCTGCTGCTGGCCGAATCGCCGCGCTGGCTGGCGCAACGGGGCCGCATCGCGCAAGCGCGCCAGTCGCTGCTGCGCACGCGATTGCCCGCTGCCGCTGACATCGAGCTGCGCGAAATGCAAGACACGCCGGAGAACGCGGCCAAGGCGAGCGGCAAGGCCAGGGATCCGCTGCTGAGCCGCCGCTACGTGCTGCCCTTCCTGCTGGCTTGCCTGATCCTCGCCTGCACGCAGGCGACGGGCATCAATTCCATCCTCGCCTATGTCGTCAATATCCTCAACCAGGCGGGCCTGTCGGGTGCCTCGGCCAATATGGCTGATGTCTTGTTGAAAGTACTGAACGCCGTGATGACGGTGGTGGCCGTGCTGCTGGTGGACCGCAAGGGCCGCAAATTCCTGCTGATGCTGGGCACGGGCGGCATCGTCATCTCGCTGCTGGCGGCCGGTTTGCTGTTCCGCGGCGCCGAAGCGCACCTGGCCGACGTGCGCCCCGCCATCGCGGCGCAAGTGCAAGCGGACAGCCTGGCCTTGCACCTCGATGCAGCCACTTTGACAGCCCTGGGCGCGGCGGCCGACGGCACGCCGCAGCAGCTGACCATCGCCTACGCCTACGGCCCGTTCACCAACGTGAAAAGCTTGCGCAGCGATGACCCCGTGCTGCGCCAGGTGTCCATCGCCCGCGAAGACGCCGTGCAGGCCGACAGCGTAATCGGCGTCTTCTTCCGCAAGCTGCACCTGAACCCGTTCGCCGACCCGGCCGCCGGGCGCGAGGCGCCGCTGCGCATCGAGAAGGCCAGCCTGGGCCCCGTGCCCTCGTCCACGCATGGCTGGCTGGTGGCGATCGCCATCTGCGTGTTCGTTTCCAGCTTTGCCGTGGGACCGGGCGTGTGCGTGTGGCTGGCCCTGTCCGAACTGATGCCGACCCGTATCCGCTCGAACGGCATGAGCATCGCCCTGCTGGTCAACCAGTTCGTCTCGACGGTGATCGCCGCCATCTTCCTGCCCACCGTGGGCTTGCATGGCTATTCGACGCTGTTCTTCTTTGGCGCCGGCTGCACCGTGCTGTACTTCCTGGCGGCCGCGTTTTTATTGCCAGAGACGAAGGGCAAGACCCTGGAAGAGATCGAGGCGCACTTTTCAAAGTAAGCCAAAGTAACCATTTGTAGCAGTCTCCTTTCCAGCCCCGGCACACAACCGGGGCTGTTTTTTTGCCTGCTGGACAAGTTTACAGGGCTGGCGCGCACGACACTGTACAGTTTTCCTTCTGGAATCCTGGCCGCCTGGGCTAGAATCTGGCTGCGTCGTGCTACTCACGAGGCGGCAATGGCGCCATGACAAAAACCACCAGGAGACACAGTGAGCTTATTTAGAACCAAGAATTTGGATGACATGATTGCCCACAGCAAGAAGCCAGGAGGTCTGGCCAAGGTGCTGGGGCCCTTCGACCTTGTCCTCATGGGCATCGGCGCCATCGTCGGCACCGGCATTTTCGTGCTCACCGGCACGGGCGCGCTGACGGCCGGCCCCGCCTTGTCGCTGTCATTTGTCGTGGCGGCTGTCGCCTGCTGCTTCGCCGCCCTGTGCTACGCGGAATTTGCCTCCACCGTGCCCGTGGCCGGCTCCATCTACACCTACAGCTATGCCACCCTGGGCGAGCTGGCCGCCTGGATGATAGGCTGGGACTTGCTGCTCGAATACGGCCTGGCCGCGGCCGCCGTCTCCGTCGGCTGGTCCGGCTATTTCCAGTCGCTGCTGTCGGGCTTTGGCATCGCCTTGCCCGTCGCCCTGACGGCCGCACCGGGCGCCCTGCCCGGCGTGACGACCTTCATCAACCTGCCGGCCCTGGTCATCATGCTGGCCCTGACTGCCATGCTGGGCTGGGGCGTGCGCGAATCGGCGCGCCTGAACAACATCATGGTAGCCATCAAGGTGGGCGTGGTGCTGCTGTTCATCATCTTCGGCGCGCGCCACGTGCAGCCGGCCAACTGGCAGCCCTACATGCCGTTCGGCTACCACGGCATGCTGAGCGCCGCCGCCCTCGTCTTCTTCGCCTTCATCGGCTTTGACGCCGTCACCTCGGCCGCCGAGGAAGTCAAGAAGCCGTCACGCGACTTGCCAATCGGCATTATCGGCTCGCTGGCCGTGTGCGCCGTGCTGTACGTGGTGGTCTCGGCCATCATGACGGGCATCGTGCCCTATCAAAAATTCCTCGGCGTCGATCATCCCGTCTCGCTGGCCCTGCAGTATGCGGGCGAAAACTGGATCGCCGGCTTCGTCGACCTGGGCGCCATCCTCGGCATGACCACCGTGATCCTGGTGATGGCCTTCGGCCAGACGCGCATTATCTTCGCCATGTCGCGCGACGGCCTGCTGCCTAAGCGCCTGTCGACCGTGCACCCGCGCTTCCACACGCCGTTCTTCGCCACCTGGCTGGTCGGCATCGTGTTCGGCCTGATCGCCGCCGTGATCCCGCTCAACATCCTTGCCGAGCTGATCAACATTGGTACTTTGGCCGCCTTCACCATGGTGTCGATCGCCGTGGTGGTGCTGCGCAAGCGCCGTCCCGACCTGCCGCGCGCGTTCCGCTGCCCCGGCGTGCCGTACGTGCCGGCGCTGGCCGTGATCCTGTGCGTGGGCCTGATGACTTTCCTCAGCTGGGTCACCTGGATGGCCTTCAGCATCTGGCTCGTGCTGGGCCTGATCATCTATTTCGGCTACGCGCGCCGCCGTTCGCTACTGCACCCACCGCAGTAAAAAGTCCCCGACAGCGACATATCCTGTCGCTGCCGCAGTTAAGATGGCGGTCTCGCAACCAATGCAGGCCGCCATCCATGCAACCTTCCCCCGACCTCATCGCACAGCTGGACCAGAGCACGGACCAGCTCAAGCGCGCGCGCCTGCGCAACATGCAGTGGCTGGCCGCCGGCCTGCTGCTGCTGGCCGCGCTGGTCTTCGCCGTGGCCCGCTCGCAACGGGGCGGCCACCCCGCCTGGGGCTATGTGGAGGCGTTCGCCGAAGCGTCTATGGTGGGCGCGATCGCCGACTGGTTCGCCGTCGTCGCCCTGTTCCGCCACCCGCTGGGCATCCCCCTGTGGCATACGGCCATCATCCCGAACAGCAAGGCGGACATCGGCCGCAGCCTGGGCGCCTTCGTGGAAAACCATTTCATTACCGAGCAAGGCATCGCCGAGCGCATCGTGCAGGCCGACCCTGCCGCGCGCCTGGGCGCCTGGCTCAGTGACGAGGTCCACGCGCAGCAGCTGGGCATGGCCAGCGCCGGCGTGGTGAAACAGCTGCTGGCGATGGCCGACCACGACAAACTGGGCCGCCTGTTGCGTGTACAGGCCAGCAACTACCTGGGCCAACTGAATCTGTCGGATGTGGCGGCCGACTGCATCGACGCGCTGATCGCCGACGGCAAGCCGCAGGAATTGCTGGACTTCCTGCTCGACCGCAGCGCCGCCTACCTGGACGACGAGCACCACCACGCCGCCATCGGCGATTTCGTGCTGGGCGCCTTCCAGATCGAGAACGCGCTCGTGAAAAAGGCCGTGAAAGCGTACGAGCCGCGCATGATCGCCTCGCTGCAAAAGTTTGCCCTCGCCGTGCGCGTCGACCCGCAGCACCCGCTGCGCCAGCGCATCGCCGGCTGGATCGCC
This sequence comes from Janthinobacterium salmonicoloratum, assembly GCF_051380845.1. NCBI lineage: Bacteria > Pseudomonadati > Pseudomonadota > Betaproteobacteria > Burkholderiales > Oxalobacteraceae > Janthinobacterium > Janthinobacterium salmonicoloratum. The sequence goes on along the minus strand of NZ_JBNYXV010000009.1, from coordinate 113,187 downwards.
GACAGCGCCTTGCACCTGAAGGCCGACCCGCAGTGGCAAGAGACTGTGCGCCGCTACCAGTTGCAGCTGGTCGCCAGCGATACGGTGCAAGCCATGCTGGGCGACGTCTGGCACCACATCGGCACGCGCCTGCTGGCCGACCTGCACGCCGACCAGCCCGTGCTGGCGCAAGCGATTGCCAGCCTGGCGCGCAACACGGGCAAGGTGCTGGACACGGACAAGCCTGCGCGGCAATGGCTGAATGACGCCATCGTCGCCGGCAGCGGCGCGCTGGTGCGCCGCTACCGGGGCGAAGTGGGCGCCTTCATCGCCGGCCGCCTGGACCTGTGGAGCAAGGACGAAATGAGCGAGCGCATCGAACTGGCCATCGGGCGCGACCTGCAATTCATTCGCATCAACGGCACCATCGTGGGCGGCCTGGCCGGTTTGCTGATTTACGCCGCCAGCCAGGCGTTTTAAGTCCCCCCCTTTTTTTTACCAGCGCGGCACGGCGCCGGGCAGCGCCGCATGCGACGGAAAGTGCGGCAGCACCTCCTCGGCCAGTTCCTGCAGCACCTCTGCGGCCGGGCGCTGGCCATGCTGGATGCCCAGCGCCGCATGGTTGACGCCCGCTTCGCGCCATTCACCGAGCAGGTCGATCAATCCCTTGCGCCCCGTGCGCAGCACATAGCCGCTGCGCACGGGCGTGCGCGGGTAATCGGGGTCGTCCACCAGGTCCAGCCACTCATTGCACATATGCGGGCGAAAGCCGCCATCCGGTATGCAGGCGCGCCAGGCGCGGATTTTTTCCGCCAGCCTGCGCGGCCCGTCCGGCGTATCCGTCGCTTCCGGATACGTCAGCCAGCCATCGGCATGGCGTCCTATCCACTCCAGCGGCTGGCCCGAGGAACTGGTGACGACCAGGGGAATGGCGCCCGCCACGGACTTGGGCAGCAATTCGAGGCCTGCCAGGCTGCCCAGCGGGCCGGCGATATGCGCGGGGCCGGCCCGCAGCAGCTGACGGAACATGTGCACGGCCTGCGCATAGCGCTCGCCGCGCGTAGCGTACGGCACGCCATACGCGGGAAATTCGCTGGCCCGATCGCCCGAGGCCGTGCCCAGCACCAGGCGCCCACCCGACAATTGGTCGATGCTGGCGGCCGCCTTGGCCAGGTCGATGGGATGGCGCAGCGTGAAAATGGCGCTGCCCGTGGCCAGGGCCAACGAGTCCGTGCGCGCCGCCAGGTAGGCCAGGTAGGTCCACGGGTCGAACAGCTGGCCCGCATCGCCGAAGCGTGGGTCGAACAGGGGAATGTCGCGCACCCAGGCGGCGGCAAAACCTTGCCGGTCCATGGCGGCGACCAGGTCGGCCTGGCCGGCCAGCGCCTGCATGTCGCCCTGGTAAAAACGCAGCGGCAGATAAATGCCGAGGGTCAGCGCGCCGGGCGCGAACATGCGGCGGTAGCCTGCATGGTTGGCAAACGCGTGCGAGGAAGCGCCGCTGGTATCAATAGTCATGTTGTTCCTTGAGATAGGTCAGGCGCCCGTGGCAGGTGCGGGAACGGAAATGCCCAGCTGCACGGCCGGGCGGGCCGCCACGCGGGCGTACCAGGCGCCCACGTGGGGCCAGGCGGAAAAATCGAAGCCGACCAGCTGCGCGATATGCAGCCAGCCAAAGCTGGCAATGTCGGCCGCCGAATAGTCGTTGCCGGCCAGGTAGGCGTTGTCGGCCAGGCGGCCATCCATGCTGGCCAGCGCGGCGTCGCACAGCTGGCGAAAGTGCGCCGTGGCGGCCGCATTCGCGCCTGCGTCCGCGATCTCGAAATGCACGCGCTGGCCCAGCATCGGTCCCATGCTGGCCGCGTGAAATTGCAGCCAGGTGATGGCAGCCCAGCGCTGCTGCGGCTGCGCCGGCAGCAGCCGTCCCGTTTTCTCGGCCAGGTACAGCAGGATGGCGGCCGATTCGAACACGGTGATGCCCGTGTCGTGATCGACCAGCACGGGAATGCGCCCGTGCGGATTGAGGGCCAGGAAGGCGGGCTGCCGGTGCTCGCCCAGTTCGATGCGTACATGGCGCAGCCGGTATGGCAAGCCCAGTTCTGCCAGCGCAATGGTGGCTTTGAAACCGTTGGGCGAGCTGTCGGTGTAGAGTTCCATCATGGCGCCGCCTCCTGGCGCGCGGCCTTGCCGGGCAGGATGGATGCGCCCCACAAGGCGAGCGTGGCCACCAGCATGGCCGGGCTGTGCGAAACGCCGCCCAGCAGCAGGAAGCCGGCGATGGCAACGCCATACGCATTGATCACCCACTGCAAGCCGTCAGGCGTAAAGCCCAGGCTGTGCTGGATTTGCGGCAAGGGGATCATGGTGATGGAAAAATCGAGCAAGGCAACGAATTGCGTGGCGCACAGCAAAACCAGGCAAAGTTGCCGGTATGAAAGTAACATGGAGATCCTGTCGATATAGTTTTACTCGACGTCAAAAGAACGCCGCATTCCCCTATAATGCGTTTTTTAAGAGTGAAACTGAAACGATGATTTTTCGCTCCTGACTATAGAAAAACTATACTAATGAAGCATCCTTTACCACTCCAGGCGCTGCGCGCCTTTGTCGAAGTGGGCCAGCGCGGCAGCATCAAGGCGGCCGCCGAAGCGCTGCACGTGACGTCGGGCGCCGTCAGCCAGCAAATCCGCCTGCTGGAAGAACGGGTCGGCATGCCGCTGTTTACGCGCGAACGCCAGGGCTTGCGCCTGACCGAGGCGGGCGCCATGGTCCACCCCGCCCTGCTGGGCGCCTTCGCGCAGATCGCCGGCGCCAGCCAGGCGCTGGAAGACATGGGCGCTCGCCAGACGCTGACCGTCAGCACGGTCGCCACCTTTGCCGCCGCGTGGCTGGTGCCGCGGCTGGGCCGCTTCAACCAGCGTCATCCGCACATCGAGGTGCGCGTGGAAGCGACATCCGCGCTGGTCGACCTGCGCCGCGACCGCGTCGACGTGGCCTTGCGCCACGGCCTGGGCGACTATCCGGGCCTGCAGGTAACGCGCCTGATGGCGCCCGTGCTGGTGCCCGTTGCCAGCCCCGGCCTGATGGCGGGCCAGCCGCCCATCGCCACGCCGGGCGATTGCCTGCGCTACCCGCTGCTGCACGATACGGACCGTGCCGACTGGTCCCTGTGGCTGGCCGCGCATGGCGCCCCGGACGACAGTGCCAATGCGGCGCGGGCGCTGCGTGGCTCGGCCTTCGAAGATGATTTTCTGTTGATACGCGCGGCCGAGGCGGGCCAGGGCCTGGCCCTGGTGCCGCAGTTGTACGCGCAGGAGGAAATCGCCGCCGGACGCCTGGTGCAAGTGCTGGACTTGCCCTGGCCCGCGCGCTTTGCCTACTACCTGGTGGCGCGGCCCGACGCGGCCACGCGCCCCGCCGTGCAGGCATTCATGGCATGGATCTGCGAGGAAGCGCAGGCCGCTGGCGCTTCCGGCCACACCTGATGCAGCTCACCGGAGGCGGGAGGCAGCAAACGGACGCGGCCATCCAGGCAGGCTGCCTGCCCACTGCACGCATCTGAGCAAACTTGATGTAGATCATAATTTTTTAAACAAGCTCTTGCTATCCTGTAACAAAATGACAGGAGCCCTGGATGAGCAAGACGCGGCCGAGCAATGCGGAGCAACAAGTTGAACATGAGCGCCAGGGCAGCGCATGGCAAGGCGTGCCGGCGCCCGACTATCCGGAAAGCGCGCCGGAAGGCGCCACCCTGGATCTGCTGCTGAACGCCTGGCTGGGCAAGTTCACGGGCGGCATTTCGCCAGCCGCGCTGGGCAATGCCTATGCCGACTGGCTCAGCCACCTGGCGCTGGCGCCTTCGAAGCAGCAAACCCTGCTGCAGGAAGCGTGGAAGAAGATCGGCCGCTGGCAACAGTACGCCATGCAATCGGCGATGCCGGGCGCTCGGGCGAACCAGCCATGCATCGCGCCGCTGCCGCAGGACCGGCGCTTCGACGACCCGGCCTGGCAGCGCTGGCCGTACAACCTCATCTACCAGAGCTTCTTGCTGCAGCAGCAGTGGTGGCACCGCGCCACCACCGGCGTGCGCGGCGTCTCGCCGCACCACGAGGATGTCGTCACGTTCACCGTGCGCCAGTGGCTCGACATGCTGGCGCCGTCGAACTTCATGCTGACCAATCCCGTGGTGCAGCAAGCCACCCTCGAGAGCGCCGGTGCCAGCCTGGCGCGCGGCATGGTTCACGCGGCCGACGACTGGCAGCGCGCCGCCATGGGGGCTGGCGCGCCAGGCGAAGCAGCGTTCAAGGTGGGCGAGAACGTGGCCGTCACGCCGGGCAAGGTGGTCTACCGCAATGACTTGATCGAATTGATCCAGTACGCCCCCACGACAGCCAAGGTGCATGCCACGCCCCTGCTGTTCGTGCCCGCCTGGATCATGAAGTTCTATATTCTCGACCTGTCGCCGCACAATTCGCTGGTGCGCTACCTGGTGGGCCAGGGCCACACGGTATTCATGATTTCCTGGAAAAACCCGCTGGAAGAAGACCGCGAGCTGTCGCTGGAAGACTACCGCCAGCTGGGCGTGATGGACGCGCTCGACGCCGTTGCCCGCATCACGGGCGCGCCGCAGGTGCACGCGGCCGGCTACTGCCTGGGCGGCACCCTGCTGGCGATTGCCGCCGCAAGCATGGCGCGCGACGGCGATGCGCGCCTGGCCAGCCTCACCATGCTGGCCTCGCAAGTCGATTTCAAGGAGCCGGGCGAACTGTCGCTGTTCATCGACGACAGCCAGGTAAGCTTCCTGGAAGCGGCCATGTGGAAGCAGGGCTACCTCGATACGAAGCAGATGGCGGGCGCCTTCCAGCTGCTGCGTTCCAACGACCTGATCTGGTCGCGCCAGCTGCGCCATTACCTGCTGGGCGAAAACGAGCAGGACAGCGACCTGATGGCCTGGAACAGCGACGCCACGCGCATGCCCTGCCGCATGCATTCGGAATACCTGCGCCGTTTGTTCCTGCACAACGACCTGGCCGAAGGCCGCTACCGCACGGCGGGCCGCCACATCGCCCTGCCCGACATCGACGCTCCCATCTTTGCCGTCGGCACCCTGACAGATCACGTGGCGCCATGGCGCTCCGTGTATAAACTGCAGCTGCTGACCGACACGGACGTCACCTTCCTGCTCACCTCGGGCGGCCACAATGCGGGCGTGGTCTCGCCGCCGGGCCAGCCGCGCCGCAGCTACCAGGTGGCCACGCACCGCCACGACGCGCCCTATATCGATGCCGACAGCTGGCAGCGCGACGTGCCGCACCATGACGGCTCATGGTGGCCCACCTGGCAAGCCTGGCTGGAGGAACGCGCGGACGCGCAAGTGGCGCCGCCGGCCATGGGCGCCGCCTTGGGCGACGCGCCGGGCAGCTACGTGCTGCAGACCTGACAACCGACAACCGAGGAAAACGCCATGCCCTACACTACCCTGCTGGTCCACGTAGACAATTCCCGCCACTGCGCCCAGCGCATCCGCCTGGCCGTGCGCCTGGCAGTCGCCGAAGGGGCCCACCTGATCGGTTCGGCCATGAGCGGCATCTCGCGCTACGCCTATGGCGGCGGCGTCAACGCGCTGCAGTTTGCGCCGGCGCAGATGCAGGTACTGCGCACCCAGGCCAGTGTAGCCTTGCACGACTTCGAGCGCATCGCCCGCGAAGAAGGCCTGGGCACCTATGAAACGCGCTTTGTCGACGACGATGCGCAAGGCGCGCTGCTGCTGCAGGCGCGCTATTGCGACTTGCTGATCCTCGGCCAGACGGACGCGCAGGATACGCCGTCGCGCGTCATCGCCGGCACTGCCGAATATCTGATGCTCCATTGTGGCCGGCCCGTGCTGATGGTGCCGCACGCGCCTTCCGCTGCGCCAGCGGGCGCCACGCAGCATCCGCTGCTGGCCTGGAATGGCAGCGCCGAAGCGCTGCGCGCCATCACCGATGCGCTGCCGCTGCTGCGAAGGGCGCGGCAGGTCAGCCTCGCCGTCGTCAATTCGCACGCCCAGCCGGCCGCGCATGGCGAGCAGCCGGGCGCCGACCTGGCCCTGTACCTGGCGCGCCACGGCGTCAACGTCGAGGTGCTGCAGCACGACACGCCGCCGGGCCAGGACGTTGGCGCGGCCCTGCTGGCCATGGCCGCGCAGCGGCACTGCGACCTGATCGTGATGGGCTGCTACGGCCACATGCGCCTGCGCGAAGCGCTGCTGGGCGGCGTCACGCGCACGGTGCTGCAGGAGATGACCTTGCCGGTGCTGGTATCACACTAGCGCGGCCGGCAGGCCTTCAGCCTTCCCTCACCGGCCCCTCATCTGCGCTTCATGCGCGGCGCCAATACTGCTCATGCCCTCACCCACACAGGAGTACAGCATGAGCAACACACCCGACGCCGGCACACATTGCCACACCCGCCGCCTGCTGTTGCTGGGCACAGCCGCATTGGCGGCACTGGCCGCCTGCGGTGGTGGCAGCGCGCCGCACACTGCCGAGGTGATAGACCGGCAAATTGATGTCGCCCCCGGTGTCAGCCTGCATGTGCGCGACTGGCCGGCCGCGCCAGATGGCGCCAATGACGACGTGATCGTGCTGCTGGCCGGCCTCGGTGGCACGGCGCACGCTTTCGACAGTCTGGCGCCCGCGCTGGCGCGCCGCCACCGCGTGCTCGCCATCACGCGGCGCGGTTACGGTTCATCGAGCAAGCCGCTGCCCGTGAACGCCGCCACCTACGCGCCCGCCACCCTGGTAGCCGACCTGCTGGCCGTGCTCGACGCCTTGCGCATCGGGCACCTCGTCCTGGCCGGCCACTCGATTGCCGGCAACGAGCTGACCCTGTTCGCCGGCAGCCACCCGCAGCGCGTGCGTGGACTCGTCTATCTGGACACAACCTTCGATTACCTGGCCAGCGGCGGCTACGAGGAGCCTGAAGCCACGCCCTTCGACGAACCACCACCGAGCCCGGCCGACCTGGCATCGGTGGCCGCCTCGATCGTCTATGCCAGGCGGATCAACAAGCAATGGTGGCCCGCGCTGGAAGCGAACTGGCGCGACGCGCTGGAAGTGCTACCCGACGGCGCCGTGCGGCCCAATACCCCGCCCGCCATCGCCAGGGCCATGGACATGGCCGCGCACAATTTTTCGCCCGACTACCGCCGCGTGCGTGCGCCGGCACTGGTCGTCACTGTCGATCCCGGCACCTTGCGCAACCTGTTTCCATGGCTGTTGCAAGCCGACCCAGCCACCCAGGCCGGCGCGCAAGCGACGCTGGACTTTATCCGCCCGCTGCGCCTGGCCGACGGCGACCGCCTGGCCGCCGCCCTGCCCGGCAGCAGCCACCTGGTGATACGCAACGGTTTCCATAGCGATTTCTTCATCGAATACGAGAGCACGGTGGTCGATGCCATCGAGGCCATGCGCTGGGAAGGTCTACAATAAGCGTGCATCTGCCCACCGCGCGGTGCCCCTCGATCACAGCGCGGTCTTCGCCGTTTCCCTTGTCCAAGGAGTATCCGCATGAGCAAGCAAGCCACCATTGTCCTCGTCCACGGTTTCTGGGGCGGCGCCGCCCACTGGAGCCGCGTCATTCTCGAATTGCGGCGCCAGGGCCACACGGCCATCCGCGCCGTCGAGCTGCCCTTGACGTCGCTGGCCGACGACGCCGAGCGCACGCGCAAGATGGTGGCGCAAGTCGATGGTCCGGTGTTGCTGGTAGGACATTCCTATGGCGGCGCCGTCATCAGCGTGGCCGGCAATGCGCCGAATGTGGCGGGCCTCGTGTACATCGCCGCCTTCGCGCCAGACGCGGGCGAAAGCCCGGGCAGCATCACGCAGGAACACCCGCCGCTGGGCGCGGCCAATCTGGAAGGCGATAGCGACGGCTATCTGTGGGTCAAGCCCGAGCAATACCATGACAGCTTTTGCCAGGACCTCGATGCGGAAGAAGGCGCCGTGCTGGGCGTGGTGCAGAAAGCGCCGCTGGCCAGTACCTTCGGCGACACGGTCAGCGACCCGGCCTGGAAGCATAAACCCAGCTGGTACCAGATTTCCAGCGCCGACCGCATGATTTCCCCCGTCAACCAGGAGCGCATGGCAGCGCGCCTGCAAGCGCGAAAAGTCATCACGCTCAACGCCAGCCACGCGTCGCTGGCCTCGCGTCCCGCGGAAGTGGCGGCGCTGATACTGGAAGCGGCGAGCGCGGTGGCGGACGCGTAAGGCAGCGGCCTACAGCCAGCCTTCGCGCTTCAGGCGCCGGTGCAGCCAGTAGCAGCCGGCGATGATGACGACGATGACGGCCGGATAACTGCCGCGCCACTTCAGTTCCGGCATGAATTCGAAGTTCATGCCGTACAGGCTGAAGACCATGGTGGGCACGGCCAGGATGGCGGCCCAGGCGGCCAGGCGCTTGACCACCTCGTTCTGGCGGATCGAAATTTGCCCCAGCGCCACCTGCATGGCCGAATTGACCAGTTCGCGCATCTGCCCCGCCGTGTGCGTGACCCGTTTGACGTGGTCGAGAATGTCGCGGTAATAGATGCGGTTTTCCTTGGGCACGATATCGCCATGGAAACGGATCAGCTGGGTGCAAATGTCATGCAGGGGGTTGACTGCCGCGTCCAGCTTCAGCAGTTCCGTCTTGAGCTGGTAGAAATCCTGCAGCTTGTCTTCGCTCAGACTGGGCTTGAACAGTTGCAGTTCATGGTGCTGGAAACGGGCCTGCAAATGGTCGATGCAGGGCTGGTACTGGTCGACGATGAAATCGATGATGGAATACAGTACGTAGCCAGGGCCGCTGGCCAGCTTCTCGGGCACGCTTTCCTTGCGCTCACGCAGCTTCGCATAGCCGGCCGAGGCGCCGTGGCGCACCGTGATGATGAAGCGGGGGCCGAGAAAGACGTGGGTTTCGCCGTAGACGATGGCCTCGCCGTCCAGGGTCGCCGTGTGCATCACCATGAACAGGGTGTCGCCGTATTCTTCCAGCTTGGGCCGCTCGTGTGCGCCCTGTGCATCTTCGACGGCCAGTTCGTGCAAGCCGAAAGCCGATTGCAGCGCCTGCATGGCCTTGACATCGGGGCTGGCCAGGCCGATCCATACGAAACAATCTGGATCGCCGAGGAAGTCGCCCACCTTGTCGATATCAAAGTGCGCGATCTTCTTGCCATCGCGATAGGCTGCGCCATTGACGACGGCGGCGTGGGTACTCAGGTCCATGGTGATTTTCAGCGAATGGCGGCAATATTGGGGGGCCAGTATAGCGGAAAGACCATGTGCGTTGTAACGCCAGGCGGGCCGGCAAGTATAGATATTGGCGACCTTGATGAAAGAATACGGACTGAAGACGTCGCCCGACTGCCTGCGGTAGGCGTTCGCCCCCACCGCCAGTTCATGCGTGTGGCCCAACAGGCTGAGCGGGACCTTCGCGTACACGGCCAGGCCATTGCTGGTGGCGTCGCTGTTGTACTGGCGCGCAGTGGCGTTGTCACTGAATAGCTGTGGCACTCCCAACAACAGTGCCAGAAAAACTGGCACATATCATGCAAATTCAACCATCCTGCGTCATTACTGTTCATACCGCCAAAATTGAAATATCCCCTGACTTCAAGGCACTTGAGGAAGCGTGCACGCGGAGAATTTTCTTATATTTTTATTTTTTTGAGGGGACGCTCAGCCGCTTTTCCTGGAAGCTTCCTGTTCAAGTCCGCCCATCGCAACACCGTGATAATCTCAGATGGCAACATATTCTGGAGGTAGTCTTCCGGTACATCCGTCATCGCCAGCCTACTCAGCAATACTTCAGCCATGTACCTGAAAGCATGTATTGTTGGCGGCAAGTTCCATAGTTCATATTCTCCGAACTCGTTTATCGCTATTTGTTCAGCATTATGAATTTCATCGTCAAAATAAATATCACCATCTCTCATTTTATCTCCTCATATTTTAATATTAATAATCATAACACAATTAATATTTAAATCAATATGTTTTGATGTTAATTTTTTAAAAACTTACACAAATTAATATACCAGAATTAAAATAAGTTAATGAAGCGGGAATAAAACAGCTAAGGAAATAGCATTTATTCGTTGGCCAACATGATGGGAGATTTGGCACCCTGCTCGCGCCGCCATTTGGAAAAGAAATGACTAATCGGCAGTGGCGGAGCCTGGAGCATGTTCAAGGCGACAAGCTGCGCCACCAGCAACAGCTGGCGTCTTGCAGATACCTCCCCATCGTTAAATAAGTTCCAGACAAATAATATTGCAGGCAGCAAAGGCTACATGGCCTGCGCTGCCTGAGCGACGTCCGCTGACACCGGCAATTTAGCCAGCAACTTATCCAGCGTCACCGGATACTCCCTCACCCTCACCCCCGTCGCGTTGTAGACGGCATTGGCGATCGCCGCCGCCACGCCGCAAATGCCCAGCTCGCCCACGCCCTTGGCTTTCATGGGCGAGGACATGGGGTCTGTTTCATCGAGGAAAATGACATCCTGGTGCGGAATGTCGGCGTGCACGGGCACTTCGTAGCCGGCCAGGTCGTGGTTGACGAAGAAGCCGCGGCGCTGGTCGAGTACGAGTTCTTCCATCAGGGCTGCGCCGACGCCCATGGTCATGGCGCCGATCACCTGGCTGCAGGCCGCTGTCGGGTTGAGGATGCGGCCGGCCGCGCAGACAGCCAGCATGCGGCGCACGCGCACTTCGCCCGTGTCGCTGTCCACGCCCACTTCCACGAAATGGGCGCCAAACGTCGATTGCTGGAATTTTTTATCGAGGTCGCCGTATTCCATGTGATCTTCCGCAACGACGTCGCCATGGTAGGCGGCGGCAGCGAGCGGCACGCTGCGCTCGCCCTGGCTCACTTGTCCATCGGAAAAGCGCGCTTCCTTTTCATCGAAACCGAGCTTTCCGGCGATGGCCTGGCGCAGGCGCACGCAAGCCGCGTAGACGCCGGCCGTCGAGCTGTTGCCGCCCCACTGCCCGCCCGAACCGGCCGAGACGGGGAAATCCGAGTCGCCCAGGCGCACGACGACACGGTTTAAGGTCACGCCCAGCATTTCGGCCGCCGTCTGGGCGATGATGGTGTAGCTGCCCGTGCCGATGTCCGTCATGTCCGTTTCCACGGTCACGATGCCGTTGCCATCGAGGCGCACGCGGGCGGCCGATTGCATGACGAGGTTGTTGCGGAAGGCGGCCGCCACGCCCATGCCAACCAGCCAGCGGCCGTCGCGCCGCGTGCCCGGCTGCGCTTGCCGCTCCTTCCAGCCGAACTCCACGGCCCCCGTGCGCAGGCAATCGATCAGGCGGCGCTGGGAAAACGGGCGGCCGGGCTTTTCCGGGTCCACTTTGGTGTCGTTCAGGATGCGAAAGACGATGGGGTCCAACTTTAGTTTTTCCGCCATCTCGTCCATGGCGATTTCCAGCGCCATCAGGCCCGGCGCCTCGCCCGGCGCGCGCATGGCGTTACCCTCCGGCAAGTCCAGCACGGCCAGGCGCATGGCCGTCATGCGGTTTGGTCCCGCGTACAGCAGGCGCGTCTGCATCACGGCCGTTTCCGGCCCGCCGCCTTTCAAATCGCCGGACCACGATTCGTGGCCGATGGCCGTGATCTTGCCATCGCGCGTGGCGCCGAGGCGCAGGCGCTGAATGGTGGCGGGCCGGTGCGTCGTGTTGTTGAACATCAAGGGCCGTGTCAGGGCGACCTTGACGGGGCGCTGCGCCGCGCGCGCACCCAGGGCCGCCAGCAAGGCTTCGGCGCGCACGAACAGCTTGCCGCCGAAACCGCCGCCGATGTAGGGCGAAACGATGCGCACCTTGTCTTTCGCAATGCCAAGCGTGCGGGCCAGGTCGCCACGACCCCAGTCCACCATCTGGTTCGCCGTCCAGACCGTCACCTTGTCGCCCTCCCAGGCGGCAATCGAGGCGTGCGGCTCCATCATGGCGTGCGACTGGTCAGGCGTCGTGTAGGTGGCGTCCAGCCGAACTGGCGCATTGGCAAAGGCGCCGGCGAAGTTGCCCGTCTTGCTGTCGGGCTTGCCGTCCTTCGGCTTGGTCGCCGTGCTCTTGGCCTTGGCCAGGTTGAAAACACCGGGCTGTTCGACATACTTCACGTCGAGCAATTGCGCGGCCGAGCGGGCTTGCTCGAAGGTTTCCGCCACCACCAGCGCGATGGCCTGGTGATAATGCTGGATCTCGGGGCCACCGAGCAGGTTTGCCGTGTTCATCTTGCCTTTGCCCAGCTTGCCCGCCGATTCCGCCGTCACCACGGCCAGCACGCCGGGTGCGCGCAGCGCCGCGCTGGCGTCAAGCGAAGCGATGCGCCCTTTGGCAATCGCCGCGCCGACGACATGGCCATAGGCGGCGTGCGGCGCGGCTTTGTTTTGTTCATAGGCGTACGGCGCCGTGCCCGTGGTTTTCAGGGGGCCATCGATGCGGTCCGTGGGACGGCCCACGACTTTCAGCTGGTCGATGGGATTGGTGGTCGCAGGTGTCGTGAACTTCATGGCCTTAGCCTTTCTTCGCTTGTGCTTCAGCCATCACGGCAGCCATCGTGCGCTGCGCCAGGGTCACCTTGAAAGCGTTGTCGGCGGTGGGATGCGCGCCGGCCAGCAGGCGTTCGCTCACGGCGCCGGCGCCATCGGGTATCGCCTGTTCGGCGGCAAGCACTCTCCACGGCTGGGGCGCGACGCCACCCAAGGCAAGCCGGCCCGTACCGTTGGGCAAGATAATCGCCGCCACGGACACCAGCGCGAACGCGTACGAGGCGCGGTCGCGCACCTTGCGGTAGACATGCGTGCCGCCGATGGGCCGGGGCAAGGTCACGCTGGTGATCAGTTCGCCCGGCTGCAGCACCGTTTCCAGCTGCGGCGTGTTGCCCGGCAAGCGGTAAAAGTCGGCGATGGGGATAGTGCGCTTGCTGCCATCGGGCCGCACCGTGTCGATGGCGGCGTCGAGCACGCGCATGGCCACGGCCATGTCGCTGGGATGCGTGGCGATGCAGGCATCGCTGCCGCCCAGGATGGCCAGGGACCGGCTGAAGCCGCCAATGGCCGAGCAGCCGCTGCCCGGCACGCGCTTGTTGCAAGCCTGGTTCGTATCATAGAAATAGGGGCAGCGCGTGCGCTGCAGCAGGTTGCCGGCCGTCGTCGCCTTGTTGCGCAGTTGCGCCGAGGCGCCGGCCAGCAAGGCGCGCGACAGCACGGCGTAATCGCGGCGCACCATGGGGTGCGCCGCCAGCGCCGTGTTGCGCACGAGGGCGCCGATGCGCAAGCCGCCATCCTTTGTTGCTTCCACTTTATCCAGCGCCAGGCCATTGACGTCGATCAGATGCGCGGGCGTTTCGATGTCCAGTTTCATCAGATCGAGCAGATTCGTGCCGCCGGCAATAAAGCGGGCACCCGGCGTGTGCGAGGCGGCCGCCGCCACTTCGGCCGGCGAGGCGGCCTTCTGGTAGCTGAACACTCTCATGCCGGCCTCCCCGCCACCTCGGAAATCGCCTCGATGATGTTGGAGTAGGCGCCGCAGCGGCAGATGTTGCCGCTCATGCGCTCGCGCAATTCTTCCGGCGTCGCTTGCGGCGGCGCATTCAAGTCGGTGCTGACGTGGCTGGGGATGCCCTGGCGGATCTCTGCCAGCGCGGCGACGGCCGAGCAGATTTGCCCCGGGGTACAGTAGCCGCATTGATAACCGTCATGCGCGATGAAGGCAGCTTGCATCGGGTGCAGTTTATCGGGCGTGCCCAGTCCCTCGATGGTGGTGACCTTGGCGCCGTCATGCATGACGGCCAGGCTCAGGCAGGCATTGATGCGCTGACCGTCCAGCATGACGGTGCAGGCGCCGCACTGGCCGTGGTCGCAGCCCTTTTTGGTCCCCGTCAGGTGCAGGTGTTCGCGCAAGGCGTCGAGCAAGGTGGTGCGCGTGTCGAGTTCCAGGCTGTGGCGCTGGCCATTGACGTCCAGGCTGATTTTCATCAGGACGGGCGGCGGAGAAAAACCGGCCTGGGTGGCCGTATTCACCGCTTGCGCCGCCCCCGCCACACCGGGCACGGCCGCCGCCGTGGCCGACAGCGCGCCGGCGATCAGCAAGCCGCGCCTGCCGGCATTGATGTGATTAGACTCTGTCATCTCGCGCTTCCTCCTGGCTGTGGACTGGCTGGGTGGGCGCATGCAGGCCCGAAGCAGCAGTCTGACGGCCTGATTCCTACGCGTCTGTACGCGAACGAACGTTCAGCCTCAGGCTGCGCCGGGTCGTGCCGACCCCTCCCTGCGCCGCATAACCGGTGTGGCGCGCGCAATGGTCGAGCGCCTGGCGCAGGGCCGTATCGACATTACGCAACGACATATCGTGCCGCTCGGCCACTTCCTGGCGGGTCAGCTCGTCCACGCGCAGCGCTTCGAGCACTTGCCGGTGGCGCCGCGGCAGCAGCTCGACGGCCTGCGCCAGGCGCCGCACGTCGGCCTGCAGCTCGGCCAGGCGTTCCGGCCCCGCCGCCGTATCGGCGAGGAACTCGACCAGGCCAGCGGCGCCGCCCCCATCGCCCTCGTCCGCATACAGCCAGGCGCGGTTGCGACGCAGGCTGTCCATGGCCGCATTGCACGCCACGCGAAACACATAGGCGACGGGGCTGTGCGCCAGCGCAGCGCCATCCCCGGCCGTCAGCGCGCCCAGGCGCAGCCAGGCGTCGTGCAAGCTGTCGCTGGCCAGCTCGACGCAGCCCAGGTGACGCGCCAGGCGCCGGTGCAAGGCCGCGTAATTGCTTTCCAGCACCACCTGCAGCTGGGCGCCCTGCCCTGGCGCCGGTATCGGCAGGGGCGCCATATCGTTGGCCGCCTGCAGGCGGGGCCGGATGGCGGGACGGTACCAGGCCATGCCCGCAGGCCCCATGGCACCCGTCATGCGCAAAGGCAAGGCACGAGCCATGCCGGCCATCATGGCGACAACCTGCTGCGCTCTTGCGCCGTCAGCTGGCGCGTGGCCGATTCCGGCAGCGGGCCCAGGCCCAGCACGCGCACGGCGCTGCGCGGGTTGTAGTCGGCCGCCTCGATGCGCGCGCCGTCGGCCGGGGTAGCTTGCGTGCTGTCGGGCGGTGCCTCACTGCCAAAGCCCAGCACACGCACCGTGAACACGGATGGCTGCGCCGAACGGGTGGCGGCGCGCTCGCGCTGCACCACGTCCTGCGCCGCCGCCGTCGCCTGCGTGGCGGCCGCGCTGGCATTCGTCATGGCAGCCACGTTGACGGATGCTACCGTCGGCATGCCCTTCGCTTCGCCCTTGACCTGGATGTTCGCCGCGTTCATCACCTTCAACGCGGCCAGGTTGACATTGCCCGAGACACGGATGCCAGCCTCGCCCGCGTCGATGGTGCCCAGCGGCGCCAGCAAGTCCACGTCGCCGGCCGGCACTTCCGCGATCGGCGCCAGGGTGGCGATACCGGCGCCCGTGCTCGGCACGTCGGACGACAGGGTCACGTTGCCCCAGTTGTCATACACGCGCTTGGGTGGCGTGTAGACGATGGTCGACTTCGAACCACGTCCCGCGTTGATGTCGCCCTCCGACGACCATCCGAGGATATCGCCGCCAAACGTCGTCATGACGCGGCTCTGGCCCAGCAGAATGCTGCCGTGCGAGAACAGGTCGATATTCCCGCCGCCCTTGGTGATGACGCCTGAAGTCGACGGCGGCGCCTCGCCTTCGATGCCAAACACCTGCTTGCCGCCCGGCGTCAGCAGCTGGATGTCGCCGCCGAAGTTGGTGTGCACATAGCCGCTGCGGGGAACGATGCGGTCGTTTCTTCCCGAGTCCGGGTTGTAGAGACCAAACGTGCCGCGGTACATGATGATGTCGCCCGCATAGGAAAGCGCCTTGCCGCTGGCGTCGGCGGCCGGCGCCAGGCCCGCGATGGCGTTGCGGCTGCGCAAAAAGCTGCCATAACGGGAGCTGTCCCAGTCGTTGTACTCGCGCCCGCCCGCCTTCAGTTCCGCGAAATACACATCGCGGGCAAACACGCGCTGCTGCGGCTCGGGCAAGGCCAGATAAAAGGCCTGCGCTTCGGCTGCCGTGCCCTTGAAGGCGTAGCGCTCGCCGAGCCACGCAGCCAGCTCCTTCTCGTACGATTTCACCACCTTGCCGGCCTGGTCGGCCAGCGGCACGCCTGTCTGCGCCACGTTCGCCGGGTCAAGATAGGGCTTGACGAAGCGCAGGTAGTCGAGGCCGGCCGCGCCAACGCCCGCCTGCATGGCGATGCCGGCACCCGGGCGCTTGTCACCCGCCACGACGGGGCCGAGGCTGACGACGCTGCCCTTGTCCTGCATCAATATGTTGCGTCCGGCACTGATGTCGAGCGTGCCGGGGCCGGCCACGTTGAAGGAACTGCCGAGGATATCGCGTCCGGCCGATACCACCGATACGTCATACGCATTGTTATGCACGAACAGGTTGCTGCTGTTGTTGAACATCATACCGTTCTCGCTGCCGGCGACGCCTTCCAGCAGCGCCGTGCCGCTGCTGACGATGTCGCGGCCCGCCTTCATCCAGACAGGCTGCGCGCCCTCGTACCAGGTGATGCCCGCGTGCTTGGCGTCGTAGAACTCGACGATGCGGCCGACGTTGACACCGACCAGGTCGCCCTTGACGGCATAGATGCGGGCCGCCTGCGTGCCGCTGTTGCCGGGGCCGGCGGCCGAATCGGGACCGAAGGCGAACAGCGGATACTTGTCTTCCGTGGCCGGCGCCCCCGTGCTGGACAGATTACTGGCCAGGGGGCCGGTCGACCACGAGTTGGGGGTGCGCGCGATATAGGCTGGCTTGAACGGCGTCGCCATGCTGTCCGCCGCCGCGCCGGACTGTCCGATGGTAAAACCGCCTGCATAGATGGAGTCGCCGGCCAGCCATTGCAGTTGGGCATAGGGCGAAGGCGCCAGCAGCAGAGGTGCGGCATAGCTATCGGCGCCATTGCGGTCCACGATCGTCTTGCCGTAGTACAGGCTGCCATGCGCGGCAGCAACGCGCACAATGGAGGGGTAAATGGTGGCGAAGTCGGTCTCCGTGCCGATCGGCCCCGTCAACGGCGTCAGATTGCCGCCGGCGGAGAACAGGTCAAGCGCCGTGTGCGGCGTCCACAAGCTGAACCAGCTGTAGCCGACACCCAGTTCTCCAGATGACGCAAGCGCCGAGGTGGGGTTGACCATCAGTACGCGGCCCGGATCGGCCACATCCTGCAGCACCTGGTCACCCAGGGTCGCCACACTGAACGTGGCGTCGCCCGGCACCAGGGTCATGCCGCCCCGTGGCGTAGCGCGCGTGGCCGTGAAGGCATCGTAGGCGCGTGTTTCTTTCGGCGCGTGATCAGTACTTTGTGTTCCGTATTGCAGCACCAAACTACCGAGTTGCGCGGCCGACGTTTCCGCGTGGCCGCGCAAGTCGACCAGGGCGCCATTCATGTGGCCAGCATTCGGCATGCCTGCCGGGTTGATGGCGCCGCCCACGCGCAGGTCCAGGTCGCCGCCGCCCGTCAACAGCATGCTGCCATCAGCATTCACGCGGCCAGTACTGCCCACGGCCAGCAGCAAGCCCTGCGAACGGGTATTGATATTCGCGTCATAGCTGCTGCCCTGCGCGAGCGCCAGCGCGCCCGCGTCACCTGCCACGTCGGCGCGCAGATTGCCGCCACCCAGGGTACCGAAACCCGTAAAGCCCAGGACGTCGTCGGCCAGGGTGCTGCGGCCCACATAGGTGCCGAAATTGACCCACCAGGCCACCGGCTGTGCCAGGCCACCGATGGCGAGACCACCGCTGCCCTGGCGCCACAGCCAGTTGCCCACGGCCGTGCTGTCGTAGCCAGCGTCCGATGTGACGGGGCGCAAATTGGTCGCGGCACTGCGGCCCAGTAGCGAACCGGTCAGGTCACCGTCGACCTTCAGCAGCAGATTCCCGCCCTGGTCGGGGTACCAGGCGCGGTAGATGCTGCCGGTGCCGCCATCGACCAGGTGTTCATGCTCGCCGTCCGGATTGTTCAATACCTTGCCGTCGGCATTGCGCGCCCGTGCCTGGTTGAACGGGTCGCCTGATAACGTCGCCGTGGACGACATGCCGGCCGTGTACACGCCATACAGGCTGTCCATGCGCAAGTCGCCGCCGCTGACCAGGTCCAGGTCGCCCGTACCCGTGCGCAGCACGCTGTAGCGCAGGCTGCTCGCCTTGTAGTCAAACGTGGGACTGGAGGTGCCGCACCAGGTGGGATATTCCTCGCATAAAGTTGGCCAGCCTAATGCCACGGGGTCGAGCAGGTCGCCCGCCTTCACGCTGGGGTCCGCAAACTCTTCGGCGCCTGCCTTGGTCCACACGTATGCCACCTTCAGCACGCACATGCTCGGGTCGTTGGCGCAAAATACCTCGACAGTCTGGCCGAACTGGCTGGTGAATTCTTCGGTGATGGGTTCGCCCGCCACGATGCCGGGGATGCCCTCCCGCTCGCCCAGTTCCTGCGCTTCCTTGGTCCAGTACTGCACGCCCTTCGGCGGCACCAGGATACCGTGCATGCCGTAATGGCTGTCGGCCAGGCGCAGGGTGCCATGGTCGGGATGCGCCTGCACGCTGCGTGTGTCGGCTGCATCGAGGTCGGCGCCCGCCACCAGGCGCATGCCCCACGCTTGCGAGCCTTCGGCCAGCATGGGCGCGATGGCCCACAGCTTGCCCTGGCTACCCGCCACTTCCGGGCGCAGCTGGATAGCCGCCACATTGGCCATCAGCTTCACGTCGGTGCCGGACGGGATCAATGAGCCCACGGCCAGCGCCAGGTTGCCGTTGAGCATGAAGCTGGAACGTTCGCCTGCCACGCCAGGCAGCGGCACGCCCTTGGGCCAGGTCATGGCGCTCACTTTCACCGTTTGCTTGAGCACGCTGCCTGCGTCGAGGCGCATGCCGGCGTCCAAGGTTTGCGCCGTGGCCAGCAGGCTGCCGGCCGCATGGATGATGTTGCCGGCGCTGTTGCGCACGGCGGCCGCCAGCACCGTGCCGGCTGGCAAGGTCACTGCCTGGTCCAGGGTCACGGCTGCGGGCAGGCGGGTATTCGCGTCCAGATTAAAGCCCTTGATGGGCAAATCGTAGTTGAGCGCGATGCCGCCCGGGAACAGCGTGCCATCGGCCACGGTCACGCCCTGGCCCGGCACGATGACGTCGCTGCCATTGATGTCGCGTCCCGGCAGCAATACCCAGCCTTTGTCATCCTTGGTGGCGGGCGGCGGCGCGAAACCGTCGTTGATGCTGCCGTAAATGCTCAAGTCGCCGCCGGCGCGCAGCAGCAAGCTGCCCACTTCGCCCGAACCGCGCACGCCCGTCTGCTGGAAGCGCGGGTTCAGGCTGGCGTAGCGCATGCCTGACAGGTCCAGGTCGCCCTGCACCACCAGGTCGCCATCCGGCGTCTTGCTGACGATATCGACGCCTGGGCGCAGGTGCAGCGCGTCGGCATACGCGGCCGTGTTCAAGCCCGCCAGCTTGCCATTGCGCAAGTGCGTGTTGGCCAGCGCCGCATCGATGAAGGCCGTGCTGTCCGCATGCTTGCTGTCGAGATACGCCTGATTGATCACCTGATACGGGCGGCCGCTGGCCGACAGGTCTTGCACGGGCTGACCATTGGCGCCCGGCACCATGGCGTAGGCTGCGTCGTCGTAGCGCTGCATGGCGTTGACGGCGATGGATTTCGCGCCGCGAATGGTCAAGCCGCCACCGGCTGCAATGGCGATATCGCCAAAGGTGGCGGCGTCAACGTCCGCGCGGGAACCGCCGCTGCCCAGGCGTGGCGCGCTCAGCTCCACCGTGCCGCGCGCGGCGCCGTCATATTCGCCCTTGCCCTTGCCAGCCACGGCCGCCGTGCCGTGGCGCACGTCGATCTGCGCGCCGCCGGCCAGGTCCAATGTGCCCTCGCCCGAGTTCAGTTCCACCATGGCCCGGTTCGGACTGTCGATGATCTTGCCATAGCTGTCAACGCGCAAGACGGTGCCATGCGCGTCGAGCACGGCGTTGCCGGCCAACGTGACGCCATGCTTGCCGGCCAGGCGGATGCTACCCACACGCTCGCCGCTGGCGTCTATCACGCCAGCGACGGTGAGGCGGCCATTGTCGACGGACACCTGCACTTCGCCCGCCTTGACTTCATTGCCTATCGTCAGATCGCCCTGTTTCAGCTGAAAGCTGCGCCCGCCCATCACGCCGCCATCCGTCAGGCGCTTGTTCAGCGCGGCGAACTGGCTGTCCAGTGTGCCGCCCGCGCCCAGGGTTTGCGCGCGCACGTCCACGCTGCCGTTCTTGTACGGCACCACGGTACCGCCCGCGTCATAGCTGCCACTGGCGCCGCCGAGGATCTTGCCTTGCAAATCCACCATGCCGGCCACGCCATCGAGGGCCACGGCCTTCAGGCTGCCGGCGCGATTGTTCTCGGCCGACAGGTCGATCACGCTGCCTGCAGCCTGGCGGATATCGCCGGCGCGGCTGTCCAGGGTCACGTCACCGCCCCAGCTGTATTTATCCACGTCGAAAAAGGTGCTCTTGCGGCCCGCCATGTCGATGCGCGCGCCGTCTGCCACGGTGATGTCGTGCTGCGCGTTGACGGTGAGCTTGCCACTCGGCAACACCACGGCTGTCGCCACAGTCACGCTGTCGCCATTCAAGGCCAGCTGGGCGCCCAGTCCGTCGTTGTTCTTGACGGCAGCCGCTGGCGCCGCGCCGGCCGGTGCCGCCACAGTCAGCGCGCCGCCCGCCGTATAGCTGTGCGCCGAACCTGCGTCGCCCGTCAGCAGCGGCGTGCTGATGTTCAGCTTGCCGCCGCTGTACCGGAAACCCTTGCCCGTCTCATACGCGCCCTGCGCCTGGTAGACGGACAGGCTGCCCTTGTAGTTGGCCGTGACCTGGCCTGACGCTTTCAGATTGACGTTGGCAAAACCCAGCGCGAGGCGGTCGAACGAGGCGACACCGGCCGGCTGCGTGAAGGGGCCGAAACCGAAATCGATGCGTTCCGCTTCCAGGTTCAGTGTGCCGCTGCCCGTACCGGCGCCGTGCGCGATCACATTGCCGGCTGGCGACAGCGCGCCGCCCCAGATCAGGTTGGCCGTGCGGATGGTGGCCACGGTATCGGCGCCGCCCTGGCCATACATGGCCGGCGTGGTCAGCACCAGGCGCTCCAGCGTAGACTTGCCGCTGCTCTTGTCGTAAGTATCGAGCATCACGTCGCCATAGAAATTGATGCTGTCCGCAGCGCTCAGCATCAGCGCCTGCAGCGCTGGCGCGCCCGTGCTGGTATCGCCGCGCAGCAGGCGGTCCAGTACGCTCTGGTTCATGGCCAGGCCGCTGGAACGCGTGCCGCTGGCCTGGGCGGCCGCCAGCGCCTCGCTGCTACCCATGTTGATGGCGCCCACGGACAGGCTCAGGTTGCGCGTGCCGTAGCGCGCCGTGTCGTCCAGTTCGAACCTGCCATTGGTCGACATCAGCAAGGTGCCTTCCGAGTACAGGCTCGCTGTACTGGTGCCGGCGCAAGCGTCGTCGCACACGCCGATGCTGATACCACCGCGCGCCGAACCGCCGACCGGCGCCACGTTCATCAAGCCGTTCGAGGCCGCCAGCATATGTATACCCTCATTACTCTGGTAGACGAAACCGTCGTTGGCGTCATAGGCGACCTTGCCGCGCCCCACCGTGTTGATGCCCGCGCCGGGCGCGACATCGATCAAGCCGGCCGTCCATTCGATATTCCACGGATCGCGCGCCAGCAGCAGCACTTCCGGCGCCGAGAGGATGGCGCCCGTACGCAGGTAGATATTATGTGCCTGCGCCGTGCCAAAACTGATGTAGTTGCCGCCCTGTCCATAGTTGATGATGGGCGCGGAACCGATCACGATGCGGGCAGCGCCGATCGCGTTCAGGCTGGCGGCGTGCAGCGTCACGCCGCCGAAGCCCGCCGTGGCCGACGCGCCGTCGGCGACGATTTCAATATCCTCGGGGCCGCCCGATATCACCGCCACGGTGCCGCCAAAGCCGCCCGTGGCGGCGCCAAACTTGCCCGTGCCCTCAAATTGGAAGGCGTCGATGCCGGCGCCTGGCGCCAGTTGCAGCTTGAGCGTCTTCGCATCAGCCGGCAGCAGCGGACGGGGAATGCCGCGCGTTTGCGCATCGGCCAGGGCAAACGCGGCATAGCCAGTTTCGTTGTACTGGGAATACGTGCGCAAGACCTTGGCCGGCGTAAGTATCAGCTGGCTGGCCATGGGCGCGCGGATATCGGTGCCGGCAATCGACAGGGTGCCGGGCGCGGCCCAGGAACCGTTGCGCAGCGGCTGCGCCAGTGTGCCTGCACTGCCCTGCCCCGCCAGGCCGTTCAGTTCCACGCGGAAAGCGCCCGGCAGCAAGGCATAGGTCGACGGCATCAGGGTGTAGGTGCCAGCAGGCAAGCCTGGCACGCCATTGCCTATCGTCACCTGCCGGCCCACAACCGCATCGGAAGCGCCCTTTTCGCCGCCTGTGGGCGCCTGCGGCGTTTGCACGCCCGGCACGATGGCGTACACGGGGTTGGTCGCCAGGCCCGGCAACACGAAACCGCCATTCGCGCCCACCTGCACCAGCGGATGGTAGCGCGCATCGGTGGAGCCGCCGCGGCCCGCGATGAAACCGGCGCCCGTCAATTCGCCGCCACCGGACAGGTCGAGCACGGCGCCCGGTTTGACGGCCACTTCCACGCTGACGATATCGACGCCGATGCGCATGGCGCCGTTGGCATACACGCCACCGACGCCGATAAACTCCGTCTTCTTGCCATCGACGTTCCAGTTCTGGCCATCGGCCGTGCCGCCATACGGCATGGCCATGCCGGCGGCGCTGACGGAGGTAATACTGCCAGGCAATAAATTGATGCTCAGGCTATTCTCGCCCCCCCGCAGGCTCATGCCAAGGTTGATGAGGCCCAGCGGTGCGCGCACGATACCGCCCTGTTCAATGTGCGCGGCGCCGAACTGCAGCATGCCAAAGGCCGAGTACGGCACGGCGGGAATGGTATCCGTGCTGCGCGCGATGGTCAGCGTGCGCGTGGGATCGTAACCCATGATGCCCTTGAGCTTGGCATAACCGGCGCGCACGGCCGCACCCGCGCCCGTTTCCGGATACAGCTGGGCCGCACTGAGGGTCATGTCGCCTGGTGCGGACAACACCGTCGTCGGTTGATTACCATCCCAGCCCAGCGGGGACAGCAGGAAGCGCAAGTCGCCGCGACTGGTCAGACGCACATCGTTGGCTGCAATGTCGACCAGGCCGCGCACATCGATCAGGTCGCCCTCGATGCGGATCTGGCTGGCGACCGGCGATTCTCCCGCACTGCCCGGCCTGACATAGAAATCACGGCCAACGGGCTTGACGCTGGCCAGGCGCACATAGGGCGCCGCCACGCTGACGCGCGCGCCGGGCGCACTGCCGGGCGACAGCATAGGCGTACCGTACAGCTGGAAGCTCTGCTTCATCTTCAGCGACACGTCGCCATCGAAGGTGGCGGCGCCAAGCAAGGCCAGGTTGCCGAAACCGCCAGCGTCCACCTGTGCCACGGACAAGCGGCCATGGCCATATTGCAGGGCCTGCGCCCCGTCCTGAGCCGCCTCCCGGGCACTGACGCCATCGGCCAGGTCGCTGGCGCCCTGCTGCTGCGTCAACCTCAGCTGGCGTCCCTGCAGCACCTTGGCCTGCGCCAGCTCCTTGCGGTATTCGGGCGAGCCCGTGGCAACGGACAGGGTGCCGCCCGCCGCACCCGCGCCACCCGCCCTGGCCAGCAGCTGGCCATCGAGGTACAAGCCATTGTTCGACGCCAGCGCGATGCTGCCGCCCGCGCTGGCCACGTCGACCGCCGCGCCGTTCACGTCCAGCACGACATGCGCGCCGGAAGCGTCGAGCACGGCGCCGTCACGCACGACGACAAACAGGCTGGCCGCGGATGTACTGCCCTGTGCGTGGTTGATCTCGCCGCCGACGACGATGCTGCCGCCGTCAAGCACTTTGCCATAACGCCGGCCCTGCGCGTCCGTGGCCGTCACGGCGCGCGACGCCACGTCCAGCACGGCGTTGTCGCCTATCCACAGGGAACGGCCATGGCCGGCCGCCTCCACCGCCTCGGAGACAGGCGTATCGACGGTCACGCCACCCAGGCTGATCTTGCCGCCCCAGGCGTTCAAGCGCCCGTCCACCGTCAGCTGGCCCACGCTGGACAGCTTGATGGCCTGGCCCGCATCGACATTCACCACGGCATTCTTGCCCACCAGCAGTTCGGCGCTGGCCATGTCGGCCGCGCCGGACTGGATATCGCCCACCTGCAAGGCAAGGCTGGCGCCCTTGCGCTGCGTCATAGTGCCCTTGACCGCGTTTTCCGTGTATTGCTCCGGCGTCCATAGGGCCAGGCTTTCATTGTCCACCACGCGCAGCACGGGCATGCGCACATCCACCTGCGTGCCATCCGCTACCGTCAAGCGCTGCTTGCCGACCAGGCTATAGCTGGAAAAACCCTTGTCAAAGAAGTCAGCACCCAGCTGCAGGGTAGCTTTCGGTGCGGTATCGGCTGGGCCAGACTGGCCAATCGCGATCTTGTTGGCCTGCAATTCCAGCTTACCGCCGCCTTGCACGCCATGACCGCGCACTTGCGCGCCCTCGCCCAGCAGCAGGTCGGCCTTAGGCCCATAACTGGCCAGGATCACATTGCCGCCCTTGCCGCCCTGCTGTTTCGCCTGCGCCAGGATGGCCGCGCCGGAGCTCACGTCGATCAGGCTGCCATTGCCGATGCGCAAGTCGCCGTACGTTCGCAACGATACCGTGCCGCCGTTCAAATATGGCAGGCCGGCGGCGGCCAGCGGGTCGCGCAGCACATTGGCCAGCAAGCCGCTGGTGTCCAGGCTCACGCCATCGGCCAGCACCAGTTTGCCCGGGGGTGCGCCCGGATTGACGAAGGTATCGAGCATGCCCAGCGCACCGATCTGGTTCAGCACATTGCCGGCCATGATGCTGCCGCCATGGCTGCGCAAGTTGGCGTTGATGGCGACGTCCTTGCCAAACAAGGTGATATTGCCGCCGTCGGCCACCTGCAGCGCGCTGTCGACGGTGATCGCGCCTTTCGCGGCGAGGCGGATGGCGCCCAGTTGCTGATTGTTCAGCAAGTTGGTGTCGAGCAGCAGCTTGCCCTGGCGCTCTGCAGCCAACACGTCGGCCACGTCGAGGCCGGCGGCGATGCCGTCCTGCACGCGCGTCAGGCGCACCTCGTCCATGACGGCCGACAGCGCATGCTGCAGCACGCCCGTGCGCTTGTCGAACATCGGCTGATACTGGCCAACGATCAATTGCCCCCGCTGCGCGGCCGCCAGTTGCGACTGCTGGTAGCCGTCGAGCAACGCCTGCGGCGCCTGCGCCTGGCGCTCGCCCTGGAAGACGTCGCCCGCGATCCCCCCTTCCAGCACGGCCGAAGCGGTAGCGACCACCAGCTTGCCCGCATCGCGGCCCACCGTGTAACCGTTTTCCAGGCGTTTTTGCGCGGCGATCAGGGGATTGGCGTAGAAGGCGCTGGCATCCTTGCCCCAGCGCGCGTGTTCTTCCTCGTAACCCTTGTACACGCCCGCATACGGCAAGTCGGCGGGCGCGCTGCCCGCTTCATATAGCTTGCCGTCCGGGCCTTTCAGCCAGGTCTGGCGCAGCGCGCCCGTCTGTACGTCCAGGGTGCCGCCCGACAGGTTGATGCTGGAGCCAAGCTGCGTCACGACGTCCTTGCCGCCGAAGGTCACGGTGCCGCCCTGCGCCATCCACTCGCTGACGGAATGGCCCTGCGTGCCCAGGTAGCCAGCCACTTCCAGCAAGCCGCCGGCCGTGTACCAGCGGTCGCTGTCGTAGCCGTTCGTGCCCTTCGGTACGAACACCAGCTTGCGGCGGTCGACCCAGATATTGCTGTTGATCAAGGCCTTGCCGTCGCGGTTGACGGGCGCATCGCGCTGTTCGTTGCCCTGCACATTGATCTCGACATTGTTCGCCTCCATCGCCACCTTCACGCCGACGGCGCCGGAGACGTCGAGCTGGGCCCCATCGCGCAGCAGGCTGCGGCTGCTGGCATTGACGGCGATCTGGCCGCCCGTGGCCAGGGTCAGGGAATCGCCCATGAATTCCACCGTGCCGGCGCTGCCGATCTCGATGCGCGACTGGTCGCGGCGGTCGTTCACGGCAAGGATATTGTCCGTGGACGTCACGGCCGGGCCGCGCATGGCGTCGCGCTGGCTGTCGAGCGCCGTGGTCTTGCCATCGTCTTCGACCAGGATGGCCGTGGTGGCGCCGCGTCCCAGCGTCACTGCCGCGTCGCTGCCCAGCGCGTTCAGGTGGATGGTGCCGCGCGTGGCTGTCGTGGTGGAGGCGAGCAGCACGCCGTCCTGCTGTACCGTGCGCCCAGCCAGGGTGATGTCGCCTTCGCGCGCCTGGATCAGGCCCGTGTTGACGACCTTGCCCGCCGTGCTGGCAGCCGCGAACTGCGGCGTGACTTCGCTGCCGCGCGTGGTCGATAGCGGATTGCCATCTGTGCCCACGCCCTTTTTAATGTTGAAACTGTCGCCCGCGGCCAGCAGGGCCTGCCCCTTGGGCGTGCTGATCTCGCCCGCATTGTGGACTTCCTTGCCTAGCAGCATTACGTAACCGCCGCCTTCCGTGCTGCCCTTCGGGGCATTGCTGGCGAGGCGCGCACCGGCCTGCACCTGCACCTTGCCGGCCGCATCGGCAAATGTCGTGCCGCCCGCCGTGCCGGGGCTGTAGATGCCGTCCTTCTGGAATTGCGCGTCGCTGATGCGGGCCGCAGCCGCTACCAGGCTGCGCGTATCGACCTGGCTCGTGCCGGTAAACACAATGCCGTTGCGGTTGACGAGCAGCACCGTGCCATCGGCCTTGATCTGCCCCTGGATTTGGCTGGGACGCGCTTGCGGATCGTTGACCCGGTTCAATACGGCCCAGTCCTTCTGCTGCTGGAACGTCAGGGTCGTGTCCTTGCCCACATTGAATGTTTCCCAGTTCAGGATGGCCTTGTCCGCCGTCTGCTGCACCACCACGGCCGTCTTGCCGTTCGCTACTGTCTGCACGGGCGCCTGGGCATTGAGCCAGCCGGCCGTCAGGCTGTTGGTGTCGACCTGCAAGCCGCCCTGTGCCAGGCCATTTGGCGCGCTGGCGCCGCCGGCGGCTTGCTGGCGCGCTTGCGCCTGGGCCGCTTGCTGCGCGGCGATGGCGCGCGCAGCCAGGTTCAGGTTGTTGAGCGAGCGCTGCAACTGCTGGTTCGCCTGCTGTTGTTGCCCCTCGGGGCGGCTGCCCAGCGGCAGCGGCTGGCCATTCGGCAGGCGGCCCGAGGTGGCCGCCGTATTTTGCGCCGCGCCCTTGGCCGCGAACCAGCCGCCGCTGAACGCCTGCTGGGCGCGCGCCGGCGTGGTAAAGGCGCCCGCCATCAGCATGGTGGTCAATGCGTAAGCGAGCGGCGTGAGCCGCAAGCGGCTGCCCAGCGTGGAGGTACGCTGCGCGCCCGTGTCAACGGTTGGGACTGGGCGCTGGGCAGTGTGAAGCTTGGTCATGGCAATGGTTTCCTGGCTAGAGAGAAGGGAACGGAGCTGGCGCTAGCGCAAGCGTCCATGCCTCCATGACGTAGCTGGGCGGCGGAAGGGATAATGCTTTTGTAAAATATTTTTGCAGGGTGGCCGGATACGCGCTGCAATTCAGATCAACTCAGCAGCACGATGCCGCCTGGCAGGCTGGTCATTTGTGCGCCGTACAGGTCGCGTATCATCGCCAGTGCGCCATCGATTTGCCCGATGGAAAAACGCATGCGCACGAGGCGGCGGCCCAGCTCGGCATTGCGCAGCACCACCCGGCCCGGACGGTAGCGGTTGATTTCATCGACGACATCGGCCAGCGGCCTGCCGACAAACGACAACGCGCCCGTGCGCCACGCGCTGGCCTCCTCCGCCGGCGCGGCCGTGGCCGCCTGCACGCTCCGCTCGTCATACACCAGTTGCTGACCCGCATCGAGGGTCTGGCGGCGCTGTTGCCAGTGCACTTCCACGGCGCCCGCCAGGCAGGTGACGCAAACGGCGTCGTCCGTGTGGCGCACATTGAAGCGGGCCGACTGCGCCAGCAAGCGCCCCGCTCCCGCCACCACCGTGACGGGCTGGCGCGCGCCGCTGGCGAAGATTTCCGCCTCGCCGTCCAGCAATTCGATGGCTTCCGGCGCCCGTACATTGATGCGCGTCTGCGTATTCATCTGCACCGTCATTTGCTGCGACAGGGCCACTTGCCGCTGCTCGCCCGTGCCCGTGCGGTAGTCGGCGCTCAATTCCTGCAGCGACGGCCAGGCCCCCAGCGGTGGACGCAAGGCCAGCACGGCCACGCCGGCCGCCAGCGCGCCGCCGAGGAAGGCACGCCGCCCGGGACGCAGCGGAAACGCCAGCACGGCCGCCCGCTGCGGCGCAGCTTCTTGCAGCGCAGGATCAAGGGCCTGCCACACTTGCTTGAGTTCGCGCCAGGCGCGCGCATGCGCGGGGCTGCGCGCGCACCAGGCGCGCAAGGCGTCGGCGTCGGCCTGCGTAAAATCATCGGAACGCAGCCGCGCCCACCAGGCAGCGGCTTGCTGGCCGATGTCAGCGTCGCTGTCGGCAGTATCGAAAGTGTCGCGTGGATCGCGGTCAGAAGCAGTCATGAGATTCATCAATATTTACGGCGGCCCGACACATCGCTGCGCTGGGCGGCATCGGCATCGGCCATGCACGTTTTACAGTGTTGCATGGCGGCCTGCAATTCTTTCTTGACCATCGCCACGGAAATGCCGAAACGCTCGGCGATTTCCGCATTGAGCATGCCGTCGATGCGCGCCGCCGTCAGGATGGCGCGGCGGCGCGGCGACAGGCCCGCCAAGGCCACGTCGAGCGCCTGCACGTCGAGACGCGCCGAGACGATGCGCGCCGGGTCGCTGATGTCGTCGCCGGCCTCGTCGGCCAGGTGCATCAGTTCTTCACGTTCACGCTCGGTGACAATGATGCGGTCGCGGCGGTAGGCATCGGTGGCGATATTGGCCGCCATGCGCAGCAGATAGGCGTCGGGATTGTGGACGGGCGCGGCGGCTGGGCCAGGCGCCACCATCGCTTCGAGGCGCAGCCAGGTTTCCTGCAGCGCATCGGCCGCATGGTGCTTGCAGCCAACCACCCGTTCGAGGCGCCAGCGCAGCACGGCGTAGCGCGAACTGAGGTGGCGTTTCAGCTTGGTGCGCAGGTCGGGCATGCTCATGGCGCGGTCCTTGCCGGCGCGTCCGGGGCGCAATCGACTTCGCTGCCCGGCCCTTGCGGCAGCAGCAGGATGGAGACGGGCTGCGGCATCGACGGCGATGGTCCCGCGCCCACTCTCATGCCCAGCACCAGGTGCGCGATGGCCGTGTCGCGCGCGCGCAAGCCCGTGCTGTCGAGCAGGTGCACGCGGTCCACCACGCCGGCGCGGTTCAGATACAGCTGCAGCGCCAGGCGGTAGCCGCCGGGACGCGTTTGCGCTGCGCGGCACAGCAGCCCCAGCAGCACGTGCTGCAAGCGGCTGACATAGGCCGCATAATCGCCGCCGCCCTGCGTGGCGCCCGGTATGTCGGCGGCCGCCACGACGGCGGCCTGCGGCAAGTCCGCAGCAGTTGCTACGGCACCCGCCGGGGCATACACGATGACGGCTTGGGCGTCAGACAGACGCGATAGCAGACCCGTGCCCTCAAGTAAGGCTTGCAGGGCCGCGCCCGCCGCATACGCACCACGCACGGCGGCTGACTGGCGCTGCGCGTAGCGCTGGTCCATCAGCACGGCGATGCCCGTGCGGCGGCTGTACAGGTCGAGCGCCTCGCCAAGGTTTTGCGCGGCGATATCGAACTGCAGCACGGGGCCGTCGGCCGGTTGCGCCCGCACGGGTCCCACCGCGGTCAGGAAACCCAGCAGTACCAGGTATCCCGCCAGCGCAAGCACATGGACGGATGCCGGGCTGCCTGTCATATCGCTATCGTGTCGCTATCGTGTGAGGGTGGAACTGCGTGAAAACAAGGCATTGCCAAGTAACAATTCTTGCATCAACTGCAATAGCCTACACTCAAAAAATGACGGCTTCGTGACATCGCCGCCGTGCGCAAATTTCGCCATGCGGGACGTCTGGCGCGGCAGTTATTTCGGCTACACTGGCTGTCACTTTCCCTTTCAGACGCCTGATGATCGAAAAGAATCTGCCCGAGCTGGTCATGCTGAAACGCCTCATCGACGAGGGCGGCAGCCACCTGGAAGTGGCCGCGCCCTGCAGCATCGCCATGGATGGGCGCGAGTTTCCCGTCTACACGATTGCGCTGGGCAATCCCGGCCCCGACGTGCCCGTGCTGGGTTTTTTTGGCGGCATCCACGGCCTCGAACGCATCGGCACGCAAGTACTGCTGTCTTTCCTGGAAAGCTTGATCGCGCGCCTGCGCTGGGATGCCACCCTGCACCAGCAGCTGGAAAGCATGCGCCTCGTGTTCATGCCGCTGGTCAATCCGGGCGGCATGTGGCAAGCCACGCGCTGCAATCCGCAGGGCGTGGACCTGATGCGCAACGCGCCGTTGAGCGCGCGTGAGCGCGTGCCGTTCATGCTGGGCGGACAGCGCTACAGCGCCCGCCTGCCCTGGTACCGGGGCGCAGCCGAGGGGCCGATGGAGGCGGAAAGCCAGGCCGTATGCGACCTCGTCGAGCGCGAACTGCTGTCGCGCCAGTTCAGCATCGCCCTCGATTGCCATTCCGGCTTCGGCTTGCGCGACCGCATCTGGTTTCCCCATGCGCATACCAAGGTGCCGATAGCCCACCTGGCCGAGATCGGCGCGCTGGAAGAACTGTTCAGCCAGAGCTACCCCAACCACAACTATGTGTTCGAGCCGCAAAGCCGGCAATACCGTACGCATGGCGACCTGTGGGATTATCTATACCTGAACGGCACCAGCTACAGCGGGCGCGTGTTCCTGCCGCTGACCCTGGAAATGGGCTCGTGGCTGTGGGTCAAGAAAAACCCGCGCCAGCTGTTCAACCGGGTCAGCATCTTCAATCCCACGGCCGCGCACCGCTTGCAGCGCGTGCTGCGGCGGCACCTGGTCTGGTTCGATTTCCTCATGCGCGCCGCCAGCAGCCACGGCCGCTGGATGCCGGAAGGCTTGCTGCGCAAGGCGCAGCGCCGGCGCGCGCTCATGCAATGGTACGAGTCATGACACCACACACCTGGATTTTATTGCGCGGCCTGATGCGCGAACAGCGCCACTGGGGCGAGTTTCCCGCCAGCCTGGCGCGCGCCCTGCCCGGCGCCAGCATCGTCACGCCCGACTTGCCCGGCAATGGCACGCGCCACGCGCAGGACAGCGCCACCCGCGTGGCCGCCATGGTGGAAGACTGCCGCCAGGAATTGCGGGCGCGGGGCGTCCCCGCACCATACCACCTGCTGGCCCTGTCGCTGGGCGGCATGGTGGCAGTGGAATGGGCGAGCCGCTACCCGCAGGAAATTGCCCGCTGCGTGCTGCTCAACACCAGCATGCGGCCGTATAGACCGTTTTACCGGCGCCTGCGCTGGCAAAACTACGGCGCCCTGCTGCACCAGCTGCTGCTGGGCGACACAGGCAGCCAGGAAGCGCTGATATTGCGCCTGACGAGCCGCCGGCATGCTGGCGGCAACCCCGCGCTGCTGGCCGACTGGCGCGCATATCAACAGCAATACCCGGTGAGCCGGCGCAATGCGCTGCGCCAGCTGCTGTCGGCCGCCCGCTACCGCGCTCCCCTCATCCGCCCGGCCATGCCCGTGCTGGTGATGGCCGGCGCGCAAGATCAGCTGGTCGACCACCGCTGCTCGCAGCGCCTGGCGCGCGCCTGGCAGGCGGATTGCCTGATTCACCGCGACGCTGGCCACGACTTGCCGCTCGACGAGGGGGTATGGGTGGCGCAATCGGTGGCGCGCTGGCTGGGGGTGGACGTGACAGACCATGACAGGACGACAACAGCACAATCATCATGCAGATAACAGGGCAACTGGCAGAACTGGTGCAAGCCGGCGTGCAGGAACAGATTTTTCCAGGCGCGGCCTGGGCCATGGGCACCGTCCACCACAACGTGGCGGGCGCGGCCGGGCGGCTCACGCCCGAGCCCGCCAGTGCCGCGATGCAAGTCGACACCCTGTTCGACATCGCTTCGCTGACCAAAATCATCAGCGTCTGGTCGCTGACGGGCTGGCTGGTACGCCAGAACCGCCTGCGCCTGGACATCCGGCTGGCCGACGTGCTGCCCGGCACGCAGGGCCATGCGCTGGCGCCCATCACCATTTTCCAGCTGCTCACCCATACGGCTGGCTTGCCGCTGCGCGCCCGCCTGCGCGCCAGCTATGGCGAGGTGTACGACGATATCGTGCGCGGCGTGTTGCGCGAACCGCTGGAAGGCACGCCGGGCCGAGCTGTGGAATACACGGACCGCGCGGCACTGATCCTCGGCTTTGTCATCGAGCGGCTGCTGGGCCTGCCCCTGGACCAGGCCCTGGAAACACATGTCCTGCGGCCGCTGGGCATGGCCGCCACGGGCTTCGGCCCGCTGGCAGCTGCGCATGGCAAGCAGGTCGCGCCGACCGAGTATTGCGAGCAGGCGGGCGCCCACCTTTCCGGTGTGACGCATGATTTCTCGACCCGGCTGCTGGGCGGGGTCTGCGGCATCTCCGGGCTGTTTTCAAACGTGCCCGACCTGCAGCGCTTCCTGCAGGCGATGCTGGCGCCGAACGCGGACCGGCACGCCGATGTGTTGGACGCGGACTGGGTACGCGCCTCGCTGACGGTGCAGACGGGCGCCCTGACTCCGTCGCGCGGCCTGTTCTGGCACCCTGCGGCAGGTACAGTGCCGGAAGACGACGTCTGGTGCCATCTCGGCTTCACCGGCACCGCACTATGGCTCAGCCCCCGGCGCGGCCGCTATGCGGTGCTGCTGACGAACAAGCTGTACTACACGCGCGATTTCGCCAGGATCAACGCGCTGCGGGGCGACTTCATGCGTGGCGTATTCGGTCTCTAAAGTAGGCAGCCTACAGCCGCAAGCTCACGGCAATCGCCAGCAGCAACGCGCCGGCCGCCGCCAACAGTGCGCTATTGAAACTGTGCAACTGCGCATACAGGCTGCCGGCCAGCACGGGGCCGATGATCTGCCCCACGCCATACACCACCGTCATGATGGCCATCATGTTGGCGCCTGCCTTGCTGGCGGCCCGCTGCGCGGCCGGCATGGCGATGGTCACCGTGCCGACAAACGTGCCGCCGACGAGGATGGCGCTGAGCAGATAGCCGGTGGCCGAGGGCGCCAGCACGGGCAAGGCCACGCCCAGCGCCTGCAGCAGCAAGTTCAGCCGCAGCGCCTGGCGCGTGCCCAGCCGCTCGTGCAGCCGGTGCCACAGGAAGCACGAGGGCGCCGCGCCCAGGCCAAACACGGCCCATACGTGGGCGGAGTTCAGGCCGGGCAAGGCCGCGCCCACCAGCACGGGCAAGTAGGTGGCCGTGACGATGTAGCCGAGCCCTGCCAGCCCGTAGATCAGCACCAGCGGCCAGGGCGCCACGGGCGCCAGCGCCGATGCCGCCGCTTGCGCCGGCGCGGCCAGGGTCGCCTGGCCACTGGCCGCAATGGCGGGCGCGGCCGCCAGCCCCGCCAGCACGGTGACGCCGGCCAGCAGCAGCCACATGCCTGCGCTGTGCCAGCCCAGGTGCGATGCCAGCACCAGCAATTCGGCCGACACGGCGATGCCGGCGCCCACGCCCGCGTACAGCAGCGGCGCGCCGCGCGCATGCCGGCGCTGTTCCAGCAGCCACAATGACGCGGCAACCATGGCCAGGGCGCTGAAGACGCCCGCCACACCCCGCACCGTCACGATGAGCCAGACGGGCATAGTCAAGGCCAGCACGCCCAGGCACAGCGCCGTGCCGGCCACCGACCATAGGCACAGCCGGTGCGCGCTGTGGGCCCGCGCGCGCATGGCCAGGATGGCGCCCAGCAAATAGCCCGCATAGTTGGCCGAAGCGGCCAGGCTGCCATCGCGCAAGCTCAAGACGCCTTCCTCGAGCATATGCGGGTAGATGGCCGTGAAGGCGAAGCGGCCGAAGCCCATGCCGATGGCGAGGATGGCCGCTGCGGCAATGGCCGCGCGCAGCCTGGCCGGCGCGCTCACGGCGCCACCTCGCCTAGCTGCGCCAGCAAGTGTTGAAAGGCGGGCACGTCGAATCCCGCGCGCCAGACCAGCAAGGTGTCGGCTTGCCCTGCGGACAGGATTTTCAAGGTGGCCGGCGCATCGGACAGCGCCAGCACGCTGGCCGGCAGCAGGGTCACGCAGGCGCCGGCCGCCACGCAGGCGATCATGGTGTGATACGAACTCAGCTCCTGCACGCTCCACTGCGTGCTGCCGGCCACGCCCAGCACCTCTTCGGCGATGCCGCGGTAGGTGCAGCCCTGCGGAAACGCCGCCAGCGAGCGCGTGCGCACCTCCACGGCGCGGCGCGCCTGCGCTTCGCTGGCCGGCAGCAGCAAACACAGTTCCTCGCGCCACACGGCGGTTGATGCCAGTCCCAGCTCCGCCAAGGCGGCGGCGCCGCCAAACGACGACGGCAAGGCGACAAAAGCGCAGTCGAGCAAGCCCGTGCGCACTTGCTCGATCAGGGGGCGCGACGGCCCCGTGCTCAGCGCCAGCCGCGTCGCCGGATAGCGGGCGTGATACGCTGCCAGCAGGGCCGGCAAGCGGCTGGCCGCCGTGCTTTCCATGCTGCCGACGCGCAAGGTGCCCCCCTCGCGCCCGCCCGTGACGACGTGCCTGGCCTCTTCCGCCAGCGCCAGCAAACGTTGCGCGTACTCGAGAAAGCGCTCGCCCGCCGCCGTCAGGGCCATGCGCTTGTTCGTGCGCACGAACAGTTCGGCGCCGATATCGGCTTCCAGCTGCTGGATGCGCGTGGTGACGCTGGAGGGTGCGCGCCCCAGCCGCGCTGCGGCCTGGGTGACGCTCAGTTCACTGGCCACGGCACAAAAAATCGTCAATGACTCCATCTCCATCACGTTCTTTCTTTTGAAATGATTGTGCTATTATATTCTTAAAATACGAATCGAATATGCGTACGACACGGCACCCTCAACTTCGTGAAGGAAACATCATGACTTCAATCCAACGCTTCCTCGACCGCCTCGGCTTGCAGCTCCCCATCATTCAGGCGCCGATGGCGGGCGTCTCCACCCCGCGCCTTGCGGCCGCCGTCTCGAATGCGGGCGGCCTCGGTTCGCTGGCCATCGGCGCCGGCACGCTGGCGCAGGCGCGCCAGGTGATCGAAGACACGCGCGCGCTGACGGACGGCCCCTTCAATGTGAATGTGTTCTGCCATGCGCCGGCGGCGAGGGATGCGCGGCGCGAGGCCGCCTGGCTGGCCCATCTGGCGCCCCTGTTTGCGGAGCTGGGCGCGGCCGTACCAGTGAAGCTCGACGAGATATATAAAAGTTTTCTCGGCAATGACGCGGCATTCGCCCTGTTGCTGGAACAGCGCCCCGCCGTCGTCAGCTTCCATTTCGGCTTGCCGGCGACGGAGAAGATCGCCGCCCTGCGCCAGGCCGGCATCTACACGCTGGCCACGGCCACCAATCTGCGCGAGGCGGCGCTGATCGAACAGGCAGGGGTCGACGCCATCGTGGCGCAAGGCGTGGAAGCGGGCGGGCATCGCGGCGCCTTCGATCCGCAAGCGCCGGACGAGCGCCACAGCACGTCGGTGCTGCTGCGTCTGCTGGCGAATCGCACCACCCTGCCCCTCATCGCCGCCGGCGGCATCATGGATGGCCCAGGCATCCGCGCCGCGCTGGACCTGGGCGCCGTGGCCGCCCAGTTGGGCACGGCGTTCGTGCTATGCCCGGAATCGTCGGCCAATGCGGGCTACCGCGCCAAGCTGCAAAGCGAACGGGCCGCCAGCACGCGCCTGACCAGCGTGCTCTCGGGCCGCCTGGCGCGCGGCATGGTGAACCGTTTGATCGAACATGGCGAAGCGCCAGGCAGCCCGCCGCCGGCCGACTATCCCGTCGCCTACGATGCCGCCAAACAATTGAACGCGCTAGCAAGCCAGCACGGCGACAGCGAATTTGCCGCGCTATGGGCCGGCCAGGGCGCGCCGCTGGCGCGGGAAATGGGAGCGGCGCAGCTGGTGGCAACGCTGGCGAAGGAAATGGCGGCTTGAGCCGTTCGCTGGACCGGCACGCTCACGCCGGCTGCTGCTGCGTGGTGCAGTGGATGCCGCCACCACCGGCCGCGATGGCGTCGATGTTCAGTTGCACGATGTCGCGCCCGGGGAATTGCTCGCGCAAGATGGCTTTGGTGTTGCGGTCGGCTTTCGCGTCGCCGAACTCCGGACACAGCACGGCGCCGTTGCAGACATAAAAATTGATGTAGCCGGCGGCGAAATCCTTGTTTTCATATTGCGGGCGTACTTGGCCCGGGCCGGGCAGGACCACCACCTGCAGCGGACGGCCGCGGGCGTCCGTGGCCTTGCGCAGGATGTCGAGGTGGCGCTGCGTGACGGCGCGCTCCGGCGAGGACGGGTCGCTTTCAAAGCCGGCCGCGACGACGCCGGGGGCGCAGAAGCGGGCATAAAAGTCCGTGTGGCCATCGGTGATGTCCTGGCCCGCGATACCGGGCAGCCAGATGACTTTGTCGATGCCCAGCAGCCGGTGCAATTCCTGCTCGCACTTTGCCTTGCTGACGCCAGGATTGCGGTTGGCGTTCAGCACGCAGCTTTCCGTGATGATGGCCGTGCCCTGGCCATCGACTTCGATGCCGCCCCCTTCCAGTACCAGGCTGCTTTCCAGCACGGCAACGCCGGCGCGCCCGGCCACGAAAGGGGCCACCAGCGCATCGTCGTCATAGTCCTGCTTTTCGCCCCAGCCATTGAAATTGAAATTCACGCCCGCCAGCGCGCCGCCCGCCTTCTTGACGAAGACGGGTCCCGTGTCGCGCATCCACAGGTCGTCGATGGGCTGCACCAGCAGCTTGACCTTGTTGCCGCACAAGCGCGCGGCCACATCGTAGTCTTCCTCGTTGACCAGCATGTGCACGGGTTCGACGCTGGCGATCGCTTGCGCGATGCGCGCCAGGTTCGCCTGCGCGCCCGCCTTGAGGCGCTTGCCCCACACCTCGTCATTCGCGCCAAAGGCCATCCACGTGGCGGCGTGGCGCTCACCTTCGTCCGGCATGCGCCAGCCCGCGCCTGCCGCTAGGGCGGGCAAGCCCACGGCGGCGGCCGCCAGGCCCAGGGCGCCCGAGAGGAAATGTCGTCGTTGCATGCTGCTCTCCTTTATGCAATTTCCTGTTGCGTGGTGCAATGGATGCCGCCGCCTCCGGCCGCGATGGGGTCGATATTGATCTGGATCACGGCGCGCCCCGGATACAGCTGCGCATACTGCGCCCTGGCGCTGGCGTCCGCTTGCGCATCGCCAAATTCCGGCAGGAAAATAGCGCTGCTGGTGGCATAGTAATTGATGTAGCCGGCGGCGAAGGTGTTCGGGTTGTTTCCAGGCCGAATTTTCTCAGGCCCATCGATGACGACGATCTGCAGCGGCTGATTATCGGCATCGGTGGCGCCGCGCAATATCTCCAGGTGGCGCCGCGTCAGCGCGTAGTCGTAGGATTCCGGGTCCATCTCGCGGTGCGCCGCCACCACGCCGGGGCGCACGAAGCGGGCATAGAAATCCGTATGGGCATCCGTGATGTCCTTGTTCTTGATGCCAGGCAGCCAGATCACCTTGCGGATGCCCAGCAGACGCTGCAGTTCCGCTTCGCAATCGGCCTTGCTCCAGCCTGGATTGCGGTTGCTGTTCAGCACGCAGCTTTCCGTGATGATGGCCGTGCCCTTGCCATCGACTTCCAGCGCGCCCCCTTCCAGCACCAGGCGCGTGGCCAGCAGCGGCACCTGCGCCTGGGCGGCGACCACGTCGGCCACCAGGCCATCCCTGCCGGACTGCTGCCTGTTGCCCCAGCCATTGAAATTGAATTTCACGCCGGCCCGTTCGCCGCTTGGCTTGCGCACGAAGACAGGGCCCGTGTCGCGCATCCACAAGTCGTCCAGTTCGGCGGGAATCAGGGTGACGCGTGCATCGAGCAATTGCCGCGCGCTGGCCAGTTCGGCAGGACGCACCAGCATGTTGACGGGTTCGTAAGCGGCAATGGCATTGGCGATGCGCACCAGTGCCAGCTGCACCTGCGGCACTTGCGCGCGCGTCCAGACGGCGCTAGAGGCGCCGTACGCCATCCACGTCGCCTTGTGCGCTTCGGCCTCGTCGGGCATGCGCCAGCCTTCGGCAGGGTTGACGCCGCCATTCGCGCCGCCACTGTTGACGGGTGGCATTGGCGTAATAGCGCCAGTTTCCGGCGCACTGCCGCCACAGGCGGCCAACATGCCGCCCATGGCCAGCGCGCTGCCGCCCACCATGCAATGGCGCAAGAAATATCGACGTGTGTTCATGATTCATCCTTTGAAGTGAGCCAGCACCGCGCACTGTGGCGGACGCATTGGCATGCACGGCATTGTGGATGGATCAAGATATGAAAACAAATGATATGATTTACCTTAATTCATTAGGTTTTCTCATATGTCAGAGCATCGTATTCCTTCGCTGAAACTATTAATGGGCTTCGAAGCAGCGGCCCGCCACGGCAATTTCTCGCGCGCGGCCGACGAGCTGCACGTGACGCAGTCGGCCATCAGCCATCAGGTGCAACTGCTGGAAGAACAGGTCAAGCAGCCGCTGTTCCGCCGCGCCGGGCGGGGCGTGGAGCTGACGGTGGCCGGTGAAGTGCTGCTGCGCAGCGTGCAGCGCTCGATGACCGTGCTACGCAGCGGCCTGGGGCGCATCGCCACCTACCTCGATCCGGGTCTCGTGGTGCTGGTGTGCCCTGCGCCCCTGCTGCACGGCTGGCTGCAACCCCGGCTGCGGGCACTCGAAGCGCAGTTGCCCGAACTGTGTTTGCTGCTGTCGGTCGACGAGAGCGCCCGCTTCGTCGACGAGATCGACGTCGACATCGCCATCGGCGAGCGCCCCCTTTTGCAAGCGGACTTGCAGGAAATCCCCCTGCTGCACGATGAATGGGTATTAGTGGCCAACAGCGAGCTGGCGGCACGGCTGGCCGGCGTGCCGCAAGATGAGCATCATTTACACGCGGATCTGGTTTGCTTGGAAGAAAGCCTGACGGGCGACGCCACGGCGCCCCTGTTCCTGGGGCCGCTGGCACGCTTTCGCAAGCGCGCCATCTACGACGATGCGCGCCTGTTGCTCGACGCCACCCTGGATGGGCGCGGCATCGCCTGCCTGCCCCGCTTGCTGGTCAACGCCAGCCTGGCGCGCGGCCTGCTGCACATCCTGCCCGATTATCCGCGCGTGCCGGGCACCACCTGGTGGTTGTCGGGCGTCGCTGAACATCCCCGTTCGGCCATCGTCGGGCAAGTGTTCGACTGGCTGCGCGCGCAGGGCAATGATTACGGCAGCGGTGCAGGTGCCGTCGCCGGCGCGCGCGCATAGTCGATGCCGCTGGCCCAGCGGTTTTCCCAGTGCGCCAGGTACGATTGCGCCAGCCGCGCGCCATGCCACACGACGATCACATTTTCGCTGTTGGCGGTAGCGGCATCGGCCGTGTAATTGAAGCTGCCATTCTGCACTGTCACGCCATCGGCAACGATGTACTTGTCGTGATGCAGCGCGTAGCGGGAAATGACGCGGGTGGGGATGCCCGCGTCGACGAGCCGGTTCAAGGCGGCCCGGCTGTTCTTGCGTTCGTTGCGCCGCGCATCGACCAGCACCCGGACATCGACGCCCCGTTGGCGCGCGTTCAGCAAGGCCTCGACCACACGGGGCGAGCTGAACGAATAGGCGGCCAGCCGTATCGTCGACGCCGCGCTATCGATGACCTTGAGCACCAGCGCCTCCGCCCCGCCATCAGGGGAAAAGGCGTTCTCGATGGTGACTGTGGGCGCGGCGTCGGCGGCAAGCGATGGGACAGGAACGCCACCAGCCAGCAATAGCGCAGCAATGAACAGGATGTTTTTCATGGCGCGTCGCCTACGGCAGCCGGTGCCGGAACGTCGGCTCGATGTTGCGCGCATGCAGCCAGCGCACGATGTCTTCCAAGGTGGCGTCCTGCAGCAGCAGTCCCGGCTGCGTCACTGACTGGGACACTGGCGCTGGCAATGGGGCGGCGACGGGAGCGGAAGCAGGCACCGCATCGGCCAAGCCCGCATGTCCCTGCAACTTCGCCAGCGCCTGCGCGAACTGGGCGGGGTTGATGCTGCGCAAGCCTTCCAGGAAGCCCAGCTGGGCCGCTGGCGGCGGTGGCATGTCCAGGCCCGGTTCGTCGACAAAGGCGGCGCCCATGCTGGGGTGGATGAAGGCGGCCCATTTCCCCGACGGCTGCAACGCGGGCGGCAGCGCCACCTGTTCCACGTAAGCAGGCGGCGCGACGGCGAGGATGTCGGTCGAGGCGGGTAAGAAGGTCGAGCGCAGCAGCTGCACGAACTGGCGCGCCTGGGCGACAGGCACGGGCGTGGCCAGGGACAGCCATAACTGGAACGCCGTGCCCGAGATGCTGACGGCGGGCGCCGGCAAGTCCAGCTCGTGCTGCACGGCATTGGCAATCGCGCACAGCGCGCTCCAGTGCGCTTCACCGCCACCCTTGCCGCCAAACTCCAGCACCAGCGCCCGCGTCACGCCGCTATCGGTCACGAGTTGCACCGCTACCGTCTGCTCTCCCGCCAAATGGCGCGCCAGCACGGCCGGCGTCAGTGGCTGGGCGCCGCCGTCCGCCTCCAGATAATGCTGCTGTTCCTCGAACAGATACAGGCGGGTGAGTTCGGAAATCAGTTTATGCATGGGCGGCCTCGTAGTGACGTTGGACAACACTTGCCAACGTGCCCAGATTATAGCCTCCCCGGCCCCCGGATTTCAGGGCACCGGCAGTTCGGCTGACCGCCGCGCCCGCCCGGCGCCAAACACCAGCCAGCTGGCCACGGCGAACAGGCAGGCGGCCACGCCGCCGTACAGCATCACGGCGCCAAAGCCTTGTGCCAGCGCAAGCTTGGCCACGCCGGCCGGCAGCGCGCCGGCGCCCTTGCCTGCAGATAAGTCTTCCGCCAGGGCGCGCAGGGTGGCCGCGTCCAGTCCGCCGGGCAGATGCGGCCGCAAGGCGGACTGGAGGGCTTCGACGAGGATAAAGCCCATCAGCGCGATATTGATGGACAGGCTGACCATGCGCGCGCTGATGTCGATGCTGGAAGCCATGCCAGCCCGTTCGCCGGGCACTGCGCCCGTCGTCGTGTTGGTGACGGGCGTGTTCGTCAAGCCCAGCCCCGTGCCCGCCAGCAGACAGCCGGGCAAGATCGTCAACCAGCTGGCAGTTTCGGCTTGGCTGCCCCACAGCATCAGCAAAAACCCCAGGCCGATGGCCAGCAAGCCGGCAGGGATCACCGCATCGGCCCGGTAGCGCAGCGCCAGCCGCTCGGCCAGGGGCGGCACGAGCAAGGTGGGCAAGGTGTAGGCCAGCAAGGTCAATCCCGTGCCCAGGCTGCTGTAGCCGAGGCCATGCTGCACGTACAGGGGCAGGTAAATCATGAGCGGCCAGAAACTGCAGTTCATGCCCGCCGAACCGAGCAAGGCGCCCGAGAAGCGGCGGATACGAAATACGCTGAAATCGATCATCGGTTCCGCCTGGCGCCGTTCGATGACGGCAAACAGCATCAGGCTGAGCAGCGCCACGGCCAGGCTGGTCAGCGTGCGGGGATCATTGAAACCCAGCGCCGGCCCCTGCGTGAGGCACCACGCCAGGCTGAACACGGCCAGCGACAGGGTGGCGATGCCCGCCACGTCCAGCTTGCGCCGCTGCGGGTCGCGCGATTCGCTCACGCCCAGGCCGGCCAGCAGCAGCGCGACGACGGCCAGCGGGCCGTGCACGAGAAATACCCATTGCCAGTTTGACAGCGCGACGATGGCGGCGCCGATGATGGGGCCGAAGCCCAGGCCCAGGCCAAACACGATGCCCCATGCGCCAAACGCCCTGCCCCGCGCGGCGCCGGCCGGGAACTGCTGCGACAGCACGGCCACCTGGCAAATCAGCATGGCGCCGCCGGCCATGCCTTGCAGCGCGCGCGCGGCGATCAGCACACCGGTGCTGCCGGCCCAGCCGCATGCCAGCGAACTGAGGCCGAACAGGGCCAGACTGGCGAGAAGCAAGCGCTTGCGGCCATAGCGGTCGGCCAGTGTGCCTGTTGCCATCAGCACGGTGGTGCAAGCCAGAGTGTAGGCGTTCATGATCCATTGCAAGTCCTTGAAATCGCCATGCAGCACGGTTTCCAGGGTGGGCAAGATGACGGGCACGCTGGAAATTTCCAGCCCGAACATGAGTGAGGCCAGGCACACGGCGGCCAGAGTCAGTGCATTTTGTTGCGAATTAGTAAGGTGCATCGAAGCCTTGCTTTCGGTAGTCGTGGAGGGGTCGAGGGGCGCATAGTGCCGGCGCACTGCGAACCAGCATTCTAGAAAAGCTCGACTCATGAGGGAAATGATAAAATTTTGTACAATTCATTCATTTCCATCATGAATCACGGGAACCCCATGGACTTCGATACCGCCCTGCTGCGCGCCTTTGTGGCCGTAGCGGACACGGGCGGCTTTACGCGCGCCGCCGAACGGCTGCACCTGAGCCAATCCGCCATCAGCCACCAGATCCGCCGCCTGGAAGAGCAAGCGGGCGCCGCGCTGCTGCTGCGCACGACGCGCAGCCTGCGCCTG
Source organism: Janthinobacterium salmonicoloratum (assembly GCF_051380845.1). Classification (NCBI taxonomy): domain Bacteria; kingdom Pseudomonadati; phylum Pseudomonadota; class Betaproteobacteria; order Burkholderiales; family Oxalobacteraceae; genus Janthinobacterium; species Janthinobacterium salmonicoloratum. The sequence continues at coordinate 70,320 of NZ_JBNYXV010000009.1, read as the reverse complement.
ACGGAAGATGGCGAGGATTTCCTGCGCCACGCGCGGCAGATCCTGGCGACCCAGGATGCGCTGTCGCGGCGCTTCCAGCGTTCCGCAATTGCGGGCGCCGTGCGCTTTGGCGTACCGGAAAATTTCATGGGCGCGCGCCTGCCTGCCCTGCTGGCGCAGTTCGCGCACCTGTTTCCCGCCGTGCGCCTGGATGTGACGGTGGGCACCTATCTGGACTTGCAGAAACTGGTCGCCGCCGATGCGCTGGACCTGGCCGTCGTCATGGCCCTGGCGGATGGGCAAGATGACGCGGCCGTGCTGCGCCGCACGCGCTTCGTCTGGGCGGCCGCGCACGACTTCCGGCATGACGGCGCGCTGCCCCTGCCGCTGGCGTTTTCACCCGCGCCCTGCATGCATCGGCAAGTGGGCGTCGACGCCCTCGATGGCGCCGGCCTCGACTGGCGCGTGGCGTTCACCTCGCCCAGCCAGCAGGGCTTGCGCGCCGCCGTGCTGGCCGGGCTGGCGATCACGGCCCTGCCGCAAGGCGACCTGGAAGCGGGCATGGAAGTTATCGATGGCCAGCATGGCTTGCCCGCCCTGCCCGCCGCCCAGTTCCAGCTCGTCTGGCGCGCCGCCAGCAGCACGGCGGCGGCCGTAGCGTTCGGACAATTGCTGCGCGAGTGGTCAGCCGCTGCGGCGGCATGACAGTACCAGCAGCAAGGCCAGCGCCAGCATGGCGGACGCGCCGCCCAGGGCAACCGTCACGCGGTGCGCCAGCAGCGGCACGTCCGCCAGCTGGCCCGCGCCCAGGCCGGCCACGGCCACCAGCGCCGCCAGCCCCAGCGAACTGCCCAGTTGGTGCGCCACGTTGACGACACCCGAGGCGGCGCCCGCATCCTGCGCCGGCACGCCGGCCACGCAGGCCGCCGTCAGCGGACTCAGGGCCATGCCCTGCCCCGCGCCGATCAGCACCATGGGCAGGGCGACACCCAACCAGTAAGCCGTGCCCGCGTCGACGCGGCTCAGCCATGCCATGCCCAGCAGGGTCAATCCCAGTCCCATGGCCAGCAGGCGCGCATTGCCCAGGCGGCGCGTCAAACGCGGCACGCACAGGGCGACGCCGAAGTTGACCAGGGTCATGGGCAGGAAAGCCAGGCCCGTCAGCGAGGGCGGATAGCGCAGCACCACTTGCAGGAATTGCGTGGTGAAAAAGAAGAAGCCGATCATGGCCCCCATGAACAGCACCCTGGCCCCGTACGCCGCATTGCGTTGCGCATCGGCAAACAGGCGCAGCGGCAGGATGGCTTGCGCGGCGCCCCGCTCGATGAAGATGAAGGCGGCCAGCAGCAACAGGCCCGCCGCCAGGGTTGCTTGCGTCAGGGCATCGCCCCAGCCGGCGCCGGCCGAGCGGATCAAACCATACACGAGGGCCGTCATGCCCAGGGTGGAACTGGCGGCGCCGGCCACGTCGAAGCGGCCACGAGTGGTTTCACTCTCGACGAGGTAGCGGCGCGCCGCCACCAGCATGGCGGCGCCGATGGGCAGGTTGATGAAGAAACCCACGCGCCACGACAGCCATTCGGCCAGCACGCCGCCCAGCACCAGGCCCACGCTGGCGGCAATGCCGGCCACGGCGCTGTACAGGGCGATGGCGCGCGTGCGTTCGCGCCCCTCCGCAAACGTGGTTTGCAGCAAGGCCAGGGTAGATGGCGCCAGGATGGCCGCGCCCACGCCCTGGATGGCGCGCGCGGTAATCAGCATGGCCGGCGACTGCGCCAGGCCGATGGCCAGCGAGGCCAAGGTGAATAGCGCCAAGCCCAGCTGCAGCAGGCGGCGCCGGCCATACGCATCGCCGGCACGGGCGGCCAGCAGCAGCAAGCCGCCAAAGGTCAGGGTGTAGGCGCTTTGCACCCAGGCCAGGCCCGTATCTGTAAAGCCCAGCTCCTGGTGGATTTTCGGTAAGCCCGTCAGCACGATGGACGTGTCGAGCACGATCATTACATAGCTGACAAGGATGATGGCGAGGATGGCCACCTTGTGCGGCGCGGCGGGGATAGCGGGATTGGGAACATTTTTCATGCCATCACTGTAAGACGTATGCATTACCGTAAATAGATGCTAAAGTCTGCATGAACTTATTAGCTAGACTAATGAATTGCACGGAGCCAGGATCAACAGACCAGCCGAGCCGCCAGCATTGCCGCCCCGATGGCAAGGCATAGCCAGCAAGCCAGGAAAATGTCGGCCGCATACGGTGTGCGGTCCCAATAACTGTCGCCGGGAGGCAGTTGCAAGACCAGGCCGCTCCACAGCAACAGGGCGCCCCATGCGATGACGCTGGCAAGGACAAAACCCAGTAGCGAGTAAAGAAATTTTTTCATCAGGCGATAGTCCGGCCACATGGCAGGGAGTGCTTGCAGAATAACAGCATAACGCAGCGTGATGAATGACTGAAAGGTGACAACATGGCGCAGACCAACTTCAACGACATCCTCGCCTTCGTGGCCGTGGCCCGCGAAGGCAGTTTTACCAGGGCGGCAGCCAAGCTGGGCGTGTCGCAATCGGCGCTGAGCCAGACGGTGCGCGCGCTGGAAGAACGGCTCGACTTGCGCCTGCTGGTGCGCACCACGCGCAGCGTCTCGCCCACGGAAGCGGGCGAACAGTTGCTGCGCACGGTGGCGCCCCGCTTCGACGAGATCGAGGCGGAGCTGGCCCTGCTCAGCGCCCGGCGCGACAAGCCGGCCGGCAACATCCGCATCAGCGCGGGAGAACACTCGGCGCTGACGGTATTGCAGCCGGCCATCGCCCGCTTGCTGCCGGACTATCCCGACATCAACATCGAAGTCGTCGTCGACAATGGCATGACCGACATCGTGGCCGCGCGCTGCGACGCGGGCGTGCGCCTGGGCGAGCAAGTGGCCAAGGACATGATCGCCATGCCCATCGGTCCCGATTTCCGCATGGCCGTCGTCGCCGCGCCCGCCTACTTCGCCCGCCAGGCGCCGCCCGCCACGCCGCAGGACTTGATGGCGCACAACTGCATCAATATGCGCCTGCCCACCCTGGGCGGCCTGTTTGCCTGGGAATTTGCCAAGGATGGGCAGGAGCTGAAAGTGCGGGTGGAAGGGCAAATGATCTACAACAACATGGCCATGCGCTTGCATTCGGCGCTCGATGGCCTGGGCGTGGCCTGCATGGCGGAAGACGTCGTCCTGCCCTACCTGGCCGATGGCCGTTTGATCCGCGTGCTGGACGACTGGTGCCCCACGTATGCGGGCTACAAGCTGTATTACCCGAGCCGGCGCCACCCCTCGCCCGCGTTTACCTTGCTGCTCGACACCTTGCGCTATCCCCGGGTTTGAGACAGAGCAATCCTTCACCGGGCAGAAAGTGTGACCGCACGAACACGCGTTTACCGTGCGGCGGTGCAGGACTATAGTGGTATCTTCCCCACCTGTTCAAGGATCGCCATGAAACTCTTCTTCTCGCCGGGCGCCTGCTCGCAGGCACCGCACATCGTCCTGCGCGAAACGGGCACGCCGTTCACCCTGGTCAAGGTCGACCTGCGCCAGCACCGCACGCAGGAAGGCGGCAATTACTACGAACTCAACCCGAAAGGCCAAGTGCCGCTGCTGGCGCTCGACGATGGCACGACCTTGAGCGAAGGCCCCATCATCGCCCAGTACATCGCCGAACTGGCCGGCAGGCAAGATCTACTGCCGCCGGTGGGTGGCTTTGCCCGCTACAAGGTGCTGGAATGGCAAAACTACATCACGTCGGAGCTGCACAAATCGTTCAGTTCCCTGTTCGATCCCCGCATCGACGCGGCCACCAAGACATTATTCATTGAGCAACTTGGCAAGAAATACAAGTGGCTGGACAGCCGCCTGGAAGGCCATGCCTACCTGACCGGCAACACGTTCACGGTCGCCGACGCCTATCTGTTCGTCATCACGGGCTGGGCGCCTGGCCTGGGCGTGGATTTGTCCGCGCTGGCGCATGTGCAAGCCTTCCTCGCAAGAGTGGGCCAGCGCGACAGCGTCAAGGCGGCGCTGGCGGCGGAAAGCCAGGCGGCTTAAAGATCGGGTCCAGTTTTTTTTCAGGCCAGCTTGGTAGGCCGGCGAATATGGGGCACGGCGAAATTGCCCATGTCAGATGAGGTAGTATGAGCGCTGCACCTCCCGTTCACGCTGCCTCCACGAAAGGTCCGCCATGGAAGAAGAATACGAAGTGCCCAGTCCCCATGAACACGCCGTGGAAGAGGCAACGGAGAAGGAACGCGATGGCCTGACGCAAAAAATCGCCCTGATGACGGCCATACTCGCCACCATCGGCGCCCTGATCAGCTACCAGAGCGGCAATGCGCAGAACGAAGCCATGTTCCTGAAGAACGAGAGCATCCTCAAGCAGGCGCAGGCGAGCGACCAGTGGGCCTTGTACCAGGCGAAGTCGACGAAAGGCCATATCGCCGAAGCCACGGCCGCGCTCGCCAGCATGCCCGAGGTGCGCACCCGTTTTCTGGCTGAGCAAGCCAGGCAGGAAAGGGAAAAACCGGCCGTGCAAGCCGGCGCGCGCCAGCTGGAAGAGCAATCACGCAAGCTGGGCGAGGAATCGGAAGCCAAGCTGCGCCCGCACGAACGCCTGGCCATGGCCCTGACCTTCATCCAGATCGCCGTGGCGCTGGCCGCCATCACCGTGCTGACGCGGCGCCGCTGGCTGCTGTGGGGTTCCGTGGGCGCGGCGGCGGCCGGCATACTGGCCGCCGGCAGCGCCTTCCTGCTGTAACGGCAGACGCGCTTCAGGCGGGCGGCACGACGCCGCTCCAGCCGGGCAGATAGCGCGCCTGCTGGCTGCGCGCCAGTTTCATGGCTTGCGCCAGTGCCTTGGGGAAATTTTTTTGCAGGTCGGCGGATGCGATACGGCTGCGCAGGAAATCGGCCCACAAGAATTCGCTGAAGGGCGTCACATCCTTGGCGTAGCCGCCTGCGCTGCGCAATTCGCCGGCCAGGCTGCGGTAGGGATCGTCGTGCAAGCCGCTCAGCTGCCGGGGAATGGCGGAAAAATCGCGGCGCAAGCCTTCACTGTCGTAGGGGTGCACCCATTGATGGTGGTCCATCACATGCCAGAAGTGCAGCGGCTCCAGCCAGGACAAATCCTTGAGTATCATCAGGCTGACGGTTTTCACGCCCTCCTGGTGCAGTGCCAGGCCGAAATGGTGGTGGTCGACGATGTAGTGACGTCCTTCCGGGCCGATGATACTGGGAAACCAGTGATCGGCCAGTGCCGCTGCCCTTGCCTTCCTGCCCAGGCTGGCCCAGTGCGCGCGCTTGAACGCCACTTCGGCCATGCCGACCGTGATTTGCGTGGGCAGCAGCTTGTTCAGCCTTGCCTTGACCAGTTGCGGTTTCGCGCTTGTCATGCTGTCTCCCAAGATGCATCGCCTGGCCGCCAGCGTAGCATAGTCGCCGCTACTTTTCAGGCGTGGCGCCGCCCAGCAGGCGCACGGCCTCGGCCACGCTCAATTCACTGAGCAACAGCGCCGGAGTGCCGGCCAGCATGTCGCGCAGCGCCAGTTGCAGCACGGCGTATGTCGGCTCCTTCAACCGCGCCAGGGTCAGGGCCAGCCCCTGCTGACGCACGAACGCGGCAAAGTCGCGCAAGGCTTCGACGCTACTGCCATCGAGGTCGGGCGACTCTTCCAGGCTGAGGATCACCTTGCGCAGCGGACCGGCCCGCTCCTCCAGCATGGCACGCGCCAGGTGCAGGCTGCGCTCGGCATTGACAAAGAACAAGGGCTCATCGAGACGCAGTATCAACAGCTCCGGCTGCGGCTGGGCATCGCGATGCAGCGCCAGCTTGACGTAGTCGTGGCTGTCGCCCAGCCGCCCCAGCACGGACATGCCCGGCTGCGACAGGCGGCGCAGCATCAGCAGCAGACTGATGGCGATGGCCACCAGCAAGCCGTCGAGCACGCCGAACAGCAGCACGCCGGCAATCGCCGCCAGCACCAGCAGGCGGTCGCGGCGCCAGGCAAAATAGGGCTGCAAAGAAACAGGGTTCAGGGTATGGCTGACAGCGTGGATAACCACGGCGGCCAGCACGGGCACGGGCGTGAGCGCCACCAGCGGCAGCAGGGTCAGCACGATGACGCCCACCACGGCGGCGGCCACCAGCCCCGACAGGCGCGAGGTGGCGCCGGCCGCCTCGTTGGCTGACGTGGCCGAATAGCCGGCGCCCACCGGCATGGCTTGCAGCAATCCCGCCAGCACGTTCGCCGCGCCCAGTGCCAGCAAGTCGCGCTCGGGCGCCACGGGGTCGCCATGCTTCAAGGCAAAACTGCGGATGGCGCCATACGATTCGGCATACAGGATCAGCGCCAGCGCAAACGCCAGCTCGGCCAGGCGCGTCCATTCCTCCTGCGTCAGGCGCGGCAAGACAGGCATGGCCAGGCTGACATCGATGGCGCCCACCAGGGCCACGCCGTGGCGCGACAAGTCGAGCCACTGTCCTGCGGCGATCCCCAGCGCAATGACGATCAGTCCGGCGGGCCAGCGCTGCCTGCGCCGCAGCAGGAACAGCAACAGCAGCGCCGCCGCGCACAGGCCCGCGCCGCGCCCGTTCCACTGCCCTGCCCGCGCCAGCAAGCCGGGGACGAGATGCAGCAGGTCGCCTTGCGGCGGCTGCACGCCTAGCACGCCGGGCAACTGTTTCACGATGATCACGATGGCCAGGCCGAAGGAAAAGCCCCGCAACACGGGCTTGGCGATGAATTGCGTGACGCTGCCCAGCCTGGCCACCCAGGCCAGCAGGAAAAATGCCCCCGTCAACATCACCAGTCCCGCCATCAGCATGAGCCGGTGACCCACGGTGCCGCCCGGCATCGAAGCCATGGCTGCGGCCAGCACGGCGGCCGACGACGACGTGGCCGAAACGATGGCAAAGCGGCTCGTGCCCAGCACGCCATAGCACAGCAAGCCCGCGAACAGGGCCAGGATGCCAGCCTGGGGCGCCAGGTTGCCGATGCTGGCATACGCCACCGCTTCCGGCAGCAACAGGCCGGCGATCGACAGGCCGGCGCTGACATCTTGCCAACGGTTCGTTTGCGTCGCAGCCGATGCGCTCATGGCGATGCTCCTGATAGGTGGCAATGGTCCGCTCCATGATGCGGCAAAACCGCCGTTCCAGCCACATTTGCTTACACTTGAGACAAATATCCTGTGCACCAGCGGCACCGGCGGCGCGTTTGAGCAGTGTCACATCCCTGACATCCACCTGGAGACTGCAATGAAAACCACCACTCTGTCCGCCATCATCCTGATGATTTTTGCCTCGGCTACCGCCAGCAGCTTTGCCGCAGAAACGACCTGGCAGAAAAACCACCCGCGCCGCGAACAGGTGAACAACCGCCTGGCGCATCAAAACGCGCGCATCCACAAGGAAGTCAAGGAAGGCGAAATCACCAAAGGGCAGGCAGCCGCCCTGCACCGCGAAGACCGCAGCATCCGCCGCGAAGAGCGCAGTATGGCCAAGCTCGATCACGGCCATATCACCAAGGCAGACCAGCGCGCCCTGAACCAGCAGGAAAATGTGGTCAGCAAACAGATCGGAAAGTAAATGACGCAAAGGGCAGTGCCGCACAGCGCGCCAGCGACACGGTGCAATTGCCGCTGCCCTAGACACATCCATCTTTTTCGCCTGACAGGGGAAGGATAGCCGGCGCCAGCGCGATCACCAACCGTCCGGAAGGGGCTTCTGGCGCCAGGGCGCCGGACCATGTGCCCACGGCACGCCGCACTGTGCGAAAATGCCCGCCTTCGCCATTGCCGGATACTGCCCCATGCCGCACGCTGTCCTTGATATCCTTTCCGCACGCGACACGCGCCGCATCGCGCGCCACGCGCCGGCGGCCGACGCCGCCCGCTTTTTGCATCCGGCCCAGCAAGCCTTGCTGCACCGGCGTGGCTGGCTGACGATGCTGGCGCCGCACAGTGCCGGCGGCGCCGAGCTGCCTTTGCCGCAAGTGGTGCGCCTGGAAGAAGCCGTGGCCGCCGTCGATGGCAGCATGGGCTGGGTGCTGACCCTGTGCGCGGGCGCGGGCTGGTTCGCGGGCTTTCTGGCGCCTGACATGGCGCGCAGCATCATCGGCACGCCGCGCGTTTGCCTGGGCGGCAGCGGCGCGGCCACGGGCTACGCCGAGGAAGAAGGCGACGGCTACCGCATCACGGGCAGCTGGGACTACGCCAGTGGCGCGCCCATGGCCACCCACTTCACCCTGAATGCCCGGCTGCAGCGCGATGGCCAGCCCCTGCTCGATGCAGAGGGAAAACCGCGCATCCGCGCCTTCCTCGTGCCCGCTGCGCTGGTGCAACTGGTGCCCTCGTGGAACAGCATCGGCATGCGCGCCAGCGCCTCGCACAGCTACCGCATCGACGGCCAGTGGCTCAGCAAGGAACATGGCTTTACGATCAGTCCCGACACCGCGACGGCCGACAGCCCCCTGTACCGCTACCCCTTCTATTCACTGGCCTATGTGACCCTGGCTGCCAACGCGGCCGGCATGGCCGCGCATTTCATGCAGCTGGCCGAGGAATGCATGCGCCACCGCCGCCATGCGCGCGCCGGCTTGCCCCTGCTGGACGTGCCGGAAGTGGTATCCATGCTGCAAGGCAAGAAAGAGGCGTACACTGCCGCCCGCGCCCGTTTTTACGCCGTGCTGGACGACAGCTGGGCGCAGGTGGCAGGCGGCGCGGCGCTCGACGACGACGCCATGCAGGCTGTCCAAGATAGTTCGCTGGCCCTGGTGGCCGTGTGCCGCTCCGCCGTCGATGGCTTGTATCCCTACTGCGGCCTGTACGCTGCCCGCGAAGACAGCGCCATCAACCGCGTCTGGCGCGATTTTCACACGGCCAGCCAGCATTCATTGCTGCTGCCCTGACGGCCGCAGCTTCAGCGGTTCGGCGATCGTCAGCACCACCAGGAAGGTCAGGCAGGAAATGGCGGCCATGAAGCCGAACACATAATCCCAGCCGTAATGGTCGAGCAGCATGCCGACGATCCACGGCGTGGCCGCGCCGCCCAGCTGGCCGCCCATGTTGACGACGGCATTGGCGACGGGGAATTTTTCCTTGGACACGAATTGCATCGGATACACCATGTAGGCGGAAAAACCGATGCTCAGCAGCACGCCCGTCAGGAATAGCAGCGCGCCGTACTGCAGCGGGTCGGCAGGCGCATGGATCAGCAAGTACATCATGACGGCCGTCGACAGGGCCGAAATCAGCATGCCCGGTTTGCGGCGCTTGTCGAGCACGCGGTCGGCCAGCACCCCGCCCAGGATATTGCCGAAGACGGCGCCCACCCACGGCGCGGCCGCCACCATGCCCATGTTCATGATGGAAAACTGCTTTACCGTCAGCAAGTACGTGGGTATCCAGGCCAGCAGCACGCTGGAAATGCCCAGCTGGCAGCAATAGCCGAGCGCGCAGCCGAGGATATTCCAAGACGCAAACACGCCACGGCTGGTGGTCACAGTCGGCACCATACGCACGCGTATCAGCTTGTCGAGCCAGGGCATGGGCCGCGACGTGGCCGCCGTGCCGGTGCTGCTGCCATCGAGCGCCTTTTCCTCGATGACGGCCAATTCTTCGACGTTGACAAAGCGGCTTTCGGCTGGCTTGTTGGTCACCAGGAAGTACCAAAAGATGGCCAGAATCACGCCCGGCACGGAAAACCAGATGAACACTTCGCGCCAGCCCCAGGCGGCAATGATGGCCGCGCCCAGGATAGGCGTGATGACGGGACCGAACTTGACAGCGGACAAGAACAGGCCCGACGCCGTGCCCTTCTCGCGCGAGGGAAACCAGTGATTGATGGTAGTCGTCACGCCTATCGGCAGCGGCCCTTCGGCCAGGCCCAGGCCGAGGCGGCACAGTTTCAGCGACAGCAAGGAACCGACGAGCCCTGTCAGGCCGGTGGCAATCGAGGTGAGGACCATGGAAATGGTGAAGACCTTGCGCACGCCGAACTTCGACAGCAGCCAGGCGGAAGGCAGTTGCGCCAGCGCATAGGCGACGAGGAACAGGCTGACGAGGCCGCCCGCGTCGGTATTGCTCATTTCAAACTCGCGGCGCAAAAAGGGCAGGACCACGCCCAGGTTGGCGCGGTCGGCGGCGGCAATCGTGTAGACGATGAAAAACAGGGCCGCGACGACCCAGCGGTAGCGCGTGGGACGACGTGCGGCTGGCGCCGCAGCTGCGGCGGTAGTGGTGGCATGCATGGGGTGTCTCCTGGTTTTTATAGTGGTATGCGCGTATCAGCCCAGCTGCAGCCTGCGCAGCGTCTCTTCCAGGCCCAGCAGCTCGACGGTCGTGGCGCCGTCTCGGATCTGCTGGCGGAATTGCGCTTCCATCTCTTCGCGCTGGCGGCTTTTCAGCAGCACCGCGTCCACCTCGTGGCGCCGCACCACCACCACGCCGTCCTGGTCGCCGACGATGATGTCGCCGGGATCGATGCCAACGTCGCCGATGGTGACGGTCACGTTGAGGCGCCCCGGCTGGTGCTTGCCCGTGCCCTTGATCGACAGGCCCCGGCTAAAGACGGGAAAGCCCGCCTGCGTCATGGCGGCCGCGTCGCGCACGGCGCCGTGAATCACCAGGCCGGCCAGCCCGATCCGCTGCGCCTGCTCGGTGAACACGTCGCCCCACACGCCCGCTTCCAGAAAGCCCTTGGCGTCGACCACCAGCACGTCGCCGGGCCGGGCCTTGAGCATGGCGTAGTGCAGCATCAGGTTGTCTGCCGGGCGCGTATCGACGGTCAGGGCGGGCCCGGCCAGGCGCATGCCGGGCGCAATCGGCTTGATGCCGCTGTCGAGCGCGCCTTTCGCGCCCTGCGCCTCGTAGATGGTGGCTGCGCCCAGCCGGCGCAGGGCGTGCAAGGTCTCGATGGAAACAATCTGGTCCATGGTGTACTTTCAGTTAGCTAGGGAAATGGATGACGTCAGGCGGCGTGCGCAGGCTTGCGCTGCAGGGTGTGATAGCCGAACTGGCGCCGCGCGTCGCGCAGGGACATGCCGTCCAGCGCGGCGGCGACGATGCGCAATTCCACCGCCTGCATGGCCAGGGCGCGCTCGAACACCGCGTGCGCCCGGCCCGCCGGCACGATGACGACGCCGTCCTGGTCGGCCACGACGAGGTCGCCAGGCGCCACGCGCACGCCGGCCAGGCTGACGGGCGCGCCGACGGCATCCACCTGCACCCGGTCCTTGCCAGTACGCATGAAGCGCCCCAGCGCAAACAGGGGGTAGGCGGCGGCATCGGCTTCGGCCGTGTCGCGGCACACGCCATCGATGACGGTGCCAGTCACGCCCCGGTGCGCCGCCAGCTGGCTCATGATGCCGCCCCAGACGGTGCAATCGCTGCGGCCGGCGTTGTCGAGCACGGCAATGGCGCCCGCAGGAATATCGTCGAGGTAATCGCCCACCGTGCCGGGAGACTCGCTGTCGACTGGCGCGAAGCGCACGGTGAAGGCGGGGCCGAACAGGCGCCGCGGTCCGGCCACCGGGACGAGGCCGGGGACGCTGCCGGGCAAGCAGAAATAGTCGAGCGCGTCCGACACTTCCGCACTACTCAGGCCGCGCGCCTGCGTGAATAAACTGTCTTCCATGAAACGTCTCCTGATTGTCGTGGAGCTCAGTTTCATATAAAGTGTTTTCAATATCAAACATCGATTATTGACTCATGGATCAATAAAAATGAACTTAAGACAGTTGCGGTATTTTTGCGAAGTGGTGGAAGCGGGCAGCGCCGCGCACGCCGCCGAGCGCCTGCACGTGGCGCCGACGGCCATCAGCATGCAGCTGGGGCAGCTGGAAGCCCACCTGGGAGGCGAGCTGTTCGACCGTTCGCGCCGGCCCATGGAGCCAACGCCGCTGGGCCGGTTTTTCTATCCGCGCGCCAAGGAACTGCTGTTGCAGGCGGCGCGCCTGGACGACGAGGCCAAGGGCCTGGCGACGGGCAGCCACGGCTGGCTGGGCATCGCGTTTACCCGCTCGGCCACGTTCTCCGTGCTGCCGCGGGCCATCCGCCAGTTTCGCGCCGCCTATCCGCTGGTGCAGCTGGACCTGGTCGAGGCGCTGTCCGAATACCAGCCGGCGCAGCTGCGCCAGGGCCGCATCGATATCGGCCTGTCGCGCTTCATCGGTCCCTGCGCCGCGCCGCCCGACCTGTGCCACGCGGTCACCCTGGACGACCCGCTGGTGGCCGCCCTGCCCCTGCACCATCCGCTGGCGGCACGGGCGTCGCTGCGCGCTGCCGAGCTGGCCGACATCCCCTTCATCCTGTATCCGAAAGACCCGATCAGCCCCTTCGGCCAGCAGATCGTCGCCGCGCTGAAAGCGGCGGGCGCCGAGCCGGCCGTGGCGTATTCAGCCGTGGAAATCTACACAGCCCTGTCGCTGGTGGCCGCCGGCCTGGGCGCCACCCTGGTGGCCCGCTCGATCGCGGAAAACAACCGCACCGACGTGGTTTTCCTGCCGGTGGACGATATCGCCACCAGCACCACGGTGGTGGCCGTTACGCGGGCCGATGAAAAAAGCCGCCTGGTGGCGGCTTTCCTCGAGATCCTGGCGCATGGCGAACCACGCTGACGGCACGTCAGTTGGGATAAGCGTCTTGCGTCACGTGTTCCAGCCAGCTGACCGCCGTGCCATCTTGCGCCTCTGCAATGGCGACATGCTGCATGGCGGACGTGGCCGTGGCGCCATGCCAGTGCTTGACGCCGGGCGGTATCCACACCACATCGCCCACGGCCAGCGCTTGCAGCGGGCCCTGCCAGTGCTGCACCCAGCCGTGGCCTTGCGTGACGATGAGGGTCTGGCCTAGCGGATGCGTATGCCAAGCCGTGCGGGCGCCGGGCGCAAAGCTGACGATGCCACCGCCCGCGCGGGCCGGGGACGGCCGCTGGAACATGGCGTCGACGTCGACCGCGCCCGTGAAATAGCGGGCGTCGCCGGTGATGGTGGACATGGCGGCGGCGCGCGTGACGGTGACGGACGCTGGCGCAGAAATGGCGCCGGCCCCGGCAGAAACGGCTCCGGCGGGCAGGCAAAGCGGCAAGAGTGCCGCGGCGTATCGATGCATGTCTGGTTTCCTTTCTTGCCGGTAAATCGGTCCCCACAATGGGCTTGCCGCAGGGCAGCCGGCTTCGCCTGTCCCCGCAAGTCAAGCTTAACAGTGCTGGCCCGCGCTGATTAGCGGCGCAAACCCACTAGGGCCTATAAGCTGGGCTGATGAATAGGGCGATGCACGGCCGATGCACGGCCTGTCTCACAGGAAAGGCTGGCGGACGCCATGCGGGCAGGATTGCCTGATAATATGGGGGCATTGCTACTTCTCGCTCCCCTATCCATGCACGTCAACACGCTCAGCAGCCTGGCGCAACTTCTGGCCAGCGCCGAAACTGAAACCCTGGCCTTTCCCACCAGCATCAATACGGCCCTGCTCCTGCAAAAGGAACTGGCCAACCCGGATTGCCACTCGGCCGACATCAGCCGGCTGCTGCTGTGCGAACCGACCTTGTCGGCGCGCGCCGTGGCGCTGGCCAATTCGGCCCTGTTCGCATCCGGCCAGGCCCCAGCCATCACCAGCGTGCGCGCTGCCGTCGAACGGCTGGGTCACCGCAACCTGTATGCGCTGGCGACGGCGGCCGTCATCCGCCAGCTGAACGCGGGCCTCCGCGACGAAGCCTTGCGCGCCCGCGCCACCCAGCTGTGGGCGCACACCGTGCATGTGGCGGCGCTGGCGCATGCGCTGGCCGGCGCCGTCACGCACACGGATGCCGATACGGCGCTGTTCGCCGGCATCGTGCATGAAGTGGCCGGCTTTTATATGCTGGCCCAGGCCGACAAGACCCCGGGCCTGTACGCCCAGCTGGAAACGCAGATGGCGTCCACCCTGGAAGTGATCGGCCGCGCGCTGATGCGCCAGCTGGGCGTGCCGCTGCCCGTCGCCGATGCCGTCAATGCCTTGCCCGGCTCGACCATCATGCTGCCGCCGGAAGGCTTGCGCGACACCCTGCTGCTGGCCAAGGCGCTGTCTCCCGTCCCTTCGCCGCTGCCGCAGGCCAGCGTCACCGTCAGCGCGCCGCTGCAAGCCTACCTGGACCACGACCCCGTGCTGCAGGCGCTGCGCGCGCAGCCGTCGGCCGAAGCGAAGGGCCTGATCGAGGTACTGCTCAGCTGATGGCTGATCTGCTATGATGGCGCAGGCCGGGATGGACCCGGTCCGCTTTCATTGACGTCCACCGGAAAACTGCCTTGACTACCTCCTTACGCATGCTCGGCCTGGCCGCAGCTCTGACCATGGCGTGCAACGCCAACGCCGACAGCTTCGTTTCCTCGGCCTCCAGCGCCGGTTCCCAGTCGAGCGGCAGCATTTCCGATTCGCTCAACGGTTCGAGCAACAGCTCTTCGCGCGACAACAAGGTGGCCAATGGCCCTTACCGCATCATCGACGTGGCCGCCGTGCCGGGCCGCAACGGCATGACGCGCCTGACGATGCAGGCCGACGCCACGGCAACGCCGCTGGTGCTGGACTTGCCGCAAGCGGCACTCGACAAGCAGCAACTGGCGCAAGGCGACGTGGTGCATGCGCAAAACCGCGCCTACGGCATTGAATTCTCGCGCAACGACACGCGCGCCGCCTTCTTCCTCGTGCTGGCCGACGACTGGTACGGCGAAATGGCTACGCGTCCCGTCAGCCTTTGACTCTGGGTGTGACCCTGCGGCTGCTGGCCGGCTGCGCCGCACTCGTCCTGGCTGGCGCGGCCCATGCGGGCACCTCGCTCGCCTCCTCGCGCTTTTGCGACCGCGCGCAAGAACTCACGGCCACGGAACAGGACCGCCTGTTGCGCTTTGCCGCCGTCGTGCGCGAGGAACTGGCCGCCAGCGAAGGCAGCGTGGCCCTGATCAGCCGCTCGGGCCTGGACCTGGCGCGCTTCGGCATCCGCTATTCGCATGCGGCGCTGGCCTGGCGCCACGACAACGACAGCGGCTGGTCCGCGCGCCAGCTGTACTACGCCTGCGACGAAGGCCGCCCGCGCATCTTCGACCAGGGCACAGCCGGTTTCGCCATGGGTACGGAAAATCCATCGCTCGGCTACATCTCTCTCTTGAAATTGCCGGCGGAAACCGTGCCGCCCCTGCGCCGCGCCCTGCTCGACCCCGTGCGCGTGCAGCAGTTGCTGGCGGGCCGCTACAGCGCCAACGCGTATGCCTTCAATTTGAAATACCAGAATTGCAATCAGTGGGTAGTGGAATTGCTGGCCTCGGCCTGGGGTGAGCTGGCTGAGGGCAGCGACTTGCGCGCCCGTGCCCAGGACTGGTTGCGCGCTGCGCCGTATGCGCCCGCCCCCGTCGACGTGGGCGCGCGCTGGCTGATGCTCGGCTCGATCTTCGTGCCCCTCGTGCACATGGATGACCACCCGCCGGAGGCCATCGGCACGATGCAGCTTGCAGTGAGCCTGCCGGCCAGCCTGGAAGCGTTCGCGCGCCAGCGCCTGCCCGCCAGCGAGCGCGTGGAAATCTGCCACGACGGCAAGCAAGTGGTGGTGCACCGGGGCTGGGAACCGATCGCCGACGGCTGCGTGCCCGGCGCAAACGACCGGGTCATCGCTCTCGATTAGTTAGGTATCCGCGTCGAGCGCTTCACCTATCGCATAGAAACGCCCGCCCGCGATGTAGTGCAGGCTGCGCCAGGATGGATCGGCCTCCTCGAAATGCCAGTGCCCGTCGCGGAACACGCGCGTGTCGGCCCAGGCGCCCACCACTTCGCCGATGAACAGGTCATATGCTGCCTGGTTGTGCGGCTCGGGGATCAAACGGCAAGCCAGCCAGGCGGAGCATCCCGCCACGAACGGCACATCAACACCTTCCATATGAAACAGCCGCACGCCCGCGCGCGCCAGTTTATCAGGCTGCGCATCGAGGCTGTGCGTGCCCACGGCATGCGTCAACTGTAGCTGCGCCGCCGTCGGCACCTGGATGACAAACGTGCCGCTGCCCTCGACCAGCGCGCGCGTGCGCGTTGCCTTGTCCAGCACCACGGTCAGTTTCGGTGGCGCGAAATCGAGCGCGCAGGCCCAGGCGGCCGCCATTACGTTGTCGACGCCGGCATGGCGGGCCGAGACGAGGATGGAGGGGCCGTGATTGAGCAGCCGATACGCCTTTTCCAGCGGCACGGCGGCGATATGGTCACGTTCAGCTTCCCTGCTTTTCAGGGACAGGAGCATATCCCACTGGTCGATGCCCGGTCCGAAGCCATCCGGCGTCACTTTGACTGTCTCAAAACCGAAGCGCGCATAAAAACGCTGCGTATGCTGGCTGGTATTCATGCTCACACTGGCGACTCCCGGCACGGCACGGATGGCGTCCAGGCGGGCCTGCGTCAGCGTGCGGCCCAGTCCCTGCCCATGCAGATCCTGCGCCACCATGCCCCAGCACAGGCTGGCGACGGTGCCGCCCGCCTCCAGCGCATGGCCGCCGCAGGCGACGATGTCCCCGTCGCGTTCGATGACCAGATACGGATGCGTCGATGTAGCTAGCCAGGCGGCAAAGCCGGCGCGCTCCGAGGGGTCGAAAAAGCGCGGCGTATTGCCATCGAAAAGGGCCAGGCAGGCCTCGCGGTCGTCGGCCCGGTATGGACGTACTGTCTGCATTGCTATCCTTTCAAAAACAGGAAGGGAAATTATACGGCGCCACCCTTCACAGCAGGTTTTCCGACGTCACCACATGCACCCCGGGCGCGGCGGCCAGCGCCGCTTCCAGCAAGGTGCTGGCGATGCGTGGCGCGGGATTGATGCGCCAGCGGCGCGGCAACACGGGACCGAGCACGCGCAGGAGGCGCAGGGCGGCGCCCTCGCCCGCCCGCGCCACTGCGCGTTCGCCGCCGATCAGGCCCGGTCGCACGTGCGTGAGCGACGCAAAGCCCAGCGCCTCCAGGTCGCGTTCCAGCTCGCCCTTGACGCGGTTGTAGAAGAAGCGCGATGCCGCGTTCGCGCCGGCGGCCGAATTGAGCGCATACGTGCGCGTGCCGGCCGCCAGCGCCAGGCGCGCCGCAGCCAGCGGATAGTCGTGGTCGACTCGCCGGAACGCTTGCCGCGTGCCCGCCACCTTCATGGTCGTGCCCAGGGTGCAGATGACGGCATCCGCCTGCCACCAGAGCGCGTCCGCCGGCAAGTGATCGAAGTCGACGATGGGCGCTTCCAGTTTCGGATGCGCCGGCAAAGCCTTGCGCGCCGGCGCCACAACCCTGCTGACGCGTGCGTCCATCAGCGCCAGGCGCAGCACTTCGCGGCCCACCAGGCCGGTGGCGCCTATCAATATCAGTTTCATTCCTTCTCCCCGCATGCCGGACGCCACACGATACAGCATCGGGCGCCCAGGCAGCGCATCAGGCGCCCGCGTGCGTGTGATAGATCTTGCTGACGATGGTCCACTCGCCTTGCACCTTGAGTAAATTGAAAAAGTCGGTAAAGCGGAAACCCGAGATATCGTCCGTATCGACGCGCGCGCTGGCCGCCGTGCCCACGATATCGACGCGCACGATGGCAGCCTTTGCCTGCGGCGATGGCCGGAAGGCGCTGTCGATGATCTCGAACAGGCCTTCGATAGGCCCGCCCGTCAGTTTATCTTCGCCATCGACGCCGAAAATGGTGGCCTGGCTGCTGAACGCCGGGCGCATGATGCTGCTGTCGGCCTGCGCGCCGCCCGCATTGTATTGATTCAGCACGGCGACAATCGCCTGGTAATCCTGCACATAAGTGGTGTTGTTCATGTTGCGCTCCTTGGGTGGGTGAAAAAAGAAATCAGTACGGGCTTGCGGGCCAGTCGGTGTAGCCGCTGGCGCCACCGCCGTAATACGCCTCGCGCGGCGCCTCGGCCAGCGCCACGCCATGGCGCAGTCGCGCCACGAGGTCCGGGTTGGCGATGAAGGGACGCCCGAAGGCCACCGCATCGACCTTGCCCTCTGCGCGGCGCGCCAGCGCCAGTGGCAAGTCGTAATGGTTGTTGCCGATGTACGGGCCGTTGAACAAAGCGCGCAGCGCGTCGAGGTCGACGCCTGCCGGCACATCGCGCGAGGTGGCCGTGGCGCCCTCGACGAAATGAAGATAGGCCAGTCCATGGCGATTCAACTGGTCGATCAGGTAGCCATAGGTGGCCATCACGTCGCTGTCGACGGGCGTGTTGCCCGCGTCGGGCGTGACGGGAGACAGGCGGATGCCGACCCGCGATGCGCCACAGACGTTCACCACGGCTTGCGTCACTTCCAGGGTCAGCCGCGCGCGGTTTTCGATGTTGCCGCCATAAGCGTCCGTGCGCCGGTTGGTCGAATCGCGCAGGAACTGGTCGAGCAGGTAGCTATTGGCCGAATGCACCTCGACGCCATCAAAGCCGGCGCGCAGCGCGCATTCGGCCGCATGCGCATACTGGGCAACGATGCCGCTCATTTCCCGCGTTTCCAGCGCGCGCGGCATGGACACGGGCTGCATGCCGCTGGCGGTGTAGGTGCTGCCCTCGGCCTGGATGGCGGAAGGCGCGACGGGCGCGGCGCCATCAGGCTGCAGGCTGGCATGCGAAAACCGTCCCACATGCCATAGCTGGCAGACGATCTTGCCGCCGGCCGCATGCACGGCATCGGTGACCAGCTTCCAGCCCGCCACCTGCTCGTCCGACCAGATGCCGGGCGTCATTGCGTAGCCGCGTCCCTGGGGCGAAATATTCGTCGCTTCGCTGATGATCAGGCCGGCGCCGGCGCGCTGGGCGTAATACTCGGCATGCAAGGCATGCGGCACGCCATCGTCGCCCATGCGGCTGCGCGTGAGCGGCGCCATGACGATGCGGTTGGCCAGGGCCAGCGCGCCAAGATCGACTGGGGAAAATAAATCGCTTTTATGCTGTTCGGTCATCGTATTGCTTTCATGTTTAGTGAGAAAAACCCGGGAATAACTGACCGGTCGTCTACTTTATGGTTAAAAAAAACGGCTACGACAGCAACCGTTGCGTGGCCGACATGGCAGCGTCGAACGGCCCGCCGCTCTTGGCGACCTTGACCATCAGGGAAGCGCCCAGCCACAACTGGTAAAGGGATTCGGCCAGCACGCGCGCCGGCGTCGTCGCCGCCACGGAACCGTCGAGATGGCCCGCTTCCACGCACAAGGTCAGGCGTTCCAGGATGGCGCCCGTGCCTCGCTGCAGCACGGCGCCCATGTCCACGGACAAGTCGCACACTTCCGCGCCCAGCTTGACCACCAGGCACTTGCCCTCCGGCGCGCTGCTTGCCTGGGTCGCGCTCCAGTAGTCAAAATAGGCCAGCAGGCACTCACGGGCATTGCCAGGCCCCGCCAGCAAGGCGTCGACCGTCTGCAGATAGGTGCTGAAATAATCATCGAGCAAGGCTTGCCCAAACTCTTCCTTCGACTTGAAATAATAGTAAAAGGAACCTTTCGGCACGCCGGCCGCCGCCACCAGTTCCGCCAGGCCCACGGCCGTATAGCCTTTCTCGGCCATCAGGGCCTTGGCGATGTCGATCAGGTGCTGGCGCATGTCAGCGGAGGATTTTTTGCTCATGCGGCCAGTATAGCAAAAAATCTGACCGGTCGTCTAGCGATCGATATTCCCACCTCTGTCACCCCAGGCGCAGCGCCAGCGCCGCCAGGGTCAGCAGCAGCACGGGCACGGTCAGCACGATGCCGACGCGGAAATAGTAGCCCCATGAAATATGGATATTCTTGCTGTCGAGCACATGCAGCCACAGCAAGGTGGCCAGGCTGCCGATGGGCGTGATCTTCGGCCCCAGGTCGCTGCCGATGACGTTCGCATAGATCATCGCTTCGCGCACGGCCCCCTGCGCCGTCGTCGGGTCGATGGCCAGCGCGCCCACCAGCACCGTCGGCAAGTTGTTCATCACGGACGACAGCAAGGCCGTCAGCACGCCCGTGCCCATGGCCGCGCCCCACACGCCATATTGCGCGCAGTGGTTCAGCATGCCCGTCAGGTAAGCCGTCAAGCCCGCATTGCGCAAGCCATATACGACCAGGTACATGCCCAGTGAAAAGACGACGATATGCCACGGCGCATGGCGCAGCACGTGGCGCGTGGAAATCACGTGGCCCTTGCCCGCCACGCCCAGCAGCAACGCGGCGCCCACAGCGGCGATCAGGCTGATGGGCACACCCAGGGCTTCTTGCGAGAAAAATCCCACCAGCAGCAGCGCCAGCACCAGCCAGCCGGCGCGGAAGGTAGCCAGGTCGCGGATGGCGGCGTCCGGGCGCTTCAGCTGCGAGGCATCGTAGTCGCGCGGGATATCCTGGCGGAAAAAGAGCAGCAAGACGCCCAGGGTGGCGGCCACGGCGACGACGTTGACGGGCACCATCACGGACGCGTACTCGGCAAAGCCGATCTTGAAGAAATCGGCAGAGACGATATTCACCAGGTTCGACACCACCAGCGGCAGGCTGGCCGTGTCGGCGATGAAGCCGGCCGCCATCACGTAGGCCAGGGTGGCTTTGGCGGAAAACTTCAGCGCCCGCAGCATGGCGATGACGATGGGCGTCAGGATCAGCGCGGCGCCGTCATTGGCGAACACGGCGGACACCAGCGCGCCCAGCAAGACCAGCAGCACGAACAGTTTTCTACCGCTGCCCCCGCCCCACCGCGCCACGTGCAGCGCGGCCCATTCGAAGAAGCCGGCCGCGTCCAGCAACAGGCTGATGACGATCACGGCGACGAAGGTGCCGGTGGCGTTCCACACGATATGCCAGACGACGGGGATGTCGCCCCAGTGGATCACGCCGGCCAGCAAGGCGACACCAGCGCCGATGACGGCGCTCCAGCCGATGCCCAGGCCGCGTGGCTGCCAGATGACGAGGATCAGGGTGGCCAGGAAAATGAAGAAAGCGGTCAGCATGCGGCGAGGTTCCGTTCGATGCGGCATCGCGGGCACCATGCCCGCAGCCTTAAATATCCAACACTTCAATGATAGTGGAATTATTGAATTAATGCATGGCCTTTATATTCATGCGCAAAAAATAATCGGGCCTGCCGGCTTTGCCATTATCTTTAGGCAACTAATCGGTGTATATTCCCACGGCAACATGACCTGTGAAAAGGAGGCGCTGGTGACAACCGTATATCAGACAGCAACGATGGGCGAGGCACGCGTGCGCGTAGCCCTGGTGGACCGCGGCAGCGCCGACCTGCTCGTGCACCGCGTGGGCAGCCCGGGCCTCGCCCATGGCGACGCCCTGTGGTGCCTCACGCGCACGCGTCAAGGCGCCGCGCTGCTCGCGTATTTCACCTCGCAAGGCATGGCACAGCTGAAAATCTGCTTTGTCGACAGCCATGGTGAAGCGGGCTGGACAAAGCCGCACCCGCTGCGCGGCCAGCTCTAGGAACTGGACACTGTTTTCTTGACAAAAGGAGTGGCAAATGGATTTGATCCTGCTGGAACCAGGCGACCCGGAACTCGTATTCGGCAAGGCGCCGGGCGCTGCAAACAACGGCATCGACGCCGTCTGGCGCGATGGCGGCTCGCTCCGGGATGTGGGGCAGTGCATCGAACTGGTCTCGCTGCATCAGGGCATGAAGCAGCAGGTGACGACGGACGTCAGCAACTCGGCGCGCACGTCGGGACGGCCCGTGATCAGCGAATTCACCTGCACCAAATATGTCGACCAAATCTCGGTCAAGTTGTACGAACTGTGCCTGGGGGCCAGGCCGCTGGGCGCAGGACCAGGCCAGCCAACGAGACTGTACATCGTCCGCAATTCCGGCGACAAAACGAGCAACCTCATCACCATCGCCCTGCGCGACGCCCTGATCAGCGAAATCCAGCTGCAAACCCATCCCGACGACATGCCGACCGAACAGTTCAAGCTGAGCTTTACGGAAATCCTCTGGACCTACAGCGCGCAGCAGGCGGACGGCAAGTCCGCTACCCAACACACGACGGGCTGGAGCCTGGCGCGCAACCGGCCGATCGGGGCTTTTACAGGATAAGCACATGAACAACGCTGCATACGACCCTGCCACAAGCTACATCGCCAACGCTGGCCTGGTGCTGGTCCACCCATTCCTGCCCAGGCTATTCACGCAGCTGAAGCTGTTGTCCAGCAACGACGACGGCACGCGGCAGCTGCGCGGAGAGGATGGCGCGCGCGCCGTTCACTTGCTGCAATACCTGAACGATGGCGTAACCAATGCGCCGGAGCCGGAACTTGTGCTCAACAAGCTGCTGTGCGGCCTGGAACCCGGTTTCCCGGCTCCCCCCGTTGATCTTCGCGATGAAGAAAAGGCAGCAGGAAATCAACTGCTGGCCGCCGTCATAGGCAACTGGCCCAGTATTGGCAATGCCTCGACAACAGCGTTGCGCGAAACATTCCTGCAGCGCGATGGCCGGCTGCAATGGGACGATGGGCAATTGTCACTGACTATCCGGCGCAAGACGGTTGATGTACTGGTGGACGAGCTGCCATGGGGGCTTGCCATCATCGTGCACCCGTGGATGCGCCAGCCCCTGCACGTGACTTGGTAGACGCACACCCGGCTGACAGCCATTCCACAAGGAAACCCGCATGAGCAACTACATCCACATCGCCGGCAGCCCCAGAACCGGTATCGTACTGCTGGGCGACGACGGCGCGGTGCGCAGCCTGAGCCAGGTCGAGACAGCGTCAGCATGGCAAGATTCACCGAAGTTCGCCGGCGTCGTGCCCGGCGAAGCGGTGTTTGCCTGCCTGCTTGGCGACGGTGCGCACTTCACCACGGTGGCTCACGGCACGGCCATCCGCTATCTCTCTACGCTGGGCCAGCCGTCCGCGCGCTGGAAGGATGTCGCCCCACTGCCCGCCGGCACGGGCATGGCGGGTCTGGCCGGCGATCACCTGGACGGCTACCTGCTGCTGACCGCCGATGGCCACGACCTGTACCGGCTGGGCCGCGACGGCGGCAACACCAGTGGGTGGAGTGAATGGGAGCCATGCGCCGCCCCGCCGTTGCGCGGCAAGGCCACGCTGATCGCCGGCGACTGGCAGCACGGCGTGCTGGCGGTGGGCGACGGCGTGGCAGTGAAACTGGCGCACAGCGGCGCCGGCGACGCCTGGACGGCACTGCCGCCGCCACCGGTCGCCATCGAGATGGTGACGGGGAATTTCCGCGATGGTTACATTGCGTACGGCGAGGGATGCCTGTGCATGCTGGACGCTGGCGCCCAGCCAAGGTGGCGCTTCCTGCCCACGCCGGACTTCGACTTCCGCGCCTTGTCCGGCAATCCGGCCCATGGCCTGGCGGCTGTGCTGGCCGACTCCAGTGGCGACGGCGCCCTGGTCGCCTATGCCCTTCGACCGGAGCAGGGATTGTGGTCGCTGGCACTGGCGCCGCGGGCCAGGCGCCGGTAATCGCTACTCCACCAGCCCTCCCCCCAGCGCCTTGTACAAGGCCACAGACGACTTGAACTGGTCGCGCCGCACGTCGAGCAGGGTTTGCTGCGCCGCATACGACTGGCGCTGTGCGTCAAGCAATTCCAGGCGACTGTCCTGGCCTGCATCGTAGCGTAGCTGCGACAGGCGCTGGCGCTGCTGCGCCGCCACCACCACGCGCTGCTGTGCATCGATTTGCTGCGCATACGTGGCGCTGCCCGCCAGGCCGTCGCGCACGTCGCGGAAAGCCGTCTGAATGGCTTGCTCATATTGCAGCACGGCCACGTCCTTGCGCAGGCGCGACAGTTGCAGTTCCGCGCGCAGCTGGCCGCCCTGGAACAGCGGTTGCGTCACTTGCGGCGCGAACGACCAGCTGCGCGCGCTGCCACGGAACAGATCACCGAGCTCCGGGCTGGCCAGGCCCAGCGACGCCGTCAGCGACAGGCGCGGGAAGAAAGCGGCGCGGGCGGCGCCGATTTCCGCATTCGCCGCCACCAGCGCGTATTCCGCTTGCAGGATGTCGGGACGGCGCGCCAGCAGGTCCGACGGCAAACCGGGCGGCAACTGCGTCAGCACGGGCTGGCCATCGAGCGGCCGGCCAGCCGGCAGGTCGGCGGGCAGCGGCGCGCCCAGCAGCAATTCCAGGTTGTTGCGGGCCAAGGCGCTGGCCCGCTCCCGCGCCTGCACATCCGCTTCCGCCGTGGCCGCCTGCCCTTCGGCTTGCGCCACGTCCAGGCCACTGCCCTGCTGCGCGCCGTGCAAGCGCTGTGTCAAAACCAGGGCATGGCGCCAGTCGGCCAGGGTTTGCCGGGCCAGCGCCAGCTGTTCCTCAGCCAGCCGCTGTTCCAGATACGCATCGGCGACAGCGCCGATCAGTGTCATGCGCGCGGCGCGCTGGCCCTGCTGCGTAGCCAGGTAGCGGGCAAACGCAGCATCGGACAGGGAACGCAGGCGGCCAAACAGGTCGATCTCGAACGCGCTCATGGCGATGCCGGCCGTGAACTGGTTTTGTGTCACCGCATCGGCGCCGCGCTGGCGCACGCCGCCCGCATTCGCGCCGATGGCCGGATAGCGGCCCGCATCCTGGATCTGGTACTGGGCCCGCACGGCTTCCACGTTGAGGGACGCCACGCGCAAGTCGCGGTTGTTTTTCAGCGCGATGTCGACCAGGCGCTGCAGGCGTGCATCGAGCAGCATCTGGCGCCAGCCCAGGTCGGCTGCAGTGTCGGCCATGCCTGGCGCGGCGACCTCGCCATAGCTGGCGGGAATCGGCGCCGCCGGCTTGACCAGTGGCGGCGTCAATGAACAGGCCGACAAGGCCAGCGCGGCCAGCGGCATGATAAAAATCAAACGCATTACAACTCTCCTTCCACCGCTTTAACCGCAGTGTGATTATTGCGTTTCTTGAAATAGCTGCCCATCTTGTCGGCGGCGCCCAGCACCACGACAAAGAACACTGGCACGAAAAACACGGCCAGCACGGTGGCGGTGATCATGCCGCCGAACACGCCCGTGCCGATCGCATGCTGCGTCTCGGCGCTGGCGCCCGTGGCCAGCATCAGCGGCACCACACCCAGCGCAAAGGCCAATGACGTCATCAGGATCGGGCGCAAACGCAAGCGGGCCGCTTCCACCGTCGCCTCGACCAGTCCACGCCCTTGCGCCTGCAGCTGGCGCGCATATTCGACGATCAAAATGGCATTCTTCGCCGACAGGCCGATAATCGTGATCATGCCCACCTTGAAGAACACATCGTTCGGCATGCCGCGCACCATCACGGCCAGCACGGCGCCCAGCAAACCCAGCGGCACCACCAGCATGACGGAGACGGGAATCGACCAGCTTTCATACAGGGCCGCCAGCACGAGGAACACCACCAGCATCGACAGCGCCATCAGCATGGGCGCTTGCGACGCCGATTCCTTCTCTTGCAGCGACTGCCCCGTCCACGCCAGCGCGAAGCCCGGTGGCAGCTGTTTCACGAGGCGCTCCATTTCCAGCATGGCGTCGCCGCTGGATACACCGGGCGCCGCGCTGCCCGAAATGCGCGCCGCAGGATAACCCTGGTAGCGCACCAGTTGCAGCGGCGATTCGCTCCACACGGGGCGAACCAGCTCGCCCAAGGCCACCATGCCGCCCGCGTTATTGCGGATGCGCAAGGCCAGCACGTCGTTGAGTTGCATGCGCGACGGCGCATCGGCCTGGATGATCACCTGCTGCATGCGGCCCGCATTCGGAAAATCGTTGACATAGGTCGACCCCATGGCCGCCGTCAGCATGTCGGCAATGGCCGTAAATGACACGCCCAATGCCTCGGCCTTGGTGCGGTCGATATCGAGGCGCACGCTGGCGCCGGGCGGCAAGCCATCCGGATACACGCCCGCCACCTTGCTGCTTTGCGCGGCCAGGCCCAGCAACTGGTTCTGCGCCGCCTGCAATGCTGCAATGCCCTGGTTGGCGCGGTCTTGCAGGCGCATGGAAAAGCCGGACGAATTGCCCAGTTCATCGATGGCGGGCGGCATCAGACTCATGATCACGCCCTCCTTCGCCTGCGACATGGCGGCCTGCGCCAGCGCCACTTCTTCCTGCGCCGTGGCGCCATTGCGCTCTTTCCAGTCCTTCAGCATGGTGAACGCCAGGCCCGCATTCGGCCCCGCGCCGGAAAAGCTGAAGCCGAGGATCGATTGATTCACTTCGATGCCGGGCCGCGTGGCCACGTGCTGCTCGTACAGCTTGACGACATCGAGCGTGCGCTCCATGGTGGCGTCGGACGGCAGCTGGATCGAGGTAATGAAGTAGCCCTGGTCTTCCTCGGGCAAGAAGGCCGACGGCAGCTGCATGAAAGCCACGCCCAGCGCCGCGACGATGGCGCCATACAGCACCATCGAACGGCCGGCGCGTTTGAGCATCGCCACCACGCCTTTTTCATAGCGGGCCGTCATGCGCTCGAACTGGCGGTCGAACCACAGGAAGAAACCCTTCTTGTCGTGGTCGTGCGGACCGATCGGTTTCAACATGGTGGCGCACAGGGCCGGCGTCAGGGTCAGGGCCAAAAAGGCCGAGAACAGGATCGACACGGCCATGGCCAGGGTGAACTGGCGGTAGATGGCGCCCACGGAACCGCTGGCCAAGGCCATCGGGATGAACACGGCCGTCAGCACCAGCGTGATGCCCACTACCGCCCCGGTGATTTCGCGCATCGCTTTCGACGTCGCTTCCTTCGGCGACAAGCCTTCGGTGGCCATCAGGCGCTCCACGGCTTCCACCACCACGATGGCGTCATCGACGATGATGCCGATGGCCAGCACCATGCCGAACATGGTCAGCACGTTGATGGAATAGCCGGCCAGCAGCATGACCGTGAAGGTGCCCATCAGGGCAATCGGCGCGACGATGGCGGGAATCAGGGTGTAGCGTATCTTTTGCAGGAACAGATACATGACGAGGAAGACCAGCACCATCGCTTCGAGCAGGGTGACGATGACCTTTTCGATCGAGATTTTCACGAACGGCGCCGTATCGAACGGTACCGAATACTTGATCCCGGCCGGCATGGTGTGCGCCAGTTCGGCCATGCGTGCGCGCACGGCGCTGGCCGTCTGCACGGCGTTGGCGCCCGGCGACAGCATGATGGCGGCACCGGAAGCAGCTTGCCCGTTTTCGCGGATGCTGAAATTGAAGCTTTGCGCGCCCAGCGCCACTTTCGCCACGTCGCCGATGGTCACTTTCGAGCCGTCCGCATTCGCGCGCAGCACGATGGCGGAAAATTCGGCCGGCGTTTGCAACTGGCCCTGCACCGTCAATGGGATGGTGACGCGCTGGCCGTGCGCGGCGGGCGAATCGCCCAGGCGGCCCGGCGCGATCTGCGCATTTTGCTGCGCGATGGCGGCCGTCAGCTCTCCCATGGCGATGTTGTACGACACCAGCTTGGCCGGATCGACCCAGATGCGCATGGCCCGCTCGGAGCCGAACAGCTGCACCTTGCCCACGCCGGGAATGCGGCGCAGTTCTTCCGTCACGTTGCGCGCCAGGTAGTCGCCCAGCGCCACTTCATCGTGCTGGCCATTCTCGGAAATCAGGCTGACGATCATCAGGAAGCCGGACGACGCCGACTCCACCGTCAAGCCATTTTGCCGCACGGCTTGCGGCAGGCGCGGCTCGATGGCTTTCAGGCGGTTCTGCACGTCCACCTGCGCCATTTCCGGATTCGTTCCCGGCTGGAAGGTGACGGTGATCGAGGCCGAACCCGATGTATCGGTGGACGACTCGAAATACAGCAGGTGCTTGACGCCCGACAGTTCGCGTTCGATCAGTCCCACCACGGAATCGTTCATGGTTTGCGGCGTGGCGCCTGGATAGCTGGCGCTGATGCTGACGCTGGGCGGCGCCACGGAAGGAAAACGCGCAATCGGCAATTGCGGTATGGCGATCAGCCCGAACAGGACGATGAAGACCGCCACCACCCACGCAAAGACGGGGCGGTTGATGAAAAATTGAGGCATGTCGTTAGGCTTTCATTGTATTCAAAGTGTGCATCAACGCGCCTTGGCGGCAGCCACCGTTGCCACGACGGCTGGCTTCCACGGTTGCGGCGCGGCGGTGGCGCCCGGCTGCAAGCGTTCCTGGCCTTCGATGACGACGGTGTCGCCGGCCTTCAAGCCGCCGTTGACCACATACTGGTGCTCGACCACGTCGCCCACGGCAATCGGTTTCAAGCTGGCTTTGTGCGTGCCATCGAGCACCCAGGCCTGGGCCTGGCCATCGCTGCTGCGCAGGACGGCTTGCTGCGGCACGAGCACGCCATTCGCCTGCACGGCGCGGACGATGCGGGCGCGCACGAACATGCCCGGCAGCAGCTGGCGCTGCGGATTGTCGACCAGCACGCGGACGACGGCGTCGCCCGTGCCCGCATCGACGCTGATGCCCGAGAACAGGATGCGGCCCGTGACGGGATGCGGCTGGCCATCGGCGCCCAGGATGGTCACGGGCAGCTTGTCCGCGCCTCCGTTGCCCGAGGCTTGCAGCGCCGCCAGCGCGGCGGCCGGCTGGCGCACGTCGACATACACCTTGTCGATCTGCTGGATGCGCGCCATCGGCGCCGCGTCGGCCAAGCCCACGAGCGCGCCTTCCGTCACCAGTTCGGAGCCGATGCGCCCGGCAATCGGCGCCTCGATGCTGGCAAAGGCCAGGTCCAGGCGGCGGCGCGCCAGGCTGGCCCGCGCCTGCGCCACGGTGGCCACGGCTTGCTCGCGCTGGGCCACGGCATCGTCATACGCCTGGCGGCTGATGGCGTCCGCTTCCACCAGCGGTTTCAAACGGTCGGCCTGGCTGCTGGCGCGCTTCGCCGTGGCCACCGCATGCTGCAGGGCGGCGGCGGCCGAATCGACGTCCGCCTGGAATGGTGCGGGGTTCAGCTGGAACAGCTTTTGCCCCGCTTTCACTTCGGCGCCCTGCTCGAACTGGCGGCGCAGCACGATGCCGCCCACCTGCGGGCGGATGTCGGCCGTGCGGAAGGCCGCCACCCTGCCCGGCAATTCATCGCTGAGGACGACGGGCGCCGCTTGCAGCTTGAGCACAGTGACGGCGGCGGGCGGCGCGGCGCCTTCTTCCGGCGCGGGTTTGGAACAGGCGGCAAGGCTGAGCAGTGCCGCGGCGATCAACATGTTTTTCTTGGTGAAGTGGCTCGGATGCATGGTCTTTCTCTATGGCAGATCCCAACCGGCGGTCCGGTCGATAGATAAGCGCAGCATAAAAGGCTTGCGTGGATGTTCCGTCAAAGAAATGTGGAGATTCGATGGAGAGAGCGAAGAATGCTAGACTATTTGCATGAACTATCATCACAGCGCCAGTCAGCCCTCCTTCCTTGCCACCACGCCACCTTCCGCCCTCGTCCTGATCGCCGAAGATGAACCGCAAATCGCCCGCATCCTCGCCGGTTACCTGGAGCGCGACGGCTACCGCGCGGCCTTCGCGCACGATGGCCAGGAGGCGCTGCAGCAGCACCTGGCGCTGGCGCCGGACCTGCTGCTGCTCGACGTGCAAATGCCCCGTGTCGATGGCTGGGGCGTGCTGGCCGAAGTGCGGCGGCGCGGCGAGACGCCCGTCATCATGCTGACGGCGCGCGACCAGGATGCGGACAAGCTGGCCGCCCTGCGCGTGGGCGCCGACGACTACATCATCAAGCCCTTCAATCCGGCAGAAGTGGTGGCGCGCGTGGCGGCCGTGCTGCGCCGCTCGCGCGTGCGCCACCACCCGGTGGGCGGCCAGCGCCTGCGCTGCGGCCCCATCGAGATCGACCAGGAAACGTATGTGGCCAGCGTGCTGCGCGACGGTGCGCCCGTACCACTCAGCCTGACGCTGACGGAGTTCCGCCTGCTGGCCCACCTGGCGCGCACGCCGCGCCGCGTCTGCAGCCGCCTGGAATTGCTGGAATCGTGCATGCCCGAGAGCAATTCGATGGAACGCACGGTGGACAGCCACGTCAGCAAGCTGCGCAAGAAGCTGGAAGAAGCGGGCGTAATGAACATGCCGGCCAGCCTGCGCGGCGTGGGCTACCGCCTGGAAAGCGACGCCTGATGCGCTTCACAGGCCTGAACCGGCAGATCATCCTGTCGATGTCCGTGCTGATGGTATGCAGCATCCTGATCATCTGGATCGGCTCCTGGACCTTTTTCGCCATCGCCTTCAAGATCGACCCCGGCATGCTGTCCGAGCCCGACGACTGGTCGCCCACCACCGTCGAGTGGCTGTGGATCCTTGCCATCACCATCTTCGGCCTGGGCCTGGCCGCCTTCTTCGCCATCAAGCTGGCCGCGCGCATCCTCAAACCGATCAATTCCGTGATGGACAGCGTGCGCCGCGTGGCGCATGGCGACCTGTCCGCGCGCGCCTTCGCCGGTGACCGCACCCTGGGCGAGACGGCCATGCTGGTCGATGACTTCAACAGTATGGCCGAGCGCCTGCAGCGGGGAGCGCAGGAAAGCCTGACGTGGAATGCGGCCATCGCGCACGAACTGCGCACTCCCGTGACCATCCTGCGCGGCACCTTGCAAGGCGTCGTCGATGGCGTGTTCAAGCCCGAGGAAGTGCCGTTTTCCAGCCTGCTGGCGCAAGTCGAGGACCTGGGCCGACTAATCGAGGACTTGCGCACCCTGAGCCTGGCCGACAGCGGCCACATGCAGCTGCGCATGGCCTGGACGGACCTGACCCTGGAAATCGAGGAAGTGGGCCGGCTGCTGGCGCAGGAAATGGAAGCGGCCGGATTTACCCTGCGATTGCACCTGTCCGACCATCCCGTCTGCTGCGACGCGGCGCGCATCCGGCAAATCGTGCTGGCCCTGCTCGACAACGCGCGCCGCTATGCCCATCCGGGCCTCCTGCGCGTGCGCACCCGCGTGCAGGCCGGCCAGTACTACCTGAGCGTCGAGGATGCGGGTCCCGGCATTTCAGAGGAACTGGCGCCGCATGTGTTCGAAGCGTTCCGCCGCGGCGACAGCGACGGCGGCGACCTGCACGCGGGCAGCGGCCTGGGCCTGGCCGTGGTCGAAGCCATCGCGCGCGCGCATGGCGGCAGCGCTGTCTGTACGCGCAGCAAGGCGGGCGGCAGCCTGTTTACGGTGAAGTGGCCGGTCGAGCATGGCGCGTTACCGCCCGTCGGCTGACTACGTCGGCGGCGCGCGCAGCATGTCGACAAAGGCGCGCAAGACGGCCGGCATCTGCCGCCGGCTCGGGTAGTACAGGAAGTAACGGGGCGGCGGCGGCAGGCAGCGCTCCAGCACACACGCCAGGCGCCCCGCCGCGATATCGGCGCGCGCATCGGCCTCGTACACATACGCCAGTCCCGCGCCATCGCGGGCCGCGCGCAGCATCAGTTCATCGTCATCGAACACCAGCGGCCCGCCGACGGCGATGCTGACGGCTTCCCCCTCCAGCTCGAACTCCCACGCATACTGGCGTCCGCTGGGAAAGCGCCGGCCTATGCAGGCATGCTCGAGCAGCGCGCGCGGCGTGGCCGGCACGCCGTGCGCCGCCAGGTAGGCCGGCGACGCCACCACCACGAACGGCTGCGGCGCGCCCACCGGCACGGCGATCATGTCGGCCGCCACGTGTTCGCCAAAGCGGATGCCCGCGTCAAAACCGTCGCGCACGATATCGATCATGCCGTCATCGGTGACCAGTTCCACCTGCACGCGCGGATAGCGCGCCACGAAGCCTGCCAGCATGGGTGCGAGCAGCAGCCGGGCGGCCGGACGGGGCACGTTCAGGCGCAGCCTGCCTGCGGGCACATCCTGCAAGACGCTCAGGTCCAGCAAGGCATCGTCGATTTCGCGCATGGCCGGCGCCAGCCGCGCCAGCAGCTGCTGCCCCGCCTCGGTCGGCGTGACGCTGCGCGTGGTGCGGTTCAGCAGGCGAACGCCCAGGCGCTCTTCCAGCGCGCGCAGCGCATGGCTGAGGGCGGAAGCGGACACGCCACGTTCAAGGGCCGCCTTGCGAAAGCTGCGCAGGCGGGCAACGGCGGCAAAGGCCGTCAATTCATTCAGGTCAGCCATAATTCATGAGCCATATTCAGCAATGCATGCAGGATTAGCCATCTTATCGCATGCTGTTGCTTCCTCCATACTCCTAGCATCTTTTTTTGGAGAGGAATGACAATGGAACACAGAACACTGGGCAAGTCCGGCTTGCGCGTCGCTCCCATCGGCCTGGGCTGCATGGGCATGAGCTTTGCCTACGGCGGCGCGGACGAGGCGGCATCGCTGCGCGTGCTGCACCGCGCCGTGGAACTGGGCGTGACCCTGATCGATACGGCGGAAGTCTACGGTCCCTACGCCAACGAGGAACTGGTGGGGCGCGCCTTGAAGCAGCTGCGCGGCAAGGTCCACATCGCCACCAAGTTCGGTTTCAATATCTTGCCCCATGGCCAGGGCGTGGAACGCATGGCGGGCGTGGACAGCCGCCCCGAGCACATCGTCCGGGCCGTGGAAGGGTCGCTGTCCAGGCTCGGTATCGAGTGCATCGACTTGCTGTACCAGCATCGCGTGGACCCCGCAGTGCCCATCGAGGACGTCGTGGGCGCCATGGCCGATCTGGTGCGCGCCGGCAAGGTGCGCCACCTGGGGCTGTCGGAAGTGTCGGCCGCCACCCTGCGCCGCGCGCACGCTGTGCATCCGATTGCGGCGGTGCAATCCGAATACTCGCTGTGGAGCCGCGACGTGGAAGCCGAAGTGCTGCCCGCCTGTCGCGCCCTGCGTGTCGGTTTCGTGCCCTACAGCCCGCTGGGCCGGGGCTTCCTGACGGGCCGGCTTACGTCCAGCGCCGCACTGGCGCCCGATGATTACCGCCACAGCCTGCCCCGTTTCCAGCCGCAGGCGATGGCGGCCAACGGGCATCTCGTTGCCGAGTTGCAACGTCTGGCGGCGGCGCGCGGCGCCACGGCCGCGCAGCTGGCCCTGGCCTGGCTGCTGGCGCAAGGCGACGGCATCGTGCCGATTCCCGGCGCTCGCAGCCTGGCGCACCTGGAAGAGAATGTCGCCGCAGCGCAGATCAGGCTGAGCGAAACGGAGCTGGCCGCCATCGGCGCCGCCATCGCGCCCGCCAGCGTGCAGGGCGCGCGCTACCCAGAGGTAGAACTTGCCATGGTTAGCCTGTAGACAACCGTGCCTGGCTGCGCTAACTTGAGTAAGCAATACAGGTTCTTTGGCCACTTGCACTTGAAATGCCGGAATCCGCTATCATTTCCAATCTGAACTATTCATTATGAAAGGGATTTACATGTCCGATTTGCTCGAAACACTGCAGTGGCGCTACGCCACCAAGAAGATGGACCCGACGAAAACGGTGCCGCAAGACAAGGTCGAGCGCATCCTGGAAGCCGTGCGCCTGACGGCCAGCTCCAGCGGGCTGCATCCTTACGAAGTCTTCGTCGTGACGAATCCGGCCCTGCGCGAACAGATCAAGCCGCATGCGTGGAACCAGTCGCAAGTGACGGACGCCTCGCACCTGCTGGTGTTTGCCGCCTGGGATAACTACACGGTCGATCGCATCAACAAGATGTTTGACCTGGTCAACACCGTGCGCGGCTTCAAGAATGAAGGCTGGGAAGCGTACCGCCAGCAGATCCTGGCCACGTATCCGCAGCGCGATGCGGAAACCAACTACCAGCACGCGGCACGCCAGGCGTATATCGGCGTGGGCACGGCCCTGATCGCCGCGGCGCAGGAAAAAGTCGATTCGACGCCAATGGAAGGTTTTGATCCGGCCAAGGTCGATGAAATCCTGAACCTGCGCGAAAAAGGCCTGCGTTCCGTCGTCATGCTGCCGCTCGGCTACCGCGCCGACGAAGGCGACTGGCTGGTGGACCTGAAAAAAGTGCGCCCTGCGCGCGAGCAGTTCATCACCGAGCTGGCGTAAGCGCCTCGCCTGTGATTGAAAAGCGGATGCCCTCACCGGCATCCGTTTTTTTTGCCCGTTCAGGCCGCTTGCGGAAAGCGCACAGTCACTTGCAAGCCCCGTCCCGCCTCCCCTTCGGCCAGCGCGATGTCGGCCTGGTGGTGCTCGGCGATATGGCGCACGATGGACAGGCCCAGGCCGCAGCCCCAGGCGTCGTTGCCGTCGGGACGGAAGAAGCGGTCGAACAGGCGTGCATGGTGCTGATGCGGCACGCCGGGGCCGTTGTCGGACACGCGCAGCAAGGGCCTGCCCTCTACCACCGCCGCCTGCAAGTCGACCCTGCCGCCCTGCTGCGTGTAGCGCAAGGCGTTGTCGATCAGGTTATTCAGCAATACTTGCAAGCCGTCGGGATCGGCCTGCACCAGCACCCTGGCCGGCGGCGCTTCCACCACGCCCAGGTCGATCTCTCGGCTGTCGGCCAGCGCGCTGTGGTCGGCCACGGCCGCTTCCAGCAATTGTCCCAGGTCCACCGTGTGCAACTGGCTGGCCGCCAGCGCCGTTTCATGGCGCGCCAGGCTGAGCAGTTGCCGCACCAGGTGCGTGCTGCGGTCCAGCCGTTCATGCAGCCGCGCCAGCGCCACGCGGCGTTCTTCCTCGCTGCCGGCGCGCTCGGCCACCTGCAGCTGCAGTTTCAGCGCCGTCAGCGGCGAACGCAATTCATGCGCGGCATCGGCAACAAAGGTGCGCTGCGCCGTCAGCGCCGCCTCGAACTGCCTCATCAAGCTATTCAACGCCAGCGCCACGGGCCGCAGTTCGGGCGGCATGTCGTCGGCCGCCAGCGGCGTCAGGGCGTCCGGCGAACGGCCCGCCACCGATTCGGCCAGCCGGTGCAGCGGCGCCAGCGCGCGCCCTACCACGGCGACGATCAGCAGCGCCAGGATCAGCGCGAACACCAGCAGGGGTGCGCCGGCCCGCATGGTCATCTGCCAGGCCAGCTGGTCGCGCACGGCCTGCGCCTGCGCCACCTGCACGTAGCGGCCGCGCCGCGTCTCGCCGTACAGGCGCCAGTCCTCGCCCTGCAGCACGACATCGGCAAAGCCGGCCAGCGCATAGCGCGGCAATGCTGGCTGGCCCTGCAGGACGGGCAATGGCTGCCCGTCCTCATCCCACGCCTGCAGCACGAACGCTTCTTCCGGATCTTGCGCGGCGGCCAGGCCCGCCTGCGGCTCGAACTCGTCAGGCAAGGCCACGGCCAGCTGGCGCAGCTGCAGATCGGCCAGTTCATTGGTTTCTTCCAGCAGCGAGCGGAACAGCGAAATGCCGGCGCCAAGCACGCACAGCAAGGTGGCTGCCAGCAAACCGAGCAGCAACTGGCGGCGGATGGTCAGCATGGCGCCAGCCGCATCTTGTAGCCCACGCCGCGCACGGTCTGGATACAGTCCGCGCCCAGCTTCTTGCGCAGTTGGTACACGTACACGTCGACGGTATTGCTTTCCACTTCGCAATCCCAGCCGTACAGCTTCTCGCTCAGCTGGCGCTTCGACACCACCTTGCCCGGATCGTCGAGCAAGGCGCGCAGCACGGAAAACTCGCGCGGCGGCAGCTTGATCAGCTCCCCCTCGAACGTGACGTCGTGGCTGGCCAGGTCCAGGATCAGCGCGCCATGCTCGATGACGGAGCGCGAACGACTGACCCGGCGGCGCAGCAGCGCGCGGATGCGCGCCAGCAGCTCATCGAGGTCAAACGGCTTGACCAGGTAATCGTCAGCGCCGCTGTCGAGGCCTTCCACGCGGGCCGGCGTGCCGTCGCGCGCCGTGATGATCAGCACGGGCAGCTCGGCGCCCCGCGCACGCATGGCGCGCAGCACGTCCATGCCCTCCTTGCCGGGCAAGCCCAGGTCCAGCAGCATCAAATCGTAGGCGAAACCGGCCAGCGCCAGCTCCGCATCATGGCCATCGCGCACCCAGTCCACGGCATAGCACTCGCCGCGCAAGCCCTCGACCAGGCTTTCCCCGATCATCGGATCGTCTTCCACCAGCAACACGCGCACCAGGACCTCTCGCAATCTTGAAAATACCGCTATCTTAACGTGGCTGGAGAAAGCTGGCCTTGCCACCGCCGCAGCATGTGTCCGGCACCCATCGCAGGAATTCACGATGCGGTGACTATGTGCGCATTTGACGCGTTTTTTATACGGTATATTTTCCTTCCCTCCACGCCACCTGGAAAGGCATGCCATGTCAAGTTCCACCCAAGATACCGTCATCGTCAAGGCGGCGATTTATCCGCCCATCGGCATTGCCCGCGTGGGCAACAGCCCCAGCGAGTACTTTCTGGGACCGGAAGTGCCGGAACCGGCGGCGCGGCCGGCCGGGTATTACCGCGATGCGTCCGGGGCCATCAAGCGCCAAGCGGCCGGCTTTCGCATCTACGGCTTGAATGCCGCCGGCGTCGCGGTGGCCGAATTGAACGCCAGCAATGCCGACATCGAATGGTCCGTCACCCTGGCCAACACGAAGGCGGCGTGGTACCAGTTCCAGATCGCGCTCGACATTCCCGAGGCGAATGTCACCCAGCCCTCGTTCCTGCGCAACATGGCCGTCACCGACCGCGCGCAATTATCCATCACGCCGGGGGAGCGGAAGATCAGCGGCCGCGAACAGCCTGCCGTCGCCTTCGACAGCGGCCGCTTCATGGGCACGCCCGTCTACTTGGGCGAATTGCGCACGGATGCCATGGGACGGCTGATCGTGCTGGGCGGCCATGGCAAGTCGGCCTCGTGGAATGGCGCGCGCGCCATTACCTTTGCCAACAACGAAGGCTGGCATGACGACACGGCCGACGGCCCAGTCTGCGCCAAAGTCCACTACCAGGGCCAGGCCTTGCCAGTCGACATGGCCTGGGTGGTGGTCGCGCCGCCCGACTACGCGCCGCAGCAAAAGTCGGTGCGCACCATGTGGGACTTGATGCGCGACTTGTTTGTTTCCGAAGGCAAACTTGCCGCGCCTGCCGTCCCCTCATTCCAGGACGATATCCGTCCCATATTCGAGCGCCTGTCCAACCTGCAATGGGTCAATGCCGGCTTCGCGGCCGCCTTCGGCTGGGATGGCAGCACGCCGTTCAGCCGCGACGAATGGATGGCGCGCCTGGCCAGCCCGTCCGAAAACCGCAAGGAGTGGCGCAACGTCATCTATAACCAGTTCCGCCAGTTCGAGCGCGACGCCTGGGCACCATCGCCGTGGCCGTGGCTGTATGGCGACGCGATGGCCATTCCGCCGGCAGACACGCCGCGCCAGAATTGCGCGCTGAGCAATCTGCAATTGCGCTTCCTCAAGCAATGGGCGGCCGGCGAATTCACGGACGACTACGCGCCCGGCAAAGTGCCACCGCAAAGCCTGGCCAACGTGGACCTGGCGCAGCAACCGGACACCCTGCTGCGCGCCGCGATGGAATTCTGCCTGGCCGACGCTTTCCACCCCGGCTGCGAAATGACCTGGCCCATGCGCCAGGCCAGTATGTACAGCGCGCCGTTCCGCCTGGCGCACCGGCCGCCAGGCTGGGTGGAGCCCGATTACGGCGCCGTCTTGACGCCGGACAATATCGGCAGCCCCTGCTCGGCGCAGATCGCCGGCGGCGTGACGCGTTGGATGGCCGTGCCATGGCAAACGGACACGGCCAGCTGCCGCTCCGGCTACCAGTCCGACTACGACCCCTACGTGCCCACGTTCTGGCCCGCGCGCGTGCCCAACCAGGTGATGAGCAAGCTCGCCTACGACACGGTGATGAACCGCGAAGCCCCCACCGACGACCGCCTGGCCGCCTTCGCCCGGCGCGCCGCGTGGATACGTCCGCTGGGCAACATCAGCTATGAAGAACAGATCAACAACATGATCGCCGACCTGGCGCAAGTGGGCGTGGTGGAAGTACGCCCCGGGCCTACCGACGTGACCGGCTTCCCGACATTCCTGCAGGTGGAAAACCTGCCGCAGCCGATAGCCGGCAAGCACCAACTGCGTGCTGCGGCGGCCATACCGGACGAGTTCGTCGACGTCGACCTGGAAGGCACGGAAAAAGCGCGCCATCTGCAACGGCACCGCTTGTGACCGTGCTGCAGGCCGACGTGCTCATCGTCGGTGCAGGTCCGGCCGGCGCCACGGCCGCCCTGAACCTGGCGGGGCGGCACCGGGTCTTGCTGGTCGACCGGCTGGCCGCCCCGCTGGCGCGCATCGGCGAATCGCTGCCGCCGGCTGCCGCGCGCCTGCTGCAGGACATGGACTTGCTTGACGCCTTCCTGCAGCAGGGCCATGCGCCCTACCACGGCAACCGCGCCTGGTGGAATGGCGCTTGGACAGAGCACCACTTCCTCAGCGATCCCGATGGCCACGGCTGGCATCTGGCGCGCGGCACCTTCGACCTGTGGCTGCGCGACGAGGCGCGCCGGCGTGGCGCCGCCTTGCTGGCCTCGGCCAGTGTCGCAGGCATCACGCCGGAGGACGGCGGCTGGAGAGTACGGCTGGAAACGCAGCATGGCCCCTGCGACGCGGCGGCGCGCATCGTCATCGATGCCACGGGACGCAGCGCCCGGCTGGCCCGCAGAGTCGGAGCGCGGCGCCAGCGCAGCGACCGGCTGGTTTCAGTGTGGCAATACGGACATGAGAAGACGCCATCCGCGCGGGGCTTTGCCCACATCGAAGCCTGCGAAGACGGCTGGTGGTACAGCGCCCCCCTGCCCGGCCAGCGCCGCGTGCTGGCCCTGCATACGGATGCGGACTTGCTCGACAGCAACGCATTGCGCGATGCCGGCTGGCTGGAAGCGGCGGCGCGCCGCCTGCCCGCCACGCGGGAATTGCTGGAACAGCAAGACTACACAGCCAATACACAAGCCCTGGCCACGCCCGCGCATACGGCCACCCTGGACGCCGGCGCCGGCCCAGGCTGGTTCGCCGTCGGCGACGCCGCCCTGAGCTTCGACCCGCTGTCGTCGCAAGGCATCTTCAACGCCCTGTACACGGGCCTGGCTGCGGCCGAGGCCGCCGACCGAACGCTGCAGGGAGAGCTGCAAGCCTACCAACACTACAATGGGGAATTGTCAGCCATCGGCGCGGCGTACGAACGCCATTTGGCATACTGCTACGGCCAGGAAACGCGCTGGCCATCGGCGCCGTTCTGGAGCCGGCGCATGCAGGCGCGGCAGCAAGCCTAATCCTGCGGTTCTGCAGCCGGGGACGCGCGATGCTGCAAAACATGCCATGCAGCTTGTGTGGCGCTGGCCAATAAACAACAGGCCCTGACAAAATGCAGGGCCTGTACGGGTGTAGCCAGACGATTACTGCGCCAGGTAGCGTTCCGAACGGGGGCCGTACAGCAAGCCATTCGGCACGCCGGCCGACAGCATGCGCGCGTTCGCCGTGCCAGCCAGCGGATGGCTCGCATCGGTGCTGGTGTTGATGATCTGCTTGACTGCCGCCGTCACCAGCATGCCGACCAGCCCGCCGCCACCGC
This sequence comes from Janthinobacterium salmonicoloratum, assembly GCF_051380845.1. NCBI lineage: Bacteria > Pseudomonadati > Pseudomonadota > Betaproteobacteria > Burkholderiales > Oxalobacteraceae > Janthinobacterium > Janthinobacterium salmonicoloratum. The sequence continues at coordinate 30,981 of NZ_JBNYXV010000009.1, read as the reverse complement.
TGTTATTGCCTTCGTTGCTAGACGCGCTGGCCGCACCCTTCCACAGCAAGGCGCCCGTCTTCAGGTCGACCAGCTTGGCGTCAACCGACACCACCGTCACGCTGTCGATCACGGCGTAGGTCGTGCCGTACTTGGAGATCGTCACGTACAGGCCCGCATCGGCGCCAAAGATCTCGTTGAGCTTTTTCGCATCGACACCGTGAATATCGGCGGCGTTCGTCAAGCCGTTCTGCTTGAAGGTTTCACCGACCACGGCCACCGGCAGCACGTAATAGCCCGCTTCGGCCAGCGGATAGGTCACTTGCGCGTAGACGCTGTTGCCGGCATTGACTTCCGGCGAGTTGTTCAACGGTGGCAAGACCACGATCGAACGGGGCTTGGCCGCCTTGAAGGCGGTGTAATCGTATGCCGCCTGCTTGGTGGCGCAACCGACCATGAAGATGGCGGGACCCAGGCACAGGGCCATTTTCAACATGCGCGACATCATAATTTTTCGCCTTTTTTCAATTTACCCAACAGGAAATCCATATACGGCGTCGATTCCGGAAACAGTTTTTTCTCGTCTTCGAACTGCGCGGCGACCTGCTCCGGCTTGCCCGCGATCGAGTACAGCATGCCCAGGTGGGCGTGGTAGCCCGGCGGCGCATGATTGCCCTTCGCACCGATCACTTGCAGGTCTTTTTCCATGGCGGCGATCTGCTGCTCGGGGCTTTCACCCTTCAGGTATTCGTACACTTGCGGCTGGTAGCCTTCCCATTGGTACAGGGTCTTCGATTGCGTGGCGCAACCGGTCAGGGCGGCACAGGCGAGCAGGCCCAGCAGGGCTGCGCCCTTGTTCATCATTGTTTTCATGGGATACCTTATTGTTTGCGCAGTGCGCCCGCTTCGACGCCAGCCACCAGGCGCTCGACCGCTTCGCGCATGGCCAGGTCCAGGACTTTGCCGTTGAGGGTGGCGTCATAGCTGGCGGTGCCGCCAAAGCCCAGCACTTCACGGTTCGACAGGCTGTATTCGCCCGCGCCGCCGGCCGAGTACACGACTTCCGATGTAGCGATATTGACAACATTCAAGGTGACCTTGGCATATGCCACTTGCGTCTTGCCGCGGCCCATGATGCCGAACAATTGCTTGTCGCCCACTTCCTTGCGGCCGAATTCGGTCACGTCGCCCGTGACGACGAAATCGGCGCCCTTGATATTCTGGCCCTGCTTCTTGAACTCGGCTTCTTGCTTGAGCTCGGCCATGTTGTCGCGGTCGAGAACGTTGAAACGGTTGGAGGTCTGCAGGTGCGCAATCAAAATCGTTTTCGACTGGCTGCCCAGGCGGTCGACGCCATCGGAAAAGATGCCGCGCATGAAGTTCGAGCGGTTGTCGAACTTGCCGACAGCGATCAGGGTGCGTGGACCAACGTAGGGACGGGCTGCACTGGCGACCGTGGGGACAGCCAGGGCTTGCGACGATTCGGAAGCGCAACCAGCCAACGCCGCGCCAATCAGCGCTGCAATCAACAACGCGCCGGGTTTATTCTTGTTCATAGTGCCCTTATGATGTGGAGGATCAGGAGCAACCTGCGAAATTGATTTTTGGCAAGTTAATTTCCTAATTGCAATTATATGGCATTGCATGTCTCACAATTCTCTCCAAAAGTAACGATGGCAAGGATTGCATGATTGCCCGACCTGTACAGGCGCGGCCCTGCTTGACTTCCCAGGTCCGATTCATTAACTTAGTAGTAAAAAAGCGTGTAGTCAGCGCCCTATGCCACTGTCCCTCACAGACCTCGCCCGCCGGCTTTTCCAACACCGGCGCCAACGCCACGCTTTTCACATAGACGGGTCCCAAGGCCATGCCGACACACGATCATTCCCCGGCCCATCCGCTGGCCACGGCGCTGGCGCTCTCGCTGGGCGCGGCCGTCGCCCTCGGCCTGTCGCGCTTTTCCTACGGCTTGCTGCTGCCGCCCATGCGCGCCGACCTGGCCTGGTCCTACCTGCTGGCCGGGGCCATGAACACCTTCAATGCGCTCGGCTATTTTCTCGGCGCCCTGGCCACGCCGGCCCTGATGCGCCGCCTGGGCGTGTGGCGCTTGCTGATCATCGGTTCCGTGCTGGCCAGCATCTTCATGCTGATGTCGGGCCTGGTCAGCGACACGACCACCCTGTTCCTGCAGCGCGTGTGCGCGGGCGTGGCCAGCGCCTTCATGTTCATCGCTGGCGGCGTGCTGGCGGCGCGGCTCGGTTCCATGCATAGCCAGCGCGCCGGCTTCTACATCGGACTGTATTACGGCGGCACGGGCTTCGGCATTGCATTGTCGGCCCTGCTGGTGCCGGCCGCATTGACGTCCGCCCAGGAGCACGGCGCCGCGCATGCCTGGCAGTGGCCATGGCTGGCACTCGGCATCGCCTGTCTGTTCGCTACCGCCGTCATGGCCTTGCCGGCGAAAGCGATCGGCGAAGCGCCGCGCGCCCTCGACACGCCGCGGCGCTTCGCCTGGCGCGACTTTACCCCCAGCCTGGCCGGCTACTTCATGTTCGGCGTCGGCTACATCGGCTACATGACCTTCGTCATCGCCCTGCTCAAGCAGCAAGGCATGAGCGCCACCTTGATCACCGTGTTCTACACTTTATTGGGCCTGGCGGTGGTGGCGTCGTCGCGCATCTGGGCGCGCATGCTGGACCGCTACAGGGGCGGCGAATCGCTGGCGATATTAAATGGCGTGCTGGGCGTGGTCACCATCCTGCCCGCGCTGACGAGCTTTGTCCCCGTCGTATTCCTCTCCGGACTGGTCTTCGGCGCCGTATTCCTGTCGGTAGTGGCGTCGACCACGGCCCTGGTGCGGCATAACCTGCCGCAGCAATCCTGGACGGCAGGCATCAGCGCCTACACGACGGTATTCGCGCTGGGCCAGATCGTCGGCCCCATCGTGGTCGGCTGGATCGCAGACGGCCCCGCCGGCCTGGAACGGGGTTTGATCGCCTCTGCCATCGCCCTCTTCATCGGCGCGGCGCTGGCTTCGCGACAAAAAGCGCTGACGGCGGGCGCGTAAGCGACTGTCTCGCACATGCATTGGCCCCGCTTATTGCGGTTTGGCATACTTTGCGACGCCGGTGACATCGAACAGGACACAACGCTGGTTTCCAACCACCCAGGCGTCGTGCCCCGGTGGCATATAGAAGACGTCACCCGGGCCATATTCCATTTCGGCGCCATCATTCATCCTTACCACCATCCGTCCCTCAAGGACCATGCCGGTATGAGCGGCCTGGCACGAATCGGTTCCTGCAATCGGTTTGACGTGCAGACTCCAGCGCCAGCCAGGCTCAAATTCGCCGCGCCCCATGGTCTGTTCGCCAAGCGTAAAGACAGCCATCCGGCCTGCTCCATCCTTGAATGGGCGGACTTCGTCCGGCTTATCCAAGGATTTCTTTTCTAACATCGCACTCATGACCCGCCCCTCCTTTTTGAATTTCTGGGAGTATTAAATTTCCGAATCGAAATAGTAAATCTGGAAATAGTACATATTCCAATACACTGCGCCCACAATCGACCACAATATAAAAATAACATGCATTTTCCAATATAGTTTAATAATGAAAATTTACAAGCAGAGTACCAAAAATTCAAACTCATACAATTGAAACTTCCTGACAAATACTTCAGCATGAATTTCATTACATAAACCTATTCCATTTCAACCTACGCCACCGATTTCAACTTCACGAAAAATAAACATGCACCATGCAGTGACGTTCGGCGCCGCATAGTAGACTACAGGCATAGCCCACCTTCGCGAAAGTACACGATGAACACCGATGCACGAAAAATCCCGGCAACGATGGATGCCGAAACCTTGGAATTCATCCAGAGCCTGTTCGCCCTGGTACGCGAAGGCGACACGCAGCAACTGGGCGCCATGGTTACCCAGGGCGTGCCAGTGAACTTCCGCAACGAAAAAGGAGACAGCCTGATCATGCTGGCCAGCTACCATGGCCACCTGGAAACGTCACGCCTGCTGCTCGCAGCGGGCGCCGACGCCAACGTCCCCAACGACCAGGGCCAGACGCCGCTGGCAGGCGTGGCCTACAAGGGTTACCTGGACATCGCCGAACTGCTGCTCCAGCACGGCGCCAATGTGGAAGGCAGCAGCCCGGATGGCAAGACCCCCTTGATGATGGCCGCCATGTTCAACCGCCTGGCCATCCTCGACCTGCTGCTGCAACACGGCGCCCGCATCGATGCCGTGGACAGCCGCGGCATGACCGCCGTTTCACTGGCCAAGAGCATGAATGCGCAGGAAACCCTGGGCCGCTTGGTCAGCTTGGGGCAGACGGCCTGAGTACGGCGGCTTGAGGTGCCCCGTTGTTGCGGCACCCAGGATCAGTAACAATTTCACGGACGGAATGAGGCTTCGCCATTTCAACGAAACCTCACCATGCCGATGAAAAGTCACCTATCGATTATCGCAACGAACCATCTCTAAATGAATTCTCCTCATAACCCAGTTCCATAGAAAATTTACTGGCTTCAACATTTACCGTAAATTCGCAACGTGTCCATGCAGGCTGATTATTAGCAACCATGAATTTCTGATGTGCGGTAGCCAAGTAATGGAGTTTCATCGTATCCGAATCACCGATGGAAAACTCGCTCTCATTAACTCCGTTGTTCGAATAAAATTCAAACTGACTGACATCACCTTCGGGAGAAAGGGCCGCAATCATCAGAATTATTTTTGCATCCTCTGGAGCGACATTATATAAACATTGTCCAATTTCCTTAGATATTTCAATATTCTTCAATTCCATTTTCATCCTTTGATATTAAATTTAAAGCAGCCAGTACACCGAGGCGGGGTCAGGTCCGCCATTCCGACACGACCTCAGCCATATCAATGTGCAAACCTCTGCGCAATCTCAGCGCCAATGCACATAGCTCAGGTATCGTCTACCGCATGACACGACCACTACGACTTGAGTTCGCCGGTGCCCTCTACCACGTTACTTCGCGGGGCGACCGGCGGGGCGCAATTTATCGGGACGATGCCGATCGCCTTGCTTGGCAAGAAGTATTGGAACTTGTGTGTGAACGGCATCATTTTGTCGTGCACAGTTTCTGCCAGATGAGCAATCATTATCATCTGCTCGTTGAAACAGTCGAGGCGAATCTGTCGCAGGGCATGCGCCAACTCAATGGCATTTATACCCAGCATTTCAATCGACGCCATAAGCGTGTCGGGCACGCATTGCAAGGCCGCTACAAAGCCATCTTGGTGCAGAAAGAAAACTATCTGCTGGAATTGGCCCGCTACATCGTCTTGAATCCAGTCCGGGCGCACATGGTGACATCACCCGACGACTGGTACTGGAGCAGCCATCACTACGTTTTGGACGATGCAATGCCTCCATGCTGGTTGACGCGTGACTGGCTCTTGAGCCAGTTTGGCGCCACGCGCGACGAGGCGGTCGCCAACTACTCTCGGTTTGTCGCGGCCGGGATAGGCGAAACTAGTCCGCTCATCCATACTTGCCACCAGATGCTTCTGGGCGATGACGCCTTCGTTTCGGCACATCAGCAATCGCAGCGTTCCGATGCATTCAAAGATACGCCAAGGCAGCAGCGCCGCGCGGTCACACTGTCACTCGCGCAATATCAGGTCCGCTATAGCGACAGAGACGAGGCAATGGCACGCGCTTATCTGTCTACCGCTTTTACCATGTCCCACATCGCCGCCGCTTTTCACGTCTCGAGCAAGACAGTCAGTCGGGCCGTATCGGCATTTAATACAGCGCAACTTGCCGCAAATAGAGATGACTAAAGCTGAGATCGTGTACAAATGGCGGACCTGACCCCGGCCCATGCCTCTGTCGTCAGGTCTGACGCCGGCCTAACCCGCGCCATGCCAAACCGCGTTTGAATTTCACCCTGGACGGAAACTTATTTTTCTGACTTGGGCAGAGTTGGTTTGTAATTGTGGTTAGGTACAAATTCTCCTGTCAATTTTCCACCCTCATCAACTTTCCACGCCCCAACAACGGCTTCCGGAGGAACATATTCCGTCGGCCCAAATGAGCCTTCAATCTTGTAGACCCAGCCGTTAGGATTTTCAAGTGCGGCCTTCACTACGTCCGCTGTAATTTCATGCTCTAGTTCGCTATTTTTCATTTCAAACTCCTAAGCCAATTCTCGTAACCAATGCGCTGCTCTTCCACAGTGCCTACCTGATCAATAGTTGCCATATCAAGAACATTTACCAGACCTTCGTCGCTGGCTTGAAGCCCAAAGCTTAATATGTAGATCCTCCGCCCTCCGCCCATTTGCAGCATCATCCGGGATGGGTACGCGTCCTTTCGAGCAGCGTTGCAAAGCAAAAGATAACCATCCGGCTCAATTCGCAGGCGAAATTTTAATAAGGCGCCAAACCAATTATCATCTACAAACGACATTATCCCGAATCGCTGGCTCTTAACAATAAGGGTAATTGACGCATCTCGCGTAAACTCAATTTCGCAGCGCTCCTCAGCAACTCCCGGCGATGCAATTGTTATGTAATAGATACTCATCGAACCTCTCTTAAGGCATATATTCTGGATTCTTTACGAATGGCCCAACAAATTTTCCACTCGGACTTAACGCCCGCGCCCCCATAATATCCGATGATTTTATGCCCCCTGGAACAGCAATTTCAAGCTCATTACGGAATGGACTACGGGTTCCCAACGTCGCATTTACATCTACCCCATTAGGCTGACCTCTCATAGTATAAACAAACCCACCTTCTTCCACCCCGGGAGCAGCGCGTGCAACGTTCGGTGATATTGAAGTTGAAACATATGCGCTGTTTCTGTTGGAAGTGGCATGGTTTAAGATATCCATGTTAGTGCCCTGCGGTTGGAATCCTTCATTAAAAACTACGGCAGGTGCACGATCATCACCACGGAAAATAAATCCTGATTTTCTCGTCGCAGCCGCATTCTCGATTGCCGCAGTGCTATTTGCCCCAGCAACCTCACCCACCTGCGCCGTCGCACCTGCCTTCGTCGCCAAATTGCTCACATTGGTAGTTTGTAGCAAACGGGGGGCAGAAAATCCAGCACCAATTTGAGTGCCAGCATATATTAGCTCGGACGTCTCCGGCGAGAGTCCTGTCATCTGGAAAAGCGACCCGCCGACGGTCGGGTGCACCTTCTTATCATAGACGCTTATACCACCAGAAACGGCAGTATCAACACCGGAAAGTCCCAAATAAAGACCGACTGCGGCCACTCCACATCCTACGCCCAAACTAGGAATACAGGTAGACAGCCCACCATAAACCATAGTGCCACCAACTCCCGCTTGCAGTGTCCCTCCAGTTGCCTGCAACGCCCCTGCTAATTGAGTATCGCGTCCAGCGTTGGGTTTCGACGGCAAGACGCCAGCCGCACATTCGGCAGTCACACACCGTGCAGTAGAGACAGGCGATGGAGTATTGGTATAGGTCGGCGCCTTGGTAAACAAGTAAGCACTGGTACTTCCTCCCGTGTTCTCTTGAATAAAAGTCATCAAATCGTTAGTTGGCCGGGTAGGCGCTTTCTCGAGTAAAGTGATTTGGTCGCCAGGAATAGACACCACAGGCATTGTATTGTCAGCTTTTAAGATCTCTTGTATCGTCTTGCCCGTTTTGATATCGACGTTCCTAACGAAGGTTTCCTGTGTATTTTCAGCAACAACAATATTGCCTGCCTCGTCACGCAACCCCGAATAGCGCATAGCGTCCAATATTTGCTTTTCGGTATATTTACCCTTGCTTAATTCAGCTAAGGCCTTTGCTTTCTGGCGATCACCCGGATGCAGCATCCGGTTATTGACATCGGTATTAAATGCTGTCGCCGCACCAGCCCCTCCTCCGGCAGCAACGCCAATCGACGTGGCTGCCGCCGCACCCAAGGCCTGCTTGACGGGTTCAGGCAGATCCATACCGTCGATCATCTCACCAATCTTGGGCATGGCCGCAGCGCTGGCCCCAGCGCCAAGCGCGCCACCGATACCTCCCGCAAGTGCACCGGCCGCCGTATGCGCAGCAACACGATAAACCCCGCCTTCCTCCCATTTCGCGGCCTCCGCCAGATCGCCCACATCCCTGGCATCTTTCATTTTCTTGTCAGCATAATCCCCGATCTCCTTCGCAGCCATTGAACCGAACGCCGCCGTGATTGCCATCTGCGCCTGTGTTTCCTTCTCCAGCTTCTTGCCGTCCCATGCCTTGTTCAAGGCACCGCTGCTATCTTTCTCGCTGTTGACATCGCGGTTCAATTCAGCCAGGATTTCCGTCGCCGTTTTGCCCGTCAGCGCCTGTTGCTTCTCGACGTCCGTGATCAAGATAGTGCCGCCGCTGATGCCCGAACTTGTCGTGCTGCTCTGGCTGCCCGACACGCTACCGATACCGGCCGAGCCGCCCGGCTTGGACTTCATCTTCGCTGCGTCCTTGCCTTCGGTCGTTTTGGCTGTGCTCTGATCGCCCATCTTGCCGCTGACCGACCCGTTCAAGCTGAACCCGCTCGCCGAATGCTGGTCCTTGTTTTGCAGCTCGCTTGTCGTCAATGTACCCGTGATGAGCGAGTTCTTGCCCTCCGTGATGGCCTTGCCGCTGCTGGCTATCACACCGGCCTGCAGATCGGTATTGCCGGCGACGTTGATCTGGAAGCCGCCGTCGCCCGCCTTGATGCCGCTTTGTTCCGTGACGCTGGCAAAGTCACCTTTGGCCTTGCTCTTCGAGACACTGCCGCCGACGCTGCTGGCGCCATAGCAGAACGGAGGAAGGCACAAGCTCATGTTGAAACCCGCGCTGCTGCTCTTGCTGGCGTAGGTGCTTGTATCTTGCAGGCTGATAATGTTCAGGTTGCCGCCGATGGCGCCCTTGACCGTGTCTGCCGCCAGGATCGCGCCTTGCAAGGTCGTATCGCCACCACTGATGATGGTCGCCGTCTTGCCAGCTGTCACATAGGTGTTGGTGTAATAGCTATCCGTGCCATCAGCCTTGCCGCGCGCCTGGTTTGCCGCAATATCGAGGCTGAAACCATTCTGCGCACCACCAAAGGTATAGCCGACGCCAATACTGGAACCGCTGCTGCTGTTCTTGCTCGTTTGCGTCGCCGTATTTTGCGCCGCAAGCAGATTGATCTTGTCGTCGGCGAACAAGGTAAGATTGCCGCCCGCGCCAATCTTGCTGCCGGCCACCGTCAAGTCGCTTCCCGCTCCTGCCCCGGTCGCAACGATGCTGACATTACCGGCTGCATTGACCGCGCTGCCAACCACGGTGCTGCTGCTCTGGTGCATCTCGCTTTCGCTCTTGCTGCTGCCCAGGCTGACGCTAATCTTGATGCCAGCAGTGTTGGTCAATCCCTTCGCAGCCATGCCAGCCAGATCCGTGGCCTTCGATGCCAAAGTCACGGCCGCCAGGGCCTGCATGCGCGAGTCCTTCGTCTGTTCGGCTGCTTTTGCCAGGCTGCCGATGCTTTTCACGGCGTCGACAATCGGCACGTTGACCGTGCCGCCAAGGGCCACCTTGCTGAAGGTCGTGTGTTGCTCGCTGGCATTGCTGTTGTACGCCTCCTTGATCAGCACATTCTTGCCCACGATGCTGATATCGCCAGGCAGGCCGCCATTCGCGCCCGCGCCTGTCGCCAGCACTTCGCTGGCCGTCTGCGTATACGTCTCGCCCGCGCGCAGCGACACATTGCCGCCCAGGCTGGCAATCTGGCTGCCCACTTGCGCCACGCCCGTGTTCTTGCCATCGCTGGTGGTTTTTACCGTGCCGAAGGCTGGCTGGGTGAAACTGCCGATAAAGCCGGACTTCTTGCTGAAGCTGCTCGACGTCGTGTCCTTGTCATTCTCGGCACTGACGATGCTCAGGTTGCGCAAGGCAGTCAAGTCAATGTTGCCATCGGCCACCACCGTACTGCCCTTGATGGCGACGTCGCGCCCACCCACCATCGTCACACTACCGCCACTGACGGCGCTGCCAGCCTGGGTAACGGTGCGGCCATCGTCGGCCTGGCTGGTCAGCGACTTGCTCAAGCCAAAGGCGCCGCTCTTCTTGACTTGCTTGGAGTGAATCTCCTTGCCGTCCAGCCCGACAGATTCGATGCTGATATCGTTTTTCGCAATTAAGTTTGCAGCCTCGTGCGCAAGTACCGATGAGCCCGCCACCTTCAGATCATGCCCGGCGACGATATCGACGGTATTGCCCGTCAATGAAGTCCCCAGCGCCGTGCTGGTCTGCACGAGATCGCGCGTGGTCGTGGTTTTGCTGGAGAAAGTACCGCTCTTCTTGACCTTGCTTGCCACATCCAGGCTGTCGGTGGCGACGCCGTTGACGAGGCTGATGTCATTGCCCGCCACCAGACCCAGCGCCCCGCCCGCCTGCACATCCGCAGCGCGGGCCAACAAGTCATTGCCCGCCTGCAGATTGACATTGCCGGCGCCGATGATCTGGCTGCCGACTTCGCCGGTCTTGCTTTCTTTGCGGTAATTGTTAGCGTTACGCACTTCGTCGTGGGTCGAGGCGACGGTGACGGTATTGAGGGTCAGGTTATGGCCCGCGATCAGGCTGGTCTGGCCATTTGCGCCCGCATTGGCGATGACGCCGCCAGTCAGCGTCATATCACGGCCCGCCTGCGCGATCAGCGTATTGCCTTCGCCCGTGCCAGTCACGTACATGCCTGCAACCTTGTCGACGACGGTGCTGGTTTCGCTGTTGCCTGCCCATTTCGAGCTGGCATTGCTGACCGTGGTCGTGACCACGTTGATGTCGCGCCCGGCGCCAGCGATGAGCTTGTCTGTCGCGATCACCTGGCCGCCGACATTATTAATGTCATTGCCCGCCATCATGACGATCTGCTTGCCGCCCAACTCGCTGCCCTGGCTAGTGCCTTTGGTCGAGCTGCTGCCATACCAGCTTTGACGCGTTTCTGTATCACGCGCCGTGGCAATATCGATATTGCGTTCCGCAGATAGCTGGAGCGTTTCCGCTGCCTGAACATTGGCCGCTTTCAGCTGGATATTTTCACCGGCACTCAGGCGAATATCGCCGGCAGATGAAATAGTACTGGCGGTTTCTTTGCTGGACGTGTCGGTCATATGCCGCTGCCCAGGACCGGCCAACTTGAACTCACTACCGCTGCTCACCGTCGTGACGGCAATATCACGGCCGGCTGCAATGCCAATACCGCCACCGGTATCCGTATTCACGACGGAAGCACCCGCGATAGTCACGTCACGCCCGGCAGATAACAGCAAATTACCGCTGCCGGCCGTGCCATTGCCAGTGACATATAGACCAGCCAGCTTATCCAGAGTGGTACGACTGTAGCTGTTTTTACCATCATTGCTGCTGGATGCCAGCGTGGAGGTCTTCACGTTGATATCCCTGCCCGCAGTGATTTGCAGTTCGCTGTTGGCGGAAATGGTGCCGCTGATGTTGTTCAGGTCGTTCGTGGCATGGGCCGAAATGGCATCGCCAGTGATGCGCCCGCCCAGGTTGTCGATATTTTCCGCATTCAGTTTGACGATCGTGCGTCCGGCAATCGTACCGCTATTGGTCAAATCGCCTTCGAGATTCAGGTTGACCTCCTTGCCGGCCAATAATCCCCCTTGGCCATCGATATCGCCCTCACGCACGCGCACATACACTTGCGGCGCCAACACTTTTTGCGTGCTGCCGTCGGCCAGCACGACTTCCTGTTCCACCAACCAGACGATATCGCTGGTCAGCCCCGCCATTTGCTCCGCTGTCAGCGCAATGCCGGGACGAATATCCCATTGTTTGGCAAAGGCAATGCCCTGATCCATCAAGGCCTTGTACTGCTGTTCGTCGTTGCTGTAGTCGCCCACGAAACGCTGTCCCGTCAGCGCGGCCACTTGCTCGCGCACCAGCCGCTGCTCATAGAAACCGTCCCCGAGGCGCTTTTGCGTCACGGACGGATCGCTTTTCACCTGCTTGAGCAGATAGTCGGAACCCGTCCATTCGCGGTAGCTGGCAAAGCGCGGATCGGTTTCCACCAGATAGCGGGACGATGGCGCAGAGCTCACTTTATACAGGCTGGCGTTCGGAATCTGCAGCGATGAACCAGTGGTCCGCACCACTTGTGCGCGCGTGGAAGGATTACCCAGTTTCACCTGGGTAATGCCATTCATGCGCACCTGCCCCATTCCACCGACAGCACCTGCGTGTGCCGCACTTCCTGTCGAAGCTGCGATAGCCACGTCTTTCAGCGGCTTCAACCCCGTTCCAGCGCTTGCTTGCGCGCCGTTGACACCGGCCAGTGCAGTCGGCGCCAGCGTTGCGATCTCGCCTGCCCGGCCAAGGGCGCCATCATGAGCGGCGCCGCCGGGTCCATTACCGCCTGATACCACCGTGACCGAACCCACAGACGAGCGAGATAACAAGGACGCATCAACGCCTGCGCCATGCTGGCCAGCACCGCTGGTGGCATCAACACGCGCACCGGACACTGTGTCAACTGCAACAGTGCGAGCCGCCTCCCCCGTGCGCGCGCTGCCAGTCATACCTTTACTACCGGATGCCAGCGCTGCGCTTTGTCCTGCAACAAGTCCTGCCGCCACAGTCGATGCATGATTCAATTCAGAGGCAGTACCGGCGGCGACACCTTTCGCTGCCTTGAGCTGGCTGGCCGGAGCGACACCGATGGCCGCATCTACGGCTGAATTACCAGCGCGGTCAGTTCTCTGGATGGTGCTTCCCCCATCGACGTGAGCGATTTCCTTGCCACTCACATTGCTGGCGTTTCCAACCCCGACCGAACCCAAGACAACATTTGACATATTAATACTTGCAGATGTATTCCCTATGTGCTCCGCCCCAGTGCTGACGCCAGCTGCTGCCACATTGGCAGGTCGGGTACCCTGGCCACCCGGCGCCGTAAATTGCTCGTTACGAGCCGTGTCAATATTGGCCGATGGAAAGCTCTCAGTTGTATCAATTGATGTGCCACTAACTTCTGTACAAAATGAACCCGGATTGCAGGCCATAGGCACGAAATAGTATGAGACGCCTTTCTCATGAATCCTTTTATCCCCTCGCGTAGTTTTGTTATGCAAAACTGCACGATCCATAGCCAACTCACCACCAGCAATAATATGACTATTGTCATTTACTATGTAATTTGAATTTATTTTTAATCTGCTACTTGCGATAATTCGTCCCGGATCAGAACTAACTATCGCACTTTCATAAATAGTTCGGGTTATATCCCGACGGTGGAAAGCTTGTGCCCCACCGTCTGGTGTCTTAATAGTGGAGAGTTCGCCGGGCATGTGCACGCGCAAAAAAATTTCTAATCCCGGAGTACCTTCGCGATACCAATTCGCGGATCCATATCTCTGATACTCGGTTACTGTTTCTGTCGTTTCCCGTCCAGCATCAAAAACCAGATGGTTATTGATGATATTGACCTGATTCGCACTCAGATCCAGATTCCCCAACGCCTCAATCGTCGCGCTGGCATTCGTCACCGACCCCGCCCAGCCCGTTGCGATGCGGTTGCCGTCCAGGTAGCCGCCGATGGCCATATCACCGCCGCTGAAGATCAGGCCGTGTTCGCGGTTGTTGAGTTTGGTGACGCCGATATCGAGGCGGTCACGTGCGGCAATGGTGGCCGCCACACCGCCTTCCACGTCATTGTTGATGGTGCCGCCGGCTATGCTCAGATGGTCGCCATAGATGCGGCCCGTGCCGACGTTGTTCAGCGTGCCCACGTTCAGTTGTGTGCTGATGCCATCGATCACGCCCCGGTTGTTCAGCACGCCACCGACATTGACGCGTGTCGTGCCCGCGTTGATGTCGCCCGTGCTGGCATTGTCGAAATTGGCGGCGCCCAGGGTCAGCATGCTGAGCGCCTGGATTTTCCCGGCATTGGTCAGCAATCCGCCGATGGCGATATCCGCATTGCCGTTGGCCATGATCTCGGCCCCCGCGTTCAGCGCAAAGTTGCCGGCTAGGTCCAGTGCCATATCTTTCTGTGACAGCACCTTGCCATCGCCGCTCAGGCTGCCTGCACGGATGTCGGTACGCTGGCCACCGATGATGGTGCCGCCTGTATTTGTCACGACCAGCCCGCGGCCGGGACCGCTATCGTGCAGCGACAGCGTGCTGCCGGCACTCAACATGCCCAGGGTATTGTTGACGCTGCCCGCGCTGTTGAGCGTCAGGTTGCCATCCGCGCGTACCGCGCCCTGTACATTGCTGACATTGGCGCTGTTCAGGATCACATGGATGCCTTCGATGCCCTGGTTCGCGCCCAGGGTGTTGGCATTGTCGATTCCGCCGCCCGTCACGGTGACGGCCGCGCCGGAGCGGATCAAGCCTTGCTGGTTGTTGACGCTGCCGCCACCGGCGTTCAAGCCGATATTGCCCAGCACCTGAATTTGCCCGCCCTGGTTCTGCAAGCCGCTCAGGGTCAGGTCCAGCGCCGACTTGCCGACGACCTGGCCGCCACGGTTGTCCAGCTGGCCCACGCTGCCCGTGATGTTGCCGGCCGCGCCCAGGTAGCCGCCCGCATTGTTCCAGCTGCCCGTTTGCAGGCGGAGGCCGGCGCCGCTGCTGATGCCGCCGGCACTGCCCGGATGGCGCACCGCGTACGCGCCCGCATTGGTGTTGAGTAAGGCGTTGCCGTGGGTATCGATGTTCATGGCACCGCCCGACTGCAGCAAGCCGCCATCATTGTTCAGGATGCCCGTCTGCAAGTTGACGGTTCCTGTGCCCGCCAGGGTGCCCTGCGTGTTGTTGAAGAGCTGGCCACGCGTGTCGAGCGTGACGTTCGCGCCCGCAATGGTGCCCTGCACGTTCGACAGGCCGCCGTTGCGCAAGATGATGTCGCCACCCGCTTGCATGGTGCCGCCATTGTTGACGGTGACGCCTGTAGAGATCACCTGCAGCTGGCCCTGTACCGAGGCCAGCTTGCCGCCGGCACTGTTGTCGACGCTGGCCGCGTTCACGGTCATATTGCCCGTGGCAGCCAGCAAGCCGCCCGCATTGTTGAATGCCTGCGCCACATTCGCCGTCAACTGGCCGCCCGCCGTGGCGCTGCCGCCCTGGTTCAGCAGATTTCCTGCGCCCAGCACCACATCGCCGCCACCGGCGATGGCGCCGCCATGGCTGTTGTCCAGCACGTTGTTCGCCGTCACCGTCAGATTGGCGGTACCGGCCGCCTGCAGCTTGCCGCCCTGGTTGTTCAGGGTCGGTGCAACAATCGTCGTGTTGCCGTTGCTGGCGATCGTGCCGCCGCGGTTATCCAGGCTGGTCGTCAATTGAATGCTGGTATCACCTTTACCCAGCTGCGTCAGGTTGCCGCCGGCATTGTCCAGAGTGCTTCCCGTCACGCTCAGTTGCTGCGCGATGGTGCTGGCGTTGCGGTGGTCGATGACGCCAGCCGCGACGACCAGCGCGCCATTGCCCGTGATCTGGCCACGCAAGTCATTGAGCTGCGTGGCCAGCAGGCTCAAGGTGCCGCTGCCAGCGTGTTCGATCTTGCCATCCGTATTCGTCAGGGAGGCTGCCTTCAGGCTCAGGTTAGCACTGTTGACGGCGATACGGCCACCAGTGTTGTCCAGCACGCCCGCTGGCGATGTCAGCTCGATGACGGTGTTGCCCGTGCCTGTTTGCACGATGCTGCCTTGCTGGTTGTTCAGGTTGGCCACGCCAACGGCCAGCTGGCCGGCGCTGATATCGCCGCGCTGGTTGTTCCAGGTCTGGTTATTCGCACCGGTCTTGATCGTCAAGGCCCCCGGCGTGGTGACCACGGCGCCGCTGGTGCTGACGTCGCCTGTTGTCGCCGTGAGGCTGATATTGCCGGCACTGCTGCGGCTGCCGCCGAGGTCGACGCTGCCGCCTGCCAAGACGGCATTGCCTGCCGCCAGCACCTGCCCGTGGGCACCCAGCGCCTGCTGCGCCGTGACCTGCAGATTGCCGCTCGCTTGCAAACTGCCATCGGCTTTCACTCCAGCGCCGATCAGGCTGGCCGCGCCGCTGTTGATGCTATTGGCGCTGATCGTGTTGTTGCCCTGGGCCAGGATCACGCCGGCATTCTCCAACGCTCCGCTCACCTTCAGCACTTGCTCGCCGCCGGCAAACAGGCTGCCGCTGTTGCGCACGCTGCCCGCCGTTGTCGTCAAATTGCCGCTGGCAACGATGCTGCCCTGTTCATTGAGCAGCTCGTCCATGGTCAATTGCGCATTGCCGCCCGCTGCCTGCAATTGTCCCAGGGTATTGTCCACCTTGCCGCCGGCCAGTGTCAGATCGCGGCCGGCAATAATCACGCCGCTGGTATTGTCCAGCTTGCCCGTCGCCGCCACATTGACGTCTTGCGCGGACGCAATACGGCCATGGTCGTTGAGCAACTCGCCCGTTTCCACGCGCACATTGCCATTCGCTTCGATCTTGCCGCCGCTATTGTCCAGGCGCGTGCTGGCCAGCACCGTTGCCGTACTCGTGCCCAGCTGCGTGATCTGTCCCTGGCGATTATCGAGAACGCCAGCAGAGACGTTCACCTGCTGCGCCAGCACGCTGGCGTTGCGGTGATCGATGTAATTGGCCGCCACGCCCAATGCACCGTTGCCCGTGATCTGGCCACGCTGGCCGTACAAATTCGTCGCGCGGATCGCCAGCGTGCCCGTACCTGCATGTTCGATCTTGCCATCCACATTCATCAAGTCGCCCGCCTGCAGGCGCAGATTGGCGCTGTTGACGGCGATGCGCCCGCCCGTATTGTCCAGCTTGCCCGTTTCGATGACCGTGTCGCCGGCGCCCGTCTGGATCAAGGTGCCCTTGGTATTGTCCAGGTTGGCAACGCGCAGGGACAGTTGCCCAGCGCTCAGGCTGCCACCCTGGTTGACCAGCGCCTGCCCGTTGGCAGCATTCGCCGTGATGGCCAGCAAGCCATTGGTCGACACGATCGCCTTGCTGGTCGTCACATTGCCCGTCAAGGCCGTCAAGCCGATGTTGACGGCACTGATCTGGCTGCCGGACACGTCGACCGATGCGCCCGTCAATTGCAGCTGGCCAGCCGCCATGTTCTGGCCGCCAGCCTGCAAGACACCGCCCGTTTTCACCGTCAGATCGCCAGCCGAGGCAAAGCTGCCACCGGCGCGCATGCCTGCCGCCAGCAATCCATTACCGCTCAGACTGCCCGCCGTGATCGTCGTATTGCCCAGGGCGGCAAGCGACCCTGTATTGCTCAGCAAGCCGCCGATGTCCAGGGTCTGGTTGCGCCCCGCATACAGCACGCCAGCGTTGAGCACGTCGCCGCTGACTTTGGCCGTGATATCCGTGCCCGCGCTGAGCGTGCCCTGCGCATTACGCACGCTGGCCGCATCCAGGCTCAAGGCGCCGATCCCTGCCTGCAACAAGCCGCGCGTATTGTCGATGGCGCCGCCCAGGTGCAGATCGGTCGCCGCCGCGATCACGCCGTCGGTATTGACGAGCGCACCGGTGCTGACGATGTCGGCGGAAGTGGCCGACGTGATCTTGCCCTTGCTGTTGTCCAGGCTCCCTGTCTGTACCGACAACACGCCATTGCCGGCGATTTCACCACTCGTATTGTCCAGCAATCCTGTGACGGCGACCGTCATGCCGCCCGCGCCCGTCTGCAGCAAATGGCCACCCCGGTTGCTCAGGCTGTCAGCCTGCACGCTCAGGGACCGGCCCGTGGTGGTGGCGTTGGCATGGTCAAACAGACCGGCCTGGAGATCGACGGCGCCATTGCCGACGATGCTGCCGCCGGCGCCCTGCAAGTTGGCCGCCGTGATGGCCAGGGTGCCATTGCCCGCGTGTTCAATCTTGCCGTCCGCATTCGTCAAGGTGGCCGCGCCCAGGGTCAGGTGAGTGCTATTGACGGCGATGCGCCCGGCACTGTTGTCCAACTTGCCAGTCTGGATAACGGTGTCGCCCGTGCCCGTCTGGATCACGCTGCCCTTGGTGTTGTCCAGCTTACCCACATGCAGCTCGAGTTGGCCGGCGCTGAGTTGCCCTTCCGTATTGCGCAAGGTATCTCGCGCATGGATCGTCAAGGCGCCAGGCGTGCTGACCACGGCTTGATGCGTGCTGACGTCGCCAGTGCGTGCCGTGAGATTGATCGTCGCTGCACCGGTCTGGCTGGCAGACAAGTCCACGCTGGCGCCCGTCAGGGCCGCCTTGCCCGCTGCCAGGTTCTGGCCATGCGCGGCCAGCGTTTGTGTAGTGCTGATCATCAGGTCGCCAGCCGTGCCCAGCTTGCCATCGGCCTGCATGCCCGCACCGATCAGGCTGCTTGCGCCGCTGTCGAGGCTGTTGGCTGTCAGGCTGGTGTTGCCCTGTGCCGCGATCACGCCTGTGTTCACGATGGCGCCGCTGGCGTTCAGGGTTTGATTTCCGGCCGCGTACAGGCTGCCGGTATTGTTCAGGCTAGCCAAGGTAGCGTTCAGGTTGGCGCCGGCAAACACGCTGCCCGCAGTGTTGTTCAGCTTGCCAACCTTCAAGGTCGCATCGCCTGCCACGGCTTGCAGCTGGCCCTTGATATTGTCGATGTCACCACCGGATAGTTCCAGATGACGCCCAGCTGCCACGGTTCCTTCCGTATTGTCCAGGGTGCCCACGTTCAACGCGGCATCCTGCGCCGCCACGATGCGGCCCGTTTTGTTCAGCAAGGTAACTGCTTTCACCAGCGCATCGCCGTTACCCTCGATCTTGCCACCCGTGTTGTCCAACAAGCCGGTCGCATTGATGCTCATCAAGCCGCTGCCCGTTTGCGCCAGGTTGCCGGCGCGGTTGTCCAGGCTGCCAGCATTCACTGTCAACTGCTGTGCAACCGTGGTCGCATTACGGTGGTCGAAGGCCGCCGCCGTGATATCAAGCTTGCCATTGCCAGTAAGCTTGCCGTGCTGATTATTGAACTGGCCCGCGTTGATGACCAGAACGCCCGCACCCGCTTGCTCCAGCTTGCCATTGATGTTCGTCAAGACCGTCGCGTTCAGTGCCAGGTTGGCGCTATTGACGGCGATGCGGCCACTCGTGTTGTCCAGCTTGCCAGTGGTGATGACGGTGTCGCCCATGCCCGTCTGCACGATGTCGCCGCTGGCGTTGTTCAGATTCGCCACATTCAGCTGCAGCTGACCAGCCACCAACTGACCCTGGGTATTCACCAGCGACTGGGCGTTGTCTGCATTTGCCGTGATGGCCAGCACGTTGCTGGCGGAAATCACCGCCTTGTTGGTCAGCACGTTGCCGCTGCGCGCCGTGATATTGACGTTTGCCGCACCTGTCTGGCTACCCGAAAGATCGACCGATACGCCTGTCAGCATGGCGCTGCCCGCTGCCAGGTTCTGGCCGCTCGCCTGCAAGACACCATCGGCATTGATGGTCAAGTCGCCCGCCGTGCCCAGGCTGCCATCGGCTTTCACACCCGCGCCCAGCAAGCCGCTGCTGGTGACTTTGCCGGCGGAAATATGGGTGTTGTTGACGGAGGCAATCGAACCCGCGTTGTTGAGCACGCCGCCCACCGTCAATTGCTGGTTGCGGCCGGCATACAGCAGGCCGGCATTGTTCAGGTCACCGCTCACTTTTGCCGTCAGGTCCGTGCCGGCGCTGACCGTGCCCTGCTGGTTCAGCAAGGTCGCAACATCAAGACGTAAATTGTCCGCCTGCAACACGCCGCGCGTGTTGTCGATATTCACACCACCAACGTGCAAGTCGGCAGTCGCGGCAATTACGCCATCGGTATTGTTCAGTACACCCTTGCTGACGATATCCGCCGACGCAGCGGACGTGATGCGGCCCTTGCTGTTGTCCAGCACGCCCGCTTGCACGGACAAGATGCCTGTTCCCGCATGCTCGATCTTGCCATCGCGGTTCGTCAGCGTGGTCGCATCGAGAGTCAGATTGTTGCTGTTGACGGCGATGCGGCCGGCCGTGTTGTCGAGACTGCCCGTCTGAATGACAGTATCGCCTGTGCCCGTCTGCAGCACCGTACCCATGGCGTTGTCCAGATTGCCTACGTGCAGTTCGAGCTGGCCCGCCTGCAAGGCACCTTCCGTATTGTGCAGGGTCGCGCTGGTCGTCACATTCAGCTTACCTGGCGTCGTTACCACCGCTTTATTCGTGCTGACCTCGCCCTGTGTTGCCGTCAGGCCGATGTTGGCGGCGCTGGTCTGGCTACCACTAATATCAACCGAGGCACCGGTCAGATTGGCATTGCCTGCCGCCAGGGTCTGGCCTTGTGCAGCAAGATCCTGTGTGATGCTGATGGTCAGGTCGCCAGCCGTGCCCAGCTTGCCATCGGCCTGGATACCCGCGCCGATCAAGCTGCTTGCGCCGCTGTCAAGACTGTTTGCCGTGACGCTGGTGTTGTCCTGCGCCGCGATCACGCCCGTGTTCACGATGGCGCCGCTAGCGCTCAGGGTCTGGTTACCGGCAGCATACAGGCTGCCGGTGTTACTTAAAGTGTCGAGCGTGGCGTTCAGGTTGGCTCCGGCAAACACGCTGCCTGCCGTGTTATTGAACTTGCTAACCTTCAAGGTCGCATCGCCAGCGACAGCCTGCAATTGTCCTTTGGTATTGTCGATGTCGCCACCGTTCAACGCCAAATTACGGCCGGCAGCCACCGTGCCATCCGTGTTGTCCACGCTGCCGATGTTCAACTCGGCATCCTGGGCCGCCACGATACGGCCCGTGTAGTTCAGCAAGGTAGCTGCTTTGACCAGCGCATCGCCGTTACCCTCGATTTTGCCGCCCGTGTTGTCCAGCTGGCCGGTGGCGCTCACCGTCATCAGCCCGGTACCCGTCTGCGCCAGGCTGCCACTGCTATTGTCCAAGCTGCCAGCGTTCACCGTCAGCTGGTTCGCCACGGTCGTGGCGTTGCGGTGATCCAGGGTGACTGTAGTAATGTCAAGCTTGCCATTTCCCGTGATCTTGCCGTGCTGATTATTGAACTGGCCCGCGTTGATGGCCAGAACGCCCGCACCCGCGTGTTCCAGTTTGCCATTGATGTTCGTCAAAACAGTCGCGTTCAGGGCCAGGTTGGCGCTATTGACGGCGATGCGGCCACTCGTGTTGTCCAGCTTGCCTGTGGTGATGATGGTGTCGCCTGCGCCCGTCTGCACGATCTCGCCGCTGGCGTTGTTCAGGTTCGCCACATTCAATTGCAACTGACCGCCCACTAGCTGCCCCTGGCTGTTCACCAGAGCTTGACCATTGGCCGCATTGGCAGTAATGGACAGCAGATTGCTGGCAGAAATCACCGCCTTGCTCGTCTGTACATCGCCGCTGCGCGCAGTGATGGCGATGTTGGCGGCGCCTGTCTGGCTACCCGAAAGATCGACCGACACGCCTGTCAGCACCGCGCTGCCCGCTGCCAGGTTCTGCCCGCTCGCCTGCAAGACGCCATCGGCATTGATGGTCAAATCGCCCGTCGTGCCCAGGCTGCCGTCGGCCTTGATACCGGCGCCCAGCAAGCCGCTGCTGGTCACTTTGCCGGCGGTAATATGGGTGTTGTTGACGGAGGCAATGGAACCCGTGTTGTTCAGCACGCCGCCGACCGTCAATTGCTGGTTACGGCCTGCATACAGCAGGCCGGCATTGTTCAGGTCACCGCTCACTTTGGCCGTCAGGTCCGTGCCGGCGCTGACCGTGCCCTGCTGATTCAGCAAGGTCACAGCCTCAAGACGTAAATTGTCCGACTGCAACACGCCACGCGTGTTGTCGAGCCCGATACCCGTCAACTGCAGCGCCTGCGTAGCGACAATCACGCCATCGGTGTTATTCAGTACACCCTTACTGACGATCTCCGCCGAAGCAGCCGAGGTGATGCGCCCCTTGCTGTTGTCCAGCACGCCTGCTTGCACTTGCAGGCCGCCATTGCCGGCGATGCTGCCACGCGTATTGTCCAGCGTTTGCGCCACATCTACGCGCATCTGCCCTGGCCCCGTCTGCTGCAGGGTACCATCACTATTGTCCAGCTGGCCGGCCTGCACTGTTACTTGTTGCCCGGACGTCACTGCCTGGCGGTGATCGATTGTTTCCGCCTGGATAGCGACCAGGCCATTGCCCGTCACCTTGCCCCGCTCGTCGTCGAAACGCGCCGCGTCGATGCTCAGGCTGCCCGTGCCCGCGTGTTCGATGCTGCCGTCGCGGTTCATTACCTTGTCGGCATGCAGCGCCAGCTTGGCACTGTTGACGGCGATGCGCCCGCCCGTGTTGTCCAGTATGCTGCCTTGCAATGCCGTGTCGCCATTGCCCGTCTGGATCAGGGTGCCGCTGCGGTTGTCGAGCGAACCTGTTTTCAGGTCCAGCTGCCCCGCGCTCAGGGTGCCGCGCACGTTCGACAGCGCCTGGCCGCTGCCGGCCGCCGCCACGGACAGCAGGCCGGTGGTCGTCACCAGCGCGTTATCGGTGACGACATGGCCCGCGCTGGCGTTCAGAGTAATCGCCGCGCCGCCCGTCTGGCTGCCGCTCAGGTCGATGGCGGTGGCGGTGGCGTGCATGCTGGTTTTGCCGGCGGCCAGGTTCTGGCCGTGGGCCGCGATCGCTTGCGTGGCCGTCAGCTGCAGCTGGCCGCTGCCGGCCAGGCTGCCGTCGGCGCGGATGCCCGCGCCCAGCAGACTGCCAGCCGTGCTGTCGATGCGGCTGGCATCGATGCGGTTATCGCCCTGCGCGGCAATGACGCCGCTGTTGCTGACGGCGCCGCTCACCTGCAGCGCCTGGCTGCCGGCCGCGTACAGGTTGCCGCTATTGAGCACTTCGTTGGCCCGGGTGGCAAGGTCGCCACCGGCAAACACGCTGCCGGCCGTATTGTTCAGCTTTGCCACGGACAGGCTGGCATCGCCCGCCACTGCCTGGATCTGGCCACGCGTATTGTTGACGTCGCCACTATCGAGGCGCAGCTTGCCACCCGCCGCCAGGGTCGCCTCTGTGTTGTCCAGCGCGCCTGTGGACAGTGCCAGGTCCGTGCCCGACACGATACGGCCCTTCTGATTCTGTACGCCAGCCGCCTGCACAGTCATCGCGCCATTGCTTTCCAGCGCGCCACCGCGGTTGTCCAACCCGCCGCGCACCTGCACGCCGGTCGCGCCCTGGCCGCTCTGCGCCAGGCTGCCGCCCTGGTTGTCCAAGGTACCGGCGTTGATGCTGAGTTGCCCCGCCACCGTGCGGGCATTGCGGTGGTCGATGTGTTCGCCAGTCAGCGCCATGGCGCCATTGCTGAGGATGCTGCCGCGCTGCAAGTTGATCTGCGTTGCGCCAATCTCCAGCGCGCCCGTGCCCGCATGCTGAATTTGACCGTCCTGGTTGCTCAAGCTGGCCGCCTGCAGGCGCAAGGCCTGGCTATTCGTGGCGATGATGCCGCTCGTATTGTCCAGCGCTCCCGGCAATTGAATCGCCAGGTCGCCGGCGCCCAGTTGCATGATCTGGCCGCCCACGTTCGACAAGTCGTGCGCGTTCACGCCCAGTTGCTGGCCCGTCAGTTGTCCGCCATCGCTGCGCACGGTCTGCGCCGCGTCCAGCTGCAGGCGCTCGCGCGCACTGACCTGCGCGCGGCTGGCGTTGAGGTCGCCAGCACTGGCGCCCAGGCTGACGTTTCCCCCCGACACTTGTGCGTCGGCCAGTTCCAGCCGGCGCGCGGACAGCTTGCTGTCGCCGCCCGCCACGGCCGTGCCATGCACGGCCACCAGATCGTCCGCCAGCACGTTCAGCTTGCCGCTGCCCGACAGGGTGTTATCCAGGTTGAGACCGGCGGCCAGCACGGAACCCGCCCCCGTATCGATACGCGAGGCGGCGCCCGTTGCCTGCACACTGGTATTGCCCTGGGCCGCAATCACGCCACTGTTCGCAATATTGCCCTGCGCCTGCACCTGGCTATCGCCGCCCGCGTACACGGTGCCGCTGTTGGCCACGTCTCCCGTGACGGCAATGCTCGTCTGGCTGCCGCTACCTGCCGACTGGATATTGCCGTTGTTGCTCAGCCAGCCATTCGATTGCAGCACCAGGTTGCCCGCCGTGGCCGCCAAGACGCCCGCATTGCGCACGCCCAGGCCCGCTTCCGTGCCGATCAGGGTGATCTTGCCGGCATACATGCCGCCCAGTTGCGCCACGTCCAGCGCGTAGGCTGGGGCTGGCCCCACGCCAGACGCAGCGCCCGCCACGCCATGCGCCGCATCAATCTGGTTGGCGCCCGTCACCACTTTCAATTCCTGCGCCCAGATGCCGCCATTGATCTGCGCGGCGCGCGCCAGGATCGCCGTGTAGTCGCTCAGCGACGTGTCCAGGCCCCGCCCGTTGATGCTGACCACGCCGCGCTGCACCATGTAGCCGTCCAGGTTGCCGCCGTTGAGGATCGGTGTTCCCGTCGTCAGCGTGACCCGGCTGGCATTGATGAAACCGCCGCCATCGATGGCCACGCCGGCCGGGTTGGCAATGACGACTTCGGCCCGCTGGCCTGCCACCTCGACGTAGCCGCGCAGCTGGCTGGGGTTGGCCGAATTGACTTCGTTGAGGATGACGCGCGCGCTGCCGCCCGCCAGCCACGGGTTGCCCTGCACCCAGCCGCCCGTCTGTGTCTGCACATTGCCGCGGCTATTGTTCAGGATGGCGCCATTCGCCGTCACGTCGAACTGGCTGTAGGTATTGCGCGACACGCCGGCCGCGCTCGGCGTCTGGATGTTCACCTGCGTCACGCCGTTGGCGCTTTGCACCACGGTCGGACGCTGCCGGCCCGGCGCATTCGGGTCGGCCACGATCTGTCCCATGGCCGGGCCGGCGACAAAGGTCACCATGCCCAGCGCGCTAAAGATAGCCAGCGCCAGCGGCCTGATGGTCGCATTCACTCCCGCCCCATCCCCGCCGAACACGCCGCTGTCCAAGCCACCCTCTCCCTTGGCTGCCTTACCTTGCGAGGAAGCGTTTTCAGCGACGACCATCAGTTGGCCACGGCGTTTATTGAAGATGATGCGGTACAGGTTCTTGTTCATGAAATGTCCTACTGACAACTAAATGATGCGATAAAGGGGGGAAGAACGGCTGGCGGGTGGCGGCGTCTTAGTAACTGGCGTTCAGGCTGAAGCCGGCCGTACGGCTGGCCGTGCGGAAGAGTTCAGGTTTATGCACGGGCCAGCCGACAAAGGCGTCGTACTGCACGCCCAGCCACTGGCCGCGCATACCGACGAATCCGCCTGTCAAGCGCCGCGCAATCAGCCACTCGGCGGATGGTCCCGAGACTTCGCCATGGTCGAGACCGGCATACGCTTCCTGGCCGCTGCTGCCCAGCGGCACGCCGAGCTCGTTGCGCAGCAGCCAGCCCCGTTCGGCCGACAGGCTGCTTTCACCGTCATAGCCGCGCACCGTGTAGCGCCCGCCGATGGCGAAGCGGTCTTGCGGCACCAGCGGCGTGCGGTTGTGCTGCATGCGCCAGCTGGCTGAATAACGCAGCGGCTGGCCAGCCAGCGTGAACGGCGCCGACAGGGCCGCGTCGGCCAGCAGCAAACGCATGCGCGAAGTGCCTTCGCCAAACGCTTCCTCGGGCGCGGCCAGCGCATCCATCGCGCCCGTACCGCGCCGGTATTGCAGGTTGAGGTCAAACGTGGCCTTGCCCACGAATTCACGGTGGCCAATACCGATTTCCCAACCTGCCATGCGGCGGCGCTGCACTTCCACTTCCGTGTCATCGATGAAATTTTGCGCGGCGCGCTGCCAGCCGCGCAGGGAAACCGTCGTCTTGCGCGACGCATCGCGGTAGACCATGCGCGACAGTTTCACTTCGCGATTCTGGCTGGCGCCGCTGTAGTTGTAGTCTTGATTGATGCCGGCCACGGACTGGTGGTAATGGCTGTCGCTGACCGTGAAGGCCAGCAGCCAGTAGGCGTAGGGAATCGAATAATGCGCCACCATGCCGGCCGTGCCGCGCGGGCCGTTGCGGTCGCCGTCAACGTTCTGGTTCAGGCTCAGGTAAAACAGGTCGTTCAGGGTCAGCCAGTGGTCATACGACAGGGTCACGCTACCCTGCAGCTTGCCCGTCGAGCGCGAACCGCCATCGTCGAGGCCCAGCGCCAGGCGAAACGGCAAACCCTGCTTCCACTGGATCTGCAGGTCGCTCTCGCCCGGCTTCGCGTTGCCGCCCTCGGCCGGCATGATCTGGATATCGGCTTCGGCCGTCGGCACGCGCTTGAAGTTTTCCAGCGCCTGTTCCGTATCGCGCACATTGAGCAAGTCGCCCGGGCGCGCCGGCACGGCATTCCACCAGGTGGCGCGGGGATTCGTGCCGGGTGCAAAGCCGATCTGGCGGATACGCCCTGGTATCAGGCTCAAGGCCAGCGTGCCACGGCTCAAATCCTGAGGTTCGGCAAGCACGCGCGTGGTGACGTAGCCGCGCGCGATGATGGCGTTTTGCAGCCGCCCCATCAGTACATTGATGGCCTGCGTGCCCAGGCAGCGCCCCAGCGGAGAATCAGGCGCGCCCAGGTCGTCGCGCCCGGCGGCGGCCATCGCCCACTGGAACTGCGCGGCGTCCTCTCCCCGCAGTTCGAGATGACTAATGGTAAAGCACGGCGATTCGCCTTCAGGAAGGCGATTGGCGGAGACGGCTGCCGGCGCCTCGAGCAGGCGCACGTCGGGATTGCGCTCCTGCTGCTGGCGCAGGAGGCGCTCACGTTCTTGCTGGCGTATCAGTTCTTGGCTGGCATCATCGCGCTGGCTGGTGCCAGGCGTATTGGGAAGGGGCGGCGCGATTTCGGGACGGGTCTGCGCGGACACGGCGGCGCACAAGGTGCCGCTAAACAAAAATACACCGCACCATGGCGTCAAGCGCAGGTGCATATGTTACCTTACGTAATTATTTACTCAAGTAGATTATAAAATAAATATTTCCACATGGCAATTTTATTTATTTCTTGAGAACTTTACCTCTTTGGTAACTGCCTTTTAACTATCCAATTACCACCAGTAAAAAGCAGCGCCGCCTTGTGGCAGCAGAACAGGCAATGGGACCCGGTATCGATGGCATAAAAAAAGCCCTGTAAAAACAGGGCTTTGGCTTACTCAGTCATTCCGGCACACAAAATTTCCCACAGGAAACTCACTCCCACTCGATTGTCAATGAGACTGCTATGCCTTTGATTTTTCAGTGTTTTCCACGTTATTCAGTTGCCGACACCCTCAGAAATACCCACACGGGATCAGTACTTCACTAGCGACAACAATCAATCTCACAAACATATGGCCCAACCACTTACTACGGCCTATACCATGCTCCACACTGCCGCCGCTTTTCACGTATCGAGCAAAACAGTCAGTCGAGCCGTATCAGCATTTGGTAAAGCACAACTTGCTACAGATCGAGACGACCAAGGCTGAGATCGTGTACGAATACCGGACCTGACCCCGGCCCCCGGTGCTTTATGCTTTACATGCCCAGCTTGGTCGCACGTCGCCACAATCGCATTCTGTGACGTTTTGCCGAACGCTTGTCTGCAACTGGCATGGCGAAAAAAGCCGTGATTGGAGCGATAATGCACAAACTAGCACATCTGATCTATGGTGTGATCCATACTGACAAGCCCTTTGATGCGCATTATTTGGCAAAAGGACTTGCCATTCAAGACGGTATCTGCCCCCGGCCTCCTGGCTTTTCGCTTATGCAGATCGAGACGGCCAAGGCTGAGATCGTGTACGAATGCCTCGCTGACCCCGGCCTCGCTCGCTATTTGCCCCAACTGTTAAATTGGAAAATCGTCTAAATAGGATTGCAACTCATCGAGGGCAACACCGGGCGCTCCGAGTTCAAGCCAGATTTCAAATTGCTCCGGATGGGCAAACCACTTACGCCCATTGACTTCAACCATCGGAGTCGAATCTCCATATTTCGACAGATATTCTAAATGATGTATGACAAGTTGCCATGCACTTTGCTCATATTCAGACATGTCAATCGGGGACTCTTCGCCTTTATTATATTTTGAGATTCCCACCACGATTTCATATAAGGCGGCATATCTTTTCGCCGCCATAACCTGCCGAAGGATGGCTATTAAAGGGCTAGCAGTTTTATCGCTTTTCACTATCGATCTCCTTTGATCGTTTTAGTTACAGGGTCAAACGAAATATTTCCATATCCAAGTTTTACCCGAATTGCAGCAGCGGGCGTGTTTCGAGCGGCATCCAACGGAACCATGCCTCGGCCTAAATTGGTCTCGTATATAGATAAGTTATCGATTCCCAAGGTGCCAGAAATGGACTTTACGTTTCCTGGGCCAACAGACTCTATTGCTCTGGACATGATCTCCGTGCCGATTCCGCTTCCACGATTAGCAGTGTACAACTTGTCGACCCTGAGTTCGCCCGTTGCCGGAACGAATGAGCCATCAAACATTTGGCTGAACCCGTTAGGATTTTTGCGGCTCGGGATGACAACTTCGCCATTGGGTAAAACAAATTGATGGGAATTCACCTTAACACTCGTGAACTTACCAAAATCGCTAAGTGATTCATTGAAATCAAGCGAAGCTTTAGAATTGCGAAAAGGAACGAAAGCTTCTGCTGCATTTGCCCCGCCACCCAGCAGGAGAACACCTGGCTTTGCAGTGCTCGGCACTGCCGAATTTTGTACGCCCGGCCCTCGTCGCAAGGTAGGAACCTGGGCACCAGTGGTCTGCTGCGCCACTGCTTCATACCCGCCTGTCTTGGCATTTTGGATTGCGACAACAACGCCATTGCGATCCAATATTTCGGCATTCCGGATGATGGTCGTGGTGCCGCCAAGCATATCGGCGCCGGCCTTCGATACATTCACCGCAACGCGTACACCACCGGCAAGCGCCGCACCGCCAAGTTCCGCTGTGAGTACGTTGACAGGTGCAGTCCGGACCAGATCCTCCATCTTCCGACCAGCAATGTAACCCAATTCAGACTGCCGTCCCTGAATTTCCAGCAGCGTACTGTACGCAGCATTTTCGTGCATTTCATCGAACATTCCTACCTTGTCACTCGTCGCCGATTGAATCAAGTACTTGGGAATCGATACAATACCGCCGATGAAATTGCCGACGTCACCGAGGATCGTTGAATCCCTGCGCGCGTCCTTTTGCCCCTTTGCAAAGGCAGCGTCGTACCGAAGCTGCGAGCCGGCATCCCGGCGAGTATCGATCTGGTTATTCAGGAACGCCTTGACGTTGGCATTGGCGCCGCCGGCGTCTATCATTGTCCTGAGGTTAATTCGTTCGTCACGATATTCGTTCAACGATTTCACCACGAAGCCAGCGTGACGGCCGGCATCATCGGCGTAGCTCAATTTGGCCGAAGCGGCTTCCTTTTTGATGAATGCCTCGGTGCCTGCATCGCGACCGTTGAGTGCCGCCCAATGCTCGTCAACCATCGCGGCGCCGAAACGGTCGAGTGCCTGACTGGCCTGTGCTTCCGTCAACTTCTGGCCTTTTCCCTCCATATAGGCGATATACCGCCCGATACGCGATTTGTCGTGCAGGAAATCTATTTCACTCAAGTGCAGCTGACGGTTATTGAGGTCCACCGTCTGCGCCGTGCCTGCGCCCTGCGCCGCGCCGGTCAGCGTACTAGCGCCACCCTGGCCACCTGCGGCCGAAGCCGCAAGTCCGCCCAGCGCCCCACCCAGCGTGGCGAAAGTTTCCTGATAGGTGTTGACGAGCGTTGTCCTGGCCTCGTCCGTCAAGTCCAACTTGGCAGCCGCAGCTTCGCCCAGCGACTTACCCAGTTGCTGGCCCTGATTGCCCGCCACGACGCCACCAGCGGCGCCTAACGCGCCACCACCACCGTTCGCAGCACCACCAATCAAGCTTTGGGTAGCCACGTGCAAGCCGATCCGGTAGACGCCGTTGTCGCCCCAGTTGTCGGCTGTCTGCTTTGCTTCCGCAGCTTTAGCGGTGTAATCGTTCGCCTGCTCGATATCGCCATTCGCCTTCGCTTGCTTGCTCAGCTCGTCATACCTCAGGACGTCGCGCAGCGCGGCATCTTGTTTCGTCTTGCCGATTTCGCCCACCATGTTCGCCGCCAGCGGCGCCGCTGCCTTGACGAATTCCTTGGTCACGTCCATCGTCGCCTGCAGCGCTGCCTTGTCGAAATTATTGCCAATTTTCCCGCTGGAATCCACTCCAGTTGTTACGTCGCGGTTGATTCCGGCGATAGCTTCATCCGCACCCTTGCCCGTCGCCGCGCGCTGGGCCGCATCATCGGTGATAACGAGTGTGCCGCCGCTGATGCCGCTGCGCGTGGTACTGCTGGAATTTTCGCTAGTCCCCACGATAATAGGCACGCCTGCGGTTTTGGCATCCTTCTCGCCGCCGACATTGGTGAGGTTGTCGTTTTTAGGCCCCGTACCTGCGAACGACATCCCACCCGACACCCCAACACTGCTGCCCTTCGATATCGCATGATTGGCGATATCGCTATACGTCAAAGTCGACGTAATCAGGCTGCTGTTCAGCTTGCCCGCCTCCGTGGCACTGATGACGGCGCCTTTCAGGTCCGTATTGCCACCCACCTTGATCTGGAAGCCGCCGTCACCCGCCTTGATGCCGCTCTGCTCCTGCACGCTGGCATAGTCGTTGTGCATATTGCTCTGGCTATAGCTGCCGCTGACGCTGGCACCGAAGCCGACCGTGCCGCTGACGGAGATGCTCTGGCTCTTGCTGTCGAACTTGGCCGTGTCCTGCAGGCTTTCCACGTTCAGGTTGCCCTTGATATCGGCAATTACCTGGTTGGCGCTGGCTACGGCGCCCTTGATGTTGGTGTCGCCACCGCTTGTGATGACCAGCTTGTCGCCCGCATTGACGTGGGTATTGAGCTGCTTCGTGCCGTCGCCATCTTCATGGCCCTTGCTTCCGCTGACGCTGGCCGTGAAGCCGACAGACATGCCCTTGCTGCTGATGCTGGCCGCCACGCCAGCCGACGCGCTCATGCTTGAACTCTTGCTGTGCTGGCTTTCCGTATCCTGCGCC
>NZ_JBNYXV010000008.1:0-238019 GCF_051380845.1 Janthinobacterium salmonicoloratum | reverse complement strand
TTTGCCGAGATCAATGCCGATGAGCGTAACGGTTTCCATGATGGCCTCCTTCAGAAATGAAAACACCCTACAAGTTTAGTAACTTATAGGGTGGAGGGTGACCATCTCATTAAGCCCCGCAGATTGCTCTGCGGGGCTTTTCAATGGAGAGGTCGGCTTACTTGACGATATTCACGGTCGGTGCGACGTAGGCGTCGTCGGTCGGGTGGGTGGGATGGGCCAGCTCGCTGTGCAGCTTGTCCATGTCCAGTTCTTTTTCCCATTTCGACACGACGATGGTGGCCACGCCGTTGCCGACGAAGTTGGTCAGCGCGCGGCATTCGCTCATGAAGCGGTCGATGCCCAGGATCAGCGCCATGCCGGCCACGGGGATCGTCGGCACCACGGCCAGGGTGGCGGCCAGGGTGATGAAGCCGGCGCCCGTGATGCCGGAGGCGCCTTTCGAGGTCAGCATCGCCACGCCCAGGATGGTCAGTTCCTGCCAGATGGTCAGTTCCGTGTTGGTGGCTTGCGCTACAAACAGGGCGGCCATGGTCATGTAGATGTTGGTGCCGTCCAGGTTGAACGAGTAGCCGGTAGGCACGACCAGACCGACCACCGGTTTCGAGCAGCCCAGGCGCTCGAGTTTTTTCATCAGGGCCGGCAGGGCCGATTCCGACGAGCTGGTGCCCAGTACGATCAGCAGTTCTTCCTTGATGTACAGCAAGAAGCGGCCGATGGAGAAGCCCGTGTACTTGGCGATCAGGCCCAGCACGACGAAGACGAACAGGAAGCAGGTCAGGTAGAACGAACCCATCAGTTTAGCCAGTGGAATCAGCGAAGCCAGGCCGTATTTGCCGATGGTGAAGGCCATTGCGCCGAACGCGCCGATGGGAGCGACTTTCATGATGATGTTGACCATGCCGAAGATGGCATGCGACAGCTCGTCGATCAGCTTGGTGACGGGACGGCCGCGCTCGCCCAGCAGGGACAGCGAAAAGCCGAACAGGATGGCGATCAGCAGCACTTGCAGGATGTCGCCCTTGGCGAAGGCGTCAACGAAGGTCTTCGGGATGATGTTCATCAGGAAGTCGACGGTGCTCAAGCCTTCGGCGTGCGTGTATTGCGCGATCGACTTGGCGTCGAGGTGAGCCGGATCGGCGTTGAAGCCGGCGCCCGGTTTGAGGATGTTTGCAACCAGCAAGCCGATGGCCAGCGCGAAGGTGGAGACCACTTCGAAGTACAGCAGCGCCTTGCCGCCCACTCTGCCGATTTTCTTGACGTCCTGCATGCCGGCAATGCCGGAGACAACGGTACAGAAGATCACCGGGGCGATGATCATCTTGATCAGTTTGATAAAGCCGTCGCCCAGCGGTTTCATGTCGACGGCGTTCGAGGGGTAGAACACCCCCAGCAGCACGCCTGCCACGATGGCGAACAGCACCTGGACGTACAGGATTTTATAGAATGGTTTTTTCACGAGTGGTCTCCTCTTGCGGGTTGATGCTGCGATCATCTACCCATTGCCAGGCCGGCTCAATTGTGGATAACCGCAGATATGCATTTTCGCTATATCGGGTATTGCGCCATGACTGGCGTGCTGCGGCGCAGCATTTCAGGCGCGCGCTTGGAGCATTGCCCGCGCTGCGCTACACTGCCGTAGCGTCGCGCGCGGGACACCCCATGGCAGGCAGGAAGCGGTGCTTTTTTTATATCAAATAAGGAATTGGCATGATCGAAGCGAGCATCAAATCTGTCCAGTGCATTTCCCCCGCAGGCTTGCACACCATGTCCTACAAGGAATGGGGCGCACCGGACAATCCGAACGTGCTCGTCTGCGCCCATGGCGTGACGCGCGTGGCGGACGACTTTGACAACCTGGCGCGCGCCATGGCCAGTGATTACCGCGTGATCTGCCCCGATGTGGTGGGGCGCGGGCGCTCGGGCTGGCTGGCCAACCCGCAGTTTTACCGCGTACCGCAATATGTGAGCGACATGGTGACCCTGCTGGCGCGCGTGCTGGCCAATGGCGAGCGCCAGACGGTGGACTGGTTCGGCACCTCGATGGGCGGCTTGATCGGCCTGGGCCTGGCTTCCTTGCCCAACAGCCCGATCAGCAAGCTGGTCCTGAACGATATCGGCCCGACACTGGCGCCTGAAGCCTTGCAGCGCATCGGCGACTACATCGGCCAGGACTTGCGTTTCGAGACGTTCGAGCAGGGCGCCAAGTTTGTGCGGGACGTGTCCGCCAGCTTCGGCCCGCACACGGACGCGGAATGGCATAAACTGGCAGTGGATGTGTTGCGCCAGGATAAGGATGGTCACTGGCACCGCCACTATGATATGGGCCTGGCCATGCCGTTCCGCTCGGCAACGCCGGAATCGGCGGCCAGCGACGAAGCCATGCTGTGGGCCGCGTATGATGCCGTGCGCTGCCCCACCTTGCTGGTGCGCGGGTCGGAATCCGATTTGCTGTCGCACGAAACGGCCACGCTCATGCTGGGCCGCGGTCCGAAGGCGGAGCTGGTGGAAATCGCCGGCGTGGGCCATGCGCCCACTTTTGTCCATGACGACCAGATCGCCATCGCGCGCAAGTTTTTGCTGGGCAAGTAACGCTGGGCAAGTAACGTTGGGTAAGTAATACACGCAATATCGCTGTACAGATTTTGAAACAACCGAAAGAAGAAGCATGGAAATTACACGACTGCACGTAGGCAAACGCCTCTCCGAAGTAGCGATACACAACAACACCATCTACCTGGCAGGTCAGATCGCCGAAGACACCACGCAGGGCATCGTCGGCCAGACGCGCGAAGTGCTCGGTCACGTCGATCGTTTGCTGATGGAAGCGGGCAGTGACAAGACTTGCATCCTGTCGTGCCAGATCTACATCGCCGACATGAAGGATTTCGCCGGCATGAATGAGGTGTGGGACGACTGGGTTGCGTCAAGCCACACGCCGCCGCGCGCCACGGTGGAAGCGAAACTGGCCAATCCGGCATGCCTGGTTGAAATCGTCGTCATCGCTGCAGAACGTTAAGTTATCAAGTTGCTCAGTTACTAAGTTTAAAGGTATTACATGGTTTCCATCTCGGCCCCGAATAGCGTCACATCGGAACAACTGGTAGAGGGCTTGAGTGCGCCGGACAGCGCGCGCGTGCTGGATGCGCTCGCGTATGCCACCGAAGCGTATGGCGACAAGCAGACCTTTGCCGGCCGCTCCGCGCTGGAGTTCGCTCTCGGCGTTGCCACCACCCTCGCTTTCCTGCGCAGCGATGCGGAAACGCGCATCGCCGGACTGATGTTCGAGCTGACCCTGCTGGAACCCGATACGGCGGCCGATATCGAACCGCGCTTCGGCAAGCAGGTGTGCGACCTGGCAACAGGCGTGCGCCAGCTGATCCGCTTGCGCGCGCTGACCCAGGCGCAGCACGGCAGCGCTGCCGGTCGCGGCAAGAACGCGGCGCAGCAAGCCGTGGCCCAGGTGGAAACCTTGCGCAAGATGCTGCTGGCGATGGCGTCCGACATGCGCGTCGTGCTGGTGCGCCTGGCCGCTTGCGTGACGACCTTGCGCTATTTCGCCGAATTAAAGCTGTTCAATGAAATGACGCGCGAATATGGCAAGGAAACGCTGGACCTGTACGCGCCGCTGGCGAACCGCCTCGGCATCTGGCAACTGAAGTGGGAACTGGAAGATTTGTCGTTCCGCTTCATCGAGCCGGAAGCGTATAAACGCATCGCCAAGATGCTGGAAGAAAAGCGCATGATGCGCGAGGGCTTTGTTTCCTCGGCGATTTTGCGCCTGCAGACGGAACTGGCTTCGGCCGGCATCCAGGCGGAAGTATTTGGCCGCCCGAAACACATTTACAGCATCTGGAACAAGATGCGCGGCAAGGAACTTGATTTCACGGCCCTGTACGACGTGCGCGCCTTCCGCGTCATCGTTGCCGACGTGAAAACCTGCTACACGGTGCTGGGCGTGGTCCACAATATCTGGACCCCCATCCCGAAAGAATTCGACGATTACATTTCGCGGCCGAAACCCAATGGGTACCAGTCGTTGCACACGGTGGTGACGGCCGAGGATGGCCGCCCGCTGGAAGTACAAATCCGCACCAATGAAATGCACAGCTTTGCCGAATACGGCGTGGCCGCGCATTGGCGCTACAAGGAAGAAGGCGGCTCGAACTTTGCCGGCCAGAAATACGACGAAAAGATCGCCTGGTTGCGCCAGCTGCTGGCGTGGAAAACCGAGGTCGCCGACGCCGTCGTGGGGCAGGAGGAAATCCAGCGCGAATGGGTGGAAAAGTTGAAATCCGCCACCCTGGACGACCGCATCTTCGTCATGACGCCGCAGGCGAGGGTGCTGGAGCTGCCCGTGGGCGCCACGCCCGTCGACTTTGCATATCACCTGCATACGGACGTGGGCCACCGCTGCCGCGGCGCCAAGGTCGACGGTATCATGGTGCCCCTGAATACCCAGCTGAAGAACGGCCAGACTTGCGAAATCATCACGGCCAAAGGTGCGCCGGGCACGGCCGGGCCATCGCGTGACTGGCTCAGCGCCGGCTATGCCGTCAGCACGCGCACGCGCTCGAAAATTCGCGCCTGGTTCCATGCCATCGACATGCAGGAAACCCTGGCCCACGGCCGCGCGCTGGTGGAGAAATCCCTGCAGCGCGAAGGCAAGACGGCCGTCAACCTGGAAGCGCTGGCGCAAAAGCTGGGCTTTGCGAAAGTCGACGAGCTGTTCCTGTCCGTCGGCAAGGATGAATTCAGCCTGCGCCACGTGGAGCAGGCGCTGCACGACAATGGCGAAGTGGTGGTGCCGGAAGATGCCGTGCTGGTCGGGAAAAGTCGCGCTTCCAGCGTGGAACAGGGCGCCAAGTCCGGCGTGCTGGTGGTGGGAACCGAAGGCTTGATGACGGTGCTGGCCAAGTGCTGCAAGCCGGCGCCGCCAGACAGCATCGTCGGCTTTGTGACGCGCGGCAAGGGCGTCTCGATCCACCGCGCCACATGTAAAAACTTCGAGGAGATGCGCGCCAAGTCGCCCGAGCGCGTGATCTTCACGGAATGGGGCAGCACGGGCGGGCACGACACCGTGTACCCGGTCGACATCTTCATTCTCGCAGGCGACCGCCAGGGCTTGCTGCGCGACATCTCTGAAATTTTCTCACGCGAAAAGATCAACGTCATCGGCGTCAACACCCAAAGCGCCAAGGGTCAGGCCCGCATGACCTTTACGGCCGAGATCAGCTCGACGGCGCAGTTGTTAAAAGCGCTGAATGTGATCAAGGATGTGAGTGGCGTCCTTGAGGCAAGGCGCAGTTGACGCAATGAACTGCCGGGGTCAGCCCCCCAAGGCCGCTAACGCAAAGTGCTGAGCTAACGTGGCCGAGGGTCTGACCCCAGTCCTTGCTAGTGGGTCTTGTCGCCCGCGTGCAAGCCCGCCATCGCCGCCGTCTCCGGCTGCAAGGTGATGTGATCGATGCCGTGTTTGGCTAACAGCATCTTCTTGATCGCCCGCAAGACCTTGGGCCAATGGTCGAGGTGCTCGATTTCCACGTGGCCGATCAGGGCCGGCTGGCCGGGCGACATATCCCACACATGCAGATCGTGCACGGCAATCACGCCATCCACTTGTTCCACGTCAGCGCCCACCTGGATGTAATCGATGTGCATGGGCACGCCTTCCATCAGGAAGTGGTAGGACTCTTTCAATACCCCAAAGGTGGATTTCAGGATCAGCAGGGATACCAGCACGGATAGCAGCGGGTCGATCTGCATCCAGCCCGTAAAGTAAATCACGGCGCCGGCGACGATGGCGGCGACCGAGCCGAGCAAATCGCCCATCACGTGGACGAGGGCGGCGCGCGTGTTCACGCTTTGCTTGTCTTTCGACAAGACCCACGCCACCACCACGTTGATCGCCAGGCCGATGAAGGCGACGATGAAGACCATGCCGCCCTTGACGGGTTGCGGGGCGGAAAAGCGCAGCACGGCTTCATAACAGATCCAGCCCACCACGCACAGCATGGCCAGGCCGTTGACAAAGGCGGCCAGCGCTTCGGCGCGGCCAAAGCCGAATGAGTGGCGCGGCGAGGGCGGGCGGCGCGCGATGAGCTGCGCCAGCAGGGCAAGGCCCAGCGCGGCCGCGTCCGTGACCATATGGCCCGCGTCGGAAATCAGGGCCAGCGAATTGGACATGAAGCCGGCCGCCACCTCGATGCCGGCAAACGACAGGGTCAGCCCCAGCGCCCACGCGAGGATGCTCTGGCTGCGCCCTTCGAACGAATGGGTGTGCTTGGCGTCGCCTTTCAGGTGGGCGTGCAAATGGGTAGCGTCGTGTTCGGTGTGCGTCGGCTGCATGGAATGCTTTGTGGAATGAGGTTGCCGTCAGTGTAATTGAAAAGCAACAAAATAGTCGGCACGAAAAAAAACCTGCAGGCCCGGAGGCACTGCAGGTTGTTGACGCAGCAGACAACTTTAGTGCGCCGCCGTCTCGCCAAACTTGCCTTCGCGGAAATCCTGTACGGCCTGGAACACTTCCGCCTGGGTATTCATGACAAACGGGCCATATTGCGCGATGGGCTCGTTTAAGGGCTGGCCGGCGACGAGGATCACGCGGCCGCCTTCGGGCGCCTCGATGCGCACGCCGTCGCTGCCCGGCGTGTTGGCGAAGATGGCCATGCGCAGGGCGGGCACGGCCTTGCCGTCGACCTGCACTTCGCCACGGAAAGTGTACAGGAAGGCATTATGGCCTGGCGGCAAGGGCTGCTCGAAGCTGGCGCCGGCCGGCAAGTCGATGTCGAGGTACAGCGGTTCCGTCATCTCGCGCTGCACGGCGCCCGTCACGCCATGGCTGGTCCCGGCGATCACTTGCACGGCTACTCCCGCGTCTGTCGTGTAGCGGGGGATTTCGCTGCTGTCAAAATCGCGGTACCACGGCGTGCGCATCTTGTCGCGCGCAGGCAGGTTCAGCCACAGCTGAAAACCTTCCATCACGCCTTCTTCCTGCTCCGGCATTTCCGAATGGATCACGCCGCTGCCGGCCGTCATCCATTGCACGCCGCCCGAGGTCAGCAAGCCTTCGTGGCCAGCGCTGTCCTTGTGGCGCATGCGCCCCGTGATCATGTACGACACTGTCTCGAAACCCCGGTGCGGATGCTCGGGGAAGCCGGCGATATAGTCGTTCGGCTTGTCGCTGGCAAAGTTGTCGAGCATCAAAAATGGGTCGAGACGGCGCTGCAATTGCTGCGTCAGCACGCGGTTGATCTTCACGCCGGCGCCATCCATGACGGCCTGGCCGGCGATCACGCGCTCGACGGCGCGTGGCTTGTCGACGGTGGTGGTATCGCTCATTGTTCTCTCCTCTAGGCCGGGACGGCGCCAGTGCGCCGCCCCTTTCACTGCTGCGATTACACCAGGATCGCGTTGATCTCGGCGTCCGCTTGCGCTTGCGCCTTGGCCACGGCGTCCGGGCCCATGCCCATGCCTTCCGAATACACATATTGCACGTCGGTCAGGCCCAGAAAGCCGAACATGGTGTTCAGGTAAGGCACCTGGCTATCGTTGGCGCTGTCGCGGTGCAAGCCGCCGCGGGACAGGCCCACGTAGACTTTCTTGCCGGTCAGCAGGCCAACGGGGCCGTTTTCCGTGTATTTGAAGGTGACGTTGGCGCGGGCAATCGCGTCGAACCAGCTTTTCAGTTGCACGGTGATGCCGAAGTTGTACATCGGCGCGCCGATGACGATGACGTCAGCCACTTGCACTTGCGCAATCAGCGCGTCGTCCAGGGCGATGCGGGCCGCTTGCTCCGGCGTGCGTTTGTCCGCTGGGGTGAACAGCGCTTGCAGGGTCGGCTCGTCGAGCACGGGGTGCGGTGCGGCAGCCAGGTCGCGGCGGACCAGGGCGGCGCCGGGGTTGGCTGCTTGTACGCGGGCGACGATGGCGTCAGCCAGGCGGGTCGAGGCGGAACCGGTGCTACGGGCGCTGGAATTGATTTGCAGGATGTTCATCTTGTTTTCTCCGTTGTGAGGTGTCTTGCGATGGATGAACTATAGCAATTCCAAAATTGATGCGGAAGCCGTTAAAATGGATAACATTAATCCACTGATGGAACAATGAGAATATATGGATATCGATCCCGGAGATTTGCTGCTGTTCGCCCGCGTCGTCGAATGCGGCAGTTTCAGTCGCGCCGCCGTGCGCGTGGACTTGCCCAAGTCGACCCTGTCGCGGCGCATCTCGCTGCTGGAGGCGAAATTGGGCGAACGGCTGCTGCTGCGCACGACGCGCAAGCTGGCGCTGACGGAGTTTGGCGCCAGCTTGCTCGAGCATGCGCGCAAGGTGGTGGAAGAAACGGAGGCGGCCGGCGCGCTGGCGCAGCACCGTCAGGCGGGCCCCAGCGGCTTGCTGCGCATATCCATGCCGGCCGATTTCGGCGACGCGCTGATGCGCCAGGTGCTGGCCGAGTTCGTGCGCCGCTATCCGGCCATTTCGCTGGAACTGGACTTGTCGGCACGCCGCGTGGATTTGCTGGAAGAAAATTTCGACCTAGCCATCCGCATGGGCAACTTGCCCGACGATGCCAGCCTGTCCGCGCGCCGCGTGGCCTTCAGCACCCTGTCCCTGTATGCCTCGCCGCAATACACGAGCGTGCACGGCTTGCCCGAGCATCCCGACGATTTATACGGCCATGATTTGCTCAGCTTGCCACGGGCCGTGCATGGCCTCGTGCACTGGACTTTGATTCGCGGCAAGACGACGTGGGAGCGCGACTTGCCCGTGCGCCTGCTGGCGAATTCACCGGAATTGCTGGTGCGCATGGCCTGCACGGGCGTGGGCATCGCGGCCAGCACGGATCGCTTTGCCAAGTCGTATGTGGCGACGGGGGAATTGGTGCGCGTGCTGCCGGAGTGGAGTTTCCCGCTGGTCACGGGCTGGGCCGTTTTTCCCGGCCGGCGTTTGATGCCGGCCAAGACGCGCGCATTCCTGGACTTGATGGAGGAAATGTATAAAACGGACGCGCCCGTGTAGGAGCGCGTCTTGCTGTCTTACTTGGGCACGTTGCCCATGACTTCGCCCAGCTGCACGGGACCGGCCGGTTGCCAGTTGGCGTTGAAGCCTACGGTGCCTTTCGGAAACAGCATGACGACGGTGGAGCCGAGCAGGAAGCGGCCCAGCTCTTCGCCCTGTTTCAGCACCACATTGTCGTTGGCATAGCTCCAGTCGCGCACCTGCCCAGTGCGGGGAGGGTTGACGACGCCGTGCCAGACGGTAGCCATGCTGCCGACGATGGTGGCGCCGACCAGAGTCATGACAAAGGGGCCGTTGGCCGTGTCGAACACGCAGACGACGCGCTCGTTGCGGGCGAACAGGCCGGGAATGCCGCGCGCCGTCGTCGGATTGACGGAAAACAATTCACCGGGAACATAAATCATGCGCGTCAAACGGCCGTCGCACGGCATGTGGATGCGGTGGTAGTCGCGCGGGCTCAGGTACAGATTGGCGAAGCTGCCGTGTTCGAACTGGGCCGCCAGGGCCGCATCGCCGCCCACCAGGGCCGTGGTGCTGAAATTGTGGCCCTTGGCCTGGAAGATCTGGTCCTTGTCGATGCTG
Organism: Janthinobacterium salmonicoloratum; assembly: GCF_051380845.1. Classification (NCBI taxonomy): domain Bacteria; kingdom Pseudomonadati; phylum Pseudomonadota; class Betaproteobacteria; order Burkholderiales; family Oxalobacteraceae; genus Janthinobacterium; species Janthinobacterium salmonicoloratum. Next base: position 228,419 of record NZ_JBNYXV010000008.1, on the reverse strand, counting down.
CCGAACTGGCTGATGCGGCCATCGACGGGGCAGATGTAGTCGGCCTTGGCCAGCGGGCGGGCATCGGGGCGCAGCGCGCGCGTGAAAAAGTCGTTGAAGCTCGTGTAGTGCGTGATGTCCGGGTCCAGCGCCTCATCCATGTTGACGTTGTAGCGGCCGACGAACCAGCGGATCAGCCGCGTGGTCATGGCGCCGCCCTTGGCACCGGCAATCCGGCCGGCAAAATTGGTCAACGCTCCCTTGGGCAGCAGATATTGAGGCAAAACGGCAAGACGGTCAGACACGATGGGAAGCCTTTGACGGGGATGATGGGAATTGGTGAAAACGCATTATAGCGGCGATGTGGCGCGCAATGATATGTACCGTATGCAAGGGTGCGTAGCACAGTCTGCCGCCGAATTTAATTTGCTATAGGAAATATTTTCAGGAAACTGTGCCAGTCGGAAAAAATTGCAGCACAATACGGCGGCCTGTTTTTTAGCTTTTAGCCATTTTTATTCAGCCAACTTTTTTAGCCAGGTCATGATGCCACGCCGTTGCCTTCGCCTTACCGTTGTTTGTTCCGCTGTCCTGTTTGCCTGGAATGCCCAGGCCCAGCAATCCGAAACGCCAGCCCCCACTGATGCCGCTGCCGCGCCGCTGAAGGCCGAGAAGCCCATGCAAACCGTGGAAGTCAAGGGTAGCGGCTATGATCCGCGTCGCGACGATACGGCCAGCAAGATGGTCGTGGGCAGCGAGGAAATCCTCAAGTATGGCGACACGAATGTCACCGACGTGCTCAAGCGCCTGCCCGGCATTACCGTGTCTGGCGCGGCCGGGCGCTCGGGCGGCGAAATCCGCATGCGGGGCCTGGGTAGCGGCTACACGCAGATTTTACTCAATGGCGAACGGGCGCCGGCCGGTTTTTCGCTCGATACCCTGTCGCCCGACGTCATCGAGCGCATCGAAATCCTGCATGCGGCCAGTGCCGAGTACAGCACCCAGTCGATCGCCGGCACCATTAACGTGGTGCTGAAAAAAGCCGTGAAAACAGCGCAGCGCGAGCTCAAGCTGGGTGTGCAGGGCAGCGACGTGAGCTTTTCGCCCAGCGTGAACGTGCAACTGTCCGACCGCGACGGCAATTTCTCCTACTCGCTGGCCGCTTCGCTGTTCCGCTACGACTACCATTACGACAATCCCGGACTGGAACTGGGCTTCGCGCCCGATGGCCGGCAAAATCTGCTGCGCCGCACGAATGGCACGGGCGATGGCCGCCCGGAAGGCATCAATCTGTCGCCGCGCCTGAACTGGGTGCTGGCCAATGGTGACAATGTGACGGCGCAATTCTTTTTCAATGGCGGGCGCTCGAACCACCGCAATTTCAGCCGCGCCGAGACGGAGCAGGGCTTGCGCCCAGACTACGACACCAACGCGGGCAGCTCGAGCAACCATAATGCCTTCGGCCGCAGCGACCTGACATGGATGCATAAGCTGGCTGGCGGCGCCCGGCTGGAATTGAAAGTGGGCGCCTCGGCCGCCCGCAATACGTCCGATAGCCTGCAGCAAGGCTTTATCGATGGCAGCGGCCTGGCGCTCGACCGCAAGGTGGGCGTGAAGGCGACGGAAAACGGCGTCAGTTCGACTGGCAAATATTCGACGCCCTTGCTGCCCGGCCACGCCCTGTCGATGGGCTGGGATGGCGCGTACACCGAGCGCGAGGAATCGCGCCGCCAGCGCGAAGCGGCCCTGGGCACCTTGGGCGCGCGTCCGCCCGTCAACAGCGACGAAGGTTTCGACGCCACGATCAAGCGCCTGGCCCTGTTTGTACAGGATGACTGGGAAATCACGCCGCGCTGGTCGATGTATGCGGGTGTGCGCTGGGAAGGCATCGATACGCGCAGCGCGGGCGACACTTATGACGAAGTGCAGCAGCGCACCAGCGTATGGAGCCCGCTGCTGCAAACCCTGTGGAAGTTGCCTGATACCAAGGGCGACCAGGTACGCCTGGCCTTGACGCGTACCTACAAGGCGCAGCCCACGTCGAGCCTGATTCCGCGCCGCAATACTTCGACCAACAATAGCCAGACGGACCCCGACCGCGAAGGCAATCCGTATCTGAAGCCGGAGCTGGCGCTGGGTATCGATGCCTCGTACGAGCACTACTGGGCCGAAGGCGCCTTGCTCAGCGCGCGTGCCTCGGCCCGCCGCATCGACGGCTACACGCGCCAGGGCTTGCTGTTCATCGATGACCGCTGGGTATCCACGCCCGTCAACGATGGCCGCGCAAATACGCAGACACTGGAACTGGAAGCGAAGTTCCCGCTGCGCGCCATGCTGGCCGCACCCGTGCCGGCCATCGACCTGCGCGCCAGCGTCAGCCGCAACTGGTCGCAGGTGGAACAGGTGCCGGGGCCGGACAACCGTCTCGACCAGCAAACGCCCGTCAGCGGCAACTTCGGTCTCGACTACAAGACGCCCGATGGCATGTTGACGACGGGCGGCAGCTTCAATTTCCGCAATGGCGGCCCCGTGCGCATCACCGAACGCCAGAGCGCCTACACGTCGCCGCGGCGCGACCTTGACATTTATGCGCTGTGGAAGTTCGATGCTAAGAATCAATTGCGCCTGGCCGTGTCGAACTTGCTGGCGCAAGACTTCGAAAGCACCACCACGTATGCGGACGCCAGCGGCACGATCGTGCGCAACAGCATTTCACCGAGTTCGCCGCAGGCGCGCGCGACCCTGGAAATGAAGTTCTGATGGCGATGTTTTCATGCTGAAAACTCCGGCCCGCATGCCCGCTGGCCTATAATCTCGGCAATCGCGCGCACGGCTGGTCCGTGCGCGCCACCTTTTCCTTTGCCAAGATTGCTTTCCCCATGACGTTTTCCTCCCTCGGCCTGATCGATCCCCTGGTCCGCAAACTTGACGAGCTCGGCTATGCCAAGCCTACGCCCGTGCAGGCGCAAGCGATTCCCGCCGTGCTGGCCGGGCGCGACCTGATGGCCGCCGCCCAGACGGGCACGGGCAAGACGGCCGGCTTTGCCGTGCCGCTGCTGCAGCGCCTGACCCTGGAAGGCGTGGTGGCGCCCCAGTGCGTGCGCGTGCTGGTGCTCGTCCCCACGCGCGAACTGGCCGAGCAAGTGTATGCCAGCTTCCGCAGCTATGGCGGCAACTTGCCGCTGCGCTGCTTTGTCGCCTATGGCGGCGTGCCTATCGAGCCGCAGATCAGCAAATTGCGCAAGGGCCTCGACGTGCTGGTCGCCACGCCGGGCCGCTTGCTGGATTTGCAGACGCAGGGCGCCGTCAAGTTCGAGCAAGTGCAGACTTTGGTGCTGGACGAGGCGGACCGCATGCTGGACCTGGGCTTTGAGCGCGAGCTCGATATATTGCTGATGACCATGCCCAAGCAGCGCCAGACCCTGTTGTTCTCGGCCACCTTCTCGGACGCCATCCGCGCCATGGCGAAAACCATGCTGAAGGATCCCGTCTCGGTGGAGGTCAGCGCGCGTAACAGCACAGTCAAAGCCGTGAAGCAATCGGTCATCGTGTGCGACAAGAAACGCAAGCCGGAACTGTTCCTGCACTTGCTGAAGAAAAAGCGCTGGGGCCAGGTCCTGGTCTTCGTCAAGACGCGCAAGGGCGTCGAGCTATTGGTGAATACCTTGCTGGAGCAGGGCGTGCGCGCCGATTCCATCCATGGCGACAAGACGCAGCCGAACCGCCTGCGCGCGCTGGCCCGTTTCAAATCCGCCGAGGTGCAAGTGCTGGTGGCTACCGACGTGGCCGCCCGTGGGCTCGATATCGACCAGTTGCCCGTCGTTGTCAATTTCGACTTGCCCACCGTGGCGGAAGACTATATCCACCGCATCGGCCGCACGGGCCGCGCGGGCGCCTCGGGTGTAGCGATTTCTCTCGTCTGCGCCGATGAAGTGGAGTTGCTGTCGGCCGTGGAAGCGCTGACCCGGCAAACCCTGAAACGCAACGAGGAGCCCGGTTTCGAGGCCGAGCACCGCGTGCCAGGCACGTCCGCCGGCGGCACCATCGAGAAAAAGGCCGTCAAGGTGCTGGCGCCGAAGGCGGCGGAGCGGGCCAAGAAAAGGCGCTTTTACAAATAATCAGGGACGCAAGGCGCGCTGCACGGATATGCCATTCGTGCCATCATGCGCTATGACCTCGATACCTTTGTTCCCGCTCAATACGGTGCTGTATCCCGATGGCTATCTGCCCCTGCAGATCTTCGAGGTACGCTATCTGGACATGATACGTCAGTGCATCATGGGCGAGCAGCCGTTCGGCGTGGTGCAACTGCTGGACGGCGCGGAAGTGCGTAAGCCGGGCCAGCAGGAAACCCTGGCGCCTGTGGGCACGTTGGCGCGGGTCGTCGACTGGGCCGCGCCCCTGTCGGGTTTGCTGCAAATCAAATGCATGGGCATGCTGCGCTTTCACATCGTTTCCAGCGAGCAGATGAAGCACGGCTTGTGGATGGCGCAGGTCGAAACCTTGCCGCCGGATAAAACCATTCCCATCCCGCAAGAGCAGCAGAACGTGGCTGACGCGTTGGGCGCCCTGATCCGCACCTTGCAGGAGGAAAAAATCCCGCCTGAACAAATGCCCTTGCAGCCGCCGTATCGCCTCGACGAGTGCGGCTGGGTGGCGAACCGCTGGTGCGAGCTGCTGTCCCTGAACGCCATGCAGAAACAGCTCCTGCTGAGCCAGGACAATCCCGTGCTGCGCCTGGAACTGGTGCAGGATATGCTCACGGAAAATGGCTTGCTGGAAGAGTAACACCTATCAAAACCTACTGCGCGTCGCGATTTGCGGCCTCCGATGCTCACTGTGCATCCGCACAGCTCCGCCTCTCAGCCACAACTCACATCCGCTCGCTACGGTTTTGTTAGGTGTCCTAGACACCGCATGCCGCATGTTTGCACACGTTTCCGTTGTGCTATTGCAATTTCTATTGAGAAATACTTTACGCTTTGCCTCCGCTGGCATAAGATAATGCCCCAGGGCAAGATTGCCTTGGGCAACATTCACGAGTACACGACAATGGCAAAAGTAAGCGCGGAACAGATCAATGCGGCAATGGAGGCGATGGCGGGCGAAGGCTTGGCGATCACGGTGCGCGCCTTGCGCGAACGGCTGGGCAACGGTGCCTGCCTGGGCACCATCAGCAAGCTCTTGCAGCGCCGCAAGGCGGGCGCGCAGCGCCAGATCGCTGCCGCTGCCGAACTGTCGCCCGTGCTGCAGCAAGCCATCCTCGATTATGTAGGACAGGAATTAAGCGCCAGCCACAGCGCGCATGAAGCCGAGATGAACGACAATCAACAGGAATTGATGGACCTGGCCAGCGAGAACGAGCGCCAGCAAGAGTTGCTCGACCTGCAGGCGGGCGAGCTGGAAACCTTGCGCGAGGAGCTCGAACGGGAGAGGCAGGTGGCGAACCAGGCCCGTACGGACCTGGCCAAGGCGCAACTGCGCCTGGAAGGCTTGCCGCGCCTGGAAGAGGCGGCCGAGCAGGCGCGCATGGACCTGGCCAAGGCGCAATTCAAGCTCGAAGGCATCCCCCGTCTGGAAGAGGCCGCCGAAGCGGCGCGCGCCGAACTGATCCAGGCCCAGCTGAAGCTGGAAAGCCTGACGCGCGTGGAAACGGAGCTGGCGGCCGCGCGCCTGGAACTGGAAGCGGAACGTGAAGAGCTGGGCGAAACGCGCGCCGAGCTGGACGAGGAGCGCACCCTGCGCATCAAGGCGCAGCAGTTCATCGTCGATCCCATCTTCAAAACCCCTGTCTGAGGACACCTGACCAAACCTGCTGCGCGTCGCGCTTTGCGGCCTGCGATGCTCACCGTACTGCAGTACGGTTGCGCTTCTTAGCCACAAATCACTGCCGCTCGCGACGGTTTTGTCAGGTGTCGATGCGTCGTAGGGATTGTGTCATGCGTGCTGAAACGGGCCTTGCTGGCTTAAAATGGCGCACTGTCGCGCCATGCCGTGCGATGCCTTGATCGCAAAGAAGGTTTATGTCTGTAGAAAAAGAAGTGCCGCTCCCGCTTGCGGCCACCCCCATATCGCCGCGCGCCTTGCCGCCCAGGCCGCCAGCAGCATTCAGCTCACCCGAAGCGGCACTTGCGCGCAAACAGGCACGCGAAGCCAAGGATGCGCAGGTGCGCGGCGTCACGTCCATCGAGGCCATGCGCGAGGCCATCAAGCAGGCGGCGCGTGACTTGCCCACCATCACCGAAGTGCCGCGCCTGGCCATGCTGGATGCCGCCGCCTTCCGCGCGCGCGCCGCGCTGGGCTTGCCCTTCTTGATGCGCGGGCTGGTGCAGCGCTGGCCCTTATCCCAGCTGGAGCCTGGCATCTTGCGCGAGCAGTTCAGCCACGTGCCCGTGCGCGCGCGCGTGGGCGACTACGTCAATACGGCGTTTGCGGCTGACCGCGCCATGCAGGATATGTCGATGGGGCAATACCTGGATCTGGTGGCAGAGGGAAAGTACGTGCTGCCGCCGTACCTGGGCAACCTGGAATTGCGCGAGCTGAACCGCCTGTGCCACTGGCCCACGTATTTCGACAAGATGGGCCCGCCACGCTTCTGGGTGGGGCCGGCCGGCACGGTGACGCCTTTGCATTGTGATTACGACGACAATATCTTCGCCCAAGTGTGGGGCCGCAAGCGTATCTTCCTGTCGCCGCCGCACCACGATGCCTTTCTCTATCCCAGCGAGGCGAACGCCATCCTGTTCGGCTCTCCGTTCGACCCGGAAGCGCCCGATTTCGAACGTTTTCCCCTGGCGCGCCAGGCCACCATGATCGAATGCCTCGTCGAGCCGGGCGACATGCTGTACGTGCCCGCCGGCTGGTACCACCAGGTGCGCGCGCTGACGTTTTCGCTGTCGTCGAATCGCTGGGCCAGGGCCGTGCCGCTGGCCTTGCACGGAGATGCGGTGCTGCGGCGGGCCGAGGAATAAACCTTATGACTGGACAGCCTTGCCGGCAGCGCGCACGCGGCGCTTGGGCCGCCACTCGCTGAGTATGCCTGCTGCGATGATCAATATCGCGCCCACGATGGCCAGGGCCGGCAGGCGCTCGCCGGCGATGCGGCCGATCACGCCGGCACACACGGGTTCGCCTGCGTAGATCAAGGTAGCCTTGGTGGCGGAGATGCGCTTTTGCGCCCAGTTCATCACATATTGAATCAGCGCGCTGGCGCAGCCCAGGGCCAGGACGCTGAGGAGGAAGGTCTTGCTGAGGACGGGTGGTGCTTCGCCCATGACGGGCATCAGCAGCAGGGCGATGAGGGATGCCGTCGCAAGTTGCACGATGGTCACGCGCAAGATGTTCAATTGCGGCGAGACGCGGCTGATGAGGATGATTTCCAGCGCGATGGCGATGGCGCCCACGGCCGTGATCAGCTCGCCCGTGCCAAAACCCATGCTCAAGCCATCCGTGCCGGTGAGCAGCAGCAAGCCGGCGAAAGCCAGCACCACGGCCGCCCACACGGCAGGGTGGGGCCGCTGCTTGAAGACCAGCCATTGCACCAGCGGCACGATGGGCACATAGAAGGCCGTGATGAAAGCCGACTTGCTGCTCGTGATATACATCAAGCCATAGGTTTGCAGCGCGTAGCCGCCAAAGATGCTCACGCCGATGGCCACACCCGTCAGCAACTCCGCTTTCGTCAACTGACGCAGCTGGCCGCGGCAAATCAGGGCGCCGATGCTGGCGGCCACCGCAAAGCGGGCGGCCACAAAGGCCAGCGGCCCGCTGACCGTCACGGCGTGCTGCACGATGAGAAAAGTGCCGCCCCAGATGAAGGTAATGGCGATCAGGGCCAGTTCGGGCAGGCCGACGGCGGGCGGGGGACTTGCGTGTGTTTTCATGGGACGCTATGCTATGAGCAAAATATTTCCCATCATCATAGGAGCAATATATTGCGCAGTCAAGCCGAGGCCGGTGGCGTGCTGGCACACCTGGCCAGAAATCTGCGGCGCTTGCGCCTGGCTGCCGGCCTGAGCCAGGAAGAGCTGGCGCGCAAGTCGGGCCTGAGCCGGCGCATGGTCAATGGCGTCGAGGCGGGCAGCACCAACATCAGCCTGGCCAACCTCGACCATGTGGCGGCCGCGTTGAACGTGGCCTTTGTCGACCTGGTCCAGCCGCCGCAGCAGCCGCACGACAGCCTGCGCGTGCTGATGTGGCAAAGCGCCTCGCAGGCAAGCCAGGCCGTGCTGCTGGGCGCGGCGCCCGCCAGCCGCCAGGTGGAACTGTGGTCGTGGATCCTGGCGCCGGGCGAGCGCTACGATGCCCAAGCCGATCCGGCCGGTTTCAGCGAAATGCTCTACGTGCTGGAAGGTGAGTTGCAGCTCGTGCTGGCGGCGGAAACCAGACGGCTGGCTGCGGGCGATTTTCTTGTTTTCAGCAGTGCGCAAGCGTATGCCTACGTCAATGCGGGCGAATCCACCTTGCGCTTTACGCGCAATGTGGCCAGCTGACGGCGCAGTTACTTGACGCCACACCCCACCAGCAACAGCATCGGCCGCTCACGCTCTTCCGCCAGGGCCGGCAACTGCGCGACCTGTGCGTCGGTGGGACCCCATTCTTCCACATGTTCCAGCTGGAAACCTGCGTGTAGCAAGGCATTCAAGGTCGTGCCCAGGGTGCGGTGCTGCTTGATCACGCCGGGCGCCAGCCAGTCCGACACGCGCGGGCCCTGCTGCTGGTAGCTGTCGACGGGCCAGCGCTTGCGGCCTTGCGCATCCGTCAGCCAGCCGGGCTGGCGGGGCGCCATGAAGATCGGGTGTTCGATGGAAAACACCAGCTTGCCGCCCGGTTGCAAACTCTGGCGAATGGCGGCCAGCAAGGTGGCAAAATCCTCGATGTAGTGGAACGCCAGCGAGCTGTAGACGAGGTTGTAGCTGGCGGGCGGCAAGGCCAGTTGTTCCAGGTCAAGCCGGGCATATTCGAGCGCCGCGTGCGTCCCCATGGCGTGCGCCTGCACCAGCATCTTTTCCGACACATCCACGCCCAGCACCCGCGCCGCGCCAGCCTCGGCAGCCCAGCGGCAGAACCAGCCATAGCCGCAGCCCAGGTCCAGCACGTTTTTTCCCTGTACCTCGGGCAGCATGGCGCGCAGGGCTGGCCATTCGGGGGCGCTGTCGAGTCCGCCGATGGAGCGGGGCAGTTGGCTGTAGGCCGTGAAGAAGGCGTCGTTGTCGTAGATATTCTGTGTCATGTGTCGAGATCCTTGGCCGGATGGCGCTTGGCGTGGCCGTTGCGTTGCGCCCGGTAAATGCCCGCGTGGCCGGAAAACAGATAGGCCACGACGCAGGCGATGGCCGCGTACACGCCGATCTCCGCGCCAAACAGTTCCATCGCCATCAGGGTCGAGGCGATGGGCGTGTTGGCGGCGCCAGCAAATACGGCGACAAAACCGATGGCGGCCAGCAGGGTGACGGGCTGGTGCAGCAGCGGGCCCAGCGCATTACCCAGGGTGGCCCCGATGAAGAACAGGGGCGTCACTTCGCCGCCCTTGAAACCCGTGCCCAGCGAGACGATGGTAAACGCCATCTTGCCCAGGAAATCGTATGCGGGCAGCGGTCCCTTCAGGGCATCGACGATGGTGGGAATGCCCAGACCGAGGTAGCGATCGGTGCCGATCAGCCACACGGCAAGTGCGATGATCACGCCACCGGCCAGCGGACGCAGCGGGGCGTAGCTGATCCAGCGCTTCATCAGCCCGCTCAAGCCGTGCGTGGCTTGCGCAAATATCTTACCGGTCACGCCGAACAGCACGCCCGCGATCACCATCGCGCACAGGGTCCAGGCGGAGAGGGCGGGGATCAGTGGCATGGCGTAATGCGTATGCTGGACGCCCCACAGCAGGCCCACCTGGTCGGCGATGACGGCGGCTGCCAGGCAAGGCAGCATGGCTTCATAGCGCAGGCGGCCGATGGCCAGCACTTCCAGGCCGAAGAGGGCGCCCGCCAGCGGCGTGCCAAAGACGGAGGCAAAGCCGGCGCTGATGCCGGCCATCAGGATGATGCGGCGGTCTTCATTGTTCAAGCGAAACATGCGGGTCAGCTGGTCGGCCAGCGCGCCGCCCATCTGCACGGCCGTGCCTTCGCGCCCGACAGAGGCGCCGAACAAATGCGAGAAGACGGTGCCGCCCAGTACCAGCGGCGCCATGCGCAGCGGGATGATTTTTTTCGGGTCGTGGATTTCATCGATGAGCAGGTTCGCGCCGCCTTCGACACTGCTGCCGTAGCGCAAATACAGCCAGCCGACGGCAAAGCCCGCCACGGGCAACAGCCAGATCAGCCAGGCGTGCGCCAGCCGCGTGCGCGTGGCCCAGTCGAGGGCGAACAGGAAGCCGGCCGAGGCCGACCCGGCCAGCACGGCAACAACAAAGGCCAGCAGCAGCCATTTCAACAGATGCCGTAACAGATCGGTGAGGGCGCTGAGGCGGTGCATCGTGCATCCAGTCAAGGCTGATGGGTGGGTGGTTCCTTAGAGGCCCAGTTCCGCCACCAGCGCCTGGCCGATGGCGCGCTGCTCGGCCAGGATGGCGCGCAAATGGTGGGGGCGCGTCTTGACATTCGTCATGACCACGCGCAGCACATTGGTCGGGCCAGGATAGCGCGTCGATTCCAGTACCGTGCGCGATACAAAGCTGTGGCCTTGCGCCTTTTGCCGGTTTTGCAGCTTGGCGTTGAGCGTGTTCAGTTGCGTGTTCAGTTCGGTCGCCGCGTCCACCTGGCCGCTGGCCAGCAAGCTTTCCATGCGCTGGCGCAAGTGCGCGGGCACGTAGCGGTAGGTCAGAATGAAGGTGTCGGAACGCGTGACGAGTTCGAAGTCCTGCTGGTCGGCCAGCAAGTCCTGCAACTGGCCCGACAGGGTGGCCGCCTGCTGCAGCAAGGTCGTGTAGCCGGAGACGCCCAGCACCTTGAACGAAGTCCACAGTTTCAAGGCATCGAAGCGGCGCGACCCTTCCAGCGACGTCTGGCCCAGGTCGCCCGAGTTGTCGCGCAAGATGTAGTTGGCGTTATGTTTCAGCAAGTTCAGGCTGGCGCTGTCCTTGAACAGCACCATGCTTTGCGCCATCGGCACCCACAGCAGCTTGTGCCCATCGATGACGACGGAGTCGGCCAGGGCTATGCCGTCATACAGCGCGCGGTATTGTTCCGCGATCAGCAGGGCGCCGCCCCAGGCCGCGTCCACATGGAACCAGATGCTTTCTCGCGCGGCAATGGCCGCCATGGCGGCCAGCGGATCGATGGCGCCCGTTTCCGTCGTGCCGGCGATGCCGATCATGGCGATGACCTTGATATTGCGCTGTTTTAAATCGGCAATGCTTGCTTCCAGCGCGGCGATATCGATGCGGTTGTCGCGGTCGACGGCCACCAGGTGCAGCGCGTTTTCGCCGAGCCCCAGGGTCGCCAGCGCCTTTTTCACGGAATAATGGCTGCGGGCCGAGCCGATCACGGCCAGTCCCGCGTAAGCTGATTCCTGCATGGCGGCAAACAGGCCCCGCTTGCGCGTGCCGGGCAACTGCTGTTCCAGCGCCACGGCCAGCGCCGTCAGATTGCCCATGGTGCCGCCATTGACGACATTGCCCAGCGCGCCGCTGGTGGCCGCCATGGCCTGCGTGTAGACGCTATCAGCCTGCTGGTACACTTGGCGGTGCAGCCAGCCGAGGATCTGTTTTTCGATCAGGGTCGACACATACGCCGTCTCGATCTTGACCTGGTTCTGGTTCAGGGTGGCCGTAAACGCTTCGGCCAGCACGCTGATCCAGGGCAGGGCCTGCGTCATGTGGCCGATGTATTGGGGATGGTTCAGCTGGGCCGTATTGGCCAGCACGGTGGTGTCGAGCTCTTGCAGGAATGCCGCCACGGGCATGCCGTGCGCGGGCAGGCAAGTGTCGGACAGTTGCGTCAGCAGTTCCGCATATGGCGTGTGCGGATACGGCGTGTCGCGCTCGGCGGCCAGCCAGCCGCCCAGCATGCGCAGCGCCTGCTGCAGGGGCGCAGGCGAGCGTTGCAGCGCATCGATGGAAAAATGCTGCTGCAGCAGCTGTTCGATAGGGGTATCGGTCATGGCGCCTTGTCTTCTGTACGGATTGCTGATGCCACGGTGACAAACGAATTGCGCCCAGGCGGAAGCGGGATTTTACCCGACTCCGCCTGAGCGCATCAGTTTGCTATTCCTGTCTGTGATCAGAAGTAGTTGAGACCCAGCGCCGACTTGACTTCATCGGCCGTGCGGGCCGCCACTTCGCGCGCCTTGAAGGTGCCTTCCTTGAGCATCTGGATGACTTGCCCCTTGTCCTTGGCGAATTCTTCGCGGCGGGCGCGGATCGGCGCCAGCATTTCCTGCAAGACCAGGTCCAGGCGCTTCTTGACGATGCTGTCGCCCAAGCCGCCGCGCACGTAATGGGCTTTCATTTCGGCCAGCGCCGCTTTTTCCGGGTCAAACGCATCCAGGTAGGTAAACGCGATATTGCCTTCCAGGTGGCCCGGGTCTTCCACGCGCAGGTGCAGCGGGTCGGTATAGACTTTTTTCACGGCGGCCGTGATTTCGGCCGAGGTTGCGCCCAAGTTGATGGTGTTGCCCAGTGACTTGCTCATCTTCGCCTTGCCGTCGATGCCGGGCAGGCGGCCGATGTCCGGCACCAGCGCCTTGCATTCCATCAATACTTCACGGTTGTACATGCGGTTGAAGCGGCGCACGATTTCATTCGTTTGCTCGATCATCGGGATCTGGTCTTCGCCCACGGGCACCACGCCCGCCTTGAAGGCCGTGATGTCAGCCGCCTGGCTGGCCGGGTAGGTCAAGAAGCCGGCCGGGATGTCGCGCTCGAAGCCGCGCAGGCGGATTTCTTCCTTGACGGTGGGGTTGCGCTCGAGGCGCGCCACGGTAACGATGTTCAGGTAGTAAAAGGTCAGCTCGGCCAGCTCCGGGATTTGCGACTGGATGAACACCGTGGTTTTCGTCGGGTCGATGCCGACGGCCAGATAGTCGAGCGCCACTTCGACGACATTGCGGTGCACCTTGTCGATGTCATCCATATTGTCCGTCAGCGCCTGTGCGTCGGCCAGCATGATGAATTGCTTGTAGCTGTTCTGGTAGGCGACGCGGTCGCGCAGGCTGCCCACGTAGTGGCCCAGGTGCAAGGGGCCGGTAGGGCGGTCGCCCGTCAGGATCACGGATTGCGAAGCGATGGCGGCAGCGGACAGCGGTGCGGCCGGGGTGTTGTCGGTGTCGGGAGTATCGGGAGTATTAGGCAAGCTCATCAAGTTTCCTTTTGAGCCGCCTGCATCGGGGATGATCCAGGCTGAGCCTGTTACGCCACCGATCGAGGCGGCGTGGATCAAATTCACATCACTATGCAGTGGCCGCGCGAAAGTGAGCGGGACCACCAATTCAAGCAGGCGTGTTGTGAAGGGATAAATTTCATGGCGTTATGGTTGCAGTTCGTGCGCGTTCTGTCAAGTTGCGCCCCGATTTATCTGCTGCGCTGCGTCAGAGGCTGGCCTACTGCAGAACTTGCTTTCCGGGTACTATTGCCGTTCGGCCACTTTTGCGTGGCATGAATCATTGGAGAACAGTATGCGCGTGTCGTCCCCCGTCCGGCTCACCGGCCTGGCCCTTGTTGTCAGTTCCCTATGCAGTCCCGTGCTTGCTGCGTCCTGGCAGCCGCAAACGCCACCCATGACGCCCGATATCGGCGCCAAGCTGGTGATACCCGACGTCAATGATTACGTCAAGCGCGTCGTGATGATCCCCATGCGCGATGGCGTCAAGCTGTACACGGTGATTGTCGTACCGAAAGACGCGAAAAGAGCGCCGATCATGCTCACGCGCACGCCGTACAATGCGGCCCGCCGCGCCCAGCGCGCGACCAGCGCCAGCATGCTGGCCACCTTGCCGCAAGGCGATGATACCCTGGTGGAAAACGGTTATATCCGCGTGTTCCAGGACGTGCGCGGCAAGCATGGCTCGGAAGGCGATTACGTCATGACGCGCCCCGTGCGTGGCCCGCTGAACAATACCAAGGTGGACAACGTCACGGATGCGTGGGACACCATCGACTGGCTGGTGAAGAATGTGCCGGAAAGCAATGGCAAGGTAGGCATGCTGGGTTCCTCGTACGAGGGACATACGGTGCTGATGGCCCTGGTTGACCCGCATCCGGCGCTGAAGGTGGCCATTCCCATGAGCGCCATGGTCGATGGCTGGCGCGGCGACGACTGGTTCCATAACGGCGCCTTCCGCATGCCCAGCTTGTCATACCTGGCGTGGCAGACAAGCGTGCGCGGCAGCGGCGAGGCACCCGTGACGGGCGTCTACGACGACTACGACGCGTACCTGCGCATCGGCTCGGCTGGCGCTTACGCGAAGAAATTCGGCATCGACAAGCTGACCTACACGAAAAAGCTGTTTGAACACCCGGCCTACGACAGTTACTGGCAAGAACAGGCGCTCGATAAAATCCTCGCGAAGCGCCCGCTGATCGTGCCGACCATGCACGTGGTGGGGCAGTGGGACCAGGAAGACATTTATGGTCCCTATGCCACCTACTCTGCGATGGAAGGGCGCGACAAGCACAACAACCTCAATTACCTGGCCATCGGCCCGTGGCGGCACAGCGGCGTCAACTATGACGGTTCCAGCCTGGGCGCCCTGAAGTTTGACGGCGATACGGCGCGCCAGTTCCGCGAAAAAGTCATGCAACCGTTCCTCAATCAATACCTGAAGGATGGCGCGCCGGACGCGAACACGGCGCCCGTGGTGTCGTACCAGAGCGGCACGAACCAGTGGCAGCGCCTGCAGCAGTGGCCGCTGGCCTGCGAGACCTGCGAGACCAAGCTGACGCCGATCTACCTGCAGGACGGTTCCAAACTGGGCTTTGCGGCGCCATCGGGCGCTGCGGATGCGGCTGAAGGCGCCTTCGATGAATACGTGGCCGACCCTGCGAAACCCGTGCCATTCGTCGCGCGTCCCGTGCGCCTGAACGATGCCGACGTGTGGAAGCCATGGCTGGTCAGCGACCAGCGCGGCTATGCGGACCGCACGGACGTGCTCAGCTACGTTTCCGAGCCCTTGAAAACGGCCGTGCGCATCGCCGGCGCACCGATGGTCAACCTGTTTGCCTCCACCAGCGGCACGGATGCGGACTGGGTGGTGAAACTGATCGACGTGTATCCGGACGAAGTACCGTCGCAGCCGGCCATGGGCGGCTACCAGCTGGGCGTGGCGATGGATATCTTCCGCGGGCGCTACCGCGACAGCTTCGAGCACCCGACGCCGATACCGGCGGGCAAAGTGGAGAGCTACCGCTTCGCCTTGCCGAACGCGAATCACGTCTTCCTGCCCGGTCACCGCATTGCCGTGCAAGTACAGTCGAGCTGGTTCCCTCTGTACGACCGCAATCCGCAAAACTACGTGCCGAACATCTTCCTGGCCGACCCAGGTCACTATAGAAAGGCGACGCAGCGCGTGTACCACGCGGCAGGGGCGGCCAGCGCCATCGAGTTGCCGATAGCGCCGCTCGACGCGCGCTAGCCGGCGCGCATGAGGATGGCGCCCGCCGCGATCATGGCGATGGCCAGGTAGCGGCGGGGGCTGATTTTTTCGCGCAGGAATAGTGCGGCAATGGCGATGGCGAACAAAATCGACGTTTCGCGCAGGGCCGCGATGGCGGCCACGGGCGCCTGCGTCATGGCCCACAGGGCCAGGCCATACGAGGCGAGGGTGCCGAAGCCGCCAAAGGCGGCCAGGCGCCATTGCGTTTGTGCATAGGCAAGCAAGTCGGCGGGGCGGCGCAACGCCGTCCACAGCAGCAGTCCGGTGCCGTTCAAGACAAAAATCCACATGGTGTAGGCGGCCGGCGCGCCGGACAGGCGCACGCCGATGCCATCGATCAGGGTATAGCTGGCGATGACGCAGGCGTTGCCCAGCGCAAAGGCGGTGGCGCCTCCCGTGTTTTTCGGCGTGCTGCCGATGGCGGGCAGGCGCGCGGCGAAGTACAGGCCGAAGATGCCCGCGCAGATGCAGGCGACGGCGCCCATCTGCATCGCAGACAGACGCTCGCCGATCAGCGGCCAGCTGGCCAGCGCGACGATGAGCGGTGCGCTGCCCCGCATCAGGGGGTAGGCATGGCTCATGTCGCCCGCCTTGTAGGCGGCCGCCAACAGAGAGTAATAGGCCAGTTGCGCCACGGCCGAGGCGGCCAGGTAGGGCCAGCTGGCGGGCGCGGGAGCATCGACAAAGGGCAAAACAGCCAGCGAAATCAGGGCCGCGCCCACTGACACGAGCACCGTGCTGAGAAAGGTATCCTTGCCCGACTTGACGATGGCGTTCCAGCTGGCGTGCAACAGGGCGGCAAATAAAACGACGGCGACGACCAAACCCGACATGCGTATGTCCTTAGCGCGGACGTATGCTGAGCGAGAGCAGTTCCTGGCGGTGATGGCGCTGGAAGGCGTCCATCACGGTGCCCGAGCGGCCCGCCTTGTCCAGCAGCTCGCGCAGGGTCGCCTGGTCTTCCGCCGTGAGCGACTTGCGCGACAGGTAGACGCCGCTCATGCCCCACGGTAGCTCGGGCAGGGCTTCCAGGCGCAGGCGGTCGGCGAGGCCATACACGCGCGCATCGTTCTGCGCCACGCCGGCCAAGATGGTGGGCGCCATGATGGTGGCATCGATGAAGCCGCTTTGCATCAGGCGCGCCACGGAGAGCGCATCAACTTCGTAGAACAGGCGTCCCTGGCTGCTCAGCTCCTTCGCCAGCGCCTGATACGGTGCACCATAGTCGTAGCCGCGCACGAGCGCCACGCGCAATTCGCGCCGCTCGATCAATTCCTGCATGGTGTTGATGGGTGTGCGCGTGCCCTGTAGCGAGATCAGCAGGGGGCGGCTGCCCAGCATGGGGATGAACAGGCCATGCTGGTCGCGCCGCAAGGTGCTGCTGGCAGGGATCAGCAAATCGGCCTTGCCCGCCTCGAACATCGCTTCCAGACGCG
Source organism: Janthinobacterium salmonicoloratum (assembly GCF_051380845.1). NCBI lineage: Bacteria > Pseudomonadati > Pseudomonadota > Betaproteobacteria > Burkholderiales > Oxalobacteraceae > Janthinobacterium > Janthinobacterium salmonicoloratum. The sequence continues at coordinate 211,419 of NZ_JBNYXV010000008.1, read as the reverse complement.
CACGGGGCACGGCCGTGAAGATGAAATTGCAGCCGAGCTTGGCGCCCAAGTTGCGCAGCAAGTCGGGATAGATGCCGCTGATGGTGGCGCCATTGACCACCACGCTGGCGCCGATGGCCGAGATGGGTACCTGGATGTCGCGCGAGCATTGCGCGCCCGCCAGCGACGGCAGCGCCAGCGCCAGCATGGCCACAGTTCGGCGCCAGGCGCTGGAATAAAAGTCAGTCATACCCATCCTTGCTCACCATCGTATCGCGGGCGTTGGCAACGTCCGCCTGATTATCCCATTCTCGCCTATTTATTTCTTAAATGCAATATTATCCCGCCGACTACTTTGTGGTGGAAACCATAAGTCTTGCCTGGCGTTGCGCCTTGAAGTAGCGCCAGGCCACCACGATGCCCAGGGTTTGCATGATGGCGCACAGGTAGAAGGTGCTGCCGATGCGCCAGTCTTGCGGCGGCAAGTGACTCACTTCGCCCAGGATCATGCTGCCGAGCAAAGGCATGATGATAATGCCCAGGCTGCTGATCGATTGCAGGGAACCCATCAGTTCTCCCTGTTCGCTGGCGGCGGAAGCCTTCGAGATGATGCCTTGCAGGGCCGGCCCGGCGGCAAAGGCCAGCAGGTTGCACAGGATCAGCGCATACATCATCCAGCCCTGCGTCGCCAGGCCGTACAGCAAATAGGTGAGGGCGCCCGAGGCCATGCCCAGCAAGGACAAACGCACTTCGCCAAAACGCTTGATGAGTATGCCCAGCAAGCCCGCTTGCACCACGGCCGCGCACAGGCCTACGCAGAACAGGGCGATGCCGTTCTGGCGCGGCGTCCAGTCGAAGCGGAAATGCGTGTACAGCACCCAGGTGGTATTGAGCATCATTTGCGCAAACGTCATCAGACCGAAGGCCAGCACCAGGCCGCGTATCTCCACGCGGCGCACCAGCTTCAGCAGGGCGGCAAACGGGTTGATGCGCGCCAGAGTGAAGGGTGCGCGCGGACCCGGCTGCAGCGATTCGGGTACGAAGAAATAGCCGTAGATGAAATTGGCGGCCGACAAGCCCGCCGCCACGTAAAACGGCAGGTGCAGATTGATTTCGCCCAGCAGGCCGCCCAGCATGGGCCCGCAAATGAAGCCCAGGCCGAAGGCGGCGCCGATCTTGCCGAAACTCTTGGCGAGGTTGTCGGGCGTGGAAATGTCGGAGGCATAGGCGGACGCGACCGACATGCTGGCCGACGAGACGCCGCCGATGATGCGGCCGATGAACAAACAGGCCAGATTTGGCGCCCAGCCCGTGGCGAGGAAATTGATGCCCATGCCGGCCATCGAGTACAACAGCACGGGACGGCGTCCCACGCGGTCGCTGATGGCGCCCAGCATGGGCATGAAGATGAATTGCAGCAAGCCGAAGACGGCCGCCATGATGCCGTACCAGAACGCTTGCGCTTCCTTGCCGCTGACAAAGTCGCCGATCAGGATGGGCAGCACGGGCACGACCAGGCCGATGCCCAGCATGTCGATGAAGACGCAGACGAGGATGAAATTGAGGTTGCCGCCGCGCGCGGGGGGGGGCGGGGAATGGCTGTCGGGGCTGGTTTTATCGGACATGCATGCTTTCGGCGTGTTGGCGTTACGCCGGCGCGTTGCAGGTTTCTGCTGACGCGCGGCGCGATAGCTGAGGCTTGCATTATAGACAGCATGGACCTTGCTGGCTATCGCCACCCATGTCAGAGCGCAGTTCCCCATTCGTCGGCAAAGACGGCGCGGAAATCCGTCAGCACGGCCAGCCGCTGTTCGGCCAGGGCGCGGCCGGCCGCCGTCTGCATCTTGCCGGGCAGTTTGTCGAGCTTGGTAACGATATGGTCGAGCGCATATGCCTTGTCGTCGAGCGGACGCTGCTGAGCCAGCGGATCGGTGCCATGCGCCAGCGCGCTATCCATGCGCGCGGCCGTGTAAAACAGGCGCGCCAGTCCCACGGCGCCCAGCGCGTCGATACGGTCGGCATCCTGCACGATCTGCGCTTCGATCGTGTGCGGCGGCAGATTGGCGGAAAAACTGTGCGTCTCGATGGCGTGGGCCACGCCAGCCAGTTTTTCTGGTGGGAAATCCAGTTCCGCCAGCTGGCGGCACGCCAGCGCGGCCGCCTGGCGCGAGGCCAGGTGGCGCTCGGGGTGGTTTTTCGGCAGGTTGACCAGGTCGTGCAGATAGCAGGCAGCCATCACAGTGAGGGCGTCGGCTTGCGCATGGTCTTGCAGCAGGACGCTGGCGTTGCGCCAGACGCGCTGCAGGTGGTTGAGGTCGTGGGCGCTGTCATCGCCCAGGCCAGCCGTGGCCAGCGCCAGCAGGCGTGGTTGCCATTGAGAAAGCAAAGAGTGCATGGTTCAAAGTCGTAAAAAGCAGGGGCCGCCAGTGTGGCATAAAACGCCGCTGCATGCGGTGGGCGCCCGACACGCCAGCGTGCCGTATTCGCCACATAAGTTGCATTTTTGAAAAGTGCAAATCAGACGAGCGCTCTTTTTTAGTGCATGTAAAATTTACATGAGGTAACATTGCCGCACGGAAATTAGAGGCATAAGCTAATTGCGAGAAAGTATTTGCAAAAACATATAAGCGGCAGCCATTCCAGCGTGCGTGGCCCGTCATCTGCAGGGCCTACGCGCAGCGTGTCTTGGCTTGCGCCCCAGGCGAATTAACTAAAGGATTATCATGAACACCATTTCCAGCGACACTGGCGCAACCGTTGCCAAGGCTGCCGAATACCTGGCTTTTACCCTGGGCCAGGAAGAGTATGGCATCGACATCCAGAAAGTCAGCGAAATCCGCAGCTATGAAACGCCGACCCGCATCGCCAACGCGCCCGAGTTCGTCAAAGGCGTGGTCAACCTGCGCGGCATCATCGTGCCGATCGTCGACATGCGCATCAAGTTCAACCTGGGAACGCCCAGCTATGACCAGTTCACCGTCGTCATCATCCTCAATATCGGCAACCGCGTCGTCGGCATGGTCGTCGACCGCGTCTCCGACGTCACCACCCTGATGCCGGAACAGATCAAGCCGGCGCCGGACATGGGCCGTTCGATCAACACGGAATACGTGATCGGCCTGGGCACCATCGACGAGCGCATGCTGATCCTGGTCGATATCGACCAGCTGATGTCCAGCGCCGACATGGGTTTAATTGAGAAGCTTGCTGCTTAAGTTCTTCCCGCCGGTCTTTTTGACCGGGTTTGTCGGAAACAATTGACCCCAAGCATTGTTTGCTTTTTCTGCAAGGCGCACGCTAACGCATTTCCTGGCGCACGGTTCAGCCGAACCGTGCGCCAGTTTCACTTCAGTTTCACTTTTTACGCCCGTTTCGCCATGGCAGCCAGCCCGCACCAGCGCGAAACTGCCAGCCATGGCATCAGGGCTCTTTAGGATAGTCACATGAATTTATTACGCAACGTCAGCATCGGTGTCCGTCTCGGGCTCGGTTTTGCCGTGATTCTGCTGTTTTCCATGCTCATTACGGGCATCAGCGTCTGGCGTTTGCACGACGTGGCCAGTGCCACGCGCGTCATGATGGAGCAACCGCTGGCCAAGGAACGCTATATTTCCGACTGGTACGGCCGCATCGACAGCGCCGTGCGCCGCACCATCGCCATTGCCCGCAGCAGCGACACTTCGCTGAGCGGCTATTTCGCCGAAGAATCGAAAGTCTCGTCGTCCAGCTCGGCCGAGCTGCAAAAGAAAATCGAGGCGCTGATCGACAAGCCAGAGGAAAAAGCCATGTTCGCGGGCTTGCTGGAGCAGCGCAAGGTGTACATCAGTTCGCGCGACCAGGTCTACAAGCTGAAGGGGGAAGCGCAAGTCGACGCCGCCAATGAGGTGTTTGAAAAGACCTTCGTGCCGGCCGCCGCGAAATACCAGAAAATGGTCTCGGACTTGCTGGAACATCAGCGCGCCGCGATCGACACGACGGCGCGCGAGATCGACGCTGTCGCCAATACCAGCCGCAAGCTGATGCTGGCGCTGGCCGCGCTGGCGCTGGCTTTTGGCGTCGTCTGTGCCTGGGTCTTGACGATGGGCATCGTGCGTCCTTTGCGCACGGCCGTGGACATCGCCCGCAAGGTGGCCGATGGCGACTTGACGGCGCAGATCGACGCCAGCGCCAAGGATGAAACCGGGCAATTGCTGCAAGCGTTGAAAGACATGAACAGCAGCCTGCTCAATATCGTGGGCGAAGTGCGCAGCGGCACGGACAGCATCGCCACGTCGTCGACACAGATTGCTGCCGGTAACCAGGACCTGTCTTCCCGCACGGAAGAGCAGGCCGGTTCGCTGGAAGAGACGGCGTCGTCGATGGAAGAGCTGACCAGCACCGTGAAGCAGAATGCGGACAATGCGCGCCAGGCCAACCAGTTGGCGGCGTCGGCGGCGCAAGTGGCCGTCAAGGGTGGCGAAGTCGTGGCGCAGGTGGTGGGCACGATGGAATCGATCAACGCTTCGTCGAACAAGATCGTCGACATCATCAGCGTCATCGATGGCATCGCCTTCCAGACGAACATCCTGGCGCTGAATGCGGCCGTGGAAGCGGCACGTGCTGGCGAGCAGGGCCGCGGCTTTGCCGTGGTGGCGTCCGAAGTGCGCAACCTGGCCCAGCGTTCGGCCAGCGCCGCGAAAGAGATCAAGACCCTGATCGGTGCTTCGGTGGAGCAAGTCAACGCGGGCAGCATGCTGGTGGCGCAAGCCGGTTCGACCATGAACGACATCGTCGACAGCGTGCAGCGCGTGAGCGACATCATCACGGAAATCACGGCAGCGAGCAGTGAGCAAAGCGTGGGCATCGATGAGATCAACCGCGCCATCGGCCAGATGGATGCCGTGACGCAACAAAATGCGGCCCTGGTGGAAGAGTCGGCGGCCGCCGCCGAATCGATGCAGCACCAGGCGCACAACCTGGCGCAAGTCGTCAGCGTGTTCAAGCTGAATGGCCAGCAAGCCAAGGTCGGCGGAGCGAACGCACTGAAACGCCCGGCAGCGCTACAAACTGCCTTGCGCATCGGCACACACTGATAGCGCCGCGGCTGCCCCGTGCAGCCGCAACCCCTTTTATATAGTCTGGTTCCGCTTTTTTAGGATATTCACATGAATTTGTTAAGAAACGTCAGTATTGGTGTGCGCCTCGGCCTGGGTTTTGCCGTGATTTTGCTGTTTTCCATGCTTATTACCGGCATCAGCGTGTGGCGCTTGCATGACGTGGCCATGGCCACGCGCAACATGATGGAATTGCCGCTGGCGAAGGAACGCTATATTTCCGACTGGTACGCGAAAATCGACAGCGGCGTGCGCCGCACGACGGCCATCGCGCGCAGCAGCGACACGACACTGGGCGCGTATTTCGCGGAAGAAGCCAAGCAATCGTCCGTCGTATCGGGCGAACTGCAAAAGAAAATCGAAGCCTTGATTTCCAGTCCGGAAGAAAAGGAACTGTTCCGCCTCGTGAGTGAACAGCGCAAGGTGTACCTCGATTCGCGCGCGCAAGTGTCGAAGCTGAAGGCCGATGGGCAGGAAGCGGAAGCGGAGCAAGCTTTCCAGAACGTCTTCGTGCCCGGTTCGACGAAATACCTGAAAGTGGTCAACGACATGCTGCAGCACCAGCGCACCAGCATCGACACGACGGCGCGCGAGATCGACGAAGTCGCCAAGACGAGCCGCAACTTGCTGCTGACCCTGGCTGTGCTGGCACTGGGCTTTGGCGTCGTGTGCGCCTGGTTGTTGACGATGGGTATCGTGCGTCCTTTGCGCACGGCCGTGGACATCGCCCGCAAAGTGGCCGATGGCGACTTGACGGCGCAGATCGACGCCAGCGCCAAGGATGAAACCGGGCAATTGCTGCAAGCGTTGAAAGACATGAACACCAGCTTGCTCAACATCGTCAGCGAAGTGCGTACGGGCACGGACAGCATCGCTACCTCGTCGACGGAAATTGCCGCCGGTAACCAGGATCTGTCGAGCCGCACGGAAGAGCAGGCCGGTTCGCTGGAAGAGACGGCTTCGTCGATGGAGGAGCTGACCAGCACCGTCAAACAGAATGCGGACAATGCGCGCCAGGCCAACCAGTTGGCGGCGTCGGCGGCGCAAGTGGCCGTCAAGGGTGGCGAAGTCGTGGCGCAAGTGGTGGGCACGATGGAATCGATCAACGCTTCGTCGAACAAGATCGTCGACATCATCAGCGTTATCGATGGCATCGCCTTCCAGACGAACATCCTGGCGCTGAATGCGGCCGTGGAAGCGGCACGTGCAGGCGAGCAGGGCCGCGGCTTTGCCGTGGTGGCGTCCGAAGTGCGCAACCTGGCCCAGCGTTCGGCCAGCGCCGCGAAAGAGATCAAGACCCTGATCGGTGCTTCGGTGGAGCAAGTCAACGCGGGCAGCATGCTGGTGGCGCAAGCCGGTTCGACCATGAACGACATCGTCGACAGCGTGCAGCGCGTGAGCGACATCATCACGGAAATCACGGCAGCGAGCAGTGAGCAAAGCGTGGGCATCGATGAGATCAACCGCGCCATCGGCCAGATGGATGCCGTGACGCAACAAAATGCGGCCCTGGTGGAAGAGTCGGCGGCCGCCGCCGAATCGATGCAGCACCAGGCGCACAACCTGGCCCAAGTGGTCAGCGTGTTTAAATTGAATGGCCAGCAGGCCACGGTCAGCGGTTTGAAAGGTGTAAAACGTCCTGCAAGCAAGGAAGCCAAGCCTGCCTTGCAGATCGGCCGCGCCGCTTAATCTTTCTCGCCCCAGCCGGCTATCGCCAGCTGCGACAGCCGGTCCGCCTCGCCATTCCTGTGGCGCGGCAGCCAGCGCAAGCTCACATCAGTGAATTGTTCCAGCAGGGCCACCACGGTGGCCCTCTGCGTTTCCAGTCCCTTGGCGCCGACCGGCGTCGTTCCCAGCACATCATTGATCACCACCTGGCTGTCGCCGTACAGCAGCAGTTGCACGGGCGGCGGGCGCACGCCGAGCGCCGCACGCAGCACGGCCGTCAGGGCCGCATATTCCGCGTCGCTGCTGCTGCCATAACCGGCCGCCTCGCTCACTTCGATACGCTCGCCATGCGGCCCCAGCAGCAGGGCGCCTATGCCCAGCTTGCCCGGGTTCGGATGGGCGGAACCGTCGAACCAGCCGCGCCAGGCCAGCGGGCCGCCGTGGTCCTGGCGCTTGAGCGCCAGCTGCGCGCGGCGTGCCTGCATCTTTGCCTCCTTGCGTAGATTGCGCGCCTGGGCTTCCGCCGTCATGGCTTGAGCAGCAAGGTATCGATGAGGCTGCCGATCCAGCACACGGCCAGCACGCCCACGGCCACCGTCATGGCGGGTCCGTCATTGGCGGAGAGCAGCTCCACTTTTTCCATGATCAGCTGCACGTCGAGGGGCAGGGCGCCACTGTCGATCTGTGCCATAAGCTGGTCCAAACGTGCCATGATCTGGCGCAATACGAGCACCAGCGCGACCAGGGCCGGCACGAAAAAGAGGCAGCCGCGCGCCTTGCGTTTTAATAAGAAATGCCCGCTGCCGGGAAACACCAGCGCCGACAGCAGCAGGGCGAGATTACGCTTGGAAGGAGGAGAGCCGCTCATGCGCGCCTTTTGTAGAAGAAAGAGCGGCTCATCATACTATTGCCAGCCGAATTTGCGCAGATACACGCGTTTCATGAACGTCGTCAGCACCGTGTAGCAGACCAGGATGCCCAGCAGCCAGGGGAAGTAGCCCAAGGGCAAGGCTTGCAGCTTGAAGTAAGTCGCCAGCGGACCCATCGGCAGGAATACGCCCACGGCCATGATGGCGGTGGTGGCCACCAGCAGTGGCACGGAGGCGATGCTGTCGATGAAGGGCAGCTTGGGCGTGCGGATCAGGTGCACGATCAGGGTTTGCGTCAGCAAGCCCACGACGAACCAGCCGGACTGGAACAGGGTTTGCTGTTCCGGCGTATTCGCGCCAAATACATGCCACATCAAAATAAAGGTGCTGATGTCGAAGATCGAGCTGATGGGGCCAAAAAAGACCATGAAGCGGCCGATGTCGCGCGGGTTCCAGCTCAGTGGCTGCTGGATCAGTTCGGCGTCCACGTTGTCGAACGGGATGGCGATCTGCGACACGTCATACAGCAGGTTTTGCACCAGCAAGTGCAGCGGCAGCATCGGCAAAAACGGTAAAAAGGCGCTGGCCACCAGCACGGAAAACACATTGCCGAAGTTCGAGCTGGCCGTCATGCGGATGTATTTGAGCATGTTGCTGAAGGTGCGCCGGCCTTCCAGTACGCCTTCTTCCAGCACCATCAGGCTCTTTTCCAGCAGGATGATGTCGGCCGCCTCCTTGGCGATATCGACGGCCGAATCGACGGAAATGCCGATGTCGGCCGCGCGCAGGGCGGGCGCGTCGTTGATGCCGTCGCCCATGAAGCCGACGATATGGCCGTTGCCGCGCAGGGCGCGCACCAGGCGCTCCTTGTGCAGCGGGCTGAGCTTGGCAAACACGGTATTGTCTTCGGCTGCCCTGGCCAGGGTGGCATCGTCCATGTCGTCGAGTTGCGGGCCTTGCAGCACGCCATGCACGGCCAGGCCCACTTCGCGGCAAATCTTCGCCGTCACCAGGTGGTTGTCGCCCGTCAATACCTTCACGGTCACGCCGTGTTCCGCCAGCGCGCGCAGGGCGGGCGCCGTCGATTCCTTCGGCGGGTCGAGAAACGCGACGTAGCCGATCAGGGTCAGCGCCGTTTCATCGGCTACGCCGTACACGGTTTTATGCGGCGGCACTTCCTTGACGGCCACGGCCACCACGCGCAAGCCTTCCGCATTCAAGCCGTGCGTGGTTTCCAGCACCTTTTCCAGCAGGGCGGCGTCGAGCGCAATATTCACGCCGCCCAAGCGCAGATGGCTGCAGGCGGCGAGGATTTCCTCGACGGCGCCCTTGCAGATCAGTTCATGGTGATCGTCGCGTTCGGAAACGACGACGGACATGCGGCGGCGCACGAAATCGAACGGGATTTCATCGACTTTCACGTAATCTCGGGCCAGCTGCATTTCCGTCTGCAATTCCACATGGTCGAGCACGGCGCGGTCCAGCAGGTTTTTGAGGCCCGTCTGGTAGTGGCTGTTCAAATAGGCGAATTGCAGCACTTCATCGGACGGCTGGCCGAACACGTCCGTGTGGCGCTCGAGCACGATTTTGTCCTGCGTCAGGGTGCCCGTCTTGTCCGTGCACAGCACATCCATGGCGCCGAAGTTCTGGATCGCATCCAGGCGTTTCACGACGACTTTCTTTTTCGACAGTTTCACGGCGCCCTTGGCCAGGGTGCTGGTGACGATCATGGGCAGCATTTCCGGTGTCAGGCCCACGGCGACAGAGAGGGCGAACAAAAACGCTTCCATCCAGTCGCCCTTGGTCCAGCCATTGATCAGGAACACGAGCGGCGCCATCACGAGGGCGAAGCGGATCAGCAGCCAGCTGACGCTGTTGACGCCCGCTTCGAAGGCCGTCGGCGTGCGCTCGGTAGCCGTCACGCGCGTGGCGATCGTGCCGAAATACGTCCGGTTGCCGGTCGCCAGGACCAGCGCCGTGGCGGCGCCCGAGATCACATTCGTGCCCATGAACAGCAAATTGGCCAGTTCCATCGGGTCTTTACCATTGCTATCGGCCAGCTCGGCCATCTTTTCCACGGGCAAGGATTCACCCGTCATGGCGGCCTGGCTGACGAACAGGTCTTTTGCGGAAAGCAAGCGGCAGTCGGCGGGAATCATGTCGCCGGCCGACAGCACGATGATGTCGCCCTGCACCAGCTGGCGGATGGGCAGCTCGCTTTGCTGGCCATTGCGCAGCACGGTGGCCGTATTGCTGACCATGGCTTTCAGGCGTTCGGCGGCCCGGTTCGAGCGGCCTTCCTGCACGAAGCGCAGCAGGGTCGACAAAATCACCATGGTGCCGATGACGATGGTCGCCTTCGGGTCTTCCGTCAGGTAGGAAACAATCGCCAGGACGGTGAGCAGCAGGTTGAACGGATTCTTGTAGCACAGCCACAGGTGCTGGTACCAGGCCAGCGGTTTTTCATGCTCGACCTCGTTCGGCCCCGTTTGCGCGCCGATGACTTGCGCTTCAGCATCGCGCAAGCCTTCCAGGCGCGTATGCAGGCGGTTCAGGGCGCTATCCAGGCCTTCATGGGCGGCGGCCAGCAGCTGGCGCGCCAGATGGTCGGGCACGGGGCGGGCCGTGCTGTTTTCCAGCGGCATGGCGCGGCGGCGGAAGTTGCCGGCCGTATGGCGCTTGCGCAGGAACGATTCGAATAAGCGGGTGAAGAGATTCATGCTCTTCCTTTCACGGCGAGGTGTTGACGGGCGGCGCAGCCGCAGGCAAGACTTGCGTGCCGCAAGCGTACCATGAGCAGCCACGGTGCTTGAGGGCAATCCGGGTCAGTAGCCGGTCGCGATCGGAAAGAGGGGGGGGCGCGGCCAGACTGGCCGCACGAGACACCGCACCTTGCTCAGCAAGGCACGGAGGAAACGGAATTCCGCGTTGCTTGCTGCTTAGCTGCCGAGGCAATCACCGATACAAGATCGGCTACTGTCACTAGAACAAGTACCCACGTGGGACTCCGTAAATGAATAATGAGGGCATCTTATGGATGGGCTGCAAAGGTGTCAACTGAAGAAATCTTAGGTTTCCAAAGTGTAATGTGGGTGTTGCAAATCATCGAGGGCGCAGGCCAAGGGCGCGAAAAACTTGTCCAGTATGCCTTTGTCCGGCGCCGATAATTCCGCTGTCAGTGCTTCCAGATAGGAATTTCCAGCCGAACGCTCCCAGTCGATGGCAAAGCCGGCCCGGCGGCACAGTTCCGTGTGCACCAGCAGCATGGTGCGGCCATTTCCGTCAAGAAACGGATGGCCCCAGGCAAAATAGCCCATGACCGTGCCAGGCTTTTTGCGCATGGCGTCCGCATCGGAGGCCAGGCGGAGTCCATATTCCACCGCTCGTCTCGACAGGTCCGACTGCTCGAACTGGACCCTAGTACCTTTTGTGACATGCTTTCCCACGCCCAGCGCTTCCCGGTCCTGGCCCGCCCAGGGATAGAAATCGCTGAACAGTATCTTGTGTACATGCAGAAACGTGGCATAGCTGATGTCCCTGGAGCGCTGCGCCGCCAGATAGGCGAGTGCCTGTTCAAGGTTGGCGCTAAAGAACAAATGCTCTTGCACCTTTATCATCCCTGATGCGGCCAAGCCTTCAACATTGCGTAAATAGCCCTGCGTTGCGGCGTCGCCAAATGGATCGAACATGGCATGTTTGCGGTGCGGCGGGGCGCAGTGCAAGCCGTCTTTTTCGAGCAGGTAATTGCTCATCAGCCTGGCCATTTGCCTGCCGTTGATCCGCCGGGCCTTGAACAGCGCGACGAGCAGTTGGCCCACCTGGTCGAGCTGAACGCTGTCGCCTGCGGCCCGCGTCACCGCCTCGGCCCAGGCGTCGAGCCGGGAATGGCTGCTGACGATATGGTGGGAGCTGGCGGCCAGGTTGACAAAATCCTTTACATTCTTCGTGGGAAGCAACGCGAGGTCGCCATCATTGATCGGTTGAATAATTGCATTACGAATCTTGTCTGAAACCGTCATACATCTCCCCGGATGAAGTCCATCTATTCATCCGTCATTTTATCATTATTTCCCTTTATTATCAGTAACTTACAGTGAATTCGGCAGGCGATCCGGCATGGCGTTTCCGTTTCCTGGCCGGCCCCCTGGCGGGTGCAAATTCGGCCAGCTAATCACGCCTGGATGTGCACCATCGCCAGCGAATCGGAGAGGATTTGCCACAAGGCCGCGTGACGCTGCTGCAGGGCGGCGCCGCCCGCGTAGATCAGCTCCACGTGCAAGCTGTCGACGATGCCCAGGTAGGCTTGCGCATACAGGTCGATGCGTTGCGGCGCGAGGGCGGGCGCCAGCCGGCCCAGGCTGGCCACGTAATGCTGCTGCAACTGTGCCAGCAAGGCTTCGTAGCCCGTGCCGACTTCGATGCGCAGGTTGGCGGGCGGCAGGTAGGCCGTGCGCAGCAAAAAGCGCAGGTGCGCCGAATCGGCATAGCGCTGCGCCATGCGGTCGCAATACAGGGCGCCGGCCTGCTGGCCGCCGGGCGCCGCCAGCGCCGCTTCATCGGCGAAGCAGGCATCCATGAAGGCTTGCTCTTCGGCCAGCGCGTCGGCAAACACGTCGAGGAAGAGCGCATCCTTGCCGGCGAAGTGCGAGTACAACGAAGCCTTGCGCATGCCCGCCTGCTCGGCGATGTCGCTGAGGGACGAGGCGTCGTAGCCGTGTTCGGAAAAGTGCGCGACGGCGACGGCACAGATGTTATCGGCCGAGGCCGAGCGTTTTTTCATCATTGGGGTGATAGTGTGTGAGGCGTCAGTGCGCTCCCAGGCTGGTGGCATGGACCGGATGGACGCGCGCAGTGGCCAGGGTCAGCCATGATACCAGCAGGCCGGCCACGGTCAAGAACAGCAGCCAGGGCAGTGGCCCCCATTCGGACAGGCTGGCCGCCAGCGGCGTGGCCAGGGACGACAAGGTCATCTGGATGGCGCCCAGCAGCGCGGCCGTGGAGCCGAGCGCGCGCTGTTGCGAGCCCATGGCCATGGCCATCAGCGCCGCTTCCGCGATGCCCAGGCCAAACAGGGCCACGAACATGCCTGGCACGACGGCGGCGATGCCCGCTCCCGCCCAGGCACCAAGCAGGGCCAGTCCCGCGCCGCCCAGCATGGCCATGCTGCCCGCCACGCTCAAGCGCGCCACGCCGCATGTCTCCACCAGGCGGCCGCTGGCCATGGCACCGAGCAGCACGGCCACGCCCGTAGCGCCGAAGACGAGGCCGAAGTTGCCGGCGGACAGGCCGAAATCGCGCTGGTACACGAGCGACGCGCCGCCGATATACGCAAACAGGAAAAAGAAGGTGGCGGACAGGGCCAACGCTGGCAGCAGGAAGGTGCGGTCCAGCGCAATGCGCGCATATGTGCGGTGCATGCCTTTTGGTGAAACACGGCGTGCGCGGGACAGGGTTTCCGGCAGGAACAACGCGCTATTGAGCAAGGTGACGCCGCCCAGCGCGGCCAGGGCCAGCATCACGGCGCGCCAGCCATACTGCGCGTCGAGCAAGCCGCCGACAGCGGGCGCCAGCACGGGCGCCAGGCCCACGATGGTCATCAACAAGGCAAACAGCTGCGCCGCCTGCACGCCATCGGCCACGTCGCGCACCATGCTCATCACCACCACCAGGGTCAGCGCCGCGCCCAGGCCTTGCAAGGTCCGCGCCAGCAGCAGGGTGCTCAGTTGATCCGCCTGCGCCGCCCACACGGCCGCAAGAATGTACACGGCGATGCCGCTCAACAGTGGGCGGCGCCGGCCCAGCATGTCCGTCAGCGGCCCGCACAGCAGTTGCCCGCCGCCCAGGGCCAGCAGGAAGACGGTCAGGCTCAGCTGCACATTCGCATACGAGGTGTGCAGCTCGCGCGCCATGGCCGGCATCGACGCCAGATACATGTCGATGCCAGCCGGGCCGAGCACGGCCACCAGGGCCAGGGAAGCCGCCAGCCCAAGACTGGCGGCGGGAAGAGTGGTTTGCTGCTGCATTGCGCTTCCTTCGTTCGTTAAAAAACGGGGCATGGACGCCGCCGTGTTTTTTATTGTACACTTACTGCCTACCGGTAGGTAGCTTGTTCAATAAATGAAAAGGATGAGAACGATGAAAGAAGAAACAATGACGGGCGGGTTGCCGCTGATGGGGGAGACGGCATGACGGAAGTGGGAATCTCGCTCAGCGGCGTGGCTGTCGCGCTGCTGTTTGCCGCATGGAGTTCGCACCGCGCCCGCTGCGAGCGGCGCGATGTCGTGTTGCTGACAACACTGGGCACCGTGCTGGGGCTGCCGGGTGCGGTCTTGCTGGCGTTGTAAAGCGGCGCATAAAAAAAACGGCAGACCTTGCGGCCTGCCGTTCTGTGTTCCTCTTGCCCGGCTAGCCGGGCAAATGGCGTTTACTCTTCTTCATAAGAGCTGATCGGCGCGCAACCGCAGAACAGGTTGCGGTCGCCGTACACGTTGTCGGCGCGGCCGACCGGTGGCCAGTATTTGCGCTGGCGCAGGGACGCGACGGGGTAGGCGGCGATTTCGCGGCTGTATTTGCGTTCCCAGTTGTCCGACATCAGCACCTGCGCCGTGTGCGGCGCGTTTTTCAGCGGGTTGTCGTCGTGGTCGAATTCACCGCTGGCGACCTTGGCGATTTCCGCGCGGATGGCGATCATGGCGTCGATGAAGCGGTCGATTTCCACTTTCGATTCGCTTTCCGTCGGCTCGATCATCAGGGTGCCCGGCACGGGGAAGCTCATGGTCGGCGCATGGAAACCGAAGTCCATCAGGCGCTTGGCCACGTCTTCGTTGCTGATGCCGGTGGCGTCCGTGATCGGGCGCAGGTCCAGGATGCACTCGTGCGCGACCAGGCCGTCATGGCCCGAGTACAGCACCGGGTAGTGCGGCGCCAGGCGGCGCGCGATGTAGTTCGCCGCCAGAATCGCCGTCTCGGTGGCTGCCGTCAAGCCTTCCGCGCCCATCATGGCGATGTACATCCACGAAATCGGCAGGATGCTGGCCGAGCCGAATGGCGCGGCGCTGACGGCGCCGATGCCGGCGGCATCGCGCTGGTAGCCCGACGAACGCTGGTTCGGCAGGAATTTCGCCAGGTGGGCGCCCACGCCGATCGGGCCGACGCCTGGTCCGCCGCCGCCGTGCGGGATGCAGAAGGTCTTGTGCAGGTTCAGGTGGGACACGTCGCCGCCAAACGAGCCGGGAGCGGCCACGCCGACCAGCGCGTTCATGTTGGCGCCGTCGATGTAGACCTGGCCGCCGTGCGAGTGGATGATCTCGCACAGTTCCTGGATGCCTTCTTCAAACACGCCGTGGGTGGATGGGTAGGTGACCATCACGCAAGCCAGGTTGGCGCTGTGCTTTTCCGCTTTCGCCTTCAGGTCGGCCAGGTCCACGTTGCCGTTGGCGTCGCAGCTGGTGACGACCACCTGCATGCCGACCATATTGGCCGACGCGGGGTTGGTGCCGTGCGCCGACGATGGAATCAAACAGATGTTGCGGTGGCCTTCGCCGCGCGACTCGTGATACGCCTTGATCACCAGCAGACCTGCGTATTCACCCTGCGAGCCGGCGTTCGGCTGCAGCGAGACGGCCGCGTAGCCCGTCAGCGCGCACAGCATTTCTTCCAGCTGTGCGATCATTTCGCGGTAACCGACCGTTTGCGCGTCGGGCGCGAACGGGTGGATGTTCGAGAACTCGGGCCAGGTGACGGGGATCATTTCCGACGTCGCGTTCAGCTTCATGGTGCACGAGCCGAGCGGGATCATGGTGCGGTCCAGCGCCAGGTCCTTGTCTGCCAGGCTGCGCAGGTAGCGCAGCATTTCGTGTTCCGAGTGATAGCTGTTGAAGACGGGGTGGGTCAGGTAGGCGCTCTCGCGTGCCAGGTTCGCCGGCAGCGCGCTGGTGACGCCCGCTTCGACGGCGTCCAGGTCCGGGGCGGCAGGCGCGTTGGCCAGGCCGTGCGCGAACACCTTCCACAGCAGCGCGATATCGTCGCGCGTGGTGGTTTCATCGAGCGACACGCCCACGTGGGTATTGTCGATCTTGCGCAGGTTGACGCCGTGGTGCAAGGCCGTCGCGTGCAGTTGCGCCGCATCGGCCACGTTGATGGTCAGGGTGTCGAAGTAGCTCGCGTTGACGACGCCATAGCCCAGGGTTTTCAGGTTGGCGGCCAGCACGCCCGTGTAGCGGTGCACGCGCTGGGCGATCTGCAGCAGGCCGGCAGGGCCGTGGTAGACGGCGTACATCGAAGCCATCACGGCCAGCAGCACTTGCGCCGTGCAGATGTTGGACGTGGCTTTTTCGCGGCGGATATGCTGTTCGCGCGTTTGCAGGGCCAGACGGTAGGCCTTGTTGCCTTGCGCATCGACGGTCACGCCGACCAGGCGGCCCGACATATTGCGCTTGAATTCATCGCGCGTGGACAAATAGCCGGCGTGCGGGCCGCCGAAACCGAGCGGCACGCCGAAACGCTGGCTGTTGCCGACGACGGCGTCGGCGCCCCATTCGCCAGGAGGGGTCAGCATGGTCAGGGCCAGCAGGTCGGCCGCGACGATGACCATGGCGCCATTCGCATGCAGTTTTTCCACGCCGGCGCGGTAGTCGCGCACCACACCGTTGACGCCAGGGTATTGCAGCAGCACGCCGAAGCACGCGTCCAGCGCTTCGATTTCCGCCGGGTCGAAGGTGCGCACCTCGATGCCGATCGGCTGGGCGCGCGTCTGCACCACTTCCAGCGTTTGCGGCAGCACGTCATTGGCTACATACAGCACGTTCGACTTCGATTTGCCCACGCGCTGGATCAGGGTCATCGCCTCGGCGGCGGCCGTGCCTTCGTCCAGCATCGAGGCGTTCGAGATGCCCATGCCGGTCAGGTCCGTGATCACTTGCTGGAAGTTCAGGATCGCTTCCAGGCGGCCTTGCGAAATCTCGGGCTGGTAGGGCGTGTACGCCGTGTACCAGGCCGGGTTTTCAAAGATGTTGCGCAGCACGACGCCAGGCGTGAAGGTATTGTAATAACCTTGGCCGATCAGGGATTTCAGCACCTGGTTCTTGCCGGCGATGGCTTTCAGGCGCGACAGCGCTTCCTGTTCCGGCATCGGCTGCGAGTATGCGCCCAGGGGCAGGGCGCCCTTGTTGCGGATGTTGGCCGGCACGAGGGCGTCGATCAGCGCGGCGCGCGATGGATAGCCGAGGGCCGCCAGCATGGCTTGCTGTTCGGTGGCAGAAGGGCCGATGTGGCGGGCGATGAAGGCATCGCGTGCTTCGAGTTGGGTCAGGCTGGTGCGGGTCATGATATAGAGGCCAAAAAAGACTGAAAAACCGGGAGGCGGCGCGCGGGCGCTGCTGGAAAAAAGCAAACGGGCCGCAAGCGCGGCCCGTGAGTCAAACGCGATTAGGCGCTGGTGGTGGCGCCATAGGCGGCAGCGTCGAGCAAACCGTCCAGGGCCGACACGTTGGCTGGCTTGATCTTGAACAGCCAGTTGGCGTAGGCGTCGGCGTTGATCGATTCAGGCGAGTTGACCACGTCGTCGTTGACGGCCACGACTTCGCCGGCGATCGGCGCGTAGATGTCGCTCGCTGCCTTGACCGATTCCACCACGGCGGCGTCGTCGCCGGCGCCGTAGGTGTTGCCCACGGTTGGCAGTTCGACGAAGACGATATCGCCCAGGGCGTCCTGCGCGTACTCGGTGATGCCGACGGTGATCGTGCCGTCGCCTTCAAGGCGTACCCATTCGTGGGAAGCGGTGTACTTCAGGTCTGCAGGAATGTTCATGTGTGGCTCCAGATGGTAAGTGTTCGTTATTGATTATGGTTGTACGGTCTTGCGGGCGGTTCTATAAATACGCTTACGCAGCCAGGATTTTACCGTTACGCACGAAAGGCAGCTTGACGACGGAAGCGGTCAGTTGCTTGCCGCGGATTTCCACGTGCACGGTGTCGCCCACGTTCACGCCGTTCGGCACGCGCGCCAGGGCAATCGCTTCCTGCATCGTCGGGCTGAAGGTGCCGCTGGTGATTTCGCCCGTGGCTTCGCTTCCGGCGATGATGACTTTCTGATGGGCGCGCAGCACGCCGCCTTTTTCGCGCAGGATCAGGCCCACGAATTGCGCATTCTGGCCTTTGGCCAGCAGGGCCGCCTTGCCGATGAAGTCACGCTCGCTGACCAGGTCGATGGTCCAGGCCAGGCCCGCGTCGAGCGGGTTGACGGTTTCATCCATGTCCTGGCCGTACAAATTCATGCCCGCTTCCAGGCGCAGGGTGTCGCGCGCGCCGAGGCCGGCCGGCTTGACGCCGGCAGCTGCCAGGGCGTTCCACAGCGCTTCCACCTGGGTCGCGGCCACGCCGATCTCGAAGCCGTCTTCGCCCGTGTAGCCGGTGCGCGCCAGCATGACTTCGCCGAAGGCCGTGTCCTTGACAATGACGACGTTGAATGGCTTGATGGCTTCGGAAGCGGCTTGCGTCTCTGGCAGTATCTGCCATACCTTGGCGCGCGCGTTGGGGCCTTGCACGGCTACCAGGGCCATGGCGTCATTGCCGTCGCGGCGCTGGGTAATCGTCAGGCCGCTGTTGGTGTTGGTATTTTGCTGCTGCATCCAGGCCACGTCTTTTTCCGCCGTGCCCGCGTTGACGACGAGGCGGAACCAGTTTTCGTTGAAGAAGTAGACGATCAGGTCATCGATGACGGTACCTTCGGCATTCAACATGCACGAGTACAGCGCCTTGCCCGACACTTGCAGCTTGTCGACGTTGTTGGCCAGCAAGCCGCGCAAAAAGGCGCGCACGTTCGGGCCTTCGATATCGACCACACACATATGGGACACGTCGAACATGCCGGCGTCGCCGCGTACGGCGTTGTGCTCTTCGATTTGCGAGCCGTAGTTGACAGGCATGTCCCAGCCGCCGAAATCGACCATGCGGGCGCCGAGGGCACGGTGGGCGTTATTGAGTGGGGTCGCTTTGAGCGTCATTGAATCCTCGGGACGAAGGTAAAGGGGAAGTTAACAGAACACACGGAGCCAAACACGGCTTTCCGGCGTGATCACTGACCCCCCTGTCCTTTGTACCTGAGAGATTACGGGAGCTTGCCCCGTGCGCCCCTTCGGTGGGCCGCCGGCGTAAAGCCGCGGCCGCTCTCCAGAGTTGAGCTAAAGATGTCGCCAAAGCAACAGCTTCAGTCCGCCTGATCGGTCCTTTTGCCTGAGAGTTTTTGGGTAGTGCCCCTTCGGCGGCAACGCGGGGTTGCCCTCTCCCGATCAAGTGGGAGGAATATATGCCAGCAGGGTGTTTCTGTCAATCTGAAAAGACGTTGCCAAATTGCTGCAAAAGCCGCAGTTTGCGGGGGCTGCGAGGGCGCTTGGGGCCTGCGCAAGTGGGCGCCCCGCCGCGCGGGAATGCGCTATGATGAAGTTCTGGCTTTCTTGCGGGTGGCTGCCATGAATAATACGCAAAACGAGACACAAAACAACACCGAGCAGCACGGCTACTTTACTCTCTCGGGCGACGTCAACAGTGACATGGTGCGGCGCGTCTTCAATGCCGTGGCCGACATCACGGAAGACAAGCTCACCGCCGCGCACATTCTGATCCAGTCCAACGGCGGCTATGTCAGCGATGGCATCTGTCTGTACAACTTCCTCAGCAAGTTGCCGCTCGACATCATCACCTATAACGCGGGCGCCGTAGCGTCCATCGCCGTCACTCTGTTCCTGGCGGGACGGCACCGCCATGCCAGCGACACGGCCCGCTTCATGGTGCACAAGTCACATGCGACAGCCTCGCCCGGTTCCCGCCCCGACGCGCTCAGCATCATCGTCGAGGGCTTGCGCGCCGACGACATGCGTACCGAACGCATCCTGCGCGGCCATGTCAATCTGACGGAAGAGCAATGGCAGGTGCACGCGTATTCCGACCTGCACCTGACGGCCGACCAGGCGCTGGAAGTGGGTATGGTTGAGTCGATCCGCGATTTTGCGCCGCCCAAGGGCAAGCGCCTGACGAATATCTGAGGCCCGGGCGCTGGTCAGGCGGATGGTTTTGCATGGAAATTTTGTAATGGAATGTAATTCTTCGCTGCAGCACAGCAAAAGCCGCGCGGAACAGGGCTGAGTCGTGGCATAGTGCAAGCTGATGATGAAATAAGCGCATGCACGATGACTTGGTGGAATGGAATTTCTTTTGCGGCCGATATGTCCGTGATGGGGCCGGCGGGCGTGGCCATCGCCTTATGGCTGCTCGTGTCGCGCCAGTGGCGCCTGGTGCTCAGCTGGAGCCTGTGGTACGGCGGCGGCCTGGCCCTCGTGGTGCTGTCGAAGCTGGCCTTCATGAGCTGGGGCGTGGGCAGCAGCGTGCTCGATTTTACGGGTTTCAGCGGCCATGCCATGCGGGCAGGCGCCGTATTTCCCGTGCTGATGTATGTGCTGTTGCAGCGGGCTGAACCGCGCTGGCGCCATGCCGGCGTGCTTGTCAGCGTGTCCTTTGCCGTGCTGGTGGCCATTTCGCGCGTGGCCGTGCATGCGCACAGCGTGTCGGAAGCCGTCAGCGGCTGCGTACTGGGCCTGGCGCTGGCGCTGGGCTTTATGTGGAATGCCCGTGGCGCCGTCAATTTCGCCGTCAGCCATGCGCTGGCCCTGGCCAGCCTGGTGCTGATGGTAGTGCTCAGCTTCAAGGCGGAACCCATGCCGACCGAGCAATGGCTGCAGAAACTGGCGCAGGTTCTGTCCGGTCATGAGCACGTTTTTTCCCGCGAAGACTGGAAACTGGCGCAGGATGGCCGCCCAGCCCGTTAAGATGGTGCTGGCTGGCACTTGATGCTGCTGTTTTTTGGCCAGAAAAGCATCAGGAAATGGTATGATGAACCACTTTTCTGCGGTGAGTGGCCAGGCTGCCGTCGCAATGGTGTATCTGAACTGAATAGGAACCGGGTTCACCGATCTCAACCGCCAGCATAGGCCAGGAACTCTAAAACACGTGCGTCTCTCTTCCATCAAGTTGTCGGGATTTAAGTCTTTCGTCGATCCCACCAATTTCCAGGTGCCAGGCCAGCTCGTGGGCGTGGTCGGGCCGAATGGCTGCGGCAAGTCGAACATCATCGACGCCGTGCGCTGGGTGCTGGGCGAATCGAAAGCATCGGAATTGCGCGGCGAGTCGATGCAGGACGTCATTTTCAATGGCTCCACCCACCGCAAGCCGGCCGGGCGCGCTTCCGTGGAACTGGTGTTCGACAATAACGATGGCAAGGCGTCCGGCCAGTGGGGCCAGTACGCCGAGATCGCCGTCAAGCGCACCCTGACGCGCGACGGCACCTCCACCTATTACATCAATGGCCAGCCCGTGCGCCGGCGCGACATCCAGGATATTTTCCTTGGCACGGGCCTTGGCCCGCGCGCCTACGCCATCATCGGCCAGGGCATGATTTCGCGCATCATCGAATCGCGTCCCGAAGAATTGCGCGTCTTCCTGGAAGAGGCGGCCGGTGTCTCCAAATACAAGGAACGCCGCCGCGAGACGGAAAACCGCCTGCAGGACACGCGCGAGAACTTGCTGCGCGTGGAAGACATCTTGCGCGAACTCAATGCCAACCTGGAAAAGCTGGAAGCGCAGGCGGCCGTTGCCACCCGTTTCCACGCCTTGCAGGCGGACCAGGAAGAAAAGCAGAAATTGCTGTGGCTGCTGCGCAAGAACGAGGCGCAAAACGAGCAGACGCGCTATTTCCGCGAAGTGGAACAGGCGCAGACGGACCTGGAAGAACAGACGGCCAAGCTGCGCAACGTCGAACTGACGCTCGAGCAGATGCGCCAGGCGCACTTTGCCGTGGGCGACCGTTTGCATACGGCGCAAGGCCATTTGTACCAGACGAATGCGGAAATCGGCAGCCTGGAAGCGCAGATCAAGTTCGTCATCGAATCGCGCGCCCGCCTGCAGGCGCAGCTGGCGACCCTGACGGCCCAGCGCGACCAGTGGAACAGCCAAGGCAGCGAATACCAGGAACAGATCGAAGAGGCGGAATTCCATCTCGAGGAACTGGCCGCCAAGGTGGAACAATCGCAAATGATGGCCGAGCAGAAGGGCGAACAATTGCCCGAGCTGGACGCCGCCTGGCGCGCCGCGCAGAACAAGAGCACGGAATCGCGCGCCCGGATCATGCAGGCCCAGCAGCAGCTGGAACTGGAATCGGCGCACCAGCGCAACGCCTCGAACATCCTGGCCAGCCTGTTGACGCGCCGCGAGCGCCTGCAGCAGGAAAAGAACAGCCTCAGTTTGCCCGACAGCAGTCACCTGGAAAACCTGAAACTGCAGCTGGAAGAAAAGCAGCAAACCTTGGAAGAACAGGGTTTCTATCTGGAAGAAGCGCTGGAGCAGCAGCCCAAGCTGGAGCAGGAGCGGGCAGAAGCGCAAGCGCAGGTCAATGCCGAGACGGCCGCCAACGCCCAGCTGGAAGCGCGTCTTTCCGCTTTGAAACAATTGCAGGAACGGGTACAGACGCAAGGCAAGGTCCAGCCCTGGTTGAAAAAGCACGAGCTCGACACCTTGCCGCGATTGTGGCAAAAGCTGCAGATCGAGGCGGGCTGGGAAGCGGCCATGGAATCGATCCTGCGCGAGCGCACGTCGGCCCTGCAACTGTCGAATATCGACTGGGCCAAGGCATTCTTTGCCGACGCGCCGCCAGCCAAGCTGGCCCTGTACGCGCCATCGACCGTGGCGCCGCTGCCCCAGCAGGAAGTGGCTGGACTCAAGCCCTTCCTGAACTTGCTCAAACTCAACGATCCGGGCTTGCGCGGCTTGCTGCAGGACTGGTTGTACAACGCCTACGCCGTGGAAGACGCGGCCGAAGCTTTGGCGGAACGCGCTAAATTGCCGCCGGGCGGCTATTTCGTCACGCGCGCCGGTCACGTGGTCACGGCCACCAGCGTGCGTTTCTATGCGGCCGATTCGGAGCAGGAAGGCATGCTGGGCCGCCAGCAGGAAATCGAGAATATCGGCAAGCAGTTGCGCGCCCAGCAATTGTTGGCCGAAGAGGCGCGCGCCCGTTCCGTGCGGGCCGATGCGGCCGTGGGAGCCTTGACGCGCAATCTGTCCGACTTGCGCCTGCGCATACAGCAACTGACGTCGTCCGTGCATACTTTGCAACTGGACGTGGTGAAACTGTCGGAAGTGGAAGCGCGCTTCAACCAGCGCAGCACGCAGATCGGCGCGGACCTGGCCGAGATCGCCGCGCAGGAAGCGGAGCAGATGCAGACCAAGCTGGAGTCGGAAGAAAAATTCGAACAGCTGGACATGGAACTGGGCAACCTGCAGGAAGCGCACGAAGACGGCCATACGGACTTCTTGCAGAAGGAACAGCTTTTGTCCGAAGCGCGCGAAGCCTTGCGCGACCTGGAACGCGCTGCCAAGGATACGGAATACGCGGAAAAAGCCCACCGCGCGAAGATCGAAGAATTGCGCCGCAATATCGCCACGGCCAGCACGCAGGCGCAGCAAGTGACGGCCAGCCTGCAGGCGGGCGAACTGGAGCTGGCCAACCTGGAAAGCGGCGCGGCCGCCGACGGCTTGCAGGACTTGCTCGAGCGTCGCACCACGCAGGAGCGGGCGCTGGCGGACGCGCGCCACGAACTGGACCAGATCACGCAGCAGTTGCGCCTGTCCGAAGATGCGCGCACGCAATCGGAACGCAGCCTGCAGCCGCAGCGCGACAAGATCATGGAAATGCAGCTCAAGGAACAGGCCGCGCGCCTGAACCAGGAGCAATTCGCCCAGCAATTGCTGGAATCGGGGGCCGACGAGGCCGCCCTGACGGAAAAATTGCATCCGGAAATGCGCCCATCGTATCTGCAGGGCGAAGTCACGCGTTTGACGAATGCCATCACCTCCCTTGGCGCCGTCAACCTGGCCGCGCTGGACGAACTGGCGCAGGCATCCGAGCGCAAGAATTTCCTCGATGCCCAGAATGCCGACCTGACGGAAGCGATCAACACCCTGGAAGACGCGATCCACAAGATCGACAAGGAAACGCGCGACTTGCTGCAAGACACATTCGACAAGGTCAACCATCACTTTTCGGAGCTGTTCCCGATTCTGTTCGGCGGCGGCCAGGCCAAGTTGACCATGACGGGCGACGAGATTCTCGATTCCGGTGTACAAGTCATGGCGCAGCCGCCCGGCAAGAAAAATGCCACCATCCACCTGTTGTCCGGTGGAGAGAAGGCGCTGACCGCGACCGCATTGGTGTTTTCCATGTTCCGCTTGAATCCGGCGCCGTTCTGCCTGCTCGACGAAGTCGATGCACCGCTGGACGATTCGAACACGGAACGCTTCTGCCGCATGGTCAAGCGCATGTCCGACCAGACCCAATTCCTTTTCATTTCGCATAACAAGATTGCGATGGAAATGGCCCATCAATTGATCGGTGTGACGATGCAGGAGCAGGGCGTATCGCGCATCGTGGCGGTGGACATGGAGTCCGCCGCAAATTTTGCAACCGAGGCACAAGCAGCATGACAGACCTTCAAATTACCTTGTTCGGCGCCGGCGGCGTCTTTATCGTCGGCGTTTTTTCGTACAATAAATGGCAGGAATACAAGGCCAAGAAAAGCGTGGAACGGGCCTTTTCCACCGACCATGACGATGTACTGATGCGCGAGGGCGACGCCCCCGCAGTAGAGGCCCAGGAACCCGTGCTGCGCCAGGAACCGCGCTTCGATGCGGCGCCTGCCGCCAAGGCCGAACCGTCGTTCGGCGCGCCGCCAGCGGCCGTTGTACCGGACGCGCCCGTGCACGCAGAACCGTCGCTCGGCGATGCCGGCGCGGAAGCTGCTGCCCCAGTTGTACCAGTGCAGCAAGAAGTCAGCGCCGCCAGCGAACAGGCGACCAGCCTGGTCGACCCGCTGATCGATTGCCTGCTGCCCCTGTCGCTGGAAGCGCCCGTGCGCGGCGACAAGATACTGCCCGTGCTGCAAACCCTGCGCCTGGTGGGCAACAAGCCCGTCCACTTCATCGGTTTGCACGTGAATGGCGACTGGGAACCGATCACGCATGGCGGTGTCTATACCAAGATGCAGGGCGGGGTGCAGCTGGCCAGCCGCAGCACGGCCTTGAATGAACTCGAATACTCGGAACTGGTCACGCGCCTGCGCGGCGTCGCCGACGAGATCGGCGCCGAGCCGGAAGTGCCCGACATGATGGAAGTGATGGCTGAAGCGCGCAATCTGCACCGCTTCGTTGCCGGCCACGACGCCCAGCTGGGCGTGAACCTGCACACGAATGGCGCGCCATGGGCCATTTCCACCTTGCTGTTCGCCCTGGAAAAGCAGGGCTTCGACGTGCGTCCGGACGGCCGTTTCGTCATGCCGGACGGCGACGGCAGCTATCTGTTCTCGCTGTCGACGAATGTCACCCTGGCCGAGGAAACGACGCCGCGCCTGACTCTGCTGCTGGACGTGCCCTGCGTGGCGCCGGCACGCGACGGTTTCGGCGCCATGGTCGCTTGCGCCAAGGCACTGGTGGGCCGCCTCGATGCGACCATCGTCGACGATTACAACCAGGCCTTGTCGGACGCGGCGCTGGCCGAGATCGCCGGCCAGGTGCAAGAGTTTTACCAGGAAATGGACGCGGCCGACATTCCGGCCGGTTCCACCCGCGCCCTGCGTTTATTTAGCTGAAGAATCCCGCAACAATGACTGATCCGATCAACCAGGATGCCGCCCAGCGCGTCCTGGCACTCACTGCCGAACTCAATCGGCATCTGCACGCCTACCACGTGCTCGACAATCCCACCATCCCAGACGCCGAGTACGACAAGCTGTTTGTCGAACTGCAGGCGCTGGAAGGGGCCCATCCTGAGTTGCTTCAACCAGACTCGCCCACCTTGCGCGTGGGCGCAGCGCCGCTGCCGCAGTTCGAGCAAGTCACGCACACGGTGCCGATGCTGTCGCTGAACAATGGTTTCTCCGACGACGATATCGTCAACTTCGACCGCCGCGTGCGTGAAGGCCTGGGCCTTGATGCGCAGGACGTCGCGTATGCGGCCGAAGTGAAATTCGACGGCCTGGCCATCAACCTGCGCTATGAAAATGGCCTGTTCGTGCAGGCGGCCACGCGCGGCGACGGCGCCACCGGGGAAGACGTGACGGCGAATATCCGCACCATTTCCGGCATTCCTTTGCGCTTGCATGGCGACAAGATTCCGGCCGTGCTCGACGTGCGCGGTGAAGTGATGATGTTCAAGGCCGATTTTGCCCGTATGAACGAACGCCAGCGCGAGGCGGGCCAGAAGGAATTCGCCAACCCGCGCAACGCGGCGGCCGGCAGCCTGCGCCAGCTCGATTCGCGCATCACGGCGCAGCGCAAGCTGCGTTTTTATGCGTACGGCATCGGCGCCCTCGATGGCGCCGCCATGCCGGTGTCGCATTCGGCCTTGCTGGACTGGTACGTAACCCTGGGCATACCCGTGTCCAGGGAGCGCAAGGTGGTGCAGGGCGCGCAGGGCTTGCTTGCATATTACGCCGATATCGGTGCGCGCCGCCCTACCTTGCCTTATGAAATCGACGGCGTGGTCTACAAGGTGAACGCGACGGAAGACCAGCAGGAGCTGGGCTTTGTCTCGCGCGCACCGCGTTTTGCGCTGGCGCACAAGTTCCCCGCCGAAGAGGCGTTGACGCAGGTGCTGGGCATCGATATCCAGGTGGGCCGCACGGGCGCCATGACGCCCGTGGCGCGCCTGGCGCCCGTTTCCGTGGGCGGCGTGACGGTCACCAACGCCACCTTGCACAATGAAGACGAAGTGCTGCGCAAGGATGTGCGCGTGGGCGATACCGTCGTCGTGCGCCGTGCTGGTGACGTGATTCCCGAAGTGCTGTCCGTGGTGCTGGAAAAGCGCCCGGAACCGGCGCCGCCGCCGTTCAAGATGCGGGAAACCTGCCCCGTGTGCGGCTCGCACGTGGTGCGCGAAGAGGGCGAGGCGATTGCGCGCTGCTCGGGTGGCCTGTTCTGCTCGGCGCAGCGCAAGGAAGCGTTCCGCCATTTCGCGGGCCGCCGCATGATGGATATCGAAGGCCTGGGGGAACGTTATATCGATACCCTGGTCGAACTGGAATACGTGCATGGTCTGGCTGACCTGTACAGCCTGACCCTGGATAAATTGCTGGAAATGAAAGTGCGCGCCGACGAGCGCGACGGTTCGACGCCAGAGACAGTACAGCAAGGCAAGATTCCCACCAAATGGGCGGAAAATCTGCTTGCCGGTATCGAAGCGAGCAAGCGTCCGCCGCTCGAACGTTTCCTGTTTGCGCTGGGCATCCGCCACGTGGGAGAGTCGACGGCCAAGACCCTGGCCGAGTGGCTGGGCAGCCTGGCGTATGTGCGGCAGGCGCCGGCGGCCTTGCTGCGCGTGCTGCCCGATATCGGCGGCACGGTGGCGGTATCGATTGCCGATTTCTTTGCCGAAGAAAAGAACCAGCAGGCGCTGCAGGCTTTGCTGGACGCGGGTGTCACGCCCCAGGGCGAACACGCGCCCAGCGCCAAGCTGCGCACGCAACTGGAGCAAACGACGCTGCTGGCGGCGATCGGTATCCCGAAGCTGACGGAACCGCGCAGCAAGCAGCTGGTGGAGCGTGGCGTGACCCTGGCCAGCCTGGCGGCTCAGGGTGCCAGCTTCCACGCGGGCTTGCCCGCTGCCGTGGCCGAAGCGCTGGCGCAATGGCTGGCCGATGAGAGCAATGTCAAGCTGCTTGCTCAACTGGACGCCCTGCGAAATGAATTACTGTCACAATTGCCTGAAATATCAGTCGCTGGTGGCAAGCTGGACGGCAAGACTTTTGTCTTGACGGGCACCTTGCCCAACATGAGCCGCGATGAGGCCGCTGAGCTGATCGAGGCGGCCGGCGGCAAGGTCAGCGGTTCCGTGTCGAAGAAGACGGGTTATGTCGTGGCCGGTTCGGACGCCGGCAGCAAGCTGGCCAAGGCCCAGGAATTGGGCGTGGCCATCCTCGACGAGGCTGGTTTGCTGGCCTTGCTCGCGCAAGACTAATCATTAAAATATTACAGAAGACCCATGAAAAAAATCAGAAAAGCAGTCTTTCCCGTCGCCGGCCTGGGCAGCCGTTTCTTGCCAGCGACCAAGGCGCAACCGAAGGAAATGTTGCCCATCGTCGACAAGCCGCTGATACAGTACGCGGTGGAAGAAGCCGTGGCGGCGGGTATCACGGAAATGATCTTCATCACAGGACGCAACAAGCGCGCCATCGAAGACCATTTCGATACGGCCTACGAGCTGGAGTCGGAATTGGAAGCGGCTGGCAAGCGCCAGTTGCTCGACATGGTGCAAAACGTCATTCCCAAGCACATCAATTGCATTTACATACGCCAGTCGGCGCCGCTTGGCCTGGGGCATGCCGTGCTGTGCGCCCGTCCCGTGATTGGCGACGAGCCATTTGCCGTCTTGCTTGCTGACGACTTCATGGATGTGGAAGAGGGCGTGCGCCCCGTATTGGCGCAGATGACCGATGTCTTCCAGTACGAGAATTGCTCGCTGCTGGCGGTGCAGGATGTGCCGCGCGCGGAAACCAAGCAGTACGGTATCGTGTCGGCAAAAAATTATCAGCCTGACCTGGAACTGGTCTCGGCCATCGTGGAAAAGCCTGCGCCCGAAGAGGCGCCATCGACCCTGGCCGTGGTGGGCCGTTATGTGCTGACCAGCCGTATCTTTAATCACCTGGAAAATATCGGCACGGGCGCCGGCGGCGAAATTCAGTTGACGGACGGCATCGCCGCCCTGATGCGCGAAGAGCGCGTGCTGGCTTACCGCTACCAGGGCCAGCGTTATGATTGTGGCTCCAAGCTTGGTTACCTGAAGGCGACAACGGCGATGGGCATGAAACATCCGGAAACGGGTGCGGCCTTCCGTACTTACTTGCAAGAACTGCAATCGGTACTGGAAACAAAATGACGGTACGTGAAATCCTCAAGATGGGCGATCCGCGCCTGCTGCGCATGGCCGAACCCGTGCGTGAATTTGATACGCCCGAATTGCATGCCTTGATCGCCGACATGTTCGACACCATGCACGCGGCCAATGGCGCTGGCCTGGCGGCGCCGCAGATCGGCGTCAACCTGCAACTGGTGATCTACGGCTTCAAACAGAATCTGCGCTATCCCGACGCGCCGCAAGTGCCGGAAACCGTGCTGATCAATCCTGTGCTGACGCCTTTGTCGGAACGCAAGGAAGAGGGTTTCGAGGGTTGCCTGTCCGTGCCCGGCCTGCGCGGCAGCGTGCCGCGCTGGAGCGAGCTGCACTACGAAGGCGTGGATCAGTTCGGTCAGCCCATCAGCCGCGATTGCGATGGTTTCCATGCCAGGGTGGTACAGCATGAAGTCGACCATTTGCACGGCATTTTGTATCCGATGCGTATCGTCGATTTTACGCAGTTTGGCTACACGGAAGTGATGTTCCCCGATTTGGATCCGAACGACGACGACTGATCGGCGGCTGAGAAACGCCCATGCCTGCGTTGCATTGCCCTGAATGTTTTTCAGGCGCCTCGTGGTTGTTACTGTCAAACAAAAATGGCCGCGCAGCATGAGCTGGGCGGCCATTTTTTTATGCCTGAAGCAAACCTAGCGCACCTTGCGGCTGCTGCCCAGGTTATCGAGCAAGGCTTTCAATTCATCCTGCATGGCATCCGTCAGGTTCAGGAAGCGGCAGCCGATTTGCACCTGTTCGCCCAGCAGGAAGGAGCGGAAGGTGCGCGACAGGCGGATTTCCAGGTCGGCGATCATGACCTTGTTTGGTCCCAGTTCCAGGCGCACGCGCGACAGTTTGCGCCCCACGTACAGACCGACCGTGTCGCGCGGATGGGCGCGCATGCCGATGCCGCCGGCCGAGAAATCATACAGTTGCAATTCATACGGACGACCCTCGAGCACGAAGGCGGCCAGATAGTACACGCCCAGCGGCGTTTCCAGGCGGGTCGATTCGCGCCGTTCCAGCACCAGGCAATGACTGGGGAAGTTGGTCAGGTAAACGTTCGGCCGCTCGGGATACGCTTGCCATTCGCCATTGATGGTGAATTGCAATTTGGCGCTTTGCACCCACGATACAAACGTGGCGCCACCAGGCGGCAGGGTCGCACCCTCATTGAGTTCCAGCACGAATTGCGGCAAGTCGTCGTCGACGGACAGAATGCGCGCCATGATGACGTCTTCGCCACCCGCCGGGTAGATGGAAATGGCGTCGCCGTTGTCAGCCAGGCTGCACAGGGTTTCGCCGATATCCCACGGATCGCTCATATGGTGCGGCTTGGTGCCGGGGGCCATCGGCTCGGACACGTCGGCCAGGCTGGGCGCGCCTTTGCGCAGGGGATTGGGGATGGGATCGTTCACGACAGCGTATCTCTTTTGTTCTGATGGGGAATAGTGTATAGGTTTAAAGCAATATTTACTAAGTAAATCACAATAATTGTTTTTATATCACTATATTCCTGTTGCTTATGTGACTAAGCATGCCGCGCGGCATGCCATCTTGACGTCGCCGCTTAAAACTGTTCGTCCGCGCTCAGGTAGCGCCATTGCCCCGTTGGCAAGTCGCCCAGCTTGACCTTGCCGATGCGCACGCGTTTCAGTCCCAGCACTTTCAGACCGACGGCTTCGCACATGCGGCGGATCTGGCGTTTCTTGCCTTCGCGCAGGGTAAAGCTCAGCTGGTCTTCATTTTGCCAACGCACCTTGGCCGGCAGCAAAGGCTTGCCGTCGAGCCACAGGCCGTGGTTGAGCTTTTTCAGTTCGCTGTCGGGCAGGGTGCCGCCCTTGGAGTAGCTCACGCGTACCAGGTATTCCTTGTCGATATCGGTATCGTGGCCGATCAGCTGTTTGGCCACGCGCCCATCCTGCGTCAGGACCAGCAAGCCGACTGAATCGATGTCCAGGCGACCCGCCGCCACCAGGCTGCGCAGCTGGGTCGGGTGGAACTGTTCCGGGCTGCGGTCTTCCGCCCAGCGGTTTTCCGCCTTGATCAGGGCCACGGCGGGCGTGTAGCCGTCTTCGGCCTGGCCGCTGACATAGCCGACGGGTTTGTTGATCAGCACGGTGACGCGCTTCGATTGCTCGGCCGCCGCCTGGCGTTCCACGGTGACTCTCTGGCTGGGGTAGACCTTGCTGCCCAGCTCGGACACCACCTTGCCATCCACGCGGACCCAGCCGCGCGCGATCCATTCATCGGCTTCGCGGCGGGAGCACAGACCCAGTTCGGACATGCGTTTAGACAAGCGTAATAATTCTTCGGTCATGTTGTTTCAGTTTCAGTAAGGGTAGGCGCTGCGCGGAAAGTCTACACTTTCAGCGCGTCGAGTAAATCGGTTTCCAGCAATATCTGGTTGCGGGCATTGTTGAGCGCGGGGCCGTCGACGAGGAAGACGTCTTCGACCCGCTCGCCCAGGGTCATGATCTTGGCTGTGTGCAAGTTGATGCGGTACTTGGTCAGCACGTTGGCGATCGCATACAGCAGGCCCGTGCGGTCGTTGGCGGCCACCGACAGCAAATAGTATTGACCCTTTTCATCGGGCCGCAAATCCACGGTCGGCTGGAAGGGGAAGGTGCGCGACAGGCGCGACAGCCGTCCCTTGCCCGGCGGCGGCAGCGGCGCTTGCGACTGCAGCAGCTCGCCCAGCTCATGCTCGATCAGGCTGATGATGTCGCGGTAGCTCTTGGCGAAGTTCTGCTCCGTGACCAGGAAGGTGTCGAGCGCATAGCCATTTTTCGTCGTGTGGATCTTCGCGTCGAGGATGCTGAAATTCTTGCGGTCGAAATAGCTGCAGATGCGCGCGAACAGGTCGGGCTGGTCGGGAATGTACACGGCTACCTGCAAGCCTTCGCCGATGGGCGCCAGCCGGCATTTTACCACCGGCAACTTGCTGTCGAGCTTGTCATACAGCGAGCGCGTCTGCCAGGCGATGTCGGAGGCGTCGTGGCGCAGAAAATACGCCACGTCCAGCTGCTGCCACAGTTTCAGATGCGCGTCCGGCGGCAAGCCGTACAGGCGCAGGGTGGCCAGCGCTTCCTGCTGGCGGTTTTTCAGCTCGCGGTCGGCCGTGTGCGGCTCGCCACCCAGCACGCGCAAGGTGATCTTGTACAAGTCTTCCAGCAGCTTGCCCTTCCAGGCATTCCACACTTTCGGGCTGGTGCCGCGGATGTCGGCCACCGTCAGCAGGTACAAACCCGTCAGATGGCGCTCGTCCTTGACCACTTTTGCAAAGGCGGCAATGACGTCGGGATCGGACAGATCCTGCTTTTGCGCCACTTGAGACATGGTCAGGTGATTTTCCACCAAGAAAGCCACCAGTTCCGTGTCTTCTTCCGACAGGCCGTGGTCCTGGCAGAACTGGGTGGCGTCGGCCACGCCCAGCTTCGAATGGTCGCCGCCGCGGCCCTTGGCGATGTCGTGAAACAGGGCCGCCACATACAGCAGCCACGACTGCGAGAAATCGGCCATCAGCTGGCTGCAGAACGGGTATTCGTGCGCGTGTTCGCTCATGGTGAAGCGGCGCATGTTGCGCACCACCATCAAAATGTGCTGGTCAACCGTGTACACATGGAACAGGTCGTGCTGCATCTGGCCCACGATGCGGCGGAAATTCGGCAGGTAGCGCCCCAGGATGCTCATCTCGTTCATGCGCCGCAGCGCATGGATGATGCCCACGGGAGCTTTCATGATGCGCAGGAACAGGGCGCGGTTGACGGGGTCCTGGCGGAAGGCGGCGTCGATCTTGAAGCGTGCGTGCCACAGGGCCCGCGTGGCGCGCGAGGTCATGCCTTTCAGGGCAGGGCGCTCCGTCATCAGGACAAAAACTTCCAGCATGGCCGACGGGTATTGTTCAAACGTATCGTCGGCGCTGATGTCGATCAGGCTGTTGACTTCATTGAAGCGTTCGTTGATGGGCATAGCCACGTCATCTTGCGGAAACAGGCGCGCTTCGATGTTTTGCAGCAAAATCGTATTGAGCTGGGTCACCGTCTTGGCGGCCCAGTAATAGCGCTGCATGAGGAATTCGCTGGCGCGGCGCATGTGCGGCCCGCTGCCCGTGGCTTGCAAGCCCAGCGATTCCGCGATCGCCGTCTGTACGTCGAACACCAGACGGTCTTCGCGCCGTCCAGCATGCAGGTGCAGGCGCACGCGGATATCCTTGAAGGCGCGCTCCTTTTCCATCAGCTGGCGCGCTTCCGTCAGGGTGATCAGACCGCCCGTGGCCAGGGTGCGCCACGAGTTCGCCAAGCCGGCCGCCTTGGCCACCCACAGGATGACCTGCAAGTCGCGCAGGCCGCCGGGGCTTTCCTTGCAGTTCGGTTCCAGGCTGAACGCCGTGTCTTCGTATTTCGCATGGCGCTGGCGCATTTCCGCCGTTTTTGCCTGGAAAAACGCCTGCGGGTCCATGGCCGCGTCGTAGCGCTGCTGCAATTGCGCGAACAAGTCCGCGTTGCCGCACACGAGGCGCGCCTCGAGCAAGCTCGTTTGCACGGTGATGTCGGCCTTCGATTCGACCAGGCATTCATCGACCGTGCGGATGCTGTGGCCGATTTCCAGGCCCAGGTCCCACAGCAGTTGCACCAGTTCCTCGAGTTTTTCCTGCGTGGCCGCATCGGGCGCCTGTTGCAGCAGGATCAGCAGGTCGACGTCGGAATACGGAAACAGTTCGCCGCGGCCATAGCCGCCCACGCCCACCAGCGCCGTGCCGGGCGGCAAGCCCGCTTCCTGCCAGGCGCGCGCGAGCACGCCGTCGACGCTGTGGCGCAGGCTGCGCAGCAGTTTTTCAGGCTTGCCGTCGGCCTGGAAGGCCGCAATGACGACCTGGCGGTCGGCTTTCAGTTGCTGCTTCAGCTGTTCCCGAACTTGCTTTTTCATCTGGGCCCTGGGTGGCGGTGGGTCGGGTGGGGGCGGGCTTGCTTAGTTACACTGATTTACACTGATCAGGCTTTATTGCCGATCAAGGCGGGCGGCGGCGGCATGCCGGGCGAGACGGTCAGTACTTCATAGCCCGTTTCCGTCACCAGCACCGTGTGTTCCCATTGCGCCGACAGGCTGCGATCCTTGGTTTTGATGGTCCAGCCATCGTTCATTTCACGGATTTCGCGGCGGCCCGAGTTGATCATCGGTTCGACGGTGAAAATCATGCCCGCTTCCAGGCGTTCCAGGGTGCCAGGTTTGCCGTAATGCAGCACTTGCGGTTCTTCATGAAAGACCTTGCCGATGCCGTGGCCGCAGAATTCGCGCACCACGCTGTAGCCGGCTTTTTCCGCGTGCTGCTGGATGGCGTGGCCGATATCGCCCAGGTGGGCGCCCGGCTTGATCTGGTCTATGCCCAGCCACATGCACTCATAGGTGATTTCCGACAGGCGCTTGGCCAGGATGGTGGGCGTGCCGACGAGGAACATGCGGCTGTTGTCGCCGTGGTAGCCATCCTTGATGACGGTGATGTCGAGGTTGACGGAGTCGCCGCTTTTGAGGACCTTGTCGCCGGGGATGCCATGGCAGATGACGTCGTTGACGGAGGTGCAGATGGCTTTCGGGTAAGGCGTGTAGCCGGGCGGGCAATAGTTCAGCGGGGCAGGGATGGTGCCTTGTACGTTGACCATGTATTCGTGGCACAGACGGTCCAGTTCGCCCGTCGTGACGCCGACCTTGACGAAGGGGGTGATGTAGTCGAGCACTTCGGCGCCGAGTTTGCCGGCAACGCGCATGCCTTCGATGTCGGCGGCGGTATTGATACGGATGGTGGACATGGTGTAATTCGCAATCTGCAAGAATTCGGGTGAAAAGCACAGACGAATCTCAGTGTATGAAGAAAAGTCTGCAAATATGTCGAAATTATAAACGAGGCGCCCTGTATCCGCCGCCTCCATCCTATGGCTGGCAGGTGATTTTTGCGGGAAAACCCATGGCGGATACGCATTGCACCAGTGTGGTGCAATGCTTGCCATCGCTGCGCGCGCGATTTGCGCCGTGGACTTGATGAAATGGGCATTTCGGTGTAGAATCCCGGGTTGCTTGAATTCTCTTTAAAGCAATGCAGTAAAACAGTGTCTTTAATTTATATAAACACGCGAATCCGGTCGACAAGGGTGCCTGTATGGTGACTGATCGGATTCCAGACCCAACCCTGGAGTTAATAATGTCCGTAACAATGCGCGAAATGCTGGAAGCCGGTGTCCACTTTGGTCACCAAACCCGTTTTTGGAATCCAAAAATGGCACCGTTCATCTTCGGCCATCGCAACAAGATCCACATCATCAACCTGGAAAAAACCATGGCGATGTACCAGGACGCAATGAAGCACGTGCGTCAACTGGCTGCAAACCGTGGCACCATCCTGATGGTTGGCACCAAGCGTCAAGCTCGCGAAATCATCGCTGCTGAAGCACAACGCGCTGGCGTGCCTTTCGTTGATCAACGTTGGTTGGGCGGCATGCTGACCAACTTCAAAACGATCAAAACCTCGATCAAGCGTCTGAAGGACATGGAAGTGATGGTCGAAGACGGTTCGATCGAGAAGCTGTCGAAAAAAGAAGCGCTGATGTTCTCCCGCGAAATGATCAAGCTGCAAAAATCGATCGGCGGCATCAAGGACATGGGCGGCATTCCTGACGCAATCTTCGTTGTGGACGTCGGCTACCACAAAGGTGCGATCACCGAAGCAGCTAAACTGGGTATCCCGGTCATCGGCGTTGTCGATACCAACCACTCCCCAGAAGGCGTGAACTTCGTGATCCCAGGTAACGATGACTCGTCGAAAGCCATCATGTTGTACGCTCGCGGTGTTGCTGATGCAATCATCGAAGGCCGTGCAGCTGCCGGTAACGAAGTTGTTGAAATGGTTAAAGCAGCCGCTGGCGACGAATTCGTCGAAGTAAACGAACAGGCTTAATGGCCAGGCTATCGCAAGATAGCCGTTTGTAAGCACAGCAGTAAGGGAAAAGGGGTGGCAGCAGCTCCCCCTTTTTTTTAACAAAAAAACGATAGTGACCGCTGGCGAGGCATGCATGCCCGGCCGCGACTATCTACTCACCGAATCAGGAGAAACACATGGCAGCGATTACAGCAGCGATGGTAGGCGAATTGCGCGGCAAAACCGACGCACCAATGATGGAATGCAAAAAAGCACTGACCGAAGCCGATGGCGACATGGCTCGTGCGGAAGAGATCCTGCGCGTCAAGCTGGGCGGCAAGGCATCGAAAGCATCGGCACGCATCACCGCTGAAGGCGTCGTGGCAACCTACATCGCCAATGGCGTAGGCGCCCTGGTCGAAGTGAACTCGGAAACCGACTTCGTTGCGAAAAACGACGATTTCCTGGCACTGGCCAACAACGCTGCCCGTCTGGTAGCAGAACACAACCCGGCTGATGTCGCTGCCCTGCTGGCCCTGCCACTCGATGGCAAGACCCTGGAAGAAGTGCGCGCTGCCCTGATCGGCAAAATCGGCGAAAACATGACCATCCGCCGCTTCCAGCGTTTCGAAACCAGCAACAAGCTGGCGTCGTACCTGCACGGTTCGCGCATTGGCGTGATCGTCGAATTCGACGGCGCCGATGAGCAAGTCGGTAAAGACGTGGCCATGCACATCGCAGCCATGAAGCCAGTGTCGCTGTCGTCGAACGAAGTTCCGGCGGAACTGATCGAAAAAGAGCGTTCGGTTGCCCAACTGAAAGCCGAAGAAGATGCAGCCAAAGCGGCCGCCGAAGGCAAACCAGCGCAATCGCCGGAAATCCTGGCCAAGCGCCTGGAAGGTTCCGTGCAGAAGTTCCTGAAAGAAGTTTCCCTGCTGAACCAGGCTTTCGTGAAAAACGACAAGCTGTCGGTTGAGCAAATGCTGAAGGCGGCTAACACCAGCGTCAAAGGTTTCGCCATGTACGTAGTGGGCGAGGGCATTGAGAAGAAGCAAGACGACTTCGCAGCAGAAGTCGCAGCACAGATGGCTGCCTCCCAGGGAGCGTAAGTAAAGCGGGCCGAGAGGCCCGTTTTTTTGGCCCGCCCGCACCTGTCGTGCCGGGCGGCGGCATGGGCAGCCCC
This sequence comes from Janthinobacterium salmonicoloratum, assembly GCF_051380845.1. Classification (NCBI taxonomy): domain Bacteria; kingdom Pseudomonadati; phylum Pseudomonadota; class Betaproteobacteria; order Burkholderiales; family Oxalobacteraceae; genus Janthinobacterium; species Janthinobacterium salmonicoloratum. The sequence goes on along the minus strand of NZ_JBNYXV010000008.1, from coordinate 174,729 downwards.
GCGCGCCTATCCGGCGCTGCAAGGCGCTGCGCCATGTCATACTCGAATAACCTCATTTATGGAGCCCCAGCTCATGTCAAAACCAGCCTACAAGCGCGTCCTCCTCAAGTTGTCCGGCGAAGCCCTGATGGGTGATGATCCCTACGGCATCAACCGCGCCACGATCGAGCGCATGGTGGCCGATGTGGCCGAGGTGGCGAAGTTGGGTGTGGAACTGGCAATCGTGATTGGCGGCGGCAATATCTTCCGCGGCGTCGCGCCCGGCGCGCAAGGCATGGACCGTGCCACCGCCGATTACATGGGCATGCTGGCCACGGTGATGAATGCACTGGCCCTGGCTGATGCCATGCGCCACGTCGGCATTACCGCGCGCGTCATGTCGGCCATCGGCATCGAACAAGTGGTCGAGCCGTACGTCCGCCCGAAAGCCCTGCAATACCTGGAAGAAGGTAAAGTGGTCGTCTTCGCCGCCGGCACCGGTAATCCGTTCTTCACCACCGACACGGCAGCCGCCCTGCGCGGTTCCGAGATCAGCGCCGAGATCGTCCTGAAGGCCACCAAGGTCGACGGCGTCTACACGGCCGATCCGAAGAAGGATCCGAACGCCACCCTGTTCCACACGATTACGTTCGACGACGCCATCGCCAAGCACCTGCAAGTGATGGATGCCACTGCATTCGCCCTGTGCCGCGACCAGAAACTGCCGATCAAGGTGTTTTCGATCACGAAACCAGGCGCCCTCATGCGCGTCATCATGGGCGAAGATGAAGGCACCCTGGTGCACGTATAGAAATAAGGAGCACCGAGAAACCGTCCATGGCTGCGTTGCAGCGCCTCGCCGTACTATTCGTACTGTCGTCGGCGCCGCGCCTTGCCCTGAACGGTTTTCGGCACTCCCGACTGCGCGGGCTTGTTTCCTGAGTCCGGCAAAGTAGAATATTCATTATTATCAAGACAAGGAGTACAGTAATGTCCTTAGCTGACGTTAAAAAGAGCACCCAGGAACGCATGACGAAGTCGCTGGAAACACTGCGGGCCGATTTGGCCAAAGTGCGTACCGGCCGCGCCCATACGGGTATCCTGGACCACGTGATGGTCGATTACTACGGTTCGCCGACGGCGCTGACCCAGGTCGCCAACGTGACCCTGATCGATGCGCGCACCATCGGTGTGCAGCCGTACGAAAAGAAGATGGCCAACACCATCGAAAAAGCCATCCGCGACGCCGACCTGGGCTTGAACCCATCGGCACAGGGCGACCTGATCCGCGTTCCGACGCCGCCGCTGACGGAAGAGCGCCGCAAGGAAATGGTCAAGCTGGTCAAGAGCGAAGCGGAAGACGCGAAGATTGCCGTACGTAACATTCGCCGCGATGCGAACGAGTCGCTGAAGAAACTGGTCAAGGAAAAAGCCTGCTCCGAGGACGATGAGCGCCGCTCGTCGGAAGAAGTGCAGAAGCTGACGGACAAGTTTATTGCCGACATCGACAAGATGGTGATCGACAAAGAAAAAGAAGTGCTGACGGTCTAGTTTTCAGTTTTCTGACGCTGCCCGGGAAAGCATGGCTTTTCCGGGCAGTGCTATTTGGCGCATAATAGCTATCTTTTATTTTTGGTATTCGTGTTTTCATGATCTATTCGAGTTCGACAACAGCAGTACCTGAGGTGGGCACGGTGCCGCGCCATGTGGCAATCATTATGGATGGCAATGGCCGCTGGGCAACCAAGCGCTTCCTGCCCCGCGTGGCTGGCCACGTCAAGGGCGCTGACGCCGTGCGCGGCATCGTCGAGACTTGCCTCGAACGGGGCGTCGAATATCTGACCCTGTTTGCCTTCAGTTCGGAAAACTGGCGCCGCCCGGAAGAAGAGGTGTCGATGCTGATGCGCCTGTTCGTTACCATGCTGGAACGCGAAGTGGTCAAGATGCACGCCAGCGACATCCGCCTGAAGGTGGTGGGCGACCTGTCGCGCTTCAATGGAGAGCTGCAAACCCTGATCGCCAATGCGGAGCGCAAGACGGCGAACAACACGCGCCTGACGGTATCCATCTGCGCCAATTATGGCGGCCGCTGGGACATCATGCAGGCAGTCAACAAAATGACGGCCGAGGCAGCAGCCAATGGCCAGCCCGCCGGACACGCTTACACGGAAGAGCAACTGGCGCCGCACCTGGCCATGGCCTACGCGCCCGAGCCGGACCTGTTCATCCGCACGGGCGGCGAGCAGCGCATTTCCAATTTCCTGCTGTGGCAACTGGCGTACACTGAGCTGTTTTTTACCGAGACTTTCTGGCCCGACTTCAATGACGAGTGCCTCGACGCGGCAATCGCGTCTTACCAGCAGCGCGAACGGCGCTTTGGCCGTACCAGCGCGCAATTAACTGAAAAGACAAACTGATGCTGAAAACACGGATAATCACCGCCCTTGTCTTGTTGGCGGTCTTGCTGCCGGTTCTGTATCTGAATTATTTCCCCGCTTTCGCCGTGATCGCCACGGCGTTCTTCGGCGCCGCCATCTGGGAAAGCTTCCGCATCTTCAAAAATCGCCAGGCGCTCCTGATCGCCGCCATCTGGACTGCCGCCTTCGCTTATACGTTTTTTGTCGGTAACGGCATGGCGCAGCTCAATTTCTGGTTCGCCCTGTGCGTGGCCATCTGGCTGATCCGCTTCGTGCCTTCGCTGGCGACGGGCTTGCCGCCGACCGAAGGCCTGGGCAATACCTTGCTCAGCCTGGTGTACCCGGTGACCATCGTCGGCTGCTTCGTCGCCATCATCGCCCTGTTCCTGCACAGCCCTTTGTACCTGCTATCCGTCATGGCCCTCGTGTGGATCGCCGATATCGGCGCCTATTTCTCGGGCAAGGCTTTCGGCAAGCGCAAGCTGGCGCCAAGTATTTCTCCTGGGAAATCTTGGGAAGGCGCCATCGGCGGTGGCATCGCCGTGCTGCTCATCGCCGCCATCACCATCGTGGCCGCGCCATCACTGCCGGTCTTGCAAGACACCTTTGCCGTGCAGCTGCAATTGCGCCGCGGCTGGCTGTTGGCCTTGCTGGTGTTGCTGCTGATCGTCGCCGCGAGCATTGTCGGCGACCTGTTCGAATCTCAATTGAAGCGCCGCGCCGGCATCAAGGACAGCAGCAACCTGCTGCCTGGCCATGGCGGCGTACTTGACCGTATCGACGCGCTGATCCCGGTCCTGCCATTTGCCGCCCTCGTGGCCAGCTGGCTTTAAGGAAACTCATGCAATACATCACCATCCTTGGCGCGACCGGTTCGATCGGCGTGTCCACCCTGGACGTGCTCGCGCGTCATCCGGAGCAGTACAGCGTGTATGCGCTGAGCGCGCACAGCCGTGTGGCCGAACTGGCCGCCCAGTGCCTGCAGTTCCGTCCCCAGCGCGCCGTCGTCGGCACGGCAGACGCCGCGCTTGAACTGACGCGCTTGCTACGGGGGCAGGGCGTCGAGACGCAAGTCGAGTACGGTGTGGACGCCCTGTGCGCCATCGCCAGCGCGCCGCAGGTGACGGGTGTGATGGCGGCCATCGTCGGCGCGGCCGGCCTGGCGCCCACTCTGGCGGCGGCGCGTGCGGGCAAGAAAGTATTGCTGGCGAACAAGGAAGCGCTCGTCATGTCCGGCCAGTTGTTCATCGATGCCGTGCACGATAACGGTGCCGTGCTGCTGCCGATCGACAGCGAACACAATGCCATCTTCCAATGCATGCCGCACGCCCATGGCCGCGCGCCTGGCGCCGCAGGCGTGGCGAAAATCGTGCTGACGGCGTCAGGCGGCCCCTTCCTCACGCGCGACGTCGAGACGCTCGACACGGTCACGCCGGACCAGGCCTGCAAGCATCCGACCTGGGCCATGGGGCGCAAGATTTCCGTCGATTCGGCCACCATGATGAACAAGGGGCTGGAAGTGATCGAGGCGCACTGGCTGTTCGGTGCGCCAGCGGAGCAGATCGAGGTGCTGATCCACCCGCAAAGCGTGATTCATTCGATGGTGTCGTATATCGACGGCTCCGTGCTGGCCCAGCTGGGTAATCCGGACATGCGCACGCCAATCGCGCATGCGCTGGCCTATCCGCAGCGCATCGCTTCCGGCGTCGCGCAACTGGACCTGGCGCAAGTGGCTACCTTGCAGTTCGAACGTCCCGATTTTCGCCGTTTCCCCTGCCTGGCGCTGGCCTTCGACGCCTTGCGCGCAGGCGGTACGGCGCCGGCCCTGCTGAACGCGGCCAATGAAGTGGCCGTGCAAGCCTTCCTCGACGAGCAGATCGGCTTCCGCCAGATCGACCGCGTCATCGCCCACGTGATCGAGACGGTGCCGCACGGCGCCGCTTCCAGCATCGAGGCCGTGATGGAGCAGGACCGCCTGGCCAGAGTGGCCGCGCAGGCTTACATCGCCCACAGGCTGGCGGCATGACCTTGATTACCACCTTGCTGGCGTTTATCGTCGCGCTGGGCTCGCTGATCACCTTGCACGAGCTGGGCCACTACCTGGTGGCGCGCTGGTGCGGCGTGAAAGTGCTGCGTTTCTCGATCGGTATGGGAAAAGTGGTGTATTCGCGCAAGTTTGGCAAGGACCAGACGGAATGGGCGATTTCCGCGCTGCCGCTGGGCGGCTATGTGAGCATGCTCGACAGCCGCGCGCAAGACCTCAGTGATTTGCCGGAAAGCGAACTGCGGCGCGAATTCACGCGCCAGAGCGTGTGGCGCCGCATCGCCATCGTGGCCGCCGGCCCGCTGGCCAATTTCCTCGTCGCCATCGTGTTGTACGCGGGTCTGTTCATGTACGGCATCGAAGAGCCGTCGAGCAAGCTCGGTCCCGTGGCCGAGCAGACGGCTGCGTATGCGGCCGGTTTGCGCAGCGGCGATACCGTTGAAACGGTGAATGGCAAGGCTGTGGCCAGCTGGTCCGAGCTGCGCTGGGAACTGATCCAGGCCACCCTCGACAAGCAGCCGGCCCGCATCGAAGTGCGCCGGCCCGACCGCGGCCAGCAGGAGGCGACCTTGCCGACGGCCAGCCTGACGGAAACGGACCTGGAAGGCGACGTGCTGGGCAAGCTGGGTCTGACCCTGGCCCGTTCCGCGCCCACCCTGATGGAAATCATGCCCGGTGGCGCCGCCGCGCGCGCCGGCCTGCAGAAAAACGACCAGATCCTGGCCATCGACGAACAGCCCGTGCACGACGTGGCGGCCGTCATCGCCACCCTGAGCCAGGCGCCGGGCCGGACTTTGCAATTGCAACTCTTGCGCCAGGGCCAGGACCTGACCCTGTCGATTACGCCGGAAGCCGTGCCGGGCGCCGGGGCAGAGGGAGCTGTAACAGTTGGTAAGATACAGGCAAAGCTGGGGCAGGTGCCAGATATGATCACCGTGGCCTCCGGACCGTTCTCTGCCGTGGGCAAGGCGTCCGCCAAGGTCTGGGATACCAGTGTCATGAGCTTGAAAATGCTGGGCAAGATGATCACCGGCCAGGTCTCGCTGAAGAATGTGACGGGGCCTATTACCATCGCCGATTACGCGGGCCAGACGGCGCGCATCGGCCTGGTAAGCTACCTGAGCTTCATTGCCTTCATCAGTATCAGTCTGGGCGTGATGAATTTGCTACCCATTCCTGTTCTGGATGGCGGGCATTTGCTGTATTATTCGCTGGAAGTTTTGACCGGACGCCCCTTACCGGAGCGCGTAGGCGAGATTGCCCAGCGCCTGGGGATCGGTTTGTTGCTGACCTTGATGGTGCTTGCCGTCTTTAATGACGTATTGCGATTGCTGAATTAGGGCGCTGGTTGATGCCATTGCGTGAGTCGCACAAGCAATCTTTTGTGTATGTTGTCCATTGATTTACCCATTGAATAACCCCAATGAAATTACATTCTGCTCGTTTTGCCTTGCCTTCCTTTCGTCGCAGCCTGATCGGCGCCGCCGTCATGGCCTTCTGTTCCGGCCACGCGCTGGCCGTCCAGCCATTTACTGTCAAGGACATCCGGGTCGAAGGGATCCAGCGTACCGAAGCGGGCACCGTCTTTGCCTACCTGCCGGTGCGGGTCGGCGAAACGTTCTCCGACGAGAAGAGCGTTGCCGCCATCAAGGCCCTGTATGCGACGGGCATGTTCAAGGATGTGCGCCTGGAAGCCGATGGCGACGTGCTGGTGGTGCTGGTCGAGGAACGCCCGGCCATCGCGACCGTGCAATTTACGGGTACCAAGGAATTTGAAAAGGATGTGCTGGTCAAGGCATTGAAGGAAATCGGCGTGGGTGAAGCCAAGATTTTCGACAAGGCATCCGTTGACCGCGCGGAACAGGAACTCAAGCGCCAGTACCTGTCGCATGGCCTGTACGGCGTGAAGATCACCACCACCGTCACGCCGATCGAGCGCAACCGCGTCAACGTGGTGTTCGCCGTCGACGAGGGCGATGTGGCCCGCATCAAGCAGATCAACATCGTCGGCAACAAGGCTTTCACCGACAAAGAACTGCGCGAACAGCTGGCCCTGAACACGGGCGGCTGGTTCAGCTGGTACACCAAGGCCGATCAATATTCGAAGACCAAGCTGACGGGCGACATCGAGGCGCTCAAGTCCTACTACCTGGACCGCGGCTATATCGAGATGCAGGTCGACTCGACGCAAGTGTCGATCACGCCCGATAAAAAAGACATTTACCTGACGATCAATATCACCGAAGGTGAAAAGTACAAGATCGCCGGCACCAAGTTCGAAGGCGAGATGTTTGGCCGCGAAGAAGAGCTGAAAGCCCTGAACCTGATGCGCGAAGGCGAAATCTATTCGGGCGCGCGCCTGACGGCGACGAACAAGCGCATCCAGGACCGCCTGGCCACGTTCGGCTATGCCTTTGCCAACGTCAACGCCAATCCGGAAATCAACCGTGAAAAGCATGAAGTCGGTTTCACCTTCTTCATCGATCCGGGCAAGCGCGTGTACGTGCGCCACATGAATATCGCCGGCAATACCACCACGCGCGATGAAGTCATCCGCCGCGAATTCCGCCAGTTTGAATCGTCCTGGTATGACAGCAACAAGATCAAGCTGTCGCGCGACCGTGTCGACCGCCTGGGCTACTTCAAGGATGTGACCATCGACACGCCGGAAGCGCAGGGCACGACCGACCAGGTCGACGTCAACGTGACGGTGGTGGAAAAACCAACGGGTAACTTCCTGATCGGCGGCGCCTTCTCGCAATCGGAGAAGTTCACCCTGTCGGCGTCGATTTCGCAGGCCAACTTTGCCGGTAGCGGCAACACGGTCGGCATTGAGCTCAATACCAGCCATTACAGCCGCACGATCGCGTTTTCGCAAACCAATCCGTACTACACGGACGACGGCATTTCGCGCAGCTTTGAAGTCTATCTGCGTACGACTGAACCGCCGGCGCTGAACATCGGCAGCTACAAGATCAAGCAAACCGGTGGCCGCGTCAGTTTCGGCGTGCCGTTCTCGGAAGTCGACACCGTCTTCTTCGGTATCGGCGCCGAGCGTTCGCGCATCGAGACCGACATCACCAGCCCGATCCGCTTCAAGCAGTACGTGATCGACAATGGCGGCCCGTCTGACGGCATCGGTTCGGCTACCACCAATTCCATCCCGCTGACGGCGGCATGGCAGCGCGACAGCCGCGACAGCGCGCTGACGCCATCGATCGGCCGCTACCAGCGCGTCAATCTGGAGGCTGACCTGATCGGCGACCAGAAGTACTTCCGTGCCATCTATGAGCACCAGTATTTCCGTCCGCTGTTCAGCAAGGTTACCCTGGCTCTGAAGGGCGAGATTGATTATGGCCACGGCATCGGCAAGCACGTGTATCCGGTCTTCAAGAACTTCTACGGCGGCGGCATCGGTTCGGTACGCGGCTACCTGAGTTCCTCGCTGGGCGCGGTCGAACCGAGCACCAACGATGCCTTGGGCGGCGCTTCGCGCCTGATCGGTAACGCGGAACTGCAGATGCCATTCCCCGGTTCGGGCAATGACCGCAGCCTGCGTTGGTTCGGTTTCCTTGACGGCGGCCAGGTCTACCAGGAAGGCGAAAAAATGCGGATTTCGCAATTGCGCTATTCTGCTGGCTTGGGCATCAGCTGGATTTCACCGGTGGGCCCGCTCAAGCTGAGCTATGCCAAGCCGCTTAACGCCAAGCCGACGGACCGCCTGGAGCGCTTCCAGTTCCAGATGGGTACCGGTTTCTAACCGGCCATCTGAATCGGGACGACAGCTTTTACTTTTTGACCATGGAGTATCATGAATACCGCATCCGCCACCCTGCCCAAGTCCCTTGCCATGATTGCATTGTGCTGGAGTTCGCTGTTGCCGGTGCAGGCGCAGGCTCAGGATTCGAAGATCGCCTGGATCAGCAGCGAACGTATTTATAACGAATCGAAGCTGGCCAAAGCGGCCAGCGCCAAACTGGCCGAAGAGTTCCGCTCGCGTGAAAAAGCCGTGCAGGAACTGGCCAGCCGCTTCAAGGTCGCCAACGAAGCCCTGGAAAAGGACATGCCGACCCTGAGCGAGGCGGAGCGCGCCAAGCGCCAGCGCGAGTTTTTCGAGCTGGACAAGGAATTGCAGCGCCGCCAGCGCGAGTTCCGCGAAGACTTGAGCCAGCGCACGAACGAAGAGCGCAGCGCCATCGCGGAAAAAGCCAACACCATCATCCAGCAGATGGCGCATATCGAAGGATATGACATCGTGCTGCAGGAAGCCCTGTGGGCCAGCCCACGCATCGACATTACCGACAAGGTCTTGAAGGCGCTGGACAAGTAACAGCAATAAAATAAGGGTTAAATAGATGGGCACTCGACTAGGAGATTTGGTCGAACGCTTCGGCGGGCAATTGGCGGGCGATCCCAACCTGGAAGTCACAGGCATCGCACCGCTGGCCGACGCCGGCGCTTCGCACATCAGCTTTCTCAGCAATAGCAAGTTCCGCGCGCAGGCCGCCCAGAGCGGCGCTGCGGCACTGATCCTCACGCCAGCCGACGATGCGCTGATCGGCGACGACTACGCCGGCGCGCGCATCGTTACACCGAATCCCTATGTGTATTTCGCGCGCGCGGCGCAGTATTTCGCCGCCCTGCATGAGATCAAGGCCCCGATCGGCATACATCCGGGCGCCTTTGTCGACGCCAGCGCGCAAGTTGACGCAAGCGCCTCCGTCGGCGTGCATGCGGTGATCGAAGCGGGCGCCGTGATTGGCCCTGGCTGCGTGATCGGTGCCGGCTGCGTGGTGGGGCGCGACGCCGTCATCGGCGCAGGCACCCAGCTGTTCGCCAACGTGACGTTCCACGCGCGCTGCGTGATCGGCCAGCGCGGCATCATCCATTCGGGCGCCGTGATCGGCACCGATGGATTCGGCTTCGCCAACGAAGGCGGCGTGTATATCAAGATTCCGCAGACGGGCAGGGTGGTGATCGGTGACGATGTCGATATCGGCGCCAACACCACCATCGACCGTGGCGCACTGGCCGACACCATCATTGAAGATGGCGTCAAGCTCGATAACCAGATCCAGATCGGCCATAACTGCCACATCGGCGCACACACGGCCATGGCCGGCTGCGTCGGGGTGGCCGGCAGCGCCATCATCGGCAAGTACTGTACCTTTGGCGGCGCCGCCATGGTGCTGGGGCACCTGACCATTGCCGACCGCGTCCACGTGGGCTCGGGCAGCATGGTCTCGCGGTCGATTCTCGAAGCGGGCCAGTACACGGGTTTTTATCCGCTGGCCAAGAACGCCGACTGGGAAAAGAGCGCCGCCATCGTGCGCAACCTGTCAAGCATGCGCGAGAAGATCCGCGCGCTTGAAAAAACAATTAAAACACTGACCACGCAAGACGAAAAATGACTACTGAAAAAAAGACCCTCGACATCCTCGCCATCAAATCGCTGCTGCCGCACCGTTACCCGCTGCTGCTGGTTGACCGCGTGCTGGACTGGGAAGCGAATAAAACCATCACCGCCATCAAGAACGTGACGGTCAATGAAGAGTTCTTCCAGGGGCATTTCCCGCACAAACCGGTCATGCCCGGCGTGCTGATGATCGAAGCGCTGGCGCAGACGGCGGCCTTGCTGTCGTTCCTGACGATGGGCGTGAAACCGGACGAAAATTCGGTGGTGTACTTTGTCGGCATCGACAATGCGCGCTTCAAGCGTCCTGTCGAACCGGGCGACCAGCTGAAGATGGATGTGGAAATCCTGCGCGTCTCGCGCGGCATCTGGAAATACAAGGCCGTCGGTACGGTCGACGGCAAGCTGGCGGTGGAAGCGGAACTGATGTGCACCATCCGCAGCGCGCAGGATGCGAGCCAGTCTGCGAGTCAGCCAGCGGGGCAGTAATGGCGGCCATCCACTCCACGGCAGTCATCGATCCGAAGGCCGAGCTCGATAGCTCGGTCGAAGTGGGCCCGTACACCATCATCGGTCCGCACGTGCGCATCGGCGCTGGCACCAAGGTGGGCCCGCACGTGGTCATTGACGGCCATACGACGATCGGCAGCGACAATCACCTGTTCCAGTTTTCCTCCATCGGCGCACAGCCGCAGGATAAAAAATGGGCGGGCGAGGCGACGCGTCTGGAAATCGGCGACCGTAACACCATTCGCGAATTTTGCACCTTCAACACGGGAACCGTGCAGGGTGGCGGCGTGACGCGCCTGGGCGACGACAACTGGATCTCGGCGTATGTGCACCTGGCGCACGACTGCCTGGTCGGCAACAACACGATCTTTTCGAACAACGCCCAACTGGCGGGCCACGTGGAGATCGGCGACTGGGTCATCATGAGCGGTTTCGCCAATGTGCACCAGTTCTGCAAGATCGGCGCGCATGCCTTTGTCGGCATGAGCACCAGCCTGACGCAGGACGTGCCGCCTTTCGTGCTCCTGAACGGCAATCCGGCGCAGGCGCATGGCGTCAATATCGAGGGCTTGAAACGCCGCGGCTTTACGCGCGAGCAGATCAACGGCGTCCGCACCGCGTATAAACTCATCTATCGCTCCGGACTGACCCTGGAAGAATCCAAGGCAGCCCTGTTCGAAGAAGAAGCGGCGTCGTCGCCCGAGGTGGCGCAACACATTCGCGCCATGCGTGAATTCTTGGGCGTGGCGTCGCGTGGCATCGTCCGCTGACCAGGCCAGCGGCCTGTCGGTCGCCAATGTCGCCATCGTCGCCGGCGAGGTGTCGGGCGACCTGCTGGCCAGCCGGCTGCTGTCCGGCCTCGTGCCGCAGTTGCCCGGCGCCCGCTTCCACGGCATCGGCGGCGAGCACATGGCCAAACAGGGCTTTGTTTCCGACTGGCCGCTCGACAAACTGACCGTGCGCGGCCTGTTCGAGATCATTCCCCGCTACCGCGAGATCAAGGGCATCCAGAACGCGCTGCGCGACCAGTTGCTGGCGGAGCGTCCCGCCGTCTTCATCGGTGCCGACTACCCGGGTTTTAACCTGGGGCTGGAGCAGCAGCTGAAGGAAGGCGGCATCCCCACCGTGCATTACATCGGGCCGCAGATCTGGGCCTGGCGCGGTGGCCGCATCAAGAAAATCATCAAGGCCGTCTCGCACATGCTGGTGATCTTCCCGTTCGAGGAAGAGATCTACCGCAAGGCGGGCGTACCCGTCACCTATGTCGGCCATCCGCTGGCCGAAATGATTCCCCTGCAGCCTGACGAAGCGGCCGCGCGCCGTGTCCTGGGCTTGCCGGAAGACGCGAATGTCGTGACACTGATGCCGGGCAGCCGCATGGGCGAACTCAAATACAATACGGTGGCATTTGTCGGCGCCTGCAAGCTGCTGCTGGCGCGCGACCGTTCCTTGCGCTTTGTCGCGCCCATGGCCGGCGAAAAGCAGCGCCAGTACTTCCTGCAATTGATAGCGGAAGCGGGCTTGCAGGACGTCGAGATACTGCTGACCGATGGCGGCTCGCACACGGCCATCTGCGCCGCCGATGCGGTGCTGGTGGCGTCCGGCACAGCGTCGCTGGAAGTGGCGCTGTACAAGAAGCCCATGGTCATCGCCTACAAGATGATGCGCGCGTCATGGGAAATCATGCGCCACATGGGCTATCAGCCGTGGATTGGTTTGCCAAACATCCTGGCGCGCGACTACTTGGTGCCCGAGCTGCTGCAAAACGCGGCCAGCCCGGAAGCGCTGGCCGAGGCCATGTGGCAGCAGCTGAGCGACGTGCCGGGCCGTCTGCGCCTGGTGCAGCGCTTTGCGGACATGCACCACAGCCTGCTGCGCGACAGCGCGCGAGAGAGCGCCAACGCCGTCATGCAAGTCATCGCCAGCAACCGGAAATAAATCCCGATCACCGCTTCAACCGCAGTACCAACCAAAGATTCAACGTGAAAAATATCTATCCCGGCCTGTTTGACGACTTGCCATTCTCGCTCGATGAAATCATCTGCGGCGTCGACGAGGCAGGCCGCGGTCCGCTGGCCGGCCCCGTGTTCGCCGCCGCCGTGATTCTCGACCCGCAGCAGCCGATCGACGGCTTGCGCGATTCGAAAAAACTCACCGAAGCCAAGCGCGACCTGCTGGCGCCGCAGATCAAGGCCAAGGCCCTGGCCTGGGCCATCGCCGAAGCGTCGGAAGAGGAAATCGACCGCCTGAACATTTTGCAGGCGTCGATGCTGGCCATGCGCCGCGCCGTCGAGGCTTTGGCCACCGTGCCGACCCTGGCCCTGATCGACGGCAATCGCTGCCCCGTGATGCCGATACGCGGCATGGCCATCATCGGCGGCGATGACAAGGTCGATTCGATTTCCGCCGCCTCGATCCTGGCCAAGACGGCGCGCGACGCGGCCCTGGTGCACCTGCATGCGGCGTATCCCGAGTACTGTTTCGACCAGCACAAGGGCTATGGCACCAAATTGCACCTGGAGCGCTTGCACTTGCACGGCGCCTCGCCCGTGCACCGCCGCTCGTTCGCGCCCGTGCGCAACGTGATCGCCCTGTTCGGTGGACAAGAGGTGGTGGCATGAAGACGATTACCTCGCGCGACAACGCGCAATACAAGGATTTGCTGAAACTGGCGGGCAGTTCGCAGGCGCGCCGCAAGTCGGGCCGTACCCTGCTCGACGGCGTGCATCTGTGCCAGTCCTACTTGCAGCTGCGCGGCATGCCGGAGCAGTGCATCGTCAGCGAAAGCGCCTTGCAGAACCCGGAAGTGGCGGACATCGTCGGCCAGCTGGAAAGCCAGCGCGCGCATGTACTGGGCTTGCCCGATGCGCTGTACCACGCGGTTAGCCAGGTCGAACACGGCGTGGGCGTGATGTTCCTCATCGAGATGCCGGAGCGGACCGTGACGCAGCCCCTGAGCGTGTCGGCCGTGCTGCTCGATAACCTGCAAGACCCGGGCAATGTGGGCTCCATTCTGCGCAGCGCGGCCGCCGCGGGCATCACGCAGGTGTACTGCAGCGCCGGCACGGCCTTCTGCTGGTCGCCGAAGGTGCTGCGCGCGGCGATGGGCGCGCACTTCGTGCTCGACATCTTTGAAAACGTCGACCTGGCGGCGCTTGTTTCCGGCGCCAAGGTGGCGACACTCGCCACCAGCGGCTACGCCACGAAGCAGCTGTACGACGTCGACCTGCGCCAGCCCGTCGCCTGGCTGTTCGGCCATGAAGGGCAGGGCGTGGCCGACGATCTGCTGTCGATGGCGACGCACCAGGTGGTCATTCCCCATCTGGGCCAGATCGAATCGCTGAACGTGGCCGCCTGCGCCGCCGTCTGCTTTTTCGAGCAGCTGCGCCAGGGCCAGTCCTGACACCTTCCAACCAAAGCCCGCCATGCCGGATCATCCAGTTCTGCCTTTGCTCGCCGACGGTGCCGCACGTGACGAGGCCTGGTGGCGCCAAGCCGCTGCCTTTTATCCCGCGCCGCCGGACGCCATCGTCAATCTCGAGCATGGCTATTTCGGCGCGATGGCTGCGCCCGTGCAAGCGGCCTTCGAGCAGGCCGTGCGCTACACGAATGAACAGCTGAGTCCTTTCGTGCGCGGCGAGTTCACGCGCACGCATGTGGATATCCTGCGCCAGCGCGTTGCCGCGCTGATCCAGGCGGAGCCGCACGAGATCCTGCTGACCCGCAGCGGCACCGAGTCCATGCAGGTGCTGATCACGCAATATCACTGCCTGGCGCCCGGTGATACGGTGCTGTGGAGTAATCTCGACTATCCGGCCATGCGAATGGCCATGCGCTGGCTGGCACAGCGCCGTGGCGTCACCAGCACGCAAGTCACATTGCGCTTGCCCATCAGCGATGACGAGATCATCGCCAGTTACGCGCAAGCCATGCGCCAGGCAGTCAAGCCCAAATTGCTGCTGCTGTCGCAGGTGGCGCCAGCCAACGGCCAGCAAATGCCGGTGAAGGACATCATGGCGCTGGCGCGCGAACACGGCATCGACGTGCTGCTCGACAGCGCCCATGCGCTGGGGCAGGTCGACGTGGACGTGCAGGCCATGGGCGTGGATTTCGCCGGTTTCAATCTGCACAAATGGCTGGGAGCGCCGGCCGGACTCGGTGTCGTGTATATCCGCGCATCGCAGTTGCACAAGATCGAGCCGCATTTTGGCGACGATGATTATCCGCTTGACGATATCCGCGGCCGTCTGCACATGGGCATGCCGCCAATCGCCGCTATCCTGGCCGCGCCTGCCGCGTTTGACTTTCATGAGCGCTTGGGCGGCACGCCGGCCAAGATGGAGCGCCTGGCGTGGCTGCGCAATTGCTGGGTCAGCCGCGCCGCGCAACTGCCCGGCGTGCGCCTGCTGTCGCCGCAGGACGCAAAGCGCGGCACGGCGCTGGTGGCCTTTGCCGTCGATGGCATGAGCGCGCGCCAGCTGCAGCACGCCTTGCTGCAGCGCTTTGGCGTATTTACCGTGCAGCGCAATATCGGCGATACCGATATCGTGCGCGCCACGGTGGCCGTCACGACGCAGACCAGCGAACTTGATCAACTGGTCGCCGCGCTGACGGTGCTGTCCAGCGAAACGAACACCTGACAAAACCGTAGCGAGCGGACGCGCAGCAGGTTTGGTCAGGTGTTCTAGTAATCGCGGCGGTTCGGCTTAATCTCTTGCAAGATCGTCGTGGAGATCTCTTCGATTGACTTGGTGGTCGAGGAGAGCCAGCGAATACCTTCGCGTTTCATCATTTTTTCCGCTTCGTTGACCTCGTACCGGCAATTTTCGATGGCTGCATACTTGCTTCCAGCGCGTCTTTCGTTGCGTATTTCCGACAAACGTTCGGGCGTAATGCTTAATCCGAAAATTTTATTCTTAAATTCCAGCAGGGCCGATGGCAGCTTGTCGCGCTCGAAATCGTCGGGAATCAGCGGATAATTGGCCGCCTTGATACCGTATTGCATGGCCAGATACAGGCTGGTCGGGGTCTTGCCAGAGCGCGAAACACCCACCAGAATGACATCGGCCGAGGACAGGTTCTTGTGCGACTGGCCATCGTCGTGCGCCAGTGAATAGTTGATCGCCTCGATGCGGTTCTTGTATTCCTCGCTGTCGACGATGTTGTGCGAGCGGCCGATGGTATGGGTCGACATCACGCCCAGTTCCTGCTCCAGCGGCGCGACAAAGGTCTGGATCAGGTCCATGTGCATGCCGCTGGACTTGCGGATCACGGCCGACAGGTCGTTCTTTACGAGGGTGGAGAAAATGATCGGGCGCTGTCCGTCGGTGGCGAAGGCTTCGTTGATCTTGCGCGCCGCCTCGTAGGCCTTGTCCATGGTGTCGATGAAGGGCAGGCGGATCTGGCGGAAGCGCAGATCGAACTGCGTCAGCACCGAGTGACCGAACGTCTCGGCGGTGATACCGGTGCCGTCGGAAACGAAGAAGACGGTGCGGGCCGCGGAGGGCAGAGGAGGGCGTGGTTCTTGTGTCATGGGTTTTCGGATCAAGATTGTGCGTCGTCAATTTGCGCCGCACAAGGTAAAATGGCTGCAACGGTATGATTGTGCTGCACGACGCCAAGAATAACAAGAAGACTGTCTGTGCGCCGCGCGTAAAGATTTCTATCATCAGTAAGGGTGTCATTATGACCAACGCAGTATCGCAACAGCAGGAAGACAAGGACGCGGTGTATGTTGCCTCGTTCGAGCATTTGCGCATGACGGATGTCGAATCCGTCGGCGGCAAGAACGCCTCCCTGGGCGAAATGATCAGCCAACTGGCGGAAGCCGGCGTGCGCGTGCCCGGTGGCTTTGCCACCACGGCGCAGGCCTTCCGCGATTTCCTGTCGTATAGCGCCAATGGCGGCTTGCCGCTGGCCGAACGCATCGCCCAGCGCCTCGAAGGGCTGAACATCGATGACGTGCGCTCGCTGGCGCAAGCCGGTGCCGAGATTCGTCAGTGGATCGTGGAAACGCCATTCCAGCCACGCCTGGCCGCCGAAATCGACCAGTTCTATGCCAAGCTGGTGGCCGATTCCGATACCGAAATGTCGTTTGCCGTGCGCTCTTCGGCCACGGCGGAAGACTTGCCGGACGCGTCTTTTGCTGGTCAGCAAGAAACCTTCCTGAACGTGGTCGGCATCGACAACGTGCTCGACGCCATGAAGCAGGTGTTCGCGTCGCTGTACAACGACCGCGCCATCTCGTACCGCGTGCACAAGGGCTTTACGCACGCTGAAGTGGCCTTGTCGGCAGGCGTGCAGCGCATGGTGCGTTCCGACCTGGGCGCGGCCGGCGTAATGTTCACCATCGATACCGAGTCGGGCTTCAAGGACGTGGTCTTCGTCACCTCCAGCTATGGCCTGGGCGAAACCGTGGTGCAGGGCGCCGTCAATCCCGACGAATTCTATGTGCACAAGCCGATGCTGGAAAAAGGCAAGTCGCCTGTGATTCGCCGCAATATCGGCTCGAAGCTGCTGAAGATGGAATTTACGAACGAAGCGAAAGCTGGCCGCTCCGTGAAAACCGTCGACGTGCCCGTCGAAATGCGCAACCGCTACTCGCTGAACGATAGCGAAGTGGTGGAACTGGCCAAATACGCCGTCATCATCGAGAACCACTACGGCCGTCCGATGGACATCGAGTGGGGCAAGGATGGCCGCGACGGCAAGCTGTACATCCTGCAGGCGCGTCCTGAAACCGTCAAGTCGCAGCAAAAGGCGACCGACGTGCAAGAGCGTTTCAAGCTGAAAAGCACGGGCACCGTGCTGACGTCGGGCCGCGCCATCGGCCAGAAGATCGGTGCCGGCCCCGTGCGCGTGATTCACGACCCGGCCGACATGGAAAGAGTCCAGCCAGGCGACGTGCTCGTTGCCGACATGACGGATCCGAACTGGGAACCGGTCATGAAGCGCGCTTCGGCCATCGTCACCAACCGTGGCGGTCGTACTTGCCACGCTGCGATTATTGCGCGTGAACTGGGCGTGCCTGCCGTCGTCGGCTGCGGCAATGCCACCGACGTGCTGAAAGACGGCACGTTTGTCACCGTGGTGTGCTCCGAAGGCGACGAAGGCAAGATTTACGACGGCTTGCTGGAAACGGAAGTATCGGAAGTATCGCGCGGCGAATTGCCGAAGCTCGACACCAAGATCATGCTCAACGTGGGCAACCCGCAACTGGCGTTCGACTTCCAGTCCGTGCCGAATGCGGGCGTGGGCCTGGCGCGTCTGGAATTCATCATCAATAACAACATTGGTGTGCATCCGCGCGCGATCCTGGAATACCCGAACATCGACGCCGACTTGAAAAAGGCCGTGGAATCGGTGGCGCGTGGCCATGCATCGCCAAAAGCGTTCTACATCGACAAGCTGGCCGAAGGTATCGCCACCATCGCCGCCGCGTTCTGGCCGAAAAAAGTCATCGTGCGCCTGTCCGACTTCAAGTCGAACGAGTACAAAAAGCTGATCGGCGGTTCGCGCTACGAGCCGGACGAGGAAAACCCGATGCTGGGCTTCCGCGGCGCGGCGCGCTACCTGTCTGCCGACTTCTCCGAAGCGTTCAACATGGAATGCGAAGCGATGAAGCGCGTGCGCAACGACATGGGCCTGACGAACGTGGAAATCATGGTGCCATTCGTGCGCACCCTGGGCCAGGCCGAGAAAGTCATCGACCTGCTGGCGAAAAACGGCTTGAAGCGCGGCGAGAACGACCTGCGCGTCATCATGATGTGCGAAGTGCCGTCGAACGCCATCCTGGCCGACCAGTTCCTCGACCATTTCGACGGCTTCTCGATCGGTTCGAACGACCTGACCCAGCTGACCCTGGGCCTGGACCGCGATTCCGGCATGGAATTGCTGGCCGCCGACTTCGACGAGCGCGACCCTGCCGTGAAGGCGCTGCTGTCGCTGGCCATCAAGGCTTGCCTGGCACGCGGCAAGTACATCGGCATCTGCGGCCAGGGTCCTTCCGACCATCCTGACTTCGCCGTCTGGCTGATGGAGCAGGGCATCGAATCGATGTCCCTGAATCCGGATTCGGTGATCGACACCTGGCAAAAGCTCGCTGCGCTGAAAGCGTAAGCATCTGCCCTCTGAAAACCCGCTGCCGCTTACCTGGCAGCGGGTTTTTTTACGCCTGCCATGCGGCGCACGGCAGTATCCGATGGGCTTGCGCCAGATCAGCTAAAATGATTCTACCAATACATTGAAACGGGAGTTCTCATGGCAAGCAAGAAACCGAGCAAAGTGGCAAAGATCGACATCGGCATTTCCGAGGCGGACCGCGCGAAGATCGCGGAAGGCTTGTCCGGCCTGCTGGCCGACAGCTACACCTTGTACCTGATGACCCATAATTTTCACTGGAACGTCAAGGGGCCGATGTTCAACACCCTGCACCTGATGTTCATGACGCAATACACGGAACAGTGGGCCGCGCTGGACCTGATCGCCGAGCGCATTCGCGCCCTCGGCTATCCGGCGCCGGGCACCTACAAGGAATTCGTCAAGCTGGCTTCGATCAAGGAAATCGACGGCGTGCCGCCGGCGCTGGACATGGTCAGCCATCTGGTGTCGGCACAGGAAGCGACCGCGCGCACGGCGCGCCGCTTGTTCCCGCTGCTGGAAAAAGCCAATGACCAGCCGACGGCCGACCTGATCACGCAGCGCCTGGATTTGCATGAAAAGACGGCGTGGATGTTGCGCAGCCTGCTGGAAGAGTAAAAGAGTAAATGCCTTTCCGCCGGCGCTAATTCGCCTCTGGCTATTGACGTCATCAGGAATTGCGTTAGACTGCTTGTATATAGGTGTTTGGCAAGAATAATATCAGGCAGTAATACGCATTAAACCCCGTCGCTTATATAGGCCGCGGGGTTTTTTATTTTCGGATACGCAAAGATGGAGGCATCATGGCTGAATGGGTAGGCTGGTTTGTGGCGGCTGGCGCGGTATTGATCCTGGAGCTGTTTACGGGCACGTTCTATTTGCTGATGATCGCCATCGGCATCAGTGCCGGAGGACTGGTGGCGCTGGCGGGTGGTAATGGCGGCTGGCAAGCCCTGACGGCCGCCATTGTCGGCGTGGTGGCCACCCTGTTATTGCGGCGCAGCCGCTTTGGCAAGGCGGCGCGGCGCGATGCGTCGCAGGATCCGAATGTGAATCTCGATATTGGCCAAAGCGTGGTGGTCGCGCATTGGGTCGATGGCGCGGCGCGCGTCATGTACCGCGGCGCCTTGTGGGATGTGGAGCTGATTCCCGGCAGCGATGCGCAGGCCGGTCATTACACCATACGTGCCGTGCGTGGCAGTCGTTTGATCGTTGGATAACCTGGAGAGTAGATTATGGAAGTAAGCATCGGAAGCATGTCGCTGATCTTGTTATTGCTGGCACTGGTATTTGTCTTCAAGACAGTCAATGTGGTGCCGCAGCAGCATGCCTGGGTGGTGGAGCGCCTGGGCAAGTTCCATGCGGTATTGGGCCCTGGCCTGAATATTGTCGTGCCTTTTGTCGACCGCATCGCCTACAAGCACGTGCTCAAGGAAATTCCGCTCGACGTGCCGCCGCAGGTATGCATTACGCGCGACAATACGCAATTGCAGGTCGATGGCATTCTGTATTTTCAGATTACCGACGCCATGCGTGCTTCATATGGTTCATCGAATTATATTGCCGCCATTACGCAGTTGGCGCAAACGACCTTGCGTTCGGTAATCGGTAAAATGGAACTCGACAAGACATTTGAAGAACGCGACCATATCAATACGGCCATCGTGAATGCCATCGATGAATCGGCGGCGAATTGGGGCGTCAAGGTATTGCGCTATGAAATCAAGGATTTGACGCCACCCAAGGAAATCCTGCATGCGATGCAGGCACAGATTACGGCCGAGCGCGAAAAGCGCGCCCTGATTGCCGCTTCGGAAGGTCGCAAGCAGGAGCAGATCAATATCGCCAGCGGCGAGCGCGAAGCGAACATTGCCCGCTCGGAAGGCGAAAAGCAGGCATCGATCAACCGTGCCGAAGGCCAGGCTACAGCCATCGTTGCGCTGGCGCAGGCCAGCGCGGAAGCGCTGCGCCAGGTGGGCGCCGCCATTCGCGAGCCGGGTGGGGAGGATGCCGTCAACCTGAAAGTAGCCGAGCAGTATGTAGGCGCGTTCGCGCAATTGGCGAAAACAAATAACTCGATTATCGTGCCGGCCAATCTGGGTGATATGAGCGGTTTGATTGCCACGGCGATGCAGGTGGTGAAATCGCAGAAGCCGAAAGGCGGCGTGGCTATTCCCTGATTGTCTGGTGAATGGCAAACACATAGCAAGTTTGTCGTCAAAACTGCCCGCCGTATCGCGGGCAGTTTTCATTTGCGCTACTGGAATATGTGCTGGCAGCAGGACTCGAATATCTGCGCTTGAACCAGTAACGCTGAAAATCTTTTCTTTATGCTATGCTGTGCGCACTTTCGGGATTATATGCTGTCGTGCGACGCTTATCGATTTGATTGAAGTAGAATCTGCTGCGCATGCATGGCTATGATTGCACCGATATCCATGCCGGATGCCTGGTTGGTGTTTGAGTAGTCGATGCATAATGGGCGATAGTATTGCTCCCATGTATATTTTGAATTGCTATTTATAATTACTATAAATTGCAATGAAACAAAAAATACTGCAAAATAAATACTGCCACTGGCGCTGTATTGAATCGCAGCCGCAGATAGCCGGGATGCTGGCACAGGCAGTTCATGCGCGATGACCGTTACCCGTGATTGAAGGATTGCAGTGCTTGAAAGCCGGGAAGTAGGGTTTTTGGTAAAAGAATTGTAAAAAACAATCAAATCTCAAGAAAAATCACCTCAGTCGCGTTACAATTGGATAGAATTTAACTGTTCAGTTATATTTTTCAACTCACACAAGGAAATATCATGGATCTGTCCAGCTTATCCCTGTCCGAACTGCGCACCTTGCAGGACGACATCAAGAAGCAAATGAAGAAACGCGAACAGGACGATCTGTCCAAAGCGCGCGAGCAAATCCTGGCAATCGCCCAGAGCGTGGGCGTTTCCGTAAAAGATCTGGTTGGTACGGGTATCCGCGCTAAAACCGGCACGGTCGCGGTACGCTATCGCAATCCGGATGATGCGACGCAGCAATGGACTGGCCGTGGCCGTCAACCGAAATGGGTCAAAGAGTGGACCGATTCGGGCAAGTCGCGTGATCTGTTGAAGGTGTGATTCTGAAGGTTTAAAAAACCGTTCATTCGGATGCTTGTCCTGTGGAGTGGTACAGGTGTAGTACAAGGCAGCATGCAAGCATCCGGAACTTTCCTGATTTATCGTCTTTGGCCAGGCAGGCAAAGCTGTTTCATATCGTTTATCTCCCCGGTATTTTCACCAATACCCGTCTTATTCCCGCCGTATCTCTTCCTTTCCCTGTTTTCATCCCGTCGCGCTGTGCTTTTCCGCTTGCCGCAGACACCGGCAAAATAAAACCCGGCATATAGCCGGGCTTGAGGGTGTCGGCGCAGCACGCTGCGCGTGGTGCCGGATCAGCGGCGGTGCGACTTCATTGCCGCCTGCACTTCACGCGCGCCGTCGCGGTCGCGTTCCGCTGCCCGCTTGTCGTGCTGCTTCTTGCCCTTGGCCAGGCCGATTTCGCATTTCACGCGGCCGCCCTTGTAATGCAGGTTGAGCGGCACCAACGTATAGCCGGAGCGTTCCACCTTGCCGATCAGTTTATCCATTTCCGTACGGTGCAGCAGCAGCTTGCGCGTGCGCACGGCTTCCGGATGGATATGGGTGGAGGCGGTCGGCAGGGCGCTGATATGCGCGCCGAACAGGAAGAGTTCATCGCCGCGGACGACGACGTAGGCTTCCTTGATTTGTACACGGGCGTCGCGGATGGCTTTGACTTCCCAGCCTTCCAGCACGATGCCGGCTTCGTAGCGATCCTCGATAAAGTAGTCGTGGAAGGCTTTTCTGTTGTCTGCTATGGTCATGAGATGGTAAATGTGCGCGGGTCGGTTAAACTACTGTCTCGCGCAAGCGCGATAAAATCACTATATCCAACATCATAGCAAATGGTTCTTCAATGGCAGTAGTACATAAATCAGTTTTTCTCGGCTATAGCGCCGAACAAATGTTCGCGCTGGTGGCGGCAGTGGAGGATTATCCCAAATTTCTGCCCTGGTGCGGTGCGGTCGAGATACGCGAGCGGGGCGAGAACACGGTTGTCGCCAGCGTGGGCATACATTACCACGGCGTGCGCCAAAGCTTCACCACGTCCAACGAGAACGTGCCGTCGACTTCCATCAAGATGAAGCTGGTGGACGGTCCTTTCAAGACCCTCGACGGCGTATGGACCTTCAAGGCCCTGCGCGAAGATGCGTGCAAGATCGAGCTGGACCTGCATTACGAATTTTCCAGCCGCGTGCTCGAGCAGATCATCGGACCCGTCTTCGGCATGATCGCCAACAGCATGGTCGATTCCTTCTGCAAGCGCGCGGAGACGGTATATGGCTGAGGCCAGCATTCACGTGCAAGTCTGTCACGCCTTGCCCGATAGCAGCTTTCTGCGTTCATTGAAGGTGCCTGCAGGCACCACCATCGAGCAGGCGGTGGCGCTGAGCGGTTTGCTGCAGGAAATTCCCGGCATCGACTTGGCCATCAATATGGTGGGCATCTATGGCAAGAAGAAGCCGTTGGATACCATCCTGCGCGAGCATGACCGGGTGGAAGTGTACCGCCCCTTGCAGGCAGACCCGAAAGAAGCGCGCCGGCGCCGTGCCGGCAGCAAGCCAGCCAAGGGTTGAGCGGGCCGGGTGGCCGCCGCGTAACCGTTGCCTGGCGAGCGCCATTTTTTGCTATTTTCAAATATCTTTTCTATGCTGCAAGGACGGAGGGCTCGTGCTGCTGTGGGAGGTGCGGCGCCTGCGTAAAGTTGCAGCGACGGCTGACGAGTTGGATCGTAGCCTGGGGCCGACTGGCGGTGGAGTGGGGATGATCTGTGATCGGGCCAAGCGGCGAGCCGCGCTAAGCAGCCTTGGCGATCTCCTTGAGGAACTCGACAAAGCTGTCCGCATGGCGCTCAAAACGCCATACCCCTGCGCCGTGCTCGGCCGTATAGACGGGCGCGTCGCCATTTTCAATTGCGGAGAGATCCAGGCAGTATGGATCGGCGCCCGCATCGGCTATCACCACATAGTGGGCTGGCCAGTCGGCGATGACTTCTTGGTCGACGGGATTGTAGGAGTACCCGTGCTGCGCCTTGATCAGCCCCGCCGCGCCATACAGATTCAGGCCCTGGAAATACCGCTTGCTGTCGATATACACGCGCAGCGGCGAATAGCGGGCCAGGAAGCGCTGGTATTGTTCAGGCAAGGTCCAGCGCTGGTTGATGGCTGCCAGGTCGGCATTATCCGCAATGACCAGCCAGTTCGACGGGCTGGCCAGGTCCTGGTCTTTCTTGCGCTCGGCCGCCAGTTTTTTCTCCAGTTTCGCAGCCGCTTTTTCCAGTGCCGTACGTGGATCGTCCAGCGACGCATGCGTGGCCGGTGGCGCAACTCCCGCGCCGTCCGGGTAACCGGCGCGCTGCCAGGCAAGCACATCATCGAGCCTCAGGTTCTCGGCTTTCCAGTAGTCGGGAACGGCTGGCAAGCCGGCGTCAAATGGCTGGCGGCTCAGCACGGCCAGGCTTTTCACGGCCTTGGACTTCACCACCAGGGGCAGGGTAGCAGAGTTGGCGAGTCCCACCACGGTCTCGTAAGCATCCTTGCCCTGGCTTTTCATTAGGCCATCGATACCCCAGTAGGCAAGCTCCGGCATCGTGACGGCCCATGTAAAAAAGTCTTTCATCTCCTGCGGCTGCATTAGGCCCACGATGGAGTTGACCAGTGAGCTGCGCCAGTGCAGCAACTGGCCTTCGCGCGCATAAGTGCTCAGTATCTCCAGTACCGCCAGCCGGTCGGTTTCGCCGTGTTTCTTGATCAGTCGGTCCTTGAGCGTGGCAAACTTGCTGCCATCGGCTTCGTCGAATAGTTTGCGGTGCAGTGCTGCCAGTGGTGTGATCGCCATCGTGTTCCTGATTATTTTGTGTTGTCTGCTGATTTTACTAGCAAAGTGATTATTCAAAAGATAGTGTTTTAAGGTCAATATCATCTGCGTTCGATATGCATGTCTGCACAGAGACGTTGCAGTGATCTGATAGTGTAGGCAGATAGAACTGGTAGGATGATGGCTGCAAGTTTGTGCCTCATTGCCGTCCTTTGAAAAAGCCTTATCTTATTGTTGTCCTTCGGGGTTCGCTAGACGTTGCGGCACAGCAGTAAGCAGTCGGCGCGCTGCGCGAAATAGGCTTGAAAACGACGGCGACACGAGGGCGAAACCCGGGCGAAATTTGGGCGAAAACGTAGACTTTTCCAGACATTTAGAGATGAACGAAACGGCATTCCTACTATGTCTACAGAGGTTTGTGAATGTTTAAGACAAGAGGCAGGAATTTCTGTATAATCTGCTTTTGCGCCAATAGGAAATGCTATGCGTCTACTTCAAAAAGCACTCACATTCGATGACGTGCTGCTCGTCCCAGCCTACTCCAACGTTCTGCCCGCCGATACGTCCCTCAAAACTCGCCTGACCCGCAATATCACCCTGAATATCCCTTTGCTGTCCGCAGCCATGGATACGGTGACGGAAGCTCGCCTGGCGATCGCGATGGCCCAGGAAGGCGGCATCGGTATCATCCACAAGAATTTGAATCCGAAGGACCAGGCACGTGAAGTGGCCCGCGTAAAACGTTTCGAAGCTGGCGTGCTGCGGGATCCGATCACGATTCCACCAGAAATGAAAATCCGCGACGTGATCGCGCTGACGGAACAATACGGCATCAGCGGTTTCCCTGTCGTCAAGGGCAAGGAAGTCGTCGGCATCATCACCAACCGCGATTTGCGCTTTGAAAAGGAACTCGACGCGGAAGCTTCCGCCAAGATGACCCCGCGCGAAAAACTCGTCGTCGTCAACGAAGATGCCGATACGGCCGAAGCCAAGCGCCTGATGAACAAGCACCGCCTCGAGCGCGTGCTGGTCGTCAACGACGCCTTCGAATTGCGCGGCCTGATCACCGTCAAGGATATCCAGAAGTCGACTTCCCACCCGTTCGCGTCGAAAGACAGCCAGGGCAAATTGCTGGTCGGCGCTGCCGTCGGCGTAGGCGCCAAGGATGAAGAGCGCATCGACCTGCTGGTCGCCGCCGGCGTCGACGTGCTGGTGGTCGACACGGCCCACGGCCACTCGCAAGGCATCCTCGACCGCGTACGCTGGATCAAGACCAAGTACCCGCAAGTGGAAGTCATCGGCGGCAACATCGCTACCGCCGCCGCCGCCAAGGCGCTGGTGGAATACGGCGCCGATGCGGTCAAGGTCGGCATCGGTCCTGGTTCGATCTGCACCACGCGTATCGTCGCCGGTGTGGGCGTGCCGCAAATCACGGCTATCTCGAATGTTGCTGAAGCACTGGAAGGCACGGGCGTGCCATGTATCGCCGACGGCGGTATCCGCTTCTCCGGTGATATTTCCAAAGCGCTGGCCGCTGGCGCCTCGACCGTCATGATGGGTTCCATGTTTGCCGGTACGGAAGAAGCACCGGGCGAAGTGATCCTGTACCAGGGCCGCAGCTACAAATCGTACCGCGGCATGGGTTCGTTGGGCGCGATGTCCGATGGCTCGGCCGACCGTTATTTCCAGGACGCCACCATGAAGGCCGACAAGTTCGTGCCTGAAGGTATCGAAGGCCGCGTTGCTTACAAGGGCAGTGTGCTGGCGATCATCTTCCAACTGGTGGGCGGCGTGCGTCAATCGATGGGTTACTGCGGTTGCGCCACCATCGACGAATTGCGCGAAAAAGCGGAATTCGTGGAAATCACCTCGGCCGGCATGCGCGAGTCGCATGTCCATGATGTGCAAATCACGAAAGAAGCGCCAAACTACCGCTCCGAGTAAGCGCAACAGGAAAAATTGCCCATGGCTGCGTTACAGTGCCTCGCCGTACTATTCGTACTGTCTTCGGCAATGCGCCTTGCCCTGAACAATTTTTCCGCTGCGCTATAGCGACAGACCAGACCGGCGCCTAGTGCGCCGGTTTTGTAATGACCTCAGATAAAGTCCCCATCATGCATTCTAAAATCCTCATTCTCGATTTCGGTTCCCAAGTCACCCAGTTGATCGCCCGCCGCGTGCGCGATTCCGGCGTGTTTTCCGAAGTCTTCCCGTATGACGTCAGCGACGAATTCGTGCGCAACTATGGCGCCGCCGGCGTGATCCTGTCGGGCAGCCACAACTCCACGCTGGATGGCGACTCGCCGCGCGCGCCGCAAGCCGTGTTCGAGCTGGGCGTGCCCGTGCTGGGCATCTGCTACGGCATGCAAACCATGGCGGCCCAGCTGGGCGGCAAGGTGGAAAACGGCCTGGTACGCGAATTCGGCTACGCCGAAGTGCGCGCCCGCAGCCACACCAAGCTGCTCAACGGTATTGCCGACTTCGTCACCGACGAAGGCCACGGCATGCTGAAAGTGTGGATGAGCCATGGCGACAAAGTGCTTGAAATGCCGCCAGGCTTCAAGCTAATGGGCAACACCCCGAGCTGCCCGATCGCCGCCATGGCCGACGAAGAGCGCCAGTTCTACGGCGTGCAATTCCACCCGGAAGTGACGCACACGGTACAAGGCAAGGCCATGATCGGCCGCTTCGTGCATGAAATCTGCGGCTGCAAGTCGGACTGGAACATGCCCGACTACATCAGCGAAGCGGTGGAAAAAATCCGCGCGCAAGTCGGTACCGACGACGTCATCCTGGGCCTGTCCGGCGGCGTCGATTCGTCCGTCGCGGCGGCCCTGATCCACCGCGCCATCGGCGACCAGCTGACCTGCGTCTTCGTCGACCACGGCCTGCTGCGCCTGGACGAAGGCAAGATGGTGATGGACATGTTCGCCAAGAACCTGGGCGTAAAAGTCATCCGCGTCGATGCGGAAGAGCAGTTCATGGGCCACCTGGCCGGCGTTACCGATCCCGAGCAAAAGCGCAAGATCATCGGCCGCGAATTCGTCGAAGTCTTCCAGGTCGAATCAGGCAAGCTGGTCAACGCCAAATGGCTGGCGCAAGGCACGATTTACCCGGACGTCATCGAATCGGCCGGCAAGGGCAAGAAAGGCCAGACCATCAAGAGCCACCACAACGTGGGCGGCTTGCCGGACACCATGAAGCTCAAGTTGCTCGAACCCTTGCGCGAACTGTTCAAGGATGAAGTGCGCAAACTTGGCGTGGCCCTGGGCTTGCCGCATGACATGGTCTACCGCCACCCATTCCCGGGCCCGGGCCTGGGCGTGCGCATCCTCGGCGAAGTCAAGAAAGACTACGCCGACCTGCTGCGCCGCGCCGATGCCATCTTCATCGAAGAACTGCGCAACACGCCGTACGAATTCGTTGCCGGCCAGGCCGTCGACCCGGACGCGCTGCCAGCGAACTGGTACGAAGCGACGAGCCAGGCTTTCGCCGTCTTCCTGCCCGTCAAATCGGTGGGCGTGATGGGCGATGGCCGCACCTACGAATACGTGGTGGCCCTGCGCGCCGTGCAAACACAGGACTTCATGACGGCCCACTGGGCGCACTTGCCGCACAGCCTGCTGGGCAAGGTCTCCAACCGCATCATCAATGAAGTGCGCGGCATCAACCGCGTCGTCTACGATATCTCGGGCAAGCCGCCGGCGACCATCGAGTGGGAATAATCTCCCGTCCGGCACCGTAAGGTAACGCCGGGTCAATGAAACAGCTAAGCCCCTGATTTTTCAGGGGCTTTTTTTATTTTGTCTGGCAAACGCAAGCAACCCACGGCAGAGCCAAGCACGTTTTTTTGTGGGTATGTTTATGGGTACTCAACTTGCTGTCTGGAATATTTAACATTTGGTTCCTACTGTCCATTTTGCGCGGTGAGGGTACCAGTGAGGGTATTTTCCAGGTTAAGTATTTGATTTTAAAAATAATTTTTGATTTCGGGCGCGCTCATCGCGGCGAGGGTATCTGGACCTCGTCAATGGCGGCCGATGTGACTTTTTTTTCGGCTAAGTGATTGATTGTTTGAAATGAATCCGGTGCCAGTACAGACTGAGTATGAATGGGAGGTGCCCATGCTGAGCGATACGAAATTGAAGAACCTGAAACCAGCAGAGAAAGCCTACAAGGTGCCGGATCGTGATGGCATGTATGCGACGGTCCTCCCCAGCGGCACAATCTCGTTTCGCTACAACTACCGTGTTAATGGCCGATACGAAACCTTGGTGCTTGGACGGTACGGGGCCGGTGGCTTGAGTTTGCAGGAGGCAAGGGGACGCTTGCAAGAAGCGAAGAAAGCGCAATCGGGAGGCAAGTCCCCGTCGCGCCTCAAAGCCCAATCGCGCAATCAGTTGGCCGCTGGAGAACCATTCAGCGTCTGGGCCGAACGTTGGCTAACAAAGTACAAAATGGCGGAGTCGACCCGGGATATGCGACGCTCGGTGTACGAACGCGATCTGAAACGTCCATTTGGTAGTCTCTTGCTGCATGAAATTACGCACAACGAGTTGCGTTCCGTATGCGACGCCATCCTCGCACGTGGCGCCCCTGCGACCGCCGTGCATGCGCGCGAAATCGTTAAACTGGTCTTCAAGTATGCGGAACAGCGAGGACAACAGATAATCAACCCGGCTGATCTGGTCGCTCCCTCATCCATTGCCGTATTTGAGCCGCGCGACCGTGCCTTGGGCGCCGAAGAGATCGCGCTGTTCTACGAACATATCGAATACGTGCAGTGCGCGCCGACCTTGCGCCTGGCTTGCAAATTACTATTGCTCACGATGGTGCGCAAATCCGAACTGACGGACGCAACCTGGACCGAGGTTAACTTCACCGATGCTCTATGGACTATTCCGGCCAGGCGAATGAAGCGCCGCAACCCCCACAACGTCTATCTGTCGCGCCAGGTCCAGGATATGTTCGTCGCACTTCGTACCTGTGCTGGCACATCCCCGTACATTTTGCCGTCGCGATATGACCCTGATGTGCCGATGAATGGTGCTTCGCTCAATCGCATCCTGGTGTCGGTCTGCGCCGCGGCACGAGACTGTGGGAAACAACTGGCCGATTTTTCGCCGCACGATTTGCGGCGAACAGCATCGACCCTGCTGCACGAAGCCGGCTACAACACTGATTGGATCGAAAAATGTCTCGCCCACGAGCAGAGGGGCGTGCGAGCCGTGTACAACAAGGCCGAGTATTCGGTGCAGCGCCGAACCATGCTGCAGGAGTGGGCAGACATGATCGACGCCTGGACAAAGCCGAAAGAGTGAGAGACTACCTGAGCGCTTTGCGTTGTACTGGCTGTGCCTGCGGCACCGCTGGCAGGCGTGCCGCCGTTTGCTGTTCTGCGATCCAGGCGTCCACCTCCTTGAGGTCCCAGGCGACCAGGCGAGAGGTGATGCTAAAGCGCCGTGGAAACTGCCCTCGTTTTTCAAGGTTCAGGATGGTGCGCTCGCATAGCGGCACTTTTTGCAAGAGCTGGCGGCGTTTAATGAGGACCCGGCCAGGTACATTGAGTTCGCTCTCAGTCAGGACACGTGCACCGCGGCTGGCTTTTGGGCCAGACCGACGCTGGCGTTTGAGACCGCCGAAAAATGCCCGCTGGCCAACGGCAGGACGCATTAAGGAAGTGAAGGGCGATGGGTTCGAAGGGGGGATGTATTTCATGATGAACTGTCTCCATGAACGATGACGGATGATCCTGCGCCATGGTGGCTGCGTTGATCATGGACATCAAGTTGAAAACCGGCCTAGTCAGCTGGCAATTCACGGCAATTGGTGGTTGGCGCGGCGGCGGCTGTCAGTGACGTGTGGTGAATGGGCGATCTCTCTGTGAGAGATGGATGCCATGGCCATCGGAATAGCCTACTGGATGTTTTCTCCGCTCCGAACCCTTGTGATGTGTCCATGTTCGTCGAGCACCCGTTACCGCGCTACTGTGCTGCTGGCATCGTAGTCCGGAACAACAGAGATGGGCGGTGCGCCGGACGGCCTTTAGCGTTGGCACGAACATCTCTTCGAACAGGTGGAGCGTGCCGGCGCAGGAAGTCCATTGAATACAGAGCGGTGCATGTGCGGCGATGATATCCAGCTCGATGCTATGGCTCAGTCCGTAGGATTCCCGCTCTTCCTCCGTTAAAACTCCACATGCCAAGACCACCTTGTCGTGTGCATGGCACCATTCGATTAGGCGCCGGACATCATGCGGGACGAACCCGGATACCTGCTCGATCACTATTGTTGCTATGCCGCTTTGTAGTTGCGGCATGTCCAGGGGCGAAATGCCGTCGCCCCCTGGCTCCACCCGATAGGACGGACCAAACGCGGTTTCCATCGCTGCCAAGCACCATGCCGCTGGCGCTTCACTGCGGAGTAATATTTTGAGGCACATGGCTTCCTCCGTGCCGGATGGTTGGTGGGTTGGAATGCCTTCCTATCCGGGATGCGGGTAGGAAGGCTTGTAAGGTTCGTCAAGGACTTGTCGGCACTTCTTCGCTGAATGGGATGGCTTGAGTGCTTACAAAGCGCCCAGGACCCGGATTTGGCTCTGGGTGGTCTGGTGGTTGATGCGCTCCGTTGACGGCGGACGAGCCAGCTGAGCCATGGCCCGGGGAGGGCGGAGTGCTCGGTGCGGTGGGTTTGCGCTCGGATACGGGCAGTGCATTGATGCGTTTGAGTAGACCAAGGGACAGTGCGCGCGTGGTGGCGGTCACCGCCCGTACGGTTTTCTTGATCTGCGATTTTTCGGTGATCAGTTGACTTGTTGATAGCGCCTCGTCAATGCACAAGGTTTCGAGCATGGGCATGAGCTGGTCGACTTTGCTGATCAATTCCAGTAAGCGCCTGCCGAACATGGAAAACACTTTCGCTTCGATGGCAAGTGGTTCGATGTCATAGCTAGCCAATTCAGTGATGCCGTGTTGATGGCACAGTTTCTCGAAAGCGACGATACGCTGGTTCGCCAGGGCAATGCGCGCATCAAGCATGGTGCGCAGTTCCTGCTCCACTTTATCGACATCCTCGGCTGGTAATTTCATCCTGGCAAAGACTGAAATAAAATGGAAATTCGCTTGTGATACGTAGAAGCAGCGTAGGTACAAACGCTTGCCTTCGGGACTGGCGAGCGTGATGTTGACCTTGCGGCTCGCTGATTCGACGCGCGTCAGATCGGCGGCGGCCTCCTTGGCCAGCAACTTCCTGTTGGTTTCGCCGTGATCACGCGTGACGATCAAATGGGTGGGAGCTGGGTAGTTCATGGTGATGTCCTCGAAAATGCCCACTGGGCTACATAACATGGTGTACTCACCATCCTGTTGATTCAAGAGGAATGCGCGGAGCTTTGGAAGCGTATTTGCGGGTACTGCGTTCGCCATTCGGGCACGTTGATACCCGTATGGATGCGTATGCAACTGCGTGTTCCCAGTGCCGGAGGATTTGCCGGTAGCATTTTTCGTCGAACCTGTGTTGACAGGCAGGTGAGGGCGGCCTAAAGTCAGTAAGTTATCGCAGTAGCTAGCCCTGCATCGTCCGGCAAGTCTTATCAATTGCGCCCAGCGCCTCGCAGCACCGATTGGATAGTCTCCTGTTTCCAGGCGCGACGTCCGTGTTTCTGAATAATGAGAGTGTTTTGACGCACCACGCGCACCGCGCAGTTACGTCAAAGCACTTTGCATGCGTTTTCAGGACGGTAGCTGGCATCCCCGCCGAAACGGCATCAGCCGACAGTATTAAGCCAGTCAATTGAAGTTCCGGTGCGTCGTAGCAACCGGATGATTTATTTCCCCCTTTGGGACGATGCATCCCGGGAGGGAGCCGCCTCGTCTCTCTTTCTTATGCGAGGCAATCATGAGCAGATATCAGATCAACTATTGTCGCGTCCTTCAGGATGAAGACGCTGCTTGCCATCCTGGCTTGCTGCGGGAACCTGTGCGCAAGATCTCCGCGAGCGAAATCAAAGGCGAGGCGTTTGAATTTTCAGAAGAGGAGTTGGTGGCATTGCACTGGTGGCTATTACGCAAAGTGAGTTTGCTCAGCGACCCGCGCACGCCACTGGATGAGAAGTTCGAATTGGTCCGCTGGGTGTTCACTGATCCGGTTCGGGATACGCAGCCATTTTCCTTCGTCAATTGCATGAAGGTGGTGAGTGGCAGTCCGTTGTCGCAGCTACCGTTCATCGGTGGCGTTGATGCGCAGGAAGTGCGTGATTGGATTGGTTCCCAGTTGTGCCGCTGGTTTCTGAGTTCGCTGCAGGACTACCCCGAGTGGGCCCGCCAAGCGGTACTGGCAAAGCCAGACTGGATTTCCGAGAACTTATTCAAAAATCCACAATGGATAAATGAGCAGATCAAGCTCCATCAGTCCGATCTTTTTGCATCGTTGATTGCAGAGGACGACGAGGAATATTTGAGTGGCCATGGCGGTAAGTCTGCACGCCAGGTAAATACGATGGGAGGGCGCCATGCTTGATGCCTTCATTGCCGCTGCATTCCCTTCCGTTCGCTTTTGTCGGGTGCGGGACACCGATGAGTTGATTTTCAGAATCAAGGAAAGCGAGATTGTTGTGGGGAACGCAGGTCGGGTTTTTTACCTCGGTCAAGAACTGCGTTTAATACGCTTGTCCTTGGTGCCGGGCGGTTTTCAGGTCGATCCCCAGCGTGGGCGTCCGGAACGAAGAGCGATGTC
This sequence comes from Janthinobacterium salmonicoloratum, assembly GCF_051380845.1. NCBI lineage: Bacteria > Pseudomonadati > Pseudomonadota > Betaproteobacteria > Burkholderiales > Oxalobacteraceae > Janthinobacterium > Janthinobacterium salmonicoloratum. The sequence goes on along the minus strand of NZ_JBNYXV010000008.1, from coordinate 141,556 downwards.
CTTCACTGTAAACGAACTGCTGTCTGGGGAAGTTGGCGTTGCCATGGAACAGGGGTGGCTGTTCGCACGCCGCGTAACGTACCCGTGCGAAGGCAATTTTTCTTGGAGCCTGACATGGGGAGGTCAACATGACCAGAAACGAGGAAGAATTTAACGTGCATTTTCAGCTGGTTAAGCAGCGCGCGTTTGGGAGGTGGACGGAAATTCTGCTGGCGCTGGGCGTGGATGCGAAAGTGCTCAACCAACGTAATCAGCCGTGCCCATTGGGTGATTGCGGCGGCACCGACCGGTTTCAATACACGGACAAGTTTGGCCACGGTAATTATATTTGCCGTGGCTGTGGCGCCGGTGGCGGATTTAAGTTGTTGATGGGCTGCCTAGGACTGAATGCGGTTGATGCGCTGAGTAGGGTAGACGGCTACCTTGGTATGAACGCCCCGAGGACGCCACTCTCGCTCCCCCTGGTTTCACCCCTGGAACGTGACGGCCTGATTCGGAAAATTCTGGCTGAAACGGTGCCCGTTGCGCCGGGAGATGAGGTCGACAGGTATCTGCGGAAACGTGGCGTGAACCTGGAGCGATATCCATCGACGCTTCGCATGCATCCAGCATTGGGATACTACGAACGCAATTTGCTCACTGGTCAAGCCGTTGTGGTTCGACGGTACCCTGCCATGGTGGCCTGCGTGCAGGACAAGAGCGGCCGCACAGTATCGTTGCATCGGACTTACTTGAGCAATGGTGAGAAGGCCCGCGAATGCGCGGTCAAGAAGCTGCTGTGTGCTGGGATAGGCGGTGGCGCAATTCGTCTGGCGCCATCCACGGACGAATTGGCTGTGTGTGAAGGCATCGAAACGGCGCTGGCAGTGATGAAGCGTTCGCATCAGCCGGTGTGGGCGGGGATTAGTGCTGGAAACCTGGAAAAGCTGTGGATCCCGGAAACAGTCAAACGCCTACGAATTTACGCCGACAACGACGCGCATGCATTTTTTGATGGGCAGGCTGCGGCCTTTAGCCTTGCCCGACGCTACTTGAAATCCCATGCAGGACAGGCAGGGAAATCAGCCGAGGTGTTTGTGCCGAAGTCGGCGGGCGCCGATTGGGCAGAGGTGCTACTGACGATTTCACACCGCACGTGTCATGCGGCGTGAGGTGTTGAGAGCAAAGCAGTGAATGTGGCGCGGTGGCCGTTTGGTCGCCGCATGTTGGCGCAATAGTGCGCCCACGTGGAACTCAGTGAGTTCCGCGTGCTTGACCCTGCGGGGGATGCGCTCCCTCCAGGGAGTTGCAGCGCCCGCTTTTTTCATGGAGGTTGTGATGAAAACAGGACGTCCTTTGGAACAACTCGTCGTCGAACTTGAGCGGCAGGCGGCGCTCAAGAAGGACATGATCGTGCCGGCGACTAAGCTGGTGAGCGAGACGACAGCGGCAGGGCAGTGCAATCTCGTCATTGACGAACCCTATGGCAAAAAGCGCTACCTGATGAACGATTTTGCCTGTGGGCAGCTGGCAAAGAAACTGGATATACCGTTGCTGTATTTTAAGCGCATGCGTTCGTTTGATACCGAACTGCTCGATGAAAACATCAATGCGTGGTTCAGAATTTGTGCCAGCGAGAGTTACATGGTGCGTACCTTGGCAGGGCGTGCCCGGGCCTTTTTGTCGTCGCGCTTTCGTCGACTCGACAACATCGATCTGGCACACAGCATTTTACCGATCTTACTCACACTGCCCGGCGCTCGTTTTGAGTCGGTGGAGTTGACTGAAACCAAGATGTATTTGAAGGTGGTCAGTACCGAGGTGAAGCATGAGGTTGCACCAGGTGACATATTGCAGGCCGGCGTCGTGGTCAGCAACTCGGAGATCGGCGTGGGACGGCTGCGGGTCGAGCCGTTGATTTATCGCCTGAAATGCAGCAATGGGCTCATCGCTTGTGAGCGCTCGATGCGGAAAAACCATGCTGGGCGTTTGCTGGAGTGTGGCGATGACGTTATTCTGCAAGATGACACAGTGGAGGCCGAAGATCGCGCGATCTTTCTGAAAGCGCGGGACATGGTGCAGACCGCTGTGTCGGAGACGACCTTTCGACTTATATCGGAAAAGATGCGCAAGACCATGGGCATCGCATTGACGGGCGATCCGGTGAGATCTGTGGAGGTGTTGGCGAATCGCTTCGTATTGAACGAGGCGGAGCGAGCAGGTATATTGCGCCATTTGATTGCGGAACAGCAGCTGAACGGCTACGGCTTGCTCAATGCGGTGACAGGCTACTCGCAGGAAGTGGATGACTATGATCGTGCCACTGAGTTCGAGGAGATCGGTGGAAAGATGTTGGAGTTGTCGGGCAAGGAATGGCAACAGATCGTCGAAGCTGTCTAATTTGATCGCTGCATGGTTGAAAAATCCCCGGGGGCGTCTTTCCGCCACCGGGGAGTGGTATTAAGCGTCTGCGGAGCAACGCACATTGCCATCACACTGTAGATCGATGCCGTGTTCATCTGTGGACCAGAATTTGATCTCCCATAGGTGTTTTAAATCAAAGGACCGAAGGGCAGGCGTCATGGAGGATAGATGATTACTGCGCTGCTTCAAGTAGCGCGCTGCGATATGATTTTTTCAAGGACATAAATGCTGTTGGGCATAAGTTTTCAGCTGCTTTGAAGGTTTTGGCACAGTAGTTTGGCTTTTCGCTGTCTAGCAGTGCAGCGCCGCTATCCAGCACTGTGAGCGTTGGCCCGAAGTGGATTCCTTTGCTCAGCTCATTCAGGGCACCTAACTGGTCTGAATTGCCTTGCATTGCACAAGCCATCACTCCGAATTCCTGTAGTTTTCGAAGTTCTGCTGACCTGACATCGCAGTGCAATTCCATCGTGCCAAGATCATAAAGAACGGCACTATATGCGACCTGAAGATCCACATTAAGAGCCCTATTGTTGTTTAGAATTGCTACTAGTCCAACGGGAAGAATGACGACTGCGCCTGCTAGTTGGAAGATCGGGTTCGTCAGGGAGTCAATGATGCCTGAATACCAAGCAAGAACGGCATATGCGGTTGCCAGAGCAATTGCAAGTGCAGCGATTAATTGTCCATGCCAGAGGGCGGTTCCTGTAGAAGTAAGACCAATAATAAGTAAAACCGAAGCTACGACGCTGTGCATGTGTTCTCAATTAAATGGATTATTGCAAGGTATTGAGTGGGATTTAGCTGCCTATTGGCCCGTAGATTGTGATGTTATAGGGTTGAAAAATTCAGTACATTTTTAACGCGGCCGACGATTTTTAACGTGCTTGCGACTTTACCCATTTTTACCATGGTTGGCTTGTAGCGCATGTTCTCGCAGCGTAGGAGGAGACCCTCACCCACCACGATCTCTACGTGTCTCACAAGCACCTTTTCCTGATATTCAAGTACGTAGATGCCATTGATATCTATTTCGTGGACACACGCATCAAAGAAATACAAGGATCCTTCCTGGATTAACGGGGCCATGTCGTCACCACGCATGAGGCCGGTTAAGTCGGTTTCATTGAGCAATGCTGCCTGTGCCAGTAAATGGCCGATCCAGTCAAAGGGCGGAGCCACCTGGCCATACACTTGTTGGCGCACGCGAGGCGTTAATTGTTGCCGTGGGAAAGGGATGCGATGCGACGTTAATCCCAGAATCCAGTTTGCATCCATATCGAGCTGAAGGCAGACAATGGCGAGGGATTTCAGGTCGGGCAGACCTGGCTTTTCGTCATCGATCCAGCGCGCCACTGTTTGCAGCGCGCGCCCGGTAATACCGCTCAGGAAGTGCTCGCGTTGGGTCGGAAGTACTTCCCGTCTGTCGAGTTCTGCAATCAGCCGTTGCCGGACACCAGGGACGACATCAATGTCCAGTTCGCGGACGGCATCTTTAGAAAGCGGAATGTTATTGCTTATTGTCACGATTTTTGTCTCCATGCAGGAGTAAAGTGAGAGACTTTGATTTGTTTGTAGATTATTTGTAGCAGTTGTTACGGGTAGATTTTTGTGGGGTAGAGTTCGATTTTAGGGTGAGAATCGCATTTCCTCCAGTGAAATTTTGCCAAAGTGCATATAAATATTTTTATTCGATTAGCAGTTGCTATTGACCTTTGAATTTTTGCGGAGTAGTCTTTTTTTAATGTGCTATTGCCTTTGCGCGCAGTCCTCGTACCCATGACTTCGCCTATCAGTTGACCGACATGGCAGATGTGCACAGCGGAAACCGGATTAATGACCACGCCCCGCCATCGCGGGGCAAAGCGGGGTGGACCATGGAAGACGCGATTCGATATACGGAAGTGCAGTATCTCAACTTGAATTACTTACTCACTATCCAGGTGGGTTTGAAGCATGATCCCCTGGCCACTTGTTGTACCTTTCACCTCGACACTGCCTCAGCCGAGACGCTTGCTGCAATGAGCGTGGACTCATTGCAGCTGCTGGCCGCGAGCATGTCGCATGAAAGTCTGTTTAAGCCAATAGGTAATTTTAAAACTCTCCTTGAAACACCGCCCGTATTGGCCATGACTTTGTGCAGGGTCGGCGCTGCTGATCAGGATGCTACCCGTGGCCCGTCGCGTGCTGGCCAGGCTACTACGGCTCATGCGCGCTTGGCGTAGGTGACGTATGGCTTACGAACATGCAGAGCGGCACATCCAGGCGCTGCAGCTTGCCAAATCCTGCGTCGAACAGGGTGCGCGGATGAAAACCGTCGCCTACTTGACCGGATTGAGTGCATCACTGCTGCGGGAGTATTTCTACAATGACCGAGCGGCCACCGGCGGCCGATGGCCTAGCTCGCAGGATTGGTACCATATGGCGACCTTGGTGCAACGTGCCGAGGCGTCACTAATCGCTACTATTTTTCATTTCTTGCGTACGCAACATGCATGTTCGGCACGCAAGGCCATGGTCTGCGCCTATAAAATGTATCGAGAGCGATGGACTGGCCGGTCCAGCATTTCGTTTGACCGAGCTTTCGAGCTGATCGCTAGCGTGGAAGGCATTTGGACCCACCATTCATCGCAATTGGCTCTGCACACCTGCCCCCGGTGCCGCTGCCGTTATTTGATCGCACTCGGGGATACATCTGCGGACCACTCCGGGTGTGTGTTTTGCAAGCTCGTCAAACGCTATGCTACTGATTCCCGTATTCAATCGAGCTTTGCTGGCAATCCTGACTTGCACCTGACCGTAGAGAAAAATTAGTCATTTAATGGATTGTTCAGAGTTTGCTTGTAGTTCTGTATTGATGGTTATGCATTGCTAACTACTATTAGGTTTGATACCCATCGCAATCCTATGTATTGGTCTTTAATGCAATAATCTCGTACACTGCGCCATTCAGCACGTCCGCTATCGGCCAGAAGCGGCCTCTCGCGGTCGTCTAAACTTTCTTGCAAGTTGTGGAGCGCAATGATGATGGAACCCACTAATGTCCCCCCAGACTTCATCCCGATCTTTAACTTCAAAAACCAGCTGTCGAGATCAATCACGTTGGCACTGGAGTTGAATCCACTAGAGATTGTTTTAGCGCCTGGTGATGTTGTCCATGTATTCGTCTACAAAGACGACATCACACTACCAATGACCATGGAACTTAGCGAGGACTACCTGCAAATTCATCCCCACCGTAGTTGGGGCAACTGGTACGCGTACAAAAACGGGGAAGACGTTTCGGGAGAGCCGTATCGAACTCCAGTCAGCACATGGTAGCTGCAGGGTCCGTAAAATCAAGTTCGGATTTGCCGATGTCCGGTTTGGGGCGGCAACGGCCGAGCCGGCAGATGCCAGTTTACGGTCGAGTACAACCGACAGGAACCGGCCAGAAGCGGTCGGTTACAACGATCAGTTAGACAAAGAACCAATTAATGTATTAGGAGGAATTATGCAACATCCCCAGTTAGGAACTCTTGAAATTGGTGAAGAATCGGGCGTAGGGACGCTTTCTTTCGATTGCCGAAGTATCCCGCTAATAATTGAACTGGATGATATTACGCTCGACGATGTGTTGGCGTTTGCTGCGATTATCGCAAGCTCTTTAGAAACTTACGACCGGATTTCGAAAGAAATAATCACGACCGATCTCTTGGATACCTATAACTCTGGGTGGAATGAGTATGATGAGGTCCAGGACGACGGCACTACCAAGTCTGTAGTAAATCCAATGCTCAGTTCCACTGAGTTTAAAACGCGTTTCGTTTTGAGTAGCGTAACGATCACCGGGGACTCCAGCGTTGACCTTAGGTATGAAGACGGTGGACTATTCTGGGGGCATAGCGTTTTTGTTGAGTCTCTTGATGGCGCGGACTTTACAAACGCACGAGCGCAACTGTTTGGCTAATACGTGGAACAGCACAGCCCCAACAACCGTTTTTTCGCTGAGCGTAGTTGTAATTTGAATGCCCTCGAAGGGGCCGCAAGTGGCGATGACGGATGCGACACGAACGAGTAGAATCGGCCAGAAGCGGACCTTCGGGGACGAGCATAAACGCGAGTTGTGAAACATATTGGAAATTGGAATGACGACAGAGCAAAAGCAGTTACTCGATAGACGGAAAAGGGATTTCCCGGCATTTTACGAACAGCTGATTCCATCGCTTGTCGATTTCGTTAGCAAGATGGGAATCAATCCCGCACACGAGGTACTGAACAACGCTCCGAGGTTCGTGCCGCTTTTGTCGACGGCATTAAGGAATTTGGACGTTGTAGACGAAGAGGACAAGGCATGGCTGCTGGCCCGACTTGGGTATTTTATCGGCGAGTACTTTACGCAGAAGTATTCCGGTGCTTGGTACCCCAATGAAAACCCAGCATCCAGATATTTTGCGCGATATGTGGTTGGGAAGTTCTCGATAGCGAGTCAGCGTGAACTCAATCTGGACCCGTGCATGATAGCTGAGGCCTACATTAGCATCCCTATGCCGCGTGCGCTCGAACCTTTGCTGCAAGAAGCTGAGCAGGAATTGATCGGTTCGGCATAGGTTACCGATGACGGCAACCGGCCAGAAGCGGACACTCTCACATCCCAACATTTATCTGTGGTGAAGGCGAAATGGATCGATTGGACGCGATTTATCAGAATGCTGTTGACCTGGAAGTAGACCATCTTGCTCGACTTTCTCCGTGCGAATTAATGCAAATTCAGCCGAAAAGCTGGAAAGTGGATACGGAGCAGAGTGTCGTCGAACTGGCGTACTTAATATTCGATGGCGGTGACCATCGACACATCGCGGTCATGGCCGAGCGACCTGCTCTGCTTGGTTTCGCCAGAAGGAAATTCGCAGGTGCACTCAAAGTGCAACTGAGCAGTGAGCGACTGTCCAGCTCCGAACTCGCAGCCCTGTACGATTAAGGTCAGCCAGGGCGAACATACAATCAGACTCAGCAGTGTCTGCAATGGGGCATAACCTGCCAACGACGGCAACCGGCCAAAAGGAGACGCTCAAATTGAATTCTAATTTGTAAGATGCCATGGAAAAACGACGGAGGCATAACCACCGATGGACGCTGAAGTATCGGAAGTATCCGGACTTCGATTCGTCGTATCGATTGTTGAAGCGCCAAACACATTCAATTTCCTTGCTTCAGCGATGGAGGCTTATGCGGTCAATTGCCGGTAGGGAGCATCTGCATCTGATTCGCTATTTCGAGCGTCGTGAAATAGCAATGCAGCGCCCAAACTACGGTCCGATCCTCCGGCAGCGACGGCTACAAATTGCGAAATCGTTCTCCAAGATGGGCTATGAAGTAAATCCGGTATTGCTCGGCTATGCCCTCCCAAAGGGGCCATCTGGTTTTTGGCTAGAACAGGTATGTCCGTGGGAAGGTCCCCGTTCTCTCGCCGCGCCCTTAGTGGCCGGAGCTTGAATATCAAAACACTTTGCCGATGACCGCTATGGGGCGAAACCTGCCGATGACGGCAATCGGCCATAAGCGGTCTTTCAGTACCTCATACAGATTGGAAATTTTGAATATGAAATTGAATAAAGCCGTCGTGGCCATCTTGTTTTCCATTTCCCAATCTGCGTGGGCGAATTCAATTGATGTAGTTCTTCTTGGCGACAATGGTCGACTGAGTCTAATCAAACAGTGTGGCGACGACTGCAAGGAAGGTGCGAGCGTCATTGGTACTCCGCCACAAGATAGCACCGCGTCAGAAATTGCAACGTATTCGTCTCGGGCCAAACACGCTGTAATTGTTGTAGATGCAACGAAAGGTCCACTGCCAATTACACGCGAGCATATCCAAATTGCCAGACAGGCTGGAGTTTCGAGCTTGTCAATAATGTTTGTGAATATGGCCGGTTTGGACGGCATGAAAGACGCAGGAGAGCTCGTTGAACTCGAAGAGATGGAAGTCCGAGAAATAATGAACACTTACGAAATGCATGGGGATAGGGCAATGGTGTTTCACGACACCAAAATCAAATCAATCTCCCAACTTCGTACGAACGGACTTGGGCTTCCGTCAGCACTAAAGTTCGGCGCATCGGTATCCCAACGGCAATCGGTCCAAATGAAGTACCTCAATGGGAAACGGCTCGATTCATACGTCTACTTGCTGACTCAAAAAGAATCAAAGCACACATTGCCACTCAACAAAAATACGCCGGTGCGGCTTTGGGTAAATGGCCAAGTGTCTGATGGCGCCGTAATTTCAGAGAAGGGTATCAGTCCGGGAGGGAATGGCAAGCTCTTGCTCGAAACGGCATCTTCGGTTTCAGCAGCAGAGGGTTCTCGATTTCTCCTGGAACGAGACGGCAGAGTCATCGCCATGGGGGTGGTAATTCACGTTGGCAACTAATACACATCGAAGAACTCGACCGACGGCACGCGGCGCTAGGTGTCGCTGGCGGCATCCTTGAATGGTCATGGCTTCAAGCGAAAAAGTACGTTCAATCGAAATGACCGCTTTGGGGCGGAAGCGGACGTACACGGCAGTCAGTGACAGGATTGCGTACGTGCTTTCAGCAGGGGTACCCCTTTGGCTACGGTAGTGCCGGCCGATATGCTCGGGTCCATTTTCGCGGCTCACCTTCTTGTACATCTAGCATTGTCAAAGGAGGGTGCCTGTTTATCGGTGACCGAGCCGTGTGTCGATGAATGATCGCAGCAGAAGGCAGGCTTTCACCTGGACGTAAGTCGATCTGCATAGCCATAATGTTCACCTAGCCAAGTGAGTGAGCCTTATGGCCGGTGTGAATATCCTCAAGTACCTGGGTTGGCTTGGCCACGATCGCCAATGTGATCGCGGCCGGCAGTCCACACCCATCTGTCCGCAACGCTCACTGCCCCAAACTGCTCATACGCGTGACGGCGGGATGCGTCCCCGTAGTGTTGATGCGATCTTGGACGATAATCGGGATATCCTGGGGCGCATCAAATTGGCCTATGGTGGCGATGCGAATGCCTTTGCCAAGGAAATGCTTCCGCTCATCAGGAAGTACACCGCTTACGTGAACGTATTGCCAGCGACGCAGGACCGTTTTTTTTCTCGTCCCGGAGGTTTAGTACGCCTGGGTCTGGAGACGGCGTTCTTCGCACTGCAAGCTACAGACTCGCAGATTTTTGCTGGCAGGTCGACGATTTCTACTCGTCGACAGTTGGAGCCACGCTGGCGCTTTGGTACCTTCGCCGCTGGTCTATGCGCATATCTCTACCGCGCATTGGACACTGTCGTCGTGAGTGATGCGCATGGAACCGTGTGGCAGCCATACCAGACACCACTCGGGGAATGGATGCAAACACACGAGGTCGACCGTCTGTTCGTCAGGTGGAGTGAGGCCAAGCAGGAGTGCCGCTCCCTATCGCTGTTCGCGCTACCGATGATCCTACCGATCGACACGTTGGCCTACCTGACCCACGACGGCTCGACGATCGTCGCCCACATGCTTGCGGCGATCAGTGGCGAGGTGAGGTATCAAGATCATAATGTCATTGACCACCTCGTCAATCGAGCATCAACTTTGGTGATACACCGCGACTTGCGCGACGCTGATGCGCCGGCAGGTAGGGCGCGGGCGAGAGCCTACCTTGCGAGGTTTCTCCTGAACGCGATGCGCGAGCTGGTGCAGTCTCATCAGGGATGGGTGCCCAATTCGGATCGGTCCCGCATGTGGCTTGGGCGGGATGGTTTGTTTCTGCTGTGGCCGAACGGTATGAGCGACATACTCACCTTGCTGGAAGACGAGGGATTGTATGGTTTACCAGCCTCACCAGCAGACGCGATGGAAATTCTGAGCGATGCCGGGATTATCCTGCCAATGAGTTCGGATGAGCCTGTTTGGCTGATCCGGCCGCCAGGCGCCCCTGAACCCTTGGAGGCGTTGAAGTTGGTGACGCCAGGCGTTGTCCTTGCTGTGTTACACCCGCCACCAGTGGCGCTGGACATGGATATTGCTGCCTACTGCACTCGTGACGAGGTGCGAGCTACCGAGAATGATACTAAACCACGGCAGGCGAAGGCAGCATCCTCCCAGGTTCAGGGCGAATGTGTTGCCCCAGAGACGCCGCCCGATGTTAGCGATCGTCAGTTGTCGCTGCCAACCATCCCACCGATGCCTGCAACTGCGGCTGGCACTGGTATCGAACCACCTGCAGGTGCTCGCCAAGGAAAGGCGAAGAAGGTCAAAAATACTCAGTCAATGCAGTCGGCAAGCAAAAGCTACTCGTTACGCGCACCGATTCGCCTGAATCCTGGCATTGCCAACGTACTGCGAGCGATCGTGCAGACCCTCAATGAGACGAGCTTGCCTCCGGCATGCTATCCCATGGCGTCTGGTCTGTTTGTCCCCTTGGACGCCTTCGTGGCGCGACAGGTGGATGTGAAGATGGGAATACGCGCACTTGCCGATGCCAACATGCTGGTCGCAGGGCCAGCCGGAACCGAGCCTGTTGAGTATCACAACCTGCATGGCAAGCAACTGGCCGGAATGGTCATCGCTCGTCAATTCATCGAGGGCATGGATGGAGCAGGGGAGACCCCAATCAATTCGAACGCAGGTTGACCATGTTGCTGCGACCGTATGAAATGCCATGGCGTAGTCCCGTTGAGGGGGCTGCCGCCCTAGCATGGATTCTCGCCGCCGCCATTTTTTGCTTTCTAATACCTGATCAATTGCCACCGCGAGCGGGCTTTCCGCTCATTTTTGTTTCAGCCCTCATTGCCCTATATCGCTGCCAGCAAGCCCTACATGTTGTGCGTATTCGTGCCGCGTTGTCTGGCCGGGCGATGGAAATGGTTCCCATCGCCCGGCTGGCCACATGGACCGGCGATCCTGAACAGGTCGTATTCGGCCTGGGCTTTATCTGGCTGCCACTGCACTCTCAGCGGCTTTACGAGCTGATCAAGATCGATTACCGCGCGATGACCATCTCTCCCTGGCTCATACGCGCTTTGGGGTATCAGCCCAATCCACAATCCGACGCAGAGATTGGCTTGCCCTGGATTCATGGCGTCGAGTCGCAAGAGCGCTTGTTGACACGGCCGCTGCAGAACTTTGAAGGGGGAACCTTGGTGGTCGGAACCACGCAGTCCGGCAAAGGGGTATGCCTTGGCTGGTTGATTTTTCAAGCCATACGACGTGGTGATGTCGTCATTATTATTGATCCAAAAAATTCACGTCGTCTCAAAAGATTGGTCATGAAGGCCTGCCAACTGTATCGTGAGCCAGACAGTTTTCTTTGGTTTCATCCCGCTTTTCCGGAAATGGGTGTTCGTCTTGACTTCACGTTTAACTGGCAAAAACCCACCGAAGTGGCTTCGCGTATTCAGTCAATCATGCCACCGGACACGGCCGGAACGTTTAGCGCATTTGGTTGGGACGCGGTGAATGTTGTCGTGCAAGGGATGGTGCAACTGGAGAAACGCCCGAATTTGGCTAAGCTAAAGCAATATATTGAAGGCGGCGTCGAACCAATCCTGGAGCAGGCGCTCGAACGGTTTTACGAGGAGCTCCTGGGCATGCAATGGCGTAGCACACCCGAGATGGCGCGTTTGCTCGATAAAGCGCGGAGAGGGCAGATCAAATCGCCGACGTCAGCTGCGAGCCATGAACTATTAGCGTATGTGTCGTACTACGACCACCATGTGCATGAGGCTAGGCGTGATCCTGTGGTCAGTTCACAGGTCCGGGTATTTCAGCATAACCGCGAGCATTATCAGAAAATAACCGCTAATCTTTTACCGATCTTGTCCATGCTGACATCCGGAGACCTGGGGAAAAGCCTGTCGCCGGATCCTTTTGATGCGGATGATCTGCGTCCGATCATGAATCTGGAAAAGATCGAGCACGCGGGACATGTACTGCTTCTGTGTCTGGATTCGTTGCCAGATCCTTCCGTTGCAACGGCAATCGGCGCCATGGCGCTGGCCGACCTGGCGGCCCGCTCAGGCATTCGCTACAACCTGGGAGGAGAGCGGCGCATTTCCCTGTTTGTGGATGAGCTATCGAACGTGATCAATCAACCGTTGATCGAAATACTGAATAAAGGTGCCGAGGGAGGGCTGTACACCACGGCCGCCATGCAGACGATTGCCGACCTGGCGAAACGCCTTGGCAGCCAGGAGGCGGCACGTATGGCATTGGGGAACTTGAACAACCTCATTGCATTCCGAACCAAAGATCAGCCCACTCAGGAGTTCATCAATGAAACACTGGGGCAGACCACCATCCATAGCATGAAAGTCGGGCACAACACGGCCAGGGACGGCCACTTTACGGATTTTACGGCAGTCGATTCAACGCAGTTGAGCGAGGAAGTCAACGAGTTGGTCCCGCCATCGATCCTCGGTAAATTACCCAATTTGCAGTTCTTCGCCTCCGTGTCCGGCGGCCATGTCTACAAAGGGCGGTTCACGCTAATTGACCCGGGCGCGGACGATGTAAGCCGCGACCAGAAGGAGGAGGGTGAAGCATGCTGATTCGGTTGATGGCCATTGTTTCGCTGAGCGTGCTCCTGATTCTGGTGCTGTACCTGCCGTCAGCCTTCCCGCCTCAGCGATTTGTCGCGCAGATCCGCGCGGAGCATATGGCCAGTGCGGACTGCTGGGGTGATCTGTATGCACGCCGCGTGTTGAGCCGCATGTTTCAGTATCAAGCTGCATTGGAATCCCAACCGGCATCGGCCAACGTCCACGAGGTGACGCGCGATCCGGTAGCACAACCCGTCGCCGATAGCCTGGGCCGGGTGCGTCAGCAGCTTTTTCAGAACAGCTATTTCCGCTCGCTCGATATGTTGACCATGCTGGCGCTGTATAGACTGGCAGGCCTCGTGCAGTGGTGGGCACTGTTCGTGGTGCTGATCTCAGCCTGCATCGTGGATGCCTTGGTGCGTCGGCGTATTAAACGTTTGGTGTTCGCCAAGCAGCACCCGGAGTGGTTCGCGGCAGCAATGGGCATGGCGATTTTGCTGATTTGTCTGGTGGCAGTAGCGTGTGTGCTTCCTGTTCAACTGTCTCCGCTTCTGTTGCCCGCCATGTTGTGTGTGATCGCGTGGCTGGCAGGACAAATGGTGGCGCAGTATGCGTGAGTGTGAAGGTAGAAGTCCCGTAGCTGTGGCTACACGCCGAGGGGGATCTGGGTTCATCCAAATGGTCCACAAAAAGCGCGACTTTTTGGACAAACATTGTAGCTGCGATACGCTAGCATGATGTCATACGCAGTCAATTTCGATTTCGAGTCGCCATGAATACTGAATTTCGTTCGATGCCGTCCTCATCTTCCGCTCACACGGCCGCTACGCATCGTTCTGCTGCCTCATCCTCGCGGTGTGACGAAACGATCGGTACGCTGGTCTGGATGGAGGAATTTCATCAACTCGACCGGTTGTTCAACCATCAGCACAATTGTTCGCCAAAATTGCGGTATCCCGATCTGATTAGTGCTTGTATTGCAAGAGTGTTTGTACAGCCGGAACCGGCGAAACATATTTTTTCGTTTTTGCATACCCGGATGGTGTTGCGCGACCAATGCATGCCGCGTCGACAAGAGGAAATCTGGCGCGCGCAGTATGTATTGTTGCTGGCGCTGCAGAAGTCCGAAATGAACCGGCATCCCCATCCTCGATTCGACCTGGGACAGTTTACGACCGCGTGCATCGCCCTGGCCCTGCAGGAAGAGGGGGCGCAAGGGAAAATATTTGAACAGGCCCGGCGCAATATCGCCGAGCGAGCAGTATCGCACCTGCCATAAGAGGCAGATCGCAAGGCATACCGCAAACGGATATGCGACCCGAAGTGACCTTGCCAGGCTGATGCCAGGCTTACCCGATGTACACCTTTGATGGTCTGGCGCCTGCGCGCGCCGGGTGGATCAACGCTTTCGGGTTAATGCCTGCTCCTTGCCATGGAACGACATCTTTCATGCTTCATAGCGATCCTCGTTGTTTGTCCGGGTCCTGCCTGGGCTTGCTGGGAACAAGCCGCCGTTCGCCACAATGTGCCGGCACCGCTGCTCTATGCGATTGCTCAAGCGGAATCGTCACTGGATCCGAACGCAGTCAATCGCCGCCATCTGCGCCAAACCGGTACCGTGGATATCGGTTATATGGGCGTCAATTCCAATCCACGGGTTCTACGCAATTTGGGGGTGACCGAGCAAGAACTGCATGAACCCTGTAAAAACATTCATGCTGGTTCCCGAATTCTCGTGGAAAAGCTGCAAAGGTACGGCAATACCTGGGAGGCGATCGGTGCATACAACGCCTCGTGTACCAAACTTGATGCGGCCCAATGCCAGGCTACGCGCACGCGCTACGCCTGGCGCGTATATGGCTTTCTCACCAATACCACGCCGCCGGCAATACAACGCGCTACGCCGCGGGGCAAGTACCGGAAGCAGAAAAATGCGCGCGCTGAATCGGTCGGTCCAATGCAGCCTGCGCTGGTGGCAGTGGGGCTGACATGAGACGCTCTATTGCGCATGCCGCACTAGCCGCCACAGGAATGGCTGCAGCCAGCTTGCTGATGGCCTCCTGCGTAAATGTGCATACCCAGCCACAACCTGCAGGACTGCCTTCCCGCGCAGCCACGCCTGGGTCCCACATGCAGATCATCACCCAGCTTCACTACGGTAGACAGGCACGCTACGGCCTGTGTATCGATCCAGCTTGCCCTACGCGCACGCCCAAGACGCTGGCCAGACGGGATGCGCATAGAGAAGATGTGCCGCAAACCACGATTACGGCAGCCAGAACCGAGCGGACACTGGCTGGGACACCCGTGGGAGCCGGTGCAGCGAACGAAAATGATTTGTCCGATGTCACCGAACTTGCGGTGTACTTTGCGCCGGGCTCTTCCCGTCTCGATAGAACGGCCCAACACGTTCTGCAGCAATTTCTCACGCTGGTGCAGCCAGCGTCCCATGTTCGTATCGCCGGCAGAACAGACAACACCGGAACGCCGGCCCGGAACGATGCCATCGCACACCAGCGCGCGGCCAGGGTTGAGCGCTATCTGCGCCGCCATCTGCATGTGCCTGCAGTTCAGCTTGAGGTGGGAAGCAGCGGCGCCTGCTGTTACTCCGCCGCCAATGCGACCGAGACGGGCCGCCAGAATAACCGGAGGGTGGAGCTCAGCCTCACCGCCGACGCACCTCGGCAGGTCCAGAGATGATGACCGAAGCGCACCTGATCAAGCTGACTTCGGCATGGGTAACGTACCGGCCGGGCAAGATTGCGTGGCAATGCCCCGTCCGTGGTCCCCCTTACGCCGCCATGCCGCATCACCTAGCCGCCCGCACAGACAGTTTTAGGCAATTTTATTCACGATCACGATTGGAATGCACATGAACACCCTGCAGTACGTCACAGCTCTCCCTTTCAAACAACACGGCAAGCGGCCGCTTGGCCTGCGCGTCTCCACAGCGGCCAAGGTTCTGGCGCTGCTAACCCTGATCACCCTGGGCCTACTCGCCGCTATTCCCGCCACCGCCATCGACCTCGTCGCGTTCACCGGCATCACCGGCCCGCTGACGTCAGCACTGACGCAATTGGCCGCACTGGCCCCCGGCGTTAAAGCACTGGTCGGCTTCATCGGCTTCGTGGTGGCCCTGATCTCGCTGACCGCCCTGCGAAATTTCGGTCCGGTGCTGTTCTACATCGGCATGGCGATTTTCGGCGCGGTCGGGCTGGTCATTGGTGGCGCCATCATGGGCGCCACAATCTGAACCAGGCTGGCGCAGACACCGTACATTGAGAAAAGGAGGACGCCATGGAAGCCGATACCTATATTCCCCGGCGCCTGGACGACCAATGGAAGATTGGCCTATGGGACTTTGATGTCGCCTTTCCCGTCCTCCTTTCGATCTTTGTCGGCTATCTGGCCAGCAGCAAACTCGGATTTTTTCTCGCGGTCTGCGCCGGCGTCGCCGTATCGCGCTGGCTCAGCCGCAAAAAAGCGGACAAGCATCCGGCCTTTGTCCTGCACTGGGCGTACTGGTACCTGCCTGTCAGCCCGCTGACGTCCATGCGCTCGACCCCGCCTTCGCATATCCGCAAGATGGTCGGGTAGGACCAAGGAGAGCACCGTGAAACTGGAAACCTATCAGGATGACCTAGGCGCCCTGCGGCGCCGCGTGTTCGACCAGCGCCTGGCCATTGGCATCCTGTCTGTTTGCCTGATGCTGGCGTTGACCATCATTGTCCGCATCGCGGGCACGGAACGCACTGTCATTGTGCCGCCGGCCATCAATAAAACATTCTGGATCGAGGACGGCAAGGCCAGCAACGACTATCTGGTGCAGATGTCCGGCTACATCGCCTACCTGATGCTGGACGTCACGCCGAAGTCAATCGAATGGAAGAAGGACATGCTGCTCAGCTGGTGCCTGCCGGAGAACGCCGGCAGCATCAAGACCCGCCAGGATCTGGAGGCGGCAAGACTGAAGAAGCTCAATGCGAGCACGTATTTCCAGATGCAGCAACTGGTGCCGGACGAAGAAACGCAATCGGTCACGATGACCGGCTACCTCAAAACCCAGGTGAACGGGGCCAATACATCTGACAACCTCAAGACCTACCGTGCGGACTTCGTCTTCCGTGGCGCGCGCGTGCATTTGAAAGATTTTAAGGAGTTGAAAGATGGAAAACCGGATACTGCCACTGGCGTGGCTGCTGCTGGGGCTCGTTGAGCTCCCCGCTTGGGCCGTACAGACCAGAGATGTGAGGGACGGCGCCACCATCGAGGCGATCATCGCCGCACATGAGCCGACGCGCATCCGCATCGAGGGCGGCAAGATCATCGACGTCGTAGGCAACATCTACTCGAGCAGCAACTGTGCTCCCAAACCCGCCGACGCCAGCCTGCCCGTAGCGCCAGGTGCCGGCACGGCCGTCAATCCCGGCGGCCAGCTGTCGCTTGCCTGCGACCTGGCCAAAGGCGAGATCTATATTCAGCCGGTGGGCACTGCTGCCAAGCCGATCAACCTGTTTATTTCTTCCGCTACGGCCACCTACACCTTGCGCCTGAACCGCGCGGAGGTTCCCGCAGACACCATCGTGATCTCGGACAAGTCGGCCAGGCGCCAGGCCAGGGCAGCCAATGCCGGCGGCGCGGCGCCGGCGAGGTCTGCCACATTCATCCGCTCCCTGAAAACGATGCTGATGTTCATGGCTTCCGAGCAGGTGCCCGACGACGTCCGGATGGAAGAGCGCGACGAAGCGCGCCTGCTGTGGGCAGAAGCAGAAATGAAGCTCATCCGCCAGTTTGAGGGCCGTGGCCTCATCGGCGAGACCTATGCACTCAGCAATATCAGCGGTGCGCCGCTGGTGCTCGCAGAACAGGAATTTGACCGCGACGATGGCGATGTCCTGGCCGTCGCCATCGACAACCTCAACTTGCGTCCGAACGAGAGCACGCGGGTCTACGTCATTCGGGCAGGGGAGTGAATCGCCATGCGCATCATGCAAACACTGAAATCCTACACGGCACGGTTGACGCCCAGGCAGCAGCAGTACTTGGCCGCCGCCAGTATCGTGACAGCCTGCATTGGCATCCTGTGGGCGGTGCTGGCCTATTCCGACTCCGGCAGTCCCGCCCGGCAGCTTCCCAAGTCGACCGACAAACGCGCCACCGTCAATGTGGATGGGGCCAGCATGATGGTGCCGGGCCAGATCTCGCCAGAAGATCAATGGGTCGGCAATGCTGGCAAAAAGCTGGCCCAATATGACAATGACAAGGAAGCGCAAGACAAAATCAACAGCGATCGCAAGGCCGTAGAAGCAGCCTTGCTCAAGCGCCTGGCGGATCTGGAAGCAAAAACGGCCGCCACGGCAGAACAGGGGCTGCCACCAGCGTCGCCCGCGCCCGTCACGCCGCCCATTCCCCAGCCATCGGCGCCGGCTCCGTTGCAATACCCTCCCGGTACGCCATTAGGTGGCAACGCGCCGCCAGGACCACCCGCCAACGACGTAGCAAGTGGCAACACCGGTTTACTACGGCCAAACGAGACACCGGAGACGCTCGCCCCCATGATCCGCGTGTCCCTGGCCACCGCGACAGAGTCCAGCGGGAACACCGGGGCCGCCAAGGAGGCCGGGGCCAATGGCGTAAAACCGGCAAACACGCTGGACGACTTCCTGCCAGTCGGCATCCTGCCGGGAGAACTGCTCGGCGGGATTGATGCCCCGACGGGCGGCCAGGCCCAAAGCAATCCGCTGCCAGCACTCATCAAGATTTCAGCCGCTGCCATCCTGCCTAATCAGTTCCGCGCGGACGTCAAGGAGTGCTTTGTGGTTGCCTCCGGCTATGGCGACATCAGTTCCGAACGCGCGTACCTGCGCACCGATGTGCTCTCCTGCATCCGCTACGACCGCTCGGTGATCGAGGTCAAGATCGAGGGCAACATCTTTGGGGAGGATGGCAACCTGGGGCTGCGCGGCACGCTCGTCTCCAAACAGGGGCAGCTGCTGGCCAACAGCCTACGCGCAGGCATCGTTAGCGGCATCGGCCAGGGTTTTGCACAAGGCAACAGCTCATTTACGACCTCGCCGTTTGGCACCCTGTCGACGACGACCGGCGGCACCGGCGATCAGTTCCGCCGCGGCATTGGCAGCGGCATGGGGAGCGCGCTCAACAACCTGGCCAACTATTACATCCGGCTCGCCGAACAGACGTTTCCCGTCATCGAGGTGCATGCGGGCCGCAAAGTGGACGTGGTGCTGACTCGCGGCGTGCGCATTCCCGCGCGGCCCATGTCACGCAGCGACGCGGACCGGCAGGATCAGCTCGGACTCGCCGAGCGCACGATGGAGGTTCCCAATGACGAAGCTGACTAAACTGGGCCTCGCCGCACTCGCCTGCGCCGCCACATTGGTCGCCCACGCCAGTACGGCCGAAGACACATTGCTCGCCGCGCTGAAGCGATCCTATCCCGGCACGGCCTTTGATACGGTCACGGCGACGCCGATCCCCCACGTCTTCGAGGTGTGGATGGGAGAGAACGTCGGCTTTGTCGCCGATACACGCCCTGACTACATGATTTTTGGCCGCCTGGTCGATCTGCGCGCCATGCGCGACGTGACCGCACCGAAACTGCAGCAGCGGAGCGACGCCGCCAGCCCGGCAGCACCGACGGCAGCGGCTATCGATGTACGCCAGTTGCCGTTGGCCGATGCGATCGTCTCCACGCAGGGCAAGGGCGAACGCGTCCTGTATCTCTTCACCGATCCACATTGTCCGTATTGCCGCCAGCTCGAACCGGAACTGACGAAAATCCCTAACCTGCGCATCTACAACTTCATGGTGCCTTTCCAGGACCAGGCGTTACCTGTGCGCATCTGGTGCGCT
This sequence comes from Janthinobacterium salmonicoloratum, assembly GCF_051380845.1. NCBI lineage: Bacteria > Pseudomonadati > Pseudomonadota > Betaproteobacteria > Burkholderiales > Oxalobacteraceae > Janthinobacterium > Janthinobacterium salmonicoloratum. The sequence continues at coordinate 121,761 of NZ_JBNYXV010000008.1, read as the reverse complement.
GCCGACCGCCTGGCTGCTTGGCGCAGCGCCGTCAGCGGCACGTTGGACGAGCACGGCGCACCTGTCCAATGCGCCCATCCGCTCGACCGCAACCTGGCCCTGGCCAGCAAGTTGGGCGTGCAGGGCACGCCGACTCTCTTCTTTGCTGACGGCGCACGGGAAACCGGCTTTATCAATGCCAGCGAGATCGAGGCCCATCTGGCGCAGGCCGCTTCCAGCCGCCAAGCCAGCAAGAACCCCAAGGAGTAATCATGCAGCTGATTCCATCGAATTCGTTCCGCGTCAAAAACCTGTCCGCCACAGCGGTTTGCCTGATGCTTCTTGCCGGGTGCGGTGACATGACGGGCCTGGGCGGCAAGTCGGAATATGCCTGCAAGGCGCCGGAAGGCGTGCAGTGCAACTCCGTATCCGGCAATTACTACAACTCGTTGCCATCGGGCGGCGGCGCGGCGGCCAAAGGGGCTCCCACAAAAGGAACGCCGCGTGCAGTCCCGCGCAGCATGTACACCATGGCCAAAGCTGCCTCCAGCGGCAGTTCCATGCAGGGACAGCCTGCATTCGAGCCAACCGCGCTGCGCTCCCCGCCGCGCGTCATGCGGCTCTGGATCAAACCGTGGGAAGACAGCGACCATGATCTCCACGATCAGTCCTTTGTCTACCTGCAGACAGACCCAGGCCGGTGGCAGATCGCTCATGCGCAGCGGCAGATCCGTGATGCCTATGCTCCCTTGAAACCGCCCACACCTCAGCAGATGTCATCCCCGAGTACAGCGTCTCCCTCCGGACAGGCCAACTCCGGCGCCGAAACACGGCCAACTTCGCCGCCAGCGGGAGCGCCTACCGATCCGCCAATCGGGGCCGTCACGACGGTTCCAGAAGGCGCGCCGTCTCAAGCGCCGGCAACAAACCCATAGCGGAGTTGAATGCAGAGAGGACAAATATGCTCAAGTTTTTTACTCCCGAAAAAGCTGGCGAAGGGATCGGCGCTGGCATCTGGGATCTGTTTGGATTACGCATAGGCGAGGAGTTTTCCAAGGATCAGTTTGCCAGCTGGCTACCGTACGGTCCCTATGTGGACAGCGAGCAGCTGTTCATCAATCGCCATCACCGGCTCGGTTTCATGCTCGAACTCATGCCCCAGGCCGGCGCCGATGAGCGCATGGTGGAAGTGCTGCAAAGCCTGTATACCAATTGTCCCGCCAACACGGGTGTGCAATTTCACCTGTTTGGCTCGCCGGATATCCGCGCCCCGCTGATCCAATATGCCAACATGCGAATGGAAGACGAGGATCAATATGAGAACTCGCAACAGTGGGGCCGGCCGGCGAGGAACAGCAACCTGTACCGCCAGCTGGCACGCCAGCGCGTGCAACATCTGCTGGCCGGGAGCCAGAAATCCCTGACCAAGGGATTTCATTTTACGCTGCGCGACTTTCGGTTGATGATGAGCGTCACGATGGATGGACGCGCCGATGATATCGGCAAGCGCGAAGCGGCCATCAGTTTGCGTGACTCGATGGCAAGTACCCTTGACGCCGCTTCTTTACCCAGCAACGTATGCGAAGCGGCCGACTTAATCAACTGGTGCGCACTGTTCACCAATCCGCACCGGCTCGCAGACGGTTTCACCCCATGGATTCACTACGATGAGGGTAGGGAATTGCGGGATCAGATTGTGGACTTCGATACCGTCCAGGAGCCGACCAACGAAGGCATCCGGTTTTCGAAGCCAGGCAAGCCGCAGCACGTGGAAACCCGCTTCTTCTCCATTAAATCGTTTCCTGAACGTTTCCCCCTCTGGCAGATGGGGGCGCTCATCGGCCACGCCATGCAACCGGCACTGCAGTACCGTGCGCCGTTCCTGCTCACCATGGGCGTGCACATCCTCGATACGAACACGACGCGGACATTGATTACGGCGAACCACATCCGCGCGACACAGAACGCTGGCAGCAAGATGGCGGCCATTATGCCGGACGTTCAGAAGAAACAGGAAGACTGGAATGCCGTCGCCAACGCCATGGATGTCGGCGGCAACCTCGTCTCGATGTATCACCAGCTGGCCATTTTCTCGCCGCCCGCCGAGGCGACAGCGGCGGCAGAAGCGGCCAAAGCCATCTGGCGTGCCAGCGGCTTTGAACTCAATGCCGATGTGTACATGCACCGCCAGGCGCTGCTGGCGAGCTTGCCCATGACCCTGACGCCCGCATTCCACAATGATATGAAGAAGATGAAGCGGGTGACGCGCAAATCCATGGCGAACGCCATCCATCTCGCGCCCTTGCTGGCGGAATGGCGAGGAACCGACACGCCAACACTCATCTTCGCTGGCCGCCGCGGCCAGCTCGTGACGCTGGACCTGTATGACAACGACCTGGGCAACTACAATTTTGCCGTCGTCGGCGCTCCAGGTTCCGGCAAGTCCGTCACCCTCAACGAGATAGCCTGGTCATACCGATCCGGCGGTGCGCAAGTGCGCCTGCTTGATCTCGGGCGCTCATTCGAGAAGCTGTGTAAGAAAGCCAATGGCACGCATGTCGAGTTCAGCCCCCGCTCGAAGATCATTTTGAACCCGTTTACAGCGGTAAATGATATTCACGAAGACATCGATATGCTGTTGCCCGCCCTGGCGAAGATGTGTTCCATGAGTCAGCAATTGCAAGAAGTGCAATACAAGGCGATTTCAACGGTCCTACTGAAGCTATGGAAATCATACGGCAATGATCTGACGATCACCGCTTTGCGCGACGAATTTAAGACCGGCAATATTGCGGAACTCGAAATCAAAGGCGATGACCGCATCCGCGATCTTGCCATCATGCTCAATCCATACTCGAAGGACGGGCAGTACGAACGATTCTTCGAGGGCAAGAATAACGTCGACTTCTCGAATGACCTCGTCGTGATCGAAAACGAAGAACTCAAACGCAAGCCAGATCTGCACGCCGTCGTCAATATCCTGCTGATGTACCAGATCACCGGCGAGATGTACCTGAACCGCGATCGCAAGAAGCTCCTAATCATTGATGAACTCAAGCAACAGCTTGGAGAGATCGGTGCAGACGACCCGGTCAAGGCCGCCGTGGTGGAAGAAGCAGCCCGGCGTGCGCGCAAGTATGGCGGTGCACTGGGCACCGCGACGCAGGGTGCCGATGACTATTACGGTTCGGTGCAAATGACGGCCGCTTTCAACTGCTCCGACTGGGTTTTCCTGCTGCGGCAAAAACCGGAGTCGATTGAAATCCTGGAAAGTAACAAGCGCATCGTCATGGATGCGTCCAAAAAGCGGCTGCTCAATTCGCTGCGCACCGAGGCCGGCGCCTTTGCGGAGATGTATGTCTCGTCGCCCATCGGCGAAGGCGTCGTACGCCTGGTCATTGATCCAGCCACGCAGCTGCTGTTCTCGAACAAACTCGCCGATAACAAGCCGATTGATGCCTTGCGTGCCCAAGGCTACTCCATCGACGAGGCCATCGCCCGGGTACTGGCCGACAGGGGACTCCAATGAGGATCATGCTGATCAATATCCTCGTATCAGCCTGCTTCGTGGCGATCGGCATTGCGGCATATGACCGGCTGGTGCTGCGGCCGATGCTGGTCATCGGTGTCGTCGACGCGGCGAACGTCTTCAATGCAAAACAGGAACAGTACCTCAAAGCGATGACGAGCAGCCATACTGACATAGAACGGCGGCAGGCGATATCGGACGCTGAAAAATTTGTCACCAGCTTTGCTGCTGCGTTGGCGGAATTGCCGGAGGAGTGCACATGCCTGGTGGTCGACAAAACGGCGGTGATCGGCAGCCGCGCGACGCTGATTGATCTCACTCCATTGCTCAGAAAAAAGGTGAAACTGTGACCCGCGATTTCTTTCAGCATGTGCGCAGACGCTGGTATCTGTACCTGGTGCTGGTCATGATCTGGACACTCGCCTATGTGCGTCTGTTTATCGATGCCACACCGCGCTTGCCTATTCTGTTTAACGTGACACCCAGCTTGCCCTACACGGTCGCGGTGGTCAACTACCGTGCCCACGGCATCCGCCGCGGCGACTTCGTGGTGTATGCCTTCGAAGGGCCGGCGCAGCGCATCTTCCCCGGCCTGTACCACCAGCCGTTCTTCAAGATCGTGCGCGGCGTGGCCGGCGACAAAGTGACCGTCCGGGATCGCCACGTGTTCGTCAATGGTGAGGAAGTCGGTTTTGCCAAGACCCATACCAACGTCAAACATCTCCGGCTCGATCCCATCGCCGAGATGGTGATTCCGCCATCGTATTTTTATGTGCAAGGCACCAGCCCGGACAGCTTCGATTCACGCTACAGCATCAATGGCCTGGTACGCGCCGACGCGGTCCTGGGCGTCGTCATTCCGATCTTCTGACGCGAGGAGAAAATGATTGCATTACTGGAGCCGACACCTCCGACACTACGCTTCCCCTGCCTGCCATGCGGTGAGCTGACCATGCGGATCTTCTCCGTCCTGTTGCTGGCCAGTGGCCTCATGGGAGCATTGGCAGAGGCCGAGGAGCTGGCCGCGATCGGGCCGACGTATCCGATTGCCGAGCAAAACCTGCTCGACATGATCGCCCACCGCCTGCGCGCGCTGGAAAAGAGCGGCCAGCTTCACGCACTGCAGGAGCAGGCGATCGCCAAAGGCAGGGCGGCCGTGGCCAACCCGGCACCGGTGGCAGGTTTGACGCCGGCGAAGGCACCACGAACCATTTATTTTGACCCCACCTATGTGCTCGACAAGAACATCCTCGACGCACAAGGTCACGTCCTGTTCCCCGCAGGCACCCGTACTAATCCGCTGGCGATCACGTCCATGTCGAAAAAACTGCTGTTTTTTGACGCGCGCGATCCTGCACAGGCAAGGATGGCGCGCAGCCTGCTCCAGCGCGATGGCGCGCGGATCAAGCCGGTACTCGTCGGCGGTTCGTATCTGGAGCTGATGAAACAGTGGAAAACGCGGATCTACTTCGATCAGCAGGGCAGATTAGTAGGGCGCTTTGGCATCCAGCATGTCCCGGCCTTGGTCTACCAGGAAGGCATGCGCCTGCGCATTGACGAAATTGTGGTGGTTAGATGAGCCTACTAAAACACACCATCGGTTTGATCCTGCTCCTCATCGGGGCAGGCCATGCCCAGGCGGCGCCGGTCGGTACCTGCACTGGCGCCTTTCCGAACCCGATCACGGATATCTGCTGGTCATGCATCCTGCCGATTTCCCTGGGCAGTGTCACTTTGGGCAACCTGGGCGGCCAGGAAGACACCGCCAATCCATCCAGTCCGATCTGCACGTGCAAAGTCAATCCGGTGATCGGCCTGTCCATTGGCTTTTGGGAACCCGTGCGCCAGGTGGAAGTGGTGCGCAAACCGTTCTGCCTGGTGTCCCTCGGTGGCGTCGACCTCAATCCTGGCATTGCCGCGCCGGAAGCCGCCCGGGCCACGGACGCTGGCGGCGCCCAGGATGCCTTCTACCAGGCGCATTTTTATGTGAATCCGGTCATGTACTGGCTCAAGGCGGTCGCCGACTTCCCCTGCCTGGAGGCCGGCTCTTTCGATATCGCCTACATGACCGAGGTCGACCCCCTATGGGGCGACGACGAACTCACGCTCATTATCAATCCGGAAACGGTTCTCTTTGCCAATCCCGGTGCCGTCGCCGCCTGCGCTGCCGACTGCGTTGCCGCCACGGCGGGATTTGGCCGCCGCGAATTGTTCTGGTGTGCCGGCTGCCAGGGCGGTCTTTTCCCGCTCGATGGCCACGCGGCCTACCACGTAGGCGGGGTGCGCACCGCCGAATTGATGATGCAGCGCATCACCGCCAAGATGCACCGCGAGCTGCTGACGTGGGGCATGCATGGCCAGAAAGGGTTGTGCGGTCCGTACTTCCTGCCGGAAATGGACAAGACGGCCTACAAATCCCAGCTGACATATCCCATCCCGGCCACCGACAAGGAACTGGGCAAATGCTGCCAGCCTTTTGGACGCACTACCATCGCCTGGGGAGCGGGCAAGGAATACCCGGTCAAGGGCGAAGATTTTGCATTTATGTTATTTCGAAAAAGGAACTGCTGTGTTGGCTACTAATCCGATCCAAGTGCCCCCTGCGGGCGCCAAGCCTGATGCGCTGCGTGCCATGGCAGGGCTGGGTGCATTGTTCTTTGCCCAGGCAGTGGCGGCACAAGCGATGCCGCACATTTCCGACGCAGATATTGAACGCGCCAAGAAGCTACAACCCGTGATCACTGACGCGGATATCGTCCGCGCGGTAAGGGCCAATCCCATGCCGCAAGACCCGTCGCCAGGGCAACCACCCACTACGTCACGGATGCGGATCGACGCCTTGCCCCAGCCTCGCCCAACGCCACCCGTCGATCTGGGCGCCATTGCCAAAGGCTACGAAGCGGCACACAACCCAAACGCGCTTGCCGCGTTGAATGGCGACCGGCTACTGGTCTTTGTGACCTTTGCTATGCCGGAAGCCGCGCTGAATAAGCTGGCGATGCAAGCGGCGCAGCTGCAGGCGACCCTGGTGCTACGGGGCCTGGACGACGGATCACTGGTCAAAACCGTGGCGCATGCCCAAAAGATCATGGGCGAGCGCAAGGTGGCATGGCAAATCGATCCGCAGGCATTTGAGCGCTTTGCCGTACGCCAGGCACCGACCTTCGTTTTGCTGCGTGCCGGTGCACCCGCCCAGGCCTGCGGGGCAGGGAGTTGTTTCGCACCGGATGCTTATGTTCGCGTCGCCGGCGACGTCTCGCTTGAGTACGCGCTCAAAACTATCCAGCAGCGCGCACCGCGCTTCGCCGGCAGCGCCGGCCGCTTTCTGGACAAGATGGGAAAATAGCCATGCGCCGCCTGATCGCCCTGACGACCGCCTGCTGCTTGAGCAGCGTGCAGCCTGCCATTGTCCTGGCGCAAGTCGACGAGGATCTGGCCGGCGCCACGGCTGCCAACCAGGCGGCCCGGGCCAGCGTCACCACCCAGAGCGCCGCTGCCCACGTGCCCGGCTATACGCTGACGCCACCCGAAACCGTCTACCACGGCAAGAGCAACCTCAAAAGCGATGCCAATGCACATCTGGCGGCCTGCGCCCTGACACCCGGCGACCCGGCCTGCGCGGCGCAAGTGGGTGCCCTGAACTCGGCCAACACGCCGCGCCCGCCCGTGCTGGCCACCGATCCGGCTATCGCCGCCGCGCAAGCCATCGCCCGCGATCCATTGAGTGCCGAGACGGCGCTGGCCGCGTACACCACCGGCTGCCCCGCTGGCGCTACTTGTGCGCCAAAAACGTTCTGTCTCGGTACGCAATGCTTCAGTACCGGCTATACGAATGACGTCGATTTTGCCCAGGCGATGACCTATATGGAGGCCGTGCGCGAGGCCGGCGTCTATCTCGATCCGAAGACCATGACCTTGTTCAACGGCGAGGGTAATACGTGCCGCAACCGCTTGCTGAAGAATTGCTGCTATACGGACGGCGCCGGGGCCCACTTTACTAACCAGTCCCTGTTTGGCATCGGCTCGCGCCTGGTATTCGACATCTTGATGAACAGTGGCAACCGCGAGTTCATCACGCAAGGCGCCAAGGCACTGCTGACCAGTGGCGGTTTCAGCGGCAGTTATACGACGTTTGGTGTGACGGTGGCCGTCAATGGCACGGCGCTGCCGGCGGGATCGGTCACGCTGGCGACTACCGAACACCTGGCGATCGCGTTCAATCCCTGGAGCCTGGCGATGACTGCGGTGATGTACATCGCGGTGTCGATGATGTCCTGCAACGCCGGCGAGGGCAAGCTGGCGATGAAGGAGGGCGCCCAGCTATGCCACACCATCGGCACTTGGTGCAGCTCCTGCATCCGGGTATTTGGCAAATGCGTGTCGTGCATTGAGCACACGACCTCTAAATGCTGTTTTAACTCGCGCCTGGCCAGGATGATCAACGAACAGGGGAGGGCGCAACTCGGCATAGGGTGGGGCGCGCCGAAAAATCCTGCCTGTTCCGGCTTTAGCGTGGCGCAACTGGAAAGCATCGACTTCGCAAAACTGGATCTGGCCGAGTTCTATGCCTCGATCGTGCCGACGCTGCCCAACGTGGCGGCACTGAGGAACGCTGCCGCCCAAGGCGCGCCAAGCTGTTATATGGGGAGAGGGAAATGCTGAATCGAACCACTACGCGCAGGGTTTCGCTTGCCCTCTGCGCCGCCATGCTCTGCGCCGCAACCAGTGCGGCCTCGGAAGCCACACCACGCGTGGCGGTGAACGATCCAAAAGCACTTATGCTCGCGGCCATCGATGCACCCGACGGCCGCGCAGCCGGCATGTTGACGGGAGAACTGGCGGACGCGATCACCCAGCGCTTCTCTGCCACCTCTGCGCTCTTCATGGATGTCACGACACTGGCACGCTACGCTCAGGACGGCTGCCGCCGGCTCAACGTCCGCTTTTGGCAGGAAGGCGTCAGGCTCGCAGCAGGGCAGGCACCAAACAAGCAAACGATCGATATCGGCATCAATTATTGCCGCAATGGCCAGCCGCCCGCCAATCTGCGCCTGGAGAAAACGCCATGAGAAAGTACCCCTATTGTCTGGCAGTGCTGCTCGCATGTGGAGCAGTACACGCCCAGGTTCCCGCCAGTGTCCCTGCAATAAGCCACGCTTCTGGCGCGCAGGCCGATGTGCGGCGCGGCTGGCATTTCTATGACGACCCGGCAATGCACGAACCGCAGAAGGAAGTAATACCGCCTGCGCAAGTCGCGCCGCCAAAGCCCAAGCCCGCCGCGCCGCAGCCACCGCCTGAAGTGAAGGCGCTGCGTGAGCTGCAGGTGCAGCTGGAACAGCTCAAGGCCGTCGCCGTCATGAATCCGACTGTCACCAATGTGCGCCGCTACATGGAGCTCGAATCGAAGGTCGTCAGAAATGCTTCGCTGTTCGCCGACGTGTCGCAGAAAGTGGCATGGGCCAATCCGGACCTGGACCCCACCACGCAGGGCCGGCCCGTAAATGCCCAGGCGCTGGAAGTATTTGAACAGGTGCAGATGCAGGAGCGGTCATCCGCCCTCGCCAACATCGGAACCGACCACATCCTGATGTTCTTCTTCCGCGGCGATTGCCCGTACTGCCATGCCTTCGGGCCGGTGTTGCGGGCGTTTTCCACAAAATACCGCATCCAGGTGCTGCCGGTCAGCCTGGACGGCGGCAAGGTTCCAGGCTTCGCTGATGCGCGCACCGACAACGGCTCTGCCGCCACGCTCAACGTCAAGCGAGTGCCGGCGTTGTTCCTGGCTCAGCCCATCAGCGGCAAGATCATGCCGGTCGGCATCGGTGTCCTGTCGGAACGGCAGCTGGTTGAACGGATCGACGCCCTGCGGCCGCGCGCCGTTGAGACCGTCGAAACACCTTTCGGAAAAACACTTTCATCTCGTTAAGGAGGATTCATCATGCCAATACGCAAACTGATCATCGCGCTGTCCCTGTCCACCAGCGCGCTATACGCCCATCCGATCTTCGCTGGCGATCTGAATAGCGAGGTCAACAAAATGTTCAACGACCTCGGCGCCATAGGCAACTACACGGCGCCGGGCGCCTTCCGCGGGCAGGTCTATAACACCTTCAGCGGCGGCGGCCTGATGCTGCGCGCGCCAAACAAGACCTACCAACTCATGGCCATCGATTATCCGACGGCCAAAGCCGGCTGCGGAGGCATCGATATTTTCGGCGGCTCGTTCTCCTTCATTTCGGCGGCCGAATTCAAGAACATGCTGAAAAACATCACGGCCGCGCTGCCTGGCGTGGCGTTTCAGCTCGCGCTCGAATCGGTGTCCCCTCTGCTCGGCGGTATCACCAAGTGGACCAAAAACCTAGAGTCCATGATGACGAATGCCCAAATCAATTCCTGCAACACCGCCAAATCCCTCGTGTCGACTGCCGCCGAGGCCACCGGATTTAGCTCCAGCAAGGCCTGCGAGGACATCGCCGTCTCGCTGGGCCTCGAATCGGACTATGCCGCCGCGGCCGTCCGCTGCAAATCCGACAAAGGTTCCATTCTGGATACCGCGCGAAAATCTTCCGATCCTCTGGTTAAAAATAAGGCGCCGTTCGTCGGCAACCTCACCTGGGAATCGCTCAAGCTCGCCGGTAACTACCTGGACGACAAGGAGCGGGAAATGATCATGAGCATGGTCGGGACCGTCATTTTCTATTCGGAAGGACGAGACCCGAATCCGATCGCGCCGACCTTCACGTCGATCTCCCAGCTGCTCTATGGCCAGTCGGATGCCGGGGGCGGCAATGTCAACCAAACAGTGTTGCGGTGCAATAACTATACAAACTGCGACCAGGTCACCATTGATTCCGCATACGTCCATACCCCTTTTACGGTCAAGGTCGAAAAGCTGATGCGCTCGATCGCCTACAAAATCGAGACGCGCACACCGATCCCCAACATGTCGCCGGAGGTCGGTTTTGTGAACCAGACCAGTGAGCCTGTCTATCGCATGCTATCGATCGGCGCATCGTTTCCCTCTGCGACAGCCAATGAGCAGCTAATTGCCACGTATCGGGATGTGATTGCAGCGGATTACGCCTACATGTTTCTGGAAAAAAATCTCCGCCTTGGCATGAATGCCTTGGAAAAAGATTTCAATCTAAATAAAGATCAGAATGAGCGCTCCAAAATTATCCGGCAGCGCACCAGCGATATGCTGGCCCAGCTCTCCCGTGAAAAGGCTCTCGTCTACCAGAAAGTAGGCTCCATTACGGTGGTGTCCAATCACCTGGAGCAGCTGGAACGGCAAATGCGCGCCAATATGCCGCAGCAGGTACTCGATCTGCTGGGACGCCAGGCCGCCTATCTGCGGTGATAAAAAGGTGGGGAATTAAAAGGAGGAGGTAAATAGTCATGTGGGAAATTTTCGCTTACCAGAACTCGGACAGTTTGTACGGGCTGATGAATGCCGTGGCCGCCATGGTCGGCGCCAACACCTACCGAAATGCCCTCGGCATCGTCGCCGTGTGCGGCTTCGTGGCCGCCCTGGTGGGTTATGCCCTTGCTCCGGAAAAGATGGTGGGCTGGAAGTGGCTCGCCTCGGTGGTCCTGGTCTTGTCGGTACTCCTGGTGCCGAAGGTCACTGTCGGTATCGTCGACAAGACGGGCGGTTCGGCCGAAGTCTTCGTCGACAACGTCCCGTTCGGCCTGGCGGTGCTCGCCTCGCTGACCAGTACGGTCGGCAATAGTCTGACGGAACTCGAAGAAACGGCCATGCAGGTGATCCCGGGGGCGGCCGGCATGCCCGACAAGCTCACGTACCAGCAAAACGGACTGATGTTTGGGAGCCGGATGGTGCGTGAGGCTTCCAAAGTGGTATTCCAAAGCCCGTATTTCCGAACTGACCTCATCAATTTCATCCACAATTGCACCATGTTTGATCTGGCCTCTGGCTACCTTTCGCCGGAGGCATTTGCAACCTCGGGCAACGTGTGGGACCTTATGAACGACCCGAATCCCGCCCGGTTTAGCAGCATCACGAATGCGGCCGGCACCGCGGAAGTGCTCACCTGTCCCCAGGCATATACAAAGCTATCGGCGAAAATGCCGGCCGAAGTTCAGCGCATCCAGGGCACACTGGCATTCCGCATGAATCCGACGCTTCCTGGGACGGTAGCCTCGGCCCTGATCGCGGACCAGATTCAGCAAGCCTACCTGAAAGCAAAAATCGCCGACGCCTCGGCCACCGCAGCCAATATTATTCGGCAAAATGCTCTCATCAATGCTGTGAACGATACCAGTCTGATGGCCGGGCAAAAAATCAACGATCCGGCTACGATGCTGCTGGCCGTCGGCCGCGCGCAAGCGGTGGCCCAAACGAACGCCGCGTGGATTAACAACGGCAAGGTGGCGGAGCAAGCGCTGCCCGTGATCCGCAACGTGGTCGAAGCGGTGGCGTACGCGATATTCCCGCTGTTAATCCTCATCCTGATGTTGACCAACGGCAAAGATACCGTGGCCGGCTTCAAGAACTATGCGTCTGTGCTCATCTGGATCCAGCTTTGGCCGCCGCTCTATGCCATCCTGAACTATATGGCGACCATGTATGCGATGCGTGACTTGGCCGCCGCGGCCAGCGTAGGCAACGGCGTCAACGCCTTGTCGCTGACCACCTCCTCGACCATTTTTTCCAGCGCCATTTCAGGCGAAGCCGTCGTCGGCTATATGACCATCAGCATTCCTTTCATTGCCTGGGCTGCCCTCAAGCGCATGGAGAACTTTGGCACCGCGCTCGTCGATGGCATGCGCCCGTTGCAAAGTAATGTGACCAGTGCCACCAATTCGGCGGCAACGGGCAACGTATCCATGGGGAATGTCGCCATGGACCAGATGACCTTAGCGCCTGTCCGCTCGTCACCGTTCTTCAGAAATCGGCAAAACGATCTTTCAGGAAATAGCTATATTACTAATGCGTTGTCCGGCCTCACTGCTGGCAAAGCACTGGCCAATGAAGGACCAGTATCCAGAACAGTGGAGGGGAAGGTCACGGAAAATCATGTCGCAGCTGCCACGCAACAAGTATCCGCAGCCGAGTCGAAGGCTGTCGCAGCAACAAGGGACAAAGCTGCCGCCTTCTCGAATGCCCTGTTGCATGTCGACGGAACTAGCGCTACAACGAATCGGTCTAAAGGTGTCACAAGAAATAGTATTGAAGGATTTGGCGCGCGTGCGCAAGAACTTAAGCAAATTGCCGACGTAATTGGGAAAGCAGTGGGGGCCAGCGAGCAACAGGTCGCAAGTGTAGCTTTTGGGGTAGCGGCCGATCTTAACATTGGTACACCGCAAGTCGGCGTAATTCCGGGTAGTAAATTTGCAATATCAGGTCGCGGCAGCAAACAGTACGCCGCCTCCATAGACAAAAAAGAAACGGAGATCAAAAATTATCTCAGTAACGACGAAGTTTCCAAATTTCGGGACTGGGCGGAGACACTTGGAAAGAATACCAGTCTATTGAACTCCGTTACTTCTGAGCAACGGACAGCCACCGAAAATGCATCCCGAATCACACAGACGGTTGCGACTTCGGCGCGTGCAGATGCGACGTTGCGTGAACAAATAAACTATGCGACTACAGTATCGGCAGCGTATTCGCGTGGTGAATCTTTTAATCTGGACCTGGCAAAGGATCCGAAAAACATCCAACTGTTTGAGTCACTTTTGTCACACAACCAGAATAGTGCCTCCGCCAAAATCATCATCGATTCATATCTTGGGAGCATTGCAAACACACCCATATTGCCAACCACGAACAGCAATCTTCCAAACTCATTTGAATCAGTAAGAGAGGCGTATCGGGACATGAAAGAAAATCCGTCACTGCATCCCGACATCGATAAGCAGCATCAGGCTAACAAATCACGGACCCATTCGAAAATGTCAAATAATTCTGCAAACAATACGGAAAGCCACGATGGACCGACTCTACCGGTAGAAGGACAAGATTGGATGGTAGAAGAGCAAGCTAGAATTAAAAAAACACCTACGCAAGTTCAGTCAGATGTAGAAAAAATAGACGAAAAAGCCGAGGCGGAAAAAAATAAAGCGCGACAAAAATTTAGAAACGACAGTGGAATTGTCGAGACGCCGTCTGGCAACGTGTCATCGAACAAATCGTTGTTCGGTAAGGCGAATAAACAAGTTACCGAGGATCCAGACATCGTTGCAGAAGGCATAAAAGAAATTGCCACCAAAGGTCTGAAAAAGATAAAAGGAATTTTCAAGAAATGACAATTTTATTGCGGCTCTCGTATGAGCCATTGGGGATCTGAAGTAGGGTCGCCATTTTCATCTATGCGATAGGCGGGATTGCTAAAATATTTAGTTCCACCATATTCATAGTCATCCATATTAATGACCTTTTGTGAGAGATTAACTTGGCCATCCTTGGGGATTTTATCGTTAACAAATACAGCAAGAAAAATTATTCCATATAAAAATAGAAGTGTAAAAATCCCCATAATTGAAACCGCAACAGCTAATAGTAAGGGTTCGCCGCGGCTTAGCAATATACCAATTATCGCCCCAGCAAGTCCACAAAAAAACATCTGTTTAGCCGTTTTCATGACTCCCTCACAAATTAATTAAATATACTCAATAGTAATAGAATTTTTTATATTTTCAAGATGCGGTAGGAAATATATATAGATAAAATTTTTAATTATCATGCGGCATGAATTGGAAATTTCATGGGGAGCATCAAAAAATGAAAAAATATCAATTAATTCTGGTGTTTTATTTAGGGCTACATTTACAAATGAGCCATGCGGTGTCGCTAGCACACCGCGAGACAGACGACAGCGTCTGCGATCTTGCACCGTTAACTACGTATCGCCTAGGACTTAAGCCATTTGTGCCTGCGGGAACCAGGGATGAAGCCGAAATATATTTTCGTTTGGCGGTGAAGTTTATTACGAACGAATGCAAGAATAAGCAGACACTACTGCTCCATTCAGAGATGGGCACATCCTTCGATGATGGATATTTTAGGAAGGTAGGTAACCAAGTCTGCGCGGCTACGGAAATAAAACGCGAACCAGCTGGAACCCAAGAGTTTCCCCAGGGTTTCATTCTTCGTTGCACGATCTCAAAGCTCAAAGAAGCCACTGCGGCATTAGCCGAAATGGAAAAAGCAAAACCGACGGAAGCCATGATCGAGGAAGGTGCGCCGATGCGAAGTGCACAGCCAAACCGGAGAGAAGAAGAAAAAAAACCGTGCGGTGACAAGATGACCTGGGAAACTGTCGTACTGGGTTGGGGGGGCAGTTGTCGCTAACTTATCGCGCCTAGCCCCCCCAAGGAAACGCCATGGAAAACAAAGACGATAAGAGTCAAGCTGAACTGCAGGCCACCAATCTCGCACTACTAATGTTGGCTGAGATACGCGAACAACGCGCGGGATTCAGGGAAGAACGCCTGGCGCTTGAACGGGATCGAAAATTTGCTCGCCGCCTCACCTTGACGCTCAAGTCGTTGCTCGTTCTCATGCCACTCTTGTTCGGCCTGTACTTTTTCATGCAAATGTTGCAGTTTAAAATAGGTCCCTTCAGCCCGGTCATAGGCATTGTGCACATCGAAGGCGAGATCGCTGCAACCTCACTCGCGTCCGCAGACAAGATCGTGCCGGCCCTGAAGCGCGCGTTTGAGTCCAGCAACGTTACGCAGATAGTTCTGGCGATAGATAGTCCCGGTGGCGCGCCAGTCGAGGCCGAGCGTATCGGAAACGCGATTCACTCTTTCAGGAAAAAGCACCCGAAACCGGTAGTGGCGGCGATCAGCAACGTCGGCGCGTCGGCTGCCTACATGATTGCCTTGCACGCCGACAAGATCATCGCGGGAAAATACAGTCTGGTAGGATCGATCGGCGCCATCATCGCGCCGTGGCAACTGTCGCGTGCGCTGGACCGCCTGGAAATCTCGCAGCAGGTATATGCATCCGGTCACCTGAAGGCATTCTTGAATCCGTTCACACCGCCTAGTCAGGACGCGCAAGCCAAGGCGCAGGATTTGGTGGACAGGGTAGGGCGGACATTTTTGCGCGAACTTGAGGAACGGCGCGGCCGCGCCCTGAGGCACGACGTCAACTACGCCAGCGGGGAAATCTGGAGCGGGTTAGAGGCAAAGGAAATCGGCCTGATCGATGCCATCGGTACGGTGGATGACTTCGTGGATGCTCAAAAGGAGGGGACTGCATTCAACTTTGGACCACATCCTGGCGGATTTGGCCAAATGGGTGCCCTGATCTCAACCTCGCTCATTTCTTCGCTTGACGACATCATCGCGAGGCAGAGGTTTCAGCTCAGGTAGAGGAGGGCGAGCGGAGGTGCAATTCAGTACGGTATGCAATCCATGTCAAGCAAAAATACGGCGCAAATTGGCTAGCTTTCTTGTGGCCGATACTGCCTTCACACGAGTAAGCTTGAAGAATCATGGAAAGATATCAAGCCTACAGGTTCGAGTTGAGACCAACCGGCGAACAGGAGCGCGCCATGCGCCGCTTCGCTGGTTCGTGCCGGTTCGTCTTCAACAAAGCCTTGGCTCTGCAAAAAGAAAATCACGCAGCCGGCAACAAGTTCATCGGATATGTGGACATGTCGAAATATCTGACAGCATGGCGCAACTGTTGCGAAACTCCTTGGCTTGCTGCCGCACCTCGTTCAGCACTTCAATATGTGTTGAAGGACTTAGAGAAAGCTTACGCGAATTTCTTTGCTGGCCGTGCAAAATTTCCAAGATTCAAGTGCAAGGGCGACAGAATTTCCTTCCGCGTGGCAGCAAAAGGGGCAATTAGAATCGAACAAACCAACAGCCGCCTGCGTTTTCCCAAGTTAGGGTGGCTACGGTACCGAAAGAGCCGGGACATTGTTGGTGAACCTGTGAATGCAACCATAAGCCAGGCTGATGGTAAGTGGTTCATTTCAATACAAACCCGGCGCGAAGTAGATCCGGTGGTTCCTATCGCTACGAGTGCAGTTGGAATAGATGTCGGCATCGCTCGCTTTGCCACCCTAAGCGACGGCAGCTTCATAGCGCCGCTGAACAGCTTCAAGAGACACCAGCAGCGCTTGGCGCGCTACCAGCGCCGCATGGGCCGCATGGTCAAATTCAGCAGGAATTGGAATAAGGCGAAAGCGCGCGTCCAGAAGACTCACACCCGCATCGCCAATGCCCGGAAGGACTTCTTGCACAAATCCTCAACGACAATCTGCCAAACCCACGCGCTCGTCTGCATTGAGGATTTGCAGGTACAGAATATGTCCAGGTCCGCCAAAGGCACTGTCGAACAGCCGGGCAAGAGGGTGCGTCAGAAAGCCGCGCTGAACCGTGCCATTCTCGACCAGGGGTGGGGCGAGTTTAGACGGCAGCTCAACTACAAGATGGAATGGAGTGGCGGCATGCTGCTTGCCGTGCCACCGCACCACACTAGCCTGACGTGCCCGACTTGCAGGCACGTATCAAAAGACAATCGGCAGACCCAGGCGAAATTCCTATGCGTCAATTGCGGCTACGCAAATCACGCCGATGTAGTTGGAGCCGCAAATGTTTTAGAGCGGGGGCACCGCTTGCTAGCCTGTGGAGAGATGGCGCAGTCAGGCCGCTCGAAGAAGCAGGAACCCGCCGAAGCGCGTCGCATCTCATCGCGCCACGCCGTAGAAATCCCTGTCCTTTAGGCAGGGAGGATGTCAACGAAGCGTGTCGCAACTCATCGCGCCGCGCCGTAGGAATCCCCGGCCTTTAGGGTGGGGCTGGAAGCCAAAATTGTACGATGTACGAATTGGCAAGTAGCTCTCTGTCGCCCGATGCATTCGCCAGATCGGCGAATGACTGGGAACTGATCGGCCGACCGCGTTGCACGATCTAATCCGGCAACACGGTCGATCCGCATGGGTGACGCAACAGTCACCGAAGCCGCCTCAGGGTAATAGTCAACAGCCGGCCACGCCGGCGCTGTTGCCCTGATCGACCATCTGCTCGCGCCGCTGCAAGATCGACTAGCAACGCAGCACCTGGTCGCGATGAGGGCGGCACCGGGCGGCACCGATCTGGTTCATCAGTTGGTTGATGCGGCCAGCCGGGAGAGAAGGTGCGCCAGAAGTCGGGGCTGCACCGTGCCATTCTAGACAAGGGCTGGGACGAGGGGAATTCGGCCAGCCCATTGACCGCTTGCCGCTTTCCATATTTGCAAAATGACTTCAGTCATGATTTAGTTCTTTTCCTCGAACTAAACTACCCGACCAACAGGCGCGATTACAGTGTCCACCTGGGCCCCCTGCACACTAATAAGTGTCGTATCGACCACTTCTTCTTTGGTATCCAGAAGCTCTGGTTGCGCCAGCGGTTTTAGGGACTCAATCACGTCAATCAGAGGAAATTCCCTCCGATCCTCAAGTAGTCGAGCTACCATCCGATGAGATGCAATTGGTAAGCTAACTTCTTTCGGCACCTTGGCGTCGGCCGCAATAAATTGCTGAACGATTCCCCAAGCGACGTAAAATAATTCCATAAAAGCCCCATCATAAGGTAGGGGGCAAATAACTAAATTCTTGGCGTCATCCATCTGAATTCTGTCATTTTTACCTTGAAGCGACGGAACGATTGCCAAGCGCAAGCCCTGCGCGCCTTCAAGGCTTTTAGGGTTGATTTTTACTGTGGTCCCAATCCATCTATCCGAATCACTCATCCCTAAGAACAAATCCGCTTTCCAGAGGCCACTAATGCTGTAGGGCAGGGCTAGTCTGGTCGACGGCCGACGAAACGCCGCCGCCAAGGTGTTGATGTAGCGTTTAAGTTTTGGGGGTTGGGCTTGCATACCAGTCAGCAAGCGCGAATCGTCGGTCAACAGATTTTGTGCTGTCTCTAGGAGTTGGATTGCCCCAGACTTCTCAGCTCCGAACAGAATGGACGCCATCTCCGTGCCTGGCATTTTGAAGCGCTTCATCCCATCGTTCAATTTTTCAACGATGACTGGATCGCCCCGCTTTACGGCGTCGTGCACAGCATATTCGAAGCAAATGCCACAGTCGCCGTCACCTGGGCGGTACAGTCGCGGAAGCATAAAAACCTTTACATCAGCGTGCGTTCCCACTTCCGCAACCACGTCCTGCTTCAAGGCGTGAAGTAGTCCGTACAGTATTGGTCGAATCACCGCAACAATCGCAGAGACTTCATCACCTACCGCATTCAGTTGCACCTCTTCACGGACCTGTATATTTGTTGCCATATTTACCCTATAAATGGTTTATACGTTTTTCTGCTTACCTTGGAGGATCAAGAGTTGAGCAACTCTGGTGGCATTGCAGCACGGTATTCATCCAAGTCTAACAACACATCATGGACGACAGCAGGATCAAATTTGTCTAACAAGATAATCACCATCGCCTGAGCAAGCACAGTAGCTTGGCGAGTCTCAAAATTTGCTTTTCTTGTATCGGCGCGAGACGCAAGTTCGTTGCGGTTGTATACGTTGGACGCACCAGCCGAATCCGGCCAAGGCACTAAACCAATTGCTCCGGTATCAACATTCCAACAAAGCATCGTGTTAGTAGCGTTTCTCATGTTTTCCTTGTCGGCCTAGTTGCTGTTTAGATGGGTGATTCCGTGACCACCAGCGTGTCGCCGTCCACGAACCGTATGGCGAAGAATTTGCCCTTGGCCTCAATTTGCATCACGCGCGCCACGTTGACCAGCATAGGGCCACCGGCTTTGCCGTGCATGGTACTGTAGTACACAGCGGCGACCAGGTGAGAGAGTTTGCCCCTCAGCGTGGAGATATCGTCCATCACGGCAATGGTAGTTTTACCGCCTTTCGGACCGCCCTGCAACGCCATCCTGATGATCGAGCAGCCTGCCTGGCCGTCAGAGGACTCCTCCACGTAATTGATGTAGTCTGCGTTGATGGTCGTGTCATACAGTGCCTTGAGTGAATCCTGCACCTGAAGGGTTACAAATTTCATGCGATACTCACTCTTCAATCGGCTGCCGGCCGTTACGGTGCGCTCCCGCGTTATTTGGTATTTGCCGCTACTAGGCGGGTTTTCTAACGGACACTGCTCAATGCAGCGCCCTCATGCAGAAGGTCCGCTCGTGGCGGGCCAGTGTGGTGCTGGACGATTTCCTCGATCAGACCAACCTGTTTCGAACGGACTGGTCGGAGTCTTGTACCGTCAATGTGCCAGCATCGAACGCGGCTTTGACGGCGGCAGAAGATTCGTCCTCGGTCAGATCCCAGGACAAGAGCCTTTCTTGAATAACCAACTGATACATAGACTCAACTCCGTGCGACTCGAACGCTGCGACCGCTAATGCTGCCAATCGATCCGCCTGATTCGCAAACGGCGTTGTGCCGTCTAGGATATCGGCTACTCGTTTAGCTAGAGTTACGTCTTCAATATTTTTGAAAGTCTTCATACTCGTATTATCCTCGCTGTCCCGCACCACGCAGGCTTTCTCAATGCACCACGCCGCGTCGTGCGCGGCCGTGTGGTGCTGCTGGGCGTTTCACTTTACAGGTGTAACTCGACTACTTTTTAGTATCTCGCCAATTAAATTTGCGGTACCTGTCCACCGTACAGAGCACAATTGCAACTTGTTTGGTTTGAGTAACTATATGCACTACAGAATCGTTCGGTTCGTTGTATTTGGTTGTAATATAAAACTGGACGGTATCCTTGAATTCTCCAGCGCCTTCGTCACGATTTATTTTGATGTCGCCTGGCTCCGTCCCTCCACTCGTAAAATATGGTGGAAGAAAACTTGTATGGATATGTAGAATATCGCCGACCCTTGGCACTGTTTGCAGGTCCAATTCAAATTGGCTCCCTTCTGGAGGAGGGACGAGCTCCTCGCTACCCTGGGTGGTTTGCTTCAATGCAACTCGTACCTTGATCATCGTATTTTCCCTCAATTTAAACCGAGCATATGGGTTGTCGGCGTACAACTTTCAAGTGCGAAGATAAATAATATGCAATCTTGCCTTATCATAATACATCAGCAAAAGCTTGACGAAGCTTTTCCTTCAAAACATCAAGATAGGAATAAATATGGTCCAATCCATGCCCAACCATGAGTTGAATGGATTCCAGATCGAGGGTAATCCCCCCATTTTTAGAGCGCTCTAAAAGTAGAAGTTAAGCGACCACGGCGAGCTTCCGTTTGGGCGCGATGCCGTCAGGTGCCATGCCGCGCCGGCCGTGATGGCAATTCCACCACCAGTGTGCAAAGTCCCCATTTGGCCGAGCGCACGAAGCAGTTGACGGGCTAGTTTATCGTAGGCAACTGTGCCGCTATCGCGTTCGAATGCAGGCGCTCTGCTGCTGCCTCAATCGGATATGCCATCCTTCGCCGGCAGTTATTGCTAGGGAAGGCCTGCTTTTGCTAGCGCGCGGTAGCAGTCTCTGCAGGGCAGGGGAGATAGACAGGCCAGAACCGATCTCGTCGTTTGATCAGGCAGCTATCGCGCAC
Organism: Janthinobacterium salmonicoloratum; assembly: GCF_051380845.1. Taxonomy (NCBI): domain Bacteria; kingdom Pseudomonadati; phylum Pseudomonadota; class Betaproteobacteria; order Burkholderiales; family Oxalobacteraceae; genus Janthinobacterium; species Janthinobacterium salmonicoloratum. The sequence continues at coordinate 100,751 of NZ_JBNYXV010000008.1, read as the reverse complement.
CAAGAGTCTGGCAGGGTGTCCATGCCCAACACGATTCATCGGTTTTTCATCTTTCAAGAACCATGGACCTGGAAAGTCAAAGCTATTGGCGGCGATTCAGTCGATGGAAACTATCCAACCAGCGGGTACGATCGAGTTGAAAACCATTCCGCAGTCAACTGTCAAGGTCCGAGATTGAAATTCCGGATGCGCGAGTCGATAGCTCCACGCTTTAAGAAACTCTCTGGCTAGATTAGGAATCTCGTCTCGGGCTTGCATTTCATCGACGCTGAAATGAGGATGTGCCGCATTAAGTGCTAGAACTCCAGGGGTGGCAATCCGGATCAAAGTCGATCGACCATCGCGCGCGAGCAGATCCACTCCGCTCTTTCCAAGAAGTGCGCATGCGACGTGCTGATCGAACTCGGCCCCATAAGTCAGGTAATGATTAAAGCGTTCTTTCAAGCCGGCCTTGGAAAGTGTGAGATGTACTTGATGCTGTCGCCGACCAGCAGCAGACTTTTGTCCATACTTGCGTAAGGTTGAATCGAGTTGGTCTGCCACGTTCGGCCAGTCGACATGCGATGATAGCGCCCGCACGAGCCGATTTCGACGCGCTTCGGCTTTCAATGGGATCAACCCAGTTAAGCGAATCGACTCCACGTCTGTGGTAGTCAGTCGAGAGCCATGATAGCTTGCAATAGTTGAAGACTGAATCCAGGTCAGAGTCGCAGCAACAACAGCGCATCGAGAGCTTAAATCGAAAAGGCATGCCATTGCATTATCAGGGTATTGTGGTGCCGCCGAAGCCAGTTTTGTTCCCACGTAGCTTGGGACATGTTGGCTTAGCGCAGTGGCAAGCTTGGGTGCCCAATCGTCGATCTCGTCAAAGTCAATTATTGGCGTCATGGGTGTTTGATTGTGTATATCTCACAAAGTGCCGAAAGCTAAACTCAAGCTGGCCTCGGAGCCAAATCGTTCCGTCATTTTAACGCTCTTGTCAGAATAAGCGATGTCGTCCAGCCAAAGCCCTAATATGATCCATCGGTTTCTCATCTTTCCCAAACTATGAATCACGAGTGTCCACAGTGGTCGCCGCGATTCAAGGTGCATCGCATTCCGAGCAATGCTCAATGCCGTCATGGTCTGAGCTACACATTCTCTGAAATCTTGGCGTGCCAGCAGCAGTCTCTCTGAATTTTGAATCGCCACGAGTTCGCTAGACGCTCTTTAGACGCTCCAAATACCGCTTTTCGCAATTGAGCGGGCTGGACGGCTCATGATGACCAGTCCACCTCCAGCGCGCAAGTCCCCGATCTGGGCGAGCGCACGAAGCAGATGACGGGCTAGTTTATCGTAGCCAACTGTGCCGTTACGGCGCTCAGAAGCCGGCGCACTGCTGCTGCCTCGGTCGGATATGCCATGTTTCTCTGTCCTGTATGGCGAGGGACGGCCACTATTGCTTAAACGCTTCATTCGCCGCCTCGACTCTTAATTCGAGCTCATGAGCCTCGGCAACGCCAACACCAACTAACCACCCGAGTGCACGGTCGATTCGAGCGCGCAACGGATGCGTCGGCGCGAGCAATCCGGCCTCCTGAATGATCGCCGCTTCCAGCCATTCGACTACCTTTCGTCCGATACCCATGTCGATCCACAGTCCGGGCGCCTTCGTACGACCAAACCAAGCCTCCGTCGCTTCGAGTAGGAAATCGAGGTGACGCGCGCGCGTCGCAACTAGGAGCAAGTTCATGGTGCACAGCGCCACGAAGGCCGTCGGTCCGCCTGGTAACAGCGGTCTTATCGCTGGGAGGAGCGGGTCGACGCGGTCAAACAAGACGGACGGCAGATAGCTCTGCGTCCCGCTAAATGGGTCGTAAGTGTTCAGCATTATCTTTGCGACGATTCCACCGCTCTGCATGTCGATTCGCGAACTAGAAGGGTCATCTGCATTTCGCCACCTGTGGAGAGCCATCACGCGTTGCGCAAAGCGGGTACGCAAATCGGCAGGCCGTGTAGCCGAACGCTCCGGATCATTAAAATAAAGCGCATCGGCCGTGTGGATGACAGTCTGCGCTACCTTGCCGAATGACTCGTTCGGCAGATCTATCACGAGTTTCAGGTCAGCTTCGAACGACGCATCGGTAGCGTCGAGCAACCGCTCGGCGAACAGTGCGTAGTAGTGCATATTCCAATCTTGCGGATCGCGATCGATCTCGATATCTACAGGCAGACCTAGTCCGTTCATCCGCGCGGTCCAATCGACATAGGCCCCGACCACCTCCGGCCTCCAATCGATTGCCCCCTTGGGCGCGGCTTGAACCATCGCCAGCCATTGCGCTGCCGCCTTGCTGTTGACGTGGATGATGGTTGATGCCTCGGTAATCGCAGACTTGATCATATCTTCTTCCTCGAGCTCGGACGACATGATGAGTTCAGGTACTTGGACGCGTGAACCGGGCCGCAGAAGCGGGGGTTCCTCGGGCCAAGCCGGCCAAGAAGGTTCGGACTCGCCATCCAGCCAGGCAATCTCGGCCGCGACTGCGGTATCGACCGCCGCAGTCCGCTCTGCGCCGAAGCGTGCATGCTCGGCCTCATCCTCCTCGTCGTGGCTCCTCCAGCGCCAAATCACGCTTGCGAATGCAGCGCGCATTGCCGCCTTGAAGAGTTTGGGCTCGATTTTTAGGATATGCGAGAGTCCGGCTGAGTATGCCGGCGCCGCACTGCGATCCTCACGTGTCGCGAGCCGAATCAACGTGTTGCGATCCGTCTCACGCCCCTTCCGAGCCCAGAGATGGATCAAGGTAAGGATGGCAATCGCCGGCCGATTGAAACGCAGCGTATCCAGTGATCCGATACCACGATCTGAATGCTCATTGAGCGCGATGGCAATGACCTGACGGACCCAGGCCTCCTCGGCCGCAAGCAGACCGTCCTCACCGTCGCGCGCCACCAGCAAAGCCGTCGTGATCAGGCGGGTTGAGCGCGACTTGAGGACATCGGTATCGCTATCGTCGGGAAGGTCGCCGGCCGCATAAACAACCGCATCGCGTGCCGTCGCGGCGGTGGCATATTCGCCTCCGCTCGCGATCGCCAAATCGATGCACGATTCGATTTCGTTTGAGCGCATGAATGCGACCCGCTGCTTCTTCATCGCTTCGAGATGGGCAGCCTCGTCCGCTGGCGGTCGATACTCTAATTTTCCGCCCCCGATGTCAGTCCAGTTCGATCGCTGTAGCATATTGTTGGCGACCCGTGCGATCAACCGCGCGTCACTCCAGTTCGAGTAGGATTGAATGGGCTCAAGGCTCGCCACCGCGAGACCCAGGTGCTCGCGCAAGCGGTTCGACACGGGATCGTCTCCCAGATAACAGTGCACCACATCGAACAATGTCACGCGTCGCGACGGGCGCCCCTTCAAGTCAGCAAGCCTGACCTTGGCATCCGGCTCCTTCCCGATCGCAAACTGATCAAGCCCCAATCCAAGCTGATCACGATCCCGACGCATACGGTCGCTGGCCAGCAGTTCTGGATCTGCTATCAACGGCGCTAGCGCATCGCGCGCTACGTCGAAATGCGACAGCAGCGCATCGGTCGCAACCAGGAGGTATGCCGCACAACTGCCATCGGGCCCGAGAATATCGGTGAGCACCTCATCGACCGGCGCGCCATCATCGAGTCTTTGCTGGCTCCAGGCTTCGAGCGCCAAAAGCCCGGAGGCCGCCGAATAACCGCTGCATTGATCCCGTGACCAAAGATAGCTGTCGGTCCGAGGGAAAAAACGTGGACCATCGCCGAAATCGATGGTGAAACCTGAATCGGCGGACGCGTGTGCGCTGGTATTAAAAGCAATCGCTTCCGCGACTAGTGTCCGGATCAGCTTTAATCCTTCGGCGGGCGCGGATTTCAACAGATCGATGAATGGGGGCTGCGCTGGCGAGGTCGGCAAATAGTTGCTGTCGGCGAAAGTGAAGGCCTGCTCCATTATGTGGTCACGGCGGCCTTGCCGACCCCGTGTCGGGAGGAGGCTCGCTAACACAAGTTCAGCTAGTTCGGCGGGCGCAACCGGCGCAATCACGCTTGAAAACTGCCGGATCGCATCAACCTTGTAGCTGTCGCGTTCATTGCCGACCTCCCTCAGATATGCCTTTAGCTCATCAGGCGCGAATTTTCCGAGAAAAAGAGCCACCAAGCGAAGTTGTTCTATCATGTTGCTTCGCCCATCGCTCGCTCCCCGCCCAAGGTTCCGCTTATCCGGGATCGTTACTCCGGCGCCACGGACATCGAGCTGTCGTAGCCAGCCAAATAACATGACAGCAGTTTGTTGGGCTAACGACTGAAGATGGTTGAGGAGATAGAGCTGTATTTTGACCAGTTCGACCACCGTGCCGATCGTTGATATCGATATCTCGGCCACGTGCGCCAGTACCCATCGAAGCACTACGATGGCGGAGCCGGTGACATCGGTCCGATGGGAACGCGGCATATCGATCTTGGTATCGTCCGGCATCCTCATCAGGTCGGAAGTCGCCACGGTTTCGACCGCGGCAATCGTCGTGCACAATTCGACGAAGAGAGCCGCCCCGTCCTCAAGCAATCCGGCGCTGCACTTTTCAAGCAGTTCGTATCCGGCCTCCGAGCGCGACAAACCTAGGATCGCCTGACGCCGCCAGGACCCATGGGCCTCGGGGGCAGAGAACTGCCCGAGCAGCTGGGTCCACCCGGTGCAATCTGCACCCGACTCAAGGGCTAGGCGGGCGGCGAATTCGATACCGCGGGCAATGCGCGGTGAGACCGGCACAGTCATGTCCACAGCAGCCAAATGCTGGGGATCTTCTGCAATATAGCTGCCTATTGCCCAGTCGCGCAACACGTCGTGATAGAAGTCGAGCCAGTCGCGTCGCACCTCCCTGAGCGTCATCGCTCCAATTAAATGCGAACGCGCTGCCGAATCTTCTGCAATTTCAAGTCCGCCTTCGCCTCGCAAGGCACTTGCGGCGAGAGCCGCCATCAACCGCTGCGCGGCGCGAATATCGTTTGCAGGTGCGCCATCCGCATTCTTCCACCAATAGGCGGCCATCTCAGCTTCGGTCCGGACCCCAGTAGCGCTGGACAACTTCAGCAGCCGGGACAACCGGTAGAGATTTCGGACAAGTCCGGCGGCTGGATGCTTCGGATACAACAGTGATCGGAGTTCCGGCGCTTGATCGATTAGGGTCGCGACTTCGTCCTCCGATAAGGAGTCGACTTGTATCGGGTACGCGCCACCCATTGCGGCAACGATCTGATCGTCGAGCCAGCGTTCGACATTCATATTGCCGGCTGTCCGCATGGTGGCGATCACCTTGAAGTCAGGAATCTGGCTCGCTGCCCTCATGAGCTCGGCGATAGTGCGCTGGCGACCGATATCGTCGAACATGTCCAAGCCATCGATAAAGAGCATCGCACCGCCGCTTGCGGCCAGATCGGTCAAAAATTCAAGCGCCGATCCCGGGATGCCGAGAGTGTTTGAAAACGGCAGCCAGCCTCCCGGAGGCGTCGCATCCCGGTCGAGGACTATGATCGGTGCCTGGCGTGCGACACGCTCGGCGAGATGGCGAAGTACCCAGGATTTACCGACACCTGGGGCCCCGCGGACCTCGACGAAACGATGCGCTTCGGAGGCATCGTCGACTGCAGCGACTGCTTCCAGCCGCGGCAAGGTCACCCCCGCCACACTCGTGCCGATATGCGCAAGTGTGTTCTGCGCGAGCTCGGCAAGTCTGACGCGTGCCGGACCATATTCGCGGCCGCCAGCAAGCCGGAATCCCGCCTCGGCCAGATTGGCCACTAAGGCCGTTCGGTCGATTTCACCGCCGGTAGTCCCAGTCTTTATTGACAAGTCGACCAACCGGCTCCACAGCGCGCCGGCACGGTCTACGTCCTCGTCGGCGAGCGCCATCCGTGCGAGTGCATGCCCATAGGTTCGGGTGATTGGTGAGGTCGCTTCGAAGTCAAACTCGAGGATGAGTATCCGCCGCAACAGCCGCCAGATCGCATCGTTGTCATCGGCGACCCCGCCCGCTACAAGATGCCTTCTTGTTGTTGCGACGAAATCGCGCATATCCTTGCTCGCGATGCCCCTAGCGTCTAGCCGAGTGAAGAACGCCGCCGCGCTCTCCATTGTCCGCGCCCATTTGAGTACATCTTGATAAGCACCAGAAATTTTGCGGCTGGTCCGCTGCGTCGCTATGCCTAGAAAGTGTCGATCCGCCGGCACGGAACCCACGACACTCCGTGCGATCTGGGATGCAACGTCTTGATAGACGCTGTCCTGCGGCGAGAAAGTGATATCGCGCTTTGATTGAATTTCGAGGACGGAGCCACCGGACGGTCCCACGCCCGAAGCGATCAGGTCATCCAGCTTGAACCCTTGCTCAGTGCCTTGGAATCGGACACTGACAATCCGTGCATCTGGCATGCCCGGCGCCCGATTGCCCGTTAATAAGGCCAGCAAATAGAGAGCACCCAGTTCGCCTTCGATATAAGCGCCGGCTGGTCCTCGCGAGGCCGGGCTTGAACCGCGCTCCATTTCTGAAATGAGCTGTAATTCCATCGTCGATCCGGAGTGTAAAGGGTTGTCCTGCGGTTCAAACAAGCATACATGAAGCTGAAACTGATGATGTTAAAGTCGATACGGATTAAAGCGACCCTTGGCGACTGGCCGTCTTTGGGGTGGACTCAACCGATCCACGCAACACTTTAACTTAAATGCATCATTGCAGAACGAAAATAATGTGGAAGAAAACTCGAATCGATTGTACCGCGACACGCGAAACCTGAGATCAATGTCGCAAGGAGTCTTGCCGTGGGAACGTTAGTGCAGGAACGCGCCGAAGCCCAAGCAACTCGTGCTTGAGCGCGGTAGGAGTCTCTGCAGGGCAGGGGAGATAGGCAGGCCAGACCCGACCTCGTCGTTGGATCAGGCTGCTACGAGATCGCACACCAGTAGTTTGGCAGGACACCCTGGCAACCAAACATTCACTCGGCAGCACTGCGCCGTCAAGCAGCGCCGGCGGCAGACCACCAGCGTTGGATGGAAGGTCAACCGTCGCAACCGAATGCCACCCGCTGGGAGTGGCAGCATCTCAATTTGGCTCGGTAGGTTCGAACCGATCGGCCGTCCTGCGAAGGGCTTGTTGAACCGAGTAATCCTTGATCTGATTAATCCGTGGAATGACGCTGTCTATCAGGCACTTTGACCGCTCAAGGAATATCGAATCATCCTCGCTCGGATTCTCCGCCATGCTATGGGCAATGCCATTCCTCGCCTCTACTAGGTGCTGTATCACTTTCGTGGGGCTGCCTAGGAATAGCCATAGAGCAATTTCGTGAAAGAATTCGTCATTTACATGCGGTGTAATATCGGCTGCACAAAATCGATTGAAAATACTATTGAACGGTGAGGGGAGCATCTCACTCCCCTCGATCTCTTCGATGACGTTTAGGAGAGATTTCGCTATCGCATCAGCAAATTTCACCGCATCGGGGTTAGGTTCGAGATCCGTTCGAGCCAGGGTCTGACTGTCGCCCTGGGGGATTGACCAATACATGTGCCCACCACCTGTCGTGAACTCGACGCGCAAGCGATAGAGACGCTCATAAGCATTCGGATGTGCGTGTGGGGTTTCGAAAGCCGCTTTGTACCGAGCGTACCGCTCGAATAACCCAAGAACACTGAAAAATAACGTGGGGCCAGAAAATTCTAATCCAGGAAAAGATTGAGCAGATGATCGGCGTATTGAAGCATGGAGCCGCGCTGCTAACTTATCAGCTGCGTGTTCTTGACCGATCGAAAACGTGGCAATTTGCAAATCCACCATTCGATTTCGGAGCAAATGGACGTGACCTCGATCATGTCCAAGCAGAATGTGTGCAAACTCATGCAGCACCAAGAACTGCATGGCATCCTCGACTAGGGCCTTGACGAATGGCACTCGCTGGGCTGAAGGGGACACGGCATTGCCAAGTGGACAACCGATCTCTAGAAAAGCTGCCACCCTCTCGGCGACACGTTCAGCAGCAACCTTTTCGTACGTTCCAAGTCGAAGTGGCTCACCATCCTCCTCCTTGCCGTAGCCAAACACGTCGAAGGCTATGGTCTCCAAGGCAGTTATCAAACCCTGATTGATTCCAATTGCATACGCATCCTGCTCATCAGGCTTTTTGAACCACGTGGCTGTCATCGAGGGCTCGTTGACCAAACCCACTTCGATCCGCGAGGAGAGCGGCTGGCCGTTGAGAAAAAAATGCGCCGCGCTGGCGATGGTATCTGACCCAAACTGCCACTCACCATCGACACCTCGCAAGCGGTAAACCTCCTCGTTCACCAGGCCAAGGAACGCGTCCCGCCGAACCTGGAACCGCGAAAGAAAGGTGCTGTTCATGCATTCACCGCAGGGCACAAAGCCCTTAATCCCATCCGGGCAGTTAGCATAGCCAATGTTGCTGTCGCTCTCGGAAGCTGAAAGTGTCCGGAGAGGATCTCGGCGATCGTGCCTGCGACTGCAAAAACATCATCTTTCTTGATGAAGGATTCGATTATTTGTGATCCGCACACAATCGCGCGTATCTGGGGCAGAGCGCCTTGAAAATATTCGTAGCCGCGCCTTTCCACTTCCTCTGTATCGGTCGGAGCGGCGTGGCCACCTGCAAGCGCGTCTCCCAGTTCTTGGTAAAGTTCCGCCTCAGACATGCTCAGATACGAAGTCGGTATGCTTGCCATTGCCCCCTCCCTTGTTGGTTTTTGTTCCACAGAACCCCTGTGTTGCCCCGAATTGTCCTGCCGCTCGACTGCCTTTTCAACTTTACTACTTTTGACCGTAGTGGGTGGGGTTTGTTCCGTACCTGTGCTATAGCACGAGACACAGCCCGCCCCGAGTGTCAAGCGCTTTCTCGGGTATTGACTCAAAATTTATCGCCGCTTGTAACACGACTTTTTGTTTCTGTCCTAGAACTGTGCTCTGCCGCCGTTGCGAGAACGTAACACTTCTACTTGCTTACCTTTTCCTCGGAAAAGCCGCTGCCAGCATGCACTCGCGGATCTCGGGCGTGGCTTGGGTTCGAGCCGGTCGCTGAACCTCGCACTGATCTCTGTCGCCTTGGCATGGAACTGGTCAGCTCGGTACCGCTGGCGCGGCTGGTGCCCGCTCGCGTTCTCGGCCCGAACTACGTGGCAGTCGGCTGCGCGCGGCGCGTGAAGGACGAAGTCTTGGCCGCTGCTGGAAACACGGGCGCCATACGCGACCCGACCTCGAGTTTCGAACTGGTCGCTCAAGAGGCGGAACGGATACTCGTGCTCGGCAAGGCATCGAAATACTGAGTTGGTGAAGCTCAGTACGCTAATATTCCAGTTGAGATTGACTTTCAAGTCATGCATATATGATAATTATTTTCAAGAGTATCGGAAGCGCCGCAATACATACAGCCGCGTGGACGCCCACTTCCAGGCAAAAATTGACCCCGATCTTTAATTTGAGTTTCATAGCATTAGACTTTCTGATGGCAATGAACTAATTGTTGACCAGTTGTCGTAAGACGAAATCAACGGAATAAAAAGAAAATTTCGGATGAGCGATACCAAGCCAAAATCCAGACGCCTAGTGGCTCCGCACGGAGAGGAGGCGATGCGCACCTATTCCATTCGGCTCACCAAAGCCCAGTACGAATACGCAAAAGAGGTAGGCGAGGGAAATTTCTCGTTGGGCATGCGCCGGATAATTGAAGCTTATGACGAGTCAAATCCATTGCAACGCACTACAGTCGAGCGGGGAGGGCTGCGCCTCCCTACCAAGTGCATCGTACGGAAACGGCCAACTGGTAAGAGCCGGGGACGTCCAGTGTTGCCCGCATCGATAATACAGACTGCGCAGCGCATGTACTCGGAGCAAGGGCTGCCCGTCAATGAAATCGTGACAATACTGAATATTCACATTTCCACGTTCTACAAATATGTGAACGTTAGAAAGAAACAATGACAGCGGGCTCGCTGCAGCGGAGACGATATTCGCTCCATTGGGTGGAACGGCGGCCGATGGGAGACACTGCAGTTAATGGAAACCACCGCTTCGATACACTCCGCCTTCCGTAATAATCCGTATTGTCACTGTTGAGGCTAAGCTGCTGGTGGCGATTCATTAAGCGGCCATGGCAAGCTTCTGCTTTGGCGTGATGCCGTCAGGTGCAACTCTACCGCCAGCGCGCAAAGTCCCCAATCTGACCGAGCGCACGAAGCAGATGACGGGCTAGTTTATCGTAGCCAACTGTGCCGTTATAGCCCCTCAGAAGCAGGCGCGCTGACTGCTGCTGCCTCGGTCGGACATGTCATCCTTCGCCGTCCGTTATGATGGAGGAAGACCACACTGTTTAACCTTGTGTATGCCCGCACTCATTTAAGGTAATTTTCTATGCCAGACCTGTCAGCCTATACGGGAAAACCACTTAACGAATTCGCAAAGAACTTCTTTCAGGCCCTGAAAACGGAGGGGTTTCATGTTGCCGTAACGAATGTCGGCCCACGGAGCTCACAACGTAAAACAATGCGCATAACATGGAGAGGCGTCTATATCGCTGTAACAAATCCAATGCTCTGGGGACGGAAGAGCCGTCAGTATTGTTGCGAATATAGAGTTCCCGATGAGAATTCAATTCCCCGCGCCAAATTGCCACCGGACTTTGACCTGGCGGCCTTTGCCGAACAACATCATTGCGATCCGAATCGCTTTTACATCCATGATCAGAAAAAAGAGGGGCGATATTTACGGATCGAAGACTCTGCCACAGCCCTTATCCTGATGCGAGACTGGAAGAGGCGGATTGACTACGAACTATTCTCGCCGCGCAGAGTGGAGGACGATATGGTGGAGGACTTGCTTTCTATCATGAAGGACTCATCTAAGTCAGAAACTGAACGTCTGGCTCAGTTAACTATCCGGTTGGGGCAGGGAGGATTCCGCCAAGCGCTCGACAAGGAGTTCGAGGAAAAGTGCGCCGTGACAGGTCTTGAAGTTCGGGCGGCACTGAGAGCATCACATATCGTGCCTTGGACTAGCGCACTTGGAAGTCAGCGGATAGATCCAAAGAACGGCCTGCTTTTGTCGGCAAATATCGACGCGCTCTTCGACCGATATATGATCACATTTGGCCACGATGGTAGGCTGAAGCACTCCCATATGCTGACGAAGCGGGACTGGGAAATGCTCGGACCGATAGGCGATCTCCGAGCAAAACCATGTGCTCCCCGTGCAGAATACCTAAAAAAACACAATGTCGAATTTGAAAAACGCGAATGCGAACGCTCGCTGTATGTAAACAAGAGCACATAACAAATCATATGAATGGATGGCCTGCAGATGAGTATGCAAGCAACCGTGACCAACGTCCAGTCAATATCGCCCCAGCGTTCATAACCGGTATGCAAGCTGCTAAACCGCACGTAGATCTCGTGAAAATAAGATGGAGGAAACAATTATGCGCTACTGTAGCCGCTGCAAACGGGACACTGAGCACTATCTATCCAACGGTCGCTTGCTATGCAAGCTGTGCACATGGAAGCGCAGCGGCTGAAACGGGAACAACCGGCCCTGCATATCGCGTAGTGCTGCTAGGCGGCCATACGCCTGGACCGGCCGTGGCGGCGACTCCCAAACCGCCGACACGGCGACATACCAAGTCAAAGTCGACGATTCGCGACCTTGGATTCAACGTCGCGAGGCGTTTAGCCATGGGAGAATTCATGCAGAAACCAGACGACGCCCATGCAACTCGTGCTGGAGCGCGGCAGTAGTCTCTGTAGGGCATGGGACCCTATCTCGTCGTTGGATCAGGCAGCTACGAGATCGCACACCAGGTGCCCGGCAAGACACCCATGCCGCAGCATGATCCATCGGTTTTTCATCCTTCAAGAATTATGGATCAGGAGAGTCTAGGCTACGGATGGCAATTTAAATATTTACCCCTCTTTCTGCTGTCTAATTTACATTGAAAATCCTGAGCAGGCTAATGGATAACACCAATCAACACTACGTCTACTTCTATCGCACCAAGGCGGGCAAGCCGCTTTATATCGGTTATGGTCTCCGCGCTGTACGCTCAGCAGCACATCTGACCGACAGGGCTCACAACAAAAAGTTGACCGACGCCCTTTTAGATGGCAACTATACCCTTGAGATTGCAGGTCCGTTCGGTGATGAACAACGCGCCAGGGCGGTTGAAACCGCCTTGATTTCTGCGTATCAGTTGGAATCCACTCTATGTAACATCAACAAGGGTCATGACGCTTGGCGTTTTCGTTCTCTGGGCGTACCTAACGCCTTCGTGCACCGCGTCGACTCCTTGCCATTGAATCGGGAGGAGTGGGTAAAACTTGCTAAGCGCGCTGGCGGCATTGTAGTTGTCAACATCAACGACTGTGACCTGGAGGATGGACGCGCCGGCGACTTGCTTGCGAATATTCGCAGCGACATTGAAATTGCCAATCGCGTCGACCGCTACTGGCAACTTAAAGGATTTGCTATCCGCGAATGGGTAAAAGCCCCCACCTTCAGTCCCGGACTTTTGGTAGGAGTGAGCGGACGTGGTGCGTTACGCATGGTGATTGCGAGTATTCGTATAGACCGCAGTGGGTGGGGGGATGCCGTGGCTGAGGCGAGGCGGCACGGCTTGCTACGAATTCCACATGATGCAGAAAATCTGGGAGAGCTCGACTATCTCAAATTGCGCGGCCGTCGCATTGATCCGGCTGCCGGGCAGCGCTTCGGACGTTTACGTCACGAATTATTCATCATATTGGATAAAAACGGCGAGGTTATCCTAGGAGGCAAGAAATAGTCGGCAATGCTTTGCCCCTGCAAAAGCGTCGTAATAGGGGTACAACACCGAGAATCGATAAGATATTTAAGTGTCCAGTCCCGTTTGATCATAAACGCGCTTTACGAATAGCTCCGGCTTCTTTTGCTGCCATTCTTTGAGCGCTTGGATGGGTGTTTTGGCACCGATGGCCCGTTGTGGAGTGCGGTGGTTGTAAAGCATTAAATAGTTGAGCAAGGTCGTCTCTAGATCGGCCCGGCTGTTGAATCGGGTCTGCTGTAATAGCTCACTGATACGGCCGTTGAATCGCTCGACCATGCCATTCGTTTGCGGATGCCGGCGCGGGGCCAGGCGGTGTTCGATGCCCACGGCGGTGCAGACTTTATCGAAGGCGTGCTGGCCACTGGGCTTCCTGTCTTTTGTTGTGAGGCGGTCGGTGAATTGCGAACCGTTGTCGGCTGGCATTTTGATGATCCTGATCGGCGAGGCCAGTTAGAGCCGGCGCAGAGGTCAACGCTGCTTTTGTTGGTTAGCTCAGCGCGTCATGGAGTAATGGGTAGGGGACACACCGCTCGTGCCCGATCTCGTCGTTGGACCAGGCAGCGACGAGATCACACATCAGAAGTCTGGCAGGACACCCAGGCCCCAACACGATCCATCCGTTTTTCATCGTCCGAGAACCATGGATCAGGAGAGTCTAAGCTACTGCTGCCGATTCACCGCCCGGTCATAATGCCATCATACGGGTCAGGCGCGCCAAGTAAGTTAAAAGTACAACGTCATCTTCTATTCCTGAGAGCTTCTGGCAACGAAATTGTATTTACAGAACTCATTGACTCAAAATCTCTCTTGAAAAATTTCCTTGCGTCACTATTTTATGTATTGGCAATTTCGCCATTGGCTGACCTTCAGAGGGCATATGACGCTTGTAGCTAGATTTTTTGTTGGGGATATTCCTGTCCTTATTTCGGATGCATTGCTATCCACACCCGCTCCTTTGAACACAGGGTCAATTGCTCTCCCATCAATTCGTTCAAGCGAAAAGTATCACGGCGATGCGCCAACAACCATGGCCGGCGTGGTACAAAAAATGACATTGATCGAAGAAAATGCCGTGCTTTGCTTCGCTGGCGATTACACCCTTGGACAAGAAGTATTGAATTACTTGAAAAGACTTCTAAAAGAGGGGACACCGCCAGCAGTTGCGTGGGACACCATGAAAAAGCATTTTTCACTTAACGGCTCTAGCGGCTTGGAGTTGATATTTGAGGCGATGCATCCGACAGGCGATGGCCACCTTAGCCTCGTCTCAAAGTCAATTGGATTGGGGCGGGGCGAGAAGGAATATCGATTGTACAGTGAGGCAATTTTCGCTGGATCAGGAGCAGAGCTTGCCAAAAAACTACTAACCGAAGGGAATCATGGGGTTGCCCCACAGATTGACGGGAAATATGAGCTAGCCGTTCAGCGGGCGCTACATGTAGTAGCAGAACTGCTCGATATGGATATGAGAGGGGGTGGCAGCTTCGACAAGCACTTCGGAGGATTCTACGAGATAGCTATTTGGTACGGGAATCGATTCAAGAAAATTGATGGTGTTCAGTTCGTCTACTGGAGCATCGATATTGGCGAAGAAAATAGTACCCTGAGATTAGATCGCATTCTCCTCCAGCACTATCAGGGGGAGACTCTATGCGTGGACGAAGTCTTAGTCGATGAATCGACACCAGAAAAAATTAGTCTAACAAGCGAGCAGCGACTACCGATCTCAAACGTATTGCATCATCGGATACCACCATTGAGCCAAGGGTATGAAAGTCAAGAATTCCAAATTAATAGCCTTACGCACTTCCAGCACAAGCTCACGGTCCACTGCTGTCGGATTTCTGCCTATAACGGTTTTACTACGACCGGCACAATCATAAGCGGAACAATTCAAAGCCCAAGCGAAAGCGAAACGGTCAAGGTGGGCGAATATGACGTCACTCTCGCGAAGGATATCGGTAGATTTCTGCAGAAACATCTGGTCACGTCAATGGAAAACTATACCACGACTATGGATGCCGATATACACGCCAATGGCCGGAGTATGGCAACGCGTATTAAGGATTTCTTTGGGGTTTTGTAACGCCCCACTAAATTCCTGCCCACGTCATAACTAAGGAATTTGACACTTAGCACGAGAATGACGAACAGTTAAAACTCTGGAATGCAAAAAGAAAGAGTGCCCTGGTACTAGAAATTTTCGGAGGCAAACGACGGTCGGCAAACTCAGTATGAAAAACGTGCAGCGCGCCAACACAGCTAGCGCGCTGCCGGCAAGCTGGATGGTAATCCCCCCATTTTTAGATCGTGCTAAAAGTAGAGGTCAAGCGGCCAAGGCAAGCTTCTGTTTTGGCGTGACACCGTCAGGTGCCCTGTCGCGTCAGCCGTGATCGCAACCCCACCGCCAGCGCGCAAAGTCCCCGATTTGATCGAGCGCACGAAGCAGATGACGGGCTAGTTTATCGTAGCCGACTGTGCCGCCACAGCGCGCAAAAGCAGGCGCTCTGCTGCTGCCTCGATCGGATAAACCATCCTTGGCCGGCAGTTATGGCTAAGGAAGGCCCACTTTTGCTTGAGCGCGGCATGAGTCTCTGCAGGGCAGGGAGGATACCTATCATCCGAGGCCTTCGCCACATCGGCGAATGACTGGGAACTGATCGGCCGACCGCGTTGCACGAGCTGATCCGGCAACACGGTCGATCCGCATGGGTGACGCAACAGTCACCGAAGCCGCCTCAGGGTAATAGTCAACAGCCGGCCACGCCGGCGCTGTGGCCCTGATCGACTATCTGCTAGCGCCACCGCAAGGTCGACTAGCAACGCAGCACCTGGTCGCGATGAGGGCGGCACCGGGCGGCACCGATCTGGTTCATCAGTTGGTTGATGCCGGCAGCCGGGTAAGTAGGCCTGGCAGAAGTCGGGGCTGCACCGTGCCATTCTAGACCGGGGCTGGGACGAGTTCGGGCAGCGAATCGCCTACAAGAGGGAATGGAACGGCGGCGTGTTGCAGGCCGCGCCACCGTACCATACCAACCAGACGTGTCCGGCTTAGTGGGCGGCGGGGCAGTAACGGCGCGTGCGCCACCGCGTCAACAACAAGCTGCTCCCAATCCTACTAAAAGCCGCATTTCAAACGACTTGCGAGCGTCTAGTGAATTCGTGGCAATTCAAACTGAGCTTGTACTTGATCTAACACAGCGTAGACGAGTGGAATATCCTCTGCATACGATGCCACGTAGTTCAAGCTAATGACTTGTTTGGCAATCGCTGGATAGTTTTGAGACCTAAACCAATTTCCGTGTGTATCCCAATACCGTGCTAGCTCGTGTGGATCCATCACACTTGTCAGCTCCTGTACACTCGGCTGATATCGTTCGTTACCGTGTGCCCAATTGTCGCTACTCAAACTGAGCAAGCAGTAGTTCAAGAAGTGCTCTGCATTCTCTGGGGCGATATTTGGGTTGAAGCACACTTCGAAAATATACTGATTCATGAGGTTTGCGATTTCGCCTTGATCCGCATCGCCAATTGAGTCATAGAATCCGCAACCAACGCCAGATCCTGTCGGTGCATGGCGATTTAGCAGTTGGTAAACGACGAACGATTTCGCCAAAGTGCGTGTCGCCTCTACGGAATTTTCAAGACGATCCATTTGACCTCGATGCGTGAACGAGGTGACGTAATAGGGCAACGACTCACCGAGAAGATCCGCTTGAGTCAGCGTGTCGAATTCGTCAAAGAGATTAACGCTTGGGGTAATATACCTCGCTCTAAATTTTGCGAAAACCCTTTGAGTTATGGTCCGCATTCCAGATACAGCAAGGGCATTGAGAGATCCAGATGTTGGAGCAGTCAGATCATGATAGACAATCAAAGCACTATGCAAGTTGTAGATCTGCCCTTGTCTATCCGCACTGCATTGGAGTCGGAACAACAGCAGATCGTAGATACCCAGTACTCCACGACTATGAGCGGCAAGACGGTCAATCAACCCTTGCCCCAAGTGACTTCCTTCGCCAAAGATACGGTAGGCGATTTGAACTATGTTTTCCGGTGTATTGTTAGCTCGCTGCGCATCTGTTCGTCCCCAACCAGCGCGGTCAAGCAAGCGGATAAGATTGTAAATCGACCGGCCACGAAGCCCGCGGTCTCCCAAATCCACAAGGGAGTACCGTGGAATCATTTCCACCAATTTATCAATAGACTGCTGAGCCGTAGCTGTGTCGAACGAGTGCGATTGGCTGACCAGAATGCGCCAGAATTCATCATGGGTGTGATTCCCGTCGCTCAAGGAAAACTCTGCATCAGATAAGACGTCTGAGATTGAGCTGCCGTTCGCAACTCTTGTAACAGCATCTTGATATAGTCTGAAAGTCTCTCTCGGTTCTGGCGCTGCAAAGCGTACGATTAACAGGAGAAAGGCTTCGAGATTTCGGTGCGGAGTTGAGTTGAAACACGCTCTAGCAACGCGTACGCTTTCATCTATAGATCCGTATTCGCCAAGATCCAGTGTGTCGATCTCAAATAGCTGTCTAAGCAAAAATTCGCCGAGCTCAGCGTTTGTTTGTGTGTACTCTAAGAATCCAGGTGAGTTTACGTACCTAGTGCGTTGGTTCTCTCGATCGGTTTTCAGAGAAAAAATCCCTGATCTACCTTCTGTCTCTTCAACGTAAATTCGCCGGAAGATACCCGGGTAGTTCAAGTGTAGAAGCATCAGATTTATCAAGTCTCGAAGATTAAAATCCATGCGTGCGAGATTTGTCCTCTCCAATCGCATTTGTAAGACAGCGTTCACAAAGCGTTTTAGTTTTCTCAAGTCACCGATGAGGCGCATGTAGGTCGCTGCATTTTCACCCTCCAACATGACCGCAAGCTCGCTCAAAACTCCTTCGAGCTTCAGCATAGTGTCCGCCGGAATCGACGGGAACTGACTGCCATTACTATTCCAGTCAGTTGTCAAGAACGACCGAAGCGAGGCGCTATCAATGAAAAGGCTCAACTTGATGTTGACAAATTTCTCTAAGAACTGTCTTGCTCGACCTCCATCGTCATTGGAATCCACTAGAATTTCGGTATCATAGCAAAGGATATAGGCCGCCTGCTTGAGCCTAAACGTTCGCCTCACCGTGAAGAGTACATCGTTCACAGCCTTGGCGTCCAGCCGGTCCAAGTCATCAATCACCACCACAAGCCGAAGGTTATTTCGCTCCAAGACAAAATCAATGTCATCCAAAAGTTCATCAACTGTCTCCGGAGAAGGTTCCAGCGAGAAACTAAATCCAAGGAAAGAAAAGTCGGCTTTCCCTTTCAACATTCGCGAGTATCGGTTAGCAGCTGGCCGAAATTCAGGAACGTAGACTTGACTTTGAATTTCGGCTGTCAGGTCACGAATCAGTCGATCTGTAAGGTCAGGATCCGATGCATATCGCAGCGGTTCGAAACGAACAATGATTACTTGGTTGGCAGCTTCTTGCCGCCAATAATTGCAAGCGAAATTCAGGAAACTCGTTTTTCCGACGCCCCAAGGGCCATCCACCCCATATATCAATCCGTTGCTTGATCCACTTGCCAATACCCCTTTTGCGAACTCTACAGCGCTCTCACGACTGGCGAGTACATCATTGGCATCGTTAGTGACTTCGTCGTCGGTCAAGAAATACAGTTGGGGTGGACGTTCTTTGCGCCACATCGTTAGTGCACGAATTAGTGGCGATGCGATGACCAAAAATACAAATGCCAGCAAGAGCAGGATCCAATGACCATCAATTTTGCCGATGTGAGTGTGCGCTTCCGTCACAATAGGGACAGGGATCATCGTTGCTGATCCACCGAGAATAAAAATGGCCAGAAGATCGATCCGTCTGCTTCTCATAACTCTTTTTGCGGTCGTACCGAAGCCGCGAATGAATAGGTACCAGATAACGAGACAAACGCACCCACCGATACCCAGTAACCAAGCAAGATTATGTCGATCACTCAAGACGCTGGAAAGAGACCCACCGGCAATATACGAGATTTTGGCTAGCTCAACTAAGAGCGCTCCAAGAACCAAGGTTTTTCCGAAGACTTGTAGCTCGGGCATTTTTACGGTTGTGCTGTCAATCATAGTTTCCAAAGTTTCCAAAGACGTGTTGATTTCGCGGGGCGGTAATCCTCCCCATTTTTAGAGCGCCCTAAAAGTACAGGTTAAGCGGCCATGGCAAGCTTCTGTTTTGGCGTGACACCGTCAAGTGCCATGTCGCGCCGGCCGTGATCGCAACTCCACCGCCAGCTTGCCAAGCCACCGATCTGGCCGAGCGCACGAAGCAGATGACGGGCTAGTTTATCGTAGGCAACTGTGCCGAAATAGCGCTCAGAAGCATGCGCTCTGCTGCTGCCTCGATCGGATAAACCATCCTTCGCCGGCGGTTGCGGCTAGGGAAGGCCTGCTTTTGCTTGAGCGCGGGAGGAGTCCGTGCAGGGCAGGGGAGATAGACCGGCCAGATCCGACCTCGCCGGTGGATCAGGCAGCCGCGAGATCGCACACCAGGCGCCTGGCAGGGCGCCCAAGCCCCTACCACGATCCATCGGTTTCTCATCCTTCAAGAACTATGAATCAGACGAGTCTGAGCTACTCGTGCGATTCAACGGCACCGTCCGCTTCCGCCCCAGGCTGTGTAAAAATGCAGAAAAATTCTGGTCCTTCAAAAATCGGCCTATCAAAACGCGTGCTACGCTGTTTTCTCGGTGTTGGGAATGGTAATCCTTCCCACGAATATTTTGAGATTTGGAGTTTCACACAGCCTGGCCCCATTGCGGACCTTCGCACTGGCTGAAACCGTCACGCACGCACCAGCGCGCGGCTTTCGAATCAGTATTTGCTGTTGCGCGATTTTCCTGTCTCTCGGATCAGAAGCGGCCAGCGTCCAGACTTCAGCGACAGCTATAGCTTGCCGCCGATTCTACCGGGCCTGTCCCTCGATAGCGTACTTTTTGCGGAAAGACACACAACGGCAAGATCAACGTATTGACCCGGGCAGTCTTCATTCACCGGCTCGGGAAGATCAGGGACAGGAGCTTCGAGCATTAGCGCTACCGCACCAGCGAATTGAACCTGGTGATGGCCGCCATAGTGCTGTGCGATATCGTATACCTTGAACGGACGACGTGGGCCCTGCGCGAAGCCGGCAAGCGGCCCGACGACGGCATACTGATATACCTGTCGCCGTTGGGTTGGGAACACATCAATCTAACCGGTGGCTATGTTTGGCAGCAAAGCCGGAACCTTGAAGAGGGAAAACTCCGTCCGCTTCGGACCGGCGGAAATCCTTAGCGTACTATTTTTTCCAAATTCTGTTGGCGCCCCAATGATCGCTACCTGCCGCCTTGAAATCAAAAATATGTTGTTTATTTGATAGTAGTTACCACAAAGCATTCCGGCTTACTTATAATGGGCAAGGAATTGCAAAATAAACACTTTTAGGGGCCCCATGAAACATCTCAAACATCTCCTGTATAGCTGCTTGATGGCGCTCACCCTCGGCTTCCCACAATCACCGGCGCTGGCCCAAGACACGCTACTTCCCGGTCTGCGGACTAACGGCTGCGGGGCGGCGGACGGGTGGAGCAGCAAGCTGGTTCCCAACAAGGCGCTGCTGGGGTACTGTCAGTTCGAGGACTCGTGCAAGAAGCATGACATTTGCTACGGTCGCTGTCTGGAAGGAGGAGAGCTTTTCGGCCAGCCCGAGTGTACCGACGAGCCCGGCAACCCCGCCAAGAAACAACGCCAAATGCTATGTGACGTGGCCCTCGGCGCCGATATTGTCGCCTTCAACGAGGGTAAACCGGTATGCTCGTTCTACGCCTCGCTCTATCAATGGGCAGTCGAGCAGTTCGGGCAAAGCAGCTTTTCGGGCATTGGGGAAGGTGACCCCGCCTTCGCGGTCATTCGCGAGTTTTTGAACTATGCTTCCAAGTACCCGGAAAAATACTCGGACCAGGACCAGGCACTACTACTCTCCGCGCTCGGCAACATGGCCAATAAGCCGAACGACAAATTTGTGGCGAAGTTCGATCGATTCTCCGGTAAGTTCACGCTCGAGCATATCGTGGACGGCAAAACTGCGGCTGTCGTCACCGTACCTCAAGGAAAAGCGCAATGATCAGCGTCAAAGCAGTTGGCGCAGTGATGTTGCTGGCGTGGGCTGGCGTCTGCCGTGCAAGCACCTACTCCGAGTCCGTAGATGGCGAACTTGCCTGGACTTGGGGCGAGCTGCAAAGCGTCATGACTGCGCCAGAGCTGGCCAAGGCCAAGAGCTTGAAGCTGACCTTGCTCAAGGCCGACACCGGCGCGATGAAGGTTCGGATATCGTCCAGCGGAGAAATCGAGATGTCGCTGGGCGTGCACATCCGGGCCCAGGAGGCGTGCACCATGGTCGAATACGTGCGGCTGCTTTCATCCCCCAACGTCAACAAAGCACACCTTCTGCAAGGCTACAGCAGCTACTTGGCGGAGGCCGAAGCCTTCGGACCATTCTTTCTCTCAGCGCGCGCCTACCTGGAACGGGTGGACAGCAAGACCGATTACCGCGGCCTGTACGGCGCTGCCGATGACAATCTGCAGGTCGCGGCATGCCGTACTGGTTTGCTCACCTTCCTGCTGGCCCATGAGTTTGCTCACGCGTTTGCTGGCGACCCCATCTCCATGGACAAAATGGCGGCGGACGAGGTTAACAAGTTGGAACAGAAGGCGGACGCGGCGGCGCTTGACTTGCTCGCGCGCAGAAAGACATTTCCGGTTGCCGGCATGCTCCAGTTCCTGCTGGCTGCAAATCACATCATGCACGAACCTGCACAGACCGAATTTGCGTCATTCGACCATCCGCTGCCGTTCGACCGTCTGCTCAAGACACTCAGTTTCGCCATCGCCAACTTCGACAAGTACCTAAGCGCGCAGGAGCGCAAAGTGCTGGGCCCAAGCATCCAGGAAGTCCCCAAGCAACTGGCGCTGCTGCGCGACCAAGTAGCCAAATGGAAAGCGGTACAAGAAAAATACAACAACACGTCCGCAAAAAACGATGGCCTGATGTCCTTTTTTCTCAACGACGCCACCTACGCGATCCGGGTGCCGTCGGTCTACCTTCACGGCAGTCACGGCAGCGAGGTCGACCTGCCGCGCGCCCGCATCTATTTCCAGCGGGCCGCACAAGTGCTACCGCCGAGCTTTTACTACCAGCAGGCTGCGGCGCTGTATGGCGCGGGCCTCGTCTGGAGCACCGAGCCTAATCCTTCATACGAGCGCGCCTGCTCGTTCCTAGCGCGCGCCGAAGCAATGCACCTGCTCGCTGCAACCGAGCGCCTGAAGATGTTGCGGAAAAACGAGAAATGCAACTAGCGAAATTTCGCTAGCCGAAGGGGATGATTCCAAAAGCAGCGTCGCGCAGTCGTCAGCGTTCACCTATCCCGCAAAGCACACCAAGCCTGTAGCTGCCGAAAACCGGCCTATGCGCTCTCTGTACGGAATGCCCAGTGGGAAGATTCGATTCGAATCGTGTCGCCCGATTGCAGCTCTATTTCACATAGGCCTTCGTATGGCTTCGCTAAAGAATTGACTGACGAAGATTGCCCACCAACTTTCACGTCGCGGCAGCTCAATGTTCGTGAATCCCTCAAACACAAGAAGGTGAGATGGTAAGCCGACAGGTGAAATAGCCCCCTGATTCACTAGACACAGCGTATGCATTATTCTTACGGATAGGAATAGCACTGTGCATATGACTAGGTGTCCAGTCCCGTTTGATCATAAGTGCGCTTCACGAATAGGCCCGGCTTCTTGTGTTGCCATTCCTTGAGCGCCTGGATGGCGTTTTTGCGCCGATGGCCCGGTGTGGAATGTGGTGTTTGTAAAGCTTTAAATAGTTGAGCAAGGTCGTTTCCAGATCGGCCTGGCTATCGCCACTAGAGTTGATGGCTGCAGCGACTCGATTCTGACAGATGGCTTTCGCCCCAAGCGGACTTTCGCACAAGCCTGTGACAATGCGTGAGTTTTTCTGATTGGTAACTTGTTATGCTCTTGGGCGGCTAACGGCCAAGAGCGGACTTTACGTAGGTTAACTCTAGCTTCTACTTTGCAGCGTAAGCGATCGCTGGAACGGCGGTCATAGCTGAGTTTGGATAGCGCCGAAAAATAAATGGAGGCAGTGTTGGCGTTGAACTTGGACTTTAGACGTATTCGGGAACATCGAGGAACTCAGAACGGCGGCTTCGAAGAACTCTGCTGTCAGCTGGCAGCCCTGGAAGACCCGGCGGCGGGCTCTCGGTTCATCCGTAAGGGCCCAGGGGCAGACCAAGGGCTCGAGTGCTACCGAGCCTATGCGGACGGTCACGAAGTTGGCTGGCAAGCGAAATACTTCATCGGCGGTTTCGAGGACGGACAAGTAGGTGACCTGGCCGATTCGTTGAAGCGAGCCCTTAGCGCCCATCCACAGCTGACGAAATTCGTCGTGTGCCTGCCCGTTGACCTGCGTGACAACCGGTCGGGCAGGAAGGCCAGCGAAGTTCAGCGCTATGAGAGGTGGCGCAAGAAAGGCGTCAACGACGCAGCAGCCAGCGGGCGCACCATCGAAATCGAACTCTGGAGCGCGTCCAGCGTCGGCGAGCGCCTTGGGCGCGACGACCCCATGTACTCTGGACGGGCACGCTACTGGTTCGATTCGGTCAAGTTCAGCTCGGCTTGGTTCCGCGACAAGCTCGACGTACAGCGCCACAATCTGGGTGAACGCTACAGCCCCGAAAGTCACGTGGAGCTGCCCATCCAGCAGGCCTTGCAAGCGGTGGCTCGCGATCCAGAACTACTCGCGATGCCCGCGACCTGGGCTGCCGAGATTACGTACAAGATGGACGGAGCGTCCGGTAGCTTGTCGCGCGAAAAGCTGTTGACGATTACCGACCGAGTACGACACACCTGCGAACTGCTTCTGCAAAGCCTTGGTGCACCTCCCGCAGCGTTGGAGGCATCGGTGCCGCTGGAGAGCTGGGCGGCCTTAGCGGTCGCAGCCATCGACAGCATCTCCGAAGCACTGGCCGAGGTCCAAGACAAGGTTTCCGACAAGAGCCGTTACCTCCCTCGCAAGGACCTCTTCGACCTCTACTCGGCGGTCGACCGTGTCCGCGATGAGATTGCGAGCGAGCGCTGGCAGCTCATGAACAAGCGGGAACTGGTCATCTCGGGCCCAGGCGGCATCGGCAAATCCCACCTCGTCGCTGACTTCGGACACAAGCAGCTTGAGGCAGCTTGTCCCTTCATCCTGATCCTCAGCGGAAGCCTCACCGATGGGGACCCCTGGGAGCAAATCCGTGGTCAGCTTGATTTGGCCCAAGTCACCAACGTCAACTTCCTCGGCGCGCTCGACGCCGCAGCAGAGGCCGCTGATTGCAGGGCAGTACTGGCCATAGATGCCCTCAACGAGCGACATGGCATCGCGCTTTGGGAGACGCGCTTGTCCGGGTTCATCCGGCTGGTACAGAAGTTCCCTCGGCTGGCACTGGTGTTGACCATTCGCAGCACCTACTTCCGCTTCCTCCCGCTTAAGGAGCTCGCGCGCGTCGTGCATCCCGGTTTCGCAGGCCACGCTGGCGCCGCAGCAAAGGCCTACCTCGACCGACGTGGCATCGCGCGACCCAGCTCTCCGAACCTGGCCAGGGAGTTCGAGAACCCACTGTTCCTTCGAACCTGCTGCGAGTATCTCGACGCCGAGGGTCTGAAGCAACTACCCAAGGGTATGGACGGCGTCACCGCCATCTTCGACTTCTACCTGACCGCAGTGGCGAACAAAGTCCAGAGGGAGCTGAAGCTCATCCCCGAGCTGACGATTCCGCGCAAGGCGTTGGAGCAGTTCCTGGAAGCGTGCGCGGTCCAGGGCGACGGCGGAAGCCTGTCCATGGAAGACACCATCACGCTGCTGGAAAGCGTTCACAGCTCGGGCGGCTATACGGAGCGTAGCCTCTTTTCAGCCTTCCTGTCTGAAGGCGTGCTCACGCAGGACGTCGAGTGGCAGCCAGACGGCTCCCAAGAAGAAATCATCCGATTCACGTTCGAACGATTGTCGGACCACCTACGTGCCAAACGGCTCATCAGCCAGATCGACCGCACAGACGTAGATGGCTCGTTCCGGCGCGCGCCGCTGGCCGCTTACTTCGAGCCGTATGAAAGCTGGCGGTTTGCCGGGGTCATCGAGGCACTGGCAGTGCAACTGCCGGAGGAGTTCAACCTCGAAATCTTCGATGTCTTGTCCGAGGAGGCCATCGACGACCCGTCTCTCCTCGACGCTTTTGAGAGTTCGCTGGCGTGGCGAAGCCCGACGGCGTTCACAAGCCGGACGGCCGGATGGGTAGACAAGCTCTGCGAGGTCACTGGCCGCTCGGCCTACGGCTTGATGCTGCTCGTAAGCACCGAGCCTGAGAATTTGTTCAATGCCAACTGGCTACACAACAAACTGTGGCCGGGTCCAATGCCGCAGAGGGACGCTGTGTGGTCGGTGTTCCTGGCCGTAGATGACCTGGACGAGGGCGGTGCCGTCGCCTCGCTCATCGACTGGGCTTGGGAGGCCGACGCCAGCGAAGTCGACGAGAAATGTCTCCGGCTCGCGACGGTCACGCTGACCTGGTTCTTGTCTACCAGCAACCGGGCCGTTCGTGACCGCGCCACCAAGGCCCTCGTGAACCTCCTGTCCTGTAAGCTCGGTCACGCTGCTGCGCTCGTGGACCAATTTGCCGGCGTCGACGACCCATACATCACAGAACGCCTTCTCGCTGCCTGCTACGGCGCGGCAATGCAGGGCACGGACCGAACACGTTGCGGTGTGCTCGCCGCATCTGTCTGGAAAAACTACTTTACTGAAGGTAAGCAGCCGCCGCTTAACCTCATGGCTCGCGACTACGCCTTTGGTGTCCTACTCTATGCCCAAGCTGCCGGGGAGCTGCCCACGCAGATCAACCTCGATGCATGTAGGGCAAAGTTCAAGTCAGCCTGGCCGCTGGAACCTGTGACGGACGAGGACCTTAATAAGTACCGAGACCGCGGCTACGGCGATTCGATTTGCTCTTCCACGGACCAACACGGTGACTTCGGCAACTACACTTTGCGCAACTGGCTGCACGGCATCATAGACGCGCCGCGCACTCATGCTGGCAGCACTACGAAGGAACTCTTCGAACACTGGCAGGACGCGCTCATGGACAAGGTGACCACCGAGCAGGCAGAAGCCTACCTTGCGCTGCGCCGGCTGACGGTCGATTACCGGCTGCGGCCCATGCGCGGCTCCTTCAGCGCAGCGAGCAGGCGGGAGTCCGAGCGCCTATTGGCCGAGGTCGGGAGAGCCAACGATGTCTTCCAGGAGGCGCTGTCGGAGGCGTTGCGCACCGAATACGCCGAATTCGCCGAGCACTTCCTTCTTGAATCAACGCGGATGAGCGATGACAACAGGCGCCCGCCGGAGCCCGACTATGGCCCTGTACGACGATGGATTTGCGAGCGAGCGCATCAGCTCGGGTGGACCGAGGAGCTCTTCGAGCAGTTCGAGAGGGGCGGTAATATCAGCCACGACCGTATGGGTAAGCATCGAGTGGAGCGCATCGGCAAGAAGTACCAATATATCGCGCTCGCAGAGGCTGCAGCCCGTATGACTGACAACCTCGCGATATGTTCTTGGGGCGACGAAGGCAGGCTCAGGGTATTCGAGCCAGGCCCTCGAGGCCGCGACATGAAGAGAGACCTGGACCCGTCGCTGCTCGTTCGAAGCACCCTCGAAACAGGCTGGCAATCTGCACCGGTCACATGGTGGACTCCATCGGCACCCCGACTACCGTCTGGCGATACCGACCTGCTCCTGGCATGGTTGCACGTAGAGAGCGACCTGTGCAACGAAGTCGGTCAAATCGATGTGACCAGCCCCGACGGCGAACGTTGGCTGACTGTCTACGGTTTTCGTCGCTGGATCGTGCCGGGCCAGGGTCGGCGGACGCATGCGGATGCCTGGTCGCGCATCTGCTGCTTGGTCACCGCTCTAGGCAACGGTCCCCAGCTAGCAAAGGAACTGCTCGGCAGGCACCGTGGCGACGCGTCTCGTTTGTGGGAAAGCGACTCCCTGAGCCCCTTCTTGGGAGAGCATGGGTGGCGCGATACACAGCAAATCGAGCTGGAACAGAACATCAGGGCTGGCATCAAAATACCGTATGCCGGCATCGTGGAATCACTGAACGTTGAAGGCAACGGTAACGACAATTCGGTTGACGACGGTTTCTCGCTCTACCTGCCCTCATCAGGCGTCATCAATATGCTGGATCTGCACCTGCGAAGCGGCAAGGCTCCGGAGTACGTCGACGTCGGCGGCACTCTTCGTTGGCAGGACCCCTCACTGCGTTCGCGCGGGTCAGGAGCTGGCGTCGTATCCAGAGACTACTTCCTGAACAAGCTTGCGAGCGCTGGTCTAGAACCCGTATGGGTGCTGGCCGGCGAGAAGAACGTGTATGCAGGCCAAGATTTTGGCGTCTCTAGAGGTGGATTCGGAGGGAGCCTGTATCACACCACGGCCTTCGCGATGGATGCCGGTACCTTGACGTCATTTGGCACGCGGACTGATTTTCATGCACCCAGCGCAGATCAACTTGATAAGCTGAAGGCCTGATGGGCTATCAGCTACATCGGACCTCGACATCTATGCGTTGCCGCCAATGAGAGCAGGGTGTCGCAAAAGGTACGTAACGCTCTAGTTTCAAAGGGATGGCACATCGAGACCGTCAGCTAACTTCTTGGTTTCCGCATGTACGCAGGCGGCGGAAGCGGTGCAGCCAGCCCAGTGTGCGTTCGACCACCCAGCGCCATTTACTCATGCGATCGCGCGACTCGATGTGATTGCACAACAACGCTTTACCCGCGCCCCGCCTCACACACATAAGCGATAGCAAACGATTCGTATGGCTGCAGGCTGAGGTGGTCGGTCCAGTTGTCACGTTGGGCATAGTTGCTGATCAAGCCTTGCCCGGCAATGCCGTGCAGCATTGCCGGCAGATCCAGTTCGACGTGTTCGCCGGAGAAATTGTTGACGACAACGAGCTGTTGGCTCCCCAAGCTGCGACGGTAGGCGAATACCTGCGGGTGCTGCTCCAGCAATGGCAGGTATTTCCCGTAAACCATGACGTCCCAGTGTTTGCGCAGTGCGATCAGCTTCTGGTAGTGGAAGAAGATCGAATCGGGTTGTTCCAGCGCGGCCGCGACGTTGATCTCGGGGTAGTTGGGATTCAGCTTTAGCCATGGCGTGCCGCCACTGAAGCCGGCGTTGTGTGTGCTGTTCCACTGCATTGGGGTGCGTGCATTGTCCCGCCCGTTGGCGTGGATGCCGGCCATCATCGTCTCCGGTGACACGCCGGCGGCCGTGCGTTCGTGGTAGAGGTTGAGCGATTCGATGTCGCGATAGTCGTCGATGGAATCAAAACGGACATTGGTCATGCCTATTTCCTCGCCTTGATAGACGTAGGGGGTGCCCTTGAGAAAATGTAGCGCGGTGGCCAGCATCTTGGCCGACTCGACTCGGTAACGGCCGGGGTCGCCGTATTTGGATACGGCGCGCGGCAGGTCGTGGTTATTCCAGAACAGCGAATTCCAGCCGGCATCGGCCAGCTCGGTCTGCCATTTACTGATGACCTGCTTGAACTCGATCAGATCGAACGGCCGCGGTTTCCATTTCCCCTCCTTGGTATCGTGGGTCATTGTGATGTGCTCAAACTGGAAGACCATCGACAGCTCCTGACGCGCCGGGTCGGAATACAGCTTGGCGGTCTCCGGGGTGGCGCTCCAAGTCTCGCCCACCGACAATACATCGCGTGCCGCCAAGGTCGCTTGGTGCATTTGCTGCAGCAGCGGGTGCAGTTGTGCGCCGTTGGCGATAATCTGCTGATCGACCTGTTTGCCGATGAGATCGATCACATCCATGCGGAAGCCGCCGATGCCCTTGTCCAACCACCAGTTCATCATGCGATGCACCTCTTCCTGCACCTGCGGATTTTCCCAGTTCAGGTCCGGCTGTCGTTTCGAGAACAGATGGAAGTAATATTCCCCGCTGGCGGCATCGTATTCCCATGCACTCCCGCCAAAAAACGAACGTTGCTGGTCGGGCGGGGAGCCATCGGCGCCTGCATTGCGCCAGATGTAGTAGTCACGGTAGGGGCTATCCTTGGATTTCTTCGCCTCGACGAACCAAGCATGCTCGTCAGAGGTGTGGTTGACCACAAGATCCATCAGGATACGGATGTCGCGCTTGGCCGCCTCTGCGATCAACTGCTCCATCTCGGCCAATGTGCCGAATTCAGCGGCGATATCCTGATAGTCGGAGATGTCATAGCCGTTATCGTCCATCGGCGACCGATACACTGGCGACAGCCAGATCAGGTTGATTCCCAGATGTTGCAGGTAGTCCAGTCTGCCGATGATGCCGGCCAGATCACCGACCCCATCGTGATTGCTGTCTTGAAAACTACGTGGGTAGATCTGATACACGACGGCGTTATGCCACCACTTCTTATCCAACATGATGATCTTTCTCGCTTATTGATTGGCGGGGTAATCACCCCATTTTTAGAGCGCTCTAAAAGTAGAGGTTAAGCGACTATGGCAAGCCTCTGTTTTGGCGTGATGCCGCCAAGTGCCATCTTTGGCCTCTCGTGATGGCAGGTCCACCTCCAGCGCGCAAAATCCTCGATATCAACGCACGCTTCAAGCAGATGATGGGCCAGGCTGTCGTAGCCTACTGTTTCGCTATAGCGCGTGGAAGCAGGCGCTCTACCGCTGGCCCGGTCGGATATAAGTTCCTCCGGTCCGTTACTGATAAGTTCATCGTTATGTTCATGGCGCCAAGCGAAGGAAGAACTCTTTCAATTGCGCATCGAGAACGTCCGTCGGATTTTCGCCATAAGACTTTGCGCGAATAAGATCCTTTATCTCATCATCGGACAGGAACAGTATGAGTTTGTCGGCCTCGATCCAAGCTCGACGTCGAGCCAGCACTGCGGATTGGGATGGTTGGCTGCGACTACACAAAACTCCGAACATGCGCCTGGCCTTTGCATAAAGATACTGCTGGATTGACTCCACTTCACGCTGACGAATGCGCTCTGAGTAGTTCTTGAACTCTGCAATCATGGACCGGGTTGAGCAAATTTGTTTGATCTCCTGCCAAAACGTGTGATCACTTGCTATTGGCAAGACTGCGTCGCGCACATCGAGGCAGTCCTCGCTCCTGCTCTGAACCGAAGGAATGCCTAGGTGAGGAATGAACACGTAGTTTAAGATTTCCACGCATAAGTCTTCAAATTCCCTAAAATTTTCTCTGCCTGGACGCAATACCTCAAGCCTGCTGATTAGCTCCTGTGCTCTTTGGTCTAGGGCCAGTTGCTGTTCAATCGGCCTCCGAGCAGTGGTATGCGCATCGAGTAGAACCTGAAAGTCTCGGTCAATTTCCGGATGGCGGCTCAATAGCTCGTTTAGATGGCGAGAGTCCCAGACCGATATTCCCTCTCGTTGAGCAGAGCTCAACGCCGTACGACGCGCCGTTTTCATGCGGGTCATGTCAGAACTAGAAAAGCATACAGAAGAACAGGGTTGAAGGGTAGATTGGGAGCGCCAAAACCTATCTTCCGTAGATAGGCATACGGGCACGACAGATGGACATCTGGCAGGCGGAGCAACTGGAGTAGTGACAACACGCTGCTGCTCTCCTGCGTCGCTGTTACCAGCGTATGCAGCGTATGGGCTCGGCACAAACTGTTTGGTACATCGTCCCGCTTGAGCCACTTGGCGGCTGCGGTGCAGCTAATATCGAAGAACTCGGCGGCCTAGCGGTCGGACAGGCCTGAGTCCTTGATTTCCTGGCGGATTTTCGAGGTGGGGCTGGCTTGAGGATGAATGCGTGAGCTCATAGACCGAAGTTTATGCGATGTGCTGCAACCGGTGGGACGATCTCGGTGACAAACCGCCGAGCAACTCGCCGAGCACGGCTCTGGCACGGAACAGGGCCATGCTGCGATGAGGAATATGATCACACGAAACTAAACACTTAACCTCTACTTTTAGCACGATCTAAAAATGGGGGGATTACCATGGTACGTGGCTAAATCATGAATGATATGGTTTAGCCACGTTGATCGCAGATATTAGCGAAGCTTTCCAAATTTTTCGTCCTGCAATACACTGTGGATGGTATTCGGGGATAGTCCATTCCCGTTTCCGCCATAGGCATAAAATGTTGCTATTTCACCGCCTAGTAATGTTGTCAGATCACCCTGTGCTGGATTCTCACTTAAAGCTTGCGATAATTTCCACTCATCATTCATCTCGCTTCCATGCCGTGACGCATTGAAATAATTGACGATGCCCTGAAAATCATAAATCATCATGCTGTCTTTCCCCAGCGAAGCGGCTGGCTGGGAGACTCCTTTTGATTCAGAAAAAATTTGAAGATGTTTTATATTTGTATTTAATGAGCTAGAATCATACCAGTTTTTAAAAGTTATTTTTTCTTGTTCGCCAACAATAAAAATAAGATCTCTCTCGTCCTTTTTGAAAGCAAGCTTGTTAATATCGGTTGTGGCACCTAGAGAAACAGTTTTTTCGCCACCAATCGAAAAAATCGTGTCATTCCCATCGCCAATATTAAACGAAATCACATCATCGCCATCGCCAGCATATAAGATGTCATCACCAGCCCCCCCGTATAAAAACTCCGCAGCGCCGCTTCCTTGCAAAATATCATTTCCACTGCCACCATCTAGCAAAGACTGCCCTAATTGATTAGTCAATACGTCGCTGCCAGCCCCTCCAAAAATTGCGTTTCCAATGCCTCCGACGATGGAAATGTTATCGTCTCCGTCATTCCCAGCAAACACGTTGGCATTCCCGCCCCCGAATAATATGGTGTCGTTTCCAGAATTTCCACTAATGGTATTTTCATCGCCGCTAGATAAATTAATCGAGTCATCCCCTTCACCGGCATCCAAATAGTTTGTATTTCCTGAGAAACTAATTTGATCGGATCCAGATCCAGCATATATAAAATTTCTCTCACCGGATCCGTCAATTGTATCGTTGCCTGAACCGCCTTCAACCTTGGAATTGGCACCATAAATTACAATATGATCGTCACCTGAGCCGCCATTTATATTTGTACTTCCTGAATAGCTTTCTAATAAGTCATTTCCGTCGCCACCATTTATGACATTATTCTTGCCAGAATACACCGTGATGTGATCGACGCCATCGCCACCATCAATGCTGGCATCATTCATATGCACTATAATAGTGTCGTTACCGGATCCCGAATTAACAACGCTATTTTTCCCTGATAAAATATTTATCGTATCGTCATCATCCCCAGAAGAAATGACATCTCCATTTGACTGTGAAACGTTGATCAAGTTACTGCCATTTCCAGCGTTTAGAATACTATTTTCCGAAGAAACAATGTTGAAATTATCGTTACCATCGCCACCAAATAGAAACGAACCAGTAATTTTATTATTTATGATAAACGTATCATCTCCATCGTCCCCGTTTATAGTACTTTCCATAACCGTACCAGATAAAATAATTTGATCATTACCAGCACCGCCGCTGAACGAAGCTTGTACTAAGTTGCTCGCAATTATCACATCATCACCGTTCTCACCATTAATGATGGAATCTATGCTATTATCATTTATAAGTTGATCATTCCCGTCTCCACCGAACATCACGCTATTTTCAGTGCCTATCATCGTATCATTACCAGCTAGTCCTGACATCTCCGTGCCATAGTCGACAAAAAGCGTATCATTACCACTCGTAGGAATGGCTGGAGCCGGAACACTTCTTACAATATCTTCGAAGCGTAAAATGCTACCGTTATGAAATCTAATTTCGGCGCCATTTTTCGATTTCTTATTCGAAAAATAATTTGTTATCGTTACAGAACTATTACTATCAGTGTCTGTCAATAAAAGATTGAAGCCGTTCCTGCCAATAGCAATGTCCTTTACTTCAACACCTTCTGCATACCTTAATACGTCCTGGTCACTGCTTCCCGCCTGCCAGTCAGCAATCATATCGTTTCCACTGTTGGCGCCGATAAAAAACGTATCATTGCCTAATCCACCATAAAGAACATTATCACCGGATCCTCCATTTAACCAATCATTCCCCTCATCTCCATATAAAATATCGTTTCCAGAAAAACCCAGAAGTGTGTCATCCCCATCTAATCCATGAGCCACTATTGCACTCAAACTAGATTTTCCGCTAATTATATCATTGCCGTTGGTCGCCAAAGAACTTAGGTCATGATTCTCTAAATTCGGTATCCATTCGCTACCATCAGAAAATTCAATCTCGTATTTGTACCAACGATTGGTGAACCAATTTTCAATAGTTATACTATCACTCGTTCCTACAAGAGAAACTTTCAAATCAACACCTTCTCTTGATAAATTTACATTATCTTTAGTGCGGTCTCCTGTTAGTTTTATTCTTATATCTCCTGCTACCTTGCTGGCGACCATATCTATACCATCCCCATCAGTAAAAACGATAGTATCGCTTCCTCCTCCTGCGTAGATTATATTATTTCCGGGGGATGCATTAATAAGATTATCGTTATTATCTCCCACTATACCTGTCAAATTTTCACGTCCATCTCGGAACCTGTCCTCAGCGTCGCGAACTATCAGAGCGCCGTTGTCATCCCATACGTTAGTTTTCCAGTTATATCCGTCCAAGTACCTTGTTGATATCTTATTTCCGTTAGCATCAACACGAACTGTTTCGCCACCGACATTTTGAATTTCTCTGGTTCCATCTGCGTAATAAGTTACATTGCCATCTTTATACTTTATCCAACTATAGGTGATACCATTTTGTCCAAATGGATCATCTTTTGTAACTTCAACAACAGACACGTCATAGTAATTACTGCCACTCCTTTGATATATGAATCCATTATCTCCAATATTTTTTATACCGTACTGACCTTCTCTGCTAAATGTGTAATCCTCAATTGAGTCTGGATCTAAAGAATTTTTCAACGCAGACAATTGATTCTTATACAGCTCCTGTTCGACGCCGGCTGTTCTAATAGATGTGTAATCCTCATAGAATCTTATGTCACCGTTTCTGTAGCTTAGCGAAGATATAAGACCCGTTTCCTTATCTTTCTTTAGGTAAATAAACGGGACCGAGTAATCTTCTCCATCTTTAGGGAATATTGTGACATAACCGATGTCTGTAAATAACGCATTTTTAAATATAAAAGATGGAGTTGAAATATATTCGGTATATGTCGTTTTATCGCCCATGGTCGATGAATATGATGTTTTCTTCCCATCAAAAGTCCAACTAGTAATAAATTCTTGAAGTGGCCCCCCTCCGGCTGGAAATGCCCAACCGTTAAGTTGTCCAGTTGCTGTTCCGTCAACATTATATGTCCAGTTATTAAAGGTACCATCTGGCGATATAGTTTGCTGGCTAATTTTTCCATCTTTTCTGGTAACAATTACATCCCGAATCATGTAAACGTCATCTTTCGGAACGCTAATAGCTCCTGATGCCGTAAAATTTAGATTTTCTTGCAAATCCAATTTGGATTGATAATCGCCGATTTTTGTCTCAATATATATATTACCTAAGCGATCACCGGTCATTTTTGTTTGATTATCAAGTCCATTTTCGTTTTCTATCTCTATTTTGAACTTTTTATCTGTATCAAATTCGGTACTCACAGTAGTTAACTTTTCGCCTTGAAAAGTATATTTTGATGAAAATGAAGAGTTATCCCCTGCACTAAAAGAGGACAATTTTTCCCCTTTGAACTTATTAGTAGATGAAAATGATTCTGGAGATTGAGTCACTGACGTAGTTTTCTTGCCATCAGCGCTAGAACTTTCAGTCGTTACTTTTCCTTGACTATCGACTCTGCTACGTCTTGTTTCTCCTGTGATAGGAGACCATGTAGCGACTTCTGAACCATCAGCTGAGGTGGTAACGGTCATTGTTCCGGTCACGGCCCTTTTTTTATCATGCGCTATTAATATAAAGTTTCGACCGTCTTCGCTTACAGTAATATCAGTAGGGAGCACCCCATCGGGCCAGGGAATATTCTTTTTCGTGAATAGCTCATTCATAACGGCATTTGCGGCCGGAATAAGCTCATTATCAATACTTCTAACGTTTAAAACGCCGAGACCAGCATCATATGCACTGTTCAGATCTTGATTTGCCGCAGCAATTTGTCGTGCTCGCGCAGAGTCATATGCGCGCATATTGGCACTACCACCAACCGCTTCGTCCTTATGTTTCGAGTACATTTTCATGACCTCGATTGCATCATTGTATGTAACTTTATTCTCGTCGTTATAAAGGGAAAAAAAGGCACTATCAAGATATCGACGCTTATGAAGCTCATTTTTATGAACATAACGAAGCTGAAACCAAGATTCTGCCCTCGCCCTGGCGGGATTTCCGATATGGGCCGCTTCGCCCAACTTTGGACCTATTACCCCGTTAAAGGCAGCGGAGGTAGCTGCCAGTAGCTCGTTGCTGAACGGCAACCCTGTTATACGGATCGCAGTGGCTACATAGGATTTAGCAATTGTTGTGAAAGCAGTCAACATTTGGTCGGAATCCATTAAGAATGGCTTACCGTAAATTTCTTCAAAATTGGAACTTAAATCTTTATTAACTTTTCCTGTCGTATCTTTTATCACCGCCTCGAGCGCAGCAATCGTTTTTTTGCTGGTAATATCCATTGCAGCAAATACCGCATTTCTCACCGCTTCAACTTTAAGATTAAAACCAACGCCGATAGTCGGCACACCCACTGTATCACCGTATGGGTTTGTTTTCGCTCCTTCAACGATTTTGAAGTACTCAAAAAGTCGTGAATAAAATAATTTTTCCGAAATTTCTTTAACCTGTACGCTCATGTTCTCTCCAAATTAATAAAAATTAATATTAAAATATGTAGCTTCTATCTAACGTTCACGTCCTGCCTCAAGTGAGATTTTTTTGATCGGCGAAATAAAATATTCATAGACTCTTCGATGGCCCTGATTTATCTCGGCAATCACTCGCATCCCCGCTTTAATCTCCATGCCCATACCATCCGTGCTAGACATTCTCTGATCACTTAGGGCGATACGTGCTCTATAAATTGACGTAGAATTGGAAGGGATTTCTCCCGTATCGCCGGCTGCTGACTCAGCTGATGACTGACCTAACATTCGATTAGAGTTTGCATTTTCATTCGCGTCTTTGCTTAAACGTATCACTGTACCTGTAAGCAATCCATATTTTTGAAACGGGTAGGCAATTATTTTTACTTGTGCATTTTGCCCCATTTTTACGAACCCAATATCATTGTTCATAATCTCAACATCCGCATATAAATCTTCCTCGTCTGGAATCAATGTCATCATTACCGAACCTGGCTGAATTACCGCACCTATTGTTGTTGTTGCAAGATTTTTTATCACTCCAGATTGGGGGGCTTTTAGTTCTAGTAGTTCGTTCCGAAATCTATTTTTCTTCAAGTTAGCTTCAATCTGATTTTTTTTTACTCTGATTTCAGCAATTTCGTTTTCTGACGCATTTCTATAGCTACTTCGAATTTGTTTAATTTTATTAACTTGGGATTCTATTCCCTCGTCCAACGCTGAAATAGTGGAGTTTTGTACGTCCAAATCGCGTGACTTTTCGATTGTTTCCCGCATTTTTTCTGCTGCAATTAAGTGTCCCATATATCCATCCCTCTCCAATTTTTCGTAAGCTGATGAAATCTTCGAATAGATAGGTAATGTTTGCTCAATTTTATTTTTTTGCTCAATAGCAGCTTTTCGCTCGTTGATCAACTTTTTAAAAATCGCTTCTTCCAGCGCGATATTATCTTTATATGCTGACACTTTGGATAAAAACTGATTGTTCACCCAAGTATATCGCTCCAAATTTTCATTCGGTAAATAGGCCAAATTTTTTCCCGCTAACTCGGCTTCAATACGTCGGATTTGCAAATTTTGGTTTGCTAAGTCATTGCTTAATTCCAAATACTCCGCCTGAATGATTGTAGGATCCAATCTGGCTAATACGTCACCTTTTTTAACTTTCTCCCCTTCGACGAATAAAATTTCCTTCAATATTCCTGTTTCTACAGGTTGTACGATTTTAACCAAGGTTTTTGAAACTAGCTTTCCTTCAGCAACCACGACGATATCTAATTTTCCGAAAATTGACCACAATATCAATAAAAAGACTAACAACATAACTAACCATAAGACAATTCGGAAATTTGAACTCGGCTCGTCTTCCTTCATTAAGGAAAGAGGGTCGTGAAGTTTTGATCTAATGATTTTAAGAAGATCTTCTTTAACAATAGAGTTAGCTCCAACTATTTCAGATTCTTTTAGTTTTTTTTCATGCATTTCATTATTCATGTGGCTAAAAATTTTCTAAATTTATACTAGTCTTACAATTGAAATATTCTATCTACGGATATTCCCTTAGGGAGGCCATGAGTTATGAATAAAATTGTAACCTTTCCTTTTAAATTGTTAATTGTCCTTGAGAAGTTTTCAGCTGTCTCGCTATCTAAAGCACTAGTAGCTTCATCGAAAATTAGAATTGACGGGCGCTTTAAAAGAGCGCGAGCAATCGCAATCCGCTGCTTTTGTCCACCAGAAAGCCCCGCACCGCGCTCACCGATTTCGGTTTGATATCCTTTTGGCAGCCCTTCGATTGTAGAATGTATTTCGGCCATTTTACATGCTGCAATTACTTGCTCTAAATTGCAGCGAGGATTAGCGATGGACAAATTTTCAAAAATTGTTCCCGAAAACAGTGTCGTTTCTTGGGGGACAACCCCGAAATTATTCCTAAGTTCATTTACAGACAGATGTACAATGTCGATATCATCTATTTTTATTGAACCGGATGTCGGTCGATAAAATCCCAACATTATTTTCGCAAGTGTACTTTTACCTGAGCCTGACGGCCCCATCACTGCAATCATTTCTCCAGGTAAAATGTTAAAACTCAAATTTTCATATAAAAGAGGGCTTTTTTTATTGTATTTAAAAGAAATTCCTCTTATTTGAATCGCACCTTTTTTTCGCCCTGAACGAGCCGGTGTGGTGGAATAGTGCTCTGTCGGTGCGTCCATAAGATCCCCAAGTCGTTTGATAGATAACGATGCTTGTTGAAATTGTTGCCATAAACCAACTAATTTTAGCATTGGTTGAGATAATTTAGAGGCGAACATTTGAAACGCGATCAACATTCCAATTGTAAAATCAGCGTTATTCATCACGGTATAAGCTCCCAGTCCTAATATTGCTAAGGTCATTAGCTGCTCAAGTAGATTAGCTGACGTATTGTAGGTATTAGCCAGTTGCTTCATCGAAAAACTGGCGGAAAGGTAACTACTTAAGTA
This sequence comes from Janthinobacterium salmonicoloratum, assembly GCF_051380845.1. Lineage (NCBI taxonomy): Bacteria > Pseudomonadati > Pseudomonadota > Betaproteobacteria > Burkholderiales > Oxalobacteraceae > Janthinobacterium > Janthinobacterium salmonicoloratum. Next base: position 62,403 of record NZ_JBNYXV010000008.1, on the reverse strand, counting down.
ATTGGAGTATTTTGAGCCGAGCTGCGACTCTAATTGCAAGGATTTCACAGTTTCCATTCCAGAAATATATTCTGTTAAAAATGCTTGATTACGAGCTCCAAGTTGAAATTGCAATTGTAATTTTTTTTGGAATAATGGACTCGTTAGAAGACTTATTAGTACAATTAACAGCAAGATAGCTACAACAATAATAGTTAACTTAATACTATAATAGAACATAATTGCTGCAAATATTATCAAAAATGGCAAGTCAAGCATTAGTGTTATTGCTGCACTGGAAATAAATTCCCGTATTGTCTCAATCCCGTGAAGACGCGCTGCTATTACCCCGGTTGGTCTTGATTGAAAGTAGTTAGGAGGGAGCTTTAATAGATGGTCAAATACTTCAGTCCCGAGCATTGCATCAACTTTATTTCCGGTGTGAAGTATTAAATATTGTCTTACCCATGAGATAATAGCGCTAAAGAACATAAAAATCGTCATGCCTACGAGCACAACAATTAGCGTGCTTTGGGTCCGGTGAACAATCACTTTATCTATGATTGTTTGAGTAAACAGTGGTGTGGCCAATGCAATAATTTGTATTACTAAAGAAGCTAATAATATTTCTTTCCATATTTTTTTATGTCTTAGTAACTCTGGCAAAAACCAAGAAAATCCGAATTTCGCATCTTGGCTGTTTTCGCTTTCTATATTTGTTGATAGAACCTTATTGAAGAATAAGATATTTTTATTTTCTATTTTAATATATTTTTTATCGACTATGAATGTCTCTTTATTTCCTGGTGCCGCTATTAATGCTTGCTCATCGATTATATTTAATACCAATATAACCTCATGATTATCGATTTCATCGTACTCCTCTAATTCAATTTGTTTTAGCACCGTCTTATTTATGTTAATTAGCAAACATGGAAATTTAAGCTTGTGGATTTCTATTTTTACTCCTGAAATACCGTTAATTTCTAGACCAATATCTGCGCCACACTTTAGAATTTTTTCCATGTTGTAAGGAGCAGCCGAAATGTTTTCTACAATTTCCTCTGAGAATGGATGATTATGGAGGGCGCACATCGCTTGAATGGCCCACAGAAAACTAACGTGACTAATCTCTGATTTTGTAATTTTTTCCATGATTTCAATTTGACATATTTGTCGCGATTTTATATTGTTTTGAGTCTTAAATTCTATCCAAATGTCACATCTATCAACCAGCAATGTGTGATTTTCTTAATACGTTATCACACCATTGTTTTTTTCTATAATTTGTGATAGGTTTCATATAAAATTTTTCTTTAATATTAAATTTAATGAAATTAAATAGCTATTTTAATATCTTTCTTTGGGAGTTTCACATGGGAATTATAATAATCGTATATTTCTTATTTTCATCGAATGCTTATTCAGCATTCTCCTCTTGTGTTGATAAAAAAGAATGCTGGCCTGAAGATAGTGCCAACTATATTTCTTTGCAAACAGCTGAAGATATTGCGAAAATTGAAAAGGAGATTCAGACAGCTGCGGCAAATTTGACGAAGAAAATGGCAAGTTTTGAGGATGATCACGATTTCATGATTGACGTAGTAATACCTGCTTTTCTTTTACAGCAGAGTGAAGGGAATAGATATGTAAAATACAAATGTGGTTTGACTGGCGTGATTTCTCAGGCTGGAGGCTCATGGCCGAGTGCACATATTTTGGAATGCGAACTTAATGAAAAGCGAACTCAGTTGGAAGGGCTTATTGCTACGGCCCAGTGTATCGATCGATTTCGGATGCCGAGCGAATTTATTGATAAAAGAAATTGCCTAAATAGGATAATTGGAGATAAATAATTTCACTAACATCTATTTCATAAATTTAATTCTCATAAAAAATTAACTGCTTAACCATGCCTAACAATAACGTTAAATTAGAAACCTGCAGATAGTTATGCCGGCAAGCGAAAGAAGCGTTTGATGGACATTGAATCGCCATGATTGCTGTAGGCACTTTGTTACCATAATTAATTACGAAAGCGCATTCGTTAGTGAAAATTCCGGCTCCTCGTGTCAAGCTGTCCAAGCAGATGCGAGCAATCGACCAGTCGCTTGGCAATCAGGTTGCGCACGCCACTTTTCGATTGCCAAATTCCGTACACCCCCAAGAGCGAGGCATTCATCAGTTCGGCCCGCTGCTTTTCCACCAGAGTGGGCCAGACGATGATGTTGATGGTGCCAAATTCGTCTTCCAGGGTGAGGAAAATCATCCCCTTGGCCGTTTCCGGCCGCTGTCTTACCGTGACGATGCCGCAGCCCCTGGCTAGCTGGCCGTCGCTGAAGGTGTTCAGGATATCCGACGGTACAAAGCGCATCTTGTTGAGCCGTTCACGCAGGAGAGCGAGTGGATGACGGCCCAGTGTCAGGCCGACATGCCGGTAGTCCGCCACGATGTCATCGGCTTCCGTCGGCGGCGCCAGCTCCAGCACGGGTTCGGCAATGGTCGTCGCACGCATCAAATCCCGCTCCGGCACGCTCGCTGCAGCATCCCACATGGCCATGCGCCGGTTGCCCGTCAGCGTTACCAGGGCATTGGCCGACGCCAGGGCCTTCATATCACCCGCATCGAGTTGCGCGCGCATGGCAACATCGCGCGTGTTTTTGAAGGGGGCTGCAGCGCGGGCTTCCTCAATGCGCCAGGCCGCCTCTCTCACCATCCCGTTGATATTATTCAAACCAAGGCGTACCGCCAGTCTGCCGTTTGCCCTCGGCTCCAGGGATGCTTCCCACCCGCTCGCGCAGACATCGACGGGTCTTACCTCGACGTCATGCCGGCGCGCGTCCTGCACCAGAGAGGAGCGGCTATAAAAACCCATGGGCTGGCTGTTGAGCAGGGCGGCCAGGAACTCGGCGGGATGATGGCATTTCAGCCAACTGCTGGCGTAGGCCAGTAGGGCAAAGCTATGCGCATGGGATTCCGGAAAACCATATTCGGCAAAGCCGCGTATCTGGCCAACAATGGAGGTGGCAAACTCGATGCTGTAGCCTCGCTCGGCCATGCCGCTCATGAGTTGATCTTCGAACTGTTCCAGGCCACCTTTTCTTTTCCAGGCGGCCATGGCGCGGCGTAGGCGATCCGCTTCACCGGCCGTAAAACCGGCTGCTGTCATGGCGATCGACATGACCTGCTCCTGAAAGATGGGCACCCCGAGCGTGCGCCGCAGCACGGCTTCGATCTCGGGACTCGGATATGTCACTGCTTCCAGGCCCTGGCGCCGGCGCAGGTACGGATTGATCATGCCGCCCTGGATGGGCCCTGGCCGGATGATCGCCACCTCGATGACGAGGTCATAGAACTCGCGCGGCTGCATGCGCGGCAGCATCGACATCTGCGCCCGCGATTCGATCTGAAACACGCCGACGGTGTCCGCTTGAGAGATCATCTGGTAGGTGGCAGTATCCTCATGGGGAATATCGCCCAGTTCAAAACGTTCTCCACGCTGCTCCGAGATCAAAGCCAGGGTGCGGGCGATACACGACAGTATGCCGAGCGCCAGGATGTCGATTTTCAGGAGGCCCAGCTCATCGATGTCATCCTTATCCCATTGAATCACGGTGCGCTCTGGCATGGCGGCGTTTTCAATGGGTACCAGGCGGGAGAGGGGGCCGCGCGAAATGACGAAGCCGCCCGGGTGCTGGGAAAGATGACGTGGAAAACGCATCAGGCGCTCGGCAATTGCCGCCCACTTCTCGGCGATGGGGGAGTGTGGATCGAGTCCGCAGGTAATCAGACGCTGCTGCAGATCGGCCCGCCCACCCCAGCTATGCGAGGCTTTGGCAACCTTGTCGACCACCGATAAATCCACGCCCAGCGCGCGTCCTACATCGCGCAAGACACTGCGCGGGCGGTAGGAAATGACGACGGCCGTTAAAGCGGCCCGCATGCGGCCATACTTGCGATAGATGTATTGAATCACCTCCTCGCGGCGCTGGTGTTCGAAGTCGACATCGATGTCGGGCGGTTCATCGCGTTCGCGTGAGATAAAGCGCTCGAAGAGGAGGGTGCCGCGCGAGGGATCGACTTCGGTGATGCCGAGGCAGTAGCACACCGCCGAATTCGCGGCCGATCCGCGCCCCTGGCAGAGGATTTTTTGCGAGCGGGCGAAGCGCACGATGTCGAATACCGTCAAAAAATAGGGTTCATATTTCATGTCGCCGATCAGTTCCAGCTCATATTCCAGCTGTGCCTGCACGTTGTCCGGAATGGCGTGCGGGTAGCGCCAGTGCGCCCCGATATACGCCTGCTCGCGCAGGTAGCTGGCCGGGGTCTGCCCCTCTGGCACAATCTCGCCCGGATATTCATAGCGCAGCTCATCGAGCGAAAAGGTGCAGCGCTGGGCCACGCGCAGGGTTTCATCCAGTGTGTCGCGCGGATACAGATTGCCCAGCCGCAGACGCGAGCGCAGATGCGCTTCGGCATTCGAGGCCAGTTGATAGCCACACTGCGCCACCGGCGTATTCAGACGAATCGCGGTCATGGTGTCCTGGATGATTTTCATCGAGCGCAGGTGCATAACGACGTCGCCCGTGGCCACCACTGGCAGGCTGAATTCGGCGCCGATGGCTTCGACCATGGCGCGGTGCCGGTCATCCTGGGCACGGTGGTGCAACGTCAAGGCGACGCGCGCGCGGCCCGGTGCGCTGCGCACCAGCCATTCGGCTTGCCGCTCGATCTCTTCATAGGGGGCGTTATATTTGGGGCACAGGATAAGCTGGCAGCCAGGCAGCCCTTTTAAATGGGCGAGAGGGGCGGTGGGGTTGGCGATGTCGCGTGGCCACACCAGGTAACTTCCCTTGTCGGCGCGCGTGCGCGCAGCAGTAATGAGTTCGCTCAGGTTGCCGTAGCCGTCGCGATCCATGGCCAGGATCAGCACAGTGAAGGGCGGTGTGCCGTCCTCCGGTGTCACCCTCATCTGGCTGCCAATGATGAGGTGGATGTTCCACTCCCTCGCCGCCACATGCGCCTTGACCACGCCGGCCAGGGAGCATTCGTCGGCCATGGCGATGGCCTGGTAGCCCAGCTGGGCCGCGCGCGCCACTAATTGATCGGGCGGAGAGGCGCCGTGCAGGAAGGAGTAATGGCTCATGCACTGCAGCTCGGCATAGTCGGGCAGCGTGGGAGCTGGCGGCTTGTCCATGATTAGCCGAACATGCCGTGCAGGTACCAGCGGCCGTCAACGACACGCTCGAGGTAGATCCAGTAGCAGGTCGCATCGCTTCCTTGAGCGATGTAATAGTCGCGGGCCGCGATTTGATCGTTCCACCAGCCGGCCTCAATGCGTTCCGGCCCCTTGAGCATTTTTAGAGGGGAACCATAGAAGGGACGTTCGCTGCGCAGCAGCAGCGGGATTGGTTTAGGTAGCAGCCAGAACGGGCGCTCAAAAGCCTCATCTTCGGCGTTGACCGCCTTGCGCTTCTCGGTGGCGGCAGCCCAGGCATTGCTTTCCTCCGGCCGATGGTCTTGATGCTCGACAGGCGAGAGGACATTGTCGCTGCCAAGACGGGCACTGAGTAATTCCAGTAGGCGCCTGTAGTCGGCGGGACTGCCGCCCGGCTCGGGAAACAGGTCTTGTGTCGGGGGCGCCATCGCCGTGAGAAGGCGCGCCTCCAGGCGCAGGGCGATGACCGGGGCAACCAGTTCCGTGCGCACCAGGCGCTCTTTCAGCAGCCGTATCAGGTGCGCGTCGCGCCAGGTCGGCTCCGCCAATCCGATCTCGATTGGCGTAGGTGGGATTGCAGTTTTCCCGCGTTCGTGCTCCAGTAGCAGAACAAAAACACTCACAGCCTGCTGGCGCGCGACCAGCCATCCAACGAATTGCTGCAGCAGGCCAGTGGCGCCGTCCAGCAGGGCATCGGCGTGTTCGATCCGGTCAAAGGTTTCGATGCGCGCTGAAAAAGTTTCGGGAATGGCGATCCATTCAAACAATTCAGGAGCGAGCCCATAGGCACGGTCGAGCTCATCGAGCACGTGCTTGTTCATCCTGCGCTGGATGCCCGGGCGGGGCAGGCGCCGGAGTGCCGCCAGATGATCCGCGCCAATATCCGTTAGCCACTCCAGGTGATTCGCCGTGCTGGGCAGATAGGCGCAGGGCATGCGGTCGAGCTGGCGCTCCAGTGAGCGCATGTGCACGGTGCGCCGCAGAATGATCTGGCGTTTGGCCGGCTGCCAGCGCGACAGCAGCCAGGCCCCCATGGCTGTCGGCGCTGTACCAAGCTGCGAGGCCACCCCAAGCGCTTGCAGGGCAGCGCGAATGCGCCGGCTAATGGCGGCTCGCCCGTTAAACAGTCGAAGGCTGGCGGTCACGTCCAGCAGCAGGCTGAAGTCGCTGGCATGCGCCACTTCCGGGGTGAACTGGAGGAGGGCGAGCGCGATGGCATTGCTAGCAATCTGTTCGCGCTCAGGGCTGCGCTCCAGGATGACGGTATCCGGCGACACGGCCGCCACGCCGCCTGGGCGCATGCCGACACGCACGCCTTCGGCAAAGGCTTGCTGCGAGACCGTGATAATGCGGCCCTTGTCGACCACCGCATAGGGCCCCGGCTCACACCAGCGCGGCCTGAGGCATTCGAGAGGCAACAGTGGGAGGTGTACGCTGAACCAGAACCGCATTTTGATCGTCCAAAAATCGTTGACGTGCCGGCATGTCAGCCAGCGGGATAAAGAGCGGCGCCTCATGATGTGGGCCACGCCGTTTAATGATGTGAGTGGAAATGCCACCGGCGGCGGGGCGCAATGCCAGGCGCAATGGCGCTGGTGAGGCATCGGCCGCTGCGCTCATCGGCCGGACCAGCCAGAAGAACGTCTCGGTCGTCTGCGCCGCCAGATTGAGACGCCGCAGTGCTTCGTCGCGGATATTCGTCTGCCACAGCAATACCGCACCGCAACTGCCATTGCGCAGGATCTGCTCGGTGGACCAGAGAGCATCGGCGGTGCCGGGGGCACGTATCCAGAGCAGGTTTGGGCAGCTCAGGGCCATGAATTTGCAGGCGGCGGAGTTGGGCAAGTACGGCGGCTGCACCAGGGCGATCCGGCGATGTTGCGACAGTTGTGCCAGCATTGGCCGCAATAAGTGCATTTCCCCGATACCTGCTTGCTGAACTAGCAACTCCGTGAAGGTCGATAGTGGCCAACCCTTGCCTGGAAGCTCACGATCCAAGATGCTGTGACCGGTAGTAACCGTGCTGGTTGTTCCTCGGCTCAATTCACTCGCGCGCCAGACGTCACGCAGCATGGGGCTGTTAGCCAATGCGGTAGAGCTGGTGCGTTGAAGGGAAGGTGAAAGCATGGCGTCTGGCGTGCGGTTGTTGAGTATTCTCAAAAATACTGTATATAAACACAGTATATGCTGAGGACGTCAAAAACTGCAAGGTCCGTGAATTGCTTGAATTGTCAAAACTAACAGTTGTGATTGCACGAAAGAGCCAACAAGATCCGCCGACGTTCTAGGAGCTTTTTCTTGAGCGTGCGAGGCTCTCTGCAGGGCAGGGGCAGCCAGATCCGATCTCGCCGTTGGATCTGGCAGCTACGAGATAGCACACTTAGAGGCCGGGAGGACACCCAGGCCCCAGACACGATCCATCGGTTTTTCTTTTTCAAGAACCGTGGATCAGGACTGTCTACACTAGCTGTGGCGATTCAGTGCTAGAGTAAAAATGACCTTGACGGGAAAAAGGAATTTACGAACAAGCTTGGCTAGCGCTAACTGATTCGAACTAAGTAGAATATTTGCACCTGTATTTTTACTGTTAGCCGTACAATAGATAGGATCCATATGATCGATTTTAGACAATTTTCTGACGAAAATATCGTCCACTTTGTGAACGATAATTTCGAAAAGTTTGCTAGTGATAAGGATGAAGAATTTCCGAAAAACGTACTCAAACATCTAGCCGAAGGTCATTTTTCCATTATCCGATTACAGGAAGGCTTTGCTCTTGCCTTCAAAGGGCGCCGTTATATTGGCGGCACTGGGTTTCAGGAAGCTGACCTTATGTTCTTGTATGTGCACCCAGAGTCCAAGCGAAAGGGCATAGGGACGAAACTGATCGAACAAGTTAAAGTTTCAGTAACGCCCGAGATCCCAATCATTCTTAAATGCGAAACGAAAAAGCGAAAAGAATTTTTTGAGAGACGTGGATTTTTCGTGGTCGAACACTACGAAGAGGGCGATCATTTTTTAATGCGTTGGACACCGGCGGATGTTTGAAAATTGCAAAAAAATAACACACTTTTCATTGTTGCAGCAGCATCGTACAGTGATCCATCACGTTCGTCTGGTATCAAAGGCGGATGGATGGTTCAGGGTTCTATTGTGGTCTTCGAATACTCCAATGCATATTCGCTGTACTAAGGGTGCAATCATTCCCACTCTAAGCCTTTTTTGTCCAAACAATCACCAGATGCGGCGGAGTCAAAAAAATAATATTTATCATCGGCCGTGCGACCTCTGGAGTGACCAAGTGCTCATTGACTCTGCTAGAGGCGAGACGCACGTCCGCGCCAATTGGATGGCTCAAGCACCGGATTCCCCGTTAGCCACATTCCATGTTGCCGTGGTGGCGTAACGTTGAGCTCGATTTCAGCCTTGTCGCGCGTGCCCTTTGGGCAAAAAAGTGGCCGGATGGTTACACCTGTCGAAGTTGAATCGGGTCGCGCATGCAACTGCACCTGCCCCGGATGCAACGCGCCGCTGATTGCAAAGAAAGGCGAGCAGAATATCTGGCATTTTGCTCATGATGGTCTCGCTTGCGCGATCGGAGCAGAGACGGCTCTCCACTTGATGGCAAAACAAATTTTGGCCGATGAACGAAGCGTCCAGTTGCCAGCTGTCGAGATCAGCCTTTCCGCCACCGACGCGCTGGGCAAGCTACAGATCGTCTCGGCCGTTCTAGCGAGAGCGGTGAACGTAAAGTATGAGGCGGTCGAAATAGAGGTGGCCAGAGACAATCGACGACCGGATGCTGTGGGCTCAGGTAGGGGTCTCAGTGTGGAACACCGCATTGAGGTCTTTGTGAGCCATGCCGTTGATCCCCTGAAAGCTAGCGAATTGGAAGCGTCTGACTGCGCATGTTACGAGATTTGTCTGAACGATATTCCGGTGCAAACTACGATAGCTGAGCTTCGTGATGCGGTAACTGCGGCAGCGCATCGCATCCGCTGGATTTCTTACCCTGGGATGGCCACAGCTCGTCGAGTGCTTGAGACAAAACTGCAACGACTCTTGGGTGATGCAGTACAGAGCAAAATGGAGCAAGATGCTCACTCCGCAGCGGTATATGCTTCGTTGGATGAAGAAGAAAGACTAGAGAAAGCAAACCGGGCACGTCAAGCTCGAGAAAAAAAACAAAGCGAGCAGAAGCTTGCGCGAGCCAATGACAGCTTCAAGGGCACATCAACGGAGAATAAGCGCGCCTTCTTGCACGCGAAGCTGAGACTACCTGCCGGTACCGTTCCTGTAATTTTGAACACGAGGGTCGGTGGCGACAGGTCGTTTGGAGTAGACAGGGATGTATGGCAATCCGATATTTTTCGGAAATGTATTTTGGGGGGAGGGCACCGCGAGATTGCCCTCGAAAACGTCTTAGGCTGGATGCAACTTCGCTATGTTGTCTCACCAGAGTTCCCGAATGCGGCCAATATTGCGCTGTGGAAGTACTTCTCATCCCTGGAGAGCTCAGGATTTGTTCGTCACATTGGACGTCAGCGCTTCCTGGTATTGCGCGATGTAGCCCCTTGGCTGGACGTGGCAAATGAAATTGTCGGAATCTGGTTTTGGGCACCAGGAGCTTTTTTTTGCAAGCGTGAGGAACTGGAAGAGGCTAATATTCGCGGTAACTTTGGGCTGACGTCGATCGCACTCGCATCCATTCTGCGGCGATTTCATGCCGAGTATCTTGCTGACGGCGAGCCAGAGGACGCAGCGCAGAGTATCTCGCAGCTTATCGAAATATCACCTATGATTGTTCTGAATCTGCTCGAGGAAGCCGGGGTGGTCAGTAATCCACGCAAGTAGTCGCACTCTAAGTAGCGTAAGGATGAGCAAAAGCGGTACTGGAGCAGGACGAATCAAGGAACAATAGTTTTATCCGATAGATCCGCACATTTTGCGCCGATCCTGGCCCAGCCCACGATCCGCTGCGCCTGGTTCACCAACATCATGATCTTGCAACCCGCAGTCTCGCTCCCATAGTTGAGCTGCAACAGATCATTCTCCTGTCGATAGCCGCCGGGCGTGCCGTACTGAGCGGCGACGGCGAAGCTGTTCTGACCAATCAAATTATCCGGTACGCGATCCCCGTAAGCCGCGCATCCCGATGTCATGATGACAAAGACCAGCAAATACAGCATTCTCATTTTCCACTTTCATGACATGGTTGACCTCATCCTAAATCCCTACAGGACGAGTAACTTTGCGTGAGAACATGAATATTGGCTGTATAAAGGGGCTGACTATGCAATGATATTGCTTCTATTTACTTCTGGCCGCCAACAAAACCCAAAGAGCAAGTGCGGATGCGCGTGCCCACTGGATTAGATAGCATCACCACCCAAATGTTCACCAATGTAAGCCTCGAAAAGAAAAATGTTTGAACTCTATTTCTTGTCAATTGCGGAGCGATTCTACGGGATAGCATTTCCAGGGATGATCGCAAGGACAGGTGTCGTGTCGGAACGGACAATACGCAATTGGTTGAACGGGAAAGCTGTTCCAAGTGACCGAAAACGGGATGCTTTTGTTCGGCGTAGCATGTCATGGCTACAAAAGGAATTGATCGCGGCTAAGTGGCCGGAGGAGAAGCGCGAAGCCTACCTTTCTCAGCTTGCGGAAAGTCGCGGCGGGGCAAGTGCAATCATCCAAACTCTGCATTGGGGGGGACCAGACGGTTGCCCATCCGCACTGGATCTTGCGCGACGCATTGATGCGCTTTCACTTGCCCTAGGAGAGCAGCGGGAACGCAACGATATGGCCGGATTCGTGCAGCTCTTTCATACTGCCTGGCTGACGGATGAACACTTCAAGAATCCTGAACTTAAGCTCGGTCCCGCCGCTTTGAGGGAAAGTACGAATCACGCGATGCAGTGGGGGGATCTTGCATTGCCGACGACTGTATTGTTGATTAACCTCCAGTTACAGCTTCTGGCTACCCTCGATCACGAGTTCAGCGCGCGCTATCTACCTAAATTCGAACCAGTACCAGTGTTCCATGGACTATTTCCAGCCCGGACGGCGTGCAAAAGCGGTGGCCCACGCATACGTGGAAAGGTTAGGCTGCCAGTATGCAAACTTCTCGACATGATGGCATGCCTGCGCTATTACCGCTTACATGGAAAATGGCCGGCAAAAATCCCCTCTGTTAGCGAAGCAGCGATATGGATGGACGTGTTGTCGCCAATGCTCGCAAAGTGGCGCATGGGCCGCCAGTTCACGGTGAACGACTTTGACAATGCTTGGCTACATATGTTTAAGCGCTTCCCTGAACATAGCCGTCCTTCACCACCAGCGCCTCTTTTATACGCCGCCGTGGTTCTGACACGCTTATTCGTTATCGGAAGTGTAGAAAAGAACAACCTGTCGATCGCGGAAGGCGGCGCAGAACTTTACCTGGAATGGTGGGCACGTCAACGCGAAACGTCTGAGGTGCATCTCGATGCGCCACGCGCTGGTGTAAAGACCTGGATATCCGATTTATTTTGATTGTTTGTGGTGGGAATCCGGGCTTAGCGTTTCCCAGTTAGCTGGGCGTCTATCGTGACCACGCCCCGTCCAAAAACGTTCATTGTTGATGTTAAGTTGTTGTTCCCGGTTGTGAATAGTCGTCGCATCCATGACAATTTTCTTTGGGGCAGGGGGCGTGGATTGCGCACTTTTCCGCCTAGATCCATCGCTCTGCGTTGCCGATAACTTGGTACCATTTATGCTTGGCTTCGGGGTAGGGGGGATGACTGCCGCTGGTGGTGGTGAGGACCTCCGACCCGCTGATTTTGCTACTGGAATTTTGCTGGCGACTTTTTTCTGGTTCATGATAGCGTCCTTAAGTTATCCGGCCTTCACCGTATAGAAGGTATTGTCGATGAACACGCCCTAGAATTAATTCCACTTTTCGGCAATTCGAGGATCACCTTGCATCGCATTGCGATAGTGATTATCGCACTGGTGGTGTATGAAGGATGCTGTCGCCCGAGAAGACCCAAAATGGAGTTTTCAGGATTGGTCTGCGCTCCTCAAACTGCTCCATAGGTATTTCGTTCTGGTACTGCGGCAGATGACCTGATGCGCCCGCCATTCGACAATCCAGGCTTGACATTGACCGAGGCGCACCAACTCAACTCCGTGCATGGTTGCGCACAGTGCTGAGACCTTTCCACAAACGTTCTCTTCTGGAAGCCTGCATGGATAGACAATGCAGCGCAACCAAGAACGTGTGATTCACATAGGCCTGGAGCGGGCGGGTGTGCGAGCTCTAAACCGCAGATACCTTGTCAGGTGCCGAAGATCTCTTGGATTCGAGCGCTTATTTGCTGGCGAATGTTGTTGCTGGACATTACTGGATCATCTGGATCGATGCAAAATTCGGCGGTAATGTCACTGCCAGAACCACTTTTAGAAAATGTCAGATCGAGCCACATTGCCCCTGATTTTCCAGGTGTAGCAGACGGGACAGTTTGAGCTAAATGGTAAAAAGCGCCGCTTTGCTTTTCATGCTTGTATCCCTGATCAACCAAGTAAGTTCGATCAACCATTTTTCGGTAAAACGTGATTTGCTCAGGTGACTTAAATCCGAAACGGGCCATTGCGCGTCCATAAAGCGTATCAACATCAACCTTACTTTTATGAATTGGCAGTACAGTGCATCCCGATTCTTTAGAAAAAGTGGTCGCTGAAATTATACTTGGATATAAATTGCCAGGGCGTATGTTGGAAGGCTTAGCTACATTAGTATTGATTGTTAACAAACCATTGAGTGATGGATCAAAGTCGGCGCAAGCCGAGATGTTCAGTACGATGAATCCAATCCATGCAATATAAATGAATTTCACAGTACCTCCCTATTTACTCTATTTTTTCGGGCTAGGAGTTTGCATAAATGTTGTTATTAAATTAGCGGCCACCGCGAGCATTAGCCCAGGAACGACAAACGCCAATAGCCGAACGTTTTCTGCAAGCCGATCTCTCACGACAAGAACACTCCTATCGATAGATTTCATTGCCAAAAAGCTCTCCAAAAGGGACGAGTAGAGGCCAAAGGTAAGAGCCGCGCCAAGGATTAGGAAAAGAGCCAAAATAAGCAGCCCATAGAATTTCGGTTGCCATGCTCTATACATGACAATGGCAAAACCACCTATTAATATAGCGATGCCAAAACAGATGCCATTGAAAAATATTTCAGCCTCTCCACTACTCAATTTCATACTCCAGAATTAAAATTTAAAAAGATCATTAAGTTTGCAAAGACTTTCAAACGTCTGAGATGCCTATTCCCAGCTTTTATCTTGACCAACGGGCACCGTATTTGGCAACGCTCTTGCGTAACCTGACCTCGCCAATATTGTTGACGAGTCACAATAGGCGCGCTCGATCCATGTGATTCTCCACCACAACATGGAATTGATCTGGCGGAAGTTCATCGATCATGGCTACATCCACATCGTGCCGATTTACTATTTCAAAAACTTCTCGTTGAACGCCTTTTGCCTTTGTTTTTCCACATGCTTGTCGTAGCGGTCCATCGCCAACAATCCCGCGATACTCGCGAGTAGGATGACGACGACGGTCATGAGAATTTTACGCATTTTACACCTCCATACAATCCACCATGTTTGCTAGCTGGCCAGTCCGGCATCCCGAAGTTTTTTCAAAAAGATGTGCCCATCCTCTTCTTCGTTAAAGATTTCCTCACCGTCGAGCATGTACGCCTTGAGCAACTCTTCAATGCCTGCCTCTTCATTTTTCAAGGCCACTTCCGTCTGTCCAAGGCGATAATGCACAAACGGGTTCACTTGGCCGTCAGGACCATTCACCGCATCGAACAATGCCTCGCGCGCCGCACAAAAATTCGCAAGTTGATAGAGCGCATCGCCAATCGAGGCTTTCAGCCAGGTATATGCGTCCCAGTCAGCCTGCGGCGGAGGGAGCAGATCAAGGGCTTGTGTCCATCTTTCCGCTGCTTGGGAGAATTCGCCTTGATCCGCTAGGTCATTGCCCATTTCTGAAAGTAAATCGACTTGCTTGCTTACATTGGAAGGTAAGTCCATGCATTTTCCTTTTGCTGCGTGTTCTCTATAAAACGCCAGATATTTGGGATATCCATCTAAAAAGGTCTACCTTTTGATATCGTGAGAGAGCGTAGGAAGTGTTCAAACGCCCGATTCAGGTCACCGATTTCATCATACGTGACCCCTCGGAGAAAGTCAGACCGTAGCATCTTCTTTATGCGCCATATCAGTAAATCGCAGTTCGTACATTTATTATCGCTTGCAAGAAACTCTGACTGTCCAGCAAAGCATCATCACGTGGGGTATTCACAGAAGGAATTCTATGAGCACCATATGGCCTACACCGTACTTTCAGGATATTTTTTTGCATTCCTTCAAGAATTCACATCGGCGACACTGCGATATTGATTCCGCGTGGTCGGCTGAAATCGTTTGATTCAATAAAGCCATTCTGCGGTGATAAGCCGCGGTGATTTGTTTGTGGTTAAGCAAGAAAACTTTCATGGCTTTACGCCCAGGTATGTCGGGGCGCTCAACAACGACAAACCCGTAATCGTTCACCTTGGCTCCGCTTGCTAATTCCAGAATCATCTTTTGGACAGAGAGTTCGATCACGTCCGACATGAACACACGCTCAACACGACGGATTTTGTACTCCATCAACGTGAGTTTTCCTTTGTAGCGATAGGCTCGATCGACACGTGCGATGAGTTTGATGGGAGCGTCAAGCGTAAAGGTTTGTTCTGCGTAAGCCAGGCTGGCGTACCGCAGTTCCACCGGGAACCAGCAGGGGCGTGTTCGACACATCGCATGTCTTCTCACTCCCCGTACGAGACAGAGCAACAGAAGTACCCCACCTATATGCAAAAGCGCCGATAGAAAAGTCGACGTGCTCATCTTTTTTCGGGGGAACGCGATACAAGGTGAAGACGCAACTGGCGCTTTGTTTGCACTCGTTGCCGGGGCGGCCAGTACAGTCGATCGCATAATTTTACAAACCCTGCTCGGACAGATCGCGCCACCTGGCAGTTTGTCTTATGCATCGCCGATAGGCATCTTGGTAGCATCTTGTACCACCCTATTTGGCGTCTGGTAGTTCGTTTAGTTGATGCGTTGGCTTGGATGGACGACTGCTCTCGCAAACTTTTGGCCGCTAAGGGCACGGTATTCACTTCCAACGTTTCGCTGAAGAATTTCACGTGTTGCAGCTCACCATTTGCTCGGGCCTGTTCGCGCTCCGGCGTGCTGCGTGGACCAAACCTGACGGCCAGGACGATTTTGCGTTCGCAGTATCCCATCTCGGCCAGTTGGCTAGCACTGATACGAGGTAGCTCTTCGTTTTCCATGTTCGACTCCTATTCGTTTCTTGACGGGCCAAAAAGTTCCATCGATGCCAAGGCGACGACGGTATCCTGAACCGGCGTGTTTGGTTCAGTATGTGGCTTGGTGAGCCACTGTGCCTCCATAACAGATGTGGTTTGTCCGCATTGCTGTACTATCAGTCCGGCATAGGCCAGTGTGCGCAGGCGATTCACGCGGCGTGGTCCCTTTGGGAACTTGATGAGATCGTCATACAGGGGCGGGTTGTCCGCGCGTTCCAGTTCTACACTCAAGCGGATGGTAAGAGGGGTGCCCATGGTTTAGGTCGCCATGTTTAGCGGATCTGTGCCATCTGTCCGAGTCGATGAAGCGTCGGCCTGCTTGGCTAGCTCCGTGCCGGCATACTGAAAACCTTTGACGTTGGCAAAGATCGGATCCTTGAGTTCCTGCAGCTCGTGATGCGGGAATGCGGCTTTCAATGCTTTGCGATAGAAGAAGGCGCCACCGCCGACCAGGATAATATTTTTGATGTCGGCGGCGTCGCCGACGTAGTGCAGCATCTCGGCGACAGCCTGCTCCGGGATCTTCTGCGCGAGTGGCAGGTGGTGGGTAATGTCGTATTCTTTTTGAAAGATGACCGGCTTCTTCCCCGTCCGCAGCGCCAAATCGATCGCGTCGTATTCACGGTAGTGAGAGCCGGTGGCTCGGCTGATTCCTTCGATGATCGAGTGGAGCACGTCAAACATGCCACGCGGTACCGAATGGCTGCGCTTGTCAATTTGCTGCATGCCTTGCGTCACAAGCCAGTCGAACGTCCGCCGACCTGGATCGATGATCAGATTCCGTTCTTTCCGCATCTGAGCAAGGCGCCCATGGGTCAGCCCGCAGTACATCAGGGCCCCGGATGGCTGCGCAATTGCTTTGACGCGCGCGATCGTGATCTTTCTGCCTTCCGCCAGGATGTGTTCACCGGTCACGCGGCGTTCCAACGCCGCCACCTGCTTCTTGAGCTTATACGTGGCCACGGGTAGGCCAAGTACCAGGAGATCGATCCGGTCGAGACGCATGTAATGCAGTGCCCCCAGTAGCAAAGCCAGATACTCAGGCGTTGCACTGTAGCTGTCGTGCTGCAGCACATTGGCATTGAAGATGTCGGATGCCAGGTGAGCGTCTGGCCCGACCTCGTAGTTCAGATCGTCGACTGGGACGCAGACGGTCCTACGTTTCATTCCCCAGGCTTCCTGCTCATAGACTGTTTCACATGGGTGGGCCTGCGACGGGAACATCGCGCAACGCACGTCACCAGCGCTGACCCCTGCAATGAATTTGGTATTTCCCCGGCCAATGTCCACGGCTCGCACGATGGGTTCCACTTCGTCCTCCTGTTTGCTGCAAGTGATCAACAGTAATAGTGGGGTGGTACGTACTCCATGGGAAATGCCCGTCTTTTTGGGCGGAATTTGTAGTGAGTGCCAATCCAGACGTGCTGGGGAGCGACTGGAGTCGCGCTGTGGCGCTGCTATATTGGTGCATGCTGGCGTGAAATCGCATCGCATCTGCGCTGGAATTGCGCCACATCTCAGACGTATTTTCGTCGCTCATCTGTGTATCTGGCTCAGTCCGTTCCGATGTTCAAAACCATTTACAATCAGAGGAATGGCCACGCGGCGTTCTTCATAGGGAGAAATCCTCGCCAGCGGCACTTACCAAATAAATTCGACCTCAATCACAAATTTTGAGCGCCGAAAATCGGCTTGACATTCGAAAAAACTGATCATATTCTGTGACGACTGTCTGGACCCACTTCCAGGAACATCGCGTTTCGAATGTGGCGCTGGCAAGCGTGGTATGCCGTTGCAGTCGTAACCTGTCTATCGAAGCGAAGTTGATCGGCCGCGCCCTGCGGTCGAGTTGAGTGGTATGTCAGTGAAGAAGTATGTCGAGCTGCCCCTGTTGGGGGTGACTGCTCGCGCGTGATTTCTCGTCAAGAGACGCTTGTCAAATCGGAGAAGGCCTTGCGCCACTCCGTCGCTAATTTACGATCCTGGTAGTTTCGATGTATCGCCTGTGGCTGCGAACCGCAGGAGAGTGATTTATCACCTATTCAATCTTCCTGCTGTACGAAGAGCCTATCGCGGTGCCTTGTTGTGACGTTGCCGAAGAAGCTTCGATCAACCTGGTTAGTGCGCAATCACGAAGCGGCCTGGTGGTAGGGCTGATGGGATGACCGTGAGGGAAGAGGGGGCAAGGTCCTGGTTCAATTGAGAGTGGCCGGGGCACCTAAATGTCTTTGTGGCGCAGGCGCCGCACTGCTCGCGCAAGACGCGGGGACTAACACAGAAGGAGAAATTCGCTGGTTTTTCGCATGAGCATTTTTAAGATACCGCGCCTTCGGGCAAATAGAAAATCCGCCATCGACGCTGAGATAGGGGCAGCGCGTTGGAATACATAGAACATATCTCCCTCGTCGGCGCAGCAGGCCAGGCGCCGATGCCAGTTGAAGGCCACACCGGAGGCATGCGCGCCAGACAGTGCAGCATGCCAAGTCGACAATCCTTGAGTATCAGGAGGGTGAAGTCATGACCCACAACACACAATGGAGGGGGAAGCTGGATGCGTTGCTGGACGCGTTCAATGAGCGGCATGCCAGCATCGGTAAAGGAATTTCGCATAGCACCAGGGAGGCGCGTAGCCAGGGTTTGTACCGGATATTCGCGTTGCTGCGTAAATTGGGATTCAAGCCAGTACCGGAGAACTTGGCGGAACGGCATGTGCGTGCGTTGATGGCGTATTGGACGGCGCAGTCGGTACCTGCAGATGTGTTACTTGATATGCCGATGACGATACCGCGCCGGGCATATCCCTGCAGCGCAGCCTACATTCAGCAGCAAATGAGCTTTATCCGAGTCTTCGCCAGTTGGATCGGCAAGCCAGGTCTGGTGCGCAGCGCCGTGAGCTATGTGAGCGATCCGTGTCTGGTGCGCCGATCATATGGTGCGCTGATCGACAAGGGGTGGGAGAGCCATGGTCTTGCCGTCGATGAGGTCATTGCGGCCGTTGATGCGGTTGACGGTCACGTGGGAGGGCAACTGGCGATGATGATCGCCTTTGGCCTGCGCCGCAAGGAAGCCGTGATGTTCTGCCCGCGCGCCGCCGAAATACCGGCATATGCCTTGCCGGCTCAGCATCCTCGATCCGATCATTACATCAGTTTTTTGCGCATCAAGCGCGGGACGAAGGGCGGCCGGCTGCGCTATGCGGCAGTGCGCACAACCCAGCAGAGGCAAGCGCTGGCGCGCGCACGCTATCTCGCCCGGCAGGACTGGGGACATATCGGGCATCCTGGGCTGTCCTTGAAACAGTCGCTGGACCTGTTTTCGAATGTGGTGCGTTCAGTTGGGCTGACCAAGAATGACCTGGGTGTTACGCCACACGGCTTGCGGCACCAGTTCGCCGGTGATCTGTACTTTGATATCACGCAGGTGCAGCCGCCTGTACGTGGCGGCGAGCTGTTAATCGATCGTGAGGTCATGGCCGACGCTTATCGGCAGGTGGCCGAACAGCTGGGCCACCATCGGAGGCAAATCAGCAATGCGTATCTGGGGTCGCCGGTGGGCCGGCGCAGTGACGAAGTGGAATTAACGGGAGCGGCATCATGAAACGGGGACATTGGCAGCGTTGGTCGTCAGGAAATCCGCATGCGCGGTGGGTCAAGCGCTCAGTGGCTGGCGATGATGGTGGTGAGAGCGTCGAGTATAGAAAACCTGGCGCCGTCCGCGCTCCGCGTCCGCCGCGCGAGCGCTACGAAGCTGTGCTGGCCCGCACGCGCGGCGTGAGCGGCATGCTGGTTCGATGTGCGTCGCAGTTGTTCAATGCGATGCGCATGCGCCAGCTGCCTGAGCATCGCAGGCGTATTGGTCAATCGCGCGCGGTGTTGCGGGCTGTGCGGCAGTTCAGGGGCGATGGATATGCGGCGCGGTGCCTGGCCTATCTGCGCAATGTGGATCCATTGGTGTTCGAAGAGGTGGTGCTCTCGGCCCTTGAAGACGCCGGGCTTTTTGTCTTGCGCAACCCGAGGTACTCTGGGGATGGTGGGATTGACGGCAAGGTGTGGCTGCCTGGGTATGGGTGGTGTGCGGTGCAGTCTAAGCGCTACGGCGGCCATGTGAATCACCACCACGTGGCAGCCTTCGGTGAGGCCATTTGTCATCATGGTTTTGGGGCGGGACTATTTTTGCATACCGGACGCAGCGGCGCCGCAGTATATCCCCATCTGACCAAAAGCAAAGTGGTGCTGGTCAGCGGAGCTAGTTTGGTACAACTGGTATTGGGGAGGCGCGCGGGGGAGGTGGTATGGAGCTGAATGCGGAGAGCCGGCAGTTGCTGCGAGCATGCCGGACGGCCGGATCAACCTATACGGTGATTGAGAAAAGCGGGTGCAAGGGCATCGAAATGCACGATGCCCGCCTCGCGGCGCAAGCTTATTATGATGCGCCAGTGGAGGGGCGGCCCTTTGTTTTATGCAATTTTACTCACACATCATGCGTGATTGCAGATACGCTGCGCGTTCCGCGACTCGGACGTTTGGAAAAGCATGTCATCGCAAACTGTGACGACGGAGGAGAATTTATGCGCTGTTATAATCTACTGGTTCGTGAACGTTTCAGATTGCTTGGACGAATATTCGATGATAGATAGCCCCAAAGTTATTGAACTTTGGGTACATATTTACAGATGTAATCAGCCAGCTATTTTGCTTGAAAAACGGAGTACGTGAAGTTGCTCGCATCTGATGGAAATACGTTTCTATTCGAAACAACCCATACATAGACCTGCAAATCTTCGTCCAAAACTCTGGCACTAGGTTGCAGCCAAGCTGTTTTTTTTGAAGGAAGAGCCAAGGATATCGGTCCAACGTTGTTGTGCAAACCAAGAATGCTCGTATGCGCGGAAACACGGTCTAGGTCTTTTTTCAAGCCAACAAGCATAAAAAAACACTTCGCTTTATACGCTGATTCGCAGAGTAGGAGCTTCTCAATATCATCCGTGATAGAGCTCGCCGCGATATTTTCCCCATGAAATACAGATTTTATCTCTACAAAACACTTGTGATGATGATCATCAAGACGGTTTCCATTCACATCCGCCAGTCGGCGAATTGAAACATCTGTTTTCTGGGCGTTCTGGCCTTTCGGCAGTCTTTTTAGGACTGCTTCGATGTCGACGACCGCTTGAAAGGGGAGAACGCTGCACAAATTATTAGAAATCGGCTCGTAAAGAGTTCGCTCCTGCACGTAAAACGTTTCTTTGCCACCTGGGCGCTTCTCCCACATTTTGGAAATATCTTTATGGATGTTCACCAAAGCTCGTCCGAGATTTATACTCACGGTCGCACCAATATCATCGATATACTTCCGTCCCTTCCATAAATTTGTAAGATTGATTACATCGATGGGGTGGTCCACTTGTCTAGATTCCTCTCATTGATTTCGATAAATGATGCATTGCTGAGCATTGATTCGACAGCGGGCCGAGATATGTAGCTCCACGACGGAGCTCCATCATTTCCGATGACCACAACTGAATATGAATCGCTCTCAGATATTCCCGCTCCTTTTGGGTAGTGTTCGATCCAGAGGCAGTTACGCGAAAAAATCTGCTTGGCCTTCGCTAAAACATCGGCCTTTATACTGGTAGGGGAACTTATAAGGGAGCGAAGGAAGGGAAACTGAAGGCGTATCTCAAAGACGGACTCACCCGTTTCCAATTTCTCATCTAGAAGTGTCCTGACCACTGACTCATGGACAGATTCAAGTGCGTTTGTAATTGATGTCCCAGTGTAATTTGGCAACTGCGAACATAAAACCTGAAATTTTCCGTCAACGATCCAAACTCGCAAAAAACAGTAGCCGGGGCCTCCAAAACCCCGAAATGCTAGAGGTAGATAGTCCTTTTTAAAGTCCCGCGTGATGTAATCAATTTCCATAGGATCTACTTAATGTTAAATTGGTTGTCAATTTTCGCCATCAGAGCTTCACGGATTTTTTGACATAATTGCCTTATTTTAACCTATGATTTCAGCATCTCAAACTCTTAAGAAAAAATTTGACGGATATGCCTATGTGACAAACTGCGCTGCATAAGGTCTCTATGCCAAGCGTCCTCCCAACCTTCTGTATATCCAGATCTTTATGATGCGAGATTGAAGAAAAAATGAATATGCGCGAAGTTGCGCATACCGCACCACAAGGCGCTGTTTGTTGGTAATGATTGTTTGGAGCGTGCAAGATACCCGTCGAGTGGTGTAGTCGTTCGAGGCATCAAGAAAGCGGCCGTTGATCGTGGGATATCTTGATGTCTCTTACCAAGTAAGAGGGGTGGTCAATTTCCTAATGTGTCAGTGCTATCTTAGGCTCAGCATCCGGGCACATCCGATCGACCATAGTTTGCCGTTGCACGCAAGGCGCCGCTGGAGAGACGCTTACCAGATATTTCATCTCGAAAATTCTTGTTTTGTAAAATTCAACCACATCATTGTGACGGGGACGAGCAATATTAAACCTTAACGGCTTCAAGGCTTGATCGGAAGGGCATCTACCCAAAGGCACACTTGGTCCTGTTCAAATACCTGTTATTGGCCGATGCATGTGTCGGCCCTTATGTGCACAGAAGCTCAACGCACGGTGAATCATCTTTTTTCGGTGAACTTCGTCATGGGGCGCCTTGAATTCGTCAAGAACTACTGCAAAAATGAGAATGCTTTCTGTGAGAATCGCTCTCACATTGCTCCTGCCCCATCCATCGCGGACGTCTGGCAGGATCTTGCCACTCACGTGGTGAGCGTTGCGGTCGTCACCCGTCAATCACCTGTCGAGTAGTACTTCGACACGTTGCTTCGGCAACCGATCTTCGCCTGGTCAATTACCAGGCTGATTTGCGCAAGCAGAGGATCGTTTGCGTCAGGAAGTACCGTTTATTCGATACTTCCTAGATTAGGCCCCTGTTCTCCGGAATGGTGGGCCTTCTTTCGCTTGTCTATCGGTTTTTGACGCTAGCCAGGCATATCTTCTCGTGTGCGGGGCATCGCGGTCCCCGTGCGGGGCCATGGTGCCTTCTTTTTTTGGAGAGCAATCATGTCCCAACGACAATTTCTACAGGATCAGCAGTACCCGCTTTGCGTTTTGCTCGGCGGCACCGGGTTACGTGAGGTGAACGGCGAGGTGCATGTTGTGTGTGCACTGCTGCGGCCAAGCTCAGGCGACCCTCGGATATCGCACGCTTCAGCGCACGCGCAGACGCCACATCAGTGTCATCCTGGCAGTGTGTTCCAGTACCTGAGGTCGGGCACAGGATCGTTGTTTGCCTGTGTTGTACATCTCGCGACTGAGCTCTGGTTGCGGCGAACGCAGCTGATGCGGCGCCTTGCCCGGAGTGCTTCACATTCCAGACAAGGCGCTTGCTGAGGAGACCAACATGGGAACCAGGGTATTTGGAAGGGGCGTCGAGCCTGGCGGAATGGAACTCGACAATGAGCACTTTGAGGCGGAGTGCCCGGCATGTTCGCATGAACGGGCCAGGTATCACAGCTGGGAAAGCGCCGAGTCTGGCTCGATCAATCAGCACTGGAGCATTGATTGCCCCGCATGCGGTTATTCGTTGCCAGATGAGGGGGAGTGCTAAATAGATTGTCTCGTTTGCTTGTTAACGGGGCGGGGCGTATGTAGATGAGGGAGCACCAGCATCCGATGGGATGCCGGCGTTCCCTTTTGTTTTTGCGGAGGACATCATGCAAAACGATGGAGAGATGAGGACCGGAAAGCGGCGGCGCTCCTTGGTGGACATTGAAGAGGAGCGGGTTTGGGCGAATCTTTATCGGCGCGCGGCAGACCCAGTGATTGCCGCAGAGTTGGTGGCGCATCTGGAAAAAAACGGTGAAATGCGATTGCAGCATAGCGGCCTGTATTTGCGTTGTAAACATGTGTTGCGAAGAGAAAAAGCGCGCCAGGCACGCCTGCGCAAGATTGGTGCTGCGATCCGTTGGGTAATCCATATGGTGATCGGCGCTCCCCTCGGTTGGACAAGCAGGTTGTTCAGGTTTATGGGAGCGGTCCTCCTAGCCTGTTTGCCCGAACGCGAGGATCGGGCAGCCGCTCAGTTGGGCAGGTTGACATCTGGGGATGCCAATCAGGTTGATGCCGGCCAGGAAGTATCGCCGTCAGAAATTGCTCGCCCATTGCGTGAGAGCGTTGCAACTGACGCTGGGCAACAGGCCGGTATGAGCGCATCTCGGCGTCCGACAAAGCGCGCTGGCGGAAGGGCGCGTTGATTCACGATCGAGTCTGGAATAGCGGCAGGCGGTCGCGTTGCAAAGACAAGTGCTGTAGCTGATGAGTGCGGGTTTTTTGCACGGGAACGGCATCATGCCCGGACGCACTAGGAGTCGGCTGGCTATCGGTGAAGTATTGCGCCGGCCGATACGCGGCACGATGCCACCGTCTCGTCGATGAGTTTATGTAGTAGTCGCGTCTCGTCGGCACGACCTCGCAAATGCTGTTTGCATTGTTCGATGTAGGCGTCGAGATCAGCGAGCCTTGTGATACCCACCGGTTCAAAACCAGTGACGTAGCGCAGGCGCTCGACGTCTCTCGACGTCAGTCGGATATGTACGCCAAGTTGCAGCATGTTTTTGCCTATCGAGGCCCCCATCAGATCCTGTATTCGGCACACAAGGCTTTCTGTGCCGATACCGTTGCTCAGGATAGGCATGGATTGAGCAGATTTCAAGTCGCCAGCATACGCAAGGCTGGCATCGTCCAGGTTCCCTGCCGTGTGCTGGCATCGCTTGCCCAGGACATTTCAATTCCCTCAAGCATGGAGGACATCATGAAACATCATTATTTACTCTGGAAGAGGAGTGGGAGTCCATATGCCAGCGTAGCTGGAGAGGTTGACCCGCTCATTGAGCAATTAGAGGCACTGCCTCCAGGTGCGCGCGTGGTAACCCGGGACGGCGCGCAGTTTATTCGAACAAATAGGACGTGCATTTGCTTTTGCGACCTGACGACAGGGCACCTGTGTTCAGCAAAGGATCTTTGCTATGGACACGGTGGATCCTTGGCAGACGGCGCAGGGCATTTGCACTGAGGAGTATTGTCATGGATGACGTCACTAACATAACAATTGGTTTGATTTATCACGAGTATTGCCGCGCGCTGGACATCCGTTACGATGAACGGCGTCGACACGACCTGATGAGCGTGATGTTATATCGCGCCGAGGAGATGGGGTATGACGACTACAAGCGGGGCAATGAGCAGGTGCCGCGCCTGTTTAACCAGGAGATCGGATTACGGGATGCCTGGCTGATGGGGTTTGCGCAGGCGGCTATCAGCGACAGTGTTGAACAGTTGAGAGCGTTGCAAAGGAAGCGCCAGCACGATACTGCCGAGGAGGTAGAGCGCCACGGAGGCGATGATGGACGATGCTAACGAGGTTCATGGTCTTGCTGTCGTCCGGCAATTCATGGAGGCGACCGAGAGGTGGCGTCCGGATAGCGATGAGTTGGTGCATCTGGAAGCATTTCGGGCAGCTCTGCACTTAGGCTACGAAGACTACTTCGACGGAAGGGAGGAAATGCCGCTGGTGTTTCTATTCAATGAGTCGCTGCAGGAACTGTGGCTGGAAGGTATTCGCCTCGCCAAGACGGCAGGCGAAATGCGCTTATGCCGTGCGCATGGTGGATGGAAATGTGATTGTGCCAACACAGTAGGTGGTATGTGTTGGAGAAACCATCTGCGTCAAATGAGGAGGAACGAGCGGCAAGGCAGGGTGGCTCACCTTGGCCTACGGCTTACAGAGCCGCATTGAGTGATCATGCTGGCAAGCATTTATCACGACAATGGGGGCACTTACCCCTCGTACCTGCAGCGGTGGAAGTGCTCAGAT
Organism: Janthinobacterium salmonicoloratum; assembly: GCF_051380845.1. NCBI lineage: Bacteria > Pseudomonadati > Pseudomonadota > Betaproteobacteria > Burkholderiales > Oxalobacteraceae > Janthinobacterium > Janthinobacterium salmonicoloratum. The sequence continues at coordinate 36,885 of NZ_JBNYXV010000008.1, read as the reverse complement.
GAATGAGGGATGATGAGCGGTAGCTCGCTCATCATCCCTGTTTGTCCAGGCATTCTTCAATCGATGGCACGGCCAGAGGATAAGAAGGGCACACCAGAAGGCGGCTTGGCGGGTGATGTGATGGTGACTGGTGGGTATATTGAAAACTAGATGAGATCGATGGTGGCGTCAGCCATGGCGGCCAACTCGGGTGTGTGTGAAATAAAAAACTCTTGTTGATAGTTACCCAGTTGCATGATTTGGCGTTTCATCGCCAGGAACATGCGTTTATGCTCGGCATCAAAGGCGCCATCGGCTTCGTCCGAGAATAGGGTTTCGCTGCGCCGGCTATCCGACTCGATCAGGTACAGGGCCATGGCGCGCGTGAGGCATTCGTTGATCCAGACGCGCTCACCTCCGCTCATCTTAGAAACACTTTTCGCGAAGCCGGTATTGGCATCATGCACAATAATGTCAAACCCTTCCTTGGATTGGCCTTTGCCCGACTCCAGCAGCGTGCGAATGGATACCGTAAAGCGCGCCCCATAACACGCCATCAATAAATCGTTGGTGAGCATCGACAAGGCGGGGCCCGCGTCGTCAATGGCCAATGCGATGACCCCGTCGTTCCCTAGGCATGTGGCGAACAGAGACCAGTTCGCAGTCTGCTTTTCGATATGCGCGATCCGGGCATCCAGGGCGGCTAGCGTTTGACGTTGGGTTAGTAGCTGGCGTTGAAGCTCAGTCAGGCGGTGCTGGCGCCCGATCGCTTCGTGCAGTTGTGTTTCACATTCTGTGAGCTTGTCCGTGAAGTGAGCGATTTCCTGCTCGGCCTGCGCGAGACGAACCGGATCGAACGGCAAAGGCAGAGCGGAGAGTTGCTGTTCAATACGCTTACGTTCTATGCGAATACCCTGCGCGATCTGAGCGCGCTCACCTGCAATGGCTGCTAGTTCCTTGTCGACGCGTGCTTTTTCCTGTTTTTCGGTGTCCGTATCATGGTCGACGGCCTGCGCGAGCAGGTGAATCCGGCGGATCACATCGTCGATGCTGTCCCGTGCTTGCTCGATCTCGTTGGCGCGCGCAGCGACTTGCTGATTGGTTGCGCGTCTTTCCCGAGTACGATCCAGGCGGCGTAGTGCCCGTGCCAAGCGCTCTGCCGTGTCCGGCATCGCGGCGATTTGCGCGTCCAGCTGTGACAGCACCTCGGTTTGCTGGCGCTGGGCGTGTTCCAGGCGGCGCAGCGATTGTTCGTGCTGGGGAATGATGGGACGGGCTGAGCGGGCGTGTTCGAGTAGCTGGCATTGTCCCTGGAGCGCGGTCCCCGCGCAGGGAACGAGGGAGGTGAGTAAGAGGCGCTGGTGCAGTGTTCGGATCTGGCATACCGTCTCACCGATTTCCCGGTTGAATCCATCGATCTTTTGCAGGGCTACAACACGCTGGGACGTTGCCTCCGTATGCCGATCATGCAACTGACGGCAGGTTGCGGCATGATTGCTGCGGTATTCCTGCAGGCGTGTCAGGATCGGTAGCCGCTGAACGGCGCGGGTCACACGTCGGTGATCGGCGTTGAGCAACCGCAGGTTCGCATGCCGGCTTACTGCAGCTAGATATTCCTGCGCATGCTCGTGCCGCCGCTGCACGATCTGGTGGATCATGGCCTTGCTTACCGCGATGAGGTCGTGTTCTCGCTCGTCGATTTGCTGATTGCGTGTCAGCAGGCGATCGCGCAGGTGCTGCAGTGTTTGGTTGAGCTGCTGGTGCTGGTTCACGTAGGTTGCGGAGACGGTTTGTTCGGCCTTGAAGGTGGCCAGTGCATTTTTTTTCGCATCCAGCGCTGCCAGTGCTGCCTGCCTGCCGCGTTGTAAGGCCTCCAGCGCGCCGTCGGGCGTGCTCAATTGCCGTGATACCTCGTGATTGTCATCGATCTGTTGCTGTAACAGTCGCCGCTCCTGCTGCAATCCGGAAAGCCCGCAGCGCAGCAGTTTGGCCGTCTCCGCAGCCTGTAGCCCCTTGGCACGCACGCGCTCGAGTCCGAGCAGGTCACTCAATAGCACTTTGATTTCCGCATTGCGGTAGTGTGCCAGTTGGCGCTTGTTCTGCGCCGAGAATGCCGTGGTAAAAAAAGTGGCTGCTGGGCCGACGATGTCCTCGACGCAGCGTTGGTATGATTCCATCCGACCATCGGAGAGGCTGCCGTCTGGGAGTTGCACGGGCTGCCATGTACCAGCGCAGAGCTGATGAAGGTAAGCCTCGCTCCTGCGTTTGCCGTTGAGGCGAATGATGACCTGGGTGCGGTATTGCCGTCCCCCCATTTCCCACAGGAGTTCCTTGCGGTTGAGCGGCAAGTACACCTCATCGTAGTAGGAAAAGCTGCCAAGGCCTTCAGCCCCTGCCTTGGACGGCATGGTCGGATAGGGCGTCATGTTGTCTAAAACGGTAGTTTTTCCGCGTCCATTGGGGCCGACGATGGCCACCAGTTGGGCGCCGGCTGTGAGGCGCTCGAAGTCGAGCGTCAATGTTTCTTTGTTCATCCCATCGCGAATGCCGATGAAGCCCGTCAAGGTGAGGGAAAGAGGGCGCATGATGGTCTCTCCTGGTCAAAGTGTCTTCTGATCTTGAGTATGAAGCGGAGCACGCGCACCTCAAGGCTGCACAGACCCATTTCGTGAAGCATTGCATCCGCTTGTCTAAGCGTCGCCAGCAACTGTTTCTCCTGAAAGGGCAGCCATAGCAATTTCAGCGGGTGAGCGGGTGGTTAACTGGGCCAGACACGCTAATAGGGGCGCTGCTGGCGTGTCGACCTGGCGTGCCCACGTATCGATTTGCTCTTCAAGTTGATGGCAGCGAGCAATTCCCTCCGCTCTCGTACGGACAATGGGAATCACACGGCCTTCGAGCTTGATGCCTGCGGCGCCACGAAACAATGACGTGATCGCTTCGCGGTCGATGGTGGCACGTTCCTCTTCAAGGCACTGCCAGCGGATACGCACCCAGGCACCTTCGATGGAGTGGATAGCGACGTATTGGCGCAGTGCATCCATATCTGGCTGCCCGGCAAACGCCAGCTCCAGTGTGCGGCGAGCCGGGGTCGCAACGAGTTCGCAGCAAGCCCTATCTGCGGTGACGTCCCACATCAAGAAACCCTTATTACCTTGTTCGCCGTAATGTAAACGTCCGATAGAACCCGGGTAGGCGATCATCTGCCCATGCTGCTCCCACGCCTGATGCAGGTGAATATGCCCCAGCATGAACGCATTGGCTTGTGCCTGAAACAGCGCGCCTGCGGTAAATTCGTGGTCCAGCCCGGCCATCGGTACCCCATGTTCTGTCATACAGCCAATCACGGTACCGTGGGAGAGCGCGATAGTGGGAATGCCCCGCTGGCGCGCCAGCAGATTGCCCGGCGCGTAACCAGCCAGTAGGTCCGCAAGATAGTGTCCCATCGCCTGTCCCGCGTGTTCCGCGCCGGCACTGGTGGCCAAATTCGCCTTATTCATGGTCGGAACGCACGAGCAGAGGAGGGCGCACTCCGCATCGCACCATTCTTTGGTATCGAAACGGGCGTGTGTCGAAGGCGTCCATTCACGCCGGGTAATGAGAATGACCTGCTGCAGACGGTTGGCCACGTGAATGGGATACCGTCCTCCTAGCAGTGAAAACAGATCCAGCGTACCGGGTGGTTCGTGTGAGAAGGTCCCTTGTAACATCAGCACTGGGCAATGGTCGGCCAGGCGCCGAATCTGGCGCGCAAGCGCCATCAACGCCGGCGAATGGGCATCCAGGGCATGATCGGTGGTGTCGCCAGTAATGACGGCGACCTCTGCCTGTCTTGCGATCGCCTGGTCCACGGCATAGGTGAAGCACGTATCGACCTCGGGCAAGGTCGATACTGCATAGTGCAGATCGGAAAAATGAGCGATGCGCATGATTATTTCTCCTTGGCTGGCGCTGTTGGAGTGCGTGGCCTGGATAAATGCGTGTCGGACGCGCGCAAGCGGGCGTTGACCTTGTCACAAAAGCCTTCCGGATCATTTTGATAGCGTTCCAGTTCCGCCAGTACGCGTTGGCGGCCATTTACATTGCGCCGCCAGCCGGCGCCCCACTGGCGATCAGCAAAGAGGCCAAAGCGCTCCCGTTCCACGCCATAGGCTGCGGCGAGGTCGAACAGGGTGTTGATCGCTTCATCTTCGGTAGCTGGGGCGTCCTGCGCAGGTAACGCAGACTGTATGGATTCGGGGGCCGGCTTCTGCTTTATAGATGCTCCGGTCTCCGCAGGTTGTTCCGGTGTTACGACATATCCATCATCGGGACCGCCACTCGCTAAGGGCGCGTCTTGCTGTTCATTGTGACCCTGCAAAATATTGGCGGCCTGATTCGCCAAGTGTAAAGCGCTTTCATCGTCGTGCTGGATCAAGAGAGAGGAGACATCGATCGGTGCTTCCAGTTCGATGATCCAGTGTGCGCTGCGCACGGACTGCCCGGTTTTTGGATCGATATGCGAGACGTCACGCAGCTTTTTGCTGAAATAAAAGGGCGTGCGGTGCTGATCCAGGAAGCCGGCCAGTCGGCCACCGCGCATGAATGAGATGGTTTCAAAGCGTTCGATGGCGCGGCTCATGGCATAAAAACTGTTCGTGTGCAGCACGAAAGCGTCGATCGAGGGAATGCCGGGAATATAGAAAATGAACTTTCCGCTCAGATTGCATTGCCGGTTCTGAAATTCCGGGCAGTTTTCAGGATCGCAAACGCCATTGTTTTCTGGCCGCAGTTGGAGTGGCCGCCCACCGAAGGTACGTACAACGCGCTGGCTGCGCTCATCAAAGCGGACGGGGGCGTACATTTTGCAGTAGCGGGTATGGCCATCCGACGCATATTCGCTCCAGTAGCGCTTGTCATTGCGTGCCCAGGCGGCCAGTTCGTGTGGCATGACCAGTTGCCAGGTATCGGCAGGAAAGATGACTGGAAAACGATACAGCCGGATGACGCCGTCACCCCGATCCTCACCAAAGGCCGCCAAAATCTGCGCTGCCAGGGCTGGGTTGGGAAAGTCATTCGGACGCACGGTGAACCAGGCCACATTTTTGGGAACAAGCGGTGTCTTGATATCCGGGAATGCCTCGGCAATTTTTTGTCCGATCTCTTCAAATGAACAGTTTGAGGCCAGCCCTTGTTCGTACATCGCCTTGGCTTGCGGATTGCTTGCGGCCGCCTTGGTCAGCACTTTGATGCCCGCCCGAATCGTGCCGCCGGTGGGAATGCGGGCTGGCCGTTCGCCAAGGACCGTTGGCGGAGCGCCTTGCGGAAGCGAGCGATTGACGATTTCCTTGTCCATGATGGTCTCCTTTACGTGAAAATGAGCGATGAACCATCCTCTCATTGGTCTGTAGTGAGTCAACCCGGCTATCGTGTCCAGACTCTTTCCCATGGCGCGAGCGCACGTGGGCGGTCCGAGCAACGGCAAGACTGAATGCGTTCAGGGGCGTGAAGGTAGGGACTACATACGCGGATGTGGTGGTTTCTGGGTACTCTTCGACAACAGGCGGCGCACCGTACCGGCTCGCGTCCCAAGATAAAACGCGATCTCCTCGGCTGTGCAGCCGTCGGCGTGCAGGCGATGCGCGACGGAGCGGCGCGCGCCCAGCACACCAAGGCCAGGCAGATTGGTATAGCGGAAGATGCGCTGCAGGACATCGTGCAGGCCCTTTTCGGAGGTGGCTTTCGCCCATGGCGAAGTGAACGACTCACCGGTCCGACTGAGAAATAGGCTACTGTCGTCCTGCAGTCCTCGATATTCGCTCCGATCGCTGACACCGTATCCAGCGGCCACGCGCCACGCCAAATACGCGTCAAGCCAGTACAACGCTGTTGCGTCGCAAAGTAGAAGCGGGCGTGCTATGCCATTCGACGCGGCATGTGCTGGCAGCCATGGCGGCGAGCGGCGCCGGCCCGACGCATCGATGTAGTCGGCAACGATCATCCTGGCGATCTCATTCGGGCGTGCGCCGGTATGGATAAGCATGAGGAGAAGGGCGATATCGCGCTGTTTGCAGCGACTATGCCGTGCCGTGTGCAGCACCAGCTGCTCAATGTGCGTATGGGCAATGATCGGAGGTGAGGTTGTGGCCGCATGTTTCGCCAGCGGCACGAAATGTTCCAATGCCTCTAGATAATCTTTCTCATGCGCGCGGATGATATGGGCAGTGGGAGTACTGTCTTCGTCGATGCCGATCACACCTACGACGGATTGTAGATCCCGCGCTAAATCGGTGACGGATTTGGAGACAGTCGACTTCGTGACACGAAACTGCGCTGCGATCTGGTCATAGGTCTGCCCTTGAAGCATGGCCAGAAGCCAGGTCGATGCACAGGGAGTGGATCGTGGCGCCATAAGATTGTGTTTTCGGCAAAGGGGATCTCCGCTATTGTTGTCGGGATTATGAAATGGCTCCAGCCGAAATCGCCCCCGTTAGCAAGGTATTTCGATGGCACAAGGAGGAAGAAGGCTGCTAAAACACGCACGAATTGTTCTAGAATGGCGTTGACTTGGCATACGTGCTCAAGTCACATACAGGTGTCACCCAAAATTTGTCCTACTTTCAAGGAGTTCGTATGGATATCTCATCATTGTCGCTGGCCGAGTTAAAAAAGCTCGAAGCGCAAGCAATTCAAGAAATCAAGAGCCGACAAAAAGGCGAGCTGGAAAAAGCCCGTGCAGAAATGCTCGCAATTGCACAGCGGGTTGGCGTACCGCTGACACAGTTGATCGCTGGTGCACCAAAAAATGCAGCGAAGGGGGAGAAAAAAGCAGTGGCTGCTCTATATCGCAACCCAGACAACCAAGAACAGCAGTGGAGCGGTCGCGGCCGTCAACCTTTGTGGGTCAAGTCGTGGATGGATAAGCACCAGTCGCTCGACGGAATCCGTATCTAATTAAGAAATTTTCAGAGTAAAACCACGCAATTGTTGTGGTAATGACCTCGCCTTGACTATTTCACAGTTCTGGGACCGTTGACGCGCTAGATGGGGGCGAAAATATTCCCCCTATTTTCTTGATGTGATTCTTTGGTACGTATTCATATATCGCCATATGCTACCTTGTCTCGAGGGCATCAGCAGTTCATTGATCCGAAGAGCATAAAGAAATCAAATGCTTAGCCGGCTCATTGACCATCGAGTGGAAAGAGTTTCCTTTATAAAATGCCATGTTCTTACTGATTAGGTAAGCCAAAGCCCTGTTTTTACAGGGCTTTTTTTTATGTTATCGATGCCGGCCTCCATTGCCTGCTCTGCTGCCGCAAGGCCGCGCGGGATTTTACTAGTGGTAATTGGATAGTTGAATGGCAGTTACCAAAGAGGTAAAGTTCTCAAGAAATAAATAAAATTGCCATAAGGAAATATTTATTTTATAATCTACTTGAGTAAATAATTACGTAAGGCAACATATGCACCTGCGCTTGACGCCATGGTGCGGTGTATTTTTGTTAAGCGGCACCTTGTGTGCCGCCGTGTCCGCGCAGACCCGTCCCGAAATCGCGCCGCCCCTTTCCAATCCGCCTGGCACCAGCCAGCGCGATGATGCCAGCCAAGAATTGATACGCCAGCAAGAACGTGAGCGCCTCTTGCGTCAGCAGCAGGAGCGCAATCCCGACGTGCGCCTGCTTGAGGCACCCGTTGCCGTGGCCGCCAATCGCTTGCCTGCCGGTGAATCGCCATGCTTTACGATTGACCAGCTTGTATTGCGCGGCGAGGACGCCGCGCAATTCCAGTGGGCGCTGGCTTCCGCCGGGCGCGATGACCTGGGTGCGCCTGATTCTCCGCTGGGGCGCTGCCTGGGCACGCAGGCCATCAATGTACTGATGGGGCGGCTGCAAAACGCCATCATCGCGCGCGGCTATGTCACCACGCGCGTGCTTGCCGAACCTCAGGATTTGAGCCGTGGCACGCTGGCCTTGAGCCTGATACCGGGGCGTATCCGCCAGATCGGCTTTGCACCCGGCACGAATCCCCGCGCCACCTGGTGGAATGCCGTGCCGGCGCGCCCGGGCGACTTGCTCAATGTGCGCGATACGGAACAGGCGCTGGAAAACTTCAAGCGCGTGCCGACGGCCGAAGCCGATATCCAGATCATGCCGGCCGAGGGCGGCAACGCGAAGCCGGGAGAGAGCGACCTGCAGATCCAGTGGAAGCAGGGTTTGCCGTTTCGCCTGGCGCTGGGCCTCGACGATGGCGGCTCGCGCTCGACCGGCAAGCTGCAGGGCAGCGTGACCCTGTCGTATGACCATTGGCTGACCCTGAACGACCTGTTTTACCTGAGTCTGAACCAGAACGTTGACGGCGACCGCAACGGCCCGCGCGGCACGGCCGGCATGGTGGCGCATTATTCGATCCCCTATGCCTACTGGCTGCTGGCCTTCACGGTCAGCGACAGCCATTACCACCAGTCCGTGGCCGGCATCAATCAGGACTACAACTATAGCGGTGCCAGCCAGAATCGCGAAGTAAAACTGTCACGCCTGGTGTACCGCGATGCGTCGCGCAAGACGACGGTTTCCCTGCGCGGCTGGCAGCGCGCCGCGCAAAATTTCATTGATGACACGGAAGTGGAAGTGCAGCGCCGCCGCATGGCCGGATGGGAAATCGGTATCGGCCACCGTGAATTCCTGGGCCATGCCACGTTTGACGTCAACCTGCAATACCGGCGTGGTACGGGCGCGATGGATGCGCTGGCCGCGCCCGAGGAAGCGTTTGGCGAAGGCACTTCGCGCCTCAAGCTGGTCCTGGCCGATGCGGCCCTGTCGGCACCGTTCACGCTGGCCGGCCAGCCGCTGCGCTACTCGGGTAACTGGCGCATGCAGCACAACCGCACGCCACTGGTGCCGCAAGACCGCTTCGCCATCGGCGGGCGCTACACGGTGCGCGGCTATGACGGCGAAAGCAGCCTGTCGGCCGAGCGGGGCTGGCTGCTGCGCAATGAGCTTGGCGTGCCGCTGGGCAGCAGTGGCCAGGAAGCGTATGCCGGTCTCGACCATGGCGAAGTATCGGGACCATCCGCCGAATGGCTGATTGCGCGGCGCCTGACAGGCGGCTTTGTCGGCTTGCGCGGCCAGTGGCTCGGGGTGCAGTACGACGCCTTTGTCGGCTGGCCCGTGCATAAACCTGAACTCTTCCGCACGGCCAGCCGTACGGCCGGCTTCAGCCTGAACGCCAGTTACTAAGACGCCGCCACCCGCCAGCCGTTCTTTCCCCCTTTATCGCATCATTTAGTTGTCAGTAGGACATTTCATGAACAAGAACCTGTACCGCATCATCTTCAACAAACGCCGTGGCCAACTGATGGTCGTCGCTGAAAACGCTTCCTCGCAAGGCAAGGCAGCCAAGGGAGAGGGTGGCTTGGACAGCGGCGTGTTCGGCGGGGATGGGGCGGGAGTGAATGCGACCATCAGGCCGCTGGCGCTGGCTATCTTTAGCGCGCTGGGCATGGTGAGCTTTCTGGCCGGCCCGGCCATGGGACAGATCGTGGCTGACCCGAACGCGCCGGGCCGCCAGCGTCCGACCGTGGTGCAAAGCGCCAACGGCGTGACGCAGGTGAACATCCAGACGCCGAGCGCGGCCGGTGTGTCGCGCAATACCTACAGCCAGTTCGACGTGACGGCGGACGGCGCCATCCTGAACAATAGCCGCGGCAATGTGCAGACGCAGACGGGCGGCTGGGTGCAGGGCAACCCATGGCTGGCAGGCGGCAGTGCGCGCGTGATCCTGAACGAAGTCAATTCGGCCAACCCCAGCCAGCTGCGCGGCTATGTTGAGGTAGCGGGCCAGCGGGCCGAAGTCGTCATTGCCAACCCGGCCGGCGTGGCCATCGATGGCGGCGGGTTCATCAATGCCAGCCGCGTCACGCTGACGACGGGAACACCGATCCTCAACGGCGGCAACCTGGACGGCTACATGGTGCAGCGCGGCGTGGTCAGCATCAACGGGCGGGGCCTGGATACGTCGCTGAGCAACTACACGGCCATCCTCGCGCGCGCCGCGCAGATCAATGGCGGCATCTGGGCGCAGGAATTGAAAGTGGTGACGGGCGCCAACCAGATTGATGCGGCGCATGGTGTGGCGGGCGCTGCGTCTGGCGTGGGGCCGGCCCCAGCGTATGCATTAGACGTGGCGCAACTGGGTGGCATGTATGCGGGCAAGATCACCCTGGTCGGCACGGAAGCGGGCCTGGGCGTGCGCAATGCGGGCGTCTTGGCGGCCACGGCAGGCAACCTGGTGCTGCAAGCGAACGGTTGGCTGAGCAATAGCGGCAATATCCAGTCCGCGGGCGCGGGCAGCCAGACCAGCATCGCCATTACGGGCGACGTGGCCAACAGCGGTACCGTGTATGCGGGCGGCGACAGCCAGGTGCAGGCGCAGGGCAATATTGCCAACAGCGGCGTGATCGCTGCCCAGGGCAATGTCAAGGTGCAAGCCACGGGCGCGGCAGCGCGCATCGATGCCACGGCTGGTTCGGTACTGGCGGCTGGCTTAAATCTGGACAATACCTTGGCCGCCAGCGGCAAGCTGAGCGTTTCTGCTGGCGACACCATTGCCGTGCATGGCACGGCGGTGGCCGGCGGTGATGGCAGCCTGACGGCGCGCCGGCTGGAACTGGCCGACGCACAAGTGTCGGGCGCGAACGTCAGCCTGGGCGCCAGTGCCGGCGACCTCGACGCCCGCCGCGCGCAGGTCAGTGCGCGCGAGCGCCTGCAGCTGGACGCGGCGCAGACCGTGCGCAGCGATGGCGGACAACTGACGGGCCAGCAGCTGGGCGTGAACGCGCACGACTTGTCGAACGTGGGCGGCCAGATCATGCAACTGGGCGCCGGCGACCTGGCGATTCAATTGCCGGGAAGCCTGGACAATACGCGCGGCGTCATCGCCACGAATAGCCAGGCCTTGCGCCTGCAGGCGGGTAGCTTGAGTAACCAGGACGGCCAAATCCAGCATGCGGGCACGGGCGCGCTGGAGATCGGCGCGGCGCAGATCAACTTGCAGCGCGGCAGCATCATCAGCAACGGCGCCATGGCGCTGACGGGAGAGCAGGTCGACCACCGCGATGCCCGCACGGTAGCGGGGCAAATCAGCATCAATGCCGGTAGCTTGGACAACCGGGGCGGCAGCCTGGCGCAGAGCGGCCAGGGCGCGACCGGCGTGCAGGTGCGCGGCGGGCTGGACAACCGCGGTGGCGCGGTGGAAAGCAATGGCGCTTTGAGCGTGCAGGCGGGTCATGTACAAAATCAGAAGGGCCGTATCGTGTCGGGCACGGACCTGGCATTGTCCACAAGCGCGCTGGACAACACCGAGGCGACCCTGGCGGCGGGCCGTACACTGCGCCTCGACAGCGGCGACGTCAACAATACGCGCGGCCAGATCCAGGCAGTGGCGGGCGATGCGGCCTTGACGGTGGCAAAACTGAACAATACGGCCGGCAGCGTATTTGCCGGTGGCAACCTTGCCACCCGGGCCAACGAAGTGCTCAATAGCGGCAACCTGTATGCCGGCGGTAACCAGGCGCTGCAGGTCAGCCGCGCCGTCAGCAACAGCGGCGTGATCGCCGCGCAGGGCGACAACCGCATCGACGCCAGCCGCATCGACAGTGCCGTTGGCAGCTTGCTGGGCGCCGGCATCCGCGCCGACGGCAGCCTGGCCGGCAGCGGCCAGCTGCAGCTGACGGCCACGCAAGCGATCGCGGCCCACGGCCAGAACCTGGCCGCTGGCAAGACCAGCATGCACGCCACCGCCATCGACCTGAGCGGTAGCCAGACGGGCGGCGTGGCCATTGATTTGAATGCCAGCGTCGGCAATGTCGTGACTGATAACGCGCTGGTGACGACCACTGGCTTGCTGTCCGTGGCGACGACCGGCAGCGGCCAGTCCCTGTCGAACGTGCGCGGCACCCTGAGCGCGGGGCAGTTGGACATCAAAACAGGATCTCTCGATAACCGCGGCGGCACCCTGATTCAGACGGGCAATGGCGACACCACCTTGCAAGGCAGCACCCTGGACAACACGGGCGGGCGCATCGCCGTCAACAGCGCCAAGCTGGCGCTGACTGCGGAACATGTGAGTAACCGCGATGGCAGCATCGAACACGCGGGCACGGGGAGCTTGCACATTGAAGCAGCGCGTTTCGATGATGAGCGGGGCAAGGTGACGGGCAATGGCTTAGTCGCTATCCAGGCGGAAACGATCGACCACCGCCAGGCAGTGACGTCCGGACAGCAGGTAACAGTGCAGGCCGGCCAGCTGGACAATAGTGATGGTACCCTGCAGCAGACGGGAGGGGGGCAGATGCGCGTGGAAGTGGCGCAGACCCTGGACAATACGCGCGGCACCATCGCCGGCAATGGCGGCCTGCAAGTGCAAGCAGGCGTGCTGGACAACAACAAGGGGCGCATCACCTCGGCCGCCTCGGCAGATATCGTCAGCAAAGGTGTGCTGAAGAATACGGATGGCGTGATTGCCGCCACGCAGACGCTGCAGTTGGCAGGTATCGGAATCGACAACACCCGAGGCGTATTGCAGGCGGACAATTTGCGTCTGGATGCCATTACCTTGCTGAACCAGCAGGGGACGGTGAGCGCCGGTTCGGACTTAACTGCGCGCCTCAGCGGTGATTTGAATAACGCTGGTCTTCTGTACGCGGGCCGCAACCAGCAACTGACGGTAGGTGGATTGCTGAACAACACGGGATCGATTGCTTCCGTCAACAACACCCATATTACCGCTGGCAAAGTGACCAGCAGCGGCTTGCTGGGCGCCGGCGTCAAGGCGGACGGCAGCCTGGGCACGGCGGGCGACTTGACCATCAACGCCGATGGCGTGTTGCAAGCGAGCGGGCAGAACCTGGCGGCGGGCAGCGCGGTGCTGTCGGGCGAGGCCATTGATTTGTCGGGCAGCCAGACAGGCGCCGCCAACATCGCCATTGCCGCGCGCAGCGGCGATGTGCAGACCAACAAAGCCGTCATTTCCGCTAGTGATCTGCTGTCCATTACCGCCAATGCGGCCAATGGTCAAGCTCTGGTGAACAGCCAGGGGCAGCTGGTGGGCGGTCAGTTGCAACTGACCGTGGCCAACCTGAACAACGCCAGCGGCGACATCGTGCAGACGGGCACCGGCGACACCACTATCACGACAGGTAAGCTGGACAATACGGCCGGCCGCATCGCCGTGAACAGCGCCAAGCTGGCCTTGAACGCGACGGTGTTGACGAATATCAATGGCAAGCTGGAACACGCAGGTGCGGGTGTTCTGGCCATCCACGCGGGCCAGTTCGACAATCAATACGGCAAGATCACGGGCAATGGCGAGGTCTATATCACGGCAGCTACCCTGGATCACCGCAATGCGACCACCGTCGCCAACCAGCTGAGCGTCAATGCAGGTAGCCTGGATAACCGTGCCGGTAGCCTGGCGCAGACGGGCACGGGTTTGATGAGCATCAACAGCACGGGCCTGCTGGACAACACGGGCGGCAAGATCGAAGGCAATGGCGATGCGCTGGTGAAAGCCACAAGCTTGCTGAACAGCAAGGGCCGCATCGTGGCGGCGCAGGATACCGCGTTGAACGTGGGTACCCTGGACAATACGGAAGGAACCGTGGCAGCTGGGCGTCATCTGGAACTATCCGGTGGCGACATCGACAATACCAAGGGCCAACTGCAGGCTGTGGCCGGCAATGCGATCTTGACTGTCGGTAAATTGAACAATGCCACCGGCAGCGTGTTTGCTGGCGGCAACCTGAACACCACGCTGGAGACCTTGAATAACACGGGCAGCCTGTATGCGGCCGGGAATCAATCCCTTACCGCAACGGGCGCAGTCACAAACACGGGCGTCATCGCTGCAGAAGGCAACAACGGCCTCACGGCAAATAGTCTCGACAGCAGTGCAAGCAGCTTGATCGGCGCGGGTATCCAGGCCGATGGCAAGCTGGGCACGGCTGGCGACCTGACGATCAGCACCACACAGGATCTCGCTGCACACGGCCAGACCCTGGCGGCAGGCAATGCCAATCTGACCGGTGCCTCGGTTGATATCAGTGGTAGCCAGACCAGCGCCGCCAACATCGGCCTGACGGCAACACAGGGCGAGGTCAGCACGAATAAATCGGTGGTAACGACGCCAGGTAAGCTGACTGTGACGACCAGCGCGACCCTGCACAACACGGAAGGTACTTTGCAGGCGGGCCAGCTGGATCTGCATTTGGGCAATCTGGATAATGCCAAGGGCACGGTGCTGCAGACGGGCACAGGCGATACTGTCATTCAGACGGGCAGTCTCGACAACACGGCCGGCCGCATCGCCGTCAACAGCAATAATCTGACTCTCGATGCGACCACGCTGACGAACCGCGATGGCAAGATCGAGCATGCGGGAACAGGCATTTTGTCTGTGCAAGCGGGCATGCTGGACAACAGCAAGGGGCGCATCACGTCCGCCGCCTCGGCGGAGATTGTCAGCAAGGGCGTGCTGAAGAATACGGATGGTGTGATCGCCGCCACCCAGGCGCTGCAGTTGACGGGTATTGGACTCGACAACACGCGCGGCGTGTTGCAGGCGGACAATTTACGTCTTGATGTTGCGACCTTGCTGAACCAGCAGGGCACCGTGAGTGCAGGAACGGATCTGACGGCCAAAATCAATGGTGACCTGAACAATGCCGGCCTGTTGTATGCAGGCCGCAACCAGCAATTGACGGTGGGAGGTCTGCTTAACAACAGCGGTTCCATCGCTTCTGTGAATAACACGACGATTTCCGCCGGAAAAGTGACCAGCAGCGGCTTGCTGGGCGCCGGTGTGAAAGCGGACGGCAGCCTGGGTACGGCAGGCGACTTGACCATTAACGCGGATGGCGTGCTGCAAGCGAGCGGGCAGAACCTGGCGGCAGGCAATGCCGTGCTGGTGGGCGTGAATGTGGACCTGTCTGGCAGCCAGACGGGCGCCAGCAATATCGCCATCACGGCACGCGACGGCAATGTCGTCGCCAACAAAGCAGTGATTTCCGCCAGCAACGTGCTGGCCATCACGGCCAATGCAAATAATGCACAGTCGCTGGTGAATATCCAGGGTCAGTTGGTGGGTGGTCAGTTGCAATTGAATGTGGCGAACCTGAACAACGCCAGTGGCGAGATCGTGCAGACGGGCACGGGTGACACCGTCATCACCACCGGCAAGCTGGACAACACAGCCGGCCGCATCGCCGTAAACAGCAATAACCTGGCCTTGAACGCCACGGTCTTGACGAACATCAATGGCAAGCTGGAGCACGCAGGTGCCGGCATCCTGGCCATCAACGCGGGCCAGTTCAACAACCAGTTCGGCAAGATCACGGGTAATGGCAAGCTTGACATCACGGCGGCGGCCTTCGACCACCGCAATGCCACCACCATCGCCAATCAGCTGACGGTCAACGCAGGCAGCCTGGACAACCGCGCCGGCAACCTGGCGCAGACGGGCACAGGCTTGATGACGGTCGCGGCCACGGGCCAGCTCGACAACACGGGCGGAAAGATTGAAGGCAATGGCGATGCGCTGGTGAAAGCAGTTACCTTGCTGAACAAAACGGGCCGCATCGTGGCGGCGCAGGATGCCGAGTTGAACATCGGCAGCGTGGACAACACGGATGGCACGGTCGTGGCAGGCCGCAATCTGGCATTGACCGGTGGCGACATCGACAATACCAGGGGCCAGCTGCAAGCCGTGGCGGGCGATGCGACCTTGAAGGTTGGCAAGCTGAACAACACCGCGGGCAGCGTGTTTGCCGGCGCCAACCTGAACGCTACCCTGGCGAGCCTGAACAATACCGGCAGTCTGTACGCGGCCGGAAATCAAACCCTGAACGCCAGCGGCGCCATCGTGAACACGGGCGTCATCGCGGCGCAGGGCAACACCAGCCTGACAGCCAATAGCTTCGACAGCGGCGCAAGCAGCCTGATCGGTGCCGGCATGCAGGCCGATGGCAAGCTGGGCACGGTTGGTGACCTGACGATCAGCATTACACAAACACTGGCCGCGCATGGTCAGAACCTGGCGGCGGGCAAGGCGAACCTAACGGGTGTCAGCGTCGATATCAGCGGCAGCCAGACCAGCGGCGCCGACATCGGCTTGACGGCAACAACGGGCGATGTCAGCACGAATAAAGCGGTGGTCACGACGCCAGGCACATTGAACGTGACGAGCAACGCGACCTTGCACAACACGGAAGGCACTTTGCAGGCAAGCCAACTGGATCTGCATGTGGGCAATCTGGACAACGCCAAGGGTACGGTGTTGCAGACGGGCACGGGCGACACGAGCATCGTTACAGGCAATCTGGATAACACAGCGGGCCGCATTGCTGTCAACAGCACGAATGTGACCCTCGATGCCGCCACCGTCACCAACAAGGACGGCAAGATTGAACATGCGGGCACGGGAAGCCTGACTATCAAGGCGCCAACACTCGATGGCAGTGGCGGCACGATTATCGGCAACGGTCTTGTTGATATCGCGGCTGGGGAGTTCAATCACAGTAAGGCAATTACCTCGGCAAACCAGCTGCTTGTTCACGCCGAGACGATGAATAACCAGGGCGGAAAGCTGCAAACGACCGGCAAGGCCGAGGTGCAGGTGAGGCAGGGCCTGGAGAACGGTGGTGGCACCATTGCGGCAAATGGTCTGTTGCAAGTCTCGGCAGCTAGACTCGACAATGCCAAGGGCAGCATCAATGCCGCCACCGATGTCACGGTGGTGGTGCTCGGTGCGCTCAATAATACGGGGGGCGTGATTGCTGGCGGGGAAACCTCGCAGGTGATAGCGCAAGCCATCGACAATACACATGGCGTGATGCAGGCGGGGAAAGGGAAATTGGGGATCGATGCCGGCAGCCTCCTCAATACTGGCGGTGAAATCAGCGCCGGGACTGATCTGACGGCGACGATACACGCCGATATGCAAAATGCCGGCCTGTTATATGCCGGTGGCGAACAGTCGCTGAAGGTGACGGGGGCGCTCGTCAATACGGGTTCCATTGCGGCGCTGGGCAGCAGCACTGTGGCAGTGGGCAGCATGACGGGCAACGGTTTGCTTGGCGCGGGATTGAAGACGGACGGATCGTTGGCGAAAACGGGGGACTTGAGTGTCCGCGCTGGCGGTGTCCTGCAGCTTGGCGGGAAAAATCTCGCTGCCGGCAACATCGTATTGGGCGGTGCGGCGCTTGACCTTTCGGGCAGCCAGACCAGCGGTGTCAATATCGCGTTGGCCGCCGGTAGCGGTGACATCAACACCGCGCGCGCGACGGTCAGTACGTCGGGACTGCTCAGCATCATGGCCAGTGCGCAGAACGGTCAAACCTTGCTCAACCAGCAAGGCAGCTTGAGCGCCGGACAGCTCGACTTCCGCTTGGCCAATGTGAACAATGCCGGCGGCAGCATTATTCAGACGGGTAGTGGCGACAGCGCCATTGTGCTGACAGGGCCTGACGGTAGCCTGGACAATACAGGCGGACGCATTGCCACCAACAGCCAGAACTTGCAATTAAAAGCAGGGAAGCTGACGAATACGGATGGCAAGATCGAGCACGCCGGTAGCGGCACACTGTCGATCACTGCGGCGAATTTGTATGCGCAACGGAGCCAGATTACGGGCAATGGCGCACTGGACGTGCGGGCTGATTATGTGGATCACCGCAACGGCAGTGCAATTGCACAGCAAGTAAATTTTGCGACCGCGACGTTGGACAACCGCCACGGCGAACTGGTGCAATTGGGAACCGGCAAGGCATCGATCACGGCCAGCATCAGCCTGGACAATGGAAATGGCAAGATTGAAAGCAACGGCAGCACTGCGCTGGACACGGGGCGGTTGTTGAACCAGTCCGGGCGCATCGTGTCCGGCGGCTCGCTGGAAGTGGGGGCAAGCGGGGGATTGGATAACAGTGATGGTACCGTTGCTGGCAGCAAGGGGCTGTTGTTGATGGCAGGCGATGTGAATAATACGCGCGGCAGCTTGCAGGCGATTACTGGCGATGCCAGCTTGCATGTGAAGGACTTCAGCAATAGCGGAGGCAATGTTTTTGCTGCCGCGAATCTGTTGACCCAAGCGGTAAATGTCACCAGCACAGGCAGCCTATATGCGGGCGGTACTCAAGTACTGACCGCCACCCGCAAGCTCAGCAATGGTGGCGTGATCGCTGCGCTGGGCGATACCAGCATTTCCGCAGCCAGCCTAGACAGCAGCAAGGGCGGCTTGATTGCGGCAGGCATGCAAGCGGATGGGAAATTGGCCACGACGGGCAATCTTGCCATCACGACAGTGCAGGAGTTGCGCGCTGCAGGCCAGAATCTAGCTGCAGGACATATTGTTTTCAAAGGTAATGCGGTCGATCTGGGCGGTAGCCTCAGCAGCGGCGCCAGTATCGCCCTGACAGCTACCGGCGGCGATATCAGCACCAGTGGCGCAGTCGTCAATACCGCCGGCACCTTGAGTGTTGACGCACAGTCGAATAGTGGGCAAAGCTGGAATAACAACAAGGGCGAGATTGTTGCCGGGCAGTTGCAGGTACAAACCGCCAACTTGAGCAACAACAAGGGCAGTATCGTGCAGAGCGGTAGCGGCGACACGGCCATTGTGATGCGCGTACCGG
Organism: Janthinobacterium salmonicoloratum; assembly: GCF_051380845.1. Taxonomy (NCBI): domain Bacteria; kingdom Pseudomonadati; phylum Pseudomonadota; class Betaproteobacteria; order Burkholderiales; family Oxalobacteraceae; genus Janthinobacterium; species Janthinobacterium salmonicoloratum. The sequence continues at coordinate 18,242 of NZ_JBNYXV010000008.1, read as the reverse complement.
ATGGTATTCTTGATAATGCCGATGGCCGCATTGCCGTTAACAGTGCCAACTTGACGCTGGGTGCGGGTACCCTGACCAATGTAGGCGGAAAAATTGAGCACGCGGGCAATGGTTTGTTGGCCATCGATGTTGCCGCATTGAATGGTCAACGGGGCCAGATCACCGCCAACGGGAAACTGGATATTACCGCAACGAGCATCGATCATCGCAATGCCAGTACGCAGGCGGGGCAACTGACGGTCAAGACAGCCAACCTGGATAACAGTCAAGGCGAGCTGATTCAGCTGGGGCAGGGTGCGAGTAGCATCGCTGTCTCGCAGACACTGAATAATCAAGGTGGCAAGATCGCCAGCAACGGCAATGCCACGGTGAGCGCACAGACGCTGAATAACCAGGGCGGCACCTTGCAGGCTGCAGGCACATCCACGCTGCATCTGACTGCTGGCACGAGCCTCGACAATACCAGCGGCACGATCGCAGCCGGCAGCAACGCAACGCTTCAGGTAGGACGTTTGCTCAACCATGGCGGCTCCATGACCGCCAGTGGTGCTATGACGGTAACGGCTGCGCAGGCGCTCGACAATTCCGCTGGCCTGTTGGCGGCCAACGGTAATCTGGATGTGAGCGCGTCCAGTCTCGACAATACGGGCGGTAAACTGGCCAGTATCACGGGCAACCTGATCGCTAGTACGGGCCAGTTGCTCAACGATAGCGGGAAAATGCAGGCCGGTGGCGACATCACCGTGCATAGCGCGAGCCTCAGCAATTCACTGGCGGCAGGCCATGTGGAGGCGGGTAGCATCACGGGCCGCAATGTCAGTATTGATACAAGCGGCCAGACGCTGGGAAATTCCCTAGGTACCATTGCCGCTTCGCAAACACTGAATTTGCAGACGGGGGTGCTGAACAATGAAGGCGGCCTGCTCCAGGCAGGAGGCCCGCTGGTGCTCAACACGCACGGTCAGACCTTGAATAACAGCAATGCGTCGGCCTATACGGTACGGCATCCTGGGGCGGCGGGTGGCATCAGCAGTGGCAGCAGCGTGACCTTGGCGACAGGCAACTGGAACAACGTCGGTGGGTACTTTGGATCTGTCGGCCAAGTGGGCGGCAGCACGGGCTACATCGATAATCGCACTGGGAAAATTGTCTCAAGTGGCGGGCTTGACCTTGCCATTGGCGGCTTGGGAAATCAGGGTGGGCAAGTACAAGTCGTGGGCAATCTGGGCTTGCAGGCGGGTAGCGGCACGATCGACAATACCTCCGGCCTGATCCGCAGCGGCGCCACAGTAACGCTGGGCGCAGGCGCTATTGTCAATCAAGCCACGCAGGGTGCTAGCCAGGGGATAGAAGGACGGGACGTCAATCTATCTGCGGCGAGCGTGAACAACAGCCAGGGTGGCTTGCGTGCGGACAATAATTTGACCATACGCAGCAGCGGCAGCGTGAACAATACTGCTGGTCTCATCAGCTCAAACAATGCTGTCAGCGTGCAGGACGATGGCGGCAACCGTACTCTGGCGATAACGAATGCCGGCGGCACCATTATTGGCGGCCAGCTGGCCGCCATCCGGGCGGCGACCTTGAGCGGTGCTGGTAACCTGATGTCGAAAGGAGACCTGAGCCTCGACTTGGGTGGCAACTACACGGTAGACGCCGGGGCACAGGTGATTGCCAATCGTCACGCTACGCTGACGGTTTCGGGCAACCTCGTCAACGCAGGTAAAGTGCAGGCGGGGAGCACGCTGGCGATCAACGCCGGCAATCTCGATAACACCGCGAGCGGCGACATCAATGCCAATCTCAGCCAGGTGAGGGTAGGCGGCACGCTGAGTAACCACGGGGTGATCGATGGCGTGTACACGCAGATCGACGCGGGCATTCTGAATAATATCGGTAGTGGACGCATCTACGGTAGTGAGCTGAGCATCGCCGCAGGCACGTTGAATAACGATGTCGAAGGCGGCGTCGCCGCGACCATCGCTTCGCGCGGCAGTCTGGATATCGGCGCCACGACGATCAGCAACCGGGAGCATGCGCTGATTTTGAGTTCAGGCGATATGGCCATTGGTGGGGCATTGGATGGTAATCGCCGTGCGATGGGGGCCGCTGCCAGCGTCACGAATGCCAGCGCCACTATACAAGCGCTGGGTAACTTGGCCTTACGTGCGGGTGAGGTCGCTTTGTTGAACAATCATTTTCGTGCAGAGTTTCTGGAGGCGGGGAAGATAGAAAGTTTTCATGAATATGAGGCTTTTGGCAAACGTTACGTTGCTGGTGCTGTGGGAGTAAGAGTGGAGACGAATGGTTGGAGTAATACTTTTCTATACACTCCTGATGGCATGACGGGGTATTTTAATGAATTAATTTATACCCGTTCAGTAATTGGCTCTAAGGTTGTGGAAAGTGATCCGGGAATAATTGTCGCAGGTGGGAATTTGAATGTCGATGCTTATAAAATAACCAATCACAATAGCCGTTTTATAGCAGGAAAAACGCTGACAGTTGAAAGCATTATTAAGGATAATCGCTCCACGGATAATCAGAAACTGATTGCTGAGGTTGGGCGAGTCGCTATTTATGAGCCGCTTAACCTTGAATCCAATGGACAGGATCCGTGGTGGACTGCCCTACCTGAATTTACAGAATTTCGAACGGAGAAAATTGATAAAGGTAACGATGCAGGCACCGAGCCCACAATTCCTTCGAATAGCGTTGCTGCTCGATCAGACATCACCGCTAGCGGCGCAACCAGTGGAGTTGGGGCCGCCAATGTCAATGTATGGCTTCATGCCATTGGCAACACCGTAGTTAATGTCGCTGGCGTTGGTGCTGCAAACGGACAGCTGGCGGACGGTGTTGAGGGCATTGGTAAGCTCACTGGAAGTGATATCGTGGGCGATGCAGGCAAGACCGGTGCAATAGGTCTCGTTGGAGGGCGAACTGTTGGTGGCGTACATGGTGCGAACGCAAGTGTCGAGGTATCTTTAATTGAACAGGCTGGTGTTGCAACTGGTACTACTGCTGCCAATGTAAATGCAGCAAGTGGTGCCAGCGATCAGCAATCCAGCAATCGTGTCGGGGCAGCGGGCAAACCCGGAAGCTTTTCAACAGTGGCAGATAAAACTATAGAAAACTTGAGATTTTCAGGTGACGCGACCCATATAGGCGACTCAAGCCAGTTAGCCATTGAGATGCAGGAGAAGCCGAATACTGTGGATATGGTATCGGGGGCGCATGGTAGTGACCGTACAGGTAATGCTGGCAAGGCCCACAGTATCGCCGCAGTAGCCTCCAAGGCAATATTGAAGGCCGATGGCGTGGCCGCTGTTGCCCAGGCTGACATCAAGGGTGGCGAGACCGCCAGCATTGGTGCGGCCGTGGGAGCGGCGGCGAAGGCGGCCCCCGGCGCTAGGGTAGGGCAGGCACGATCCGCGCTGATACAGCAGGTGGCGCTGGCCAATCCGCGTGGCAGGGCCGAAGTGGTCAGGACGGGCGCCAAGCCCGTGCAGTTGCCGAACGCCAGCTTGTTCAAGATCAGCCCGTCGGCCTCGGCGCATTATTTGGTTGAGACCGATCCTCGTTTTGCCAGCTACCGTACATGGACGGGGTCCGACTACATGAGCAGCAAGGTACAGCTTGACCCGGCTGTCACACAGAAGCGCCTGGGCGACGGCTTCTATGAACAACAGTTGGTCAGGGAGCAGTTGGCCGACCTGACAGGCCACCGTTTCACCGGCGACTATACGGACGACGAGGAGCAATACCGTGGTCTGATGGATGCCGGCGTCGGTTATGCCCAGCAATGGGGTATCCGTCCCGGCGTGGCGTTGACGGCTGAACAGATGGCGGCACTGACCAGTGACATTGTCTGGCTGGTTGAACGCGAAGTGACGCTGGCTGATGGCAGCACGCAGAAGGCGCTAGTGCCGCAAGTGTATGTGCGCTTGCGCGCCGATGATATCGATGGTACGGGCGCGCTATTGGCAGGCAAGGACGTCAACATCAATATCAAGGGCGATCTGACCAATAGCGGCACCATCGCCGGACGCGATGTGGTATTGCTGAATGCTGAAAATGTGAATAATCTGGGCGGTCGCATTGACGGCGATGCCGTTGGCATTGCAGCGCGTAACGATTTGAATAACATCAGCGGCACCATCTCGGCCAACAGCACCTTGCAGGCAAGCGCCGGACGCGATATCAATATCGCCACAGGTACTTTTGGTCAAGGACGCGATTTCGACCGCGTGGCGGGCCTGTATGTCAGCGGAGGCGAATTAGGCGGTGGCAACATGATGCTATTGGCCGGGCGAGACGTCAATATCGCTGGTGCCATCGTCAGCAATGCCGGCAAGGGCGGTGCGACAACCATCTCTGCTGGGCGTGACCTGAGCGTGACCACAGTCATTGCCTCTGCCAGTGAAGGCCTTGCCGCTGCGCGCGTCAAGGATATGGCGAGCGAGGTGCAAAGCGATAAAGTGACATTAATTTCAGGCAACGATATCAATAACCGCGGTAGTAGCATCGTGGCCGAAACGCAGTTGCTGGCCAGTGCTGGACGTGATATCAACATTGTTACGACCACCGTTAACACAGGCAGAGAGCGACGCATCGACAGCGGTATTGTTACAGATACCAGCACGGTAGTCGACAAGGTGGCAGGCATGTATGTCACCGGCAGTGGCGAGGGCAACACGTTGATAGCCCAGGCGGGACGCGATATTTCCGTGACGGCAGGCGTCATTGCGAATGCGGGCGTGAATGGCCAGACTGCTTTAATCGCAGGCAATAACCTGAACCTCAATACCGTCACCGTCGCTTCCGCCCACGGCGAAGTGCGCAACGCGGACAATTACAGCAAACAGAGCAAGACCAGCGAAGTAGGCAGCCAGATCATGGGCGCCGGCAATGTCAATTTGCAGGCGGGCCATGATCTGACGGCGCGCGCGGCGGACGTGCAGGCGCAGGGATCGTTGGGCCTGGTGGCGGGCAATGACATCAGCCTGCTCAATGGCTTCCAGAACGAAGTGACCGATGTCGCCAGCAAGTCGACGAAGAAGGGTTTCTGGAACAAGACCACGACGACCAAGCATGACGTGGTCGATACCACCACGGCAATCGGTACCTCGCTTGGCGGCAGCAGCGTGGTGGTGCAGGCAGGGCGCGATCTGCAAGTCACCGGTTCGAGCATCTTGAGCGACGATGCGACGCGATTACTCGCGGGTAACAACATCACGATCGACGCGGCCACCAATACCGTGTACGAACTGCACCATTCCAGCACCAAGAAAAGCGGTTTCATGAGTAGCGGCGGCATCGGATTCAGCTACGGTACCAAGACCACGACGGTGGACCAGGAGCGCGATGCCACCTTGCAAAGCGGCGAGGCGCGCAGTTCGATCGGCGCCACGGGCGGCGCGTTGACGATGGTCGCCGGCAATAACGTGACGATAGGCGGCAGCGATATTCTTGCCGCTACCGATCTCGATATCATCGGCAAGAGCGTCACCATCAAGCCGGGCCAGGACAATGAGAAGGGGAAATTTGAAGTCAAGACGACGCAGGATGGTTTGACCCTGGCTTTGGGCGGCAGCGTGATCAGCGCCATCCAGACCTTGCAAACCATGAGTTCGGCGGCCAGCACGGCCAAGGATGGCCGCGTTACGGCCATGGCGGCGGCCACGGCGGCCATGGCCGCCAAGGACGCTGCCAAGGACATGATGAAGGAAGGCGGTCCAAGCATCAGCATCAGCCTAACGGCGGGCCATTCGGAAAGCATCCAGACGCAAAACACGGCCAGCACGACGCACAGCGGCAGTGTGCTGACAGGCAACAATATCAACATCACGGCACTGGGCGGCGGCAAGGATAGCAATATCAATATCCTCGGCAGCGACTTGAATGCAAAGAATGATATCCGTCTGCATGCTGATAACAACGTCAATTTGCTGGCGGCGCAGGATACCGAAAGCCAGCACAGCAAGAGCTCGAGCATGAGCGCAGCAGCTGGCGTGGCGGCCAGCGTGAGCAGCAAGGGCATGTCCTTTGGCTTCACTGCAAGCGTCAGCGGAAGCAAAGGCCATGAGGATGGCGATGGCAGGACGCAGCTCAACACGCATGTGAACGCGGGCGACAAGCTGGTGATCAGCAGCGGTGGAGACACCAACATCAAGGGCGCCGTGGCCAGCGCCAACCAGGTAATTGCCGACATCAAGGGCAACCTGAATGTGGAAAGCCTGCAGGACACGGCCAAGTTCGACAGCAAGAGCCAGAGCATCTCCGTCAGCGGTACGGTCGGCTTTGGCGCCAGCGTCAGCGGCAGCTATAGCCAAAGCAACATGCACAACGACTATGCCAGCGTGCAGGAGCAAAGCGGCATCAAGGCGGGCGACGGCGGCTTCCAGATCAAGGTCGGCGGTAATACGGACTTGAAGGGCGCCGTCATCAGCGCCACGGAGTTGGGCAAGCTGCACAGCAGCCTGATTACGTCGACTTTGACGCACAGCGATATTGCCAATCATGCGATATCGAAGGGCAGCAGTGTTGGGGTGTCGGGTGGTATGTCCTTTGCTGGCACGGGCACACGAAATGAGAACCTGACGGATGTCGGTGGCAAAAAAGATGCTACTACGGCAGGCCTGCCAGCTATCGTTTCCCTCAGCGAAAATTCCACCAGCACGACCCGTAGCGGTATCAGCGGCGGCACAATCGTCATCACCGACGATGCGGCTCAGCGTGCGGCGACGGGCAAGGGAGCGGAAGACGCTATCGCGGGTTTGAATCGCGATGTGACGACCGGCGTGGATTCTAGCGGCAAGATTGGTAATAACTTCGACAAGGCTGCGTTGCAGGCAACGATGGAGGTGACCAAGGAGTTCGTTAAGGCAGCAGCGCCTTTGTTGGCAAGTAAGGTAGGAGATATTGGCAACGATAAACAAGTAGCGGCAGAGAAAGAATGGACTTATAACCAGAAGCTGGCCAGTGAAGCGAAGGAAAATGGTAACGTTGCGGATGCTAACCGTTATACAACTCTGGCTGAACAGGCTAAAGCCGAATTTGAGTCTTGGGGGGACAATGGTATAAATCGGATTGCGCTGCATGCGGCAGCACAAGGCTTAATTGGTGGTTTAGCAGGAGGGGGAGCTGGAGCGCTGTCTAGTGTTGCTGGGGTAGGCGGCGGCAATTTAGGACAGAGCATGGGTAAGAGTTTAGGTGAGGCAGAAGCGAAAAAACAGGGGCTGGACGGCGAGGCTGCTAGAGCATTAATTAACACTTATCAGCAAGCATTTGCCAGTCTGGGGGGGGCGCTGGGCGGTTTTGTGGCCTCAAGCGGAATGGCGCAGAGCGGTGCCGACGTTTTGGCGAGTGTGGCACAAGGAAGCGGCAGCGCCACGGCCGTGGATATTTATAACAGGCAATTTCACTTTAATGAATATGATAGGGTAAAAGACAATTGTCGAGGTAGCAGTTCAGCTGAATGCGGCAGGATTAATAAAATGAGTGGCGTTCGCTCCGGAATGCCAATGGATGATCCATCCATTCCTGGTGGGAAGGTAGTAGCGAATTATGGTAAAAATGATGAAGTTGTTAGTTATGTAATTATTGATAAAAATAGCAATAAACCAACTTTCATTATGGAGCCTCTTGAGTTCGCTGTATACCGTACGTCGACGCCAGGAATTCAAGCAATGATGCCACTTTCTCCCCAGTATGCTCTCGATGTTGCCTCTGCGACTTTGTATGGAAATTTTGGGGATTGGAATAGTGCAAAAGAGCATGTTATTTCAGGGTTAACCTCCAGGGATAATGTTATTGATCTCTCCATTGGAATGCTTGGTGGTGCTTTTGTAGCTGGCGGAAAGGTTAAGCCTAGAATAGGAATTTCTGAGGGCGGTAAGATAACTATCCCCGAAAATTCTATACCACCCAAAGGTGGCTTAGGGGGAGGAGCATCGATGGTTGACGATTCTGTTTTCCTTCTTGACGAAAGGCAGCTCTTGCCCTCTAATGGGAAACTCAGTGGAGTTCCTGAATCCTGGCCGAATAAGGCTAAGGCAGACCAAGTCAGATCAATTCAACGTCAAAATGAAGCAGGGCAAATTTTGGCTGATCATGGATTGGTTGTGGAGTATCTTCCTTTGCGGAAAGAAAAAGGGGTGGCGAATCCTGATTTGCGTATAAATGGCGAAATCGCAGACGTATATTCTCCCAGTGGGAATAATGTTTTAACGATGAGGGATAAAATAGTTGAAAAGGCGCGAGATCAAGCACCCAATGTGGTTGTTAATCTTGTAGATTCAAAATCATCGATTTCGGAAGTGGCACAATTTTTCCAAAGGAATCCAGTAGAAAATTTGAAATCATTAATTATCATAAAAGATGGTAAAGTTATTGTATTGAAAGTGGGGAAGTAATGGCGCTAGAATTTATTTTGGAAGCTGACTCCGCATTGCGGAGGAGTGAATTAATTAATGCGTTAAGTCATTGTGGAGCTTCGGATTTTTTGGAGGTTGAATATGGTTTTAATGGTGAATTCTTGGATTCGGGAATGAATTTTTATGCCTATGAAAGATCAAAGCCATATTGGGATAGGGTTGGATTTAGGGATTGCGTTGTCGCAGAAAACTTACCTTGCCCTATCGGATGGAGTGTTGGAATTAAGGTTATTTTTAGATTTTCCAATTTAAATTATGAAATGTGCAATCGAGATATGACGTGCTTGGTTAAGTATTTGGCGGGTAATAGTAGCGCGAGATTTGTTGTTTCATTTCAATATGAAAATATTTATGTAATTAGAGATGATAAAGATTTGAAATTTTTAATTGATTTTTAAGGGTGTTGCTGTAGATGTGGGGGCATCTATTTGCATAGGAGTTCAGTCTTGATTGGTCTTTTCTGTTGTGTATTCCACTTTTTTAAATATTCGTGTGGCTCGGCGGAGTATTCTACTCGATAAGTAAAAAGTGGTAACGATGTTGTATATGCTAAAGGAAACGCGATCTACAGTAATCATGTGCCATCGCTTCGCCCCTATTGCTGTAGCGTGCTTTATGTTGGGGCAAGCGTGGAAGGGCAGTGCAGTGATCGGACCTATATTGCGACAATCTATTGAAATCGATCGCGAACCGGGGGCGGGTCCGCCGTTCGTACACGATGTTAGCCTTGGCCGTCTCGATCAGCAGCAAGTTGCGCTTTATTCTCTTGATTAAATGCCGATACGGCCCGACTGACTGTTCTACTCGATACGTGAAAGGCGGCGGTGATGTGGAACATGGTAAAAGCGGTAGGCAGATAAGCGTGCCATTGTTTCGTCTCTGTCGCTATAGCGGGCCTGATATTGCGTTAATGACAGGGTGACAGCGTGGCGCTGAGGATCGGCGTATCCTTAAGTTTATCGGAGCGCTTCGATTGCAGCTGTGCTGAAATGAAGGCTTTGTCACCCAGAAGAATCTGAAGACAGGTGCTAGCAAGCGGACTGGTGTCTTCCATCTCGATCGCGACAAACCAGCAATGGCGGATTGTGCAGGTGAGGGTATTTTTGAGGGTATCGGCAACTGAATGGTTTGAAAAGCGCTGAAAAATCAAACGCTTAGCCACCTCATTGACCATCGAGTGGGAGTGAGTTTCCTGTTGGAAACTTTGTGTCCCGGAATGACTGAGTAAGCTAAAGCCCTGTTTTTACAGGGCTTTTTTTTGGTATTCATTGTGGATGCATTTGTCTGACCTACTACCATGATGCCGCGTGCTTATTTACTAGTGGTAATTCAATAGTTAAAAGACAGTTACCAAAGAAGTAAAGTTCTCAAGAAATAAATATAGTTGCCGGATAGAAATAATTAATTTATAATTTCCTTACGTAAATAATTACCTAAGGCAATATATGCACCTGCGCTTGACGCCATGGTGCGGTGTATTTTTGTTTAGCGGCACCCTGTGTGCCGCCGTGTCCGCGCAGACCCGTCCTGAAATCGCGCCGCCCCTTCCCAACACGCCTGGCGCCAGCCAGCGCGACGATGCCAGCCAAGAATTGATACGCCAGCAAGAGCGCGAGCGCCTCCTGCGCCAGCAACAGGAACGCACGCCCGACGTGCGCCTGCTTGAAGCGCCCGCGTCCGCCTCCGCCAATCGTCTGCCCGCGGGCGAATCACCGTGTTTTACCATCGATCATCTGGAACTGCGGGGCGAGGGCGCCGCGCAGTTCCAATGGGCGCTGGCCGCCGCCAGCCGCGACGACCTGGGCGCGCCGGACGCTCCGCTGGGCCGCTGCCTGGGCACGCAGGCCATCAACGTACTGATGGGGCGGCTGCAAAACGCCATCATCGCGCGCGGCTATGTCACGACGCGCGTGCTGGCCGAACCGCAGGACTTGAGCAAGGGTACTTTGGCCCTGAGCGTGATACCGGGGCGCATCCGCCAGATCGGCTTTGCGCCCGGCACGAATCCCCGCGCCACCTGGTGGAACGCCGTGCCGGCCCGGCCTGGTGACTTGCTGAACGTGCGCGATACGGAACAGGCGCTGGAGAATTTCAAGCGCGTGCCGACAGCCGAAGCCGATATCCAGATCATGCCGGCCGAGGGCGGCAATGCGAAGCCGGGCGAGAGCGACCTGCAGATTCAATGGAAGCAGGGCTTGCCATTCCGCCTGGCGCTGGGCCTCGATGATGGCGGCTCGCGCTCGACAGGCAAGCTGCAGGGCAGCGTGACCCTGTCGTATGACCATTGGCTGACCCTGAACGACCTGTTTTACCTGAGCCTGAATCAGAACGTCGACGGCGACCGCAACGGCCCGCGCGGCACGGGCGGCATGGTGGCCCACTATTCGATTCCCTACGCCTACTGGCTGCTGGCTTTCACGGCCAGCGACAGCCGCTACCACCAGTCCGTGGCCGGCATCAATCAAGACTACAACTACAGCGGCGCCAGCCAGAATCGCGAAGTGAAACTGTCGCGCCTGGTGTACCGCGACGCGTCGCGCAAGACGACGGTGTCCCTGCGCGGTTGGCAGCGCGCCGCGCAAAATTTCATCGACGACACGGAAGTGGAAGTGCAGCGCCGCCGCATGGCCGGCTGGGAACTGGGTATCGGTCATCGCGAATTCCTCGGCCAGGCGACGCTGGACGTGAACCTGCAATACCGGCGCGGCACTGGTGCAATGGACGCGATGGCCGCGCCCGAGGAAGCGTTTGGCGAAGGCACCTCACGCCTCAAGCTGCTCCTGGCCGACGCGGCCGTGTCGGCGCCGTTCACGCTGGCTGGCCAGCCGCTGCGCTACTCGGGCAGCTGGCGCGCGCAGCACAACTACACGCCGCTGGTGCCGCAAGACCGCTTTGCCATCGGCGGGCGCTACACGGTACGCGGCTACGACGGCGAAAGCAGCTTGTCGGCCGAGCGCGGCTGGCTGCTGCGCAACGAGCTCGGCGTGCCACTGGGCAGCAGCGCCCAGGAAGCGTATGCCGGGCTAGACCACGGGGAGGTGTCGGGACCGTCTGCCGAATGGCTGATCGCGCGCCGCCTGACAGGCGCCTTCGTCGGCTTGCGCGGCCAGTGGCTGGGCGTGCAGTACGACGCCTTTGTCGGCTGGCCTGTGCGCAAGCCCGACCTGTTCCGCACGGCCAGCCATACGGCCGGCTTCAGCCTGAACGCCAGTTACTAAGACCGCCATCGACCAGTCGTCAGCTCCCTTTATCGCATCATTTAATTGTCATTAGGACATTTCATGAACAAGAACCTGTACCGCATCATCTTCAATAAACGCCGTGGCCAACTGATGGTCGTCGCTGAAAACGCTTCCTCGCAAGGCAAGGCGGCCAAGGGGGAAGGTGGCCTGGACAGCGGCGTCTTTGGCGGAGATGGCGGTGGCGGGATCAATGGCAAGTTGCGGCCGCTGGTCTTGGCGATATTTGGCGCGCTGGGCATGGTGAGCTTTGTGGCCGGCCCGGCCATGGGGCAGATCGTGGCCGACCCGAACGCGCCGGGCCGCCAGCGTCCGACCGTGGTGCAAAGCGCCAACGGCGTGACGCAGGTGAATATCCAGACGCCGAGCGCGGCGGGTGTGTCGCGCAATACCTACAGCCAGTTCGACGTGACGGCGAATGGCGCCATCCTGAACAACAGCCGCGGCAATGTGCAGACGCAGACGGGCGGCTGGGTGCAAGGCAACCCATGGCTGGCGGGCGGCAGCGCGCGCGTCATCCTCAACGAAGTCAATTCGGCCAACCCGAGCCAGCTGCGCGGCTATGTCGAGGTAGCGGGCCAGCGCGCCGAAGTCGTCATTGCCAACCCGGCCGGCGTGGCCATCGATGGCGGCGGTTTCATCAATGCCAGCCGGGTCACGCTGACGACGGGAACACCGATCCTCAACGGCGGCAACCTGGACGGCTACATGGTGCAGCGCGGCGTGGTCAGCATCAACGGACGGGGCCTGGACACGTCGCTGAGTGACTACACGGCGATCCTGGCGCGCGCCGCGCAGATCAATGGCGGCATCTGGGCGCAGGAACTGAAAGTCGTCACAGGAACTAACCAGATCGATGCGGCGCATGGTGTGGCGGGCGCTGCGTCTGGCGTGGGCCCGGCACCAGCGTATGCATTGGACGTGGCACAGCTGGGCGGCATGTATGCGGGCAAGATCACCCTGATCGGTACGGAAGCGGGCCTGGGCGTGCGCAATGCGGGCGTCTTGGCGGCCACGGCAGGCAACCTGGTGCTGCAATCGAACGGTTGGCTGAGCAACAACGGCAATATCCAGTCGGCAGGCAGCGGCAGCCAGACGAGCATTGCCGTGAGGGGCGATGTGGCCAACAGCGGCACCGTGTATGCGGGCGGCGACAGCCAGGTGCAGGCGCAGGGCAATATTGCCAACAGCGGCGTGATTGCGGCGCAGGGTAATGTCAAGGTGCAAGCCACTGGCGCGGCGGCGCGCATCGATGCCACTGCTGGTTCCGTGTTCGCGGCGGGCTTGAATCTGGACAATACATTGACGACTAGCGGCAAGCTGAACGTTTCTGCTGGCGACACCATTGCCGTACATGGCACGGCGGTGGCCGGCGGTGATGGCAGCCTGACGGCGCGCCAGCTGGATATTACTGGGGCGCAAGTGTCGGCCGCGAACGTCAGCCTGGGCGCCAGTGCCGGCGACCTCGACGCCAGCCGGGCGCAGGTCAGTGCGCGCGAACGCCTGCAGCTGGACGCGGCGCAGACCGTGCGCAGCGATGGCGGACAACTGACGGGCCAGCAGTTGGTCGTGCAGGCGCACGACTTGTCGAACGTGGGCGGCCAGATCATGCAACTGGGCGCCGGCGATCTGGCGATTCAATTGCCGGGAAGCCTGGACAATACGCGCGGCGTCATCGCCACGAATAGCCACGCCTTGCGTCTGCAGGCGGGCAGCCTGGGCAACCAGGACGGGCAAATCCAGCATGCGGGCACGGGCGCGCTGGAGATCGGCGCGGCGTACATCAACTTGCAGCGCGGCAGCATCCTCAGCAATGGCGCCATGGCGCTGACGGGTGAGCACATCGACCACCGCGATGCCCGCACGGTGGCGGGGCAACTCAGCATCAACGCCGGTACCTTGGACAACCAGGGCGGCAGCCTGGCGCAGAGCGGCCAGGGCGCGACCGGCGTGCAGGTGCGCGGCGGGCTGGACAACCGCGGTGGCGCGCTGGAAAGCAATGGCACGATGACTGTGCAGGCGGCTGGCGTACAGAATCAGAAGGGCCGTATCGTGTCGGGCACGGACCTGGCACTGTCCACAGGCGCGCTGGACAACACAGAGGCGACCCTGGCGGCGGGCGGCAAGCTGCGTCTCGATAGTGGCGACGTCAACAATACGCGTGGCCAGATCCAGGCAGTGGCGGGCGATGCCAGCCTGTCCGTGGCAAAGCTGAACAATACGGCCGGCAGCATGTTTGCTGGTGGTAACCTCGCCATCCAGGCTCGTGAAGTGCTGAACAGCGGCAACCTGTACGCGGCCGGCAGCCAGGCACTGCAGGTGAGCGGCGCCGTCAGCAACAGCGGCGTCATTGCCGCGCAGGGCGATAACCGCATCGATGCCAGCCGCATCGACAGCACGGCCGGCAGTCTGCTGGGCGCGGGCATCCGCGCCGACGGCAGCCTGGCTGGCAGCGGCCAGCTGCAACTGACGACCACGCAAGCGATCGTGGCCCATGGCCAGAATCTGGCCGCCGGCAAGACCAGCATGCACGCTACGGCCATCGGTCTGAGCGGCAGCCAGACGGGCGGCGCGGCCATTGATTTGAATGCCAGCGCGGGCCATGTCGTCACCGATAACGCACTGGTGACGACCACCGGCTTGCTGTCCGTGGCGGCGGCTGGCAGCGGCCAGGCCCTGTCGAATGTGCGCGGCACCCTGAGCGCCGGGCAACTGGACCTGAAAACTGGATCGCTCGACAACCGTGGCGGCACCCTCATCCAGACGGGCAATGGTGACACAGAATTTAAAGGCAGCACCCTGGACAACACGGGTGGACGCATCGCCGTCAACAGCACCAAACTTACGCTGCATGCCGACAAAGTGCTTAACCGCGACGGCAGCATCGAACACGCGGGCACGGGCAGCCTGAGCATCGACGCGGCGCGTTTCGACGACGAGCGGGGCAAGGTGACGGGCAATGGCCTGGTCGATATCCAGGCAGACACAATCGATCACCGCCAGGCAGTCACCTCCGGACAGCAGGTACGCGTGCAGGCCAGCCAGCTGGATAACAGCGACGGCACCCTGCAGCAGACGGGGCTAGGGCAGATGCGCGTGGACGTGGCGCAGGCGCTGGACAATACGCGCGGCACTATCGCCGGCAATGGCGGCCTGCAAGTACAAGCAGGCGTGCTGGACAACAGCAAGGGCCGCATCACCTCGGCTGCTTCGGCGGATATCGCCAGCAAGGGTGCGCTGAAGAATACGGATGGCGTGATGGCCGCCACACAGGCGCTGCAGTTGGCAGGTATCGGAATCGACAACACCCGAGGCGTATTGCAGGCGGACAATTTACGTCTGGATGCGGTGACCCTGCTGAACCAGCAGGGCACGGTCAGCGCTGGCACGGACCTGATGGCGCGTCTCAGCGGTGATTTGAATAACGGCGGTCTTCTGTATGCGGGCCGTAACCAGCAGCTGACGGTAGGTGGATTGCTGAACAATAGCGGTTCCATCGCCTCCGTTGGCAACACCCATATTACCGCTGCCAAAGTGACTAGCAGCGGCTTGCTGGGTGCCGGTGTCAAGGCCGACGGCAGCCTGGGCACGACGGGCGATTTGACCATCAATGCCGATGGCGTCTTGCAGGCGAGCGGGCAGAACCTGGCAGCGGGCAGCGCGGTGCTGACAGGCGTGTCGGTCGATCTTTCGGGTAGCCAGACAGGCGCCGCCAACATCGCCATCACTGCGCGTAGCGGCGATGTACAGACGAGCAAGGCGGTGATTTCTGCCAGCAATCTGCTGTCCATTACTGCCAATGCGGCCAATGGTCAAGCTCTGGTGAACAGCCAGGGGCAGTTAGTGGGCGGACAGTTGCAACTGAACGCGGCGAACCTGAACAACGCCAGCGGCGACATCGTGCAAACGGGCACAGGCGACACCGTCATCACCACTGGCAAGCTGGACAACACGAGTGGCCGCATCGCCGTCAATAGCGCCAACCTGGCCCTGAACGCGACGGTCTTGACGAACATCAATGGCAAGCTGGAACACGCGGGTGCTGGCGTGCTGGCGATCAACGCAGGTCAGTTCGACAACCAGTACGGCAAGATCACGGGCAATGGCAAGCTCGATATCACGGCAGCTACCCTGGATCACCGCAATGCGACCACCGTCGCCAACCAGCTGAGCGTCAACGCAGGTAGCCTGGATAACCGTGCCGGTAGCCTGGCGCAGACGGGTACCGGGCTGATGACGGTGAGCGCTACTGGTCAGCTGGACAACACGGGCGGCAAGGTCGAAGGCAATGGCGATGCGCTGGTCAAAGCAGCTACTTTGCTGAACAACACAGGCCGCATCGTGGCGTCACAAGATGCGGAACTGCAGATAGGCAGCCTGGACAACACGGAAGGCACGGTGGCGGCAGGCCGCCATCTGCAACTTTCCGGTGGCGACATCGACAATACCAAGGGCCAACTGCAGGCTGTGGCCGGCAATGCGATCTTGACTGTCGGTAAATTGAACAATGCCACCGGCAGCGTGTTTGCTGGCGGCAACCTGAACACCAAGCTGGATACCTTAAATAACACGGGCAGCCTGTATGCGGCCGGGAATCAATCCCTTACCGTAACGGGCGCCATCACAAACACGGGCGTCATCGCTGCACAAGGCAACAACGGTCTCACGGCAAATAGTCTCGACAGCAGTGCAAGCAGCTTGATCGGCGCGGGTATCCAGGCCGATGGCAAGCTGGGCACGGCTGGCGACCTGACGATCAGCATCACACAGGATCTCGCTGCACACGGCCAGACCCTGGCGGCAGGCAATGCCAATCTGACCGGTGCCTCGGTTGATATCAGTGGTAGCCAGACCAGCGCTGCCAACATCGGCCTGACGGCAACACAGGGCGAGGTCAGCACGAATAAAGCGGTGGTAACGACGCCAGGTAAGCTGAATGTGACGACCAGCGCGACCCTGCACAACACGGAAGGTACTTTGCAGGCGGGCCAGCTGGATCTGCATTTGGGCAATCTGGACAATGCCAAGGGCACGGTGCTGCAGACGGGCACAGTCGACACTGTCATTCAGACGGGCAGTCTCGACAACACGGCCGGCCGCATCGCCGTCAACAGCAACAATCTGACTCTCGATGCGACCACGCTGACGAACCGTGATGGCAAGATCGAGCATGCTGGCACGGATATTTTGTCGGTGCAGGCAGGCGTGCTGGACAACAGCAAGGGGCGTATCACGTCCGCTGCTTCGGCGGATATCGCCAGCAAGGGCGCGCTGAAGAATACGGATGGCGTGATCGCCGCCACGCAGGCGCTGCAGCTGACGGGTATTGGACTCGACAACACGCGTGGCGTATTGCAGGCAGACAATTTACGTCTCGACGCGGCTACCTTGCTGAACCAGCAGGGCACGGTCAGCGCTGGCACGGACCTGACGGCAAAAGTGAGCGGTGACCTGAACAATGCCGGCCTGCTGTATGCAGGCCGTAACCAGCAATTGACGGTCGGCGGCGTGCTGAACAACACGGGTTCCATTGCCTCCGTCAATAACACCCATATTACCGCCGGCAAAGTGACCAGCAGCGGCTTGCTGGGTGCGGGTGTGAAAGCGGACGGCAGCCTGGGTACGGCGGGCGATTTGACCATCAATGCCGATGGCGTCTTGCAGGCGAGCGGGCAGAACTTGGCAGCGGGCAATGCCGAGCTGACGGGCGAGGCCATTGATCTATCGGGCAGCCAGACGGGGGCAAGCAACATCGCCATCACTGCGCGCAGCGGCGATGTACAGACGAGCAAGGCGGTGATTTCTGCCAGCAATCTGCTGTCCATTACTGCCAATGCGGCCAATGGTCAAGCTCTGGTGAACAGCCAGGGGCAGCTAGTGGGCGGTCAGTTGCAATTGAATGTGGCGAATCTGAACAACGCCAGCGGCGAGATCGTGCAGACGGGCGCAGGCGACACCATCATTACTACTGGCAAGCTGGACAACAAGAGTGGCCGCATCGCCGTCAACAGCAATAATTTGGCCTTGAACGCCACGGTCTTGACGAACATCAATGGCAAGCTGGAACACGCGGGTGCTGGCGTGCTGGCGATCAACACAGGTCAGTTCGACAACCAGCACGGCCAGATCACGGGCAATGGCAAGCTCGATATCACTGCAGCCACCCTGGATCACCGCAACGCCACCAGCATCGCGAATCAGCTGACGGTGAACGCTGGCAGCTTGGACAATCGCAGTGGCAGCCTGGCGCAGACGGGTACCGGGCTGATGACGGTGAGCGCCACCGGCCAGCTGGACAACACGGGCGGCAAAATCGAGGGTAACGGCGATGCGCTGGTCAAAGCCCAGGTATTACTGAACAACACGGGCCGCATCGTGGCGGCCCAGGATGCCGAGTTGAACATCGGCAGCGTGGACAACACGGTTGGCACGGTGGCTGCCGGCCGTAATTTGGCATTGAACGGTGGCGACATCGACAATACCAAAGGACAATTGCAGGCTGTCGCTGGCGATGCGACCTTGAAGGTTAGCAAGTTCAATAACACGGCAGGCAGTGTGTTTGCCG
>NZ_JBNYXV010000007.1:0-245334 GCF_051380845.1 Janthinobacterium salmonicoloratum | reverse complement strand
TAGTTCAAACCCCTCGCATTGCGAGGTGTTTGCTCACTCAAAAAACTGACAGGCTACTTCCGAAGAAGTATCCTATTTCATTATTTCTTGTGAACATTTGATATTTTAAGTTAGACGTCAATCCGAAGATTGACGCTGCACTTGCATCAAATGCCCACACTTATCGACTGTTAATTGTTAAAGAACGGTATTCGGTACTGCTTATTTACTACTTTCGCGCTATCGACAAAGCGTTGTGTTTGTCAGCTGCGAAGAAGGAAGAGTATGAAGCGTTTTCAGCATTTCGTCAACCTTCTTTTTCACCCTGCTTTACTCGGCATTTGCATGCGTCGTTCAGCGAGGGGGCGAATTATAGCCAAGGTGCGGCGGCTCCGCAAGCGCCATTTTCGGGCACTTATGGCAAGACGAACGATTTCACCAAGGTCAGCTCGCCGGCGGCCCGCATCGGCACCTGGAAGCTCTGCAGCTTTTCACGCGGCGTGCCTTCGTTGGTGATGATCGATATGCGGGCGACAGTCAGCATGGCGGTGTTCTCGCCGCTGCCGTAGTAATTGACATAGGCGTGATAGTTGCCCTTCAGCGGCGCCGCGCTGGAAAAGATTTCCGGGCCATAGCCGGTGGTCACGTCCACATCCAGCGCGCCGCCATCTTTCAATACGCGATTGCCGTACCACGCGTGGCCACCGTCCGGCGTGACCACATGCAGATCAAGATCGGTGCCGGCGCTGTCCCACGACAGCACAATACGCAAACGCGCCTGCGTCTTGCCCTGGTAGCTGTCGACAAACTGGGCGCGCGCGCGGCTCCTGCCATCCGGAGAACGCACTTCCACGCTGTTCGAGCCGCTGCCGAATCCATAGGGACGGCCGTAGCTGCCGTCCTCGCCCACCTCCATCGGCATCGCCACGCCATTGACCACCAGCGTGGCGGGCTTGCCCTTGACGGCGCCCGCGATACGTCCCCGCATCTGCGCCGTTTCGGCCTGGCCAGGCTGCAGGTTGACCGACGCGGCGGGGTAATTGACCGCTTGCGTATAGTCCTCGCGCGCGCCGGCCGAATTGCGCCAGCCGCCCTTCGGTGCATCGATGGTGACCTGGGCCTGCGCCCAGAGTGGCAATAGCATCAGGGGAATCGAGCAACGGATATAAAAACTCACAGGGCCTCCAGGTTAAGGTCGACGAGCCGGCGGGCCAGCCGCTCGACATATTCTTCGTCCTGGCCGCGCGGATGGCGGCGCAGGCCAAGGTGTAAATATTCATGGGCCAAGGTGATGCGGTCTTCGCGCGTGGCCAGCGGGCGCATGAAGATGCGGTTGCGCGACTGTTCCGAATACGGCGCGCCGCTGGACAGGGCACAGACCAGCGGCGCTTGTGGCGGCGCCTCGTAGCCGGCCTCGCGCAGCAGCACGCGCTGCCAGCGCGGCACGGACCGCGCCAGCCAATCCTCGTTCTGCGCCAGGCGACGGCAACGCGCGCCGGTGTTGCCAAAGGTGCTCAGCGCGCCGCCGGGATAGGCCGCCGCCAGCAATTCATCATAGTACTTGCCCTGTTTGGCCTGCCGCACCGCCTCGCTCCACGCCATGGTCCCCTCGGACGCCTGATTACTGTGATAGCGCACGGTGACGCCATCGACGATCAGCTGATCGGTCCAGCGCGCAATCGCCAGCGCCGCCGGCGTGGCGGGGCTGGGGCTGACGCGCTGGGTCGCGCTGCTGTCGGCGATCTGCTGGCAGCCCGCCACGCTCACCGCGTTCTGCTGCAAATACGTGCGTGCGGCAATCGCCAGCGCCTTGGCCGCTTCCGGCTCGCCAGCATTCGCTTCACGATCAAGCACCCGCGCCACATATTCATTGACGCCGAAGCGGCCGCGCAATTGCGGGCGGCCGCCCTTCTCTTGTACCAGCATCAGCTCGCCGGTGCTGCGCAAGGCGAGGTTCTGGCCATTCTCGAACTGCACATGGTAGCGGCCATTCAGCGGCCCAGGTACGGCCACGCCACGCTCGCCGCGCACGGCGCGAATCGGATAACGCTTGAAGTAATCGACCACCACGCAGCCGCCATCGTCGGCCGCGCCAACTTTCGGCAAACTGGCGGCCAGCCTGGGCGCCCACTGTGCGAAGACATTGCTGCTGCCGCCCGCGCCGCCAAACCAGATCGGCGTGCCATCGGCCAGCCAGCCGGCTGCGCCGCCGATACGCTCGTCTGCCCGGCGCTGCTCGTGCCAGGAATACGTCTTTACGCGCAACTGGCTGCCGAACCAGCGCGCCGTGCCGGCCCCGCGTCCGTCGAGCACCACGCGCAGCAGTGCTGCCTCGGCGTCCACGCGGCTGGCGGCCGGGATGCAGTCCAGCGCGCGCAGCAGGCTATCCAGGCGCACCATGCGCGCCGGCGCCAGCTGGGCGGGATCCGCCAGCCAGGCGAAGTCCCCTGCGGGCGCCGCGCCCAGGCGGCCGGTCCAGTATTGGCGCCATGAGGCCGGCGCGATCATCAAACGCTTGGGCGAGAAAAATGGGCCGCAGGACTGCGCCAGCGCCGCGTCGTGGTCGATGCTCTGCCCCGCATCGCAGCAATACACTTCTTCCGGATCGCGGCCGCCGCAGCGGTAATCCGGCATCGCCACCTTGTTATCCGTCGCGTAGACATACACGAACAGCTTCCACAGGCTGGCCAGCGGCACTTGCCGCGCGCCGTCAAACGGCGGCGGCGCCGCGCCACCCTGGCGCAACTGCCGCACTTCCGTCTTGCCATCGCGCCGCCAGGCCACATCCAGGGATGCAGACCAAGCGGGCGCGGCCAACAACAGAGTCGCCATCAATACAGGACGCACCACGCGCATCACTCGACCTTCAGCGCGCGCGTGCTCTTACCGCCGCCCTCGAACGCTTTCTGCTCCGGCTGGTACATGCGGTAAAAGCGCGCCGGCGGCAGAACGTAACTGCCCTTTTGCGCGAAGCGCAGCAAATGGCGCACCGTCACGTCGCCGGCCAAAGGCTCGATCGGCACGGCATAGCCGTCGCGGCGCTCCGTGTGGCGCGCGCGTTCCAGCGCGGCCGGCTTGTCGCCCGCCATGACCATGCCCCAGGTGGTCGATTCGACCATGGCGCCCGGCGGCAGCGCCACTTCCAGCAGACCAAAACGATGCTTCGCGCCCGGCGCCGCTTTCAAGGTGATTTCATCGAGATACAGCGCATCCGTGCTGAGCGTTTCACCCGCCTTGACCAGTTCCGTCGTGTAGCCGCCCTTGCCCGCCTTCATGCGCAAGATGCGACGTTCGACGGTGACCGGCAAGCTCTGCGTTTCGGCGGCATGGCTGTCGTACTGCACCACGGCCACCGTGGCGGCCGGTGCCGGAGCCGATGCGGCGAGACGCAATTTATCGGGAACACTCCTGGCGTCCGTCCAGCGCCAGAGCGGCTGGCCGCTGCGGCTGTCGCGTTTTTGCCAGGCGCCGTCCAGCGCCACGGCCGGCCCCTTGCCGAACGATGCGCCGCCCAGCTTCTTTTGCACCCACAGCAAGGTCATTGCGCGGTCCAGGGTCGGCATCTCGGCGCGCACGCTGGCCAGTACCGCATCGGCCTGCGATGGCGGCACTTCGCCAGCCAGCATCAGCAAGGCCTGCGCCACCGGCGCCTTGGACTCACGCAAGACTTGCCAGGCGCTGGCCACTTGCAGCTGCAGCGAATGCGGCAAGTCGATGCCATTCTGGCTGGCGACCAGCGCCACCAGGCCAAGGCTCATCGCTTGCGCTTCACGGTCAGAGGCTCCGCCCAGCAGCAGGCTGCCGCTGTCGCCCGCCAGGCGCGGCTTGCCACCCAGGACGGCGATCGCGCTGTCGTCCACCAGGCCGGCAGCCAGTGTCTGCGTGGGCAAGCCCATCTCGCGCGCCATCCACAGCACCAGCGCGCGGTCGCCCATCGCGTCCTTCAAGCCATGTTCGCTGTAGACGGCCAGCAGCTTGTTCCAGTGCTCGGGCGGCAGCTCGATGCGCAGCGCGCGCGCCGCGTACCAGTCCGCGTAATAGGCGTAGGCCGTCATCAAGGCATTGCCGGCCGTGGCGTTGCCCCACCAGCCGAAGACGGCGTTCGGACCGGCCATGGAGACCAGGCGCAGGCGCTGCGCCGTGAGCAGCGTTTGCAGGCGTTCGCTTGCCGCGCCGGCGTCCGGCCCCAGGCTTTGCGTGGCCAGCGCGAGCGGAATCAGGCGGCTCGCCGTCTGCTCCACGCAGCCATACGGATAGTCGATCAGGTCGTCGGCGATGCGCGCGAACTGGCTGGCCGCGCCCTGCGCGAACGAGACGCGGATATTGCGCGCGTCCGCCGGCAGCTTGAGCGCGAGTTCACTCGTGGCGCCATCGAGCGGCAGCACCAGCGAACGCGGACTGCTCCAGGCGGCGGGCAAGGTTTGCATGGCCGTGTCGAGCGCGTCGACCAGTTTTCCGTTCTGTTTTACTTCCAGGCGCAGCGGTCCGGCCCCTGGCGCAAGCGGGAATTCGACATAGTTCACACCCGGCTTGGCGGACAGTTTTTCCGTCTTCGGCTGCGCCCCGCCGGAGAGGACAACGTCGAGCGCCTGCTCCTTGCCAGTCTGGTTGAACACGGCCACCGAGACGCGCGGCGCATCGCCGGCACGCATCCAGTCCGGCGCGGTCCACTTGGCATAGAAGTTCTTGTCCGAACGCAGATAGGCGGTGCGCTGGCCGACCCGCCCCTGCTCATCCATCGCGCGGCCGGTGATCCTCCAGCGGGTCAGCGCGTCGGGCATGGTGAAACTCACGCGTGCGTTGCCATTCGCGTCGGTCTTCAGCGATGGCGCCCAGTAGGCGGTATCGATATTGTCGCGGCGCGGACGCTCGAGCACCTTGACGCCACGCTCGTTGTAGTTGTGGCGCGCGGGCGCACCGGCAGTGCGCCCCTGCGCCATGTCGTAGCTGATGAAGGACAGGCTGGCCGTGGTGCGCACGTTGTTGCGGCGCGGATGGTAGAAGAAGTCGCCGATGTCCGGCGCGATTTCCGGCTGCAGCACATAGATCATTTCATCGACCACGCCCAGCGCCACCAGGGTGCTCAGGGGCTTGCCATCGAGGGTCGCCTTGACGTCCAGGGTCACCTTCTCGCCGGGCTGGTAGACCTCCTTGTCGCTCTTGAACTGCAGCGCGATGCGTGGCTCGATCACTTGCAGGCCGGCGTTCTCGAACACGAAGTCGCCATTGCGCGTGTAGGCCACCGAGAACGTCATGTTCGGGCCGTGCTCCTCCTTGACGGGAATGCGCACGCGCCACTGCCGCGGCGCCACGCGCTTCGCCTGGTACCAATCAGCGGCGCCGGCCATCAAGCCATAGTGTTCCACCTTGTCGCGCTCGAGCGTCAACAGCGCCTGGTCGACCTTGTCGGAAAAGGTGATCAAGGCCTCGGCGATGTCACCCGGACGATAGCGGGCGCGATCGAGCACGATCTCGATGCTGCCCGGCGTCGTCTGCACGCCATCGCCGGCGACCCAGTGGCTGGCGGCGGCCAGCAGGTTGCCGCGTTCGTCGCGCAGCGCCAGCTGATACGAGCCGGAGGCCGGGAATGTCACGTCCCAGCCCTTGGCGTTTGGATCGAACGCGCCCTCGGTCTTGCTCTGTTTTTCCAGCTGCACCATCTCCCAGCGCACGGGCTTCGCCGCGCCCTGGCCATCAGCCAGCATGTCGAAATGCACGGCCTGGCCCGGATCGGAAAACTGGCGCGTGGCCTTCAACTGGTAGCTGCTGCTCGAGCGTTCTATCATCAGCTCGCGCGTCGCCTTGACGCGGTAGGCCGCGCCATCGGTCGCCAGCACGGTCAAGATGTAGCGCGAGGGATCGGCGGCCGGCGGCAAGGTGAAGTCCACATTGCCGCTGCCGTCGCTCGTCACTTCCTCGGTCTTCAAGGCCACCGGGAACAGGCCGCTGTAACGCAGCTCACCTTCGACCATGGTGTTTTGCTGGCTGCGCAGCGACAGGGTCATCTTCGCGTTTTTCACCGGTTTGCCATCCGGGTAGCGCAGCGCGATGCTGCCCTTGAGCGCCTCGCCCGTCTTGAATTCCGGTTTCGATGGCTGGACGTTGATTTCGAAGTGCGGCTTGATGTATTCGGCCACGCGGAAGGCCGCGCCATACACGCCATCCTTGTAGTTGAAGCGCAGTTCATAGCCGCCGGCGGTAGCTTCCGTGGGCAGGCGGAAGCGCGTGTCGGCGCCCGTGTCGCCGGACAGCTGCAGCGTTTGCGTCAGCAGCGGCGTGCCGTTCGGATTGAGCACGGTCAAGCTCAGCGGTGCAGCAGCCGCCGCCTGCGATGCGCGCGCGGAGGTAAATTCGCGGCCCAGGAACTTGACGTTGACCTCATCGCCGGGCCGGTACAGGGGCCGGTCGGTCACCGCATAAATCTTGGTGTTATAGATCTCGCTGTCATAGTAAAAATTCTCGGACACGAACACGCCGCCGGTGCTGTCCTGGCCCAGCACATACGTGTGTTCCGGGCTGCCGCGCTCGAGCGACGCGACGCCGTCTGCACCGGTGACCGCCGACTGCAGCACGCCGGTGCCGTCGGTCCACGCCACGCTGGCGCCAGCCGCGGCGGCGCTGTTGTCGCGCCGCGCCGTCCAGACCAGCATCTGGCCGGACGATACCTTGGTGACGGCCACCGTGTCGGACACGAACACCAGGGTGGTGGCGCGGTGCTCGCCGATGATCGCTTCGACCAAGTACAAGCCCGGCTTGCGCTTGCCCAGCGGGATCATCACATTGCCGGCGCCGGCAACGATGAAATCGCTGCTCGATCCATCGAGCTTGACGCCCTTCGGCGGTGCGATGGCCTTGGCTTGCCAGATCGGATAGCGGAAGCTGTCGACCAGCTCCATGCCCTTGATCGGTTTGTACTGCGGATGGTTGGCGAACACGGTCGGCCGGCGGATCGCGTCATTCGTGGCCAGCTGCGGCTGTTCCTTCGTTACCGCGCGGCGCGCCTCGCCGGAAAACAGCTTGCGCCAGGCCAGGCGCGACTGCTTCCACCAGCTATCCCACAGAAAGCTCAAGGTATTGGCCAGGCCTTCGCCCTGGTAATTGCCCTCGACCTGGATGCGGTGCAGATTGCGCTGTTTTTTCAGGAATTCCATCGGTTCGGGCACGCGGTAGACGACAATGTCGGCGCCCGAATACGCTTCCAGGTTCATGCGTCCCATGTCGCGGCCGGGCACCTCGAGCCGCACGCGCGACTCGTCGCTGCTGCCGTAGCTGGCGTCCGACAACAGGAAAAATGGCTCGCCCTTGAAGGTGCTGTAGTTACTAGACTCTTTGCTGGGCTCGCGTTGCTGCGCGGAGGCACTGCCCAGCATGAGCAGCGCCAGCAGGCTGGCAAATAACAGCTTCATGAGAAAAATCGGCTTCATGACAGGAACGCCAGCCGGAACACACCGGCGAAATTCGGATTGTTGACCACAGGTTGCCACCGCGTGTCCTTCCAGCTCGTAAGTTCTTTGATATCGACGGTCCGCAGACCATTGTCGTCGGGGGTGACGGTGCCGGTGTGGTAGGCGATGCGCGCCCCCATCCAGACCATCAGGTGCTGTTCGTCGCCCTGGTCAAAAAACAGCAGGTCGCCGGGCAGCGCCTGGCTGATTTCGCGGGCGATGAAACGGCTGTTGTGCTGCACCAGCGCCAGCGCCGTGACGAAGTGGCCGACCTTGCCGCCCGTTTGCACCCAGCGGTTGCGCAAGGCGGCCTGACTGGTATCCAGGTCCAGCTCGGGCGGCAGACGCCGGTCGCTGGCGATGCCATTCGCATGCAGCCACTTCGCGTCATGCACGGTGAGCGCTTCGTTGACGGCAAAGCGCACCAGTCCGGCGCAATCGCGGTGCGTCCAGCGCGGCGACGGCCCCCGTTCGATCTGCGCATTGACGATGCGCAGCATCCAGGCCTGGAAAGCGCGGCTCTGGCCCTGCGACAGCCGCACTTGCGGTTCGGCTGCCGCGCGCAGGGCCCAGGCATGGGGGATGGCAACAGCGGCAGCCCCGCCAGCCATCCAGCGCAAAACGGCACGGCGCGCACGCCACACCGTCATCGCGCAGTCTCCTGCCATTCCAGCGTTTCCCACACCAGGCCTGTGCCGCTGCTTGACTGCCGCTTGAGCACCATGCGCAGCGGCGGATATTTTTTCAAGGCGTTCAGGCGCGGCACCAGGTGTTCGTTGGCGGCCGCGCGCAAGACCGGCTCGTTATTCGCCGGCAGGGTATCGAAGGCTTCCAGCTGGATCAGCCGGGCCAGCGATGCCGGCGCGATCAGGCCGATGGTGCGCGCGCCATCGGGCAGCAGGTCACTGGCCGCCGGCGCCTGCTTGCGGCGCACGGCCAGCACCTGGTCGACCAGCTTGCCGTCGGCGGAAAAGACAACGGTATTGCCGGCCACGGCCAGCGCCGGCGTGGACTGGCCCAGGGCTGTGGCGACGCTGCGCTCCCATCGCACGAACGCACCTTTAGCATCTTTGCCGGTAGTCTTGCGCACGGGGTCCTTGCCGCCGATGGCCGCCTCGAACAGGCTTCCGTATAAAGCGTCATCACCGGCCTGCGCACTGCGCGTGGCAACAAAAACCGGCGTATGCAGCCGTGAAGTGCCATACCAGCAAGCGGCGGCAGGCCCTTGCAAGTGCTGGGCCAGCGGAACCACCGGCTCGGAGGTCTTGCTTCCCAGACGCTTGAGCACGGGCTGCAGCGCGGTCCAGTCCACCGGCACGCTGAAACAGGCACTGGGACTATGGGGCAGCAGCGGCCACAAGGCGCTGCTGTCGTACCCACCGTTTTTCAATTTGTCGGCATTGAGCAGCACCTTGGACTGCCATGCGCCCTTGCTGAAATCGAAGCGCAGCGCTTCGAGCGCGCCGAAGAAAGGCTGATAGCCGAACGACAGGAAGTCGGCCTTGACGGCGAGGCTGTGGCCCTCGGGTGCGGCGCTGTCGAGATGGAACTGCGCATGAAAGACGTTCTGTTTGGCCGGCTCTGGCGCCAGCAGGCTGGCCACGGTTTTCTCGGCCGTGCCATCGCCATCCTTGCCGTCGCTGCCGCCATACAGCATGCCGGGATGCGACAGGATGACCAGACGCTGGCCATGCGCGGCAAACAGCAAGGTGCGCTGGTAAGCGTAATTGAGCGCATACACCGGTACTTGGCCGCCATCGACGCGCAAGCTGCCGGCCACGCGCATTTGCGTATCCTTCAAGGCGATCTTGCCCGCTTCCTCGAGCAGGCGTGTCAACTGGTTGCGCGACACGGCGATGGCAAAATGCTTGAGCGAGCCATCGGCGTCGCGCCACAAGGCCACTTCCGCCGGCTGGTCCAGCACCATGCGCAGCAACTGGTCGCCCCATCCCAGCTCATGTTCGTAGGCGATGCGGCGCAAGCTGCCCTTGAGCCCCAGCCGGTCTTCGCTTTGTTCGTAATAAAACAGGAAATCTTCGCGCAGCACGTCGCGCGCCAGCGGCACCGTCAGCAGGTCGCGCGGCAAGGTCGACAGACTTTTCGTCCGGACCAGCGCATCGGGCCGCGACAAATCGAGCTTCAGGCCGTTGACCGGCCCCATCGCGCCCCAGCCGAAGACCCGGTAGCCGACCAGCGCGGCGGCCACCAGCGCCACCCCGGCAAGCGCCCCGACCAGGAGTTTTTTATTGCGTACTTTTTTCACCAGCACCTTGTATCCCT
Source organism: Janthinobacterium salmonicoloratum (assembly GCF_051380845.1). Classification (NCBI taxonomy): domain Bacteria; kingdom Pseudomonadati; phylum Pseudomonadota; class Betaproteobacteria; order Burkholderiales; family Oxalobacteraceae; genus Janthinobacterium; species Janthinobacterium salmonicoloratum. Next base: position 235,630 of record NZ_JBNYXV010000007.1, on the reverse strand, counting down.
TTTAGCCTGCCACGGCATTGACAAGTTAGTAATTATTGACAAATGGTAACATGGCATTTGTGGCCGCAGCGCACCGGTGACGCGACAGCGTAAAATAGCGGTTTCGCCGTTTCAATCGCCTCTCATGACCATCCTGCTCTCCACCCTGAACGCCCGCTACACCCACGCCTCGCTGGGATTGCGCTATTTACTGGCCAATATGGGGCCGTTGCAGGCGCAGACGCGATTGCAGGAATTCGTCATCGGCACGAAAACCACGGAACTGGTCGAGCGCATCCTGACGAACAAACCGCGCATCATCGGTTTTGGCGTGTATATATGGAACGTCGAGGAAACCACGAAACTGGTGGCCATGCTCAAGCGTGTGGCGCCCGAAGTCATCATCGTGCTGGGCGGGCCGGAAGTGTCGCATGAAGCGGGCGAGCAAGAGATCGTCAAGCTGGCCGATTACCTGATCACGGGCTGGGGCGACGTCACCTTCCCCAAGCTGTGCGGCGAGATCCTCAACGGGCCAAAGCCGCTGATGAAGATCCACGCGGGCGTGCAAGCCCCGCTGGCGGAACTGCAGCTGCCCTACTCGCTGTATACAGATGACGATATCCGCCACCGCACCATTTACGTGGAAGCGTCGCGTGGCTGTCCGTTCAAGTGCGAATTCTGCCTGTCGGCGCTGGACAAGACGGCCTGGCCCTTCGCGCTGGAGAACTTCCTGGCCGAGATGGAGTCCTTGCATGCGCGCGGTGCCCGCCTGTTCAAGTTCGTCGACCGCACCTTCAATCTGAACATCAAGACCAGCCTGAAGATCATGCAATTCTTTCTGGACAAGATCGAAGCCAATCCGGACGATCCCATCTACGCCCACTTCGAGCTGGTGCCCGACCACTTGCCCGACGCCCTGAAAGAAGGCATCAGCAAGTTCCCGCCCGGCGCGCTGCAGTTCGAGATCGGCATCCAGAGTTTCAATCCGGACGTGCAATCGCTGGTGAGCCGCAAGCAGGACAATCAAAAGGCGGCCGACAACATCCGCTGGCTGTGCGAGGAATCGAACGCCCACCTGCACGTGGACTTGATCGCCGGCTTGCCGGGCGAGGATGAGGCGAGCTTTGCGGCCGGTTTCAACAAGCTGGTGGCGTTGAAACCGCATGAAATCCAGTTCGGCATCCTGAAGCGCCTGCGCGGCACGCCCATCATCCGCCACACGGAAAACTATGGCATGGTGTTCGACCCGCACCCGCCCTACACCATCCTGGCCAATAAACAGCTTGATTTCATGAGCATGCAGCGCCTCGTGCGCTTCGCCCGCTACTGGGACCTGGTCGCCAACTCGGGCCGCTTTGCCAATACGGTGCAATGGATGCTGGGTGATGCGCCATTTGAAAACTTCATGGATTTTTCGAACTGGCTGTACGCCCACACGGACGCCACCCACCGCATCGCCATGGAACGCCTTGCCAAGCTGGTAGCGCAATGGCTGCAGACGCGTGGCATGAGCGCGGTCGAGGCCAATGCGCTGCTGGCCAGCGACTATGCGGGCGGCGCGCAGGCGGCCGGGCATGCCAAACCAAGCGAAGTGACTACTAGCAGCGCCAAGGTGCGCCCGGACGTCGCCCTGCCGCAGCGGCAGGCGCGCCACCTGGCGTCCTGACATGCCGGCGATTGAACAGCGGTGGCGGTCTGCGCCATTCTCCCTTAAACTGGCATGATGCCGACTGTACAATCGCCGAAACTGACCCTCTCCCAGACCAGCTCCCAACAGGGAGCCCTTGTCACTGCCAGCGGCACTTGGCAAGTGCACGCGCTGGCGCACGACAATGCCATCAAGGCCATCGACGCCCAGCTCAAGCCCTTGCAGGATGACACGAAGGTGCAATGGGATCTGTCGCAGATCGAGAGCATGGACCATATCGGCGCCCAGCTGTTCTGGAATGCCTGGGGCAAGCAGCGCCCCGCGCAGCTGACCCTGGCGCCGACGCAGGAAGAGTTTTTCCGGCGCATCGAAGAAACGGGGCCGTTGACAACGCCGCCCTCGCGCGCCAACCGCCTCACGCCCGTGATGAAACTGGGCATGGCTATCCTGCTGTTTTTCCAGCATTTGAAGGGGTTTATTGCCCTGGTAGGCCAGGTGACGCAGGATATCGGCCGCTTCGCGCGCCATCCGATGCGCGGGCCATGGCGTGAAATTTCCGCCAATATCTTCCATGCGGGCTTCCAGGCGCTGGGCATCACGGCCCTCGTCGGCTTTCTGATCGGCGTGGTGCTGTCCTACCTGTCGGCGCAGCAGCTGCGCGCCTTTGGCGGCGACATCTACCTGGTCAACCTGCTGGGCATGAGCGTCATCCGCGAACTGGGGCCCTTGTTAGCCGCCATTCTCGTGGCCGGGCGCTCGGGTTCATCCATTACGGCGCAGCTGGGCGTCATGCGCGTCACGGAAGAGCTAGACGCCATGCTGGTGATGGGCATCTCGCACGGTTTCCGCCTCATCATGCCGAAAGTGCTGGCCCTGGCCATTTCCATGCCCCTGCTCGTCATCTGGACGGATACGGCCGCGCTGATCGGCGGCATGGTGGCGGCCAAGGTGGAACTGAATCTGTCGGCGCGCTACTTCATCCAGAAGCTGCCGGACGCCGTACCGCTGGCCAACTACATGATCGGCCTGGGCAAGGGCGTGATTTTCGGCATGCTGATCGCTCTCGTCTCCTGCCACTTCGGCCTGCGCATCAAGGCCAACACGGAAAGCCTGGGGCACGGCACCACCACCGCCGTCGTCACGGCCATCACCGTCGTGATCCTGGCAGACGCCGTGTTCGCCATCGTCTTCAATGGAGTGGGCTACTGATGGCGGACAACACCGATATCACCTGCAAGGCGAGCGAGGGCAACGAAGGCCAGTTCAACCTGCATGGCAGCGCGCCTGTCGTGGAAATCACCAATCTGTGGACCAAGTTCGGCCGCACCGTCGTGCACCAGGACTTGAACCTGGAAATCGAGCGGGGCGAAATCCTTTCCATCGTGGGCGGCTCCGGCACGGGCAAGACGGTGCTGCTGCGCCAGATGCTGGGCCTGGAACATCCGGCGCGGGGCTGCGTCAAAGTCTTTGGCGAAGATATCAATCAGGCAAGTTCCGACCAGCTGCAGCAATTGCGCAACCACTGGGGCATGCTGTTCCAGCAAGGCGCGCTGTATTCGGCCCTGACCGTGTTCGACAATGTGGCCCAGCCGATGCGCGAATTGCGCGTGCTGCCCGAGGCGCTGATACACGACGCGGTATTATTGAAGATGAATATGGTGGGCCTGGGCCCGGAACATGCGCTGAAAATGCCGTCGGACTTGTCGGGCGGCATGATCAAGCGCGTGGCCCTGGCGCGTGCCCTGGCGCTGGAACCGAAGCTGCTGTTCCTCGACGAACCAACGGCGGGCCTGGACCCGGACTTGTCGGAAAGCTTTGTCGCCCTGATCCAGTCGCTGCACCGCGAGCTGGGCTTGACGGTGGTGATGGTCACGCATGACCTCGACACTTTGTTCGCCCTGTCCACACGCATCGCCGTGCTGGCGGAAAAACACGTGATCGCCATCGGCCCCACGCGCGAGGTGATCGAAGTGGACCACCCGTTCATCAAGCAATTTTTCCTCGGCGACCGCGGCAAGCGCGCGCTGGCCGTCCTCGATGAAAAACAGGCGGCGGCGGGCAATGCGGCGCAGCCAGGCGACGACGCCGGCACAGACAAGAAAGCGGAGAAGTAATGGAAAACAGATCACATGCCCTGATGACGGGATTTTTTACACTCACCCTGCTGGTGGCCGCCATTCTGTTCGGCGTCTGGTTCAACCGCGACCGCGTGGAAAGGGTGCCTTACCTGCTCGCCACCACCCTGTCCGTGCCGGGCCTGAACCCGCAGGCGACCGTGCGCTACCGGGGCCTGGAAGTGGGCAAGGTCGACGCCATCGATTTCGACACGCAAAAGGCGGGGCAAATCCTCGTGCACATCAGTGTCGCGCCCGATACCCCCGTCACCAACACTACCTTTGCCACCCTCGGCTACCAGGGCGTGACGGGCATCGCCTACATCCAGCTCGACGATGAACAGGTGGGCTCGAAACTGCTGGGCACCAACAAGGACAAGCCTTCGCTGATCCCCCTGCGCGCCGGCTTGCTCGACCAGCTGGAAAAGCGCGGCAAGCGCATCCTCGACCAGGCCGAGCAGATCACCAACAAAGTGAATAATTTGCTCAGCCCCGACAACCAGGCCGCCATGCTGGGTGCTTTCAATGAAGTGGGCAAGGCGGCCAAGGCCTTCGGCGCCATTCCGCGGCAGCTGGAGCCGACCCTGACGCAATTGCCGCAACTGACGGAACAAACGCGGCAAACCCTGACGGCCGTCAGTACGGCCAGCAAGAACGTGTCGGACCTGACGGCCACGTGGAAAAAACTGGGTAACGATATCCAGGCGCCAGGCGGCGTGCTCGACAAGGTCAATGGCACGGTCGACAGGGTCGGCAACTCGGTGGAAACGGTGGCCAATGGCGTGTCGCTGGAAGTGCTGCCGCAAGTCATCGAGCTGAGCGGCGAGGCGCGCTCCTCGATGCGCGCCCTGAAAACCACCATGAGCACGCTCAATGAACAGCCGCAGAGCATCTTGTTCGGCGCCCCAGACATCCCGCCCGGCCCGGGCGAGCCCGGTTTTTCGGCACCGGGCAAATAAGGAGAACACAGCATGCATATCCCACGCAATATCACCGCGCTGGCCCTGGCCGCCGTATTCCTGCTGGGCGGTTGCGCCAGCCGCGGCCCCGTCCCCACGTTCTACGATTTCGGCCCGGCCGCGCCGCTGGCGGCCACGCAAGCGGCTGCGCCAGCCGTGCCCGTGCTGGTGATCGCCGACGCCAACGGCCCGTCCTGGCTGGACAGCCAGCGCATGTATTACCGCTTGCTGTACGCCGATGCACAGCAATCGCGGCCGTACGCCTACAACCGCTGGAACACCCCGCCGCTGCAACTGCTGAGCCAACGCTTGAAAACCCGCGTGGCGCAGAGCGGCGTGAAAGTGCTGGCGACCACGGACGCGGCCGCCGGCATGCCCCTGCTGCGCATCGATGTCGATGATTTTTCGCAAAATTTCGATACGCAGACGCAAAGCAGCGGCCATGTGTCGCTGCGCGCCTCGGTCTTTCGCGGCCACCGCCTGATCGACCAGAAAACCTTCAGCCGCAGCGGCCCGGCCGGCAGCGCCGATGCGCAAGGGGGCGCGCAGGCGCTGGCGGCGGCATCGGATGCCATCGCCGCCGACCTGCTGGCCTGGCTGGGCACGCTGAACCTGCCGAAAGAGTGACCGCAGCACGATGACCGCCCCCGCAGCTCCCGCCAGCCCGCCAGCGCCACTGCCGCCCGTACGCTCGTCACCCGTGTCGCGCGCGACCCTGCTCGCCTACGTCTTCCTGATCGTGTACGCCAGCTGGTTCCCGTTTACGGGTTGGCACAGCAATGGCTTATCACCGCTGACTTTCCTGGAAAACACGCGCATGCCCCGTTACTGGACGGGCTTTGACGTGGGCATCAACGTCGTCGGCTATATCCCGCTGGGCGCATTGATCGTGTATTCGCTGTTTCCGAGGATCACGGGTTTCTTTGCCGTCATCGTTGCCAGCCTGTGCGGCATGTTTATTTCCGGCAGCATGGAAGCCGTGCAAACCTACCTGCCCAGCCGCGTGTCGTCGAATCTGGACTTTTATACGAATTCGGCCGGCTGCCTTATCGGCTCCATCATCGGTGCCTTGACGGCGCGCAAGCTGCTCGACCATAGCCATCTGTACCGCTTGCGCCAGCGCTGGTTTGTCCAGCACGCCAGCCAGGGCCTGGTGCTGGTGGCATTGTGGCCGCTGGCGCAGATCTATCCGCAAGGCTATCTGTTCGGCCTGGGCCAGCTGCTGCCCATCCTGTCGGACTGGCTGTCACAGCTGACGGGCATGGAGATCGACCTGGCCACGTATCTGCGTCCCGACGTGATATTAACTGTCGAACAATATTGGCTTTCGGAAACCATCATCACGGCTTGCGGCATGACGGGCGCCGTGCTCACCTTGCTGTGCCTGCTGCGCCGCGCCGCGCCCCGCACCGTGCTCATGCTGATCCTCATCGCCGCCGCACTGATCGTGCGCTCGATGGCCAGCGCCCTGCTGTTTTCGCCCGAGAATGCCTTCGTCTGGATCACGCCGGGCGCCCAGGGCGGTTTCCTGATCGGCCTGATCATGCTGGGTGGCCTGGCCTTCGCACCGCACGTGGCGCAGCGCCGCATCGCAGCCGCCACCTTGCTGCTGAGTCTAGTGATGGTGAATACGACGCCGATCAACCCGTACTTCATGTCGACCTTGCAAGGTTGGGTACAAGGCAAGTTCCTCAACTTCAATGGCGCGGCGCAATTCCTCGCCTTGCTGTGGCCCTTCATGGCCCTGTGGTTCCTGTGCCTGCCCTCGCACCGCCTGAACCGGCAGGAGGACGTGCAGCGCCAGCGTCGCGAAGACCACCCATAAGCGTTATCATGACGCATTGATGAATCAGCAGGAGAACAGTATGAGCGACGCACCGTATTTTGAACGCCACGTTTTTTTCTGCATGAATAAACGTGAAGACGGCCGCAACAGCTGCGGCGACCATGGCGCGGAAGCGGCGCAAAAGCATTGCAAGCGCCGCATCAAGGAGCTCGACATGAATGGCGCGGGCAAGATCCGCATCAACCAGGCCGGCTGCATGGACCGCTGCGAAGAAGGCCCGCTGCTGGTCATCTACCCGGAAGCGACCTGGTACACCTATGTCGACACCAGCGATATCGATGAAATCATCGATACGCACTTGGTGGGCGGCAAGGTCGTCGAACGCCTCAAGATTTAATGCCAATTTAAGAGATACCCACCAGTATGAGCATCATGAACAGAAACTCGGAAAAATTTACCCTCGCCGGCCATGCAGGCAGCATGGAAGGCTTGCTCGATTTCCCGGCAGACACCCCGCGCGGCATCGCCCTCGTTGCCCATCCGCATCCGCTATACGGCGGTACGATGGATAACAAGGTCACGCAAACCCTGGCGCGCGCCTTTGTCGCCCTCGGTTACGTGGTGGCGCGCATCAACTTCCGCGGCGTGGGCGCCTCGGAAGGCGTGCATGACCATGGCGCAGGCGAAACGGATGACATGCAATTGCTGTATGAACACATGCGCGGCCTGTACCCGGGCTTGCCCGTGGCCTTGTCCGGTTTCTCGTTCGGCACCTTCGTGCAATCGAAACTGCAGGAGCGCCTGGCCGCCGCCGGCACGCCCGTCGAGCGTCTGGCGCTGATTGGCAGCGCGGCCGGCAAGTGGGCCATGGCCGATATTCCCGCCGATACCATTTTGATCCACGGCGAACTGGACGACACGATTCCCCTGTCCGCCGTCTTCGACTGGGCTCGTCCACAAGACATTCCCGTGATCGTGATCCCCGGCGCCGACCACTTTTTCCACCGCAAGCTCAATCACATCAAGAACCTCGTGATTGCCCTGTGGCATGGTGACAAACCCGCCATTGCAGCAGATGATCATTGAAGTGTGGGCTTACTAGCGTCTCCACGGCTATAATTGATCCGTTTTTTCCACGCGGCCATGTAAGCAGCAACAACATGGCCCTCAGCCTTCATCTTTTTCGCAGACCAGCCTCCATGAAAAAACTTTTAGCGGCACTGGCCTCCAGTGTATTTTTCTTTTCCGCCGCCTACGCCCAAAGCGTTCCCGCACCGACCATCGCCGCCAAGTCCTGGCTGTTGCTTGACGCCACCAGTGGCCAGATCATTGCTTCGCAAGATCCGGACGCGCGCATCGAGCCGGCATCGTTGACCAAGATCATGACGGCTTACCTGACATTTGCCGCCATCCGCGAAAAGAAACTGGCGCTGGACCAAAAAGTGAATGTCTCCGTGCGCGCCTGGAAAGTCGATTCGAGCAGCTCGAAGATGTTTATCGACCCGGCCACCCCTGTGTCGATCGACGACTTGCTGCACGGCCTGATGATTCAATCGGGTAACGACGCCGCCGTGGCGCTGGCTGAAGCTGTTGCCGGCGATGAAGGCACTTTCGTCGTGCTGATGAACCGCGAAGCGCAACGCATGGGTCTGAAAAACACGCGTTTTGCCAATCCGCATGGCTTGCCTAGCCCGGATAACTATTCCACGGCGCAAGACTTGTCCGTGCTGGCCAAACGCGTGATCGCCGATTACCCGGAATTCTACAAAATCGATTCCGTGAAAAGCTTTACCTACAACAAGATCACCCAGCCTAACCGCAACCGCCTGCTGTGGCTGGACCCAACCGTCGACGGCATGAAGACGGGCCACACGGAAGCGGCCGGCTATTGCATGATCGCGTCGGCCCGCCGTCCGGGCGGCACCGGCGAGCGCCGCCTGATCTCCGTTGTGCTGGGCACCACGTCCGACCAGGCTCGTACGCAGGAAAGCCAGAAGCTGCTGAACTGGGGCTTCCAGAACTTCGATACGGTCAAGCTGTACTCGAAAGGCCAGGCCGTGGCAACGCCGGAAGTGTGGAAGGGCTCGAAGGGCACCGTGAAAATCGGTTTCGCCCGCGACGTGCTCGTCACCGTGCCAAAAGGCATGGCTGCCAAGATGAAACCGGTGCTGGAACGCAAGGACCCGCTGGTTGCGCCACTGGCTGAAAACGCCCCTGTCGGCAAGCTGAAAATGATGGTTGACGACAAAGTCCTGCTGGAACTGCCGGTCGTGGCGCTGGAAACCATCAACCAGGCCACGATCTTCGGCCGCGCCTGGGATTCGATGCGCCTGTGGATGAAATAAGCAGTTAGCGTTCCGCATAAAAAATGCCCGCATCGCTGCGGGCATTTTTTTCGTCCGTAGACTTTACTTCGCCGGCGCATCCTTCAGGTGCGGCTGGCGCGCCACGGGCGGAAAGGTGCCGTGGCGGCCTGCCGCAAACGTCGCTTCCGTCTGCGACGCTGCCACCGGCACGGCCACTTTGCGCACCTTGGCCACCTGCGCCGCCGTCACCGGTGTACCGCGGTTACCCCAGCTGGTCTGGATAAAAGTCACCACCTGGGCAGTTTGCTCATCATTAAAAATGTCGGCATATGGCGCCATCGTCAGCGCCGACGGCGCCGTACGCGTGGCCGGCACGGCGCCGCCCGACAGCACGATGTTGATGGCGGAAGTCGGATCGTTCGTCTGCAGCACGGCATTGCCCGCCAGCGCAGGGAAGGCCTTGTCGTAGCCCTTGCCGTCGGAACGGTGGCAACCGGCGCAGCGGTCCAGGTACAACTGCGCGCCCTTGGAATTGACGATACCGCTGAACAATTGCTTGCCCAGCTTGTCATCGGCTACGAACGCCGGCGTGGCCGGATTCGATGGCGGCAGGGATTTCAGGTATTTCGCCATCGCCGCCAGGTCGCCATCCGTCATGTGCTGCATGGAATGGGCCACCACGTCGTTCATGGCACCGAACGAGGCCGTATGGCTGTTGCGGCCCGTCTTCAGGAATTCGGCGATCTCCACCGCGCTCCAGCGCGCCAAGCCGCCGCCATGTTCATTGCGCAACGAGGGCACGGACCAGCCGTCGATCACGCCGCCACCGGCCAGGAAGGTGGTATTACCGACGTCCGTCAGCGATTTTTCCTGCATGCCCACGCCGCGCGCCGTATGGCAGGCGCCGCAGTGGCCCAAGCCCTGCACCAGGTAGGCGCCGCGCAGCAATTGCGCGTCGCCGGTAACTGGCGCCTTGTAGGGCTGCGGCGTGGGGGCAAACGCCCAGCGCCAGATGGTCAAGGGGAAACGCATCGACAGGGGCCATGGAATGTCGGCCGCCTTGTTCGGCGTCGGGTCCGCTTTCACGCCATGCATGAAGTAGGCGTACAGGGCTTGCATGTCCGCCTCGCTCAGGCGCGAGTACGACGGGTAGGGCATGGCCGGATAGACGGTGTAGCCGTGTTTCGTCACGCCGGTGCGCATCAGCTTGTCGAAATCGGCAAAGCTCCAGTCGCCAATGCCGGCCTTCTTGTCGGGCGTGATGTTGGTGGAATATACCTTGCCGATCGGCGTTTCCATGCCCAGGCCGCCGGCGAACGGCTGCCCTTTGGCACCGGCCGTATGGCAGGCGATGCAGTCGCCGGCGCGGGCCAGGTATTCGCCCTGGCGTATCAGCTGGGCGTTCGGGACGGTGGTGGTGGCTGCGCCGGCAGACCAGGCGGCGCCGGAGGCGAGCGCCAGCAGCAGCGCGCCCAGTGTATTGGTGAATGTGTTGTTCATCTTCTTGTTCTTTATCAAACGACCAGGGGACGGGGATCTTTCAGGTATTGCTCGCGGATGGCCTTGGCCGACCAGTAGGTCAGCGCGCAAGCGAGGCCCGTCGGGTTGTAGCCAATGCCGACCGGGAACACGCTGGAACCGACGGCAAACACGTTATGCACGTCCCAGCTCTGCAGGTAGCGGTTGACGACGCTGGTCTTGCGGTCCGCGCCCATGGCCGTGCCGCCCGCCCAGTGGGTGGTCTGGTAGTTGCGCAAGTCGAGGTGGTCGCCCACGTTCTTGACGGAGACCTTGATCGCTTCCGGATTCATGGCCTCGGCCACCTTCATCATCTTGTCAGTGACGAAACGGCTCATCTTGATGTCGTTTTCCTTCCAGTCGAAGGTAAAGCGCAGCAATTGCTGGCCATACTTGTCCGTGTAGGTCGGGTCGAGGTCGACATAGCAGTCGCGGTAAGTCATGTTGGCGCCGTGGCAGTCGAACGAGACCGTGTTCAAATAGCTCTTCTTGACGGCCTTTTTCCAGGCTGCACCCCAGGCGGGCGTGCCGTCCGGCGTGGCGATACCCGAGATGGGCTTGGAGCCGGCCGGGTTGCACCAGGCGGGCGAGCCGCCGACAAAGCCCAGTGGGCCATGGTCGAAATTGTCGCCATTCCAGTCATCGAGCGCGACACCGGTACCGCCGGCGCCGATGAACGGGTTCGTGTTCGTGTCTTCCTTGAAGAAGGTCTGGATGGTGGACATCATCTGGTAGGCGATATTGCGTCCCACCACGCCTTCATTGCTGACAGGATCGTATGGCTTGCCGATGCCCGACAGCAGGAACAGATGCGCATTGTTGTAGGCAAAGGCGCTGGCGACGACCAGGTCGGCCGGTTGCTCGACGGCCTTGCCGTCCGCATTGATGTAGGTCACGCCCGTCGCACGTTTCTTGCTACCGTCGAGATTGATGCGCACGACGTTGCAATTGGCGCGCAATTCAAAATTAGAGACCATGCGCAGGGCCGGCATGATGTTGACGTTGGGCGACGCCTTGGAATAGTTGTAGCAGGCGTAGCCGGAGCAGAAGCCGCAGAAGTTGCACGGGCCCATCTGGCAGCCATACGGGTTCGTGTACGGCCCGGATGCGTTCGACGAGGCGTTGACGAACGGATGGTAGCCGACGGCCTTGGCCGCGCGGCGGAACAGTTCGGCCGTGTACGGCACTTTTTGCGGCGCCAGCGCGTAATTGTCGGAGCGGTCTCCCTCGAACACATTGCCGTCGCCGACGACGATGCCGTTCACTTTATACGCCTGGCCCGAGGTGCCGAAGACTTTTTCCACGAAATCGAAGTGCGGCTCCAGCTCGGCGTAAGTCACGCCAAAGTCCTGGATCGTCATGCCTTCGGGAATGAATTTCTTGCCGTAACGGCGTTCGTAGTGGCTGCGGATTTGCAGCTCTTCCGGCAAGACGCGCCAGTGCATGCCCGACCAGTGCAAGCCCGCGCCGCCCACGCCCGTGCCGGGTTTGAAGGCGCCGATCTGGCGATACGGCACGGCCACGCCCGTGATGCTGTGGCGGAAAGTAAATGTGCTCTTCGACATATCCTGGAACAGCTTGCTGCGCTGGATATAGGTCAGCTCGTCGAGGGTTTTCGGATAGGCGCCGTCGGGATAAGTGTCGCGGTACTCGCCGCGTTCCAGCGCGACCACGTTCAGGCCCGCTTCCGTCAATTCCTTGGCCATGATGGCGCCGGTCCAGCCGAAGCCGACAATCACGGCATCGACAGGCTTCATTTTTACATCTGGTTTGATATCACTCATGATGGTTTTTCTTTTTCTTTGATCGGGTACTAAAAGTTTTACGCTATGGATACCGGCGGAAGAGGATATTTTTTCCCGTACTGCTCGACCCAATCCATGTAGTCGGCGCGCGCGCCAGGGAAACCCACCATCTTCCAGGCCAGCATGTCTTTGTTACCACCGTGCACGGGGTCGCAAAAGTAGCCTTCGCGCGTGTTTTGCAGCAGCTGGTTGAAGAAGATTTTCGACGGCACTGCGCCGATATCCAGGGTGCCCTTTTGCAATTGCGTAATGACGGCGTCGCGTTCGGCCGCGTTCAGCTGCACGAAAGGCTTGCCGGACTGCTTGTTGATGGCCGTATTCACGCCGGCCAGGGCGCTCTTGTACAGCTCGCGTGGCGCCATGTGGAACTGGTAGCCGAACTGTTCGATCGACGGCACGAACGGCCCCTGCATGTACCACAGCGCGCCGTACGCGTACGGTGTGTTCATCTGCGCGTCGATGAATTCATGCGCGCCGGACTCCAGCGCACCCGGCCCTTCGCCGTCGGCGGGGATCAGCCGGTCGACCAGTGCGCTCAGGGTGGCCCACTCGGTGGCGTCGAAGAAGCGCGGTGTATAGGCAGGCTGGTCTTTGGAGACGGCCATGGCCAGGCCGCCGCCGGCACCGGCCAGCAAGGCCACGGCAGGCGCTGCGCCGACGGCCTTGCGCAGGAAGTTACGCCGATGGGGCGAAATCCCGATGATTTTCATAGGTTTTCCTCAGGCGGCACAGGCCGCCACAGTGATGGATGTGGGAGTCAGAAAGAAAATGCGGGCAAGCGCCGCTGAGATTGCAGATTTCACGTAGAGATGACTGATGTATCGCGGCGCGGCGCATCCGCCTGTCGGTTAATTGACCAAGATGATTGACAAGCAGTTGCTTTGCATTTACGGTGCGCATCGTACCATAATTAAAAGAAACATTCAGAGACAGGTTTAACGTGATCAAAAAAGAGGCTGTGCCGCGTGGACGCCCGCGCAAGGCGGGTGTGGAAGATGCGGTGCTGGAAGCGATCGTCATGCTGGTGCGCCAGCATGGACTGGAAGCGGTGACGATACAGATGGTGGCCGACTCTGCCGGAGTGGGGCGCCAGACGATCTACCGGCGCTGGCCGCGCCGCGAAGACATGCTGCTCGACGCGCTCGTCAAGCGCACGGCGGAAAAGCTGCAGCGCGCGCTCGACATGCCGGACGGCCAGGAAATCGAGGCGATCTGCGCGCGCATCTTCGACAACCTGAACGCCGATGGCCGCTTCACCTGCGATCTCTTGGTGCTGATCCACAATGATGCGTCCGCGCAGCTGCGCTTTCGCGAACAGATCGTTGCGCCGTGGATCACCCTGGTGGTGCAGCGCCTGGTTAACATCGGCGTGCGCGCCGACCTCGACCTGCGCCTGTTCGCCTTCATGCTGCAATCGGCGCTGGTGTACCAGATGCAACTGGGCGGCCAGCTCGACGATGCCCTGCAGGAGCGCTGCTGCCGCTTCATACGCAGCATGCTGTAGCTGGATATAATCATCACGATTATCCCCCGCTACCATCAGAAAGCCAGCCCATGAGCCATGTATTTCCCGCCAGCCTGCAAGCGCCGCGCAGCCGTTTAAGCAGCAACGGTCCCGAACTGTCGCTCATCGTCGCCGGCATGTGGCGCATAGGCGAGTGGAATATGTCGGCGCAGCAACGCCTGGCCTTCATCGAGCAATGCCTGGCGCTGGGCGTATCGAGTTTCGACCATGCCGATATCTATGGCGATTACAGCGCCGAAGGCCTGTTCGGCGAAGCGCTGGCCTTGCAGCCGGGCTTGCGCGACAAGATGGAGCTGGTCAGCAAATGCGGCATCAAACTGCTGTCGCCGCACCGTCCCGGCCATGCCATCCAGCATTACGACACGAGCGCGGCGCACATCACCAGTTCCGTGGAACAGACCTTGCGCCAGCTGCACACCGACCGCCTGGACTTGCTGCTGATCCATCGTCCCGACCCGCTGATGGATTTCGACGAGATCGCCGGCGCATTTACCCAATTGAAGCAAGATGGCAAGGTCTTGCACTTCGGCGTGTCGAACTTCAGCCGCCACCAGTTCGAGTGCCTGCACCGGCGCTTCCCGCTGGTGACGAACCAGGTGGAATTTTCGCCGCTGCACGTGGCGCCCCTGTTCGACGAAACCTTCGACGGCTTGCAAGACGTGGGGGTGGCGCCGATGATCTGGTCGCCGCTGGCGGGCGGCCGGCTATTCCAGGGTGGCGATGCGAATGTGGAGAATTTGCGCAATGTCATCAAGCAGATCGCCGACCAGCTGCAGCGTCCGTTTGCCAGCGTGGTGTTTGCCTGGATCATGCAATTGCCTTGCCGTCCCCTGCCGCTGACGGGCACGGGACGCATCGAGGCGGTCGGCGTGGCCGTGGAAGGCACGCAGTTTACACTCAGCCGTAGCGACTGGTTCGCCATCCTGCGCGCCGCGCGCGGGCACGAGGTCGCCTAGAGTTTAGTCAATCTCGTCCGGGTCATTGAATACCTGGGGCAGCGCGATGCGCCGCCAGCCCAGGTGCCACGCCAGGTTCAGCGCCAGGGTGGCGGCGATATAGACGGCGAAGAACAGCGCGAAGAAGCTGGTCTTCAGCCACACCAGCAAGGCGATGGCCACGATGAGCACCAGCAGCGCGGCCAGGCTTTTCTTTTGCTTGGAGCTGGGGAAACGCAAGGTCGACACCATCAGACTGCCCACGCCCACCAGCAGCAGCATCAGCAGATAGCTGTGCAGCATGGAATCGATGGGCGCCGGCCAGGCCACCACCACGGCCGCGACACAGGCGGCGCCTGCCGTGATCGGCATACCGACGAAATACAGGGGGTCGGTACGCCCGACATTGACATTGAAGCGCGCCAGGCGCATGGCGCCGCACGCGACAAAGAAGAAGCTGGCCATACCGCCAAAGCGCAGCAGCAGCGGATCATGCACGCCCATCTGCACAAAGCCGTAGCAGTACAACAGGACGGCCGGAGCGCAACCGAAATTCATCACGTCGGCGATGGAATCGAGTTGCACGCCGAACTGCGAACTGGTCCCCGTCAGCCGGGCCACATAACCGTCGAGCGCATCAAACACGCCGGCGAGCACCAGCAGCGCCGCCGCCAGGCGGTAGGCATCCGCATCGCCGACAGTCGCGTTATCGACGGAAATGACGATGCTGGCAAAACCGCAGGCTATCGATAGCAAAGTCACCATGCTGGGCAGGGCGTATTTGGCGCGCTGCAGGCGCGACTTGGGCAATGTGTTCAAATTTGTGGGCAATCAAAGTAGCGGGAATGAGGCAAAGCAGCGGCAAACGCTGCACTATGCTCATTCTACCCTGCGCAGCTGCGGCGCCGTCCGCGCACGAGCGCGCGACATATGTTTTCATGGATGCTCTACAGCGTATGAAAATACCTTAGAATCGTTTTACAGGGCTGCACGCTGGCCCCCACCACTGTCCGCCTACCTATACAGGAGTCAACTTGATTGTCTCGTCACTGCGTTGGAAATACTGGATACCCGCCCTGCTGAGCGCAGCCCTGCTGAGCGCCTGTGGCGGCGGCGATAGCGGCGACAAGACGTCGCTGAGCACCTCGACCCCGGCAGGACAGCTGACACAGGAACCGGGCGCTCCCGTCCTCAGCAACAATATCGCCACCGATGGCATCAACTGGTTCAACTACCGGCGCAGCCAGATCGGTCTGTCGCCACTGGTACGCAACGGCCAGATCGACAGCGCGGCCCTGGGCCATTCCAACTATCTGAATCTCAACAATACGGTGGCGCACGAGCAAGTGCAGGGCAAGCCCGGCTTTACGGGCGTCAAACTGGGCGACCGCCTGGCCAAGGCCGGCTACGTCGTCACGACGCTGCAGGGCGAAGTCATCGCCGGCGCAAGCAACACGTCGGGCTTTTACCTGGCCGAAGAGCTGGTCACGGCCATCTATCACCGCTTCGTCATTTTCGAGCCGCTGTTCAAGGAAGGTGGCGCGGGCGCGGCCGTCAGCGGCGCCGGTTATGCGTATTTCACCACCGACCTGGCCGGCAACCGCAGCTATGGCCCCGGGCTGGCGGCGGGACAGATCGTCACCTACCCCTTTGGCGGGCAGCAGAAGGTGGCCGTCAGTTTTTCCAGCGATAACGAATCGCCCGATCCCGTGCCGAACCAGGACGTGGTCGGCTACCCGATCAGCGTGCATGCCAACTACGGCACGTCCGTCAGCGTGACGACGTTCAGCGTGCGCCAGCGCGGTGCCGGCACCGACCTGGCGGTGCGCCTGCTCACCAGCGGCAACGATGCGCATACGCCGGTCTCGGCCGCATCCATCATTCCACTGGCGCCCTTGAGTGCGAACACCAGCTATGACGTGAGTTTCATCGGCATAGTCAATGGCGCGGACGTCACGCGCAGCTGGTCCTTCACGACACGCTAGGCGGCAGGCTGGTGCCAAGCGGGCGCAGTGTCGAGGACGACTAGATGTAAAATAGAGTTCCTGCTTTACGGCAATTGACAAGTTTTGGGGCGCTCTGCACAGCATGCTGAAACCACACGCCACTTGCGATGATGATGCCGCCCTTGCGGCATCCGACATGGTCCGCATTCTCGATGTCGAGAACGGACTGGGCCGCATCATGGGCGACCGTATGCTGTACCTGAAAATCCTGCGCCGCTTCCTGCATGACCACGGCACCACGCCGTGCCAGATCCGCGCCGAATTCGACATGGGCAATTACGCTTCCGCGCGCCTGAAGGCGCATACCCTGAAAGGCGCCGCGGGCATGATCGGTGCGCGCCACGTGCATGGCCTGTCGACAACCTTGGAGTCGGCGCTGCGCGCGCAGGCGCCCGACCTGGACCAGCAGATGCTGCAGCTGGAACTGGCGCAGGATCAATTGCTCGGTGCGGTCAGCAGCATGCTGGGCACGCCGGAGGCAACCCATACGGCGGCGCAGGACGTGGCGCCTGACCCGGCCGCACCCGCCATCCAGCTGCTGCTGGCGCGCCTGGCCAGCCACCTGCGCGAAGGCGATGGCGCGGCCATCGACATCCTGGAAAACTCGGCCAGCCTGCTCGCGGCCAGCCTGGGCGTGCACGTCTACCAGGAAGTGGCGGCGGCTGCGCATGAGTTCGACTACGACGGTGCGCTGGCGGCGCTGCTGCGCCGCCGCTAGCCTCCACGCTCAAGGGTGGTATTGCGCCTCTTCCGCATAAGCCATGCCGCAACTCTTGCCGCAAAAGCGGCGCACGGCATCGAGCGGCTTGTCGCAGTACCAGCACGCGCCTTTTGGCGGCAAGGTGGCGATCAATTTCGGCATGGCAGGCAGCGCCACCATCACCTCTTCCTCGCGTTCCACGACGTCCGGCTGTTTGCTGTCCATGGCGCTTCCTTTCCTAGCGGCACTTCTAGGCCGCTCAGCAAGATTACGTCAGCGCAGTTTGAAGCCCATGACATTTCTCAACGGCGACCACGCTTGCCCCGTCGGCGCCTTGAAATTTCCAAACGACAACGTTGTCGCTTCACACTACAATCAGTGTTCCGTTCACTTGCGCTTTCGCCATGAAACACCTCCCTCTGCTGCTCTCCTGCTTGCTGCTCAGCGCCTGCGCCACGCGCGCGCCCACCGCCTATACTCTAAATTCAGGCGCCGAACGCACGCCGGAACAATTGGCGGTGGTGTTCGAACACGCCGACCTGACCTTGCGCATCGACCCGGCCAGCCGCAGCATCGCCGGCGATGCGCGCCTGACCTTCCTGGCGACGCAGCCGATCTCGCGCTTCGCACTGGACCTGGACCGCAACCTGCCGGTCGATGCCATCGAAATCGACGGCAAGACGCTGCGGCCACAGGACTATGCCAATCCGGACGGGCGCCTGAGCATGACCTTGCCGGCCACCCTCGCGGCAGGCGCGCGCACCACCATCCGCGTCGTCTACCATGGCGTGCCGCACGTCGCCGTGAAAGCACCGTGGGATGGCGGCATGGTGTGGTCGAGCACGACCGATGGCGCGCCGTGGATCGCCAGCGCCGTGCAAGGCGAAGGCTGCGACCTGTTCTGGCCCTGCATCGACCACCCGATGGGCAAGGCCCAGCTGATCGACCAGCACATCCAGGTGCCGGCGCCGCTGGTGGCGGCCGGCAACGGCATCGCGCTTGGCATGGATGAGGCCGATGGCTGGCGCACCTGGCACTGGCGCGCCAAACATCCGAGCACCTATGGCATCGCCCTGAATGTGGCGCCCTACCGCAGCCTGCAGGGCGAATATACTAGCCGCTACGGCAACCGCATCCCCCTGCAATTCTGGTACCTGCCGGAAAGCGAAGCCAAGGCGGGCGCCCTGTTCGCGGAATTGCCGCCCATGCTCGATTTTTTTGAAAGCGTCATCGGTCCCTACCCGTTTGGCGATGAGAAAGTCGGCATCGCCGAAACCCCGCACAAGGGCATGGAACACCAGACCATCAATGCCTATGGCAACAAATTCGCCAAAACCAGCTATGGCTACGATGAATTGCTGCAGCATGAATTTGCCCATGAATGGTTCGGCAACCAGCTGACCAACAGCAACTGGGACGACATGTGGCTGCACGAAGGCTTCGGCACCTATATGCAAGCGCTGTACATGCAATATCTGCGGGGCGAGCAAGAGTATTTTGCTTCGTTGCAGCAAATGCGCGCCGGCATCGTCAACAAGGCGCCCATGGTCTCGGGCAAGCCGAAAAGCGAGGAAGAGGTCTACGATCTGAAAAAGGGCGGGCCGGGCGGCGACATTTATGTGAAAGGGGCGCTGGTGCTGCACACCTTGCGCGGCCTGATCGGCGGCGACGCCTTCTTCCGCGCCGTGCGCCTGCTCGTGTACGGCACGGAACAGCCGCAGCCGGGCCAGTTCCAGCCGCGCTATGGCAGCACCAAGGAATTCATGGACATCGTCTACAAAGTCACGGGCCGCAATTACGACTGGTTCTTCCAGACCTATCTGTACCAGGCCGCGCTGCCAGAGCTGTCCGCCGTGCGTGACGGCGACACCTTGCGCCTGCTATGGAAGACGCCTGCTGACCTCGCCTTCCCGATGCCGGTGGAAGTGCGTATCGGCAAGGAAATCCATACCGTTCCCATGTCGCTGGGCTTTGGTGAACTGCCCCTGCCGGCTGGCGACACTTACACGCTCGACCCGCACTCACGCGTGCTGCGCCGCGCCGAGCATATCGAAGCCTTCCAGAAATTCAGGGAAGAGCAGGCCAAGCGCAAGAAGAGCTGAACTGCAGCAAGCGAGGGCAGCCGCTATTTCCGGAAACTGCGCACCGCGTCATTGGCATTGTCTGCAATGACTTTTTGCAGCTTCGGCTGTCGCGCATACTTGGCGGACAGCCGTTTCCACTGCCGCTGCGCCTGGCCGCAAGAACTGGCCACGGCTTGCGTGATCTCGCGCTGGCGCGCCTTGTCGTTGTCATCCCACTCGCCGGCAAAGTGCTCGCACATCTGGGCGTTCTCGACGAACTGCGCCACATCCTTCGGCAACTTTTCCTGCGCACCAGCCAGCAGGGGCAGACAACTGAACAGCAGAACCAGCAGCAGCTTCATCGAACCTCCTTATTTGCCGATGCAGAAACGGCTGAAAATCACGCCCAGCAGATCGTCAGGCGAAAACTCGCCCGTGATGCTCGACAGCTGCACCTGCGCCAGGCGCAGTTCTTCGGCGAACAGATCGAGCGACTGGTCGTCCTGCGCCGCGTGTTCGGCGGCGATGTCCAAATGCTTGCCGGCCGATTTCAAGGCGATCAGATGGCGTTCGCGCGCCAGGTACAGCGATTCACCCGTCTGCTGCCAGCCGGCGATGCGCAAGAGCTCGGCGCGCAAGAGGTCAATGCCGATGTGCTCGTGCGCCGAGAGATAAACGTGGGTGGCGTCGGGCAAGCTGTCGACACTGGGCTTGTGGCCCGACAGGTCAATCTTGTTCCACACGCGCACCACGGGCACGCCGTCCGGGAAGGCGGCGACGATGGTTTCGTCGGCCAGGGTCGGGCCATGGTCGGCATCCAACAGGTGCAGGATCACGTCGGCCTTGCCGATTTCGCCCCACGTGCGTTCGATGCCGATGCGCTCGACGGCGTCGATGGTGTCGCCCGCGCTGCGGATGCCCGCCGTGTCGATGATGTTGAGCGGAATGCCCTCGATCTGGATGGTTTCGCTGACCTTGTCGCGCGTGGTGCCGGCGATCGGTGTGACAATCGCCACGTCGGCGCCCGCCAGCGCATTCAGCAGCGACGACTTGCCCACGTTCGGCTGGCCGGCCAGCACGACATTGAGACCTTCGCGCAGCAGCGCGCCCTGCGCCGCCTGCGCAAACACTTTATTTAACGCTTCGATGACGGCCTTCAATTGACCGCGTGCATTCGATTTTTCCAGGAAGTCGATTTCTTCTTCCGGGAAGTCCAGGGTTGCCTCGACCAGCATGCGTAACCCCGTCACCTGCTCCACCAGCGCGTGGATCGTGTTGGAAAACGCGCCCGATAGCGATTGCGAGGCGGACTTGGCGGCCGCTTCCGTAGACGCGTCGATCAGGTCGGCCACGGCTTCGGCTTGCGCCAGGTCAAGCTTGTCATTCAAAAACGCACGGCGCGTGAATTCGCCCGGTTCGGCCAGGCGCAAGCCGCTGTCACGGCCCGCTTCCAGCACGCGCGCCAACAGCAACTGCAGCACCACGGGGCCGCCATGGCCTTGCAATTCCAGCACGTCTTCGCCCGTGTACGAATGCGGGCCCTTGAAGTGGATGGCGATGCCCTGGTCGATGATGGCGCCGTCGCTTTCCGTGAATGGCAGATAGGTGGCGTGGCGCGGTTTCAGTTGCTGCGCGCCGAACAGGGCCGTCATCAGGGGTGCAAGGTTTTTGCCGGAGGCGCGTACCACGCCGATGCCGCCGCGCCCGGGAGCGGTGGCGATGGCGGCGATAGGGGAAGAGTCAAGTTTCATGGGGTAATTGTAGTGTATTCGGGAAAGGCTGCAGGAGCCGCGATATTTTCAGCGCCAAACCGGGTGCACGTGAAGGGGGAGGTCAGTGGAAAGCTGGCAAAACCCACTTTTTTTTGACATCGTACCCATTGGGTACGATGTCAAAAAAAAGCCCGCGCAAGGCGGGCTTTCTGGTCGCTGGCCGGACTTACTTGACGGCAGGCGCGTATTTCTTGGTGATCACCCATTGCTGGCCGATCGACAGGACGTTGTTGACGACCCAGTAGAGTACCAAGCCCGACGGGAAGAAGAAGAACATCACCGAGAATGCCAGTGGCATGAACAGCATCATCTTCGCTTGCATCGGATCGGCCGGGGCCGGGTTCAGCTTGGTCGTGATGAACATCGAGATCGCGTACAACACGGGCAGGATGCACCATGGGTCATGCTGGGCCAGATCGGTGATCCAACCGATCCATGGCGCGCCGCGGATTTCCACGGACGCGTTCAAGACCCAGTACAGGGCGATAAAGACGGGCATCTGGATCAGGATCGGCAGGCAGCCGCCCAGCGGATTGATCTTTTCCGTCTTGTACAGCTCCATCGTGGCCTGGTTCATCTTTTGCGGATCGCCTTTGAAGCGTTCGCGGATGGCTTGCATCTTCGGCGTGACCAGTTTCATCTTCGCCATGCTGCGGTAGCCGGCGGCCGACAGCGGGAAGAACAGCAGCTTGATCAGGATCGTGAAGGCGATGATGGTCCAGCCCCAGTTGCCCAGCACGCTGTGGATCTGTTCCATGACCCAGAACATCGGCTTGGCGATGATGGTCAGCCAGCCATAATCCTTGACCAGTTCCAGGCCAGGCGAGACGTTTTCCAGCAGGTGCGCGATTTGCGGACCCGAGTACAGCTTGCTGTCCATGCTGGCCGAGGCGCCTGGCGCCAGGGTAGGCAGGGGCAGCACGTTGCCGATGGCGTACAGGTTGGGGCCGACCTTCTTCGTGAAGATGTCACGCTTGGCGTTCTCAGGCGGAACGAATGCGGACACGAAGAAGTGTTGCGAAATCGCAAACCAGCCGCCAGTCGCCGTGGCCGGGTGCAGGCCCTTCATGGCGTTGTCGTTGCCCTTCTTCTCGTCTTCCACTGCCGCTTTTTCGATTTTCTCGAACGTCAGTTTTTGGTACTTGTCTTGCGGCGTGTACAGGGTTGGGCCCGTAAAGCTGCTGTTGAAGAACGAATCGCCGACCGGCTTGTTGCCGTCATGCGTCAGTTGCAGATACAGCTGCGGCGTGACAGGTGCCGCGCCCACGTTGGACACGTCATGGCGCACGTCGATGACGTAATCGCCGCGCTTGAAGGTAAACGTCTTGGTCAGCTTGACGCCGCCCTCGACCGCTTCCATCACCAGTTGAATCTGCTTGCCATCGGCCAGAGTACGTACGCCAGGCTGTACGGTGAAACCGCTCGCATGGGTAGGGAACGGACCGCCGACCAGGCCCGATTGCGCCAGGTAGGTGTGGTTCGCGCCTTCGTCGAACAGCACTTCGTTTTGCTTGCCGTCGTCAGGCTGGCATGCCTTGAACAGGCCGAAGCAGCCGCCAAACCAGCCCGGATTACCCGCGCCCTTGAACTTCAGCAATTCCAGACGCTTGACCTGGCCGCCCAGGGTGTCGATATCGACCTTGATGACGTCGGTGGTGATGGTAATCACTTCGCGCTTGAACGCGGCGGGATCGACAGCCTCACCCGGCAGGGCAGGCACGCCTGCCGCAGCTGGCAAGGCAGCCGTCTTGGCAGGGGTCGCAGGCGCCTTGGCGGTTTGTTCCGTGTTCGCGGAGAACATCGACGGCTTGCCGTTCGAGATCATCCATTCGTTCCAGAGAATTACCAGCGAGACGGAAAACACGATCCACAGGATGGTACGTTTATTGATATCCATTAGGGTATTTGTCAGGAGTGGTTGCAACCGCAAGCGGTCGTTGAAGATTGTTTAGCGTCGGCCGGCGGCACCGGGTCGACGCCCCCTTCATTCCAGGGGTGGCAACGGCACAGGCGCTTGGCAGCCAGCAGGCTGCCCTTGGCAGTACCGTGCACGCGCAGCGCTTCCATCGCGTAATGCGAACAGCTCGGATAGAAACGGCAATTCTGTCCCAGCATGGGGCTGATCAGCAACTGATAAGCGCGCAGCAGGAACAGCAGCAGGGTTTTCATGGCGCGGAAGGTGGTGGCGCAGCAACAGAACGGGCCTGGGCGGCGATTTGCGCCGCGAACAGGCGGCTCAATTCCTCACGCAGCTCGGCTTTGAGCCGGGTCGTGGTGGCCGGGCCATCCTTGCTGTTGACGGCGCGCGACAAACGCACCACGCAGTCGACCGGCGGCATCGCGCTGTTGCGAAACAGCTCGCGCGTGACGCGCTTGATCGTGTTGCGGGTCGCCGCGCGCGGCGCGAAACGCTTGGCCACAACGACGCCCAGCCGCGCATGCGGCAATTGATTGTGTCGGGTGTACAGCACAAAATGCGCTGTTTTTTGCGAAGGGCGCAAACGAAAAACGGATGAAAATTCATCCGTTTTAACGATACGCCGAACGCGCGCGAAGTCGTGTGAACCTTCGCGTTGATTGCCGACTGGAGTACAGCTAGCCACGCGATCAGCTGTCAACGACAAGCCTAGACGGCCAGACGTTTGCGGCCCTTTGCGCGACGTGCGTTGAGCACATCACGGCCACCACGGGTAGCCATACGAGCGCGGAAGCCGTGCGTACGCTTGCGGCGAACGACGGAAGGTTGGTAAGTACGTTTCATGTTGGTCTCGCTAAAAACAAAAAAAATGCAAAATCGGGTCTGACGTCCCGTCAGTTTTTGGTGCCAATGACAATCGCGCACTTATGCCAAGGCACAAGCTGGCCAATCTCATCGCCCGCTTAATCCACGCTTAGTCCATATTGTCGTTCCAAATGAATAAACACGGAATACGGGCGGGGAACCCTGAATTATTCAGCATATGCCCCCCTCTTGTCAAGGATTGCCGTGATCGCCTGGAAATTTCCGCGCCGGCCCCCATCTGCCGGCAAGGCCCCGCCACAGGCCGCGCCAGCACTGCGTGTGACGGGATAACCGGGGGATAAGTCGCCTCTTATACACATGGCGCCCCACCCTGCCACAGAAAAATAAGCGTCGTGCCTGTGGATAACTTTGGCAGTCGGGAGTAGAATAGCGCGTTACGTGTGGCGAGCCCTCGCGCGACGCCGGCCTTGCAACACGGTGAACGCAGGGCAGAATCGATACGCCCTCCCACACCTTTTCACATAGACATACATGGATAATTTCTGGCAGGCCTGTTCCGCGCAGTTGGAACTGGAGCTGACACCGCAACAATTCAGTGCGTGGATCAAACCGCTTATCCCTCTCGATTACGAGGAGGGCAAGCTGCGCATTGCTGCGCCCAATCGCTTCAAGCTCGATTGGGTCAAGACCCAGTTCGCCAGCCGCATCACTGCGCTGGCCATTCAGTACTTCGAAGCGCCGACGGATGTGCAGTTCGTGCTCGACCCGCGTCTGGCCCTGCCGAAGAAACCCGTCACCGCCAGCACCCCGGCCAGCGATCCGAATGGCGGCGCGCCCAGCGCGCGCGCTGCGGAGCCGCAGCCCAGTGTGCCGGAACTGAGCATCGGTGCCGCGCCGCGCCGCGAACAGAGCCGCATCAACACCGACCTGACCTTCGACAGCTTCGTGACCGGTAAGGCCAACCAGCTGGCGCGCGCCGCCGCCATCCAGGTGGCGAACAATCCGGGCGTGTCATATAACCCGCTGTTCTTCTACGGCGGCGTCGGCCTCGGTAAAACCCACTTGATCCACGCCATCGGCAACCAGGTGATGGCCGACAATCCGGGCGCGAAGATTCGCTACATCCACGCGGAACAGTACGTTCGCGACGTAGTGACCGCTTACCAGCGCAAGGGTTTCGACGATTTCAAGCACTACTATCACTCGCTCGACATGCTGCTGATCGATGATATCCAGTTCTTTGGCGGCAAGAGCCGCACGCAGGAAGAGTTTTTCTATGCGTTCGAGGCGTTAATTGCCGCAAAGAAACAGATCATCATCACTTCGGATACGTATCCGAAGGAAATCACGGGCATGGACGACCGCCTGATCTCGCGCTTCGACTCGGGCCTGACGGTGGCCATCGAACCGCCGGAACTGGAAATGCGCGTGGCGATTTTGCTGAAAAAAGCCAAGCAGGAAGGCGTGACCTTCTCCGACGACG
Organism: Janthinobacterium salmonicoloratum; assembly: GCF_051380845.1. Classification (NCBI taxonomy): domain Bacteria; kingdom Pseudomonadati; phylum Pseudomonadota; class Betaproteobacteria; order Burkholderiales; family Oxalobacteraceae; genus Janthinobacterium; species Janthinobacterium salmonicoloratum. Next base: position 210,288 of record NZ_JBNYXV010000007.1, on the reverse strand, counting down.
TGGCCTTCTTTGTCGCCAAGCACTTGCGCTCGAACGTGCGCGAGCTGGAAGGCGCGCTGCGCAAAATTCTGGCGTATTCGCGTTTTCATGGCAAAGACATCACGATCGATATCGTCAAGGAAGCCCTGAAGGACTTGCTGTCGGTGCAGAACCGCCAGATTTCCGTGGAAAACATCCAGAAAACGGTGGCCGACTTCTTCAATATCAAGGTTGCCGACATGTATTCGAAGCGCCGGCCCGCGAACATCGCCCGGCCGCGCCAGATCGCCATGTACCTGGCCAAGGAGTTGACACAGAAGAGCCTGCCAGAAATCGGCGAGCTGTTCGGCGGCCGCGACCACACCACGGTGCTGCATGCCGTGCGCAAGATCGCGCTGGACCGCACCAAGAACCCGGAATGCAACCACGAATTGCATGTGCTGGAGCAAACGTTGAAGGGCTAAGCACCATTTGGCAAGACTGGCTCAAAACGTGCTTTACCCTTATTATCTGGGAGGGCACCGCAGCCGGTCTGTCGGGGCTCCCCATGGCAACAATTGTTAAATTAATACGTTAAACGTCGTACTGTTCAACCTATACATTGAGGATAAATATGCAATTGGTCAAAACCACCCGAGATACCCTTCTCCGGCCACTGCAGATCGTGAGCGGTATTGTCGAGCGTCGGCACACTATGCCGATTCTGGCCAATATCCTCATCCGCAAAGACGGTGAAAATGTCTCCTTCCTGTCGACCGACACCGAAGTGCAGATCACCACGCACGCGGAAATCGGTTCCGGCGCGGACGTCACCGGCACCACCGTGGCCGCGCGCAAGCTGCTGGACATTTTGCGCGCCCTGCCCGAATCGGGCGACGTCACGATGACCCTGCTGAACAAGCGCCTGACCGTGCAAACGGGCAAGTCGCGCTTCGCCCTGCAAACCCTGGCGGCGGAAGAGTTTCCAACCGTGCAACAGGCGGAAAGCTACAACGCGTCCGTCACCCTGCCCCAGAAAACGCTGAAGCACCTGTTCAACATGGTGCATTTCTCGATGGCCCAGCAAGACATCCGTTACTACCTGAACGGCTTGCTGCTGGTTCTGGATGGCAATAATGTCATCGCCGTGGCCACCGACGGCCACCGCCTGGCGTTTTGCCAGGTGGCCACCGAGCAGACGTTTGCGCGCCAGGAAGTGATTATTCCGCGCAAGACCATCATCGAACTGCAGCGCCTGCTGGAAGAGAACGATGAACCGGTGCAGCTGGACATCGCCGCCAACCAGGTGAAACTGACCTTTGCCGACATCGAGCTGATCTCGAAGCTGGTGGAAGGCAAGTTCCCCGACTACACGCGCGTGATTCCCAAAGGCTACAAGAACGACTTCACCATCGGCCGCGATGAACTGCTGCGCTCGCTGCAACGTGCCGCCATCATGACCAGCGACAAGTTCAAGGGCGTGCGCTGCATCATCACCCCGGGCAGCATGAAGATCAGCTCGACCAATGCGGACCAGGAAGAAGCCGTCGAAGAGCTGGAAATCGACTACGGCGGCGACTCCGTCGACATCGGCTTCAACGTGACGTATCTGCTGGACGTGCTGAACAACCTGAAATGCGAATACGTCAACATCGCGCTGGGCGACTCGAACTCGTCCGCCCTGATCTCCATCCCGGACAATGCCGACTTCAAGTATGTCGTCATGCCGATGCGGATTTAAGCGTAAGCCAATGCAAAACTGGGGTCTGATCCAACAGGGTCAGGCCCCGCAATCAGCAATCGTTATTTGAGAAAGCAGTCCATGTCCGAGAATCCACAAGACACCCCGATCCAGGCCAAAACGGAAGAATACGGCGCCTCCTCCATCCAGATCCTGGAAGGCCTGGAAGCCGTACGCAAACGCCCGGGCATGTACATTGGCGACACCTCGGACGGCACCGGCTTGCACCATCTGGTATTCGAAGTGCTGGACAACTCGATCGATGAATCGCTGGCCGGCCACTGCACGGAAATCCACGTCACCATCCACAGCGACAATTCGATCTCGATCACCGACAATGGCCGCGGCGTGCCGACCGGCCTGAAAATGGACGACAAGCACGATCCGAAGCGTTCGGCGGCGGAAATCGTCATGACCGAACTGCACGCGGGCGGCAAGTTCGACCAGAACTCGTACAAAGTCTCGGGCGGCTTGCACGGCGTGGGCGTGTCTTGCGTCAATGGCCTGTCGAAACTGCTGAAACTGACCATCCGCCGCGATGGCAAAGTGCATCACATGGAATTCGTGCGCGGCGTGCCGCAAGACCGCCAGATCGTCATGGTCGGCGACATCGCCACCTCCCCGATCAAGGTCATCGGCGACACCGACAAGCGTGGCACGGACGTGCATTTCTGGGCCGATGAAGAGATTTTCACGCACGTGGAATTCCACTACGAAATCCTGGCCAAGCGCATCCGCGAACTGTCCTTCCTGAACAATGGCGTCAACATCAAGTTGTCCGACCAGCGCACGGGCAAGGAAGAAATCTTCGCCTTCGAAGGCGGCACGCGCGGCTTCGTCGAATACATCAACAAGGCCAAGTCGGTCTTGCACCCGACCATTTTCCAGGCCACGGGCGAGCGCATGTCGGACCAGGGCACGAACATCTCGGTCGACGTGTCGATGCAGTGGAACGATGCCTACAATGAACAGGTGCTGTGCTTCACGAATAACATCCCGCAACGCGATGGCGGTACCCACCTGACGGGCTTGCGCGCGGCGATGACGCGCGTGATCAACAAATACATCGATGAACACGAGTTCGCCAAGAAGGCGAAAGTGGAAATCAGCGGCGACGACATGCGCGAAGGCCTGACCTGCGTCCTGTCGGTAAAAGTGCCGGAACCGAAATTCTCGTCGCAGACGAAAGACAAGCTGGTGTCGAGCGAAGTACGCGGCCCCGTCGAAGAGATCGTCGCCAAGACCCTGGCCGACTACCTGCAAGAAAAACCGAACGACGCCAAGATCATTTGCGGCAAGATCGTCGAAGCGGCGCGCGCCCGCGAAGCGGCACGCAAGGCCCGCGATTTGACGCGCCGCAAAGGCATCATGGATGGCCTGGGCCTGTCGGCCAAACTGGCCGACTGCCAGGAAAAAGACCCCGCCCTGTGCGAACTGTACATCGTCGAGGGTGACTCGGCAGGTGGCTCGGCAAAACAGGGACGCGACCGCAAGTTCCAGGCGATTCTGCCGCTGCGCGGTAAAGTCTTGAACGTGGAAAAAGCCCGCTTCGAGAAAATGCTGTCGTCGGAGCAGATCACCACCCTGATCGCCACCCTCGGCACCTCGATCGGACCGGACGAATTCAACGTCGAAAAACTGCGCTACCACCGCATCATCATCATGACCGATGCGGACGTCGACGGCGCCCACATCCGTACCCTGCTGCTGACCCTGTTCTACCGTCAGATGCCGCAACTGGTCGAGCGCGGCCACATCTACATCGCGCAACCGCCGCTGTACAAGGTGAAAGCGGGCCGCGACGAGCGCTATCTGAAAGATGACGCCGAAGAAGCGAGCTATATGATGACCGTGGCGCTGAACACGGCCGTGCTGGTGCCGCGCACAGGCGCGGAAGGTATTTCCGGCGAGACCCTGACGGAACTGGTGCGCAAGTTCAACCTGTCGAACACCATCATGACCCGTCTGACGCGCGTCATCGACCGCGCCGCCCTGACGGCCATCATGACGGGCGTGCAACTGGACCTGTCGACGCTGGACCTGGCGGAAACTTCCGCCCTGGCCCTGCAGACGGCCATCAACGACAGCGCAGTGCGCGTGCATGTGCGTTCCGACGATTTGTCGGAAAAACACATGCTGCGCATCGAGCGCATGCACCACGGCAACGTGAAAGTCAGCGCCATCGACGCCGACTTCGTGCAAGGCCCCGACTACGCCGTACTGAGCAGCGGCGCCGCCACCTTCGAAGGCTTGATCGGCGAAGGCGCCTTCGTGCGCCGCGGCGAAGGCGAGCGCATCAAGGAAATCGCCGTGGTCGACTTCCACCAGGCCATGCAATGGCTGCGCGACGAAGCCGAGCGCACCGTCTCGAAACAGCGCTACAAAGGTCTGGGCGAAATGAACCCTGACCAGCTGTGGGAAACGACGATGGACCCGACCGTGCGCCGCCTGCTGAAGGTGCAGATCGAAGACGCGATTGCCGCGGATCAGATCTTCACCACCCTGATGGGCGACGACGTGGAACCACGCCGCGCCTTCATCGAAAACAACGCGCTGCGCGCGGGGAATATTGACGTTTAAAGAGGATTTCCGAATATCAGGCGACACTGCGTGTCGCCTTTTTTCGGGTATATTGAACAGCAAGGTAGATTCTGCTCTAAAAAGATGTTTAATATTCATTAAAAATACATTTGGCATCGATATGGCTGGCTAAATGATCGATTTTTGGGGCAACATCGTCCGCCAAGAATTTTTCATCCGAACAATTCAAATCTTCAGTTAGCATTGTCATTGAAACGCAAATATATTTCCATCAGCTAGTTCTGTGATAGAGAAACATGCCTCTTTTTCTATATCATATCTTCAACGTTTCTGGAAACAATCGATGCTCTGTCAGTGCCGCGAACCGTTCGGCGCAAGTCAAGAACTCTGATTATTTTTTGTATTTCGTCACATCAGCGGTGGCGACAGAACTCTTTGTTATGCGATATGCTAATGTGCAGTATTCACGTTGAGCTCAGGCCATTGCATTGACTGATTTATCTCTGGGAAAGTATTTTCACCAGGGATTGTTCTCGTAGTTATTGACAGCTAACAACAGAAAACTAATCAATTGGTAATTTTTTATTGAGACTGTAGCCAGGTCATCAAGCTCTGCCCCTAACCAGCCCAATCAAAAAAGTCCTAACTGATAATTTAAAAACTTCATAGCAACTTTCGTATCAACGTATCTTTGATGTCTTGGAGCGATGAATGATGTCGACGCAAGAGAATCGAAGCCGACATAGGCAAGTAAGGACGACCCTTGAGCGCGGCTATCCCACCAATGTGAAGAATGAAGAATGGCGCCAGATCCCACCGCTGCTGCCCAAGCAAGCGAAGACCGGACGACTGTCCAGCGTCGGTGTTGTCGACGGCCAGTGCGTGAAAGCGCCAGGAATTCGTGCGAGAGGCTATGACGCCAACAAAAAACTCAGCGGTCACAAACGCTATATTGCCGTCGAAACAGATAGGCGTTTTCTGGCAATCAGCCTGAAGCCTGCCGATATCGCCGGACTCCACTGGAGCACCACTGGTGCTTGATGGCTTGGTACGGCGCTGGCCATGGGTCAAGTGATGCAACTTATGACCGTCGCAAATTGCTGGACAAGGCGGCATTCCTGGAGTTCACGGTGGAAGTCGTACGCCGCCTGGAAGGCCAGCAAGACTTTTCGATTCAGCCCCGACACTGGGTCGTCGAACGTACCTCCGCCTGGCTGAAGCGTTCACGGAAACTGGCACGTGACTATAAACAGCGCATTGACGTGTCAAAGAACATGATTTACATGGGATCCTTGCTGTTACGTCGACTAAATTTTCGTTGGATTACTAAACCGTCTCTATTGCGAAAAATGACAAAAACGCTAGAAAAGCAATCAGACATAGTAAACCCGACCCACAAAACATTGTCAAATTACAATCAAAAAATGTGTTTTGTCTTAATTTATCAATAGAAGAATGCGGTAAAATGTTGCTAATCACTTCGATAAAGTTGCTAATATGCAAACAATGAAGATGCTATTAAGAATTAATGCTGTAAATCCGACACTAAAAAAAAGTGTACGGAAATCACGTAGGGATTATTTGAAATATGGAATCGTCGGTTGAAAAGAACATGATTGAGAAAAGTATGGAGGCTCTTAAAGCTCTGTACGAAAAAGACAGTAGACCATGGGTTGTGGCATATTCTGGCGGGAAGGATTCGACAGCTGTCTTGCAACTGGTTTATTCTATGCTACTCGATTTAGCTGCCGTTGGACAGGCAAAAAAACACGTTTTTGTTATTTCATCCGATACTAAGGTTGAATCCCCAAACGTGGCAGACTATGTCGAGAATGCTATGCATCGAATTGGAGAGGCGGCAAAAAAAGATGAAATTCCTCTAACTGTGCAATTAGTTTCACCAGAGCCGAGTGAAAGCTTTTGGGGGAAGTTGATTGGGTTAGGATATCCTCCGCCAACACGCTGGTTTAGGTGGTGTACAACAAACATGAAAATTAAACCATCTCGCCGCGCCATCGACGAAATCACGTTGCAATTTGGCAGCGTGATTCTTTTACTTGGTTCAAGAATCGATGAAAGTGCTCAAAGAGCTTTATCAATTTCGATTAGAGATATTACAAATGATGGCTTGAATCGCCATCATGAAATTCCAAACGCATTGACTTTTAAACCAATCGTAAACTGGTCAACAGACGAAGTTTGGGAATTTTTATACGGAACAACACCACCATGGGGTGGTGATCATGATTTCATGCTTGCATTATATCGCAAGGCAAGCGGTGGCGAGTGCCCAGTGGTACTCGATTTGAATACGCCCTCTTGTGGTGGGAGTCGATTTGGTTGTTGGACCTGCACAGTGGTGAAAGAAGATAAATCAATGCAAGGATTCATTGACTCTGGGGATACAAGTTTACAGCCACTTAAAAATTTCCGAGACTGGCTAAAAGTTATCCGAGAAGAACCTACTCGTCGTAGCCCTCTGCGACGAAATGGAAATTCTGCAGGGCCTGGGCCTTTTAATCCGCTTACAAGAAAAGAGATTTTAACAAGACTTTTTGAAACTGAAAAAACGGTAGGTTTTAATTTAATTACCGATGAAGACCTTGCCTTCATACAGCAAGAGTGGCGTAAAGAGTTTGACTATAATGATAGTGTACATTCAATTGCACTGACTTTTGGGAGAAATATTGCAATGGAAAAAACTCAATCCCCAAAGTCACCAGTCGACACTCTTCTGGACACATGTGCAGTCGACCATGATTTTCCACCTGAACTGGCCCATGAGCTTTTAGATAAAGTAAAAAAGAGCTATGCCGATTTAGGTCGCTGGGGAGCAAAGAAGCAATTAGAAGATGCACTCGCCGATTTGATCAAGAAAGATGTAAAACAAGCAGAAAAGGCGGATGCAGCCAATGATCTTTGAACGAATAACTATTCAAAACTTATTCTCCTATAACGGTGAGCAAACATTTGATATTCCCCAAACGACTGAGGACAAGCCAATTGTATTAATTGCTGGACGAAATGGATTTGGAAAAACCAGCTTCATCAATAGTGTTAAAGCATTATTTCTGGGCACCTCTGACCAGATGATACATGATGCACAAGTTGGACGAAAACTGACCCCTAAAACCTATTTGTTAGGGGTAGATCGCATTTGGAGAGGGGTTTTTAATCAACAGGCAAGGGGCATTTCTCAGTCGATTTATGGCGTAAAAATTGACTGGCTGGAAGAGAATGGCAAGGTGTCAGCTCACCGCTTTTGGCGAAGAGTTGGAGATGAATTTGTTCAAAACCTTCGTATTACAACGAATTTTGAAGAAGATGGCCTTGGATTTAACGGAATAATTGATGATATTGAAGAGGCGGAAGAGTTTCTTCAACGTCGCCTTCCACGTGATATTGTTTCATTTTTCTTCTATGATGGTGAAAAAGTCCAAAATATGGCAGAAGCCCAGCAAGAAGGGCTAATGAAAAATATTGAAAAACTATTTGGCCTAGCAGCGGTAGATGTACTTGATGATTATTTAAAGAATGCAATTGCAGGATGGAAAAAGGATGGAACAGCAGATAAGGAGCAAGCACAGCTTGAGACTCTTACCGCACAATTGGCAGTAAAAAATGCTGAAAAGGCGCGTGCGAAGGTAGATGCTGATGAAGTGGAAGCGGATTTGGAAAATTTGGATCGAGATATTCGTAGACATGAACGCCAAATAGCAAATACTCAAGTATTGGCTAGTCAAAGAGAAACCCCTCATCTCAAAGAAAAATTAAAACTTGCGCTTTCAGCCTACGAAAAACTCTGTCAACGCATAGCCACAAATTTGCCAGCTACTGCTCCATTTTGGGCAGCCCCTGATTTGGTTCAAAAGGTTGCTATTAAACTTGATGGCGCTGTTGGTGATCCTTCGCAACGTTTGGCTGAAGAAATTCAAAGCGTCTTTGAGATACTGCCTAATCTTTTGTTCGATCAACCGAGGCATCCTAGCCCCCCCTTAAATGATACCCAGAAAAATCATTATAAAATTAAACTTTCAGCAATATTGAAGCAATATACTGAAACGCCAGGTGGAGGATATTTTTCGCTTACAAGTACGGAAATATCAAAACTTCAAGCTCGCATGGTCTATTACTCTCAAGCGCGTGCTGAACGGCAACGTATTGCCGATGACCTTCGCGAAGTCAGTCAAGCTAAAAGAGAATGGATGCAAGCAAAGGCTGATATTGAAGCAATCGCTGGTATTTCTCCCGAATTACAGCAAGCTTACCGTGATCGACAAGCGGAACTTGAGACGTTGATGAACACTAGGAACGGTTTATACACAAAACGGGGAATGCACAGCGCGAAGATTAGTTCTATTGATACAGAACTTATGAGATTGAAATCCGAAATCGATCAACAAGAGACTCGACGTGTTAAGGCTGGTATAAATAGTCAACATATAGATCGAGCGACTCAAGCGAGATCCGTTTTTGAAGAGTATAGGTTGCGCCTAAAAGCACAGCGTAGACAAGAGATCGAAGATGTCTTGAACCGATGTTTTAAACAGCTTATGACCTCACATCACTTAATTACGCATATTTCACTAAGTGACGACTTTGCTCTGAGTTATAGGGACGCAGATAACGAGGAAATAGGTATAGCAAATATTTCAGCCGGAATGAAACAGCTAAGTGCACAAGCCCTCCTGTGGGCGCTGTCTGAGATTTCTGGACGAGATATTCCTGTTGTGGTGGATACACCACTTGCTCGTATTGATCGACAGCATCAAGAAAACTTACTTATAAACTACTATCCAAAAGCCGCAAAACAGGTAATTATTTTGCCAACAGACTCAGAATTGGATTTTGAAAAATATAACATACTAAAACCATTTATTGGAAGTGAGTTTAAATTAAACAATTCTGATGGTGTGCATACTTCAGTGGAGTCCTTTACGAAAATGTACATTGCAAGGGGCGAAATATAATGGCAAAGGTTTATACTGATAATCAGGACGAACTGACGATCACAAATGTTATAAAAAATGGTATCAAGCAACCTGGTTTACCCAAGTGGGCGGTTTTACGCATTGCATTAGCACGATCACTTCGTATAGAAACCCATCCTGATGAAGGTTTGGATCGAAGAGAATCGGCAGTAGGTGGTGGAGAATATTCGCTTGAACAGCTGACAGGAGATGGCAAACCTGGTGATGAGGATATGACTCCTCCCTTTTGTGCGCTACTTTCCCAATTTCATGACCTGGATTTATTTTCTGACCATGAATTATTCGTTAAATTACTACAGCGACATGTTCGTAGAGGGCTAAGAGAGATTCGTAGTGGCTGGATGGAAACGCATGATTTTCATGATTATTTGTTGCATGAACTTTTTGGTGATCTAGGTGCTAGCAATACCAACGATACTGATTTGAATCTCCGTGATAAACTTATTCGAGCTCTAAGTGAGATCGGAATATCAGCCGATGTTACTGATGCAGTTGATGGACCAAGATTAACCCGATATTTAGTTAAACTACGGGATGCAAATGATTACAACCCTTTGCTACGAGGCCTTGATAAACTCAGTTTTGTCCTCGGCCTAGGCGAGATGGGTGTTTTTGCATCACCAACAAAAGAACCAATGATCGTAGCGCTAGATATCCCACGAGCATCATTGCTATGGCGTTCAGTCCCCGCTTCAAAATTAATAGAATGGGTTAGCAATGCGCCTGAGATATTTAAACTACCAATATATCTAGGACAAGATGTCACCGGCGAAGCTTTCGGATTCGATTTGGCAGCTGCACCACACCTTCTTGTTGGGGGAACAACTGGCAGCGGGAAAAGCATATGCCTGCATGCAATTATTATTTCATTAATTTCAAAGTTTACATCAAATGGGCTTAAGCTAATACTGATAGATCCAAAGCGAGTTGAAATGGCGCCATACGTCAATCTGCCACATGTTACAGATGGTGTTTTGACTGATGTCGTTGATACTATTGGGGTGTTAAATCGACTTTTAGATGAAATGCAACAGCGAGAAACTGCTCTTGCCAATGTTGGTGCACGTGATATTGATGATCCTAGAGCATATCGTTTAAGTATCCCAAGGATTGTAGTGATTGTTGAAGAACTTGCAGACCTCCTAATGCAGTCAGGAGGAGTAGAAGATCCACTAATCCGTTTGGCTCAGAAAGCTCGTGCAGCCGGTATCCACCTTGTTCTAGCGACGCAACGTCCTGATGCGAATACTTTTTCAGGATTGTTGCGTTCAAATGTACCAAGTAGAATTGCACTGACAGTCCAAAAAGGAAGCGAATCAAAAATTATTATTGATGAATCTGGTGCCGAAAAATTATTAGGACGTGGCGACATGTTAATAAAATTACTTGGAAAGAATACTATTCGAGTACATGGTGTACTTTTGAATTCCGATGATATCGCAAATTCAGTTCAGCTAGCTCAAAGAAAGATAAAATAATGAAGGACCTATTAATACATGAGTTCACACCACTTTCGTTGTCTATAGATCGAATTGGACCATTTAACTCTAAAATGGAATCAGTAGATTTTACCGATTCAAATAATGAGTCGTGTAATTTATTTTTATTTTTATCCAAAAATGGACGTGGAAAGACAACAGCTTTAGAGTTGATGGCTCAGCTCATGTCGATGTTAGGCCATGAGAAAGCACAAGATTTTGCTGTCGCTAATGGAAGGGGGCCAAAGGCGCCGTTTGGTTTTGAACATCTTGATAGGGGAGTCGGTAGAGTTCAATGGGATATTCGCGTTCGATATAGCGAAGAAGGTATAGAGCGAGTTACCGTGTTGTCGCTGATCGCAGGAATGATCGGTGCCGAAACTTCCCTCAAATTTTGGGATGAGGATGCTTTAGCCCTCATTGGTGCCCGTGATTGGCACAGATTCGGTTTTTGTCACAACGATGTCGGTAGTTGGTCGACAGTTGGAGTGCATGATGCTTGGGTGCTAGATTTTAACTCTATCCTTGCAGCTGCCAGTGGTGAACGATTGGGAGGCTTTGAGGAAAATACCCTTGTTTGGCCGACATTAGTTTATTTTTCGGCTTATAGAAATGTAGTGCAGGTTGGAGCAGATCAGCAACGTGCTATCGTGGCGCCGCTTGATTGGAACTATAGCCCAGTACACTCAATAAGAACAGATCGAGGGGATTGGCGTGATTCTTTAGATAATTTATTGGTTTGGTTACGCTGGTTAGATGACGGAAGATTTTCGCGAGCGCTTGCATTAGTAAACGAACGGGTTTTTTCCGAAACAACAACTTACTTGCGTGGCGTTAGTAAAGAACCACCAGAAGGTGAAATCATTCGAGATGGTAACTCGCATCGATTGGATATGTTAAGTAGTGGCGAAAAAAGTCTTGTACAAATATTTCTCCGTTTAGGAGCACACATGACTACTAATACAATACTATTAATTGACGAACCCGAAGCCCATCTTCATGAAAATTGGAAATTTCGACTATTTGAACAATTTAAAAAAATGGCTAAAGATTTTTTCCCGGGTTTGACGATCATTGTAGCCACACACTCACAGGAAATGATGACGGCCTTAGCCTTAGAGTTAAGCGAGGTAAATATTAGAAAAGGTGGATATTTTTTCGAATCTCAGGAAGAGGAATCTTTATCAGCTGCAGTTCAAGAGAAAGCACTAATCGAATATGGCCAGCTTTAAGCAGAAAGAAATAACATCTACTACCTCAATAATTTCTCAACAAAAAAATAAACCAATAATTTATGTCGAGGGAGAAAGCGATAAGCGGATATTTGAAAATTATTGGTTTGTGGAATTTCTTGGGAAGGTATCGTTTAACATAACTCCGGATGTTCAAGGGTGTAGTGCCGTAGTTAATACGGTTGCATCAGATAGAACGAAAGGGATACCGGCTTTTGGGCTTGTGGACCGTGATAAGCTAATGACTGATGAGCGATGGGATTTGTTAAGGCAGGTAGACGACGTTTTGTTTGAGAAAAATTGGCCATATCCGGACATAAAGATCACATGTCGTTGGGAACTTGAAAGCTATCTTATAGAACCAGAAGCATTGGAATCTTATCTTGCTCCGGCGCAAGGTGGACGTGCTCCTCGCGCATTAGCGGAAGTGGAGAATGAATTACTTTTGCATGCTGATGCCTTGGTGCCATTTTCCGCGTTGAATCAGGCTATGCATTTGCATCGTATAAAAGCGCCAAAGGACGGCTATACGAAATTAGACTCTAGATCGATCATTGAAAATAGAATTAATGATGAAAAGTTAAAAAATTTCCCTCATATTTCTGATGATTACTTTTCCAACATTCCATTAATAGATGCTTTTGGCGGGGCGGAAACATTAACACCTAGACAGCGACTTTATGGATTATTGCGAGGCGTAAATGGAAAAGCAATGCTTGACAGGATTTCTCAGGCAGCAAAATTAAAAGATGACATAACCTATCAAATTGCCAAAGAAATCAGACAATTAAACCGGGTTCCTATTGAATTGAAACTTTTCGTGCAGAGTTGTTGCGACTAAAATTTCATTTAATTTTTCGAAAAAAGATAGGGGTGGAGCTATTTTTCATTCCAATACGCGCCAGATATTAATTTGGCTGGCGCGTCGATTAATATAAAAATTGAAGTAAATATATTACCCAGTTAACCATACCACCGTATCGCATACTAAGAATTTTATATTACGACTGCTAAATATCCTCATAAAATTATTTTGCACTTACCTTAAATAATACAGGATACTATTGAGTACTTCTCTCTCCAAAATGCCAAAATATTGGGCAATAATCAGTTGCGTTAAAAACCAATTCAATATATTTATTGCAACAATGTTAAATGATGCATTATATTTCAGATTGTGAGTACAACAAGGTATTATGATCAGTACATCACGTTCCTTCACCATCCCATTCCTCACAAAAAGCAGTACACTAGTTCCTGAGCGCAACTAATTTTGTGCGCGCGCCATGCCGCCTGCCGTTGCCGGGAGGCGCCCCTGCCGCAAGGCGTGTTGTCTGCCTGGACAAATGCAATGTTCACTTCGCGCAGCCTGTCTCCTGCCTTCTATTACCTGTTCTTTTCAGGAGAACGGGAGCAGCAGCAGCGTTTTTTCAAGGAACTGCATTTCATTTCGATAGCCATCCTGACGTTTGGCCTGGCTTGCTGGCTGGTCACGTTCAGTCTGACCTTGCCGCGCGCTTCGCTCGATCATGCGCAAGCGGCGCTGGGCGTGACGGGCATGGTGGTCGGGCTGGTGTTGACCAAGTATGCAAAGTCGCTACAAGCGATCATCGTCAGCGGCACCATCAGCGTGCTGTTCATCGCTTTCAGCTTTCGCGTGCTGATGCTGGGTACGGAAGATCCCGCTTTCTGGGTATTGCCGCTGGGCGTGATGATCACCCTGACGACGGCGCCCATCTTCAGCGGCATCGCGTATTACCTGGGCGTATCGCTGTGCGTGTGGGCCATTCTGGGGCTGGGACAGTTTCCCGTGCATGCGGGCCAGGCCGACCAGCATTGGCCCGTTCTGGCCGTCACCATCAGCGTGATCATCGGCCTGGCGCTGAATATCTATTTTCTCGTCTTGCGCATCCACAACTATCGTGCCCAGCGCGAATTGGCGACGATGGCCTACAAGGATGGCTTGACCGGGCTCAACAACCGTCGCATGTTCACGCAAAGCGCGCGCGCCTTGCAGCGTACGGCACACGCACCCGCGTATTTTTTAATGATCGACATCGATGACTTCAAACAGATCAACGACGTGTACGGCCATGACGTGGGCGACGAGGTGCTGAAAAAGATCGCCGAAGTGATCGCGGGGCTGTCGGGCGAGCACCTGTGCGGCCGCCTGGGTGGCGAGGAGTTCGCCGTCATTTACCTGGGCGAAAAGAACGCGGCCTGCGCCTTTGCCGCGCAGCTGGTCGACAGCGTCGAGGCGGCTTTCGTGCCGGAACGCAAGGTGTCCGTCAGCATCGGCATGGCGGAAATGATCAAGGAAGCGGACTTGTCGCACAGCTACCGGCGTGCCGATGAATCCCTGTACCAGGCCAAGAAAAGCGGCAAGAACCGCTATGTGCTCAACGCCGCCTAAGTATTGCCATTGCGGCTAGCGTCGAGCAGCGCCAGCAAGGCTTGCGGCGAAATCTTCCAGGGATCGCGCTGCTCAGGGTCCACCTCATCCCAACTGTCCCGGGCTCCGATCTTGAGGATGGTCAAGGGGATGTCCTTGCTTTCAAAGAACGCCAGCATGCGGCGCATCAAACGGCTCACCTTGGCGTGGTCGTCCATATACAAGGAGCCGGTATAGAAACAGCCCTTCTCTCCCATGCGCAATTTCCTGGCCAAGCCGACACGCGAGTAGCCCACGTACTTGTACAGGAACTCGGTGACTACCTCATCGTCGACGGGAATACTGCAGGAAATGGTGATCTTGGCCATGATGACGGGGGACAGTGATTCAATAGCCAAGCTTAGCAGAAAGCGTTTCATTCCTGAAATGCTAAGATCGCGGCGCGCGCATGCCGGCAACCGGTCCGGCATGGCGTCTCGACAAGGATTGCCATTGAACACCCCAGGAAAAATCACTCTGCGCATGCTGTCGCTGTGCGTCGCCCTGTGCTTGCCGCTTTCCACCATGGCACAAGCCATTTCTGCCGAGGATGCCGCCTTCGTGGCCGCCACCGTGCCCGTATCAGTGCCGTCGCCGCCGCTAAGCCTGAACGAGCATCCACAAATCCGCGCCGACGTCTTCAGGCTGCTCGGCTATGCGCGTGGCGATTATACCCAGGGCGATACCTTGGTCGCGCTCCAGGTACTCGACAGCATGCGTTCGCTGCATGACATCCAGCGCACCATGCTGCCCGACGGGCGTTCGGTGCTGGCCTCCATCAACCCCGGCGAACACGGTGCGCAGCGTGCCGCCATGCTGTTCGACCCGCAACGCAAGCTGCTGGCCCTGGCCCTTGTCAACGGCCATTGCCAGGCCGCCATTGGCGATGCCGCGCCCGCCTGCCTGCCGTCCACGCACGCCGTGCTGACCTTGTTTTTGCCACCGGGCACAGAGGACGAGACGGCCGCGCCGCTGCTCGTGTGGGCGCGGCAGCTGCCGACCATGCTGGCGCAGGCTGCGCCGGAACAGCGGCAAAGCATTGCTGTGGTGGAGTACATCACCACGCGCCCCGGCCAACCCGGCTGGGAGCAGCGCGACGTGCCGCCCGGCTTTCCCCCCAGCTTGCTGCATCTGCTGCTGCCGAATGCGGAATTGAATAGCAGTTCCAGCGGCGGCAAACTCATCGCACCGGCGGGCCTGGCCGGTTTGCCGATGCGCACGCCCACGGAAACGGCGGAGGCGGGCGACGAGCCCATGCCCGATGCCAGCATCACCCTGCGCAGCTATGCCGATTTCCATTGGGTGCTCAACACCTACGCCAAACTAGCCAAGGGCGCGCAAGTGAAGGGGCATGACGACAAGGTGGTGTTCACGGGCAGCGATACGAGTGGCCGCTACACGGTGACCTTGCGCGAACAGGGCAAGAAAGACAGTGTCTTCATCACCGTGGCCAGCTGGCGGGGCAAATAGGCCGGAGGGAACTTCGAACAGGGGAAAACATTGCCATTACACACAAGAGCATGGCATTTTGGCATTTTGCGGTATGATTTCTGGCCGTGCGGCGCGGCCCGATCCCTGCCTTGCCCACCCTGCCCTTCAAGCCAGTCACGCTTGCGTCGCATCTTGCCACTAAGGAATTCATATGTTCGGTTTTAACTTGCGCGTTGCCAAGATGGTGTGGACGGCTTTCCTCATCGCCTTCCTGCTATTTCTCACCTACAAGGTCTCGTCGACCCTGATCGTGGTGGTTTTTGCCATTTTCTTCAGCTACCTCGTGTATCCGCTGATCGGACTACTGGAACGGTATGGGCCGAAGCGCCTGCCGCGCACGGCCAGTATCGGCATCGTCTTCCTGGTGGTGATCTTGCTGGTAGCGGTGCTGGGGTCGATCTTCGGTGCGCGCATCGAGGAAGAGGCGATCAAGCTCAGTGATCAGTTGCCAACCCTGCTCAAAGGCAACAACTTTGCCGAGCGCATTCCTTTGCCGGAATTCATGGAACCCTTGCGCGCGCGCCTGCTGTCGTTCATGCAGACGCAGCTGAGCAGCGGTACGGGACAAGCCATGCCGCTGGCGAAGGAACTGGGCCTGACCGTCATGCATGCGGCCAGCAACCTGATCTATCTGGTGCTGGTGCCTGTACTGAGCTTTTTGCTGATCAAGGAAGGCCCGGACATGCGCGACGGCTTGCTGTCCTTGCTGAACCGCCCGAACAAGAAACTCTGGGGCGCCATCATCGATGACCTCGACATCTTGCTGTCGCGCTATGTGCGCGCCCTGCTGCTGTTATCGATCGCCACTTTTGTGTCCTACAGCATCGCCTTTTCCCTGATGGGCGTGCCGTACAGTCTGCTGCTGGCCGGCGCGGCTGCCTTGCTGGAATTCATCCCGTTTGCCGGCCCGCTGGCGGCCGCCGTCATCGCCATTGTCGTGGCCGGTTTCAGCGGCTTCGAGCACGTGTTCTGGCTGATCGGCTTTATCGCCGCCTACCGCTTGTTCCAGGATTACGTGCTCAACCCGTACTTGATGAGCGAAGGCGTGGAAGTGAGCCCGCTGATGGTGATTGTCGGCTTGCTGGCCGGCGACCAGCTGGGTGGCGTGGTGGGCATCTTCCTGTCCGTACCCGTGATGGCGGCCATCAAGATCGTTTTCGTGCGCGCGCGGGCAGCCTTGCAGGCGCGCCATGATGCGCTGGAGAAAGCGGAACAGGCGGCAGAGGAAGCGCGCGCCCAGGCCTTGGCCGAGGCGGCGCGATTACAGGAACAGGGCAGCAAGGCCACCCTGCCAGCGCAGTAATTTAAAACTCTTCCCATTCGCCGCTGTTATCAGCGGCGGGCTTGGCGGAACGCGGCTTGGCGGCCGCGACAGGTGCTGCCGCGGCGCGGGACGGCGCCAGGCGCAGCGCCGGGCGTTTCAAGGCCGTGCTGGTGGCGGCCACGACAGGCTTGCGCAAGGCAGGCTTGGCGGCGGCCGGACCGCTGTGGGCGGCGTCGAGTTTAAAGATGCTGACCATTTCGGCCAGCGCCGCCGCCTGCTCCTGCATCGACTCCGAGGCGGCTGCCGCTTCTTCCACCAGGGCCGCATTCTGTTGCGTCACGGTATCCATTTCCGCCACGGCTTGATTAATCTGGCCGATGCCCAGTTCCTGCTCGCGGCCGGCGGCGCTGATTTCGCCCATGATGTCCGTCACGCGGCGGATGCTGGCCACGATCTCGTCCATCGTCGTGCCCGTCTGGCTGACCAGCGCGCTGCCGGCACCCACGTTCTGCACCGACGCTTCGATCAGCATCTTGATGTCCTTGGCGGCGCTGGCCGAGCGGTGCGCCAGATTGCGCACTTCCGTGGCGACGACGGCAAAGCCACGGCCCTGTTCGCCGGCGCGCGCCGCTTCCACGGCCGCATTCAGAGCCAAAATATTCGTCTGGAAGGCGATGCCATCGATCACGCCGATGATGTCAGCGATTTTTTTCGACGATTCGCTGATGGTACCCATGGTATCGACCACCTGTGCCACCAGCGTGCCACCCTTGACAGCCACGTCCGATGCGGACACGGCCAGCTGGTTCGCCTGGCGCGCATTGTCGGAATTCTGCTTGACGGTCGAGGTCAGCTCTTCCAGCGAGGATGCCGTTTCTTCCAGGCTCGAAGCTTGCTGCTCCGTACGGCTGGACAGATCCAGGTTGCCGGAGGCGATTTCATTGCTGGCCGTGGCAATGGCGCCACTGCCGTCGCGCACGCCGCGCACGGTGGTCGACAGGCGTTCCTGCATTTTCTGCAAGCCGCTCAGCAAGGCTCCCATCTCATCGTGACGCGTAATGACGATGTCGTTGGCCAAGTTACCGTCCGAAATGGCGTCGAAATGGCGCAAGGCCTGGTCCAGCGGGCCAAAGATGGCGCGCAGCAGCAAGATGCTGGAAATAATGGTCAGCAAAGCGCCCACTACCATGCCGATGATGGCCATGGTCACTTGCGTGTGGAAACTGGCCTGGCTGTCCGCATACATCGCGGCGGCCGAGGTAGCCTGGTATTGCGTCAATGTTTCGGCTGCCTGGTCCAGGGAGCGGTACAGCGGTGTCAGCCCCTTCATCATCAAGCCGTCCGCTTGAGCGATGTTGCCTTCACGCAAAGCCTTGCTCATTGCCAGCACGCCATTGCTCATGTAATCGCTGCGCTTCTTGTCCATGTCGTCGGACAATCGCTTTTCGTCCGCGCTTTGCGGCAAGGCCAGGTACACCTTCCAGGCCTTGTTCGACGCTTCCAGGAATTGCTCGGCACGTGCCAGCGTCTCCTTGGCATCCGGCGCATCCGGGTGCACCATCACGCGGTCCATCGTGAAACGGGCACGGCCAAGGGCAATTTGCGATTCGCCGATGGCTTGCGTCGATGCCAGCTGATTGCTGTAGACCTCGTTGAGACTGTTGTTGGCCGATTTCAGGCTGATGATACTCATAGCGCCCAGCACGGCGATCAGCAAGCCCAGCACACTCATGGTGGCGATCAGGCGCATTTTTATTGTTATGTTCGACAGCATGCAATTTTCCTTGGTAGGGGCGCAACCATGCCTGCGCATGCCGGACGAGATAGCGGCAAACGCCAGTTGGGCGGGTCACGTGAATTGTTCAGGACAGATCGATACGGCGTGTGCGGCAGCAGGGGGGAAGGCGGCCCGCGCATATCGTCAGGAGTGAAATACAGGGCAACGAGGTTGAGGTTTCCTGTACTTTTATTTCCTGACTGCAAGATACAGGGAAAGATTACTAGTAGCAACATCCAGCATGGATTTTCACGATTTGTAACAAGCGGATGATGTTTTTTGCGCAGAACTGGCATTCCGCTGCCGTGCGAGGTCGCGTGGGAATGCCATTTATGCTAGTCAACTAGTTAATACATGGTTTCTTCGATGAGCTGGCCATCGTCGCGGAAATACTGAAACCGGCCCGTTTTCTTGCCCATGTTGTAGGCGCCGATCTGCTTCGGATTCCCGTTGTGGAAATTTTCGATGTTGACGCCATGCAGCACACCCTTGTGCCAGTTGCGGTGAAATTGCGGCAGTTCGCCATCGGGATAAAACAGAGTTTCCGCGCCATCGCGCTTGCCGTCGGCAAACGTGCCCTGGTAACGCCGCTTGCCATCCGGATAAAAACTTTCCATCGTGCCATCGAGAACGCCCAGGCGGTAATGTTCGACCAGCTGCAGCTGGCCATCGGCCGCGTATTGCTCCAGCTTGCCATCGGGCTTGCCGTCGAGCATGGTCAGTACTTGCCAGCCGCCGTCCGGCGTCGCCTTCTTCCACGGCCCCTGCTTGACGTCATCGACGTAGTTACCGCCACCGCCAGGTTCGACCCACTGGCCCTGCTTCTTGCCATTCACATACTGTCCCTGCCATTGCACCACGCCATCGACACGACGCTCGCTGGGCCCATTCAAGCGATCCTTCACAAAATGGTCGTAACCGGTGAAACTGTGCATGTCCGCTTCGCGCCATTCAGGCAAGCCCGGGCTCACTTCCCAACGGCCCGTGCGCTGGCCTCGCTGCATCATGCCCGTCGTGGTTTCATCGCCGCTTTCATAGGTCCACGGCCCCTCGGCCTTGTCATCGACAAAGGCGCCAGACGAACGGATGGTGTTCGGCTCTTCGTAGTGCCATACACCGGTACGCTTGCCCTGCGCATACTGGCCACGGGCGAATACGCTGCCCACGCAGCAATTCACGTCGTATTCGATGAATACCCCATCCTGACTGGCGGCAAAGCGTTGCGGCTGCGTTTCCCAGGTGATCCACTTGATGTGATAACTGGGCGCATGGCCCCCTTGCCAGCCCTTGCCCAGCAGATACGTGACGGTAAGGAAATGACCATCCTTTTCCTGGAAGGTTTTTTTATAGGCAAACGCGGGCGCTTCCGCCGGTTTGCCCGGCAGTAAGTCACCGTCGATATTGAAATAGCCGACCAAGGTGCCATGGCCATGCTCGATGGCGTCGAACTCGGCCACACCCGTGGGCGCGTAAGCGATGCTGTAATCGATCAGTTGCAAACTGGCCAGCGCCGCGCGCGCCTGAGCTTCATCCATGGTCTTGGCGCCGTGCACGATGGCGTCCAGGGTCGGCTGCAGGGTGACCACCTTGAACATTCTGCCACCGCTGCGTTCGTAGCGGTAGGCATGCAGGCCGTAGGGGTTATCACTGCGCGCGCCACTGCGGCTGAGCACGAACGTTGTTTCGCCTTCGCTGTCGAGGTCAAGCTGGAACACGGCTTCGATGCTGGCCTTGCCATACCTGTCCAGGTTCATGCGTTTTTCGCTGCCTTCATTGCACTGGCAATAGTAGCCGTTGACTTCGCCATTTTCCCGCAGGAAGGCCAGCACCACGCCGCCGTCGCGGCGCTCGACGGCGCTGGCGGTGGCCATGGGGGCGCCTTCATAGAACCGCGCTGCAGCCTGCGCTGGCGCCAGGGCGCCCAGCGCCAGCAGCGCCGCCATCGTGCTCATCAAAACTGTTTGCCGCATGCCATCTCCACTGCCTGAAAACCGCCATTATGCATGGCCGTTCAGGCAAGACCGGACACGCCAGGACGCTGGCGCCACAGGGGCCGCTGCACCGTCTGCGCCAGCAGCACGCCCAGCAGCGAAATGCCGCCACCGACCAGGTGGTACACATGCATGCTTTCGTGCAGCCAGACGATGGCCAGCAAGGCCGTCAGCAGGGGCAGCAGGTTGACGTAGATGCTGCAGCGGTTCGGACCCAGCAGTTTTACCCCTTCGATCCACAGATAAGACAAAACGATGGACGAGCAGATGCCCGCATAGCCGATCAGGGGCAAGGTGGTGGCGTCCAGTCGGGCGCTGCCGGGCGGCAGCAACAGGAACAGCGGCAGCATGCACGCCAGGGCCGCCAGCGCCTGGCAATAAATGGCTTGCCAGGCGGGAATGGATAAACGCCAGCGGCGCAGCAGCACGCCGTACAGGGCAAACACCAGGCAGGCGAGCAACATCAGCGCATCGCCCGCATGCACGCCTTGATGCAGCAGGGCCAGCACATCGCCGCGCCCCACCAGGTACAGCAGGCCGCCAAACGACAGCACGCCGCCGGCCGCCATGCCGACCGTCAGGCGCTCGCCCAGCAGCAGCACGCTGAGCAGGGCCGTCATCAGGGGCGCCAGCGCCGTGACGATGGCCATATTGGTCGCCGTTGTCGATTCGGCCGCGCGGTAGGACAGGCTCTGGAACAGGGCCATCGACATCACGCCGCACAAGGCCAGTTGCCACCACTGGCGACGGATGGCGGCGCGGTTGCGCCACAGGGGACGGGCAATAAACGGCGTCATCACCAGCAAGACCAGCACCAGGCGGTAAAAGGTGATGGCTGTAGGAGCGATGCTGGACGCCGCCAGCTTGGACACGACGACGTTGCCGGCCCACAGCAGCATGGCCAGAAACGGATACAGATAGGCGCGCACAGGCATGCGAGGCTCCATAAAACATTGCGGGTATTCATCATGCCGCAGACGCGCCACGCTTTCTCGCGCTAAGATGTCTGCACCTATCGCAAAACTGACCTTTTTTTATGGATTGCACCTCCCCCGCCTTTCAAGAATTGCTGCCCGTCACGTCGCGCGCCATGGCGCTGGCCGTCGACTATGCGCATGGCCACGTGATTTCCGTGCACCGCCACACGCATGCACAATTGCTGTACGCCATCGAGGGCGTGATGACCATCGAGGCGCAGGGTGGGCGCTGGGTGGTGCCGCCCACGCGCGGCGTGTGGCTGCAGCCCGGCATCGCGCACCAGGTGCGCATGAGCGGCGCCGTGAAAATGCGCACCGTCTTCATCGACTGCGCCAGCTCACCGCTGCTGCCGCGCCACAGCTGCGTGCTCGACATCAGTCCCCTGCTGCGGCAACTGATCGTGGCGGCCGTCGACATCGCGCCCGATTTCACGGACGGCAGCCGCGACTGGCATCTGCTGCAATTGCTGTTGCACGAGCTCGACAGCCTGCCCGTACTGCCCCTGTATCTACCCTTACCCGTCGATGCACGCCTGCGCGGCATCTGCGCGCGGCTGATGGCACAGCCGGGCGAACAGCAGACGGTGGCGCACTGGGCACAGGAACTGGCGATCACCGAGCGCAGCCTGCACCGTTTGTTTCAGAAACAGACAGGCATGCGCTTTGGCCAGTGGCGCCAGCAGGCGCGCCTGCTGCGGGCGCTGGAACAATTGGCGCACGGCAGCAAGGTCATCGACGTGGCCATGGATAACGGCTACACCAGCCAGAGCGCCTTCACGGCCATGTTCAAGAAGCATTTCGGCACCACGCCAACCGCGTTTTACCAGGCAAAAGTCATCGCGGCGTAAAAAAAATGCTGCTATGCATCAATAATCATGGGCGATAGTCGCCGCTCTTGTTATCATCGCAAGCCTTATCGCACCGCGCCCATCCTGGCAGCGGTGTTGACCTCAATCACATCACCATGACACAGAATTTCTTCCAGACATTTATCCTGCTCTTGCTTGTCACCGATCCGTTCGGCAACGTTTCCCTGTTCGTCAATGCCCTGAAACGGGTGCCGGTCGAGCGGCGCTGGAAAGTCGTGGTGCGCGAATGCATGATCGCCTTCGGCATCTTGCTGCTGTTTATGTTCTTCGGCCGCCATTTTCTGAACGCCTTGCAGTTGTCGGAAATAGCGCTGCGCATCGGCGGCGGCGTGATCCTGTTCCTGATCGCCATGCGCATGGTGTTTCCGCAGCCCAACGCGGGCAATAGCGACCACGAGATGGGCGGCGAACCGTTCATCGTGCCGCTGGCTATTCCCGCGCTGGCCGGCCCGTCGGCACTGGCGACCGTGCTGCTGTTTTCCTCGCATGAAATGAACGAAGTGATCGCCCACGTGGCGGGGCTGACAGCCGTGGCCGTCGTCTGGCTGGCCGTCTTCCTGTGCGCCGAACGCTTGCAGCGGGCGCTGGGTCCAAGAGTCATGACGGCGTTTGAACGGCTGATGGGCTTGATTTTGACGGCGATGGCCATTGAAATGTTGCTCGCTGGTATACGCGCATTCCTGAAATCCGTCTAAGAACACCTATCAAAACCTACTGCGCGTCGCGATTTGCGGCCTGCGATGCTCACTGCCTCGGCGGCCCCGTGCATTCGCACAGCTGCGCTTCTCTGCCACAACCACTGCCGCTCGCTAGGGTTTTGTTAGGCGTTGTAAGATTATTATTCATCCACTGGAGGAATCACCATGAGTCGTTGCGCCCACCTTAGCCTGATGGCCGATTACAACCAGTGGATGAACGCCAAGGTCTACGCGGCGGCGGCCAGCCTGCCGCCGGGCGAACTGCAACGCGAGCGGGGTGCGTATTTTGGTTCCCTGCTGGCCACCTTGAACCACGTGATGGTGGGCGACACCCTGTGGTTGCAGCGCTTCGCCAAACACCCGGCCGGATTTCCCTTGCTCGACCCCATCCGCGCCATCACGCCACCCGCTTCGCTCACGCATCCGCTGTTCGCGGCCGAGGATTTTGCCGCCATGCACGCGCACCGGCAGTGGCTGGACCAGCTCATCGTCGACTGGGCCGCCTCCATCACGGAAGCCGACCTCGACCATTTGCTCGATTACCGCAACAGCAAGGGACCGAACCGGCGCGAGTTTTTCAGCCTGCTCATGCATTTCTTTAACCACCAGACCCATCACCGGGGCCAGGCCAGCACCCTGCTGTCGCAAGCGGGCGCGGACATCGGCGACACGGACTTACTGTTTCGCATCCCCAACCATATTGCCGACTGAGAACGGGCGGTAGCGCCACGCCTTCAGCGCGATCACCCCCAGCGCCAAGGCACCCAGCAGCGCACCGCACGCCAGCGCGCCCTGCATGCCATAGCGGGCGATGGCCATGCCACCGGCCAGCGCGCCCAAGGTCACGCCCAGGTTGATGGCAGCGATATACACGCCGATGGCAAACGCGGGCGCCTCGCGCGCTTCGCTGCTGAGCCACACTTGCGTGACGATCAGCCCGCTCGTGTGCGCGGCGCCCCAGAACAGCAGCAGTACCGCCAGCGCCGCCCAGCCGATACCGCTGCCCGCATACTGGTACAGCAAGCAGTAAGCCAGCCCCAGCAGCACGGGCTGCAGCAAGACCGTGCGCAGTACATGCGTGCCCAGCTGGCGCCCCGCGAACAGATTGCCGGCCACGCCGCCCACGCCAAACACTACCAGCGCCAGCCCTGTCTGGCGCGCCGACAAGCCCGTTTCCTGCTGCAGGTACGCGGCCGCATACGCATATACGGCAAACATGGCGGCAAACACCAGCACGGCGGCGGCAATGGTAAGCCACAGGGCGGGCTTGCGCAGCACGGCCAGCTGGCGGCCATACGCCATCGGCGCCTCGCGCGGCATGTCCGGCAAGAACAGGTACAAACCCAGGGCGGCCAGGATATTCACCAGCGCGCAGGCAAGGAACGATGCCTCGTAGCCATACTGGGCGGCGATCCACGTCGTCAACGGGATGCCCAGCACCATGCCCATGCTGGTGCCCGTGAACGCATGCGCGCCGGCCCGCGCCGCCTGCTGCGGCGGATACAGGGCGACGGCAGCCACCATGGCCAGCGAGAAATACACGGGGTGGAACAAGGCCGGCACGAGACGCAGCGCCAGCAACAGCTCGAAGCGGGGCGCATACGCCGACACCACGCTGGCCAGCGCGAACACCAGCAGGGAGACGATCAGCACACGCTTGCGGCGCCAGCGCGTGGCCAGCAGCACGAGGAAGGGGCCACCCACGGCGATCACCAGCGCGAACAGGCTCACCAGCGATCCCGCCTGCGCGGCCGTCACGCCGTAGCGCTGCATGATCATAGGCAAGATGCCCACCACGCCAAACTCGATGCAATACACGCCGAACAGGCCCAGCGCGAGGAAGACGATCGGGTGCGGACGCGTCATGGCATTTCCTTGGCGCCAGCGTCATTGCTGCCATACACTGCCTGGCACAGTTCCGTCACGAACGGCCCCGCCATGCCCTCCAATGCCGTATTCGTGAATGCCACCACCGACAGTTCTTGCGCAGGGTCAACAAACCACGAGTGACCATACGTGCCGCCCATGCGCCAGCTGCCCACGGACTCCGGTGTGGCGGCGGCAAGCGGATCCGTCAATACGGTAAACCCCAGCCCAAAGCCACGGCCTGGCCAGAACGGCAAGTCGAAGCCGCCCGTCTGGCTTTCGACCATCTGGCGCGCCAGCGCCGCTGGCAACAGGGGCGCGCCGCCCAGGCGCAGGGTTTCCAGCAGACGCATGAAGTCAGGGGCGGAACCGACCATGCCGGCGCCGCCGGACGGATACGCTTGTGCATCGCGAGCGCGCGCCGGCGACAAGGTAAAACCTGCCATGCCATCGAGAAACGGCAGATGGTCTTCGCCTTCGTCCAGCAAGCGGCGCGGCCGGGACTCTCCCGCTGCGCGGTCCGCATAGGCGACGGCCAGGCGCGCCGGATCGGTGGCCAAAAAGCCCGTGTCGCGCATGGCCAGCGGCGCCGTCACCAGGGTCGATATTGCCTGCGCCAGCGGCATGCCAGCCGCCTGTTCGATGACGGCGCCCAGCACATCGGTGGCGATCGAATACGCCCAGCGCTGGCCCGGCGCATACGCTAGCGGCACGGTGGCCAGGCGGCGCAGATTGTCTGCCAGGCTCATGCGGGAGGCATCCATGCCGTCGGACACCCCCGCCTGCGCATACGCGCCGCCCGGCGGCTGGAAGAAGCCATAGTCGAGTCCGGCCGTGTGCGTGAGCAAATGCCGCACGGTCATCGCCGCCACCGTACCGTCCGGCTGGCGCGGCGCAAAATCCGGCAGCCAGCGCGTCACCAGGTCGTCCAGCCCCAGCCGGCCTTGCCCCACCAGCGCCAGCGCCGCCGTCGAGACGATGGGTTTGCTGACGGATGCCAGGCGGAAGACGGCGTCCTCACGCATGGGCCTGCCCGCTTCGCGGTCCAGGTAGCCGGCTGCGCGGCGGTACACATCCTGGCCGCGCTGACGCACCAGCACCACGGCTCCCACCAGGCGCTGCTGCTGCAACACGGTGTCCAGCAGGGGATCGATGCGGGCGGACAGAGCCGCAGGAGAGAAGTTGCTAGTCATGGTAAAGCCTTTCAAATAATCAGGCTTTCAAGGTAAGGCAGGCGCGATAAAAGAAAAATGGGCTATAGTTTCTTTTTGTGCGGACGTTTGCATCCGCAATCAAAGGAAAACAATGGATAACCTGGCGGGATTCACGGCCTTCGTGCAGGCAGCCGAAATGCGCAGCTTCGTGGCGGCGGGCCGGGTGCTCGGCATTTCCGCCTCGGCCGTGGGGAAGAGCATCGCGCGGCTGGAAGAGCGCCTCGGCGTGCGCCTGTTTCACCGCAGCACGCGCAGCATCGCACTGACCAGCGAAGGCACGGTATTTCTCGAACGCTGCCGGCGTATCCTGGGCGAGATCGAAGCGGCCGAGCTGGAGTTATCGAACAGCAAGAGCACGCCGCAAGGCAGGCTGCGCGTCAGCCTGCCGCAGGTGGGCAGCCTGCTCAATCCCGTGCTGGCCGCTTTTGCGCGCGCGTATCCACTGGTGGAACTCGACCTGGATTTCAGCGACCGCCGGGTCGACGTGATCGAGGAAGGCTATGACGCCGTGGTGCGCGCGGGCGAAAGTGCCGACAGCCGTCTGATGAGCCGCCAGCTGGGCCAGTTCCAGCTGCAGCTGGTGGCCGCGCCCGCCTACCTGGCGCAGCACGGCACGCCGGTACTTCCCGCCGACCTGGTACTGCACACTTGTTTGCTATACAAATTTCCCAGCAGCGGCAAGGTCGAGGCCTGGCCTTTGGCCGAATGGCCAGCCCTGCAGGCGACCGGCTTGCCGGCGCTACTGAACTGCAACAATGTCGAGACCTTGCTGCACTTTGCCGAAAGCGGCCTGGGCATCGCCGCCCTGCCCGACTTTGCCGTACGCACGTCGCTCGCGGTGGGCCGCTTGCGGCCGGTACTTGACGCGCACCGCCAGCACAACGGCGCCTTTCGCATCCTGTGGCCCAGCAACCGCCACCTGACGCCGAAACTGCGCGCCTTCATCGACTTTCTGTCCACGCACGTGTTTGCAGAAAGCTGAACCCGCATCCAGCACCGCGCTCGTTGTTTCCACACGACAACTTATTTGATTTGCTACCAATTTTTTAACTTTTTGCCGACTTGATACAAGTTTTTGTATTGCAGTGCGGAATTTTGAGGAACAATTACAGGCTGGCTGATGCTACGTATAAACCCGTACCCCTGGCCTGTCGACGTTTTCCCTCACTTCCGCACCACGAAAGCAATCATGTCACTCACACAATTCAAAATCGGCACCCGGCTCGGGATCGGATTTGCTGTCGTCCTCGGCCTGCTGGTGGCTGTTTTGCTCGTCGGCCTGTACTCCATGGGGCAACTGAGCGCACGCACGCATGACATCGTGGCCGACAAGAACGTCAAAATGGCAGCCGCCAATACCATGAGCGACAACGTGCGCAACATTACCCTGGCGATCACCAGCATTGTGGTGGCGCCGACGGAAGCGCTGGTGCAGGCGGAACTGGCAAAGATTGGCGAAGCGCGCAAGAAATACGGCGCCGCCAAGGAAACCTTGCAAAAGAAAATCTCGACGGACAAGGAAACGGCGCTGATGGCCGAACTGGACGCCGCCCTGAAATCGGGCGCGCCGCTGAACAACAAGGTCATCGAGCTGCGCAATGCGGGACAAACGGAAGAGGCGATCGCCTTTTTGACGCAGCAGGCGGCACCCAGCCTGAAGATCGTGCTGGGCGCGCTCGACAGCCTGGTCGCCTATGAAGCGCAGCAGGCGGCGCAGGCGGCAACAGACGCCGAAACGCTCAGCACGAGTGCGCGCGCCTCCATGATTGCCCTGGGCAGCGTGGCCGTGCTGCTGGGCGCTTTTGTTGCCTGGATCATCACGCGCTCGATCACCCATCCCATCAATGCAGCCGTGGCCGTGGCGGAAACCGTGGCCTCGGGCGACTTGTCGTCGCACATCGTCGTCAATTCCAGCGATGAAACGGGCCGCCTGCTGGGCGCCCTGAAAGCCATGAACACCAGCCTGCTGGGCGTGGTGGCGCAAGTGCGCAGCGGCACGGATGCGATCTCCACGGCATCGAGCGAAATTGCCGCCGGCAACCTCGACCTGTCATCCCGCACGGAAGAGCAAGCCAGTTCGCTGGAAGAAACGGCGTCGGCCATGGAAGAGCTGACCTCGACCGTGAAACAGAACGCGGACAATGCGCGCCAGGCGAACCAGCTGGCGAAAAGCGCGTCGGAAGTGGCCGTACGCGGCGGCAGCATCGTCTCGCAAGTGGTCGACACCATGGGCACCATCAACGCGTCGTCGAAGAAAATCGTCGACATCATCGGCGTCATCGACGGCATCGCCTTCCAGACGAATATCCTGGCCCTGAATGCGGCCGTGGAAGCAGCGCGCGCCGGCGAACAGGGCCGCGGCTTCGCCGTGGTGGCAACGGAAGTGCGCAACCTGGCGCACCGCTCGGCCTCGGCGGCCAAGGAAATCAAGGAATTGATCGCCGCGTCCGTCGCCAACGTGGACACGGGTTCGCGCCTCGTCAATGAAGCGGGACAGACCATGGGCGACATCGTCGACAGCATCGTGCGCGTGACCGATATCATGGGCGAGATTACCTCCGCCACGCACGAACAGACCATCGGCATCGAGCAGATCAACATGGCCATTGCCCAGATGGATGAAGTGACGCAGCAAAACGCGGCCCTGGTGGAAGAAGCGGCGGCCGCCTCGCAAAGCATGCAAGAGCAGGCGGGCGAACTGGCGCACGTGGTGGGCTTCTTCAAGACGGGCAACAATATTGCCAGCGCACCCAAGCTGACTCCTGTGCGCGCAGCACCAGCAGCGGCAGCCATCGCACGCCCCGCGGCCAAGCCCGCACCTGCACGCAAAGCCGTCGCGGCCGCGCCGGCGCGCCGCAGCAATGCTGGCGCCGAAAGCGAATGGGAAGAGTTTTAAGACGTTTTAAGGAGTGTGTCCCGCCTGCGGAACGGCGAACAGGGCTGGCAAAGCCCGGTTCGCCTTCAGCGTTTGCCGCAAGTAAGTGTTCAGTTGCCCTCCCGGTGCAGCCGGCGCCGGGCCGCCAAGATGCTGCTGCAGCAATTGCTCCAGCAGATATACCGCAGCCTGGCGATACAGGGGCAGGTGCGGATTGTGCCCTTCTTCGGGATCGAGCAGCAGGCTGACAGGCTTGCCGGACAGCTGCAAACGGGCCACATAATCGGTCACCGATGCAATCTGCACCGTGCTATCCCTGGCGCCAGCCATGATCAGCAGCGGCTTGCCGACCTGCTCCGTGTGGCGTACGGGGGCGGCAGCCTCCAGCGTCCGCATGGCGGCGCCATCCTGCAAGTCCACGCCCAGATCCTGTAAACGCAGCGGCAATGCCGGGTCGCCGCCCGGCGCGCTGGCGATGAAGCGCAGGGTGCGCGCGAAGTCGGGCGACGGCGCGATGGCCATGCCGAACTGAAACAGCCTGGGCGTGTGGGTCAGCGCCAGCAAGGTCGCATAGCCGCCAAAGGAATGGCCGGCAATGGCCAGGCGTTGCCGGTTGCCCACCCCTTGCCGCAGCAGCCAGTGCACGCCATCAACGATGTCGGCCTGCACACGGCCGTTGCCCAGGTCGCCACCGGCCGCCGTCATGTAATGCAGGCCATAACCGACGGAAGCGCGGAAATTCGGCTGGAACACGGCGACACCGCGGTTCGCCAGCAATTGCACCAGCGGCGCGTAAGCGGGGTTGACCCGTTCCCACGGCCCGCCATGGACCAAGGTCAGCAGCGGCATCGACGCGGCCACCTTTCCGGGCGGCAAGGTCAAGTATCCATGGACAAGCACACCATCCGACGCCAGGTAATGGATGGGGCTGGTCTGCGCCAGCTGGCCTGCCGGCACAGGCTGGCCAGCCGCGCGCTGCGCCTGCAGGATTTCACGCGTGCTGCGACGGATACTGTCGTACAGCCAGTAACGGTCGTGGTGCAGGCGTGATCCGCTCTCGGTCAGCAACAGTGTCGCCCCGCCTCGCGCCGCTTCGATGAAGACGCCACCCTGGCCGAATTGCCGGTCGATATCCACCACGGCGCGGCGCGCCAACGGTGTCAGCCCGGCATGGTGCAGCAAGGGCGATTCGAACAGGGCAAACAGCGGCGCACCTTGGTCCGCATCGCTGATCACCCGGCGGATATCGGCCAGGCCGGCGCGGTCGGCATGCACGACGCGACGCTTGCCTTGTGCCAGATCAATCTCCACCAGCACGCTGCGGTCGCCATGCTGCGCCATGAGCATGCTCAGCCGGGACGCATCAGGCGTGGCCGCCACCAGCGTGCACTCGTCGACGCGCTGGCAACGCAGCACCTCTTGCCAGCCTGCGGCCTGGCGACGCGCGATGCTGCGCATGCCATCGCTGGCGATGGTCATGGCAAAGCCCAGCTGGCCCGTGGCATCCAGCAGGAAGCCGGAAAGCTGTTCGCCCTGGTACAACAGCTCGCGCTGGCCTTGCAGGTCAATGCGCTCCAGGCGATAAGCACCGCTGGCCGCAGTGTAGCTTGCCATCAGCACATGGCGCGCGTGAGCGGCGTCTGCGGGAAACAAGCGATGCTCGGCCCTGCCGTCGAAAGCGGCCAGCTTGTAGCTGCTGCCATCGGCAACGGATACCACCGACACGCCGTCCGGCATGGCCAGGATCAGCGTGCTGCTGTCGCCGGACCAGAATAAGGCCACGGGCCCAGGCAAGGCCAGCAGGCGCCTGCTCACTTGCGTGCGGGTATCGAGCACATGCAGGCTGGCGTTTGCCCCCTCGCCATCCAGATACGCTACCGACGCCCCGTCCGGCGACAGGCGTACCGCATGCAGATGCGGGCGACGCTCGAAGGCAGCGCTGGGAATGCGCGGCGCAGGCGGCAGCGCGGCATTGCGTGCCAACAATGGCGCCAACGTCATGGGCACCGCCAGGGCCTGCGCCAGCGTCAAGCCAGCCGCCAGGAACAGGACAGCGCACCAGACACGGTGCCGGCGGCCCAGGCCCATCATGTGACCAACGCAGCGGCAAGCGGGCGCGCCTGCGGTACTGGCGAGCGCGGATGCAGGATCAGCAGCGTCAGCAGGCAGGGCGGCCCCAGCAGCGCGCAGGCCAGCAGCCAGGCGCGCTGCACATCGCCGGCCTGCCGCCGCCAGTACCACGCGCCCACAACGCTGAGCAAGGCGGCCAGCAGTGCGGCGCTCCAGACGGCAGCCGGACGCGAGGCATGCCGGGCATTGTCGTCAATCCAATCCGGCACGGCGCCATCGGCGTACATCCTCTGCGGCAGATTGACGAGCGCATGCAGCACGGGCGAGAGCCACCAGTCGGCGTGTTCGAACAGCAGGGGAAAATCGTGGTCGATGGCGCGCGTGGCGACCGGCTGCGCGCGGCCGCTGGCGTCGATGAACAGCAACGCTTGCGTACTGCCTGGCACGCCTGACTGCATGGCGCGCCCACCCGTGATGGAAACCAGCGTACCGTCGAGCAATGGCGCAAGATCAACCCGCTCCAGGTTGCTCAGCGGAACAGGCAATGGCAGGCGGAACACTTCCGTATCGGCAGCACCGCGCTGCGCCGCCGCAGGCGCATAGGCGAGCAGGTGGCCGTTGCTGAGCACATACACACGTTCGCCGATTTTCTTCGGTGCCGCCACCGCTTGCTCGCCAGCTGGCAAGCGCGCCTGTAGCCGTAGCGCATGGCCAGCCGGTTCGAATGCCAGCACCATGTTTCCGGTGAGCACATTTCCGGCAAGTACGGGTACGCCGGGAAACGCCTGCAAGTCGCCCAGGCCATGCAGCCCCAGCTGATTGACGAGCGCCCCCGTGCGCATGTCGTGCACGTCGAAACGCATGCTGCCGTGGTTGAAGGTCAGCCGCTGCTGCAGATCGGTCAACTCGGCCTGCGGCGGTGCATTCTGGTTCGACAATTGCTGTCGCACGGCATAGCGCGTGATCGTCGCTTGCAAGGTCCCCACTTCGAGCAAGGGCAACTGGCGCCGCCACAGCGGCGCGCGCTCATCCTGGGCGCCAGCCAGTCCGGCCAGCATCAGGCGGCGGCCATCGGCGCGGTTCACGTCCGCGTAGCCGCCAGCCGGCGGCATGGCCATCGTCTGCGGATGCTGGCCCAGGCCAATCCGGGCGATGTGAAAGACCGCCAACGTACCCCACAGCACCAGACAATACATGCCCACCACCAGGGGCACCGCCTGCGCCAGCGTGGCGGCGCGGCCGCCGGCGAGCGGCATGCGGCTGGGCGTGAAACTGGCATGCGCGTTCCACATCAACAACGCGGCGCAAGGCAGCGTCGCCAGCAGCAGGCTGATCGCGCTGGCCGCGTGCATCAGCATCAGATAGGGCAGCAGGACAAGCAGGAAGGCACAGCGCAGGCGGCTGAGCATGATGGCGGCACCGCACAACCAGGCGATCAGCGTCATCATCGCCAGGTAAGGCACGGCCAGGTAGTGGCGCAGGTCGACCGTGCCCGGCGACAGAAAATCAGTGCCCAGCACGGTCAGCAGCAGCGGCAGGCCGATGGCCAGGGCGATCAGCGTGGCCGAGGCCAGCATCAAGCCTCCCAGGATGGCGCCGGGAGCCAGCGGCCGGTGCAGCAGCCACAACCAGCGGCTGGGCTGGCGATAGCTGCCGATCTGATGCAGTGCAAGGCCCAGACCTGCCAGCATGCACACGGCCAGGATCACCAGTTGCATGGGCCAGCCTTGCTGGAAGATGCTGCCGAGGCGGGCCAGGAACAGTTGCAGCAGTACATGGACGGCAGCAAAGATCAGGGTGGCCCGCAGGTAGCGGCGGCATTCGTTCAGGTACAGGTCGCGCATGAAGAAAGCTTTCTCAGGCCGCGTGCAGCGCGGGGTTAGCAGAGGAAATATGGCCGCGCGCCAGCAAGGCATTGATGGCACGGTCCAGGCTGACGGGCATGTTGTACACGCTGCGCGCACCCAGCAGGCGCAGGCGCGCGGCAAATTGCGCTCCCTGGTCCAGCACCATGAAGTGGCTCAGGCCGTCGATATGTTCGGTATGCAAGATGCCGGGCAGCACGCTGGTATCGGGTGGCAGGAAGGGAAATTCGGCCACCCACAGCAGTACCCGCTCGCACAGGACGCCTGGCGCGCAAGCCTGCAACAAACGCCCGCGCTCGAGAATGATCAACTGGTCGGCCACGCGCTCGATTTCCTCCATCTGGTGCGAGCAATAAATAATGGTCATGCCATCGCTATAGCTGCTTTCCATCATGGCCCCCAGGAACAGTCGCTTGGCTACCACATCGAGGCCCAGCGTGGGTTCGTCGAGGATCAGCAGCTCGGGACTTTGCCCCAGCGCCAGCGCCAGGTTCACGCCGGCACGTTCGCCACGCGACAGCTGCGCGATGCGTTGGCCAGGCAGTACATTGAAGTTGCGCAACACGCTGCAATAGCGTGCCTCATTCCAGCCCGGATACAGGCGACGTTGCATGGCCGTCAGTTCATCGATCGTCAGCCACAGGGGCAAAGTGTGCTCCTCGTTGACATAGCCGATGCGTCCACGCAAGTCCGGCGTCAGCCGGGCGCAGTCACAACCGAGGATACGGGCGCTGCCTCCGGTAGCCGCCTCGAAGCCCAGCAGCACGCGGAACAGCGAAGACTTGCCAGCGCCATTCGCGCCGACGATGGCATGGATGCCGCCGCGCGCCACGCTCAAGCTTAACTGGTCGAGCGCATGCTTGTCCTTGAAACGCAGCGATAACTTATCGGTCTGCAAGATGGGTTCGGTCGTCATCGGGCGCTCTCAGGCGGTCTTCTTGGGAACGCACAATGCCAGCTCGCCGGCTACCCGCTCCAGCACCACGCCAGCGGGATAGTCGAGCGCGATGACGTCGCCGACGAAGCGGGTTAACGCCTCGTCCAGGCGCCGCGCACGTTCTTCTTCGGACAGGCGCTGGCGCGGTGCAGCCACGAACAAGCCCAGGCCGGCGCGCGCATCGAGCCAGCCCTCCGCCGTCAGTTCGCTGTAAGCCTTGGCGACCGTGTTCGGATTAATGCCCAGCTGCAAGGCCAGGCCACGGACACTGGGCAAGTTCGCGCCCAGCGTCAACTCGCCGCCAGCGATCAGGCGCCGTACGCCGTCAACGATCTGGCGATGGATGGGACGCGGATCGCCTGTAGCGATCTGTAGCATCAAGGGACTGCGACGATTCATGGCATGACTCCACTGTACTATTACAGACAGTACAGTAACAGCGAAAATGACAAGCTGTCAACGATAAAGATACGTAGGAAGTTGCCGTCCGGCTTCATTCCAGCGACAGGCCAACTTTTTTTTGCGGCAAAGCCCGCGCAATAGGCGAAAGTGCAAAACGTGCAGCGCGCATACGCTTTACAATCCTCGCTCGCTTTACAAAATATTGGTCATCATGAATCAGGCAGAACAGCAGCGCCTCCTGGCTATCCTGGAGTATTGGCACAAGATCGAATTCTTTATCCCGTTTGACCTGAATCAAATCACGGACGTTGAAGACCAGTCCACCGTGCGTCTCCTGCACCGCGAACAGCTGGCGCAATTGCCGCTGCAGTTCGCCACGCAATGGCAAGTGCCGTCCGACCGCGAAATCGACGGTTTCTCGCTGTTCCTCGGCGTGTTCGACAAGGCCGAAATCAACAAGGCTAGTCCGCCGGCCAACGGCCCGGAAAACATTGCCGAAACAGAAAAAACAGAACTGCTGGGACGCTCGTGCTTTGCCCGCCTGAACCTCAATGCGCTGGGCGAGCCGCAGTTCGATCCCGTGTCCGTGTCGACCTTGCCGTGGGCGCTGGGCCGCGCCCGCACACCGGACTGGTCAGGCCTGAGCCTGGATGCCTTCAGCGACAGCCAGCTGGCGCTGCAAGACAGCCTGCGCAACTTCGCCGCCGCCCGCGCCCCGCAGCAAGTGACGGACGAGGTGGGCAATGTCTCAGCGCCCCTGTCCGGCATGGAAATTGCGGCCCTGGCCGACCTGCTGCGCGACTGGGCTGGTTTCCACCCGTCGGCCGGCCAGCCGCTGGCCGTGCTGGAATTGCGCACGCGCAAGAAACGCGCCGCCGTGGCGGACGCCGACCTGGCGGAAGCCAGCCAGAACCGCAGCCTGGACTTTGGCGACGCGGTGGAGCCAAGCATCGATATCCTCAACAGTTTTTACCTCGATGACCTGGAACAGATCATCCGCGCCTTGCGTGGCGGCAAGCTGCCGGCGACGGTCGCCGCCTATTTGACGCCGCTGGCGCAGGATGAACGCATCGACCTGTACAGCCCCGCCGGACGCCAGGCGCTGGCCGCCATGCTCAATCCCGCCAATATGAACCGGGGACACTGGCTGGAAGACGCCAGCTACGCCATGAGCCTGATGCAGCAATTCGCCATCCATGGCGCGCGCACGGGCTTGAGCGAGCGGGGCATCTTTTCCGTCAACGGCCCACCCGGCACGGGCAAGACGACCTTGCTGCGCGAATTGTTCGCCGACAACATCGTGCGCCGCGCGAGCGTGCTGTCCTGCCTGGACCGCGCCGGCGACGCCTTCATCGGCAAGGTGGCGGTCGCCTTCGAAGGCGTGCGCGACCCCATCACGATTGCCCGCTTGCGCCCGGAACTGACGGGCTTTGAAATGGTCGTCGCCTCGTCGAACAATGCGGCCGTGGAAAACATTTCCGGTGATTTACCTAAGCCCAAGCAACTGGGCAAGGAATGGGCGCGCACGCGCTATTTCGAAAGCGTGGCGCGCCGGGTCGTGGCCGACGGCAATGGCGCCAACCGCGCCCTGGGCGAGACGGAAGCGCCATGGGGCTTGATGTCCTGTGCGCTGGGCAACAACGCCAACCGCCGCCGCTTCGTCAGCAATTTTTATGACGATGACTGGGATAAAACCACTGCGCGCAAGACGCCGAACGCGCAAAATATCCGCCAATGGCTGGCCAGCTACCAGGGCGTCAGCTTCGCCCAGGCGGCGCGCGAGTTTCGCGAGACGGAACACGTGGTGGAAAAAGCCCTGGCCGAGCACGCCCAGTACGCGGCCCTGTGGCAAGCCGTGGGTACCTGTACGGAAGAAAATTTCATCCAGGCCAGCCAGCAGGCGCTGATTGCTGCCGAGCAAGAGATGGATGCGGCCAACGGCGCCCTGTCCGGCGCGCTGGCGCAGCAGGACACCCTGCTCGCCAGCAAAAAGGAATTGCTGGAAGAAGAACGCCTGGTGGCGCTGACGCAGCCCGGCTTTTTCGCCCGCTTGTTCCGTACGGCACCGGCGCGCGCCTACAAGGACGCCGTCGTCGCCAACGCCGAGGCGCAGCGCCAGGCCGCGCGCGACGTATCGGCCATCAAGCTGCTGCTGAAAGGCGAGCTGGAGCCGCGCTGCGAGCGCGCCCGCAACAGCCTGCACATCGCCCTGCGCACGGCGCAGTCGCGCCAGCGCGAATGGGATGACAGCACGGAACTGCTGCGCCGCGCACGCATGCGTTTCCCCACCATTATCGCGCCAGCGACCCTGGACGAGCTGGACGGGGACGCGCTGCAGATAGCCGGCCTGTGGCATGAGCCGGCCCTGGCGCGCTTGCGCTCGCGCCTGTTCGCCAAGGCCCTGGCCCTGCACGAAGCGTGGCTGGCGGAAGTGGCGAAGAAGGGCGGACCCGGCTTTGGCGGCAACTTGCTGGCCGTGTCGAAATTGCTGAAAAACAAGCGCGCCTATGACCAGTCGCATATCGCCATGGTGTGGCACAGCCTGTTCATGGTGGTGCCTGTCGTGTCGACCACGTTTGCCTCGTTCGCGCGCCAGTTCCAGGGCATGGGCCCCGAATCGCTGGGCTGGCTATTCATCGATGAAGCGGGCCAGGCCGTGCCGCAAGCGGCGCTGGGCAGCCTGTGGCGCGCCAAGCGCGCCATCGTCGTGGGCGACCCGCTGCAGATCGAACCCGTATTCACGGTACCGGGCCGCCTCGTGCAAACCTTGTCTGCCCTGTCGCCGCATACGCAGGACGGCAGTTACGCGCCAACCTCCGTTTCCGTGCAGACCCTGGCCGACAAGGCCAACCGCTATGGCGCGCTGGTCGGCGCCAATAGCGCACAGCCGCTGTGGATAGGCAGCCCCTTGCGCGTGCACCGCCGCTGCGTGGAACCGATGTTCTCGCTGGCCAACAGCATCGCCTACGAAGACAAGATGGTCTACGGCTTAACTGACCGCACGCCGCCGGTCGGCGCACGGGGCCTCACGCGGGGCCCCAGCCGCTGGATCGACGCCACCGGCCCCGTCAGCTACAAGCAGGTGGTGCCCGTGCAGCTCGATTTCGTGCTGGAAGTGCTGCTGAAACTGTATCGCCGCGACGGCAAGCTGCCCGATATGTATGTGATTACGCCGTTCAAGGCCGTGCGCAAGGAATTGCGCGCGCGCATCGTCGATATGGACTGGGACCGCCGCCTTGGCTACGGCAAGGCGCCGACGGCACGTGAATTGCGCCAGTGGAGCAGCCAGATGGTGGGCACCGTGCACACCTTCCAGGGCAAGGAGCAAAGCGTGGTGATGCTGGTCCTGGGCGCCGACGACAGCACGGCAGGCGCCGCGCAATGGGCGGCCAGTACGCCGAACCTGCTCAACGTGGCACTCACGCGCGCGCAGCATCATGTGTATATCGTCGGCAATCCGCTGCTGTGGGGCCAATTGCCGCACTTTGCGCCTGCCTGCGCGCAATTGCCGCATACGGGCATGCATGAGTTCCTTGTCGAAATGGGCTAAACGGGGAAGGTCAGGATAAACGTCGTGGCGGCCGCGTCGGACGCGACCGTCGCGCTGCCGCCATGCAACTGCATGATGGCCGTGACGATGGCCAGGCCCAGGCCTGTGGAGGCGGCCGAATCGCTGCGGGCCGGGTCGGCGCGATAGAAGCGCTCGAACAGGTGGGGCAAGTGGCGTGCGGGGATGGCGGAACCGAGGTTGCTCACGCTCAAATCCACGCCCACGTTTGTCGCATGCGAGCGCAATAAAATCGTGCTGCCGGGAGCGGCATGGCGTATCGCGTTCGACAGCAGATTGCCCAGCGCGCGGCGCAGCAGTTGCGGCTCGGCCGTCACTGCGCCGCTGCCGTGGCAAGCCAGCGCCAGCCCCCGCTCTTCGGCCAGGCCTTCAAAGAAATCGGCCAAGCGCAAGAACTCGTCCTGTACGGGCAAGGCTTGCTTAATCAGGACCATCTCATCCTGCTGCGCCCGCGCCAAAAACAACATGCTGTCGATCATGCGCGACAACCGTTCCAGCTCTTCCACATTCGACGACACCAGCTGTTCATACTCGTGCGCACTGCGCGGACGGGCCAGCATGACCTGGCTTTGCCCCAGCAAATTGGTGACGGGCGTGCGGAATTCATGCGCCAGGTCGGCGGAAAATTGCGACAGCCGCGCATAGCCTTCCTGCAGCCGCGCCAGCATGGCGTTCAGCGCCTGGATCAAAGGCAAGAGCTCCGTCGGCGCGCCGCGCACATCGAGTTGCTGCTCCAGCTTGCCCGGCCGCACCAGGGCCGCATGGGCGGCGATATTGCGCAGCGGCCGCAATCCCCGCAGCAGCATCACGCTCGACAATAGCGCCGCCACCAGCGCGCTGACGGCGACGGACACGACGATCTGCCAGCGGTAGGCGGCAAACATGGCCGTGCGGTCGCCGTAGACCCTGGCGACGGAAATGTCGGCCATCTGCGCCGGGTCGCCGATGCGCGCGCTGGCCGCCACGACTCTGGCCGGATAGCCGTCGCGGCTGGTCCAGCTGACGATGGCGCTGTCCGTGACGGGCGCATCGACGGCCACGGGCACAGGATGCGCCACCGTCTCGCCGTTCGGATTGACGTCGATCAAACGCGTGCCATCGGCGCGCACGATGCGGACCAAGGAGTTTTCTTGCCCGCTCATGGTGTCGCGGAAATACTGGGGCCGCTCGCGGATGATGTCGAGGGTGCCCGCATTGCCCAGCAGCTGCTGGATCTGCCGCAGTTTTCCCAGCAACAAAATGTCATCGCGGCGCTCGATTTCCGCGACGAAGGAACGGTACAAATGCATGCCCAGCCCGGCCGACACGAGCGCCACGATCAGCACGAACACGAGCGTGACGCGCAGCGTCAGCGAGCGGCGGAGTTGCGCCAGCTTCATTGCGTGGCGCCGTTGTCAGGAACCGTGGGCGCGCGCAATTCGCAGACATAGCCCATGCCCCGCAAGGTGTGGATCAGCTTGGGTTCAAACGGATCGTCGAGCTTGCTGCGCAGGCGGCGGATGGCCGCGTCGATGACGTTGGTGTCGCTCTCGAAATTGATGTCCCACACTTGCGAGGCGATGATGGAGCGCGACAAGACTTCTCCCTGGCGCCGCGCCAATAAATGCAGCAAGCCGAATTCCTTCGCCGTCAGCGTGATGCGCTGGCCTTGCCGGCTGACCTTGCGTTTCATCACGTCGATTTCCATGTCGCCGATGCGGATCACGTCGTCTTCGCGCGGCGGCCCGCGCCGCAACAGGGTGCGGATGCGCGCCACCAGTTCGGCAAAGGCAAACGGTTTCACCAGGTAATCGTCGGCGCCCAGCTCCAGCCCTTTCACGCGGTCCTGCACCTCGTCACGCGCCGTGAGGAAAATCACGGGCACGTCCGCGCCGCCCTCTTGCAGGCGCAGCGCGCGCAGCACTTGCCAGCCATCCATGATGGGCAGCATGACGTCGAGCACGATGAGATCGGGCGCTTCCGTGCTGGCCATGTGCAAGCCGTCGCGGCCGTTGCGCGCCAGGCTCACCGTAAAGCCGGACTCGGCCAGGCCTCGCAGCAAATAGTCGCCCGTCTTCGGTTCGTCTTCGATTACCAGGATGCGCATGGCAGCTTTCTTGTGGGAAGTTGAAGCATTTTACGCCGCACGCAGGCCGCCGCGGATGATAAAAATGTCATGCGGCGATCATCTTCGCGTAGGGCAACACTGGCCATACTGGCGCCTCTTTATTCCATGGATGCCAGATGAAAACCCTGTTACTCGGCAGTACCCTGCTGTGCCTGCTGGCCAGCCCAGTCCACGCCCAATTGCGCAAGGTCGATGAACTCTCACTGGCAGCGGCCAACAAGCTGGCCAACGCGGCCATGGCCGCTTGCCAGGCGCAAGGGCGGCACATCGTCGTCACCGTACTGGACCGTGGCGGCAATGTCGTCGCCGTGCAGCGCGCCGATGGCGTGGGCCCCCACAACACGGATGCCAGCCGGCGCAAGGCATACACCGCCCTGTCCACTAAAAGCGACACCTACACGCTGGCCGTCGCCGCGCGCGGCAATCCGGACATGCGCAATTTGACCACCGTGCCCGAGCTGTTGCTGCTGGGTGGTGGCCTGCCGTTGATGGCCCAGGGGCAAGTGGTCGGCGCCATCGGCGTCGCTGGCAGCGGTGGCGCGCTGCAAGACCGCGCCTGCGCCCAGGCAGCCCTGTCCGCCATCCCTGAACTCGATCTCCCCACAACTTGAAAGAAACACGATGAGCTACCTGAAAAAAACCGCGGCCGCCCTGGCCTTCGCCAGCCTGTCCAGCATGGCCCTGGCCGCCGCCAATCCCTTGAGCGTGCACATCCTCAACTTGCAGAGCGGCCAGCCGACGGCGGGCGTGACGGTAACCTTGGAGCAAAAGAAAGGTGAAGGCTGGCAACAGTTGGCCAGCGCCGTGACGAATGCGCAGGGGCGCATCGCGGCCATGTATCCGGCCGAGACGCCCATGCAGGCGGGCGACTACCGCATCGTGTTTAAAACAGGCGAGCACTATGCGCGCCTGAAACAGGAAACCTTCTTCCCAGAAATCCCCGTGCAATTTCACGTGGAAAAGACTGACCAGCACTATCACATTCCCTTGCTGCTCAGTCCTTTCGGCTTTTCCACTTACCGAGGAAACTGACCGTTGATCACGCTACCGTCTTCGCCGTCTGCCCGAACAGCACGCTTTTCGCGTCACCGCTGACGGTGGGCTGCACATTGATTTCGGCCGCGCGGGCATACGCGCGCACGGTGGCGGGGCGGGCCGCAATGGCCGCGAACCAGCGCGCCAGGTGCGGAAAATCTTCCAGCTTCTGGCGCTGGCGTTCGTGCGGCACGATCCATGGATAGATCGCCATGTCGGCGATGGAGTAGCTGTCGCCGGCCACGAATTCACGGTCGGCCAGTCGCTTGTTCAGCACGCCGTACAAACGGTTCGTTTCGTTCACGTAGCGCGTGATGGCGTAGTCGATCGGTTCGGGCGCATATTGCACGAAATGGTGGTTTTGCCCTGCCATGGGGCCAAGGCCTCCCATTTGCCAGAACAGCCATTGCATGACTTCGGCGCGGCCGCGCACGTCGTCCGGCAGGAATTGCCCGCTTTTCTCGGCCAGGTATTGCAAAATCGCACCCGATTCGAACAGGGACAAGGGCGCGCCGCCATCTTCGGGCGCCTGGTCGACGATGGCGGGGATGCGGTTGTTCGGCGCGATGGCGAGAAACTCGGGCTTGAACTGCTCGCCCTTGCCGATATGCACGGGAATGATGTTGTAGGGGATGCCCGCTTCTTCCAGGAACATCGTCACTTTGTGCCCGTTGGGCGTGGTCCAGTAATACAGGTCGATCATCGTGGTCTTTCCAGGTAGATAAGTGGGGCAGGCGCACTTGGCATAACTATTGTCGCGCCGCAACTGATATGCATGGATATAATGCCACGTAAGCGAAAAACAAGACGGCGCCCGAGGCAGCGCAAGCGCCCACTCTCGCCGCAAGAATTGAACGCCGCCATTCCCAAGCACAAACCAAGAAAGCCGACCATGCGCAAACTCCTGATCGTCACGCTATCCGTCCTGCTGTCAGGCTGTGTCCAGGACTTCGCCATCTACATGTTCGATGGGCAAGACCATTCCCTGACCGTACGCCGCCAGCAACGTTATTTTTGGCAAGATACCGTGGAAGTGCAACTGATGGCGAGCAATTTGCCGCAATGCCAGCGCCTGCACACCCTGTCGACCGATGCGCCAGCCGACATCACCGTCGAGCTGTTTGCGGCTGGTGATGGCCTGTGGAATATCCGCATGGGCAAGCAGTTGTGGCAGGCGGAAACGAATACCTGCAATGAGCTGACGGAAATGGAAAACGACCCGAAAGCCGACCTGGGCCAGCCGGTCGGGCAATTCGTGGTCGTCGATGACAAGCTGGAATTCGAACCGGCGCCGCAAGCGGCGGCGCCAGCCCAATAACTTCTTAACGCGCCGCCAGGCTGCGCAGCGGCTTTTTCGCCACGGCGCGTGGCGCGCCAGCCGAACTTGCCGCCAGGCGCGGCGACGTTCCCGGCTCCTGCGCCGACAGTTTGAAGCGCGCCACCAGTTGCGCCAGCACGGCCGCCTGGTCCTGCATGCTCGACGCCGCTGCCGCCGCCTCTTCCACCAGTGCCGCATTTTGTTGCGTCACGCTATCCATCTCCGTAATCGCCTGGTTGACGTGGCCGATGCCCGTGCTTTGCTCATGCGAGGCGGCCGTGATGTCGGCCATGATGTCGGTCACGCGCGAGACGCTGGCCACCACTTGATCCATGGTCGTGCCCGCCTGTGCGACGAGGGTACTGCCGGCCGCGATGCTGTCGACGGAAGCACCGATGAGTTCCTTGATTTCCTTGGCTGCGCCAGCGGACCTTTGGGCCAGATTGCGCACTTCCGACGCCACCACGGCAAAACCGCGTCCCTG
Organism: Janthinobacterium salmonicoloratum; assembly: GCF_051380845.1. Lineage (NCBI taxonomy): Bacteria > Pseudomonadati > Pseudomonadota > Betaproteobacteria > Burkholderiales > Oxalobacteraceae > Janthinobacterium > Janthinobacterium salmonicoloratum. The sequence continues at coordinate 167,108 of NZ_JBNYXV010000007.1, read as the reverse complement.
CTCACCGGCGCGCGCCGCTTCCACGGCCGCATTCAAGGCCAGGATATTCGTCTGGAAGGCGATGCCGTCGATGACGCCGATGATGTCGACGATCTTGCGCGACGAGGCGTTGATGGTGTCCATGGTGCCGATCACTTGCGCCACCACGGCGCCGCCCTGGCGGGCCACGGCGGAAGCGGACTGCGCCAGTTCATTCGCCTGCACGGCATTGCCTGCGTTTTGTGTCACGGTCGAGGTCAATTCCTCCATGGAGGCTGCCGTCTCTTCCAGCGAACTGGCTTGCATTTCCGTGCGCGCCGACAAGTCCATATTGCCGCTGGCAATCTCGCTCGATGCCGTGGCGATCGTCTCGGCGCTATGGCGGATTTCACTGATCGCGTCGACCAGGTTGGCCTGCATGGTTTTCATCGCGTACAGCACGCTGTGACGGTCATTGGCATGCGTGCGCACGGCGCCACTCAAATCGTTATTCGCGATCTGAGCGGCCACGTCAGCCGCATACTCGGGATCGCCGCCCAGGGCATGGCGCAGGCTGCGGTTGATCACGACGACGACGGCCGCCAGCAGGCCGCACACCAGCACCAGCACGCCCAGCGAGGTGAGCAGTGACTGGCGGAAAGCCGCGTCGATATCGTCCATGTAGACGCCCACCACCAGGGTCCAGGCCCACGGTTTATAGGCCACCACGCGGCTCATCTTCGGTTCGGGGGTTTTCTGGCCCGGACGGGGGAAATAATAGTGGACGAAGCCCTTGCCCGCATCGCTCTTGCCGACGGTAACGATGTCACGGTACAGATAGGTGCCGTTGGCATCCTTGAAATCCGACATATTCTTGCCGTTGGTTTGCGGTGCGGCGGGATTCATCACGACGACGGCATCGAGATTGATGATGGACAAATAACCGGTCTCGCCGAAACGCATGCTCTTGATGACGGCCGTGGCCTGCTTCTGCGCTTCTTCTTTCGTCAAGGCGCCGCTGGCGGCCAGGTCGCCGAACATTTTCACGGCGCCCAGTCCCAGGTCGGCGGCATTGCTCAAGTCGGCGCTGCGCTCTTCGATACGGATCTTGCGGACTTCCAGGGCGTTATAGATAAAAATAACGGTGATACACAACAGGCTGCAAATCAGGGGGATCCATAACTTCTGCTGGAACGTCAATTTCTTCATGCGGTGTCTCCAACTCTCTATTGTGCGGCGAAGGGGCGTGGCCTGCTTCCGGCTCTGCAGGCCAGGAATGCGGCGGCGACAGTGCTCTGGCGGCACCGTTCAGACGTCTCCAGCATACGCTCGAACGACCGATATTTACAATGCCGGGAAGCAATGATTTTTGCCCGGTGTTGTTAATGCGTTGCGACAATTGAAGAGAATTGATGTTGCATTGCAATAAAAATGCTGGCAGCGGCCGCCATTCTTTTACGCTACAGTCATTGCAGTTCGCCACCGCACAAGGAGTTCCATGTCAACCACGTTTACCTGGCAAGGCTTTGCCATCCTGTCGGCCGTGTTTGCGGCACTGACGGCCATCCTGGGCAAGTTGGGCGTGGCCCACCTGAACAGCAATATGGCCACCTTGATACGCACTGGCGTCATCCTCCTGGTGACGGCAGCCATCATCTCGCTGCGCGCAGAGTGGCAGCGCCCCAGCGGCGGCAACTGGGTGGGCTGGACCTGCCTGATCGCTTCGGGCGTCGCCACGGGGCTGTCGTGGCTATGCTATTTCCGCGCATTGCAACTGGGCCCCGTCTCGCTGGTGGCGCCCGTCGACAAGCTCAGCGTGGCGCTGGTGATGCTGGCCGGCTGGCTGGTGCTGGGCGAGCCGTTCACCCTGAAGGCGGCGGCCGGCGGCGGCTTGATCGTGCTCGGTTCGCTGATTTTGCTGCTGTAAGGCATTCCACGGCACGTAGCGGCGCGCCTGTGTCAGAATGCACGCCGGATAGATCGAATCACGAAAGAACAGCATGACCAAGAATGAAGCCATGAAACGCATCAACGACCGCCTGGGCAAACCCACCCTGACGGACAAGAACACGCATTTTTCCAGCGTCGCCAGCTATGGCACGGACGAAGGCTGGTGGCTGAAGATCCCCTTCCTGACCTTCAAGCAGGAATTGCACTTCATCCTCAACAATGAAAAGACGAAAAGCTTCCAGCACCTGAAAATCGGCGCCAACCAGATCCTCAGCCCCGGCATGAAGTTCCGCAGCACGGGCGGCGCGGCCGACGCCTTCATGTCGGCCTCGGCGCCGAAACGCCTGGTCGACTTGCTCGACGGCGGCAGCAAGTACAACTTCACCAAGCATTTCGTCAACGATTATCGCTACTGATGCGCGGCCTGGCTGCCATTTCCTGACGGCAGTTGCGGCGGCAGCCACGCCTTGATCAAATGCTGCGCGATGTCGAGCGCGTCGTCGCGACTGGTGCCGAAATGCAGGGGATAGCCCCAGAACTGGCCGAACATGACGGCAAAAGCCTTGCCAGCCAGGCGCTTGGCCGCACTCGGTTCGACCAGCACCATGCCCTGGATATACGCACGCAGGGCGGTCTTGTGCCGCTTCATCCACAGCACGGCGCGCTTGCGCTCTTCCTGCGGATGCTCATGCCCATCTTCGTCCAGGCCTTCTTCGCTGAGAATGACAAACGCTTGCTGGCGCGCCAGCAGTGCCTCGAACTGGGCGAACAAGGCATCGTCGGGGCTGCTTGCGGCGCTGTCGCGGCGCATCCAGACGAGGGGAAAATCAGTGATATCGAGTTGCATGGGAGACTCCTTCGGGGGGTTGCCGTTCCTCCTGGCCTTCATCAGAACACTGGCGGCGGCGGTTGCCGTTGAAGCGGGGCTGCGGATAGGGACACGATACCGATAGCGGTGCTCGACGTCATTGCATAAAATAGCCACAATATTATTCAATCCAGCCAAAGCGCCGCCCATGCCCCATCCATTGCTGCCCAGCATGCTCACCAACCAGCTCGGCCTGGACGCCACCGCCTCCATCATCGATTTCGACGTCGACGGCGTGCTGCGTCCCCTGTTGGCCCTGGGCCTGGCCAGCGTGCGCGAGGAATGGGAGCAAGCGCCGCACCAGCACCGCAAGGGGCAGTTGCTATACGCCACGCGGGGCGTGATTCATTGTGAGGTGGAAAGTGGCGTGTGGATCGTGCCGCCCCAGTGCGCCGTGTGGATACCGGGCGGCCTGATGCACGCCGCGCAGGGCGTGGGCGAGGCCGAGTGCTACTGCCTGTTTGTCGAGGCGGCCATGGCACCGGCCTTGCCGGCCGTCTGCTGTACCGTGGCCGTATCGCCGCTGCTGCGCGAACTCATCGCCAAAGCAGCCGGTTTTCCTACACTGACCGCGCTGCATGGCGCGCAGGAACGCCTGGTGGCCACCCTGCTCGATGAGCTGGCGGCAGCCCCCGTGGAAGACTTGCATCTGCCGATGCCGAGCGATGTACGGCTGCGCCGCCTGGCTGCCCTGCTGCTGGCGCAGCCGGCCGATAAAAGCTCGCTGGCCGAATGGGCCAGGCGCATCGGCATGAGCGAGCGCAGCATGACCCGGCAGTCATTGGAGGAAATGGGCATGAGCGTAGGCCGCTGGCGCCGGCAATTGCACGTTATCCTGGCCTTGCAAGGGCTGGCACGAGGCCACAGCGTGAAAGCGGTGGCGCTGGAACTGGGCTATGAAAACACCAGTGGTTTTGTCACCATGTTCCGCAAGGCGGTGGGCAAGCCACCGGCGCGCTACCTGGCGGAACGGGAATCCGGAAGACCATGAAAAAAGGCGGCATATGCCGCCTTCGTCATGCATCGTCGCTGAAAAATCAGCTTTCGCGTGCCAGCGCCAGGAACTCCGTGCGCAGCGCCAGGTTCGGCTGCATCTCGCCCAGCATGGCCGAGGTGATGGTTTCTTCGCCTGGCGTACGGATGCCGCGGCTTTCCATGCACAGGTGGCGGCAGCGCACGACCACGCCCACCGATTTCGGTTCCAGCACTTCCATCAGGGCATTGGCGATCTGCATCGTCATGCGTTCCTGCACTTGCAGGCGCTTGGAGAAGCAATCGACGAGGCGCGTCAGTTTCGACAGGCCGACGATCTTGCCGTTTGGCACGTAGCCGATGGTGGCCTTGCCGAAGAACGGCGCCAGATGGTGTTCGCAATGGCTGTAGACGGGGATGCCGCGCACGACGATCAACTCGTTGTACTGTTCCGCGCCATCTTCAAAGGCTTTCAGCAAGTCCACCGGATCCTGGCCATAGCCTGACGTCCAGTGCTTCCACGCCTTGGCCACGCGCGCCGGCGTTTCCAGCAAGCCAGGACGCTGCGGATCTTCGCCCAAGCTGCTGATCAGCCGGCGCCAGTCGTTTTCGGAGAATTCTTCTTGAGACATGCTAAACCACCCTAAAATTTTCAATTGCCGCCAGTATATAGAAAATGCGGCAAGCTGCCCGAGCTGCCTCCGCTTTACCTATACGGTTGGCGGACGGTGCGCGCCGACCAGCAGCGCCGAAATCGACACGCTGGAACTCGCTTCCGGCCATGCATCGCCGGGGCCGAACCAGCGCGCCTCGGCGATCTCGTTCTCGTCGAGGCGGATCTCGCCATCGAGGTAGTCGGCCGTAAACGCGATCATCAGCGAATGGGGAAAGGGCCAGGACTGGCTCATGAAGTACTGCAGATTGTGCACACGCAAGCCCACCTCTTCCATCACTTCGCGGTGCACGGCTTCCTCGATCGATTCGCCCGCTTCCAGGAAACCGGCCAACGGACTGAAGCGCTGCGATGGCGAGTGCTTGTGCATGGCCAGCAGCACCTGGTCGCCCTTGCGGATGAGTACCATCATGGCCGGTGAAATGCGCGGATACGCGAGCATGCCGCAGGCGGCGCATGTGAAGCAACGTTCGCCGCGCGTGCGCTGCATGGGCGAGGCGCACACGCCGCAATGGCGGTGCGTGCGCGCCCACTCGGCCAGTTGCACGGCGCGGCTGGCCAGGCCCAGGAAGCCATCGTCGACAGCCTGGAACAGCGAGCGCATGCCGTGCCAGGCCAGGCCGGCGCCCACTGGCAACTCCTCGTCGGTCCAGACGGTCTGACAATAGCGGTCTTGCCACAAGCCTACGGGCTGCGCGCGGCTCAGGTCGATATCGAGCGCGGCCACCTCGGTGGCAGTGGGCAAGAGCAGTTCCGGCGTACGCAACAGCAGGCGCCCGCGGTGGAAGACAAAGGTGAGCGTCTGGTCGGCGGCCGGGGCCGGTTCAGGCGCGTCGATCAGGGGAACAAAGGCGTCGGGAGTCTGCAGCATGCTTGGCGGAAATTTGTAAAGGTTGCTCATCATACTCCCGCTGCCGGAGGCTTGCGCGCATAGCAGCGGCCGGGCAGCAAAGCAAGCATTCATGCGGCATCACAGTGTTTTTTTTGCGGCACACGCATTTCGTTGTGTAAACGAGACTGATAACGATTCTCATTTACGAATTGATGTCCAATAATTACAATGTCTGCCAACCCGTCCATCGCCAGCCACTTGCCCGCGTGCCCAAGCACAGCAGCGCAGAGCCAGCCAGGAACCACTACCTGACCTTATCGAGAGAGCAAGATGGCAATCAAGAGCCGCAAACACGCCCCAACCCGTTTCAACCAGCACATCGGCGCCGCCCTGGCCGTGATGCTGCTGCCCGTCGCCGCCCAGGCGGCCGACCCGGCCGGCCAAAGCGCCCCGGCATCGCAGCAAACCCTGAACGAAATCAAGGTCGTGGGCTCGAAGGAAAATGATTTCAAGGCCGAAAAAGCCTCGTCGCCGAAATACACGGAAGAGCTGGTCAACACGCCGCAAACCATCGTCGTGATCAAGAAGGAATTGATCGAACAGCAAGGCGCGCTGACCTTGACGGACGCGCTGCGCAACACGCCTGGCGTGGGTACTTTCTTCCTCGGTGAAAACGGCAACACGAATACGGGCGACGCCGTCTACATGCGCGGTTTCGATTCGTCCGGCAGCATCTATGTCGATGGCGTGCGCGACGTGGGCTCCATCTCGCGCGACGTCTTCAACATCGAACAGATCGATGTGCTGAAGGGTCCGGCGGGCACGGACAGCGGCCGCGGTTCGCCCACCGGTTCGATCAACCTGGTCAGCAAGACGGCGACCATGGAAAACAAATTCAATTCCTTGCTGACGGCGGGCAGCGGCAAGCAGAAACGCGCCACGGCCGACTGGAACCGCATCCTCGACAGCGACTCGGGCACGGCAATGCGCCTGAACCTGATGACGCAGGACAGCGGCAACCCGGCGCGCGATGAAGTCAAGAACAAGCGCTGGGCCTTCGCGCCCACCGTCACCTTCGGCATCGGCAAGCCAACGCGCATCACGGCCAGCTACCTGCACGTGGATCAAAACAACGTGCCCGACGGCGGCGTGCCGACCATCGGCTTGCCAGGCTATTCGACGCCGGACGTCGCCACGAAGGAGCAACCGGTCATCCGCACCTTCCTGAATAGCGCCGCCAAGGTCGATCCGAAGAATTTCTACGGTTCTACCTCGGACTACGACAAGGTCAAGGCCGACATGGGCACCTTGCGCATCGACCATGATTTCTCGCCCAACGTGCAGCTCCAGAACACCACGCGCTACGGCAAGACCAAGCAGGACTACCTGCTGACGGCCTTCATGGGCAGCATGGTCAACCTGAAGACACCGGCCCCGATCGATCCGTCGACTTGGAGCCTGGCGCGCTCGCTGCGCACCGTCAAGGACCAGGAAAACACGATTCTGACCAACCAGACCGTGGTCAGCGCGCAATTCGACACAGGCGTGCTGAAGCACTCCGTGGTGGCCGGCGCCGAGTTCACCAGCGAAAAACAGAGCAACTACAGCTATGTGCCAGCCAGCCTGGGCACCTTGCCGGCAGCGAACCTGTACAAGCCGAATCCGCGTGACACCGTCACCGGCCATAACCCCGTGCGTAGCGGCGCCTTCACCGAAGGCGAAGTCAACACGCAAAGCCTGTATGTCTTCGATACCGTCAAGTTCGGCGACAAGTGGATCTTCAACGGTGGCGTGCGTTTCGACCATTTCAACACCACGTATGACGCCGTCACCTTGCAAACGGCCGTGACTGCGCCCGCGGTACAGCCATTGCCAGTGGGCACGCCGATTCCCACCCATTTGACCCTGAGCGACACCTTGGCCAATGGCAAGATCTCGGCCATGTACAAGCCGACGCCGGACAGCAGCGTGTACGCCTTGCTGGCCACGTCGAAAGCGCCACCTGGCGTCAACTTCGCCCTGAGCGCCGCCGCCAGCAGCGCGCAAAACCCGAACTATGACCCACAGGAAACCATCACCAAGGAAATCGGCACCAAGTGGGATTTCCTGAAGCAAAAACTGTCGTTCTCGGCCGCCGTCTACCAGACCACCGTCAAGAATGAAGTGGAACAGGATCCTGTGATCCCGACCATTTATTACCAGACCGGCAAGAAGCGCGTGGAAGGCCTGGAACTGGGCGTGGTGGGCGAGATCATGCCGAACTGGCTGGTCAGCGCCGGCTATACCCGCATGAATACCAAGGTCGAGTCGGGCAAGGTCGTCACAGCCAGCGGCATCAATAACCTCAGCTACACGCCAAAACAGGCGTTCACCAGCTGGACCTCGTACACCCTGCCGTTTGGCCTGAAGATCGGCGGCGGCGCGCGTTACGTGGGTGAAATGCTGCGCGGCACCGATGGCGCCGTCGGCACGCCAGCCCGCGTGGATGCCTACTGGGTCTTCGACGCGATGGCGACTTATACCGTCAACAAAAACCTCGACCTGCAGTTGAACGCCTACAACCTGGCCGACAAGACCTATGTGGCGGCCATCAACAAGTCCGGCTTCCGCTACACCCCGGGCCAGCCACGTTCGTTCAGCCTGACGGCAAATATCAAGTTCTAACATTGAGAACCCGCATTGCGCTACATTCAGCCCCTCTTCGGAGGGGCTTTTTTATTGTCCTGACAATCTTGTCTTTTTTGGGGTAGCGCCAGCCCGCCGCGACTAGCGTATGAAAAGTCATACAGCGATGCGCCACCGCGTCCAATATTTCGCGCAAGCACACCAAGTTGCGACATCCTGACAACAAAAAAGCGACTTTAAATCAACAACTTAAGAAGTTAGGTCGCAAATTCCCATTTCAGGCATATCCTTTGCTATGTACAGGTTTTGCTGCAAATAATCGCTAGCACGCAAGGGCTTGTTTTTGAGAAATATTGACTCCAAGCTTGAGTTGCTCGCTATCAATAATCCGCTCACAGCGGCGTTTCACCGGAGGAGTCAAAATGAAAAAGAAACGGCCATTAACCCTGTACATCCTGATTGCCATGATCCTCGGCATTGCCGTGGGCTATGGATGCAACACCGCCTTCCCTGATGCCAAGCTCAGCGCTCAGATCGCTGGCAATATTTCCATCGTCACCGACGTCTTCCTGCGCCTGATCAAAATGATCATTGCGCTGCTGGTGTTCTCCACCCTGACGGTCGGCATTGCCCACATGGGCGACGGCAAGACGGCGGGCCGTATCGGCCTGAAAGCCATGTGCTGGTTCGTCGTTGCCTCGCTGGTCTCGCTGGCGCTGGGCATGGTCTTGTCGAACCTGATGCAGCTGGGAACCAACCTCGGTTTGCCATTGCCGGACATACACGCTTCAACCAATTTGAAAACGGCCGCCTTCACCTTGAAAGATTTCTTCACGCACCTGGTGCCGAAGTCGCCGATCGAGGCCATGGCCAACAATGAAATCCTGCAAGTGCTGGTGTTCTCGATCTTCTTCGGCGGCGCACTGGCCGGCCTGGGCGAATCGGGCAAGACCCTGACAGCCGTCGTCGACCAGCTGGCACAAGTCATGCTGCGCATCACCGGCACCATCATGAACCTGGCCCCACTGGCCGTGTTCGCCGCGATGGCCTCCGTCATCACCACCCACGGCCTGGGCGTGCTGGTCACGTTTGCCAAGTTCATGGGCGGCTTCTACGTGGGCCTGCTGTGCCTGTGGACCCTGCTGATCGGCGCCGGCTTCGTGGTCATCGGCCCGCGCATTTTCAAGCTCGTCGGCCTGATCCGCGAACCGTTCCTGCTGGCATTCTCGACGGCCAGCTCCGAAGCGGCCTATCCAAAACTGCTGACGGCGCTCGACCAGTTCGGCGTGGACCGCAAGATTTCAAGTTTTGTGTTGCCAATGGGCTACTCGTTCAATCTCGACGGCTCGATGATGTACTGCACCTTTGCCGTGCTGTTCATTGCGCAAGCCTATGGTATCGACCTGTCGATCGGCACCCAGATCACCATGCTGCTGCTGCTGATGCTGACCTCGAAAGGCATGGCCGGCGTACCGCGCGCCTCGCTGGTGGTAATTGCCGCTACCCTGAACCAGTTCAATATTCCGGAAGCGGGCTTGCTGCTGCTGATGGGCGTCGACCAATTCCTCGACATGGGCCGTTCGGCTACCAACGCGGTCGGCAATGCCGTCGCCACGGCCGTCGTCGCCAAATGGGAAGGTGGCCTGGCCACCGAGGAAGAAGCAGCCGCGGCCAATGCGGCCAGCCAGAACACGGAAAGCCATTGGGGCGAAGCGGATCACGCTAGCAAAGCCTGATAGCGCCATGGCCCGCCACAAGCGGGCCATTTATTTGTTGTTGATGTTGAGTAACAAGCAGTCAGGTAGTGCGATCAGTAGTCATTCCAACTTATTAGAGAGATTTTCATGAAAAAAGTCCTGTTTACCCTGCTGACCCTCGGCGCAGCCTCCACTGGCGCCATGGCCCAATCGAGCGTCACCGTCTATGGCGTGGCTGACGCCGGCCTGGTGTTCGACAAGGATGCTGCCGGCGACCGCCTGAACCGCGTCGCTTCCGGCGTCGCCTCCGGCTCGCGCATCGGCTTCAAAGGCAAGGAAGACCTGGGCGGCGGCCTGGCCGCAACCTTCGTACTGGAAAGCGGTTTCAATATCGACACCGGCACCTCGGGCCAGGGCGGCCTGCTGTTCGGCCGCCAGGCATATGTTGGCCTCACCGGCAGCGCCGGCGCCGTCACCCTGGGCCGCCAGTACTCGCCGTATTACCTGGCCCTGCGCGACGTGGCCGATCCGTTCGTCATCGGCCTGGCCGGCACGGCATCGAACCTGATGGTGACAAATATCCGCGTCGATAACATGGTGCAATACACCACGCCGACCTGGAGCAAGCTGTCGGCCGACCTGGCGTATGGCTTTGGCGAAGTGGCCGGCGACAATGCGAAAAACCGCAGCATGGGCGGCGCCGTGCATTACATCGATGGCCCGTTGAACGTGACCCTGACGCACCACCGCAAGGAAAATGCGCTGGCGACGCAGCAAACCCGCAACACCCTGCTGGCCACGCGCTACGACTTCGGCGTCGTGCAAGGTAACTTCGGCTACGCCGACAACCGCGCCCTCGACGACAGCAAGAGCAACGACATCCTCGTTGGCTTCAGCGCCCCGTTCGGCGCCACCAAGCTGGTCGCGTCGTACATCCGCCACAACGACAAGAGCAATTTGAACCGTGACGCCCAGCAGTGGGCCATCGGCGCGTTCTACGCCCTGTCCAAGCGCAGCGACCTGTACACCGGTTACGGCCACATCAGCAACAAGAACGGCGCCACCTTCGTCGTCGGCAATGCCACCGACAACGGCACCGGCAACAGCGGTTTCAACTTAGGTATGCGTCATACGTTCTAATCGCGGCTCACGTTAGCGCAGGCCGCCGGATGCACATCCGGCGGCTTTTTTATTTCCGCGATTACTTAAATGCGATACTGTGGGTTCTTGCAAGTTGGCAGCTGATTTTATGAATAGCAGTAACAAACCTTCCCTTTCCTGGCGCCAGCGCCTGTCGCAACGGTCGGGCCGCGAAACGCTGGCCTGGGGCGTGGTGCTGGCCGCCTGCCTGGCCACCGTCTGGCTCGTGTATTTCTGGACCGAACGCATCGCCATCGGCAAGCTGCAGGCCAGCGGCGCGCAGCGCCTCGAGGTATATGTCAGCAGCCTGGAAAATGCGCTGGAAAAATACGACTTCCTGCCCAAGACCCTGGAGCTGAACCGCGACGTGATCCGTTTGCTGCAACACCCGGAAGACCCGGTGCTGATCGATACGGTCAACCACTACCTCGAGCAAATGAATGCCCAGGCGAAGTCGTCGACCATTTTCATCAGCAACCTCGACGGCAACACGCGGGCCGCCAGCAACTGGCAGCAGCCCGACAGCTTTATTGGCGACAATATCTCATTCCGCCCCTACGCCCAAGACGCGCTGCGCGGCACGCCGGGCCGCTTCTATGGCGTCGGCACGACGCGGCTGGAACCCGGTTACTTCTTTGCTCACGGCATCTACCAGAATGGCCACATGCTGGGCCTGGCAACGGTCAAGGTGAACCTGGAAAACCTGGAAAAACGCTGGGTGCAAGGCGCCGACAAGGTGATGCTGGCCGATGAGCACGGCGTGATCTTCCTCAGTTCCATGGCGGACTGGAAGTACAAGACCCTGGCGCCGCTGTCGCCCGCGATCGTCGAAGAACTCAACCGCACGCGCCAGTATTACTCGAAACAGCTCGCAGCCATCCCCTTTGTCTCCGACCGCCAGTTGGGCAATGGGGCCCGCGTGATCAGCGTGCGCGAGCAGGAACACGCCGACACGCCCCCGAAGATCAGCTCCAGCGTGATGACGCAAATCAAGCTCAAGTCCCCGCAAGGCTGGACGTTTATTTACCTGTCCGACCTGGCGCAGGCCAAGGCCAGCGCGCGCGCGGCGGCCGCCTTCTCTTGCGTGCTGCTGGGTTTTTTCATGCTGCTGTTCTTTTACCTGCGCCAGCGCCGCGCGGCCGTGGCGCAAAAATTGCGTGCCCGCGAAGATCTGCAACATGCCTACGACAACCTGGAAGCCATGGTCGAGGAACGCACCTCGGAACTCAATGCCATGACGCAAAGCCTGAGCCAGGAAATCGAGGTGCGCAGCAAAGCCGAGCAAAAACTCCACATCACGCAAAACGAACTGTTTCAAGCAGGTAAGATGGCCGTGCTGGGACAAATGTCGGCCAGCATCACGCATGAACTCAACCAGCCGCTGACGGCGCTGCGCACGATGTCCGACAATGCCGTCATCCTGCTGGAACGGGGACGGCTCGACGATGCGCGGCGCAACCTGGCAAAGATCTCGCAAATTGCGGCCAGAATGGGCACCATTACGGGCCAATTAAAGATTTTTGCGCGCAAGTCGACCACCAGCCTGACCTCCGTCTCGATTCCCACGGCGATCAGCAATGCTCTGTTCCTCGTCGAACGCCGCCTGCAGGTTGAAAATGTGCGTTTCACCCTGCAACTGCCGCCCGAAGACATCTTCGCCATGTGCGAAAGCAACCGCCTGGAGCAAGTACTGGTGAACCTGTACGCCAATGCGCTCGACGCCATGAATGGCAGCGACGTGCGCAGCCTGCGCGTGTCCGTCGAATGCACGCCCGAGCACGTGCTGATCCATGTGGCAGATACGGGGCCGGGCCTGTCGACGGAAGTGTGCGAACACCTGTTCGAACCGTTCTTCACAACCAAACCGCAAGGCCTGGGACTGGGACTGGGACTGGCCATTTCCGAACAGATCACGCGCCAGTTCGGCGGCGTGCTGCGCGCCGAGAACGCCCCCGGCGGCGGCGCCATCTTCACCATCGAACTACAGATTGCAACGCAGGAGGAAAAACATGTTTGACGGCTTGAAGGTCTTGCTGGTCGAAGACGATCCCACCGTACGCGAAGGCAGCGAGCAGGCACTGCAGCTGGCCGGCCTGGACGTGCTGGCCTTCCATTCGGCCGAGCTGGCCTATAAACTGCTGACGCCGGATTTTCCCGGCATCGTCGTGAGCGACGTGCGCCTGCCCGGCATGAGCGGCCTCGAATTGCTGCAAGCGGTCAAGACGCTCGATGCCAACCTGCCCGTGATCCTCGTCACGGGCCACGGCGACATCACCATGGCCGTGCACGCCATGCGCACGGGCGCCTATGATTTCATCGAAAAGCCCTATTCATCCGAGCAACTGGTCGACGTCATCCTGCGCGCGCTGGAAACGCGGCGCCTGACCCTGGAAGTGCACAGCCTGCGCCGCCAGCTGGAAGACGGCGGCGGCATCGAAGCGCGCCTGCTGGGCAATTCCGTGGCGATGCGCGACATACGGCGTTTGATCCTCGACGTTGCCGACGAACCGGCGGATGTGCTGATTTATGGCGACACGGGCACGGGCAAGGAAATGGTGGCCCGCTGCCTGCATGACTTCAGCCACCGCCGCAAGCACAACTTCGTCGCCGTCAACTGCGGCGCGATTCCCGAAAGCATCTTTGAAAGCGAAGTCTTCGGCCACGAACCGGGCGCGTTTACGGGCGCGGCCAAGCGGCAGGTGGGCAAGATCGAGCACGCGGATCAAGGCACTTTTTTCCTCGACGAAATCGAAAGCCTGCCGCTGTCCCTGCAAGTCAAATTGCTGCGCGTGCTGCAGGAGCGCTACATCGAGCGCCTGGGCTCGAACGTGCCCACGCCCGTCGACGTGCGCGTCATCGCGGCGGCCAAACTGGACCTGGAAGATTTATCGCAGCAACAGAAATTCCGCAGCGACCTGTACTATCGTTTGAATCTGATCGTGCTGCATCTGCCGCCGCTGCGCGAACGGCGCGAAGACATTCCCATCCTGTTCGAGCATTTCGTGCTGGCCGCCGCCGCCCGCTACAACCGTGCCGCGCCCGTGGTCTCCAGCGCGCAGATGCGCAACCTGATGGCCCATTCCTGGCCCGGCAATGTGCGCGAACTGCGTAATATCGCCGACCGCTTCGTGCTGGGCATCGCCGGCGGCGCCTCGAGCCTGCTGGCGGGCGGCCAGGCCAGCCCCCTGTCGCTGGCAGAACAAGTCAACGGCTTCGAACGCGCCCTGATCGAACAGGAACTGCGCGCATATTCCGGCAACGTCAGCGAAGTGAGCGCCGTGCTCGGTTTGCCGAAACAGACCCTGTATCACAAGATGCAGAAGTACAACCTGGTGGCCGAAGAGTTCCGCTAATCAGCCTACCCGGCCCGTGCGCAGCGGCATGACCCAGTCGGGCCGGCCGTTCGCCAGCGCCAGCCGGGCCGCCTTTTCCCAGTCATATTCCACCGCGTGCAACTGCGCCGTCCAGGCGCCATCGGTCCCCTGTTCGGCGATGGCATAACGCGCATGCGGCGTGCCGTTTTCCATCACGTGCGGATAGCCATGGTCGTCGTCGTAGGCTTGCAAGCCCACGCTGCCCGGGTTGACGATCAGCCGCCCATCGGGCAGGCGCACCTGGCGCGGCATGTGCGTGTGGCCGCACAGGATCAAGGCCGCGTCCGTCGTCCCTGTGCGTTCGGCCACTTCCTCCAGCGTGGCGGCGCGGCTGCCTTGCGGCGCGACGCTGTCGAGAAAATACACGAGGTCGCTGCCGGGCGTGCCATGCACGAGCAGTACGTCATGCCGCAGGCGCATGGTGGCGGGCAGCGCCGCGATCCAGTCCAGTTGTTCCGGCAGCATTTGCGCGCGCGCATACGCGTCCGAAACGCCCATGCGGGCCGGGTCGCCCAGCAGTTGGCGCTCGTGGTTGCCGCGGATGGTGGGCAGATCGAGTCCCATCAGGCGCGCCGCCGTGGCGCGTGGCTGCAGATGGCCAGAAACGATATCGCCCAGGTTGACGGTCACGTCCACCTTACGACGGGCGATGTCGGCCAGTACGGCGTCAAGCGCGTCCAGGTTGCCGTGGATATCGGAAATGGCGGCGATTCTCATAGATGTCTCCTCCTCGTGTGCACCATTCTGCCCGCATCCCCCGTTGCAGGCAATGCCGGCGTACTGGCCAGCCTGGCCGACTGGCCCGGCGTGTACAAGTAGCTGTTAACACGGTAGGACAAATCCGACGGGAACTTGCGCCGTGCGGCTACGTGATCTAAATGTAACAGTTGCTACCATTTCCTCATTGCATTGCACCTGTCGGCCGCCCCAGCGTCGCGGCCCACCCATCATCTTTCCGAGGAGTAGTCCCATGTTTGTTACGTCCGTCCCCGCCCGTCTGTCCCCACCCCGTTTGCAGCATCTCGCCTTGCGCGGCGCCATGATGCTGGGTGTACTGGGCATTGCCACGGCGGCCGCCACGGCGCGGGCCGAGCCATCGCCCACCCTGGACCGTGTCAGCATCTCGGTGGGAGCGTTTTCCGCCGATCCGCGCATCAATATCGGCGCCGATACGCAGTTTGGCCGCATCGATGCGCCCGAATCGAAGCAAAGCCACACGACCATCCCGCGCGTCAAGGCGGACTTGCTGATCGGCGACCGTCATGGCCTGGCATTCGACTACTACCGCTACGACAAATCCTACACACCAAGCCTGACGGGCGAAACCATCATCAATGGCCAGCCCGTTACGGGCACGGCCACGGCGAATGCCGATCTGAAGCTGGACCTGGCCAAGCTGGCCTATAAATGGTGGCTGGGCAGCGGCAACGACACCCTCGGCATCGGCCTGGGCGCCGCCTACTACCACGCCAGTCTGAACGGCACGGCCACCGGCATCGTCAATGGCGAAACGGCCACGGCACGCGATTCCGTCGGCGAGCACGCGTTTGCGCCGCTGCTGGAAGTGGGCTGGCGCCACGCCTTCACGCCGGACTTGCGCATGTATGCGGAAGCGTCGGGCATCAAGAAAAATGGCGGGCGCATTAACGGCCACATCTACGGCGGCAATATCGGCGTGGAATGGTTTCCGTTCAAGAACATCGGCTTCGTGGCCGATTACGGCATCTCGAAAATCAAGCTGCACCGCGACAGCGAACGCGATGCAGACTTGAACGTGCGCCTGACAGGGCCGTCGGCGTATGTGAAAGTGCGCTTCTAAACGAACTCAGGCCGCCGGTTTCAGCAACGTCAGCTGGAACTGCGGCAAGTCCGGATCGTCGTACGCCTCGACCCTGGCAAACGGCAATCGCGAAAACGCGTGGCGCCAGAACGCGCAGGCAGCGGCATCGTCGCGAAATGTCGCCACCAGCCACGTCTGCGCGCTGTCCAGCAGCACCCTGCGCAGCACTTCCAGCGCCACACCCCGGCGCCGGTATTTCTTCAGGATGAAAAAGTCGCTGAACTCCTGCACGGCCAGCTCACCCGCCATGCCGGGCTCCGTGAGGAAAAAACCGGCCAGTTCGCCATCAACCTCGATCCAGCTCGCCGTGTGGCCGGCTGCATGCACATACGACGCCAGCCCCGCATCGCACACGTCGTAGCGGCCTTCGGCCAGCACGCTTTCTCCGCTCCAGGCGGAATTGTCATAACAGTACAGCTGGAACAGCTGCGCCAATGCCGCCTCTTCGCCCGGGGCAATGGCGCGCAACGCGATGACTTTGTTTATTGCATGCATGAAGAGCTTTCCCGCACGATGGCGTCCATCCAGTCCGCGATCTTATCACCGTCACTCATCCCCGCCCTCCGGCATTTCATCCCGGCATTTCCCCCCTTGGTCGCAAAACCATTTTTTTCCTTCCAGTTGCTTATATATTATTGTTTTTAAGTAACATCCGCCATCGCGGTTGATAAAAACAAGGGTGATCCCCTTCCACAGACCGGTAGACAGGCATCTGCCGGCTTTCATACCCAAGCTCTGGAGAATGCTGCATGCTAAAGATCAAACAGCTGAACAAAACATATGCGAATGGCGTCAAGGCCATCAACCATGTCAGTCTGGAAATTCCCAACGGAATGTTCGGCTTGCTGGGGCCGAATGGTGCAGGCAAGTCCTCGCTGATGCGTACCATTGCCACCTTGCAAGATCCCGATAGCGGCAGCATCCACTTCGATGGCGTCGATGTACTGCAAGACAAAGCCGGCTTGCGCCACCAGCTCGGCTATTTGCCGCAGGATTTCGGTGTCTACCCGAAGGTCAGCGCGGAAACCCTGCTCAATCACTTTGCAGTGCTCAAAGGATTGACGGAAAAGGGACCACGCAAGGAAGCCGTGGAAGCCTTGTTGCAGCAAACCAATCTGTGGGAAGCGCGCAAGCGCAACCTGGGCACGTATTCGGGCGGCATGCGCCAGCGCTTCGGCATCGCCCAGGCGCTGCTGGGCGCACCGCGCCTGGTGATCGTCGATGAGCCCACTGCCGGCCTGGACCCGGACGAGCGCAACCGCTTCCTGAACCTGCTGGCCAAGATCGGCGAGCAGGTGGTGGTGATCCTGTCGACGCACATCGTCGACGACGTGACGGACCTGTGCCCGCGCATGGCCATGATCGTCAAGGGCCAGGTGCTGGTGCAGGGCGAGCCGCAGGCCGCCATCGACACCCTGCTCGGCAAGGTGTGGCGCCGCAGCGTCAGCATGGACGAGCTGGCGCAGTACCAGCAATCGCACAATGTGCTGTCGACGCGCCTGGTGGGCGGCAAGCCGCAAATCAATGTGTATGCCGACAGCCAGCCCGACAGCGGCTTCGTGCAGATCGCTGCGGACCTGGAAGACGTGTACTTCCTGCATGTGCGCAACGCTGCCCGCCATGGCGCAGCCGCGCCTGCCGCAGCCGCCGTTCTGGCCTGAGGAGCGCGCCATGTGGAAGGAATTTTTCAAGTTTGACCTCGGCTATCAGCTGAAACAGCCGCTGCTGTGGGTATTTGCCGTCATCCTGGCCTTGCTGGCCTTTGGCGCCAGCAGCAGCGATTCGATTCAGATCGGTGGCGCCATCGGCAACATCCACCGCAATGCACCGACCGTGGTGGCACAGCTGCTGACGATGTTCAGCCTGCTGTCGATGTTGCTCATCACCGTCTTCATCGCCGGCGCCGTACTGCGCGACAGCGAAGTGGGCATGGCCGACATGCTGTTCGCCACACCCATGCGACGCTGGGATTACCTGTTCGGCCGCTTCGCCGCCGGCTTTGTCGCCTGCCTGGTCATCTTCATCTGCATCGCCTTCGGCACCATGCTCGGCCCCCTCATGCCCTGGGTCGATCCGCAGCGCGTGGGTGCGTTCTCGCTGCATGCGTATGCGTGGAGCTTCGCCGTAATGGTCATCCCGAACCTGCTCTTCATCGGCGCCCTGCTGATGCTGCTGGCGGCCACCACGCGCTCGATGATGCTCGTCTACGTGGGCGTGCTGGGCTTTTTCGTGCTGTGGGGCACGGCCGGCGCCTTTACGCGCGACATCAACAACGAATGGATCGCCGTCCTGCTCGACCCGTTCGGCATGCGCGCCCTGGGCCGCATGACGCGCTACTTCACGTCCGCCGAAGCGAACGCGGGCCTGCCGCCGTTCTCCGGCTTCCTGCTGGCCAACCGCTTGCTGTGGTTGGGTGTCACGGTGGTGCTGTTCGCCGCCACCGTCATCCTGTTCAAGCCGCAGCGCGCAGGCACGGGAAAACGCCTGTTCGGCAAGCACAAGGCCGAAACTATCGCGCCCGCCATGACGGCGCCGCTGCACCTGCCGCGCAGCGTGCCCACCTTCACCCCCACGACAGCCTGGCGCCAGTGGTGGCAAATCCTGCGCTTCGACGCCGTCGGCGTCTTCAAAAGCCTGCCCTTCCTCGTCATGCTGCTGTTCGGCATGATCAACCTGATCGCTGCCGCCAATGTCGGCAAGAACATGTATGGCACGGCCGTATATCCGATGACGCATTTGCTGTTGCAGCAGATCAGCAACAGCTTCAGCTTTCTCTTGATCATCATCGTCACCTTCTATGCAGGCGAGCTGATCTTCAAGGAACGGCAAGTCAGAATCGCCGACGTCAGCGACGCCATGCCCGTGCCCGATTGGGTCCCCCTGCTGGCC
This sequence comes from Janthinobacterium salmonicoloratum, assembly GCF_051380845.1. Classification (NCBI taxonomy): domain Bacteria; kingdom Pseudomonadati; phylum Pseudomonadota; class Betaproteobacteria; order Burkholderiales; family Oxalobacteraceae; genus Janthinobacterium; species Janthinobacterium salmonicoloratum. The sequence goes on along the minus strand of NZ_JBNYXV010000007.1, from coordinate 148,290 downwards.
AAATGCACGGCCCTGATCGGCGTCATCGCCGGCTATCTGCTGGCGGGCGTCATCACGGCCATCGGCTTCCAGCTCGTCAAGGGCGGCGCGCCCGTGGAACTGGGGCTGTACCTGAAAGGCACTTTGCTGGGCGCCCTCTTCTTCGTTCTGATGGGCTTGTGCGCCCTGACCCTGCAAGTGCTGTCAAATCACAAATTCATCGGCTACCTGCTGGTGATCCTGCTGATGGTGGCGCAAGCCGTGCTGGGCATGCTGCACTTCGAACACAATCTGTACGCCTTCGGCGGCACGCCGGCCATCAAGTACTCGGACATGAATGGCTACGGCCACTTCTTGACGGGCTGGGCCTGGTTTGCGCTGTACTGGAGCCTGTTTACCGTGGCGCTGGTCATGCTGGCGCAGGCGTTCTGGGTACGCGGCCTGTCGACCGGCTGGCGGACGCGCGTGGGCATGGCCCGCCAGCGCCTGGGCGGCAGCGCTGGCGCCGCGCTGGCTGCTGTATTGCTGTGCTGGGCTGGCACAGGCGGCTGGATCTTCTACAACACGAACGTGCTGAACAAGTACGAACCGTCGAACATTGGTATGGACAAGCAGGCCCGCTACGAGAAATTGTACAAACAATACAAAGACTTGCCGCAGCCGAAGATCACGGATGTCCAGGCCGATGTGGATATTTATCCTGAGCAACGTAAAGTGTTGATCAAGGGCCACTACGTGCTGCAAAACAAGACAGCGCAGCCACTCGATCACCTGCGCATCCAGCTCGACCCGCAGCTCAAGACAACCTGGCTGAACTTGCCGGCGCACAAGGTCGAACTGGACGACAAGGATCTCGGCTTCAGCATCCTCAAGCTGGCCCAGCCCCTGGCGCCCGGTGCCACTCTGCCGCTGGACTTCACGGTGGCCGTCACGCATCAGGGCTTTAGCAACAGCGGTACACCGGACCAGGTCAACCTGAACGGCAGCTTCTTCAACAACCAGGCCTTTTTCCCGCACTTCGGCTATGCCAAGGAAATGGAGTTGACGGACCGCAATGAGCGCCGCAAGCGGGGCCTGGGCGAACCGCAGCGCATGGCCAAGCTGGAAGACTCTTCCGCATATGGCAACACGGTGCTGGGCGGCGATGCCGACTGGATCCATTTCGACACGACGGTTTCCACCAGCGGCGAGCAGATCGCCCTGGCGCCAGGCTATCTGCAGGCAAGCTGGGAAAAAGATGGCCGCCGCTACTACCGCTACAAGATGGACCAGCCGATGCTGCCGTTCTTTGCCTACCTGTCGGCGCGCTGGGAAGTCAAAAAAGGCGAGTGGCGCGGCTTGCCGATCGAAATTTATTTCGATAAAAAGCACGGCTACAATACGCAGCGCATGATCACTTCCGTGAAAAAGTCACTCGACTACTACACCACCGAATTCACGCCCTACCAGCACAAGCAGGTACGCATCCTGGAATTCCCTGGTTACCAGAGCTTCGCGCAGTCGTTTGCCAACACGATTCCGTATTCGGAAGGCATCGGCTTCATCGCCGACCTGCGCGACAAGGAGGACATCGACTACGTATTCTACGTCACCGCGCATGAAATGGCGCACCAGTGGTGGGGCCACCAGGTGATCGGCGCCAACGTGCAGGGCGCCAGCATGCTGATGGAGTCCTTGGCGCAATACTCGGCCCTGATGGTGATGGAAAAGGAATACGGCCGCGACAAGATGCGCCGCTTCCTGCGCTATGAACTGGACCGCTACCTGAGCGGACGCGGCGGCGAAGCCATCGAGGAACTGCCACTGGCGCGCGTGGAGGGACAGCAATACATCCACTACAACAAGGGCAGCCTGGTGTTCTACCGCCTGCGTGACGAAATCGGCGAAGTAGCCCTGAACCGTGCCTTGAAACGCTATCTGCAGGACAAGGGTTACCAGCAGGCGCCGTTCACTACATCATCGGAACTGCTGGCGTACATCCGCGCCGAAGCGCCGCAGGACAAGCAAGCCCTGATCACGGACCTGTTCGAGAAAATCGTCTTCTACGACAACCGCGTGACGCAAGCGACGGCCGTCAAGCGCCCGGATGGCCAGTGGGATGTCACCATGCAGCTGCACCTGGCCAAGCTGGAGTCCGACGGCAAGGGCAAGGAAAGCCTGCGCGCCTATGACGAACCGGTGGAAATCGCCATTTTCGCGCGCGCGCCTGGCGCCAGGGAAAAAGACGAAAAAGTCTTGTTCACCGACAAGCGCGTGTTGTCCGGCAGCGACCCGGTAGTGACGATCACGGTGAAGGAAAAACCGTTCGACGTGGGCGTCGATCCGTACAACAAGATGATCGACCGGGTCTCGCGCGACAACCGCAAGGAAGTCAGTGTGAATTAAGACTTCAATGCAATCTTGATGTAATGCAAACAGGCCGCACTATCCGTGATAGCGCGGCCTGTTTTTACGGCGGATTGGGTAGTTTTTCAGGCCAGCAAACAGATCTGCCGCAGCGCACATCCCACCTGTACCAGACATAACGCCATGGCAAGGAGCAAGAACCCAAGGTGGAGTTTTAAAAAGATATCCAATCGTTCCCGGCTGGCCACGGGCAGCACGACGGCCGTTTTAAAACGCAGCCCTTTTCCAGCCAGTAGCAACAACACTATGCTTATTGGAAAAGATTGCAGAAAAATACGTCCAGGATACAAAGTCCATGCCAGTCCGATCAGGATGGAAATCAAGGCAAATAAATCGCACAAGAGAAACAGATATTTTCTTTTTTGAAAATCCGCCAGCGATGCAAGCAGCCAACCCTTTTTCTTTCCGAATATACGTTCCAAAACCAACCATTGTGCCCCTGAGGAATCGACAGCTATATGCATTGCAAGGTTTTTCTTGAATTGAGCCAAATGACATTTTCTGCGCATCAATGGCCACCATATACTCACGGCATATGGTGGCCACGTTACGATCAGCAGTATAAAAACAATCAAGCAGGCATATTCAACCCGCCATTACCGGTCCGCTTATGCCGAACAATAGGAATTGTAGGCATACATCACGCCAGCGCCAATACCGCCCCAGAACCCTGCCGTGGCGGTATATTTGCTCGACGACATGCTATCCGAACAAAATGCACGACCGCCCGAGATGTCCTGAATTTCCATATCCGATAAAACTTGCATTCTTACTCCATTAATTACATCAGCATGGAAAATGTCCATGCGCCACGTCTGCGGAAACACAATATCGGTAAATAGCATGTTTTCCATCAGATTCGTATTCATCCCATGCGTGAATTGCATGTAATGAAGTCTCCCCGATAAAATTTATTCAAAGAAACATTGCAAACAACATACCATCGCATAGACAATCACCAAAATAACTTTATTGGTGAAATAAGCAATTGCAAAGCAATTATTCTCCTTATGCGAAAACATCATAACAATATTCGAATTTTGTTTTATCAAAACTGAGGAAGGAAGAGAAGCGCAATCTGCACCATGGGATGGCACTGCGGTACAGGCAAAACACGAGGCGTCGCGTAAGATGGGCTGTATCGTCGGCGAGTGCGCTGGCACCACGTTCGAGGGGAATTCCATATGCTGCAGCGTCACCTGCCCATCCGCGCCAGCCTGCTGTTGGCGGCGCTTTTTCTGACCACACCCGCCTGGAGCGCGGACCCGGTCCACAAGGAAACAGTGGAGCTGACGGCAGGCAAATCCGCCCACAATGTCAAAGGCAGGATCAAGGGCTACGCCACGGCCGAATACACGCTGTCAGGCAAGGCGGGACAGACCCTCAGCGTCAAGCTGAAAACCAATCAGCCATCGAATTACTTCAACATCCGCCAGCAAGGCCAGGATGAAGCCCTGTTCATCGGCTCGACCAGCGGCAACACTTACCAGGCAAAACTGCCTGCCGACGGCGAGTACACGGTGCAGGTGTATTTGATGCGCAATGCGGCGCGCAGGAATGCGGTGGCGAACTATAGCCTGGAGATGGGCTTGCGCGATTAGGCAAGGGAGCTGCCGACGCGGTCGATGCGGGCCGCATAACAGCCCTGCTTGGCATTATGGACGTGAATATAACTGACGTCCGCATGGCCGAATAGTTGTGCAATGATGGCCTCCACGGCGGTGCCGCCCACCACCTCGGCATCGAGCATCATGCCGTCGGCGGCATAGGCGCGCAGCGACAACAAACGCCGCCGCATCGATTCCGGCACTTGATTGATGGCATCGTACGCTGGCGTAGCGCCCTCGCGGACAAAAATGGCGTGGGAAGCCCGGTAGGGCGTCATGGCGGGCTGGCAGACATGGTTCAACAACAGTACAGTCTCGCCCAGTTCGGCATCCACCAGCGTTATACGGTCAGGAAATCCGGGATGTTGGTCGACCACCTGGCGTCGCACGCCGAGCGCCGTTAACTCGGCATCGGATAAGGAAAAAAGGGGCAGAAAAGGCTCGGGCGCCAGCCCCGTAATGCGAAAATCCATGCTGTTCTCCGGTGTCGTCAAAGCACCATCAGACCAGCATCCGGACAGCGTCGCCATCCGTTTCTTGCTGTGGAATGGAACTATGCGCCCCGGATTGCCGTCTACAGCCCGTGCCTACAAAAAAAGCCTGCTTCACGAATGAAGCAGGCCTTTTGTTTACGAATTAAGAAAAGTGCCCATTAGAACGGAATGTCGTCGTCCATATCCGAGAAGTTCGGTGCTGGCTTCGGTGCCGGGCGTGGGGTTGGTGCCGGAGCTGGGCGCGGAGCCGGTGCCTGACGCGGGGCCGGAGCGTCGTAGCCGCCACCACCGCCGCCGTAGCTGTCATCGCCACCACCGGCGTCGCCGCCCATGCCGGAGCGACCGCCCAGCATTTGCATCTGTTCCGCGATGATGTCGGTTGCGTACTTCTCGACGCCGTCCTTGTCCGTGTATTTACGGGTTTGCAGACGGCCTTCGACGTAGACGGACGAGCCTTTTTTCAGATATTGGCCGACGATTTCCGCCAGGCGGCCGAAGAACGAGATACGGTGCCACTCTGTCAATTCTTTTTGTTCGCCCGTGTTGCGGTCCTTCGATTTGTACGAAGTGGCCACGGCGATGTTGGCGATCGCGTCGCCGCTAGGCATGTAGCGGATTTCCGGGTCACGGCCCAGATTGCCGACGATGATGACTTTGTTGACTGATGCCATGAATAACTCCTGATGAACTGCAGCGGGAGCCGGTGTCCCGCGCGTTAGTTTAGTGTACTAAACGAGGATTATAAGCGACCACGCGGCGCAAAGCACCCGCTTTCTGGCGGACGCCATCTCCCGTGCGGCAGCACGTTTTTTTCACGGCAGGGGAAAACAAGAAACTTGAATACTGGTATTATATACAGTGTTTAAACGTCAGTACGCATCTGTATCAAACTTTGTCGGGGCACGTTCGCCTGGCGGCGCAATCCGCCCGTGGCTGCCTCAGGCATGCAGAGCAAAACCCGGCTATAGTAACAGGTTGACCCGTTGTGGCTCCTCATCCGCACCCAGGCACAATGCGCCGGCCGCACCACTCACTGAAAGCAAGGCAATCACATGGAACAGATCCGCATTCGCGGCGCTCGCACGCATAACCTCAAGAATATCAATCTCGATTTGCCGCGCAATAAGCTGATCGTGATTACCGGCTTGTCCGGCTCCGGCAAGTCTTCGCTGGCTTTCGACACCTTGTACGCGGAAGGCCAGCGCCGCTATGTCGAGTCGCTGTCGGCCTATGCGCGCCAATTCCTGCAATTGATGGAAAAGCCCGACGTCGACCTGATCGAGGGCCTATCCCCTGCCATCTCCATCGAACAGAAGGCAACGTCGCACAACCCGCGCTCGACGGTGGGCACCGTGACGGAAATCCACGATTATTTGCGCCTGCTGTATGCGCGCGTGGGCACGCCTTACTGCCCTGACCACCCGGAAAACGCGCTGGCCGCCCAGTCCGTGTCGCAAATGGTCGATGCCGTGCTGGCCATGCCGGAAGACACCAAGCTGATGATACTCGCGCCCGTCGTCGCCAACCGCAAGGGCGAACACGTGGACCTGTTCGAGCAGATGCAGGCGCAAGGCTTCGTGCGTTTCCGCGTGCAGAGCGGCACGCATGCGGCCAAAATCTATGAAGTCGATGACCTCCCGAAATTAAAGAAAACGGAAAAACACACGATCGACGTCGTCATCGACAGGGTCAAGGTAAACCAGGAGATCAAGCAACGCCTGGCGGAAAGTTTCGAGACCGCCCTGCGCCTGGCCGACGGCCGCGCCATTGCCTATGAAATGGATACCGCCCAGGAGCACGTGTACTCCAACAAGTTCGCCTGCAATGTGTGTGGCTATTCCCTGCAGGAACTGGAACCGCGTTTGTTCTCGTTCAACAACCCCATGGGCGCCTGCCCCGAATGCGACGGCCTGGGACATATTGAATTCTTTGACCCGAAACGCATCGTCGCGTTCCCGAACCTGTCGCTCGCGTCGGGCGCCGTCAAGGGCTGGGACCGCCGCAACCAGTTTTACTTCCAGATGCTGTCGAACCTGGCCGCGTATTACGAGTTCGACCTGGACATGCCGTTCGAGCAACTGGACTTGAATTCACAGCAGGCCGTGCTGTACGGTTCCGGCAAGCAAGTGATTCCGTTTACCTATGTCAACGAACGGGGCCGCACCGTCATCAAGGAACACACGTTCGAAGGCGTGGTCAACAATCTGCAGCGCCGCTACCGCGAAACGGATTCGATGGCCGTCAAGGAAGAACTGGCCAAGTTCATCAATGAAAAATGCTGTCCATCATGCGATGGCGCGCGCCTGCGCGTCGAAGCGCGCTTCGTCAAGGTCGGCACGGGCAAGCAGCAGCGCGCCATCTATGAAGTGGCGGGAAAACCGCTGCGCGAGACGCTGGAATTCTTTGAAAAACTGAAGCTGACGGGCGCCAAGAAAGAGATCGCCGACCGCGTCGTCAAGGAAATCATTTCGCGCCTGAAATTCCTCAACAACGTGGGCCTCGACTACCTGTCGCTGGACCGTAGCGCCGACACGCTCTCGGGCGGGGAAGCACAACGCATCCGCCTGGCGTCGCAAATCGGCTCCGGTTTGACGGGCGTCATGTATGTGCTCGATGAACCGTCGATCGGCTTGCACCAGCGCGATAATGACCGTTTGATCGAAACGTTAAAACACTTGCGCGACATCGGCAACAGCGTACTGGTGGTCGAGCATGATGAAGACGCCATCCGCACGGCCGACTACATCGTCGACATGGGCATCGGCGCGGGCGTGCACGGCGGCGAGATCATCGCCGAAGGCACTTTGCAAGATATTCTCAAGAACAAGAAATCGCTGACGGCGCAATACCTGAACGGCAAGCTGAAGATCGCCGTGCCCGCCAAGCGCCACGCCAGCAATCCGGAAAAGCAGCTGCTCATTACTGGCGCGACGGGCAACAACCTGAAGAAAGTGTCGCTGAGCTTGCCAGTGGGCTTGATGACGTGCGTGACGGGCGTATCCGGCTCGGGCAAATCGTCGCTGGTCAACGATACCCTGTATCCGGCCCTGTCACGCCATTTGTACGGTTCGCAGACGGAACCTGCGCCGCACGAATCGATCAGCGGCCTGGAGCATTTCGACAAGGTCATTTCCGTCGACCAGGCGCCGATCGGCCGCACGCCGCGCTCGAACCCCGCCACGTACACAGGCTTGTTTACGCCGATCCGCGATTTGTTCTCCACCGTGCCAACGGCCAAGGAACGCGGTTACAGCGCAGGGCGCTTCTCGTTCAACGTGAAGGGCGGACGCTGCGAAGCGTGCCAGGGTGATGGCGTGATCAAGGTCGAGATGCATTTCTTGCCCGACGTCTACGTACCGTGCGACGTGTGCCACGGCAAGCGCTACAACCGCGAAACTCTGGAAGTGCACTACAAGGGCAAGAACATCACGGAAGTGCTGGGCATGACGGTGGAAGAAGCGCATGAATTCTTCAAGCCCGTGCCCTTGATCGCGCGCAAGCTGCAAACCCTGCTCGACGTGGGCCTCGGCTACATCAAGCTGGGCCAGAGCGCCACCACCTTGTCCGGCGGCGAGGCGCAGCGCGTCAAACTGTCGCTGGAACTGTCCAAGCGCGACACGGGGCGCACCCTGTACATCCTCGACGAACCGACGACGGGCTTGCACTTCCACGATATCGACTTGCTGCTGAAAGTCATCCACCGCCTGCGCGACCAGGGCAACACCCTCGTCATCATCGAGCATAACCTCGACGTCATCAAGACGGCCGACTGGATCGTCGACCTGGGCCCCGAAGGGGGCGCCGGCGGCGGGCAGATCATTGCCACGGGCACGCCGGAAGACGTGGCGCTGAACCCGGCCAGCGTGACAGGCAAGTACCTGGGGCCGCTGCTGAAGCAATAACGACGGCAGCACAATAAAAAACGGCGCGGATTGCTCATGCAATCCGCGCCGTTCCTCTTTTTGATAGCACCCCAGTCATTGCCGGCGTGTCATTTATAGCACGCCAGTCTTTGCCGGCGTGTTTCTCCCCCACTACAACTCTCAACACCTGAGAAGCTACTGCGCGGCGCGCTTTGCGGCCTGCGATGCTCACCGTACTAAAGTACGGTTGCGCTTCTTAGCCACAAATCACTGCCGCTCGCTACGCTTGTCATGTGCCGCTTTACGTTAACTTACTTATGCACTCAGCCGCTTTTCCAGCGCAGCCTTGTTATCGGCCAATTCTTGCGGCAGATGATACGCGAGTTTTTCAAACAACTCCGTATGCAATTTCAATTCCTCTACCCACGCGGCCTTGTCGATCGAGGTGATGGTATCGAACTGTTCTTGCGTGAATGGCAAGCCATCCCAGTTCAAGTCGCCATACTCCGGCGTCATGCCGAACAGATTTTCCACGCCGCCCGCCTTGCCTTCGATACGCTCCAGCATCCACTTCAGCACGCGCATATTGTCGCCAAAGCCAGGCCAGACGAATTTGCCTGCTTCGTCCGTACGGAACCAGTTGACGCAATAGATCTTCGGCAGAGCGGCCGGGTTGACTTTACCCACCTTGACGCCCATGTCCAGCCAGTGCTGGAAGTAGTCGCTCATGTTATAGCCGATAAACGGCAACATGGCAAATGGATCGCGGCGCACGACGCCCATCTGGCCCACGGCCGCAGCCGTCGTTTCCGAACCCATGGTGGCGGCCATGTAGACGCCTTCGACCCAGTTGCGCGCTTCGGTGACCAGCGGCACGGTGGTGGAGCGGCGGCCGCCGAAGATGAAGGCCGAGATCGGCACGCCGGCCGGATCGTCCCAGGCAGCGTCGATGACGGGGTTTTGCGTAGCAGCAACCGTGAAGCGCGCGTTCGGGTGCGCCGCCTTGGTGCCGGACGCGGGCGTCCAGTCCTTGCCTTGCCAGTCGATCAGGTGGCTTGGCGCCTCTTTCGTCAAACCTTCCCACCACACGTCGCCATCGTCCGTCAGCGCCACGTTAGTGAAAATCGTGTTGTCGCGCATGGAGGCCATGCAGTTGTAATTGGTTTTTTCGTTGGTGCCCGGCGCCACGCCGAAGTAGCCCGCTTCCGGGTTGATGGCGTACAGACGGCCATCCGCGCCCGGCTTGATCCAGGCGATATCGTCGCCGATGGTGGTCACTTTCCAGCCGTTAAAACTTGCCGGCGGGATCAGCATGGCGAAGTTGGTCTTGCCGCAAGCCGATGGGAATGCTGCAGCCACGTAATGCTTCTTGCCTTCCGGCGATTCCACGCCGAGGATCAGCATGTGTTCGGCCAGCCAGCCCGGATTGTTGTCCGATGCTTGCGCTTCCTGATAACCCATGTTCGAGGCGATGCGCAGGGCGAAACATTTCTTGCCCAGCAAGGCGTTGCCGCCGTAGCCGGAACCGAAAGACCAGATTTCACGCGTTTCCGGGAAATGCACGATGTACTTGGTGCTGTTGCACGGCCATTTCACGTCGGCCTGGCCTGCTGCCAGCGGTGCGCCCACGCTGTGCACGCACGGCACGAACTGGCCATCGGTGCCCAGCACGTCATACACGGCACGGCCCATGCGGGTCATGATCTTCATGTTGACGGCGACGTACGGCGAATCGGACAGTTCCACACCGATGTGTGCGATCGGCGAGCCCAGCGGGCCCATCGAGAAGGGCACGACGTACATGGTGCGGCCGCGCATGCAGCCATCGAACAGGCCGTTCAAGGTGTGGCGCATTTCGCCAGGCTCGGTCCAGTTGTTCGTCGGGCCGGCCGCTTCTTTCGTTGCCGAGCAGATATACGTACGGTCTTCGACGCGGGCCACGTCGCTCGGATCGGAGCAGGCCAAGTAGGAATTCGGGCGCTTTTGCGCGTTCAGTTTTTTCATGGTGCCGCTGGCAACCATTTCGGCGCACAGGCGCTCGTACTCTTCTTGCGAACCATCGCACCAGTAAATACGCTCTGGCTTGGTCAGCGCGGCAATGTCGGCCACCCAGTTGATCAGTTTCTGTTGTTTAATATAAGCTGGGACGTTGAGTGCGGCGACGCCACCCATGACGGGCTGATTCATATTACCTCCAATACCAATAAAAGAAATTCTGGTCGTTCCGGCAAGACAGGCAGCATCGTTGAGAAGTGGCTGCGGCTCACTGCGGGCGGTGTGTGCACACGGGCAGGGCTCTGGTGTCGTTTTCCCTGGATCATGCACCCAGGCTGCAGGAACAGTTTGCGCTATAACTATAATCAGGAAGCTTCAAAAGTGCCGGCGATTGTACACCCGCATAACAGCTATTCTCGCAAAAATGTAGGAGAATAGCTTGACTAATGTAGTAGGCTATTCAGCATTTCCCGTATCCTGTTATTTCCCTACCAAATCTTCACTAAAATCGGCCATCCACCATGAAAATTGCCATACTTGATGATTACCAGGATGCCGTGCGCGGCCTCGATTGTTTCCAATTGCTCGATGGCCACGAGGTCAAAGTGTTCAGCAATACGGCACGGGGCCTGGGCCAGCTGGCGATCCGCCTGGCGCCGTTCGACGCCCTGGTGCTGATCCGCGAACGCAGCAGTTTCAACCGCGCCTTGCTGTCGAGACTGCCGAATCTGAAACTGATTTCGCAAACAGGCAAGGTCAGCGGACACATCGATGTGGCGGCTGCGACCGAGCTGGGCATCGCCATCGCGGAAGGCATCGGCTCGCCCACGGCGCCGGCCGAACTGACGTGGGCGCTGATCATGGCGGCGCAGCGCAAGATCGTGCCGTATGCGCAACATTTACAAGAGGGGCTGTGGCAGACGTCGTCGCTGGAGCCAAAGCGCAACACCCTCGGCACGGTATTGAAAGGGCGCACCCTGGCCATCTGGGGCTACGGCAAGATCGGTCAATTGATCGCCGGCTACGGCCGCGCCTTCGGCATGACCATCCTCGTGTGGGGTAGCGAAGCGAGCCGCGCGGCGGCGGTGGCGGCCGGCGATACGGCGGCGTCATCGCGCGAGGCCTTCTTTGAGCAAGCGGACATATTGACCTTGCACCTGCGCCTGTCCGACAAGACGCGCGGCCTGGTCACAAACGGGGACCTGGCGCGCATGAAGCCGACCTCCCTGTTCGTCAACACCAGCCGCGCCGAACTGGTCGCCGATGGCGCGCTGGAAGCGGCGCTGCCGCAGGGGCGCCCGGGCGCCGCCGCGCTGGATGTATTTACGGACGAGCCGCTGCCGCCAGGCTCGCCACTATTGCTGCTGCCGAACGTGCTGGCCACGCCACACCTTGGCTACGTCGAGCGTGACAGCTACGAATTGTATTTCCGCTACGCCTTGCAAAACATCGTCGATTTTACGCAGGGTCAATGCGCGCGCCTGCTCAATCCGGAAACCTTGCAACACGCGCGGCAATCCCCTCAGGAACGCTGAAAACCCTTGATGAGGTCCGGCTCGCCCGTAATGCGGATGGCGGGCGTGGGCAGCACATGCCGGCCGCGCCACAGGCCGGCCCAGCCGGGCGGCCAGGCAATGTCAGGTCCAGCGTACGGCGCCACGCCGGCGCGCACGGCGACCACCGGCACGGGTGGCATCTCGGGCAAAGGCTCGCCTGCGGTGCGCTGCATGTCCAGGCTGTACATGTAATTGGGTAATAAAGCGTCGCAGACGCGGCCAAACCACTCGCTATGGTCGTCGTCGCGCCCCAGCGCCTGCGCCAGCCCCTGCGGGTCGAAACGGGCCAGGGCATCGATCAGCTCGCCAGTGGTGGCGCCGGGCGTATCGCCCCAGCCCATCACGGGGTTGACGTTGTAATCGGCGCCCGAACCGTACCAGCCTTCGCGCCAGGGCCGTTGCATCCAGTCGCGCGGCCCCGTAAACAAATGCCAGCGCCAGTGCAGGCCGGACGGCTTGGGCCAGGAATACAGATACAGTTTTTGATAGCCGGCCTGGTGCAGCTCGCGCACCATGGCCATCAGGCGCGCATGCGGCATGCGGTCCGGTGGCGCGCGCCGAAACAGGATCGCTTCGCCATCGGCAAACTGCACGTCGTCGGTCGACAGGTTCAGGTCCAGGGTCCGCGCTTCGCTGCCGAAACGGGCGGCGATCCAGCCCGTCAGCAAATTGACGGACGTGATCACCCCGTAACCGCGGTGGCGGTGAAAAATGACGGTGCCGGGAGCGAGCGCTTTCATACGGAGTCGGGGTGGTAGGCAAACAAAGAAACAAGTGTACTCACAGATGGCCAAATTTTCCAGATGCGGCGCAGCAGCAGGGCGGCAAGCACGCTTCCCCATCTGCGGCGGCATTCACGCAACGCTGCCAATCCACGCTATCATGCGCGTCATTCTCCACTGACATCGTGACCACATCATGACTTTGCGCATACTCGCCACTGGCGGCACTTTCGACAAACACTACAACGAATTGAACGGTACCCTGGGCTTTTCCGACAGTCATTTGCCGGCAGCGATAGCCCGCGCGCGCATGACGGCGCCCGTAGCGCTGGAGCAACTACCCCTGCTCGACTCGCTCGACATGCAGGATGCGGACCGCCAGCGCGTGCTGGCCTCGTGCCGCGCGGCACAGGAAAAAGCCATCGTCATCATCCACGGCACCGACACCATGCGCGAAACGGCGCAGGTGCTGGGCGCGGCTAACCTGCAGCAAACGGTGATTTTGACGGGCGCCATGATTCCCTACGAAATCGACAACTCCGATGCCCTGTTCAACCTGGGCTTTGCCTGCGGCGTGGCGCAAACCTTGCCAGCGGGCGTATACGTGGCCATGAATGGCCAGATCTTCGCCTGGGACAATGTGCAAAAGAACCGCGCCGCCGGCGTATTCCAGCCCTTGTAAGCCTATGCCAGACAGGGCGCAACAGGCAGGCCGGCAAACGCTCTGACTGAGACTTTGTCACAATTCGACGAGCCCGTTTTCAACGGGCTTTTTTTACGTTTTTTTGCTTTTCACAAATTCTGCAAACCTACAGATTTCGTCGAATTATTGCAGGTAAAACATCGAATTGCCAATACAATAATTTTATGTTGTAAAAAAACGCCATTGATCATTTTTAAAAACACCGATCTTATTAAATATAAAACTGCAATTTAACAATTAAATTAAATATTCTTCTGTATCCATAATTTATTGCCAAATCCGACACGGTTGATGTGCATTTTTTCTTGCTGAGACGACATAATGTTCGCCTCGACAAGTCAAAAGTGCATTTATAACAATATTGCGCTAAGTAGTCTTCCACCTCCCACCGACGTGGTTCCGCCTACCGTACACGAGCACCGCTAGCCATCTATCCGATGGCTAGTGCGGCGCTCGTGTACTGCTTGTCGTTATTAAAACTACTACGGAGTAATTGTTACAATGGCATTTAAAGAAAAAATTGGCGTGCGCAGCGTACGTCTGGCCCTGACCGTACTGGCAGGTAGCGTCTTGTTCTCTGGCCAATCCATGGCGGACGAAGCAATTCAAAAAGTTGAAATTACCGGTTCGAGTATCAAGCGTATCGCTGTGGAAGGCGCCTTGCCTGTACAGCGTCTGTCGCAAGAAGCGATCGCCAAATCGGGCGCCACTTCGGTAGCCGACCTGATCCAGGCACTGCCAGCCATGCAAGGCTTCACCATTGGCGCAGTCGCCGCTGGTTCGAATTCGGGCGGCAATACCAGCGCATCGCTGCACGGTATCGGCGAGACCTACACCCTGGTGCTGTTGAACGGCCGCCGCATCGCGCCACAAGGTTCCGGCACCACGGTCAACCTGAACGCCATTCCGATGAGCGCCGTTGAGCGCGTCGAAGTCCTGACCGACGGCGCTTCGGCCCTGTACGGCTCGGACGCCATCGCCGGTGTGGTCAACTTCATCCTGAAGAAAAACCAGCAAGGCGCCACCTTGGAAGCCACCTACAGCGCTCCGGAAGACAAGGGCGGCGACACCTGGAATACCAGCGTCACCTATGGTTTCGGCGACCTGGACGAAGACCGCTTCAACGTGCTGGTCTCGTACCGCCACGACGAGCAGTCGAAACTGCGCGCTACCGACCGTACGTTCGCCGATAGCTCGTACCTGAAATTCGCCCGCGGTGGCAAGAACTACATCTGGGACCGCACCAGCACCTCGGCTGCACCAGCTGGCGCTACCGTTGCCTACAAAACGAAAGACAGTGTCTCGACCGCATTCACGCCTTACCTGGCGATGACCAACGAATGCCCTACAGGTTTCGACCTCACCACCAGCAATACACGCGCTTGCGGTTTCGATACCGGTTCCACCGTGGAAATCGTGCCGCAATCGAAACGCGACAGCCTGTTTACCAAAGGCACGTACAAGCTGAACGACAACCTGAACGCGTTCGCCGAAGTCGCCTACTCGCGCTTCGACCTGACCGCGCGTATCGCCGCCAATCCGATTCCGATTTCGATCGCCAAGGACAGCGCGCTGTACAACACCTATGTGTCGCCCTACCTGACGCCAGCGCAACGTGCAGACGTCAAGTCGATCACCGCCAACTACCGTACGACGGACTTCGGCCTGCGCGCCAGCAACACCATCACCGAAACCAAGCACATGGTGCTGGGCGTGGAAGGTGAACTGGGCGCCTGGAACTTCGAAAGCGGCCTGACCTGGTCGCAAAACTCGATCGACGAGCGCTACACGGGCGGTTACGCAACAAATCAGGGCTTCAAGGACATTCTGGCCAATCCGGATTTCAATCCGTTTGCAACAACACAAAAGCCATCCGTGCAGTCGCAAATCGCTGGCGCGCAGTTCATCGGTTCGATCCGTACTGCATCGACCACGATGCGCGGCGTCGACACGCACGGTTCGCGTGAGCTGTTCGACCTGCCAGGCGGCAAGGCCAGCCTGGGTATCGGTGGCGATTACCGCACCTACCGCTATGAACAGTCGCCAGACAGCAACGGCACGTCGAAGGATATCTACAACTTCAACACCTCGCCAGCCTATGACTTGAGCCGCGATACCTATGGCGCCTTCGTCGAGTTGCTGGCACCGCTGACCAAGTCGTTCGAAATGACCGTTGGTGGCCGTTACGATGCCGTCAAGGCGATCGATGACAAGCTGAACAGCAAAACTGTCGGCAAGAAAGACAGCGCCAATACCTACAAGGTATCGGCACGCTGGCAGCCGGTACAAACCGTGCTGATCCGCGGTTCCTACGGCACGGGCTTCAAGGCGCCAAGCATGCTGGACCTGGCACAGCCATTGGTCAACGCCGGCTTTACTGCCAAGAAATTTGACTGCCCATACCCAGGTATGCCGCTCTGCCGCGCGGAAGCGACGCAATACAACGCCGTGTCGCAAGGCAATCCAGATCTGCAATCGGAAAAATCGAAGCAGTTCACACTGGGCTTCCGTGTCGAACCTAGCGCGGCCTTCTCGTTCGGCGCCGACCTGTGGGACGTGAAACTGCGCAATGCCGTATCGGAAATCACCGAAGCGCAGGCATTTGCCGATCCGGTCAAGTTCGCAACGAGCTTCACGCAATATATCGAACCGTCGACCGGCAATACCTACTACGCGTTCAAGAAACTGTCGGTTAACATCGGCAAGAAGGAATACCGTGGTATCGACTGGGATCTGTCGGCCAACCACAAGTTTGACTTCGGCAAGCTGACCGCCCAACTGAGCGGTACGCACATGTTGCACGCGAACTACACCAAGGCTGGTAGCGACAATATCTACACCAGCAACATGGACTTCTTCGGCGACACCAACGAAGTCACGTTCCGCAACCTGATGAAGCTGACGACGACCCTGGATACGGGCCGCCTGAGCAACACGGTGACCGTCAACTACCGCAATGGCTACACCGATGCGGCAGCTACCGTGTACGACGTGGCCACCAAAAAAGAAGTGAAGGATTTCCGCCTGCAAGTTCCGTCGTACACCACGTTCGACTGGCAAGCGCGTTTCGCCTTTGACAAGCAAACCACGATCCGCGCAGGCATCAAAAACCTGTTCGACCGTGCACCGCCGCTGTCGCTGCGCTCTTCGTCGGGCCACCAGGTTGGTTTCGACCCACGCTACGCCGATCCAATGATGCGTTCGTTCTACATCACCGGCAACTACAAGTTCTAATTTGACGTTTTAATTAGCTTGTCTGGAAAGCGCCTTGCACTTCACAGTGCAAGGCGCTTTTTTTATTCGTCCGCATATTGCACAGGCGAAAAAAAAGGAGCTGCAGCTCCTTTTTCGTACCGGCATGACTGCGCTTATGCCGTCGCTTCGCCGCCCAGGGCTTCGACCACGTCGGCCATCAGCTTGCTCAGCTCGCCCGTCATCAGCATCACGTCGCCGTCGAAACGCTCTTCGTCGTTCTTCGTGCTCGATTCCGTTTCCTTGATCACGTCCAGCGGCTTGACGCTCTTGATGGCCAGCGATTCCGTCAGCACGAACGAGATCTTGTCATTCCACGTCATGGCCAGGCGCGTGCACTGCTTGCCGGCCGCGATGTGGCGGCGCACGTCGTCCGCTTCCAAGGTGTGGCGCACGTAGCGCACGGTAGCCTTGCTTTCGCCCGTGGCGCGCAATTCCGTATCCATGTCGACCGTGAAGCCGGCTGGCGCGTCGTCGGCTTGCAGCCATTCCGTCATCACCGCCACCGGCGAGCGCTGCACGCGCAGGCTTTCCAGCGGCAGTTTGTCGACGGCTTTCAACAGCAGCTTGATGACTTCATCGGCTTTTGCCGGGCTGGCGGCATCGACCACCAGCCAGCCATTGACGGGGTCGATCCACGTCCAGACATTGCTGCGGATGCTGAAGGCGCGCGGCAGCAGCTCGTCGGCCACGCGCTCCTTCAATTCTTTCATGGCTTTCTTGCCGGGGGCAAAGCCTTGTGCTTCTTCCATCTCGGCAGCGCGGGCCTTGGCCACCTGGTTGATGACGGTCGCTGGCAACAGCTTCTTTTCCGTGCCCAGCAAGATCAGCATTTGCTTGTTGACCACGTGGACCAGGCCACCGTTCGGGCGTGGCGTATCCCAGCCCTGGCGCATCAGATCCATGCTGGTCGCCGGCGTAAATTTGTTCGAGGACAAGGCCTCTTCCAGTTGTTCTGGCGTATAGGCCCATGGTGCGGGCAGGCGGTAAATCTGAAGATTCTTGAACCACATAGTTTTTGTCTTCCGTTTGTTTCAGTAGTGCCAGGGGAACGCCATTCTACACTTTCGACACGGGAATGCCGTCAAAAGCGCGGACTGGCGCGATGCTTGTAATCAATAGGGAATGCCGCTACAGGGCGGGAAACAGCTCCGCCTGGGCTGGCGCCTGCCGCGTCACGATGGCCGGATCGGACAAGGTCGAGATGCGCACGCCCAGCAGGCGGATTTTCTTTTCAAATGGCACGCGCCGCAAGCAATCGCGGCTGGCGCGCAGGATGGCGGCGGCGTCCGCCGTGGCGCTGGGCAAGGTAATGTCGCGTGTGACGGTGCTGAAATCCTCGAAGCGCAGCTTGATACCCACCGTGCGCCCCGCCAGCGACTGTTTATCCAGGTCGCCCGCCACGCGCGTGCACAGGCTTTCCAGCTTTTCCGACAGGGTGGCGCGGTCGCGCACCACCTGCAAGTCGCGCTCGAACGTCGTTTCGCGGCTGACGGACTTGGTTTCCCGGCTCGTCTGCACGGGCCGCTCGTCGATGCCCAGCGCCGCCTGGCGCAGCCAGCCCGTGTACAGGTCGCCAAACTGCGTGCGCAGCATGGCCATGTCGGCCTGCGCCAGCTCGCCGATGGTGACTATGCCCAAGGCTTCCAGCTTGGCTGTCGCCTTCGGGCCGATGCCGTTGATCTTTTTTGCCGGCAAGGGCCACACGCGCGTGGCGATATCCTCGGGCGACAAAATGGTGAGGCCGTCGGGTTTTTCCAGATCGGAACAGATTTTTGCCAGTAGCTTGTTCGGTGCCAGGCCGATCGAACACGACAGGCCCGTCGCCTCGGACACGGCCGCCTTCAGGCGCGCCGCCATGGCCGGCGCCTGCTCGCCGTATTCGGTCAGGTCGACATAGATTTCATCGATGCCCACGTTCTGGATGATGGGGCACAACTGGGCCACGGCTTGCTTGAAGCGGGCCGAATACTCGCGGTAGGCCTCAAAATCGGCGGGCAGCAGGATGCTGTCGGGCGCCAGTTTCGCCGCCTTCATGATGCCCATGGCGGAAAACACGCCAAACGCGCGCGCCGCATAGGTCGAGGTGGTGACGACGCCGCGCCCCACGTAGTCGCGCATGCGCGCAAACTGCCGCGTGCCATCTTGCTGCAGCACGGGCTGCTGCAAGCGCCCGCCGCCGATGACGACGGCTTCGCCACGCAATTGCGGATATTTCAACAGTTCCACGGAGGCGAAGAAGGCGTCCATGTCCAGGTGGGCTATCCAGCGGCGGGCTTCAGACAATGTAGGGGCAGATGTGGTCAAGGACACCTCGCGGCGGGATGCTGTTGAGTACTGTAATTATATACAGTATCGCTGCAAATGCCCGTGGATGCAAGTTGAAACGCACGAGCACGGCGGTTGCTTTTCTCAATAGCAAGATTACAATCCTGACACAACTATTCAAAGGAGTTGCCTTGTCTATCGCCCATCACGCTTCGCGCCGCCGGTCCGTCTGGTCATCCATCCTGCCGGCCTTGCTGCTGTCCTCGCTGGCGCCATCCGCGCTGGCCGACACCATCACCACCGTTGCCGCCACCCTCGCCACATCCGCCGCACCGGTCGCCGCCAAGACGGCCTGGCAGGAAACGCGCCACGGCACGGTCGTAACGGACGACTACCGCTGGCTGCAAAAGAAAACCGATCCTGCCGTGATCGATTACCTGAATGCGGAAAACGCCTACACAGCCGCCGTCACGGCCCCGATCCAGCCGCTGGCCGACAAGGTGACTGCGGAAGTCAAGGGGCGCATGCAGGAAGTGGACCTGTCCGTGCCTGCGCGCCAAGGTAACTTTTACTATTACACGCGCACGGAAGCGGGCATGCAATACCCGCTTCATTGCCGCCGTCCTGTCGGCGCCAGCGGTGCCTACGATGCGCAGGCGGTCGAAGAAATCCTGCTGGACCAGAATCAATTGGCCGAAGGCCACAAATTCTTTGCCGTGCGCGCGTTTGCCATCAGCCCGAATGAACAATTGCTGGCCTACACCACCGACACGACGGGTTTCCGCCAGTACGAGCTGCATGTCAAGGATTTGAAGACGGGCAAGCTGCTGGGCGATACCATGCCGCGCGTGACCTCGCTGGCGTGGGCGGCTGACAACGCCACCCTGATGCTGACGCAGGAAGACGCCACCACCAAGCGCGCGGACCGGCTGTTCCGCCTGGCCCTGGGCGGCGCGTCGCAACAGGTCTACCACGAGCCAGTGGAGCAGTTCGCGATCAATGTGGGCCGCACGCACGACAAGCAGTTCTTCGTGCTCACCTCGGGCAGCACGGACACGAGCGAAGTGCTGCTGTTGCCAACGAACAAGCCCGAAGGCAGTTTCCAGAGCGTGCTGAAACGCGAAAAAGGCCACCGCTACATCGTCGAGCACCGCGACGGCCAGTTGTATATCGTCACCAACAAGGAGGCGAAGAACTTCCGTGTCGTCAGCGCGCCGCTGTCCGCGCCGCAGCCGAAACACTGGAAGCCCGTGGTGCCGCACAACAAGGATGCCGTGATCCAGTCCATCGACGTGTTCCAGGACTACCTGGTGGTGATGGAAAAGGCGCGCGCCCTGAACCGCGCGCGCATCTACGATTTCGCGCATAAAAACTGGAAGACCGTGCAATTCGACGACCCCGTCTACCTGGCCACGTCCGTCGGCACGCCGGAGTTTTCCGCCACACAATTTCGCATGTCGTACCAGTCGCCCGTCACGCCGCCCACCGTCATCGACGTCAGCATGCAAGACGGCAAGCGCACAGTGCTGAAACAGCAGGAAATCGTCGGCGGCTTTGATGGCAGCCGCTATACCACACAGCGCTTGTGGGTGAAGGCGCGCGATGGCGTGCAAGTACCGCTGTGGGTCGTCTACAAGAAGGGCGTCAAGCTCGACGGTTCCGCGCCGCTGCTGCTGTACTCGTACGGCTCGTATGGCATTTCCACGGAAGCCACTTTCTCCATCAGCCGCATCAGCCTGCTGGAGCGGGGCGTCATCTATGCGCAGGCGCATATCCGCGGCGGCACCGACATGGGCGAAGCCTGGCATGAAGACGGCATGCTGATGAAGAAGAAAAACACCTTCAATGACTTCATCGACAGCGCCGACTACCTGGTGCGCGAAAAATGGACCAGCCCGAACCGCCTCATCATCCAGGGCGGCAGCGCCGGCGGCCTCCTGATGGGCGCCGTCGTCAACATGCGCCCCGACCTGTTCCACGCCGTGCACGCGGCCGTACCGTTTGTCGACGTGATGAACACCATGATGGACGCCAGCCTGCCCCTGACGACGGGCGAATACCTGGAATGGGGCGACCCGAACCAGAAGGCAGCCTATGACTACATGCTCAGCTACTCGCCTTACGACAACATTGCGCGCAAGAATTACCCGGCCATGCTGGTGACGACGGGCCTCAACGACAGCCAGGTCATGTACTGGGAACCGGCGAAATACGTGGCCAAGCTGCGCGCGTATAAAACGGACAGCAATCCCCTGCTGCTGAAAACGAATATGGGCGCCGGCCACGGCGGCGCGTCGGGCCGCTATAACGCCATCGCCGAGAACGCATTCAATATGGCGTGGATGCTGTCACAGTGGAATATCACGGAATAATGTGAAAAAAGCGCTTGCAGAAGGATTTTAGCCGTCCTATAATAGCGCCTCTTCCAGACGTGGTGACAAACGTCGGGATGGTTTTCTGAGACAAGCAACGGGTGCTTAGCTCAGTTGGTAGAGCGGCGCCCTTACAAGGCGTAGGTCGGGAGTTCGAGCCTCTCAGCACCCACCAAATCAGAAAACTGTCCAGTGCTTCATGGATCAGCAATACAGATCATACGAGCTTGGAGTGGTAGTTCAGTTGGTTAGAATACCGGCCTGTCACGTCGGGGGTCGCGGGTTCGAGTCCCGTCCGCTCCGCCAATAAAAGAAAAGCCCTTTGGTTCCCAGAACCGAAGGGCTTTTCCCATTTCAGAAGCAGAAAACACGTCACGACTCCCTTCCTTGAACATTTTTGCGCTTTTCAGCAAAAAAACTGCTGTTAGGGCTCAAGAATAGTTGCACAAGGGGGAAAGCGCCCCCTATAATAGTGCCTCTTCCAGACGTGGTGACAAACGTCGGGATAGTTTTCTGGGTATGCGGGTGCTTAGCTCAGTTGGTAGAGCGGCGCCCTTACAAGGCGTAGGTCGGGAGTTCGAGCCTCTCAGCACCCACCACCAATACAGAAAATTATCCAGTGCTTCATGGATCAGCAACACAGATCATACGAGCTTGGAGTGGTAGTTCAGTTGGTTAGAATACCGGCCTGTCACGTCGGGGGTCGCGGGTTCGAGTCCCGTCCGCTCCGCCAATAAAAGAAAAGCCCTTTGGTTCCTGGAACCGAAGGGCTTTTCCCATTGTGGGGTCAAACCCTCAACATCGCCAACGTCAACCTCAAAGCTAACTTATCCAGGGGTCTGACCCCGGCTGTTAGAATCAGCGCTACCCTGACTCCGCCCTTGCCCGCATGCGCTTGCCCCGTAGTACTCATCCCTATATCGCCCTGCGCCTGCGCCTGGCCCATCATGCTTTGCTGCAATTTGCCGCCAGCCTGACGAGTTCCATGGAAATTCTTTTGTTCCTGGCCGGTCCCGTCTTGCTGGGTTTACTCAGCGTCATCGCCCTGCCCGGCTTTCTCGCCGCGAGCCTGCCCTGGCCCGCCGCCCTGGGCCTCTTGAGCGCGCAAGCCCTGCTGACCTGCCTGCCCGCCTGGCTGTTGCGCAAGCGCCTGCTGCCGGCCAGTACCGCCGCCTGGCTGCGCCAGTTGCCTTTGCCGCCGCGCTTGCGCTGGCAAGCCGATATCGCCGTGGCAGGCCTGCTGATGCTGCCGCTGGGCCTCGCCTATGCCGTCTCGGCCACCATCTGGCTGCTGCAGTCGCCGCCCTGGCTGCGTCCGATTGCCGCGCCCGGCATTGCCGCCACCCTCGCCGCCTGGCTGCTGGCCTGGCTGCAGACGACGCTCATCGTGGCGCAACGCCTGCGCGCCCCGCGCCCCGCACAAGGGGCGCGCCCGCCCACGATGACCGCATACGTGCCGCAACGGCCCCGCTGGCGCACTGTGTTCCTGTGGCGCCAGTTGTTCTGGCTGCCGTTCTGGCGCAAGGAAAATGTGATCGGCCTGCAGCAAAGCGTGCTGCTGGCCACGGCTGGCGCCAGCATGCTGGCGTGGCTGCTGCGCGCACCCCTCGTGCCCGCGCCGCTGCTGGGTTTACTGGCCAGCGCCAGCCTGGTCATTGTGACGGATCGGGGCGACAAGGCCGTGCGCGAGCAGATCGCCGTACTGCGCCCCACGCTGGACGCCTGGCCGCTGGCCAGCACGGCCTTGACGCGCCTGGCCTGCGCCGCCAGCCTGCTGCCGCCGTTTGCCGTGCTGCTGGCGGGCGCTGTCTTGCTGTACGCCATCGATCCCGCCGCCTTGCAGCAGCGCGTGACCAAGATGTACGCCCTCACAGCCAGCGTGGCCCTGCTGGCCATCGTCGGCCTGCCCCGCCTCACGGCGCGCGGGCGTGTCGTCCTCGTCGTCCTGTCCATCCTTGCCTTGAGCGCCATCGGAAGCGAATTATGGAATTGAATCCCCCCTCTCCCGTGCTGCACATCGAGCACCTCGATTTTCACTTTCCCACGCACAGCGTCTTCCAGGGCTACAGCCAGCAATTCGGTCCCGGCATCACCTGGCTGCGTGGCGCGAACGGGTCCGGCAAGACAACCCTGCTGAAGCTGGCGGGCGGCGCCCTGCTGCCCGCGCGCGGCGCCATCCGCCTCGATAACGTCGACAGCGGCTGCATGCCGCTGGCCTACCGCGCGCAAGCCTTCTATTGCGGCGGCGACGCGCCCGCCCTGCCCTGGCTGCAAGTGCACGAATTTCTCGACCTGCACCTGGCCCTGTATCCGGGCAGCGACCAGTCCCTGCTGAACGAGGAGTTGAGCGCGTTTGCCATGACGTCCACCTTGCAACAAAGCATTACCGCCCTGTCGCTGGGCCAGCATAAAAAGCTGCAACTGGCGCTGGCCCTGGCCTTGCCCGTGCGCCTGTTGCTGATCGACGAGCCCTTCAATGGCCTCGATACTTCCGCCATGGCGTACTTGCGCCAGCGCCTGGCCAAGCCGTCCCGCCTGGCGCACCAGTGCATCGTGCTGACCAGCCACCTGGCGCCGGACGTGCCGCTGGCGGCGACGGTGGAAATATAGACAGGAAATACAGCTTTGCAGATCGACCAAGGACAGCTTACGATGCCGTGTTGCAAAAACCGGTGATCCCGGTGCAGCCACTACGACAACACGGCGCGGTTATTCACCGCGCCAGGCTTATTCTTGGAGAACAGTATGTTGAACACCCACCGCAGCGCCCTGGCCATCCTGTGCGCCATCCTTGCCGGCAGCGCCATTGCCGCCGGCCCCACGGGCACGGCCGCCGACTATGGCAGCAGCGCCCCGCACGCCGCCGCCCAGCGCAGCATCGACCTGCAACCCGATACGCGCCACATCAACGTCACGCGCGGCGAAACCATCACCATCGCGCGCGCCGGCCAGCGTTTTACTTGGCACGTGCAAACCTTCAACAACAAGACCGTCTTCGCCCTGAGCGACATCGCGCCGAAGGACATGCCCGTCGATGGCATCCAGGTGTATGTCGCCGGCAATCCCCTGTACGCGGGCAGCTGATTTCCTGCGCCCATAAAAAAACCGGAAGGGCCTCGCGGCCGTTCCGGTTTTTTCTGTACAGCGTGTAGCGTTACGCCGTCAGCGCTTCTTTCGCTGCGGCTTCATCGACCACTTCCTCGTCGTCCGAGCGTATCAGGTGGTCAAAGGCGGACAGGGCTGCCTTGGCGCCTTCGCCGGTGGCGATGATGATCTGCTTGTACGGCACCGTGGTGACGTCGCCGGCCGCAAACACGCCCGGGATCGAGGTCTGGCCGCGGGCGTCGACTTCGATTTCACCGTGGCGCGACAACGCTACCGTACCTTTCAGCCACTCCGTGTTCGGCACCAGGCCGATTTGCACGAAGACACCTTCCAGCTCGACCTTTTTCGACTCGCCACTGACCCGGTCCGTGTAGCTCAGGCCATTGACGATCTTGCCGTCGCCGTGGATCTCGGTGGTTTGCGCCGACGTGATCACGGTCACGTTAGGCAGGCTGTGCAGCTTGCGTTGCAGCACGGCATCGGCACGCAGTTCCGCGCCGAACTCGATCAGGGTCACGTGCTTGACGAGACCTGCCAGGTCGATCGCCGCTTCCACACCCGAGTTGCCGCCGCCGATCACGGCCACGCGCTTGCCCTTGAACAAGGGACCATCGCAGTGCGGGCAGTAGGCGACACCGTGGTTGCGGTATTCCTTCTCGCCCGGCACATTGATTTCGCGCCAGCGGGCACCGGTGGCCAGGATGACGGTCTTGGCTTTCAAGATGGCGCCATTCGCCGTTTCAATCTGCACCAATTTGCCCGGCGTCAATTTCGCAGCGCGCTGGGTGTTCATGATGTCGACTTCGTATTCCTTGACGTGCTGTTCCAGCGCCATGGCGAACTTCGGACCATCGGTTTCTTTGACGGAAATAAAATTCTCGATGGCCAGGGTGTCGAGCACCTGGCCGCCAAAACGCTCGGCCAGCACACCCGTCTTGATGCCTTTGCGGGCCGCGTAGATGGCCGCTGCCGCGCCGGCAGGGCCGCCGCCGACGATCAGTACATCAAAGACGTCTTTCTTGTTCAGCGCTTCAGCCTGACGTGCGCCGGCGTTGGTGTCGAGCTTGGCGAGGATTTCCTCGACGTTCGTGCGTCCTTGGCCAAAATGCTCGCCATTCAGGAACATCATCGGCACGGCCATGATCTGGCGTTCTTCCACTTCTTTCGGGAACACGCCGCCATCGATGGTGGTGACCTTGATGCGCGGGTTGATCACCGCCATGGCATTCAATGCCTGCACCACTTCCGGGCAGTTATGGCAGGAGAGCGAAATAAACGTTTCAAACTCGTAATCTCCGTCGAGGTTGCGGATCTGCTCGATCACGGCATCGTCGAACTTGATGGTGTGGCCGCCCACTTGCAGCAGCGCCAGCACCAGGGAAGTGAATTCGTGGCCCATCGGCACACCGGCGAAACGCACGCCGATGTCGGAGCCTGCACGGTTGATGCTGAACGACGGGGTCCGTACGCCAGCGTCTATGCGCTCGACCAGCGTGATCTTGTCGCTCAACAGGACTATCTCCTGGAGCAATTCCTTCATCTCGCGGGCTTTTGCGCTGTCATCGAGAGAAGCGACCAACTCAAGCGGATACACTACTTTTTCCAGGTAGGATTTCAGTTGGGTTTTGAGGGTTGCGTCTAACATGATTTTTTTCCTTTTCTACAAATATTTAGGCGAATGCCGGGCCGGACACCCGGTCCGGCATCGCGGTAACTACTTGTTTGCTGCTAGATATTGCAAGGTTTCAAGACTTAGATCTTGCCAACCAGGTCCAGCGATGGGGTCAGGGTTGCTGCGCCTTCCGTCCATTTGGCTGGGCAAACTTCACCTGGGTGAGCGGCAACGTATTGAGCTGCCTTAACTTTGCGCAACAGTTCCGCTGCGTCACGGCCGATGCCGTTGTCATGCACTTCCAGCACTTTGATGAAGCCGTCTGGATTGATGACGAAGGTACCGCGCAGTGCCATGCCTTCTTCTTCGATCATGACTTCGAAATTGCGCGACAGGGTGCCGGTTGGGTCACCGATCAGTGCGTATTGCACTTTCTTGATCGCGTCCGAGGTGTCGTGCCATGCTTTGTGCGCGAAATGCGAATCGGTCGAGATGCCGTAGACATCGACGCCCAGCTTCTGGAACTCGGCGTGGTGATCGGCCAGGTCTTCCAGTTCGGTTGGGCAAACGAAGGTGAAGTCGGCTGGGTAGAACACGAATACCGACCACTTGCCTTTCAGCGACGCTTCCGTCAGGTCGACGAATTTGCCATTGTGGAATGCGGTTGCCTTGAATGGTTTAACTTGGGTATTGATGAGCGACATAGTCATTTCCTCTCGTGTGGTGAATCAGTAAGACTCTAGTGTAAGGGGTTTTAACCCATATGCAAAATTGATTGTCACAATAGTTTCAATTGATTTTAGCTATCATGACGCTATGGGAACTCCATGATAGGCAGTTCCCACAGGATTGGATAGCGGTGACAGTGGATACCCCTGCCGCCGCCAGGTGTTTAGTTTTTCAACTCTTCCGGTACTTTGCCGCCGTTTTCCGCCAGCTTGATCATCACCTGGCGGTGCAGCCAGATGTTCATGCTGGCCGAGTCATTGGTATCGCCCGTGAAGTGCAGCTCTTGCGCCAGTTCCTTGCGCGCAGCCAGGCTGCTGTCGAGTTGCAACAGTTTCATCAGGTCGACGATGGACGTGCGCCAATTGAGTGTTTCCGCGTTCTTGCTGGCCAGGTCGACCAGCACCACTTCCACGTCCACCACGGGCACGGCAGCCGCCGGTGCAGGTGCCGCCGGTGCTGCTGCAGGTGCTGTCGTGGCAGCGGCTGGCGTGGCTGCCGGAGCAGCGTCGGACGAATGGTGGAAGATTTTGTTGTAGATATTGCTGAAAATGCCCATGAGGTCACCTCGAGTTGAGTGAATGGAAGAAGGTTTGCCTGCGCACTAGGTCCAGGACCCATGACAGCAATGCCGGGCGCAGGCGCCAGCCCGTCGAGTATAAGCCCGTTCAGGCCGGGAGCCCTGTCCCGCAGGGCCAGTGCGCATCTGGTGGCAGGGCATGCCTGTTTCAAGGGTGCAAGGGCCGCCGGGCGTGCAGCAGCGCATCGAACGCTTCGATGGTCAGCGGCGGCGCAAACAAATCGCCTTGCGCAAAATCACAGCCGATCTCCAGCAGCCGCGTGCGCTGCTCTTCGGTCTCCACGCCTTCGGCGATGACCTGCAAGCCCAGCTTGTGGGCCATGGTGACGATGGCTTCGCACAGCACCAGCTCGCTGGCGCCGGGCGCCAGCTTGCGCACCAGCACACCATCGAGCTTCAGGTAATCGATGCCGCATTGCTGCAATTGCGTCAGCGAGGCATGGCCGCTGCCGAAGTCGTCGAGGGCGATCTGCAGGCCCGCCTCGCGCAAGTGCTGCAGGCGTGGCGCCATGCTATTGCCGCTAGGCAAAAGTACATCTTCGTGCATGTCGAGCACGATGGCCGAGGCCGGCACACCGAGCGTCGCCAGCTGGCGCAGCCAGGTGCCGGGCGCCTCCACTTCGCGCTGCAATTCCAGCGGCGACTGGTTCAGGCACAGCTGCAGTCCCGGCAAGCCGATGGCCTGGCCTTGCGCGCGCCAGTGCAGCAATTGCGCGGCCGCCGTGCGCAGCACCCAGTCGCCGATCTCCACGATCAGACCGGTGCTTTCGGCCAGCGCGAGAAAATCGGGCGGGCACACGAGGCCCCGCTGCGGATGGCGCCAGCGCAGCAAGGCTTCCGCTTTGACCAGCTTGCCGCTGTCCAGCTCGACGATGGGCTGGTAATACAATTGCATCTGCTGTTCGCGCAAAGCCGTGCGCAAGTCCGCTCCCATGCGCATGCGGTTGACGGCCGCCACCTGCATGGCGGGCGTAAAGTAACTGTAGCGGTTGCGCCCCGCGCCTTTCGAGACATACATGGCCTGGTCCGCATGCTTGAGCAAGTCTTCGATAGTGCCCGCGTCATCCGGATACAGGGTGATGCCGATCGAGGCCGAGACGAAGGCCTGTTCCTGTCCCAATAAAAACGGCGCCAGCAAGCCGTCGAGTATTTGCCGCGCGATGCGGTCGACTTGCTGCAGATCATCGAGGTCCGACAGGATCACCGTGAATTCATCGCCACCCAGGCGCGCCACCGTGTCCGTCTCGCGCACGCCCACGCGGATGCGCCGCGCCGCCTCGATCAGCAAAATATCGCCTTGGTGGTGGCCAAGGGTGTCGTTGACTTCCTTGAAATGGTCGAGGTCGATGAACAGGATGGCCACGCGGCTCGTATCACGCCGGCCCTGGGCCAGCGCCAGGCGCAAACGCTCATGGAACATGCGCCGGTTCGGCAATTGCGTCAGGGTATCGAAATTGGCTTGCTGCCAGATCAGCGCTTCCGTTTGCCGCTTGTCCGTCACGTCTTCCAGCATGCACAGGTGGTGCGGGCCGCCATGGCGTGCCGTGGCGATGGCCGTCACCGAGGCATCGACCCACACCACGTCGCCATCGGGACGCACGATGCGCTTGGCGTGGCGGAAGCCCTGCATGCGCCGCGCCAGCAGCTGCGCCACCTGCTCTTGCTCGCCAGCCACGTCGTCGGGATGACTGATCTCCATCCAGCTCGTTTGCTTCATGTGTTCCAGGCTGCGCCCGCTGATGGCCAGGTAGCGCGGATTGATGTCGAGAAACTGTCCGCTCAGGGTATCGATCAGGGCGATGCCCATGGGCGCTTCCTCGAACATGGTGCGAAAGCGCAATTCCCCCTGGCGGATGGTTTCCTCCGTGCGGCGGCGCTCACGCGCCAGGTTACTGAAATGAAAGGCCGCCGACACGGCCAGCAGGCTGCCCGCCACGCCCAGCGACAGGTACAGCCAGCCCAGGTCAGCGCCTGGCACGGGGCGATACAGGAAGCCCTTGTAGGCAGGGCTGGTCGTGGCATTGGGCGGCAGCACACCCATGGCCGCATACGTGTCGGCGATGTGCTGCCAGCGCAGGGGATTCATGTAGCCGAGCTCCACCAGCACGGGCTGCAGCAGCAATTCCATCTGCTGCGCCTCGTACAGCAAATGCGCGTGGTCGTGGCGCTGGCTGTATTTGGCATGGATCACACGCGCCATTTCCTCGCGGTGCGCCATCGCGTATTGCCAGCCACGCAGGCTGGCCGCGCGGAACGCTTTGACACGCTCGGGATGGCGGCGCAGTTCGTGCTCGCTGGTAAACAGGTTGTCGCCGTAGAAATCGATGCCGGCCGTGCGCGGCGTAAACTGGTAGTAGGGAAAGCCCGCCCGGTCCAGGTAATCCGGTTCGTTGGTGGAATACGCGGCAATGGCATCGACCTTGCCATCGATCAAATCCTCGATCCGGTAGCTGGGCGGCAGGTGCAGCATCTGTTCCGGCGCGACGCCCATTTTCTTCAGGAACAGCGACACTTCATCAGACGCGGACGCCACGTCGGTGGGCGCGCCTATCATCACGGGGCCGCCCGCCAGCCTGTGCACGTCGGGCGCGCCGCCATGCTGGCGCATCAGCAGCACGCTGGGCGAATGCTGGAACACCACGGCCAGCACCACCACGGGCTTGCCGGCAAGCCGGCTGAGCAACAAGGCGCTGTTGCCCACGCCATACTCGGCCTGGCCCGTCAGCACGGCCGCCTCGGCAAGCGGCCCGCCGTTGCCTTCGACCAGCTTGACCTCCAGCCCCGCCTCGCGGTAATAGCCTTGCTCGATGGCCGCGTAATAGCCGGCAAACTGGAACTGATGCGTGAAATTGAGCTGCAGTGAAACGGGTTCCAGCGCCCGGGCGGGCGTGGCTAGGCACAGCAGCAGGAAGAAAAAACCGCGCCAGGCGCTCGCCAGCCTGCCGGCGAACGGCAAGAGAAAGCGGAAAGCGTCGGGGGCTTTCATCGGCATGGCGGAACACCACAGGAAGCTGCCGAGCTGGCAGGGGTAAGGCTATTGTAGCCGCCCCTTTTGCCGATAGATAATTATTTCAGTGCGGACAATAGCGTTGACGCTTTTAGCAAACAATCTCAAGTTTGTTTGTGCTAAAACACGACGCCTGCCACCAAAATGACGTTGGCGTACGGACTGCACTCGCCCGTGCGCACGATGGCGCGCGCGCTCCTGGACAGTTGTTTGAACTCGTCGTGTGTCACCTGGCGCGCATCGGGCAAGGCCAGGGCCGCCACCCGCGCCGCCATGGCCGGGTTGTGCTGGGGCAACTCGCTGGCCAGCAGGTGATACTCGACCTGCATTTCGCTCAGCACGGTGTTCACGGTGTCGATGAAGCCGGGGATGCCGCGCGTCAGGGCTAGGTCGATCAGAGGCACGCCCGGCTGCGACGGCAAACCCGCGTCGCCGATGACGAGCATGTCGCCATGACCGAGCGACGCAATCATTTGCGACAGTGCAATATTAAGCAGCGGTGATTTTTTCATGGGCGTGGTGTCGTTAGAACAGCTCGTGCAAGTGGGGGATCGAGGTTTGCGCGCCAGGCTTGGTGACGCTCCAGGCGGCCGCGCGCTGGCCTTGCTGGATTGCTTCGGCCTCGTCCATGCCGGACGCCAGGCCCGCGACAAAGCCGCCAATAAACGTGTCGCCGGCGGCCGTCGTATCGACGGCTTTCACCACTTCGGCCGGGAACGTGTAATCGCCGCCATACAGGGCCGCATGCACGCCCTTGGAACCCAAGGTGATGATGACGTTGTCGCTGCCCAGCTTTTGCAGCGCGGCCGCCAGCGCCTTGGCATCCGCGCCTTCCGGGCTGACGCCGGCCAGCATGGCCGCTTCGATTTCATTCGGAATCAGGTAGTCGACCAGTTCCAGCACGCCGTCCGGCAAGCTGGCCGCCGGGGCCGGGTTCAGCACCACGGTCTTGCCCAGGGAACGGGCCAGTTTGATCGCGTGCACGACGGTGGCCATTGGCGTTTCCAGCTGCAGCACGACGATATCGGCCTGCTCGATCAAGCCTTGCGCCGCATCAATGTGCCCAGGGCTCAACAAATCGTTGGCGCCGCCGGCGATCACGATGCTGTTCTGGCCATTGTCGTCCACCAGGATCGAGGCGATACCCGAGGCGACGCCCGGCAAGGTCGTGATATGGCTGTCGATGATGCCATCGCCCACCAGCGCCGCGCGCAGGGTCGCGCCAAACGCATCGTCGCCCACGCAGCCGATCATGGCCACTTGCTGGGCTCCCGCCACTTTGCCGCTCAGGCGCGCGCAGGCCACGGCCTGGTTGGCGCCCTTGCCGCCAGGAATGGTTCGAAACGCGCCGCCCGTCAGGGTTTCGCCGGGGAGGGGCATGCGCGGCACGCGCAAGACCAGGTCCATATTGATGCTGCCGATAACCACGATCATGATGTCATTCCCATCAGTTCAGTTGCAGGTGAAGAAGTAGGTGCGGAAGAAGTTACAGTAGCGGCCACGCTGGAGCCGCGCACATGCAGTGCGGGTGCGATGCTGCGCTGCTGGCGCGGCAAGGCCGGGTCGGCGATGCGTGCCAGCAGGCAGGCGGCCGTGATGTGGCCCAGCTCGCGCGTGTTTTGCGCCACGCTGCTCAAGGCCGGGTACACGAAGCTGGCCAGGTCGATATCGTCGAAGCCGACGACGGCCAGTTCCGCTGGCACGGCAATGCCCCGCTCGGCGGCGGCGCGCAGAGCACCAAAGGCCATCAAGTCATTGCAGCAGAACAGGGCGTCGGGGCGTTGGCCTTTCGGCAGCGCCAGCAAGTCCAGCGCGGCCGCATAGCCGCCGGCGCTCGTGAAATCGCTATGGCGGCACAGGGCGTCGGCCAGGACCACGCCCGCGTCCGCCATGGCGCCGCGTACACCGTCGATGCGCTCGTTGGAAATGCTCACTTCGCGGGGGCCGGCAATGCAGGCGAGGCGCCGGCGTCCCAGCTCCAGCAAATGGCGCGCGGCCAAAGAGCCCCCGGCGCGGTTGTCGACGGCCACCGCATCGATGGACAGGTCGCTGGGCGCGCGGTCGAGCAGCACGGCCGGCACTTTCATCTTGCGCAGCAGTTCGCCATCGCTGTCGGCCAGCGCGGACAGAATCAGGCCGTCGCAGCGCTTGGTCAGCAGCACGTTCAGGTAGTCGCGCTGCTTGACGGGGTCGTCATCGGAATTGCACAAAATCACGCTGTAACCGGCCGCGTAGCAGCTGTCCTCGATGCCGCGCGCCACTTCCGAGAAATACGGGTTCGTATTATTCGGAATGATCAGGCCGATGGTGCCCGTACTGCGGCTGCGCAGGGAGCGCGCCAGCGCGCTGGGCACGTAATGCAATTGCTCCGCCGCCGCCAGCACGGCGCGGCGCGCCTCGTCGCTGACGGGGCGGGTATTGTTGAGGACGTGCGAGACGGTGGTAAACGATACCCCCGCCGCCTGCGCCACTTGTTTGATGGTTGCCATGGGCCGCGCTTTCTCCTGTGATTATGCGCGTTCGCCGCGGCGGCGGTAGGTGTCGAGTACCACGGCCGCGACGATCACCAGGCCCGTGACGATGCGTTTCACGGGTTCCGACACGCCCACTTGCGCCAGGCCCGCTTCCAGCACGGAAATAATCAACACGCCAATGAAGGTGCTGATGAC
The DNA here is from genome assembly GCF_051380845.1 of Janthinobacterium salmonicoloratum. Classification (NCBI taxonomy): domain Bacteria; kingdom Pseudomonadati; phylum Pseudomonadota; class Betaproteobacteria; order Burkholderiales; family Oxalobacteraceae; genus Janthinobacterium; species Janthinobacterium salmonicoloratum. The sequence continues at coordinate 115,374 of NZ_JBNYXV010000007.1, read as the reverse complement.
GGAACCGCGCCCGCCCATCAGGCTCGTGCCGCCGATCACGACGGCGGCGATCACTTGCAATTCCATGCCTACGCCGCCGTTCGGATCGGCCGCTTCCAGGCGCGAGACCTGGAACAGGGCGCCCACGCCGGCGAGGAAACCCATCAGGGCAAACACCAGCACTTTCGACGGTTTCGTATTAATGCCGGACAAACGCACGGCTTCTTCATTCGTGCCGATGCCGATCCAGTGGCGTCCCAGCACCGTGCGCGTGAGCACCAGGTGGCCGATGACGACGATGGCGATCGAAGCGATGAAAGCGGGCGACAAGCCAAACGCGATCGGCGAGCTGATGCCGTCAACGGCGCTGCCGATGTATTCCGTGCGCGAGTTCGTCACTTGATAGGCCAGGCCCCGCGCCATTTCCAGCACGCCCAGCGAGACGATGAACGAGGGAATGCGCCAGCCGACGGAAATCAGGCCCGTGGTGGCGCCGCACAGGGCGGCGACGAACATGCCCAGCAGGGCCGCGCTCCACACGGGCCAGCCCCAGTGCACGACGGCCAGCGACAGCACGGAAGCGGCCAGCGCCATCACGGAACCGACAGACAGGTCGATGCCGCCGATGATCAGCACAAAGGTCATGCCGACAGCCATCACGACGAGCGTCGGGATATTGTTCGACAGGGTACTCAAGGTCGCCAGAGTAAAGAAGTTTTCGCTGGCAAACGAGAACAGCACGCACATGGCCAGCAGGGCGCCGATCAGGCCCGCATAGTTTTTCAGGTCGGCCAGGCTGCGCTGCAGATACGAAGGAGAGGAATTGGTGGTCATGGGAATCTTTCCGGCGGATCAGGCCGCTGCTGGAGTGGAAGTGGGGGTCAAATAGCCGGAGAAGGCCGCCGACAGCAGCGCGTCCTGGCTCCAGGCGCCGCGCTCGAAGGTGTCGACGATGCTGCCCGCGCTCATCACGGCGATGCGATCGCAGATCAGCATCAGTTCGCGCAAGTCGCTCGAGACGATGACGAGGCCCTTGCCCTGGCGCGCCTGTTCGGCCAGTACCTGATAAATATCAAACTTGGCGCCGATATCGATGCCGCGCGTAGGCTCGTCGAACAGCATCACGGGACAGTCTCGGTACAGCCAGCGGGCGATCACCACCTTTTGCTGGTTACCGCCGGACAATTCGGCCACCGTTTGCGCGCTGTTGCGCGAACGGATGCCCAGGCGTTGAATGTAGTCGTCGGCCACCGACGCTTCGGCCGCGTCGTTGAGCCAGCCGAGACCAGCGTGACTGACCGTGTCGAGTGACGCGAGGGTCGTGTTGACGGCGATGGACTGGCGCAACAACAAGCCTTGTCCCTTGCGGTCTTCCGTGATCATGGCGATGCCAGCTTTCACTGCTGCCTGCGGAGAATGCAAGGCGGCGGGGATTGTGCTGTCACCGAGGAAAACTTCACCGGCATCGGCGCGGTCGGCGCCGAAGATCAGGCGCAGCAATTCCGTGCGGCCCGAACCGATCAGGCCGGCAATGCCGAGGATTTCGCCGGCGCGCAAGTCGAAGGACGTCGGGTTGACCACCTTGCCGCGCGCCAGGCCGCGCACGCGCAGCAGCGGTGCGCCTATGGTGCGTCCGCTCAAGTCCACCGCATCGTCGGCCGAGCGGCCCACCATCAGGCTGACCAGGTCGGCGGCGGAGTGTCCCGCGATAGCGTCGTCGCACACCAGCTGCCCATCGCGCAGCACGGCGATGCGGTCAGCCACGCGCTTGAGTTCTTCCAGGCGGTGCGAAATATAGATGATGCACACGCCGTCGGCTTTCAGGCGCTCGATTTGCAGGAACAGCAATTCCACTTCGCGGTGCGTCAGCATGGCTGTCGGTTCGTCGAGCACCAGCAGGCGGCAGGCGCCGATCAGGTTGCGCGCGATCTCGATCATTTGCTGGTGGCCGATGCCCAGTTCGCCCACGAGGGTCCACGGGTCGAGGCCGCCCAAGCCCACTTTCTCCATCTGTTCGCGCGCATCGCGTTCGAGGCGCGTACGGTCGATGAAGCCGAAGCGCTGCGGCAGATTTTTCAGGTACAGGTTTTCCGCAATCGACAGGGTGGGAATCAGATTGAGTTCCTGCATCACCATGCGGATGCCCAGCGCCTCGGCGGCGCCGCGCGAGGCGGGCTGATAGGGCTTGCCATCGAGCAGCATCGTGCCCGTGGTGGCTTGCTCCAGGCCGCAGATGATCTTCGACAAGGTACTCTTGCCCGCGCCGTTCTCTCCCGTCAACGCCAGCACCTGGCCTGGGGCGAAGCGCAGGCCCACGCCACCGAGGACGGGGCCGACATAGGACTTGCCGATGTTATCGAGCGTTAACAGGGGAATGGCGGCTGGCGCCGGTGGAATGTCGGTGGGCATGGTAAAACTCCGCGGTAGTGGCGGCGGGGCCGGCGGGGCCTGCTCGGTGAGCAAGCGGGCGCCGGCCCCGGCGGGATCAAACGATCAGGACTTGGCGCCCTTGGCGACCAGTTCGACCTTGGTTTCGATGACGCCACCAAGCTCGGCCTGTTTCTTCTTCTGCGCCAGGGCTTTCAGCACGGTGTCGATGCCGAACACGGCTTGCTGCGAACCGAACTGGTCGGCGGTAGCCAGCACGCGGCCATCGGCCAGCATCGGCTTGATGGCGTTGATGTTGTCGTAGCCGACGACGAGCACTTTGCCCGTCTTGCCGGCCGCCTTGATGGCGGAAATGGCGCCGATGGCCATGTTGTCGTTACCGCACAGCAAAGCCTTGATATTCGGATTGGCGTTCAGCATGGCGGCCGCCACCGTGTTGGCGGGGGCGATTTCCCATTGGCCCGATTGCACGCTGACGACCTTGGCGCCGGCCGCGTTCATGGCGTCCTGGAAGCCCAGAGTGCGCTGCTGCGCGTTGTAGGTGGTGGAGACGCCTTCGATGATGCCGACGGGGTCGCCCTTCTTGATCTGCTGGGCCAGGTAGTCGCCAACGACCTTGGCACCCTTGCGGTTGTCCGGGCCGACGAACGGTACGGAAATACCCTTCTCTTTCAGGGCGCCTTCGTCGAGCTTGTTGTCGATATTGACGACGATGATGCCCGCGTCGATGGCTTTCTTCAGCACCGGCACCAGCGCTTTCGAGTCGGCCGGGGCGATCACCAGCGCGTTGACGCGCGAGACGATCATCTGCTCGACCAGCTTGATCTGGCTCGACGTATCCGTCTCATCCTTGATGCCGTTCGACAGCAAGTCGTACTTGGCGGCATTGGCCTTCTGATGCGCCTTGGCGCCATTTTCCATGGTCAGGAAAAATTCATTGGCGAGCGACTTCATCACCAGTGCCACCTTCGGCTTTGCAGGTGTCTGCGCCATCGCCGGCACGGCGGGCAAGGCACACACCAGGACAGCGGCGGCAATCATTTTCAGGCGAATACGGGATGTCATGAGCGTCTCCAAAGTTGTTGGTCAAGCACGTGTACTGCATGCTTTTTAGGAAATTCATTGCGCGCAAACGTTTGCGCGAAGCGAATAGTGCCTCAATGCCCTATTACAGTGCAAGCAAAACTGTATGTGCGGTGCAGCAAAAAGGGAGCGCCCAGAGGGAAACAGGCAGGCTGATACGCTCAGCCTGCCGAAGGGAAATGCGCGGAAGTCAGGACTTTGTTGCGGGACGGGCGCTGACCCACTGCACGGCCAGCACACTGGCCAGCACCAGCAGCAAACCCAGCATCGACCAGCCCGTCATGGCCTGGCCCAGCAAGGCCCAGCCCAGCACGACGGCCATCAGGGGACTGAGCAGGCCCAGCGAGGAGACGGCCACGGGCGACAGCCTGGCGATGCCGCGGAACCATAGGGCATACGCGAGCAAGGCGCCGGCCAGACACAGGTAGGCATAGGCCAGCACTTGCTGCAAGGATAGCGCCGGCAAGGGCGCGTCAGCCAGCCAGGCGACGGGCGCCAGCATCAGGCCGCCGAGCAGCAATTGCCAGCCCGTCAGCGCCAGCACGGGCAAGTCCGGCTTCCAGCGCCGCGTCAGGTAAGTGCCGGCCGCCATGCAGGCGGTGCCGCCCAGCGCGGCGGCAATGCCGATCGGTTCCCACACGGTGCGTGGCGACAACAATAAAACGCCCATGCCGGCCACGCCCAGCACGCTGGCCAGCAAGGCCAGGCGGGCCGGACGGCGCCCTTCCACGCCCCAGGCCAGGCCCATCACCAGCAGCGGCTGGATGGCGCCCACCACGGCCGCCAAGCCGCCCGGCAAGCGGTAGGCGGCCACGAACAGCAGTGCCTGGAACACGCCGATATTCAGCGCCGACAGGATCAGCACGCGGATCCACTCACGCCGCACGGGCAGGCGTCGCATGAGGAGCAGCAACAGCAGGCCGGCCGGCAGCACGCGGATCAGGGCCGCCGTGAAGGGCCGGTTTGGCGGCAGCAGTTCGGACGTGACGATATACGTGGAACCCCAGATCAGGGGCGCCAGCGCCGTGAGCACGATATCGCCCCAGGCGGGGCGGACAGCAGAGGCAGACATACACTATCTCGACACTAAGATAAAAACCGAGTGTGGTCGCAAACTATCTTAATGTCAAGATAAATACCTTGCCATGCCGCAGTGCGGTCGCCATAAAAAAAAACCCGGCATGACCGGGCTCTGGGAATGATGCAAGGCGGCACGCTGCGCCGCCGGGCCTGATGCTTAATCGCGCACGCGCTGCATCGCCGCGATCGGCATGCCGCCGACGGTGAGCATGGCCGTATTGTTGCTGTTGCTCAGGCTGATTTGAGCGGCCATGCCGCCCCCCTCTTCCGAAACGATCGTCACGACATTGCCTTCCGTCGCAAAGGTGGCCTTGGTCGTCCTGCCGTTCTCGATCATGCTGTCCTGCGTAAATTCCAGGACTGCACCCGTCGAGCTCTTCCATTTGCCCACCAGCGGGTGGCCGCCAAAGCTGAACACGCTTTTCAGCTTGTCCAGCATGCCCGCGCCCTGCACGGCAGACGCTTTGCCCAGCGCACCCGTCATGGCCGCCTGGCTCATCTGCGCTTCGTCGATGACTTGCCACTGCTTGTCGACCAGCGCCAGCGGCAACCGCACTTCCAGGTCACCGTCCTGCAAGCGTTGCAGGATCAGCGCGCGGTCCGGCGATTTGGCGAGCCACGCCGCCTCATCGGTCAACGCCAGGGTGGCCTTGGCCATCGCCACGTGCTGTGCGCCCAGGTCACGCACCTGGTCGTAGCCGCTGACCTTGGCCACTTTCACGCCCTTGGCCACGCACAGCTTGTCGCCGCGCAAGGCTGCCTTGCCCGGTGCGGCCAGCACGTAGACAAATTGCGATTGCGCAAGCCAGCCACCGCTGCCTTGTTCGACGGGAGCGTTGTACAGCCCGCTACGCACGAGGATATCGAGCCATTGCCGAGTGGAACTGTCGTACGACGCCACGCGGATCTCTTCCTTCTGGTACGGCAAGTTGGTGAGGCACAGCAACTTGTCGCGCGCCGCCTCGTCGGCCGCCAGATGGGCATCGATGGCGCGGCTGAAACTGCTGGCCGAGGCCGCCTCTGGCGCCAGCAGCCAAGCCAGGACGCCGCCGGCCACGATGAGCACCGCCAGCACGCCGCCGGCCAGGATGAGGTGGCGCCGCTGCACGCCAGCGCCAGCCGGCTTGGCAGGCGCAACGGGTACCGGCGCAGGTCCGGGCGACGGCACGGCATTCAAGGCCTTGCCGCATTCATCGCAAAAGCGCGCGCCGGGGAGGTAGGCGGTGCCGCATTTGGTGCAGAAGTGAGCCATGGTGTGCCTTACTTGAGTTTATGTGCGCATTCGCCGCAGAACGCATCGTCGGATGCGACCGGCGCCTTGCAGCTCGGGCAGTGCAAACTCTCAATGGGTGCGCCAGCCGGAGCGGGAGCGGCGGGTGCCGCGGCCTGCTCGGCCAGGGCACGCGCGCGTTCACGCGCTTCCTCGGCTTTTTTCTTGACCGTGGCCAGGCCATCGTTCAGGCTCGCTTCCGAAGCGCTGAAATCGACATTGCGCGTGGCGTCCAGGTAAATGATGCACACGCCCTTGGTAAAGATCAGGCCCGGCACCACGGCCGCGGCCGCCAGCAGCAAGCCGCCGCCCAGACCCGCTGCGATGATATAGCCGGAACCGCCGCTCAGACCCGAAGCCAGGGAATACATGTTCATCTGGCCGCCCAGGCCCAGGATGCCTGCGGACATGCCGCTGGTCAGCGACACGCCGGTACCGAGCACGCCAAAGATCAGCAGCGCGACAAACGAGGTGATCAGGAACAGCAGCACTTCCAGCAGGATCACGGACACCAGCTTGGTGCGCACGATCTGGTTCAGGCGGGCAATGATCTGGAACACGCTGGCACCCGACCAGGCGGCAGGGCCGGCCAGCGGCAGCATCACGTAGAACAGCGCAAACACCAGCACGCCCAGCACGATGGCAGACAGCGGGAAGACGACCGTGTACAGCACGGGGCCGAGCACGGGGATCTTGCAGACGAACAAGATGATGGCGATGGCGATCATGGCCGCCAGCACGATCAGGAATTCAAGGAAGACGACCGCGATCAGGCGGTGGCTCGTGTACAGCGAGACGAGCACGGCATCAACCAGGCTCAGGCCCGGCTGGCCCTGCGCATCGCGCATCAGCAGGATGCCCACGGCGTTGGAGCCGTAAAACATCACGAGGAAGGCCATCAGGCCGCCCAGGAAGGCCAGCACGACACTGCTCATGCTGCCGGCGAGCATCGTCAGCACGCCACCGACGAGCACGGCGCCGATGAAGGTCAGGGCCAGCAGGGCAATCGCGCGGAAGTTCTTGATGGCGTCAGTCGCTTCGATCAGCGAGCCCACGGCGGAGGAAAAGGGAAGAGGTTTATGTGCTTCGGTGGAAATGGTCATGTCTAGCCTGGAAGGGGTAAATCGGAATGGGACGGCCTGCCTGGCCGCCCCGTGCTAATGATTGTTTAATAGGCACGCGCCAGTTGCAGCTCGCTCGCAGGCGCCTGGCGCTGGACGATCTGCAGCTTGACGTCCTGGCCACCGACGCGCTTGCTATTCAGGTACAGAGCCGTGCGCACCGGGTAAATCCCCTGCGGTACGCCTTCTGGCATGGGAATCGAGAAGCCGCCCTTGTAGGCGCCACTGCCGTTATTGCTGCTGACCACCTTGCGCACGGTTTTAATCAGGTCGCCATTTGGCTTGTACAGGCTCAACTCCTCTTCCACCAGCGGGTTCGGATCGCGCGTGCCGGCCGCCACTTCGATATACGAATTGGTCTGTGCCTTCTGGCCCGGACGCACGGAGGACGGCGTAAAGCCCGTCTCGTACTTCACCAAGGTCGATTGCTCGGGCAGCTTGCCCTTGTTGGCCACCTTGTAATCGGTCTGCACCTGCTGCGCCGTCTTGACTTGCTGGCTTTGATAATTCAGGGCCACACAGGCGAGCGCGCCCAGGCTGGCGCCCAGGGCCGCACCGCGCACGGTGTTGTTGCCACCGCCCAGCAAGCCGCCCACGACGGCGCCGATGCCGGCCAGCATGGCCGTATTGCATTCGCCGCTGGCCGCTTCCGTGCCTGCGGTGGTGGTATTGCCCGTGGCGCCAGGGCCGCCAGGCGCGGCACAGCCGGCCAGCATCGAGGACACAACCAGCAGCGCCACCATGGGCGTGGCAATTTGTTTCAAGTTTTTCACGTCATTCTCCAGGAGGATCAAAATTGGAATGGAAGGCGAGCAGCGCGGCTTACTCGATCTGAATTTGCGACAGCGCCTTGTCTTGCGCCTCTTTCGCCTTGCGCTTGATGTCGAGCGCATGGCGGTTGCCCGTATCCATGCGCAGCACGGCATTCGCATTGGCAATGGCACAGTCGTATTTGCGCTGGCTCATGCAATGGCTCGCTTCCGACAGGCTGTCCGTGATCACGCTTTCCAGGCCGCTAGTCTGCTTGACAGGCGCCGGTGGCGGCACGGCCTTGACGGGCTTGGCGGGCTTTTCCGCCACCGGAACCGGTGCTGGTGCTGGCGCTGGCGCTGGAGCCGGTGCAGGTGCCGGTTCGGCCGCCGGCACTGGCGCGGGTTCGGCCGCGGCAGGTGTCGCGGCATGGTCGGCCGTCGTGGCGCCATCGAGCGCAGGGTCGCTGATGGCCAGCGGCTGCTCGGCGGCAGGCGCAGGGTCCGCCAGCGCGGGCAAGGCCGGAGCGGGTTCCGGCACAGCGGCAGGCGGCTTGCTTGACAAGAAATAGTAAGCGCCCGCACCGCCCAGCAGTACCACCGCTGCGACGGCTGCGGCGATCAGTTTCATGCGCTTGCCAGCCGGTGGGTTGTCCGCCGGCGTGTCGGGAACGCGGTCCGGCACCGGTACGGGAGTGGCTTCCGGTTCCGGCGCAGGTGCGGGATCGGCACGGCACTTTTCCAGCACGGGCGGTGGCGGCGCGACCGGTTCCGGGAGAGCGACGGGGACGGGAACGGGTTCCGGGACAACTTCCACGACCACTGCTGCCACTGGCGCGGGTTCTGGAAGGAACACACTCGCTGGCTCAGGAATCGGCTCAGGAACCGGTTCAGAAGTCGGCTCAGGAACCGGCTCCGGCGACGCCACTTGCGCCACGGCAAAGCTGAACGCGCACTTGGGGCAGAACTTGGCATCTGGCTTGCAATCGTGGCCGCACTGGCCACAGGATTTGCCTGGCACCGTGGCGGCGGCAGGAGCAACGGCAAACGTCGTGCCGCAAGAGGAACAGAATTTTGCGCCCGGCTTATTCTCGGCCTGGCAGGAAAGGCATTTCAATTGGCATCTCTTTTCATCTAAACGCTGGGAGTCGCGTACGCTGGCGCTTGCCAGAATGGCAGCATTGTTGCCGTACGGCTAAATATTCAACGAGTATATTTTCAAACACCAAGTTGCCACAAGGGAAAATTGCCTTTTGCTCTATTCAATTTTTAAATATTGGTAAAAATCCCGCCACCATGGCGTGCCGAGCCCCATCTTGGTGCGCAGATAGCAAAAAACCCGGCAACGCAGTACGCGTTGCCGGGTTTTCAGGCTCTGCCCGAGGGGCCGGGGCCGTTTACTTGCGTCCGCCCCGTGCTGGCGCGGCATGGCCGCCCTTGGCTGGCGGCTTGCTGCCACGGCCCATCGGTACGGCGGCCGGCTTGGCCTTCGTTTTGATGGTCGACAGGATCGATGGGCGCACCTTCGATTCGGCGGCGGACGCTTTGGGCGCCGCTGCCGTGCCACCCAGGGCGATGCGGTTCTTGCCTGGCGTAACCTTGAACTTGTCCGGCGTGCCGGCGCCATGCGTCTGGCGGCTGCGTTCGCCTGCGGCCAGGCCGCCCGATTCTGACGACGTCCATGCCGGTATCAAATGCTTGTCGCCATTGCCGATCAAGTCGCCACGGCCCATGTTGACCAGCGCTTCGCGCAGGATCGGCCAGTTGGCCGGGTCCTGGTAGCGCAGGAAGGCTTTATGCGTGCGGCGGATCTTGCCGCTACGGGCCGTTTCCACCACTTCCGAGTCGGCCGTGACCTTGCGCAAAGGATTCTTGCGCGTGTGGTACATCGTCGTGGCCATGGCCATCGGCGTGGGCATGAAGGTTTGCACCTGGTCCAGCTTGAAGTTGTTCTTCTTCAGCCACAGGGCCAGGTTCAGCATGTCCAGATCCGTCGTGCCCGGATGGGCGGCGATGAAGTAGGGGATCAGGTACTGCTTCTTGCCTGCTTCCAGCGAGAAACGGTCAAACATTTCCTTGAACTCGTCATACGCGCCGATGCCGGGCTTCATCATCTTCGACAAGGTCCCCTCTTCCGTGTGCTCGGGCGCGATCTTCAGCAGGCCACCGACGTGATGCGTGACCAGTTCCTTGACGTACTCGGGCGAACGCACGGCCAGGTCGTAGCGCAAGCCCGAGCTGATCAGCACTTTCTTGATGCCAGGAATGGCGCGCGCCTTGCGGTACAGGGAAATGAGCTTGCTGTGATCCGTGCCCAGGTTGACGCAGATGGACGGATACACGCAGGACAGGCGGCGGCACGAGACTTCGATCTCTTTTTCCTTGCAAGCGAGGCGGTACATATTCGCCGTCGGGCCACCCATATCGGAAATGGTGCCCGTAAAGCCTTTGGTCTTATCGCGGATATGCTCGATTTCGCGCAGGATCGACGGTTCCGAACGGCTCTGGATGATGCGCCCTTCGTGCTCGGTAATCGAGCAGAAGGTACAGCCGCCGAAGCAGCCGCGCATGATGTTGACGGAAAAACGGATCATTTCCCAGGCGGGGATATGTGCCTTGCCATAGCTCGGGTGCGGGGCGCGCGCATAATTCATGTCGTACACGCCATCCATCTCGTCCATGGCCAGCGGCAGCGGCGGCGGATTGAGCCACACGTCGCGTTCGCCGTGCGCCTGCACCATGGCGCGCGCATTGCCGGGATTCGATTCCAGGTGGAACACGCGTGACGCGTGCGCGTACATGACGGGGTCATCCTTGACGACGTCATACGCAGGCAGGCGCACGACCGTCTTGTCGTGCTTTTCCTTGGCCATGGCCAGGCGCTCTTCGCGGCTCATGATGCGGATCGGCTTGATGACTTCGGCGGATTTCGAGGCATTTTCCGTGGCGCAGGCGGTCTTGTCTTCCTGCACCATCTCGTACGGGCTGTAGTGCGGGTCGATCTTGCCGGGCACGTCGACGCGGGTGGAATTGTGCACGCCCCAGTCGTCGCCGGGCAGCCAGCCGGACGGCACCATGAAGGCCGTGCCGCGCAAGTCGCGGATATCCTTGATGTGTTCGCCGGCGGCCAGGCGGTGCGTCAGGTCGACCAGCGCCCGCTCGGCATTGCCGAAAATCAACAAATCAGCCTTGGAATCGGGCAAGACGGAACGGCGGACCTTATCCGACCAGTAATCGTAATGGGCGATGCGGCGCAAGGATGCCTCGATGCTGCCGATGACGATAGGCACATCGGAATACGCTTCGCGCGCGCGCTGAGCGTACACGGTGACGGCGCGGTCCGGGCGCTTGTTCGGTTCCGCATTTGCCGTATAGGCGTCGTCGGAGCGGATCTTGCGGTCGGCCGTGTACTGATTGACCATGGAATCCATGTTGCCGGCAGTAATGCCGTAGTACAGGCGCGGCTTGCCGAGGATGCGGAACGCTTCGGCCGACAGCCAGTCGGGCTGGCTGATGATGCCCACACGGTAGCCTTGCGCTTCGAGCAGGCGGCCAACCAGGGCCATGCCGAAACTCGGATGGTCGATGTAGGCGTCGCCCGTGACGAGGATGACGTCGCACTGGTCCCAGCCCAGCGCGTCCATCTCGGCGCGCGACATCGGCAGGAAAGGCGCCACGGCAGCGCGGGCAGACCGCTTGGGAACGGTCGCAAATAAATTGGTAGGGGAGCTCATAGGGTACGGATTGTACCGGAATTGGCCATTTCCAACCTGACGGCCTGCTTTTTACTGTTGGATTTCAGTGCAAAAAACGTTTATTTTTCAATCACTTGGGGAAAGAAGGCCCGTCCCGGCAGGACAAGGCCCGGCATTTCCCGCGACTTGCTTAAATACCCATATTGGCTAAAATTTCACCCAATTCGCGCAACGCTGGCTCCAGTTTCGGATGCTTGACGGCGAACTTCGCCGACAATTCCTGGCTGCGCTCGGCCAGGCCATAGGTCGTCGACTCTTCTTCCTGCTCTTGCGCGGCGCGCTTTTCCATCAGCAGCTTGATGTCGACATCGAGTTTTTGCAGCAAACCATGCAGTTCTTCATCGACGGGACCGCTGGTTGCTAGTGTCGAATGCAGTTGTTGCAGAGATTCCTTGAGTTTGCTATCCATGTTTTTTCCTGTCAGTCAGTAAATTGCGTGTCCAGGAACAATTGTTCCACCTTGCTTCTGGCCCACGGGGTCTTGCGCAAAAACTTCAGGCTCGACTTGATGCTGGGATCGCTGATGAAGCAATTGATATCGATGTGCTTGGCCAGGCCGTCCCAACCGTAGTGGGCGTGCAGGCGCGTCACGATACCTTCCAGGGTAATGCCATTCAAATCTTGCTGACTCATATACTCTTTCAACTGCCTTCTTATTTACATCTTACTCAATTCTACGCCCCCGGCACGGAAAGCTTGCGTGCGCCATGTCAACGCAACGCAAGCTTCAGATGAGGACGGCTTACTTGGCGTTCAAGCCCCGACGTTCCAGCAACGGTTCCACGGTGGCGTCGCGGCCGCGGAAGTCACGGAACAGTTGCAGCGCATCGACACTGCCGCCGCGCGATAGCAATTTGCTGCGGAACCAGTCGCCATTCTTGCGCGTCAGGCCGCCGTTTTCCTTGAACCAGTTGACCGATTCCGCGTCCAGCTTTTCCGACCACAGGTAGGCGTAGTAGGCTGCCGAGTAGCCGCCCGAGAAGCTGTGCGAGAAGTAGCTGGTGCGGTAGCGTGGCGGCACGGGCGCGTAATCGACGCCCGCATCCTTCAAGGATGCCGCTTCAAAGGCCAGCACGTCCGTCGGGATCTGGCTCGGCGCCAGCTGATGCCAGCGCTGGTCCAGCAGAGCCGCCGACAGGTATTCCGTCGTCATGAAGCCCTGGTTGAATTTCTTCGCCGCAGTGACCTTGTCGAGCAATTCCTGCGGCATGGCCGCGCCGCTCTGGTAGTGCTTGGCATAGTTTTGCAGCACTTCCGGCCATACGGCCCACATTTCATTGACTTGCGACGGGTACTCGACGAAGTCGCTCGGCACGCTGGTGCCAGCAAAGCGTGGGTATTTCACGTTCGAAAACATGCCGTGCAGCGCATGGCCGAATTCGTGGAACATGGTCGTCACTTCATCAAACGTCAGCAAGGTCGGCTGGCCGGAGGGCGGCTTCGGAATGTTCAATTGGTTGGCCACCACGGGGTGCGTGCCCATCAGCGACGATTGCGACACGTATTCATTCATCCACGCGCCGCCATGCTTGTTGCCGCGCGCATAGAAGTCGGCGATGAACAGGGCCAGCGGCTTGCCGTTCGCATCGAGCACGTCGTAGACGCGCACGTCCGGGTTGTACACCGGCAAGTCCTTACGTTCCTTGAAGCTGATGCCGTACAGTTTATTGGCGGCAAAGAAGACGCCGTTGTTCAGCACGCTGTTGAGTTCCAGGTACGGCTTCAGCTCATTTTCATCAAAATTAAAACGTTGCTTGCGCAGCTTGTCCGTGTAGATGGCCCAGTCTGCCGCCGCTACCTGGAAGCCGCCTTTTTCCGCATCGACCACTTGCTGCAGGTCGGCAGCTTCGCGGCGCGCATTGGCGACGGCCGGTTTCGCCAGTTCCGACAGCAGGGTGTTGACGGCCGTGGTGGTCTTGGCCGTCTGGTCTTCCAGCGAATACGCGGCGTAATTGGCGTAACCGAGCAGCGTGGCCCGTTCGGCGCGCAGTTTAGCCAGCTTCAGCACGATGGCGCGGTTGTCGAACTCGCCGCCCTGGCTGCCGCGGTTCAGCGACGCATCCATCAGGCGCTGGCGTGTCTTGCGATCCGTCAATACCGCCAGTGGCGGCTGGCCGCTGGTGTTGACGAGGGCGATGAGGAACTTGCCCGTCAGGCCGCGTTCCTTGGCGGCGGCGGCGGCCGTATCGATATCGCTGTCCGTCATGCCCGCCAGCTCAGCGCGCGTGTCGACGACGATGCTCTTGGCATTCGTTTCCTTCAGCACGTTTTGCGCGAAGGCCGTTTCCAGGCCCGCCTGCTCAGCGTTGTAGGCTTTCAGTTTTTCCTTGTCCGCATCGGACAGCTTGGCGCCGGCGCGCACGAAATCCGTGTGATAGCGTTCCAGCAGGCGCAAGGATTCGGCATCGAGGCCCAGCTTGTCGCGCTTGGCGTACAGGGTGTCGATGCGGGTAAACAGTTTCGGATTCAGGGTGATCGCGTCGCCATGCGCGGCCAGTTTCGGCGACACGTCGACTTCCACCGCTTCCAGCACGCTATTCGTGTTGGTCGAGGTCATGTTGCTGAAGATGCTTTGCACGCGGTGCAGCAACTGCCCCGTGCGCTCGAGGGCCACGATGGTGTTTTCAAACGTGGGTGCCTGACGGTTGCTGGCAATCGCGTTGACTTCGGCCAGCTGGCGTTTCATGCCTTCGGCAAACGCCGGCGCATAGTGAGCATCCTTGATCAGGCCGAACTGCGGCATCTGAAACGGCAGCGGACTCGCTTTGAGCAGGGGGTTCTGGGCGCTGACGGCGGCGGCAGGCGTGGATTTTGCAGTGGCGGCAGCCATGGCGGACGGAGCGGCGTGGGCCAGCATGACACTGGCGGCGATGACGAGCAGTTGTGGACGGATCATGACATCTTTCAGGAAGCGCGGGAAGAACCGCGATCGCGTCGCGGGCCAGTGGCAGATCATAGCAGCCTGTCACACAGGCGTCATCCAACATGGGCTATCCTGTGGTGCATCACGCCAAATGCGCGGTTTACCACGGTTTGGCATCAACATCTCCAAATAAAAATGGCCGCCAATCGCTTGGCAGCCATTTTCATGCACCCGGCTTTGAGGCCGGGAATGATGCGATTTACTTGCCGGCTTATTTAACGCTCAGGCCACGGCGTTCCAGCAGCGGCTCGATCTTCGCATCGCGGCCACGGAAGTTGCGGTAGATGTCGAGCGCATCGGCGCTGCCGCCGCGCGACAGCAGTTTATTGCGGAACCAGTCGCCGTTCTTGCGCGTCAGGCCGCCGTTTTCCTTGAACCACTCGACCGTGTCTGCGTCGAGCTTTTCCGACCACAGATACGCGTAATAGCCGGCCGAATAGCCGCCCGCGAACGCGTGCGAGAAATACGTGGTGCGGTAGCGCGGCGGCGCCGGCGCGAAATCGACGCCCGCATCCGTCAAGGCGGCTTTCTCAAACGCCAGCACGTCGCTAGGGATCTGCGCCGGGGTCAGCTGATGCCAGCGCTGGTCCAGCAGGGCCGATGCCAGGTATTCCGTGGTTTTATAGCCCTGGTTGAAATTGTCGGCCGCCGTCACTTTGGCCAGCAGTTCGGCAGGGATGGCCACGCCCGTCTGGTAGTGCTTGGCGTAGTTTTGCAGCACTTCCGGCCACAGCGCCCACATTTCATTGACTTGCGATGGGTATTCGACGAAGTCGCGCGGCACGCTGGTGCCGGCAAAGCGCGGGTATTTCACGTTCGAAAACATGCCGTGCAGCGCATGGCCGAATTCGTGGAACATGGTGTTGACTTCGTCAAACGTCATCAGGGTCGGCTGGCCCGCTTCCGGCTTCGGAATGTTGAGGTTATTCGCAATGACCGGCTTGCGACCCAACAAGCTTGACTGGCCCACGTAGGCATTCGCCCAGGCGCCGCCGCGCTTGTTGCTGCGCGCGTAAGGGTCGAGCGTGAAAATGGCCAGCTGCGTGCCGTCTTCATTGAAGACGTCGTACACCAGCATATCAGCCGTGTAGACGGGCAAGTCGGTGCGCTGCTTGAAGGTGAGGCCGTACAACTTGCCAGCGGCAAAGAACACGCCCTTGGTCAGCACGCTGTGCATCTCAAAGTACGGTTTGAGTTGATTCTCGTCAAAGTTGTAGCGTTCTGCGCGTACCTTGTCGCTGTAGAAAGCCCAGTCGGCAGCGCCCACCTTGAAGCCGCCTTTTCCTGCATCGATGACCTTCTGGATATCGTCCGCTTCACGGCGCGCATTGACGACGGCCGGCTTCGCCAGCTCGCCCAGCAAGGCGTTCACGGCGGTGGTGTCGTGCGCCGTCTGGTCTTCCAGCGAATAGGCAGCGTAATTCGGGTAGCCCATCAGCGCGGCACGTTCGGCGCGCAGTTTCGCCAGTTCCAGCACTTCCTGGGTGTTGTCGAACTCGCCGCCACGGCTGCCACGCGCTTGCGAAGCGGCCATGATGCGTTCGCGCACGGCGCGGTTGGTCAGCAGCGACAGCGGCGCCTGGCCCGTCGTGTTGACGAGGGCGATTACATATTTTCCATCCAGGCCGCGCTTCTTGGCCAGGCCCGCGGCCACTTCGATAGCGGCTGGCGACAGGCCGTCGAGTTCCTCGCGCGTATCGACGACGACAGCCGAGGCGTTCAATTCTTTCAGCACGTTCTGCGCGAACTTGGTCGACAGGGCAGCCAGCTGGCCGTTGTAGGCGCGCAGCTTTTCCTTGTCAGCCGCCGACAGCTTGGCACCCGCGCGCACGAAGTCCGTGTGATAGCGCTCCAGCAGGCGTTTCGATTCGGCATCGAGGCCCAGCTTGTCGCGCTTGGCGTACAGGGTATCGATGCGCTTGAACAATTTGTCGTTGAGCATGATCGCGTCGCTGTGGGCCGCCATTTTCGGCGCCAGCTCGCGTTCCAGGCCCTGGATCGTGTCATTCGTGTTGGAACCGGACATCACGGAAAACACGGTGCGCACGCGGCTCAGCAACTGGCCCGAGCGTTCCATGGCGACGATGGTGTTGTCGAACGTGGCCGCTTTCGGGTTATTGGCAATCGCGTTGATTTCCGCCAGGTTGGCGGCCATGCCTGCCGTAAAGGCCGGAGCGTAGTCGGCATCCTGCACCTTGTCGAACGGTGGATAGTTGAAGGGCAGGCTGCTGGCCTGCGCAAACGGGTTAGAGACGGGCAAGGCTGGCGCCGCGGTAGCGGCAGACACCACGGTGGCGGTGGCGGCAAAAGCGGCGGCTGGCGCCAGCATCAGGCTGGCGGCGATGACGAGCATTGTTGGACGGGTCATGTCTTCTTTCAAGAAACGCAAGAGAGCCGCGATTGTGTCGCGGGCCAGCCTGAAATAATAACAGCCTGACACACTTGCGTCACCAGCAACTACTGACGGTAGCGGGTTGGCGGGTAATGAATGGTTTTCATGCATCCCCGCGTCACAATGCCGATTTAGTAATGCGGCGGGCGCTCGTTGACCAGCCCGCCATTCGCCTGCTGCGCCCCGTCGCGCACGTGCTCGCCCAGCTTGTGCAACATCGCTTCCAGCTGGTCGATGCGCTTGCCTTGCTGGTACACCATCTGGTTCAGCGATTCGACCAGGTCTTCCTGCTGCGCCAGCTTGATTTCGATATCGACGAAACGTACTTCCATCTGTTCTGCATTGTTCATGGTGCTCTCGGTGATTCCTGACTAAAAGCGGCATTCTACCGCCGCAGCGGCGTGAGCCAGGACAAACTCCCTCCATTCCCCGCTAGGCGGGCCCCGATTTCTGTTTATTCTGCACACATGGGCTCAAGCCGCTTGACGAATGAGAACAAACGATTACAATGAACACACCTGCGGCTCCTGAGCCATCCCTGATCGACACGCGCAAGACGGCTGAGTACCGGCGCTGGGAAGATTGCCTGCACGACGTGGCGGCCGCCGCCATCGATGCGCGCATCAAGCATTTGCAGCATGGAAAAAAAGGCGATTGGCGGCCGGTAGGCGAAGGCGTCTGCGAGCTGCGCTTTTTACAGACGGGGCCCGGCTGGCGCGTGTATTTTCACGAAACGAATCGGGGCACCCTGATCTTGCTGCTGCTGGGCGGCGACAAGTCCAGCCAGCGGCGCGACATCAAGCAGGCGCAAGCAATCCTCAGGGACTTGAAAGCCCGGCAGGCAGCCATCAGGAAAGCGGCAGCAGCCCCATCGACAGGAGCACGAAAGAAATGAACCAACACCCCGACCATGACACCTTCGACCTCGACGACCTGGAAGCATTAGGCCTGAGCAAGTTTGACCCGACGCAACACCTGACCAGCAAAGCCGCCGTGGCCGCCTACATGAGCGAAATCGTCGCCACGGGCAACGCGGAACTGTTCCAATCCGCCATGAACGACGTGGTGCGCGCCTACGGCATGGGCAAGGTCGCGGCCAGGGCCGACATCACGCGCGAAGGCGCGTATAAAGCCTTGCGCGAAGGCAGCAAGCCGCGCTTCGAAACCATTTTAAAAATGCTCGATGCGCTGGGCATGCAGCTGGCCATCGTGCCAAAAACCACGCCAGATGGCGCCGTGGAAGCGTGACCGTTCTTTAACTAAACTTTCGGCGCAGCCAGCAAGGCCTTCATGCGCGCCAGCCGTTCCTTGGGCGAAATCACTTCCGCCTCCGTCGGCACGGCGTCGCCCACGTCGAGTTCCATTTCCTTGATGAAGCGCGACGGGTCGCAATGGACTTGCTCGCCCGCCCGTTTGCGCTTCTTGCACCAGGTGATGTGCAAGGTGCGCTGGGCGCGCGTGATGCCCACATACATCAGACGCCGCTCTTCCTGGATGCGCGCGGCGATGGTTTCGGCCGGCGCGTCCGGGTCGCCCTTGTGCGGCAAAATCCCCTCTTCCACGCCCACCAGAAACACATGCGGAAACTCCAGGCCTTTCGACGCGTGCAGGGTCGACATGCGCACGGCGTCCTGCTCCTCGTCCTTGCCCTCGAGCATGGTCATCAGGGCCACCATCTGCGTCAATTCCAGCACGTTTTTTTCTTCGCCGTCGCGGTCCTTGCCGCCCCTGCCCCGTTCCTTCAGCCAGTTGACGAATTCCAGCACGTTCTGCCACTTGCTCTGCGCCTGCCGTTCCTCGAAGGCATCGTACAGATACGATTCGTAGTGGATTTCCTTCATCATGTCATCCAGCACTTCGGCCGCGTTGTCGCCGCTGCCGGCCGCGCCCGGGCGGCTGGCGCGCGATTCGAGGTCGTTGATGAAGTTGCAGAAGTCGCGCAGCGGCCCCAGTTGGCGGTCAGTCAGCTTGGCCTCGATGCCGCCCTTGAACACGGCCTGGAACAGCGAGCACTGCCACTGCCCCGAAAACGCGCCCAGCACTTCCAAAGTCGACTGGCCCACGCCACGGCGCGGCGTCGTCACGGCGCGGATGAAGGCCGGGTCGTCGTCTTCGTTGGCCAGCAGGCGCAGATAGCTGATGATGTCCTTGATCTCGGCCTTGTCAAAGAAGCTCTGGCCGCCCGAGATCGTGTACGGGATGCGTTCCTTGCGCAAACATTGCTCGATGATCCGTGCCTGGTGGTTGCCCCGGTACAAAATCGCGTAATCGGAGAATTTATTTTTTCGCTCGAAATGGTCGGCCGAGATCATGATGGCGACCTGTTCCGCCTCCTGCTCGTCCGTCTGCATGCCCAGCACCTTGATCGGCTCGCCCAGGCCATGTTCCGACCACAGCGACTTTTCAAACAGCTTCGGGTTGTTGCCGATGA
The DNA here is from genome assembly GCF_051380845.1 of Janthinobacterium salmonicoloratum. Taxonomy (NCBI): domain Bacteria; kingdom Pseudomonadati; phylum Pseudomonadota; class Betaproteobacteria; order Burkholderiales; family Oxalobacteraceae; genus Janthinobacterium; species Janthinobacterium salmonicoloratum. The sequence goes on along the minus strand of NZ_JBNYXV010000007.1, from coordinate 96,203 downwards.
CGGCATTGGCCGCATTCAGCACGCGCATGGTGGAGCGGTAATTCTGCTCGAGCTTGATCACACGCAAATCGGGGAAATCCGTTTCCAGCGTTTTCAGGTTTTCCACCGTGGCGCCGCGCCAGGCATAAATGGCTTGGTCGTCGTCGCCCACGGCCGTAAACATCGGCTTCTTGCCGATGCCCGTCACCATCAGTTTCACCAGTTCGTACTGGCACGTATTCGTGTCCTGGTATTCATCGACGAGCAGGTAGCGCAAGCGGCGCTGCCATTTGTCGCGCACGGGACCGTTGTTGCGGAACAATTCCACCGGCAAACGGATCAAGTCGTCGAAATCGACGGCCTGGTAGGCAGAGAGCGTCGCCACGTAGCTGCGGTAGATGCGCGCCGCGTTCGCCTCGTCTTCATCCTTCGCTTGCGCCAGGGCCATGTCCGGATCGATCAAGCCATTTTTCCACAAGGACATGGCGTTCTGGATGCCGCGGATCACCTGTTTATCGGTGGTAATGGCCAAGTCTTGCACGAGCGAAAAACAATCGTCGCTATCCATGATGGAGAAGCGGTCTTTCAAGCCCACGCCATTGGCTTCCTGGCGCAGGATTTTCACGCCCAGCGAGTGGAAGGTCGACACCGTCAACTGCTTGGCCTGGCGTGGCTGCTTGAGCAGCTTGGCGATGCGTTCCTGCATTTCCAGCGCCGCCTTGTTGGTGAAGGTCAAGGCAGCGATGGTGCGTGGGTCATAGCCCCGGTCTTCGATCAGATGGGCGATCTTTTGCGTGATCACGCGCGTCTTGCCCGAGCCGGCGCCCGCCAGCACGAGGCAGGGGCCGTCGAGGTAGGTAACCGCTTCGCTTTGGGGCGCATTCAGACCGAACTGTGGTGCTTTGGACATCAGGGTATTTCCGCAGGGAACAGCAGCCCATTGTAACAGCGTCGCGTGGGCTATTTGCGCAGCAGGCAGTGCCTTAAAAACAGGCAATGGCATTGATATATCGTCATGTGACGCCATCTTGGGCCATGCCATGCGTGCGGCGAGGCCAAGCCTGGAGTACCATTCCGCCTATATCTCGCCCGTGCGCGCCCACTTACCGAATGACAGTCCCATGAAATTTGAACACCTGATTGAAATCAACGATCCGCTGAACCCGCTGATCGACACCTTGAGCCTGGAACAGGTCTGGCGCGGCCTGGTCTTGCGCGCCGAGTCGCCCAAGCTGTTCGTGCCGCACCTGGACGAGTGCCAGATCAGCGAGCGCAGCGACGCCGGTTTCGCGCGCAGCCTGCGCTATGGCGAGCTGGTCATCAACGACAGGGTGGTGCTGGTGCCGCAACTGCAGGTGCGCTACGAAGTGCCGGCGCAAAAGGATATCAGCGCCTCCTCGCTGGTGATGACCATCGAGATGCCCGACGAGGCCAGCCTGTGGGTGCGCTTCCAGTACGACGACGGCCACGACGCGGCCACCGATGCGGCCAACGCCCTGTACGACGACTTCCGCCGCTCCGCTTACAAGGAGTCCGACATCGACACTGTGCGCATCATGCGCGAGCTGGCGCTCGAAGGGCGGCTGGATGCGGGCTTGCTGAACTAAACGCTTGGGCTAAATTCGCGCGCTGCGGCCCCACAGCTGATCAGGGCGAAACTGCAAACCCGCCTGCTCCGCACTGAGCACTTCGCGGATGGCGTGCAAATCCACGCGCGTATCACGGCGCAGCGGCACGTCCAGGCGCGCGCCACGCGGACCGATCAGCGACTGCACGTGGGGCGTGCTGGCATTCAAGCCCTTGCGCGTGACGACGCCGATTTCACCATTTAACAGTTTGACGAAGGTGCCGACCGGGTAGATGCCCAGCTCGCGCACCAGCAGGGACGCCAGCGGCGCATCCAGGGTGGCCTTGTCGGCCATCAACATTTCGCGCAAGGCCACGTTCGGCAGCAAGGGCTGGCGATAGCTGCGCTTCGACACGCGCGCGCAATAGCGGTCGGCCAGCATGATCAGGCGCGCGCCGATGCCGATCGCCTCGCCTTGCGTGCCCAGCGGATAGCCGCTGCCATCGATATTTTCATGGTGCTGCAGCACGGCCTGCAGCCAGACGGCGTCCGTCAAGCCCGTCGCGCGCAGCAAATCGACACCCGCTTGCGGATGGGCGCGCAAATAGGCGCGCTCCTGCGCGTCCAGCGGCCCCGCCTTGTGCTGGAAATCCGCATGGCGTTCCAGCATGCCCACATTCATGCTCAGCGCGGCCAGCACCACGCTGCGGATCACACCATCATCGAGTTTCAGGGCGCGCGCCAGCAAGGCCGTGATGACGGCCGTGTCGACGCTGTGGCGCACGGCAAAATCGCCCGCGCCCTGGTTGTGCAGGATGCAGGCCAGCGCCACGTCCGCGTCCAGTGCAACCGCCTCTTCCACCAGTTGCGCCAGCGGCGCCAAGGATGCGTGACCATCCGCCTGCCTGGCGGCAATAGCCGGCAAGACGAGGGCCAGCCCTGCCGTGACGAGATTCAGCATGCGCAGTGCCGACGGCGCTTCCGTGGCCGTACGCGGCGCGTCCGCACTGGTGTCGGCGATGACGCCGCGCGCCAGCAGCAATTCGATCTGGTTCTCGCTGCTGATGACATGGCCCAGCCTGGCCAGCAAGCCGCCCGTCTCGCCGTACACGTCCCAGGGCAGGGCCACGCCCAGGGCGAGCTCTCCCGCATAAATGCGCCGAATTTTCACATCGTCTCCGTCATCGCTAGCCGCCACCCTTTTTACCATCGGGTGGTCGTGGGCATGAACCATTTGAAATGTTTTTTGCTTTTAATCAATATTTCAATGTGCCAGCGATGATCGCGCAATCATGTGAGCTTGTCTACAAAATTATATAAAGCATAAAGTTGCATTCAAGGTCCAGGTGTGCAATCGGCGCAGCCGGGCGCGTGTTCCGGGTCTTTTTCCAGGTGCAGCGCCAGCTCGCGCAAGGCCGTGCGCACGCCTTCCTCGATGACGGGGTGATAGAACGGCATGTCGAGCATGGCCGGCACCGTCAGCTGGGCCTGGCACGCCCAGGCCAGCAAGTGGCCCAGGTGTTCCGCCCTTGGGCCGATCAGCTCGGCGCCGAGAAAACGCTTGCTGCCAAATTCCGCATACACGCGCAGCAAGCCCTGGTTTTGCAGCATCACGCGGCTGCGGCCCTGGTTGCCGAACGACACGGCGCCGACGGCGAAGCGGCCCGCGTGGCTCACGCACAATTGCTGGTAGGTGGCGCCCAGGGTGGCAATCTGCGGCTCCGTGAAGGCGATGGTCAACGGCGTGCGGCGCAAGCCCGGTTTGACGTCAGGAAAGCGCGCCGCATTATCACCCGCGATGCGGCCCTCGTCGGCCGCCTCGGGCAGCAGCGGCAAGGCATTGTCGGCGTCGCCCGCAATGAAGATGGCGCTCTTGCCGCACTGCATGGTATGCGGGTCATGCAGAGGGATGCCGTGGCGGTCGAGCTCGATTTGCGCCGTTTCCAGGCCGATCTGGTCCACGTTCGGACGGCGGCCGATGGCGGCCAGCAGATACGCGAACTGCTCGGTTTTTTCCACGCCATCGCCATCGCGGCTGGTCAGCGCGATACCGCTGCCGTCTGGCGTTTTTGCCACATGCGCGACCTGGGTCATGAAACGGATATCGAGTTCACGCGCCAGCACGGCGTCCGCCTCCCGCAACACCAGCGGGTCCGTCAGCTGCGCGACTTTATTGCCGCGCGCAAACAGGGTCACACGCACGCCCAGGCGAGCCAGCGCCTGCCCCAACTCCAGGCCGATGACGCCGCTGCCCACCACGGCCACGGAGCTTGGCAAGTCCGTCCACTCGAACACGGCGTCGCTGGTGATGACCCTGTCGCCGCCCGCCTGCCACTCGGGCGGCACGACGGGCGTGGAACCGGTGGCGATCACCACGCTCGTGGCCTCGACAAGGGTATGCTCATCCACCTGCAATTTTCCGGGCGCGATGAAGCGTGCATGGCCGCGCAGTTTTTCTTCCTCGGGGATGGCGTTGACGCCGTCGAGCACGAAGCCGACAAAACGGTCGCGCTCGCTGCGCACCCTGGCCATCACTTGTCGGCCATCGATGCGCACGGGGCCCGGATGCACGCCAAACGCCGGCGCGGCAGCCACGGCATGGGCCGCCTCGGCCGCCGCGATCAAGAGTTTGCTGGGCATGCAGCCCACGCGCGCGCACGTCGTGCCGTACGGCCCGCTTTCGATCATCAGCACGCGCTTGCCCTGCATGCGCGCCGCCCTGTGCGCCGTCATGCCGGCCGTGCCGCTGCCGATCACGGCCACATCCACTTGTATCGTCTTCATCGTGCCGTCCATCCCACTGAGTTTGCTCACAGCGTTCGATACTACCCGTTTGGTGAAAATAAGGTTTTACTTTGCAGCAATATATGCATTAGTATAACTAATCATTTTCAAAATTTATAAGCTGAGCTAATGGGATCACTCGATTATCGCGCGCTGGCCGTGCTGGACGCCGTCGCCAGCCATGGCAGTTTCGACAAGGCCGCCCTGGCGCTGGGCATCACCCAGTCGGCCGTCTCGCAGCGCATCAAGGCGCTGGAAGACGCCAGCGGGCGCCTGCTGATCATCCGTGGCCAGCCAGCCGTGCCGACGGGCCTGGGCCAGCGCCTGATCGTGCATCACCGCAACGTCAAGCTGATGGAAGCGTCGCTCGACATCGACCTGGGCAACAGCGTCAGCATGCCGGAAATCGCCATCGCCATCGATGCCGACAGCCTGGCCACCTGGTTCCCCGACACCTTGTCCTCCCTGCTGGCGCCGCCGCGCTGCCAGCTCGACGTGCGCCTGGCCGACAGCGACAGCGCCCTGCAAATGGTGCGCGACGGTTCCGTGTTTGGCTGCGTGTCGGCCGAGTCCGGCACAGCGATCGACGCGGCGGCCGCCACCAGCGTCACGCCGCTGGGCACCTTGCGCTATGTCTGCGTGGCCACGCCCGTGTTTGCGGGCCACTGGTTCGGCGATGGTTTTATTGCCGAGGCGGTGCAACTGGCGCCCGCCGTCGTGGGCCAGCACGGCTTGCTGGCGCGTTTCCTCGCTGAACAATTAAGCATGCGTGAACCGTTTCCACACCATACTTTACCGGTCGAAGCGGCGCGCCGCGCCTGCATCCAGGATGGCCTGGCCTACGGCTTGATGCCACAGCGTCTGGCCGCGCCAGCGCTGGCAACAGACCGTCTCGTGGATCTGATGCCGGGCAGCACCCTGGACGTGCCGCTGAGCTGGCATGCGTGGACCCTGGACACGCCGTTTACCAAACTGCTGTCCGAGCAGATCGTCAAGTCGGCGCGCGACTACCTGAACTAATCAGATATCCAGCGGGTCCACTTCCAGCGACCATTTCACGCGCGACTTCATGGCGCGCAATTCAGTCAGCCATTCTTTTAAAAACGCCTGCAGCGCAGGCCGCGAGGCGGATTCGAGCAGCAGCTGGGCGCGGTCCACGTTGTACACGCGCGTCATGCTCATGGGAATCGGGTCATTGATGGTCACCTGCGGATGCTCCATGCATTCCTTGGCCGCCTGCAGGAACTCGATGGCCGTGGCCAGCTCGGGCGCTTCGGCGCGCAGCAGGGCCTGGAACAGATACGGCGGCAGCGCCGCCTGGGCCCGCTCTTCCAGCAAGGTCGTGGCGAAGTGGTCGTAATCGTGATTGACGACGGCGTCATACAGCGGATGGCGCGCATAGCGCGTCTGGATCAGCACCTCACTGACGCTGCCGCCCTCCGTCTGCGCGGCACGCCCGGCCCGGCCCGCCACCTGCATCAACTGGGCAAACAGGCGTTCACTGGCCCGATAATCCTGGGAAAACAGGGCCGTGTCCGGATTCAAAATGCCCACCAAAGTCAGCTTTTTGAAATCGTGGCCCTTGGCCACCATCTGCGTGCCGATCAAAATATCCACTTCGCCCCGGTGGACGGTGTCGAACGCTTCCTGCGCGCTGCCCTTCTTGCGCGTGGAATCGGCATCGATGCGCAAAATGCGCGCCTCGGGAAACAGTTGCTGCAAGCCCTCTTCCACCCGCTGCGTACCGCGTCCCAGCGGCTGCAAGTCGACATTGCCGCAGGTGGGGCAATGGCGGGGAATGCGCAATTCCAGGCTGCAATGGTGGCAGCGCAGGCGGTGTTCGGGCTTGTGCAGCACCATGAACGAGGTGCAGCGCGTGCAATTGCTGATCCAGCCGCACGATTCGCAGCAGATCACGGGCGAATAGCCGCGCCGGTTCAAGAACAGCAGCGACTGCTCTCCCCGCTCCATGCGCAGTTTCAAGGCGGCTACCAGATGCGAAGTCAGGCCATCTTTAGGCTTGTCACGCTCCATGTCCAAAATCTTGACGCGAGGCAACACCGCGTTCTTGACGGCCCGTTCGCGCAATTCCAGCTTGCGATAGCGTCCCGTCTGGGCGTGGTGCCAGCTTTCCAGCGAAGGCGTGGCCGAACCGAGCACGATGGGTATCTGCAATTGCCAGGCGCGCCATACGGCCAGGTCGCGCGCGGAATAGCGCAAGCCTTCCTGCTGCTTATAGGAAGGGTCGTGTTCCTCGTCGATGACAATCAGTTTGAGATTCGGCAAGGACGCCAGGATGGCTAATCGCGTGCCGAGGACGATGCGCGCCTGGCCCTGGTGGGCGGCCAGCCAGTGCAGCATGCGCTCGCCCTCGGACAGGCTGCTGTGCAAGGTTGCCAGCATGACGCCGGGAAAGCGCGCGCGGATATTGCCTTCCAACTGGGGCGTCAAATTGATTTCCGGCACCAGGATGAGGATTTGCGCCGCCTCGTCGCGCGCCAGCACCTGGGCGCAGGCTTGCAGATACACTTCCGTCTTGCCACTGCCCGTCACCCCATATAGCAGGGTGGGTTTGAAACCCTGCGCGCCGCCGATGGCATCGGCTGCTTCCTGCTGAGCAGGATTGAGCGCCGGCATGTTCAGTGGCGTGCCGTCATGCGCGTCGGCCAGCTTGGCCAGCTTCTTGATGGCCCGGTCCAGCGCCACGGTGGTGAGCACCCGCAAATTCTTCGGCAATCCCGGCAGCGCCACTTCACCCAGCGGACGCTGGTAGTAAACGGCGGCAAAGGCGGCCAGCGCCAGCCACTGTTCCGACAGCGGCGCCAGCTGGCTGCGCACGGCCAGCACGTCCTTCAATTTCGCGGCGGGCACGTCGGTGCTGTCGGACACGCCGACGATCAGCCCCATCACTTCGCGCCGGCCGAACGGCACCAGCGCCAACTGCCCCACTTGCGGCAGCGGCACGGCAGCGTCCGCATCCGCCAATGCGTTCCAGCGGTAGTCGAACAGGGCGTTCAGGGGCGTGTCGAGCGCGATTTTCAGGATGCACGACGTCGAAAAGCACTGCGACATGGGGGTGGCCTATCTCATTAAAAAAGCGCGCCGCAGGGTCAATGGCGCGGCGGGATGTCAGGCATCAAGCGAGCCGGCCATAATACTTGTTCCGCCCCTCAAACGCCTAACGGCGGACGCAACAGCGCGTCATCGTGCCTGAAGAAAATTCTGTGGATAACTTTGTGGACAAAGCAAAATTAACTTTCAGAAAAATGTGGATAGAAGATTTCGATCGCCGTCAAGAGGGGCACGCAAGAAAAATTAACTATTTAAAATCAATGACTTAAAAATTGATGCCCGGAAGGCTATAAATCCATGGGGCATTTCCGCCGCTGTGCATAACTGAACCATTTGTAATTTATTTATACAGAAATCAGCACCGTTTTAAGGTGTCCGATCCGGAAAAACACCTGCCGCATGCGGCAAATTTGACAATTGCCGGGCAAGCGTTCGTTTTTGCCTGCCGGGCGGCGAAACATTGTGCAATTATCATGCACTGCAGCATACACTTCAGGTGAAACCTGAACATCTGCGCTAAGTATCGGTTAACAAATTACTTTTCAATTTTATCCACAGAATCTGTTGATAACTTTGTGGACAATGAAGGAATAAGGCCAGCAAACGGAAGAATAACCTTATCAATTGCAACAAAGTCCGCTGAGCAAGGCATTTTTTATTTCTTAATAATCAAGCACTTGCAGAGCTTCCCCGGGCATGGCTCTTCGACTGCCTCTTATTTCCGCAGCAAAAAAAATTGTGCATAAGTCGGTATTTTCTTGCTAGTGCGCAGCAAAGAAAAAGGCAGGCTTCCACTGGAAAGCCTGCCTTCTCTGCCCCTGCGCCAGGGGAAACGGGGAATTACTGACCGCTGCGCATGGCGCGGCTCATGCTGTGCACGGCTTCCACCATGGCTTCCACGGATTCCGGCGGCGTAAACTGGGAAATGCCATGGCCCAGGTTGAATACATGGCCCGTGCCTGCCGACGGCGCGCCAAAGGCGTTGAGCACTTTCGCCACTTCGGCGCGGATCTGCTCGGGGCTGGCGAACAGGATGGCGGGGTCGAGATTGCCCTGCAAGCCCACCTTATGTCCCACCAGCTGGCGCGCGCGCGTCAGGTTGACGGTCCAGTCCAGGCCCACGGCATCGGCGCCGATATCGGCGATCTGTTCGATCCACTGGCCGCCGCCCTTGGTAAATACGATGGCGGGGATTTTCACGCCATCCTTGTCGCGCTTCAGCTGCGCCACCACTTGTTGCATGTAGGCCAGCGAGAATTCCTGGTAGGCGCCATCGGCCAGCGCACCGCCCCAGGAATCGAAAATCATCACGGCTTGCGCGCCGGCATCGATTTGCGCATTCAGGTACTGCGCCACGGAGGTGGCGTTGATGGCCAGGATGTGGTGCATCAGGTCCGGGCGGTTGTACAGCATCTTCTTGATGGTGTGAAACTCTTTCGAGCCGCCGCCTTCCACCATGTAGCACGCCAGGGTCCACGGGCTGCCGGAAAAACCGATCAGCGGCACGCGGCCGTTCAATTCCGTGCGGATTTGCGTGACGGCCTTGAAGACGTAGTCGAGCGACTCCAGATCCGGCACGCGCAAAGCCTGCACGTCCTGTTCCGTGCGCAGCGGACGCTCGAACTTCGGGCCTTCGCCATCGGCGAAATACAGGCCCAGGCCCATCGCGTCAGGCACCGTCAGGATGTCGGAAAACAGGATGGCGGCGTCGAGCGGGAAACGCTCCAGCGGCTGCAAGGTCACTTCCGTGGCGTAATCGGGATTCTTTGCCAGGCCCAGGAAAGAGCCGGCCCGCTCGCGCGTGGCGCGGTATTCGGGCAAATAGCGGCCCGCCTGGCGCATCAGCCAGACAGGGGTGTGCTCGGTCGGCTGGCGCAACAGGGCGCGCAGGAAAGAATCATTCTGGAGCGGAGCAAATTGTGGCATGGCAGGCAATCGAGCTTGGAGAAGCGGTATTATCGCATCCAATTGCCGCCATTTCATTGATTCAAGTGTCGCTTTGCAGCATTTGCCACGCACAGCGATGACTTTCGTTGTGCCAGCCCTTCCATTATGATGATGCACGCTGCCGCGCGCCCTGACCCTGCCTGGCGGCCCTTGATCCCCCCACTATACGGAGCCCGCATGACCTCGACCGCATCCAGCACCCCTTATGGCATCTGGCCATCGCCGATCAGCGCGGCCATCGTCGCCGCTGGCGCCTCGCCGCTGACGCAGCTGGCCCTGGGCGGTGCGGATGGGAGCGATGTGTACTGGCTGGCTGGGCGCGCCAGCGAGGCGGGACGCAACACTCTGCTGCGCCAGCGCGGCGCGCGCATCGATGAACTGACGCTGGCGCCCTTCAATGTGCGTACCCGCGTGCATGAATACGGCGGCGGCGCGTATGCCGTCGCCGGCGATACCGTGTATTTCTCGCATTTCGCCGACAACTGCCTGTACCGCGTGAGCGGCGACGGCGTGCCCGAAGCGTTCACCACGGGCGGCAACACGCGCCATGCGGACTTCGTTGTCGATGCGGCCCGTGCCCGCCTGATCGCCGTGCGCGAGCAACATCCGCAAGAAGGTCATGCCCTTCCCGAAAACTGCCTGGCCGCCGTCGGCTTCGACGGACGCGAAACGGTGCTGGCGCGCGGCCACGATTTTTATGCGGCGCCGCGCCTGTCGCCGGACGGCAGCCAGCTCGCCTGGATCAGCTGGGATCACCCGCGCCTGCCGTGGCAAGGCACGGAACTGTGGCTGGCCGACGTGCAGGCGGACGGCAGCCTGGGTTCGCCGCGCCTGATCGCCGGCGGCGCGCGCGAATCGATTTGCCAGCCGGAATGGTCGCCGAACGGCTTGCTGCACTTCGTTTCCGACAGCAGCGGCTGGTGGAATCTGTATCGCCTGCATGGCGCCGACATCGAGGCGCTATGCCCGATGGAAGCGGAATTTGCCACGCCGCACTGGACCTTCGGCGGCAGCATGTACGGTTTTCTTTCCGACGACGAGATCGTCTGCACGTATATCCAGGCCGGCATCAGCTACCTGGCGCAATTGAACGTCGCGGCGGCCAAGCTCGAGCCGATTCCCCACCCCTACCAGGAAATCCGCGAACTGCGCGTGGGGCCCGGCTTCGTCGCGCTCCTGGGCGGCAGCCCCACCATCGCGCTGGAACTGGCGCGCATCGATTTGTCGAACCATGAGCTGGAAGTGCTGGCGCAGTCGATCACGGCACTGCCCGCGCTCGACTACCTGTCCGTGCCGCGCAGCTTGAGCTTTCCTAGCAGCAATGGCCGCACGGCTTACGCCTTCTTTTATCCGCCTACCAATGGCGACGTGCAGGCGCCGGCAGGAACCTTGCCACCCGTCATCGTCATCAGCCATGGCGGCCCCACCAGCATGGCCAGCAATACCTTGAAACTTGCGACGCAATACTGGACCAGCCGCGGCATCGGCGTGCTCGACGTCAACTACGGCGGCAGCAGCGGTTTCGGCCGCGAATACCGGGACGCGCTGCGCGGGCAATGGGGCATCGTCGACGTGGAAGACTGCATCGCCGGCGCGCGCTACCTGGCGACCAACGGCCTGGCCGACCCGGAACGCCTGATCATCCGCGGCGGCAGCGCCGGCGGCCTGACGACCCTGTGCGCCCTGACCTTCCACGACGTCTTCAAGGCGGGCGCCAGTTACTATGGCGTGTCCGACCTGAAGGGCCTGGACAACGATTCGCACAAGTTCGAATCGCGCTACACCGATTACCTGATCGCTTCGCAGCCGCAAGCCGAGGCGCTGTACCTTGAGCGCTCGCCCATCCACCACACGGATAAATTGTCGCGCCCGATGATTTTCTTCCAGGGCCTCGATGACAAGGTCGTGCCGCCGCAGCAGTCGCAGCTGATGGTCGACGCCCTGCAGGCACGCGGCGTGCCCGTCGCCTATGTACCGCTGGAAGGCGAGGGGCACGGCTTCCGCAAGGCGGAAAACATCGTGCGCACCTTGGATGCGGAACTGTATTTCTACCAGCGCGTGTTCGGCCTGCCCGTGGCGGCCGGCGAGCCGCCCGTGCATATCGCCAATTTGCCCGCATGAGCGAGCTGCATGCAGAGCAGCACCTGCTGGACGAGTTCGCCGCACTGGAGCAGCACGAACAGATGATCCTGGCCATGCTGGCGATCACGGGCGAACCGGTGGGCAAGCATGCCGTGTATGAACACTTGCAGCGCGCCAATATCGTCGAGCCGGACGGCACGCCGTTTTCCCTGCTGGTGGTGACCAACATGCTGCTGCGGCTGACGCGTCTGGCGCTGGCCAGCGAGGTGGTGGGACGGGGCTTTGCCTGCGAAGCCAGACTGCGCTGGCCCGCCATGCGCGCCGCCATCGAACACCTGGTGTTTCGCGACCTGTGCCAGGCCATCGAGCTGATCAATCCCGTGCGCCGCAACTGGGATGGCTATGTGGAATTACGCAGCTACCGGCAAGGCGTGGCGCGCCTGCGCATCGCCCTGCTGCGCAATGACGAGGTACGCCACGTGGCTGCCATCCTGGCCGCCTGCATGGCGTGCTATGAAGCGCAGCAGCTGCATCCGCTGATCGAGATTTTCGGCCGGCCGTTCGAACCGGAGATGCTGTCTTTCGTCATGCCGCAACTGCAGGATGACATCCTCGCCGTGCTGCTGGGCAATGCCCCGCGCGAGCCGGCCACGGCGCACGCCATCCGTAGCTACGCGCGCGCCCACCACGCGCGCCAGGCGGCCGCCGGCGACCATATCGGCGCCGCCCTGCCCCTGGCCCTGGCCGAAGACGCCCTGCTGTGCGGCGAACTCGACGCGGCCGCCCGCTACCTGGCGGGCCAGCAGGGGCCGCAGGCGCTGTTTGTCGACAGCAGCATTGCCCTGTTGCGCGGCGAACATGCGCACGCCGTGGCGGGCTTCGAAACGGCCCTGAAAGGGCTGCGCAAGGAGGCGGGCAAACGCAAGCTGTGCTTTACGGGCATCGGCGGCCACCTGTACGTGCTGGCCCTGCTGCGCGGCAACGACGCCAAGCTGCTGAAAAGCGCGGAGACCTATCTCGATATCGCGCTGCACGCGCAGCCGAACCACGACAGCATCGTCTACCAGCAATTGAATACCTTGCGCCTGGTGCGCGGCGGCGTGCAGCTGGCGGAAAGCATCCCCACGCGGAGCTGGGAAACGGGACTGCAGGCACAACTATTCCAGGCCTTGCTGTACTACTGGCTGGCGCTACCGCAATTGAGCGAACGCAAGGACCAGCTGCGATCGCTGGTGCAGCAAGCGGACGCCGCCGGCTACGATCTGATCGCCGCGCAGGCGGCCGGCTTGCTGGGCTTGATGGGCGAGCCGCAGCAAGAGCGCTTTGCGACAGCCAAACGGGCGCAACACGGCTTGACGGACATGGCGCCGTGGTTCGAACGCCAGGAAGCGTGGCAGCGCCAGTTGAGCGCCCTCATCAACCTGCAACAGAACGCGCCCGCCGAAGCGCTGGGCGGCGTCTCGCGCCTGGTGTGGCTGGTGACGTTCGACCCGCGCTTTGGCCTCACGGCCGTGGAAGTGCGCGAGCAGAAACGCGACGCACGCGGCGGCTGGAGCAAGGGCCGCGCCATGGGCCTCAAACGTCTGGCCGAAGAGGCGGGTGACATCGATTTCCTCACACCGCAAGACGCCCGCGCGGCAGGCAGCATCGCGCCGTTCAAGCAATACTATTCGTCGGCGCCCCGCTATGAAGTCGAGCTGGACAAGGCCGCCGTCTTGCTGGTGGGCCACCCGCTCGTCTTCTGGCTCGACCATCCCGAGACGCGCGTGGAACTGATCGCCGGCGCGCCCGAACTCCTCATCAAGTCGCACGAGGGGCAGCTGTGGCTGGGCATGCAGCCGCCATTACCCGACAACGGCAGCAATGTGGTGGTGCAGCGCGAAACGCCGACGCGCTTGCGCGTGGTGCACATCCTCGACGAGCACCGGCGCATCGGCGCCATCGTAGGCCTGGGCCTGTCTGTGCCTCTCCACGCGGAAAAACAGGTGATGCAGGCGATCGGCGCCATCTCGTCCATGGTCACCGTGCAATCGGATATCGGCGGCGGCGCCGGCGACGCGGAAGCGATCACGGCCGACCACCGCCTGCACGTGCATCTGCTGCCCTACCAGCAGGGGCTGAAAATGCAGATCCTCGTGCGGCCACTGCTCGACAACGGCGCCTATTACGCGCCCGGCAGCGGCGCCGAAAGCGTGTTTGCCGACGTGGCGGGCCGGGCCGTGCAGGCGCGGCGCGACCTGAACGCGGAACGCGAAGCGCAGCGCCAGCTCATCGGTCGTTGCCTGGTGCTGGAAGAGGCTGAAGAAGAGCATGGCGAGTGGCTGCTGGGCCAGCCTGCCCTGGGCCTGCAACTGCTGGTGGAGCTGCAGGCGCTCGATCCCGCCGGCATGGTACTGGCGTGGCCCGAAGGCGAAACCATGCGCGTGTCGAAACGTATCGACAGCGGCCAGATGCGCTTGAATATCAAGAGCGAAAAAGACTGGTTTGCCGCCAGCGGCGAAGTGCAGATCGACGAAGACAAGGTGATGGATTTGCGCGCCCTGCTCGATTTGATGCAGAACAATAAAAGCCGCTTCGTGGCCCTGGGCGACAACCAGTTCCTGGCCCTCAGCGATGAGCTGCACCGCCGGCTGTCGGAGCTGGCCGCATATGGCGAGGCGCATGCCGATGGCGTGCACATCCACCCGCTGGCCGCCTTCGCGCTGGAAGAGCTGGCCAACGATGCGGGCGGCGTGAAGGCCGACAAATTGTGGCGTGAACACCTGCTGCGCCTGCGCGCCCTCGACGACTTTCAACCGCAGTTGCCCAGCACCCTGCAGGCGGACTTGCGCGACTACCAGCTGGCCGGCTACCAATGGCTGGCGCGCTTGGCGCACTGGGGCGTGGGCGCCTGCCTGGCCGACGACATGGGACTCGGCAAGACCTTACAGGCGCTGGCCCTGATCCTGGCGCGCGCGCCGAACGGCCCCACCCTCGTCGTCGCCCCCACGTCCGTGTGCATGAACTGGATCAGCGAAGCGCAGCGCTTCGCGCCCACCTTGAATATCAAACTGTTCGGCAGCGGCGACCGCGCCGACATGCTGGAAACATTGCAGCCGTTCGACGTGGTGGTGGCCAGCTATGGCTTGCTGCAGCAGGAAGCCACCCTGTTTGCCGGCGTGCGCTGGCATTCCATCGTGCTCGATGAAGCGCAGGCCATCAAGAATGGCGCCACCAAGCGCTCGCAAGCCGTGATGGCGCTGCAAGGCGATTTCCGCATGGTAGCCAGCGGCACGCCGCTGGAAAACCACCTGGGCGAATTGTGGAATCTGTTCCGCTTCATTAACCCCGGTTTACTGGGCACCCTCGATCAGTTCAACCTGCGCTTTGCCGGTCCCATTGAGAAAGATCAGGACAAGCGGGCGGCGGCTGGCGCGCGATTGCGGCTGCGCCGCCTGATCGCGCCCTTCATCCTGCGCCGCACGAAGACGCAAGTGCTGTCGGAATTGCCATCGCGCACGGAAATCGTGCTGGAAGTGGAGCTGTCGCCGCAGGAAACGGCGCTGTACGAATCCTTGCGCCGCGAAGCGCTGGAAAAGCTGGCGATGGTGGAGGGGCCGGCGTCGAAAAAAGCCATCCAGATCCTGGCCGAGATCATGAAGCTGCGCCGCGCCTGCTGCAATCCGCAACTGGTGGCGCCGGAGCTGGGCCTGGCCAGCAGCAAGCTGGCGGCCTTCGCGCAATTGCTGTCGGGCTTGCTGGAAAACCGCCACAAGGTGCTCGTCTTCAGCCAGTTCGTCGACCATTTGACCCTGATCCGCAAGCACCTGGAGCAGCACGGCGTCAGCTACCAGTATCTCGACGGCAGCACGCCCATGCAGGAACGCAAGCGCCGGGTCGATGCCTTCCAGGCGGGAGAAGGCGATGTATTCCTGATCAGCCTGAAGGCGGGCGGCATGGGCATCAACCTGACGGCGGCCGATTACGTGATCCACATGGATCCGTGGTGGAATCCGGCCGTGGAAGACCAGGCCTCGGACCGCGCCCACCGCATGGGGCAATTGCGCCCCGTCACCATCTACCGCCTGGTGGCCAAACACACGATCGAGGAAGGCATCGTCGAATTACACCAGCACAAGCGCGACCTGGCCGACAGTTTATTGGAAGGCAGCGACGCGGCCGCGCGCATGTCGGCCAATGACATGCTGGGCATGCTGCAGGAGGGCTTGAAAAAATGAACGGCGAAGCCGCGTTCCATGCGATGATCCTTTTTCCCTGTTTCTCTGCCACGCCATGACCGACTATATCGCCACCAGCGCCGGCCAGCGCGCCACCTTTTTGTGCGGCAAATCCTGGACCGCCTACGTCAGCACCTTCGTCATCGCCGTGCTGCTGTTTTTTGCCGCCTTGCCGCTCGCCTTCAAGTACAACGCGCGCGCCGCTTTCGTCGTGCTGATCGGCTCGGCCCTGATCGTCGCCTACCGCCTGCTGACGATACGCAGCTATCAGCTGTACTACGACGAGGCTGGCGTGTGGCTGGCGTCCGGCATCTTGCCGTGGAAAAAGAAACTCACGGGCGTCAAATGGCGCGACATGGATGAAGCCGTCTATGAAACCAACTTCTGGAGCTGGCTGTTCCAGTCCTACACGGTCCGCGTCAGCCAGCGCTACACGCAGGACATCGAAATCCACGCTACCGGCATGGCGCGCGGCAAGGATGCCGTGGCGGCCATCAATGCGCGCCACCAGGACATGCTGCGCGGCAGCGCCATCGTCGTCTAGCGCCGCGCGCGCCCGGCGCAAAAAACTGCGCAGCGGCGGCAATTAATGCTAATCTTTGGGCCGCCCAGACAAGCAAGGCCAACCTTTCAATAGTTGTTTGTTACTTATATTATCAGTTTATTATTTTCTGATTAGAACAAACAGCAAAATATTCAAGAGATAAACTATGCTGATAAAAAATAAAGTTGCGCTCGCCGCATTGATGATGGCCTTTACCCTGACACCGGCCAGCGCCGCCAAGAAGCCGCAGAAAAACGGCAAGGCCAGCACCAGCAGCAGCAAGAAAAAAACCGTCGCCAAGAAAGCGGCCGTCGTCAGCGCCGCCACGGCAGCCACGGTCGCCGCTGTCGCCAGCGAAAACAGCAGCGACCGTTCCATGAATAACCTGAGTGGCCAGTTCCTCACGGCCCTGTGGCGCCTGGACCCGGAAAGCGCGATTTCGGTCGGCAAGTACGATGGCGCCGCCAACCTGAGCATTCCCGACGCGGCCAGCCGCCAGAAGCAACTGGCCTTCATCGAAGAATGGCTGGGCAAGTTCGGCAAGCTGAATGCCAGCAAAATGTCGGACAAGCAACGTACCGACCTGGCCTTGCTGACGAATAAACTGCAATCGGACCGCTGGTATCTGACCACCTTCCGCGAATTCGAATGGAATCCCGCCCAGTACAACGTGGCCGGCTCGATCGACTTCATCCTGAATACGGAGTACGCGGCCCAGCCGCAGCGCCTGCGCACCTTGCTCAAGCGCATCGCCACCGTGCCGCAATACTATGCGGCCGCCCGCGCCAGCATCGTCAACCCCACGCGCGAACACACGCAGCTGGCCATCGCCCAGAGCGCCGGCGTACTGAGCGTGCTTGACGACCTGAACAAGACGGCACAGGGCTCCATCCTGACGCCGACGGAAAAACAGCTGTACAACGCACGCATCGCCGCGGCCCGCACGGCCGTGCAAGGCTATGCGGCCTGGCTAACGGAACAGGATGCCGCGCTGGCGCAGAACGGCAACGCGCGTTCCTTCCGCATCGGCAAGGATTTGTATGAACAGAAATTTGCCTACGATATCCAAGCCAGCGTGAGCGCCGAGCAGATGTACCAGAAAGCCCTGGCGGCGCGCGAAACGCTGCTTGAGCACATGGATAGCCTGTCCGACGAACTGTGGGTGAAAACCATGGGCGCCACGGCCAAGCCGGCGGACCGCACGGCGAAGATCGGCATGGTGATCGACAAGCTCTCCAGCAATCACGTGGCGCCCGCCGATTTCGTACCGGAAATCCGCCGCCAGATCCCGGAATTGCAGGAATGGGTGAGCAGCCACAACCTGCTGACGATGGACCCGAAAAAGCCCCTGGTCGTGCGTGAAACGCCCGCTTACCAGCGCGGCGTGGCGGGCGCCAGCATCGAGGCGCCCGGCCCGTATCGCCCGCAGGACCGCACCTATTACAACGTGACGCCACTCGATGGCGAAACGGCGGAACAGGCGGAAAGCAGCTTGCGCGAGTACAACCACTGGATCTTGCAGATCCTGAACATCCACGAAGCCATCCCCGGCCACTACACGCAGCTTGTGTACGCCAACAAGTCGCCCTCGCTGGTCAAGTCCATCTTCGGCAACGGCGCCATGATCGAAGGCTGGGCCGTGTATGGCGAACGCATGATGCTCGAATCGGGCTATGGCAATAACGCGCCGGAAATGTGGCTGATGTATTCGAAGTGGAACTTACGCAGCGTCACCAACACCATCCTCGACTACAGCGTGCACGTGCTGGGCATGACGGAAGCACAGGCACTCGACCTGCTGACGCGCCAGGCCTTCCAGACCAAGCGTGAAGCAACAGAAAAATGGCGCCGCGTGCAGCTCAGCTCGGTGCAACTGACCAGCTATTTCAGCGGTTACAGCGAGATCATGGACTTGCGCGAACAACGCAAGCAAGCGCTGGGTAGCAAATTCGTGCTGAAGGATTTCCATGAGCAATTCCTCAGCTACGGCAGCGCGCCCGTGAAAGTCATCAAGGAACTGATGAATTAAGCGGTACGCAACATCATCTTGCAAAGGGCGCCGCGGCGCCCTTTTTGCATCCGTTTGCGCCACCGCAAACCACCGGCGTCCCGGTCCATTAAGCTCATGGGAAGGCAAGCGCCACCGCACTCCTCACTGGCAATTGCCGATTTTCCAGCAAGGGGAAGCGTATGCAGTAAATGCTCACCAAGCGCCTGCCCAATGAAAAAGCCGCTGCTCCCGAGGGAGGTCAGCGGCTTTTGCCTGCGTATAGTGCTTGCAGTATCTTGCTTTCGTCTAGGACGCTTCTTCCGGCGCCTGGGTGGCCTTGACGAAGATGGGCGCCACCAGCAGGCCCAGCTCGAACAGCAAGCACATCGGGATGGCCAGCGAGAACTGGCTGACCACGTCCGGCGGCGTGACGATGGCGGCAATCACGAAGGCGCCGACGATGATGTAGGGACGTATTTCCTTGAGTTTCGCGATGCTGACCAAGCCCATGCGCACGAGGATCACCACTACCACGGGCACCTCGAAGGTGGCGCCAAAGGCCAGGCACATCGACATGACGAAATCGAGGTAGTTTTCGATATCGGGCGTGACGGCGATCGACGACGGCGAAAAGTCGCTGATGAAGTGAAACACGCGGCCAAACACAAAGAAATAACAGAAAGCCACGCCGGCGATGAACAGCAGGGAAGACGAGATGACCAGCGGCGCGATCAGGCGCTTTTCATGCGTGTACAGGCCGGGGGCGATGAAGGCCCACATCTGGTACAGCACCCAGGGCAAGGCAACGATGAAGGCGATCACCAGGGTCACTTTCATCGGCACCAGGAACGGTGAAATGACGCCGGTGGCGATCATTTTCGAGCCGGCCGGCAGCGAAGCGATCATCGGCGCGGCAATAAAATCGTAGATATGCGAGGGGCCGGGCCAGTAAAACAGCACGGCGCAGACGATGGCGATGCCGATCGAGGCCTTGACCAGGCGGTTGCGCAGCTCGACCAGATGCGAGATAAAGGTTTCTTCCACCGGGGATTTGCTACTCATGAGTAAAAGGAGGAGGAACTGGCGCGCGGACGGAAACGCGCCACGCGAGCAGCCGCCGACTGCACGTGCTGCTTGCCGCCATGTCGCTGCTTGTACCAGCCAGGGATGGCGGAATTGCGCACCAGCTTCTTGCGGCGAAATTCGCGCGCCTTGCGGGCCAGGTCATCGTTGGTAGCGCGCAGCATGGCTTCATGGGCGTCGTGATGCCCCTCATACGCGCTTGCATCGCCGCGCCAGGCGTTTTCCACCTCGGCCAGGTTGCCGGAGATCGAGTTTTCCACGCCATGCATGGATTTCTCCACGCTTTGCTTGACGGAATGGGCCGCATCCTGCACTTCCTTCTGCAGGTTTTTCAGCTCTTCCATTTCAATTTCGCGCGAGACTTCGGATTTCACCTGGTTCAGGTAGCGTTGCGCGCGGCCATACAGGGTACCGGCCATGCGCGCCACTCTCGGCAGCTTTTCAGGGCCGATGACTATCAACGCAACCACGCCGATGATGGCGATTTTAGAGAGACCGAGATCGATCATAAGCGGACAAGGGCTGTTACCGGACGAGGCAAGCGCCCCGCCACGCTATCAGAACTTGCTTTTCTCTTTCGTCTCGACGTCGATGGTGCTTTTGTCGGCCACTTGCGATGGCGCAGCAGGAGGGGTATTGGCTGCCGCGGCGTCATCGTCGCCCTTGACGCCATCCTTGAAACCTTTGACGGCTTTGCCGATATCACCGCCGATATTGCCCAGTTTCTTGGTGCCGAAGACCAGCATCACAATGACCAGAACGATCACCCAGTGCCAAATACTCAATGAACCCATCACATTCTCCTTGCGGGACGGTGCCCGAATAGCGTCAACCAATGCCGGTAGTATACACGCGAACCCGGCGTACGGCGAAATCAGTGCTGGCCGCGCCAGGGGCGAGGACCGCCGTACACATGCATGTGCAGGTGATACACCTCTTGACCGCCGTTCGGGCCGCTGTTGATCATGGTCTTGAAGCCGCCGGCAGGCGTGCCATCGGCCTCATACGTGACGGCGCAGCCGAACTCGGCAGCGAGCTTCGGCGCCAGGCGCAGCAGCTTGCCCAGTATTTCCGTATGGCTGTCATCGCAGTCGGACAGGCTGGCCACGTGGCGCTTCGGGATCAACAGCAGATGCACGGGGGCGGCCGGGTTGATGTCCTTGAAGGCCAGCAAGTCCTCGTCTTCATACACGATAGACGAAGGAATTTGTTTTGCAGCAATCTTGCAGAAAATGCAGTTATCCACGCACGCTCCAGTAGGTCAGTGTTTGTCTGTTTCGCCAGCGTCGCGCAGTGCATCCTTGCGTGCCGCCTTTTCTTCGAGGCCCGACAAGCCTTCACGGCGCGCCAGCTCGTCGAGCACCTGCTGCGGCGTCAGGTCGAACTGCGCCAGCATCACCAGCGAGTGAAACCACAGGTCGGCGCATTCGTACAAGACCTTCGACGGGTCGTTGTCGCGCCGCGCATCCTTGGCGGCCATCACCGTTTCCGTGGCCTCTTCGCCGATTTTTTTCAGGATGGCGTCATCGCCCTTGGCAAACAGGCGCGCGACATAGGACGTGGCGGGGTCGCCGCCGTTGGCCGGCTTGCGCGATTCGATCACGGCGGCCAGGCGCTTCAAGGTTTCACTCATTTGCTCTTGCTTTCCGCATAAATCGTGTCAGGGTCTTTCAGGACGGGGTCGGTGATCTGCCATTCTCCCGTTTTTTCATCGCCTTCGAATTTCTGGAAGAAGCACGAATGGCGGCCCGTATGGCAGGCGATGCCGCCGGCTTGCTCGATTTTCAGCAAGACCACGTCCTCGTCGCAATCGAGGCGGATTTCCAGCACCTTTTGCGTGTGGCCGGACTCTTCGCCCTTGTGCCACAATTTCTTGCGCGAACGGCTCCAGTACACGGCTTCACCCAGCTCCACCGTGCGCGCCAACGCGTCGCGGTTCATCCAGGCAAACATCAGCACGTCATTGCTGCCCGCTTCCTGCGCGATCACGGGCACCAGGCCGTGCTCGTCCCATTTGACCTTTTTCAGCCACTTGGCATTGCTTGCTACGATGGTTCCGTTTTGCATGTTCTTCTACCCTGCTTGTATTTACTGCCTGTAGTTACGCCAGGCGCATCGGAATGCCCTGCTGCGCCATGAAACGCTTGGCTTCCTGCACCGTGTGCTGGCCATAATGGAAGATGCTGGCGGCCAGCACGGCGTCCGCGCGGCCCACCTTGATGCCATCGACCAGATCCTGCAAGCCGCCTACGCCACCCGAGGCAATCACGGGAATGCTGACGGCATCGGACACGCCACGCGTCAGGCCCAGGTCGAAACCCACCTTGGTGCCGTCGCGGTCCATGCTGGTGAGCAAGATTTCTCCGGCCCCCAGGCTTTCCATTTTACGCGCCCATTCGAACGCGTCCAGGCCGGTGGCAGTGCGCCCGCCGTGGGTAAACACTTCCCACTTGCCGGGCGACACCTGCTTGGCATCAATGGCGACGACGATGCATTGCGAGCCATGCTTTTGCGATGCCTCAAACACCAGTTGCGGATTCGTCACGGCCGAGGTGTTGATGCTGACCTTGTCGGCGCCCGCGTTGAGCAGCCGGCGCACGTCTTCCACCACGCGCACGCCGCCGCCCACGGTCAGCGGAATGAACACTTGCGACGCCACGGCTTCGATGATGTCGAAGATCAGGCCGCGGTTGTCGCTGGACGCGGTAATGTCGAGGAAAGTGATTTCGTCGGCGCCCTGCTCGTCATAACGGCGGGCGATTTCCACCGGGTCGCCGGCGTCGCGCAATTCCGTGAAATTGACGCCTTTGACGACGCGGCCATTGGTCACGTCGAGGCAGGGGATGATACGTTTTGCAAGCATGATGGTATCCAGATTGTCGCCAGGCCGGGCATGCATGCGCACACCCGGCCGGGCTGGCTTAAACGGCGGCGTCGGTCAATTCGTCGGCGCGCTCTTGCGCCTGCGCCAGGTCGATCGTGCCTTCATAGATGGAACGGCCGCAGATCACGCCTTCGATGCCTTCGGCCTGGACCGCGCACAGCGCTTCCACGTCGCCGATATTGTGCAGGCCGCCCGAGGCGATGACGGGGATCTTGACGGCTTGCGCCAGCTTGACGGTGGCTTCGATATTGATGCCGCCCATCATGCCGTCGCGGCCGATGTCCGTGTAGATGATCGATTCGACGCCGTAGGCTTCGAATTTTTTCGCCAGGTCGATCACTTCGTGGCCCGACATCTTGCTCCAGCCATCCGTTGCCACCTTGCCATCCTTGGCATCGAGGCCGACGATGATGTGGCCCGGGAAGGCGCCGCAGGCGTCGTGCAGGAAACCGGGGCTTTTCACGGCCGCCGTGCCGATGATGATGTAGGTGATGCCGGCGTCGAGATAGCGCTCGATGGTGTCGAGGTCACGGATGCCGCCGCCCAGCTGCACGGGGATTTCCTCGATATCGTTTTCCACGGCGAAATCCTGCACGGCCTTCAGGATGGCTTTCACGGCGCCTTCGTTCTTCGGCTTGCCGGCAAAGGCACCGTTCAGGTCGACCAGGTGCAGCCGGCGCGCGCCTTGCATCAGCCAATGGCGGGCCATTTCGGCCGGGTCTTCGGAAAATACGGTGGCAAGTTCCATATCGCCTTGTTTCAGGCGTACGCAGTGACCGTCTTTCAGGTCGATGGCGGGAATAAGCAGCATGGTCAGTGTGGTGTCAGAGTGAGTGAGGAGCGAAGCCGGATGGCCACGAAGGTACATCTATCAGGTACATTAAAAGGTACGTCAGGGTTGCCAGTGAACAAAGTTCTTGTACAGCTGCAAGCCAGCGGCAGCGCTTTTTTCAGGGTGAAACTGTGTCGCGAAAATATTATCACGGGCAACGGCGCACGCGAACGGCGCGCCATAGATAGTCTCGCCCACCGTGTGCGCCGCCTCTTGAGGTTGAGCAAAATAGCTGTGCACAAAGTAAAAATACGCGTTGTCGTCTATGCCATCCCACATCGCATGGGACGCCGTTTGACGCACTTGGTTCCAGCCCATTTGCGGCACCTTGAAACGCGAACCGTCTTCCTGCACCTGGCCGTCGAGCTGGAAGCGCACGACTTTGCCTGGCAGCAAGCCCAGACCGGCCGCGTCGCCCTCTTCGCTGCCGTCGAACAGCATTTGCTCGCCGATGCACACGCCCAGCACGGGCTTGCTGTCGGCGGCGCGCAGCAGCGCTTCCAGCACGCCCGATTCGCGCAGGCTGCGCATGCAGTCGGGCATGGCGCCCTGTCCTGGCAAGACGATGCGGTCGGCGCTGTCGATATCGGCAGCGAGGCCGGAAATGCGCACGTCGGCTTCCGGCGCCACGGCACGCAGCGCTTGCGCCACCGAGCGCAAGTTGCCCATGCCGTAATCCACCACCACAATTTTATTCATGTTTGATCTCGGAATCTACAGTGGTTCGCGGGCGCTTACAGGCTGCCCTTGGTCGATGGAATGATGCCGGCCGCGCGCTCGTCGAGCTCGGCAGCCATGCGCAGCGCGCGGCCAAAGGCCTTGAACACGGTTTCGCATTGGTGGTGGGCATTCGTGCCGCGCAAATTGTCGATATGCAAGGTCACGCCTGCATGGTTGACGAAGCCGCGGAAAAATTCCAGGGTCAGGTCGACGTCGAAGCCGGCGATCATGGCGCGCGTAAACGGGATGTGGTACTCGATGCCCGGGCGGCCCGAGAAATCGAGCACCACGCGCGACAGCGCCTCGTCCAGCGGCACGTACGCATGGCCATAGCGGCGGATGCCCTTCTTGTCGCCAATGGCCTTGGCCACGGCCATGCCCAGCGTGATGCCCACGTCTTCCACCGTATGGTGGTTGTCGATATGCACGTCGCCCGTCGCTTCGATATCCAGGTCGATCAAGCCGTGACGGGCGATCTGGTCCAGCATATGGTCGAGGAAGGGCACGCCGGTGTTCAGCTTCTGCTGGCCCGTGCCATCCAGATTGAGGGCGACGCGAACTTGCGTCTCATTGGTGTTGCGCGTGATTTCTGCGGTGCGGTTCATGGGAGGCTCTGGCGATAGGCTAAACGAGGGATGCCTTGAAGGCATCATAAAAAAGGGAATTCTCTTCCGGGGTGCTGACGCTGATGCGCAGGCAATTGGCCAGCGCAGCATGCATTTTACTCATATTTTTAATTAAAACCCTGCGGGCAAGCAGTTTTGCGCAAACATCGTCGGAATCAGCCACACGAATCAGAAGAAAATTTGCCTTCGAGGGGAACACGGTCACGCCTGGCAGCTCCGCCAGGCGCAGCGCCAGGTCGTCGCGCGCGCTGTTGAGCAAGGCCGCCTGGGCATTCAACACGTCGAGGTGCTCGAGCGCGAATTCGGCCGCCGCCTGCGTCAGCACATTCACATTGTACGGCGGACGCACTTTTTCAAGTTGCGCCAGCAAGGCCGGCGCGGCCGACATATAGCCGAGGCGTATGCCGGCCAGGCCCAGTTTCGACACGGTGCGCATCACCACCAGGTTCTCGAATTCGGGCAGGCGGCCCATGAAACTGTGCTGCGCGAACGGCTCGTACGCTTCGTCGACGACGGCGATGCCCGTGTCGCCGAGGGCGGCGAGAATGCGTTCGATATCGGCGCTAGCAAACAGGTTGCCCGTCGGGTTGTTCGGATAGGCGAGGAACACCAGCGCCGGGCGGTGCTCTTCGATGGCCGCCAGCATGGCCGGCATGTCCAGGCTGAAGTCCGGCTTCAACGGCACACCGACGAAATCCATGCCGGCAAACTGCGCCGAGCGGGCATACATGACGAAGGCCGGCACGGGCGCCAGCAACACGGCGCGCTTGCCCGGCTCCTGGTGGGCGCAAGCCATGGCCAGGATGGAAATGAGTTCATCGGAGCCGTTGCCCAGCATGACCTCATAGCCGGCGGGCACGCCGAGTTTGGCGCAGATGGCCGCCTGCAGGCTGGCGTAGGACGGCGGATAGCGGTTCAGCGCCACGCCGGCCAGGCGCGCGCCCAGTTCCTCGCGCAAATGCTGCGGCAGCGGATACGGGTTTTCCATCGCATCGAGTTTGATGTAACCGCTGGCATCGGCTACCTGGTAGCTTTTGACGGCCCGCACATCGGACCGCACGGTGTTGCTGATTAACTGATCGAGGAAAGACATGCTGCAAACACTCCTGATGGAATTAAATGGAGACTAAATGACGACGTCTTCCGGCACGGCGGCGCTGCGCGCCTTGCGGGCCGGTGCTTTTTTCACGGCCAGTGACTTCTTCACGGCAGCCGGCTTCTTGACAGCCGCCACTTTCTTCGCTGCCGCCCTGGCGGGCTTAGTCGCGGCCGGCGCGGCCAGCTCCTGCGTCAATGCCGCCAGGCGCTGTTCGATGATGGCACAGTAATCGGGATTCAATTCAAAGCCGACGAAAGCGCGCCCGCAGCGCTTCGCCGCCAGGGCCGTGGTGCCGCTGCCCATGAACAGGTCGAGCACCACGCCGCCGGGCGGGCACGAAGCCTTGACCATGCGCTCGATGATTTCCAGCGGCTTTTGCGTCGGGTGGTCGGCCCGTTCCGGGTGCTCCTTGTGCAGGCGCGACACGCTCCACAAGTCTTTCGGGTTGTAGCCCACTTCCAGCCATTTGGCGCCGATGAAGATCGAGCGCGAACGGGCTTTCTTGGTGGCCGCGTCGTAGGCGATGCGCACCGCGTCAAGGTCGAAGTAGTAATCCTTGCGCTTGACGAAGAAGCCGATGGTGTCGTGCACCGATGAAAAGCTGCGCACGCTGCCGCCCATGGACGGCACGCGGCGGTCCCAGATGATTTCATTCATCATCGCCATGCGCTGTTTCAGCATGACGAAGATCTCCGGCGAATAGCGCCAGGTCAGAAAGATATACAGGCTGCCGTTGGCTTTCAGCTTGGGCAGCGCCGCATCGATCCACTGTTCTGTCCAGCGCAGGTAGTCAGCCACCGACTGCTGGTCCGAGGCATTGCCGTAATCCTTGCCCAGGTTGTAGGGCGGATCCGTCAGGATCAGGTCCACCGAGCCATCGGGAATGCGCGCCAGCCCCGCCAGCGCGTCTTCGCAATAGACCCGGTTGACCCAGTCCGGCTGATCCGCCATATTCGTCATGACTGCGGCTTCAAACGCAGTTCGGCGCTGCGCGCGTGCGCTTGCAAGCCTTCGCCATACGCCAGGGTGGCGGCGACACGACCCAGGGTTTGCGCGCCAGCCTCGCTGACATGAATGATGGACGAGCGCTTCTGGAAGTCGTATACGCCCAGCGGCGACGAAAAGCGCGCCGTGCGCGAGGTCGGCAGCACGTGATTGGGACCGCAGCAATAGTCGCCCAGCGATTCGGACGAGAAGCGGCCCAGGAACATGGCGCCCGCGTGGCGTATCTGCTCGGCCCACTGCTGCGGGTTTTCCGCCGAGATTTCCAGGTGTTCCGCGGCGATGGAATTGGCGATTTCACACGCTTCTTGCATACTACGCACCTTGATCAGCGCGCCCCTGTCCTGCAGCGAGGTGCTGATGGTGGCCTGACGCGGCATCGTCGGCAGCAGCTTGGCGATGCTCTGTTCGACTTGCGCGATATAGTCGGCGTCGGGGCACAGCAAAATCGCTTGCGCCAGCTCGTCGTGCTCGGCCTGCGAAAACAGGTCCATCGCGACCCAGTCGGGGTCCGTCGTGCCGTCGCACAGCACGAGGATTTCGGACGGTCCGGCGATCATGTCGATGCCGACGATGCCGAACACGCGACGCTTGGCGGCAGCCACATAGGCGTTGCCGGGACCGACGATTTTATCTACGGCGGCAATCGTCTGCGTGCCGTAGGCCAGCGCGCCGACGGCTTGCGCGCCGCCGATGGTGATCACGCGCGTCACGCCGGCAATCGCGGCGGCGGCCAGCACCATCTGGTTTTTCACGCCATCGGGCGTCGGCACCACCATGATGATTTCGCCCACGCCCGCCACGTGCGCGGGAATGGCGTTCATCAGCACGGACGATGGATACGCTGCCTTGCCGCCCGGGACGTAGATGCCGACCCGGTCCAGCGGCGTGATCTTCTGGCCCAGCACCGTGCCATCGGGCTCGGTGTAGGTAAAACCGCGCAATTCCTCGCGCTGGCGTTCGTGGAAGGCGCGGATGCGCTGCGCGGCGATCTGCAGCGCTTCGCGCTGCGCCGACGGCAAGCCGTTCAGGGCCGCCTGCAATTCGGCTTGCGAAATATCGAAGGCCGCCATTTCCGCCGCGCCGCCATGCGGGATGCGGTCGAAACGGTTGGTGTATTCCAGTACGGCGGCGTCGCCGCGCGTTTTCACATCGGCCAGGATTTTCGCGACCGACGTTTCAATCGCTGCATCGGTGCCCGCCTCGAACGCCAGCAAGGTGTCGAGCGATTGTTGGAAACCATCCTGGCTTGAATCGAGCTTGCGTATCTGTATCGGCATAATCGGCTTTCTGCTACTGAGTGTCTAGGCTTGCGAAGCGCGTTCAAACGCCTCGATGATCGGCTGCAAGCGCTCGCGCTTGAGCTTGAGCGCAGCCTGGTTGACCACCAGGCGCGACGAAATTTCCATGATGTGCTCGACCTCGACGAGGTTGTTCGCGCGCAGCGTGCTGCCCGTGCTGACCAGGTCGACGATGGCGTCGGACAGGCCCACCAAGGGCGCCAGCTCCATCGAGCCATACAGCTTGATCAGGTCGACGTGCACGCCCTTGGCGGCGAAATGCTCGCGCGCCGTGTGCACGAACTTGGTGGCTACGCGCAAGCGCGCGCCCTGGTGCACGGCTTTTTCGTAGTCAAAACCGGCCTGCACCGCCACCGACATGCGGCAGGCGGCGATATTCAGGTCAATCGGCTGGTACAGGCCTTCACCGCCGTGCTCGAGCAAGACATCCTTGCCCGCCACGCCGAAATCGGCCGCGCCGTACTGCACGTAGGTCGGCACGTCGCTGGCGCGCACGATGATGACGCGCACGTTCGGATCGTTGGTCGCCAAAATCAGCTTGCGCGAGGTCTCCGGGTTTTCCAGTACCTTGATGCCGGCCGCTTCCAGCAGCGGCATGGTGTCCTCAAAAATGCGGCCTTTCGAGAGCGCCAGTATCAGCTGCGAATTGTCGCCCGTGTTCGATCCGTTCATGCTCATTCCTTGTTATTTGATGCGTACGATGTTCGCGCCGACGGCCGACAATTTCACTTCCATGCGGTCGTAGCCGCGGTCGAGGTGATAGATGCGGTCGATCAGGGTTTCGCCATCGGCGGCCAGGGCCGCGATCACCAGCGACGCCGAGGCGCGCAGGTCGGTCGCCATCACGGGCGCACCGCGCAACTGCTTGACGCCGGCGATGATGGCCGTGTTGCCCTCGATGGTGATGTCGGCGCCCAGGCGGTTCATTTCCTGCACGTGCATGAAGCGGTTCTCGAAAATCGTCTCGGTGACGCGGCTGGCGCCATTGGCGATCGTGTTCACGGCCATGAACTGCGCCTGCATGTCGGTCGGGAACCCCGGGTACTCCGTGGTGCGGAAACTGACGGGGTTCGGACGAGCCGACATCTCGGCGCGGATCCAGTCGGCGCCGAAGGTCATCGTCAGGCCCATGGCGCGCAGCTTGTCGAGCGCCGCGTCGAGGATATCGGTGCGCACATTGCGCAGGGTGATATCGCCGCCGGTGGCTGCCACGGCGCACAGGAAGGTGCCCGTTTCGATACGGTCGGCGATCACCGAATGCGAGGCGCCGTGCAGCGCGTCCACGCCCTGGATCACCAGGCGGCTGGTGCCGATGCCGTCGATCTTGGCGCCCATGGCCAGCAGCAGGTGGGCCAAATCGGTCACTTCCGGTTCGCAGGCGGCGTTTTCCAGGATGGTCTCGCCTTCGGCCAGGGTCGCGGCCATCAGCAGGTTTTCGGTGCCGGTGACGGTGATCATGTCGGTAACGATGCGCGCGCCTTTCAGCTTGGCGCACTTGGCGTAGATGTAGCCCGCCTCGATGCGGATCTCGGCGCCCAGCGCTTCCAGGCCCTTGATGTGCTGGTCGACAGGACGCGAACCGATGGCGCAGCCGCCCGGCAGCGAGACCTTGGCTTCGCCGAAGCGCGCCAGCATGGGGCCCAGCACCAGGATCGAGGCGCGCATGGTTTTCACCAGTTCATACGGCGCTTCCAGGGTGTCGATGGCGCTGCCGTTCAAGACCACGCGGTCGCCGTCCTGCTGCACTTTCAGGCCCGTCTGGCCCAGGAGTTTCAACATGGTGGCGACGTCGTGCAGGTGCGGCACGTTCGTCAGGTCCAGGTCGCCCGCGGTCAAGAGACCGGCGCACAGGATGGGCAGGGCGGCGTTTTTCGCGCCGGAGATGGCGATGTCGCCGTTCAGGCGGTTGCCGCCGTTGATGAGGAGCTTGTCCATGTGCTTATCCTTGGAATTCTTCAGGTGTCAGGGTTTTCATCGACAGCGCGTGGATTTCTTCGCGCATGCGGTCGCCCAGCGCCGCGTAGACGATCTGGTGGCGCTGGATCAGGCGCTTGCCGGCAAACGCGGGCGAAACGATCACGGCCTGGAAGTGCTGGCCATCGCCCTCCACTTCGAGGTGCGTGCATTCGAGGCCGGCCGACAGATAGCCGTGGATCAGTTCTGGAGTGGTGGTCACGATAAGTCCTTGATATTGAATAATGTAGTGATGTGATGTGCCGCAATCAGTGGCGCAAACGATAGCCGCTTTTCAACAGGCGGATCGACGCCAGCGCCAGGATCACGAGGAAGCCGGCGACGATGGAAAGGCTGAGCCACGGGCTGACGTCGGATACGCCGAAGAAGCCGTAGCGGAAGCCGTCGATCATGTAAAAGAAAGGGTTCAGGTGCGATACCGTCTGCCAGAAGGCAGGTAGCGAGTGGATCGAATAGAACACGCCCGACAGGAAGGTGGCCGGCATGATCAGGAAGTTCTGGAAGGCGGCCAGCTGGTCGAATTTCTCGGCCCAGATGCCGGCGATCAGGCCCATGGTGCCCAGCATGGCGGCGCCCAGGAAGGCGAAGACGACGATCCACAGGGGCGCGACAAACGACAGGTCAGCGAACCAGCAAGTGATGGCAAACACGCCAAAGCCCACAGCCAGGCCGCGCGCAACGGAAGCGAGTACATACGCCGAGAAGATTTCCCAGTGCGACAGGGGAGTGAGCAGCACGAACACCAGGTTGCCCGTGATCTTCGACTGGATCAGCGAGGACGAGGAATTGGCGAAGGCGTTTTGCAGCACGCTCATCATCACCAGGCCGGGAATCAAAAAGGCCGTATAGCTGACGCCGGGACTCGGCTCCACGCGGCCATCCAACACATGGCCGAACACCAGCAGGTACAGCATCGACGTGAGCACGGGCGCGGCCACGGTTTGCGTCGCCACTTTCCAGAAGCGCAGCGTCTCTTTGTAGACGAGGGTGCGAAATCCTGTCGAAATCATACGGTACCTTTATCCATGATCTGCAAGAAGATATCTTCCAGGTCGGCTTGTTGCAATTGCATTTCATCGATCTCGGCGCCAGATTCGCGCAGGCGGGCGAGGATTTTCTCGACTTCGCTGTATTCGTTGACGCGCAGGCTGAACTTGTTCGGCGCCTGCTGTTCTTCCGGGTGCAGCACCAGGTGCTGCAGGTCGGCCGGCAAGGCGCCGTGTTTCAGGTGCACCTGCAGCTGCGAGCCGGCGATGCGGCGGATCAGGGCCGACATGGTGTCGAGCGCCACCACCTTGCCGGTTTTCAGCATGGCCACGCGCTGGCACATGGCTTGCGCCTCTTCCAGGTAGTGGGTGGTCAGCACGACCGTGTGGCCGCCTTCGCGGTTCAGGCGCGAGATGAACTTCCACAGGGTCTGGCGCAGTTCCACGTCGACGCCGGCAGTCGGCTCATCGAGCACGATGACGGGCGGCTTGTGCACCAGCGCCTGGGCGACGAGCACGCGGCGCTTCATGCCGCCGGACAGGGCGCGCATATTCGTGTCGGCCTTGCCAGTCAGGTCGAGGTTTTCCATGACCTCGTCGATCCACTTGTCGTTGTTCGGCAGGCCGAAATAGCCGGACTGCAGGCGCAGGGTTTCGCGCACGGTGAAAAACGGGTCGAACACCAGCTCCTGCGGCACCACGCCCAGGTTGCGGCGCGCATTGCGGAAGTCCGTGACCACATCGTGGCCATGGATCTTGACAGTGCCCGCGTCGGGGCGTATCAGGCCGGCGATGATGGAAATGAGGGTGGTCTTGCCGGCGCCATTCGGGCCGAGCAGGCCGAAAAATTCGCCCTCCTCGATGGCCAGCGACACGCCGCCCAGCGCCTTGAGCGATTTATAGCTCTTTTCTACATTCGTTATTTGAATTGCGGTCATGTGCTTGTTTCAAGTGTAATGCGTCTGGTGTGATGCGCCAGTTGCCGGAGATATCCAGGCCGGTGCAGGGCGCCGCCTTCAAGCGAGGACAGCGCAACAGTCAATTATAGTTGGAAAATTCGTGGAACACTTGGAGATCAATCCGGCGGCGCTGCTGGCCTGCCGGCTTGAAAGCTACTGCTGATGCGGGGAGTGGGACAGGATCAATGATGATGCAGGTCGGACGGGCTGCGTTCGGCGTGGCCGCCGGCGCTGGCGCAGTCGTCGGCGCTCAGGGTGCTCGAGACGAGCGAGCAGACGCCATACAGCTTGGTGAGGTTTTTCAGATTGTTCGGCAGGTTTTTCAGCTCCAGCACGCCGCCGGCATCCTGCGCGGCGCGCTGCCACGTCAGCATGACGGAGACGGCTGCCGAATCGACGGCCTTGACGTTGCGCAAATCAAACTTCGTCTGACCCGAGCGGATGGCGTCCAGACCCTGCTCCAATGCCGAAGTGGCATTGTGCACGGTCAGGGAAGTCAGGGACTGCAAGGTGTCGAGAGAGTCGGGCATGGCGTCGGGCTGCGCTTGTCTGGAGCTGGTTCAGGAGCTATATGATAGCCGATTATTTGGCTTTGACAGCGGGACGGCTGGCCAGGGCCTTGTTTTTCGCAGCCAGGGTCTTGATCAGGCCATCGACGCCGCCTTTGCTGATCTCGCTGGCAAAGCTGCTTTTGTACGTTTCCACCAGCCACGCGCCGAGCACGTTGATGTCATAGATCTTCCAGCCGGTCGGGGTTTTCGCCACGCGGTAGTTGAGGGGCACGGGTTCGCCGCGCGCCACGTTCACCTGCGAGCGCACTTCCACTTCCGTATCGCTAGGATCGGCGCGCAACGGCTTGAATTCCACGGTTTCGTTCTTGATCTGCGACAGGGCGCCCGAATACGTGTAGATCAGCAGGGTGCGGAATTCTGCGGCCAGCTGCTTCTGCTGGTCCGGCGTGGCATCGCGCCAGAAGCGGCCGGCGGCCAGCGCCGTCATGCGCTGGAAATCCACGTATGGCAGGATCTTGCTTTCCACCAATTCGGTGACGCGCTTGATATCGCCAGCCTGAATGGCCTTGTCGGCCTTGGCCGTGTCGATCACGTCCTGGCTGATGCGTTTGACCAATACATCCGGCGCTTCCAAGGCGGGGGCGGCCTGGGCGGCGGTGGCAAAGGCGATGGTGGCCATCGCCAGCAGTTGTTTCATCATTTTCATGGTTCTACCTTTCATGGTGTTGCTATGCACCGGCTGGCGTTGATCGCAGCCGTGGTGTTCCTGTACCAGAGTTTACTCCTGAGGCTTTGCCTCGGAAGCCACGGTTTTGCTACCAGATGTTACGAGGTCAGCCGGCGCCACATCGGCCGCTGCCGTCGCAGGCGGCGTTTCCGCTGGGACAGCCTGCGGTTGCGCCTCATAGGCCGGCTCATAATCGCTGGTGTCGTTTTTTGGCACTTTGCGGTCGCGGCGGTCCGTATCGCCATCGAAAACCTTGCTTTCGCGCGCCTGCAGGAAGCCGTCGCGGATGAATTCATAGCGGTCCAGCGCAGCCGCTTCCATCAGGTTGGTCGCGTCGAGCAGCGCGGCGCGCTTGTCGACCACGCGCGTCACCGTGCCGATATTACGCACATTGACCGGATCCTTGTAGCGCCATGGGTCGCCCGCAATATCGAGCGGCAGGGCCGCCGTGTCGCGCACGGTCGATGGGCCCAGCAGCGGCAGCATCACGTACGGACCAGGCTGGACGCCATACCAGCCCAGGGTCTGGCCAAAGTCTTCGTTATGCTTGGGAATGCCCGCCTGCGACGCGATGTCGAGCAGGCCGAGAAGTCCGAAGGTCGAGTTCATGCTGACGCGCACGACGTCTTGCAGGCCCGCTTCACCCTTGCCTTGCAGCAAGTTGTTCACGGCGCTCCACACATCGGACAAGTTGCCGAAGAAATTGCCCACGCCCGTTTGCACGAACGACGGCGTGACCTTCTTGTAGGCCGTGGCGACCGGTTTCAGGGCGACCTGGTCGACGGTGTCGTTGAACTTGAACATGGCGCGGTTGTACCCTTCCAGCGGGTCGCGCGGATTGGTGCCGGTGGCGCAGGCGCTCACGCTGGCGGCGATGGCCAGGGCCAGGCCGATACGTACCAGACTGCCTTGGGATTTCTTGGTCGACTCGCTCATTTGCTGTCCTTTCCTTCCGCTGCCTTGCTGTAGATGAACTGATTGATCAGGTCCTCCAGCACTGTGGCCGATTGAGTACGGGCGACCTTGTCGCCCTCTGCCAGGTTCGCCAAATCACCGCCTGCTTCCAGGCCGATATATTGCTCACCCAGCAAACCGGCCGTCAAAATCTTGGCCGAGCTGTCTTTCGGAAATTTGTAGCCATCTTCGATGTCGAGTTTCACCAGCGCCTGGTAAGTCTTGTCGTCAAACCGGATCTCCGCCACGCGCCCCACCACCACGCCAGCACCCTTGACGGGCGCCTGCGGCTTGAGGCCGCCAATATTGTCGAACTTGGCACTAATGGTATACGTCTTGCTGA
This sequence comes from Janthinobacterium salmonicoloratum, assembly GCF_051380845.1. Lineage (NCBI taxonomy): Bacteria > Pseudomonadati > Pseudomonadota > Betaproteobacteria > Burkholderiales > Oxalobacteraceae > Janthinobacterium > Janthinobacterium salmonicoloratum. Next base: position 62,019 of record NZ_JBNYXV010000007.1, on the reverse strand, counting down.
AAGACAGCGAGCTCATATTGCCAGCCTTGAACGCCAGAAACATCACTGCCGCCACACCCAGCAAGACGAACAAGCCGACCCAGACATCCAAAGATTTACGTTGCATAAACAATCCTAAATAATTTTTACTTGCTGCCGCCTGCGCAACATCTTGCCCAGGCCCGCTGTTTGTCGCTGATCGGCAATTACTTGCTAAACATCAACGCCGTCATCATGAAATCGAGCCACCACACCATCAACGACGAAATGACCACCGTACGCGTGGTCGCGCCGGACACGTCTTCCGGCGTCGGCTGTGCCTGGTACCCCTGGAACAGTGCGATGAACGTCACCGCAATGCCGAAGACCATGCTTTTGACATAAGTACCATTGCCGATATCTTTCCAGACATTCACGCCGCCCTGCATCTGCGACCAGAACGAGCCTTCATCGACGCCGATCAGCACCACGCCGACCAGGTAGCTGCCGATGACGCCGACGGCCGTGAAGATGCCACCCAGGATAGGCATGGCGATCACGCCGGCCCAGAAACGGGGCGCCAGCACGCGCTGGATCGGATTGACGGCCATCATTTCCATGGCCGACAATTGCTCGCCCGCCTTCATCAGGCCGATTTCCGCCGTCAGCGAGGTGCCGGCGCGGCCCGCGAACAGCAGCGCCGTGACGACCGGACCCAATTCACGCATCAAGGACAGCGCCACCAACTGCCCCAGCGACTGCGTCGCGCCAAAGGTACTCAGTGTGTAATAGCCTTGCAAACCCAGCACCATGCCGACAAACAGGCCAGAGACGGCGATGATCACCACCGAACGGCTGCCGAGATAAAACAGTTGCTCGATTACCAGGCCCGGACGGCGCCACAGGCCGCCCGACGAGGCGATAATGATAAAAAACGAACGCACGGCAAAGCCGAGGTCTTGTACTGAATTGCGCAACCATGCTCCGATCGCCGCCAGGAACCGCGCGATCATCGGCCCGCTCCCGTATTCAGGCCCAGGTCGTCGGCCAGCGACTTGCCCGGATAATGGAAGGGCACGGGGCCATCGGCCTCGGCATTGACGAACTGCTTGACGTACGGATGCGTCGACACGGCCATCTCGGCCGGCGTGCCGTGCGCCACAATCTTGCCCGATGACAGAAAATAGACATAATCAGCGATGGCGAAACACTCCTTCACGTCGTGCGATACCAGGATAGACGTGGAACCCAGCGCATCGTTCAGATTGCGGATCAAATTTGCCGTCACGCCCATGGAAATCGGGTCCAGGCCGGCGAAGGGCTCGTCGTACATGATCAGTTCGGGGTCGAGCGCGATGGCGCGCGCGAGCGCGACGCGGCGGCCCATGCCGCCGGAAATCTCGGCCGGCTTCAATTGCGCCGCATTGCGCAGTCCCACGGCGTGCAGCTTCATCAGCACCAGGGTGCGGATCAGCTCTTCATTCAAATCCGTGTGTTCGCGCAGGGGGAACGCCACGTTCTCGAACGCCGTCAAGTCCGTAAACAGGGCCCCGTGCTGGAACAGCATGCCCATCTTGCGGCGCATTTGATACAACTCGTCGGTCGCCAGCGTATGCACGATCTGGCCGTCGACGTTCACGGAACCGGACCTGGGACGCAACTGCCCGCCGATCAGGCGCAGTACGGTCGTCTTGCCACTGCCGGAGCCACCCATGACGGCCACAACTTTTCCACGTGGGAAATCCATTTGAAGGCCCGATAAAATCGAACGTTCTCCATAGGCAAAGTGTAAATCACGGATCTCAACAAGATTTGGCACGACGAAGCTCACTATTTTAATGGCGTATTGTAGTGCAGAAACGCCAACCTCTGCTGAGACACCCCTAGAGACAGCCCCGTAAAGGGGAAGAATACAACACTAATGAATTGAAAGTCAGATATTGTAGTGGAAATTCGGCCGCCACATCACGTCCCTGCCCGATGACATTCGCAGCTGTTGACTTGATAAGTAAAAATAACAAGGGCCACGTCGCAATCCGCGCCGTGGCCCTGGCAAAAAACGAACAAATGCTCGTTTCTTAGCGCGGCAGCAGGGATGTGCCCATCAGGAACTCATCGACGGCGCGCGCGCACTGGCGCCCTTCGCGGATGGCCCAGACCACCAGCGACTGGCCGCGGCGCATGTCGCCGGCCGCAAACACCTTGGCGACCGAAGTCTGGTAGCAGCCTGCGCCATCCGTTGTCGCCTTGACATTACCGCGCGCATCCGTATCGACGCCGAACGCTTCCAGCACCTGTTGTACAGGGGAAACAAAACCCATGGCCAGGAAGACCAGGTCCGCTTTCATCTCGAATTCCGAGTTCGGCACTTCGCTCATCTTGCCGTCCTTCCATTCGACACGGCAGGCGATCAGCTTTTCCACCTTGCCGCCCTTGCCTTCGAAACGCTTGGTGGCCACGGCCCAGTCGCGCTCGCAGCCTTCCTCATGCGAGGACGAGGTGCGCAGCTTGGTTGGCCAGTACGGCCAGACCAGCGGCTTGTTTTCCTGTTCCGGCGGCTGCGGCATCAGTTCGAACTGGGCCACCGAGGCGGCGCCATGGCGGTTCGAGGTGCCGACACAGTCGGAGCCCGTGTCACCGCCGCCGATCACCACCACGTGCTTGCCCGTGGCCTTGATCTGGTCCTTGAGCTTGTCACCCGCGTTGACCTTGTTTTGCAGCGGCAGGAAATCCATGGCGAAGTGCACGCCTTTCAGTTCGCGGCCCGGCACGGGCAAGTCACGCGGCTGCTCGGCGCCACCGGCCATGATGACAGCGTCAAATTCTTTTTCCAGGTCTTCCGGGAAAATGGTTTCCTTGGCCCAGTTGTTCACGTGGGCAGGAAAATCCTTGCCGACCAGCACGCTGGTGCGGAAGACCACGCCTTCGGCCTCCATCTGTTTCACGCGCAGGTCGATATGCGACTTTTCCATCTTGAAGTCGGGAATGCCATAACGCAACAAACCGCCGACCCGGTCGCTCTTTTCAAACACGGTCACGGCATGGCCGGCGCGCGCCAGTTGCTGCGCCGCCGCCAGGCCGGCGGGGCCGGAGCCGACGATGGCCACTTTCTTGCCGGTGCTGAAGCCTGCCGGCTGCGGCGTGACCCAGCCGTGCTCCCAGCCCATGTCGATGATTTTATGTTCGATCGACTTGATGCCGACCGGATCTTCGTGGATGCCCAGGGTACAGGCCGATTCGCACGGCGCCGGGCAGATGCGGCCCGTAAATTCCGGGAAGTTATTCGTCGAATGCAAGATGTCGAGCGCTTCGCGGTAGGCGCCGCGGTACACAAGGTCATTCCAGTCGGGAATGATGTTATTCACGGGGCAACCCGTGGTGCAGAAGGGAATGCCGCAATCCATGCAGCGCGCGCCCTGCACGGTCGCTTGCGCATCCGACAGGTGCAGCACGAATTCCTTGTAGTTCTTCAGGCGCGCGGCAGGCTCCAGATAATGTTCGTCCTGGCGCTTGAATTCCATGAAGCCGGTAATTTTACCCACGATAGTTCCTTTGTATTAGGCTGGCGGGGAGCGGCCGGGCCGCTCCCTGGTCATTCATTTGGCAATGAGCTTAGCTGGCTCAGGCGGCGACGGCTTGTACTTCCATGGCGGCATCGGCAGCCATCTCAATCAGCGCGCGCTTGTATTCGTTCGGGAAGACTTTCACGAACTTGCCGCGCGCCGCGGCCCAGTCGTCCAGCAGGACGCGGGCGCGGGTGCTGCCCGTGTGCTTGAAGTGTCGCTCGATCAGGCGCTTGAGGATGACCTCGTCCGCTTCCGGCACGCCGTCGCGGTGCTGCGTATGCCAGGCATCGCGGTCGAGATGCTGTTCCGCTGCAGAAACGACCTTGTCCAGGCCGACCATGGCCGTGTTGCACTTGCTGCCAAAGTCGCCGGCCGGGTCATACACATAGGCGATGCCGCCCGACATGCCGGCCGCGAAGTTGCGTCCCGTATTGCCCAACACCACGACCGTGCCGCCCGTCATGTATTCGCAGCCATGGTCGCCCAGGCCCTCGACCACCGTAGTGGCGCCCGAGTTGCGCACGGCAAAACGTTCACCGGCCACGCCATTGAAGAAGGCTTCGCCGGCGATGGCGCCGTACAGCACCGTGTTGCCGATAATGATGTTGTCGACGGCCCAGCCGCGGAATTCCGTATTCGGCCGCACGATGATGCGTCCGCCCGACAAGCCCTTGCCCACGTAATCATTACCCTCGCCCACCAGGTCGATCGTGATGCCGTGCGCCAGGAAGGCGCAGGCCGACTGGCCCGCCGTGCCTTGCAACTGGATGTGGATGGTGTCGTCCGGCAAACCGGCGTGGCCATATTTCTTCGCCACTTCGCCGGACAGCATGGTGCCTACCGTGCGGTTCAGGTTGCGCACGGGCGAGATGAAGGAGACGCGCTCGCCCTTTTCCAGTGCTGCGCGCGCTTGCGCGATCAGCTTGTGGTCCAGCGCCTTTTCCAGCGCATGGTCCTGGAACTCCACGTGGCGGCAGGCTTGGCCATCCGGCGTTTCCGGCTTGTAGAAGATGGCCGAAAAGTCCAGGCCTTGCGCCTTCCAGTGCGAAATCGCCTTCGATTTATCCAGCAAGTCGACCCGGCCGATCAGTTCGTCGTAGGTGCGGATGCCCAGCTGCGCCATCAATTGACGGGCTTCCTCGGCAACGAAGAAGAAGTAATTGACGACATACTCGGGTTTGCCCGAGAACTTGGCGCGCAGCACCGGATCTTGCGTTGCCACGCCCACCGGGCACGTATTCAAGTGGCATTTGCGCATCATGATGCAGCCTTCGACCACCAGCGGCGCCGTGGCGAAACCGATCTCGTCGGCGCCCAGCAAGGCGGCGATGACCACGTCGCGGCCCGTCTTCATCTGGCCGTCGGCCTGCACGCGGATACGGCTGCGCAAGCCATTCAAGACCAGGGTTTGTTGCGTTTCTGCCAGACCCAGCTCCCACGGCGTGCCCGCATGTTTCACGGACGACAAGGGCGACGCGCCCGTGCCGCCGTCATGGCCGGCGACGACCACGTGGTCGGCTTTTGCCTTCGTGACACCGGCGGCCACCGTGCCGATGCCCACTTCCGACACCAGTTTCACGGAAATCGAGGCGCGCGGATTGGCGTTCTTCAAATCATGGATCAGCTGCGCCAGGTCTTCGATCGAATAGATGTCGTGGTGCGGCGGCGGCGAAATCAGGCCCACGCCCGGCACGGAAAAGCGCAGGCTGGCGATGTATTCGGACACCTTATGGCCCGGCAACTGGCCGCCTTCGCCCGGTTTCGCGCCCTGCGCCATCTTGATCTGGATCTGGTCGGCCGAGTTCAGGTAGGCAGCCGTGACGCCGAAACGTCCCGACGCCACCTGCTTGATGCGCGAACGCATGGAATCGCCTTCCTGCAGCGGAATATCGACGACGATCTGCTCGGCGCCCACAATGGAAGCCATGGTGTCGCCCTGGCGGATCGGGATGCCCTTCAATTCTTGCGTGTAGCGGTTCGGATCTTCGCCGCCCTCACCCGTGTTCGACTTGCCGCCGATGCGGTTCATGGCGACGGCCAGGGTCGCGTGCGCCTCCGTGCTGATCGAGCCGAGCGACATGGCGCCCGTGGCGAAACGCTTGACGATTTCCTTGGCCGGTTCCACTTCGTCCAGCGGGATCGCCTTGGTCGGGTCGAGCTTGAACTCGAACAGGCCGCGCAGGGTCAGGTGGCGACGGCTCTGGTCGTTGATGATTTGCGCGTACTCTTTATAGCTGGAGAAATTGTTGCTGCGCGTGGAATGCTGCAATTTTGCAATCGCATCCGGCGTCCACATGTGGTCTTCGCCACGCACGCGGAACGCATACTCGCCGCCTGCGTCGAGCTTGTCCACCAGCACGGGATCGTTGCCGAAGGCCAGCGCGTGCAGGCGCAGCGCTTCTTCCGCCACTTCAAACACGCCGATGCCTTCCACGTTCGAGGCCGTACCCTTGAAGTATTTGTCCACCAGCGACTTGTTCAAGCCGATGGCTTCGAAGATTTGCGCGCCGCAGTACGACATATACGTCGAAATGCCCATCTTCGACATGACCTTCATCAAGCCCTTGCCCACGGCCTTGGTGTAGTTATAGATGGCCTTGTCGCCTGACAGGTCGCCCGGCAAGCCATGCGCCATCTCGACCAGGGTTTCCATGGCCAGATACGGGTGGACGGCTTCCGCGCCATAGCCAGCGAGCAAGGCGAAGTGGTGCGTTTCGCGGGCCGAGCCCGTTTCCACGACGAGGCCGGTGGAGGCGCGCAAGCCCTTGCTCACCAGGTGCTGGTGCACGGTGGAGGTGGCCAGCAGCGCGGGGATCGCCACCTGGTCGGCGCAGATGGCGCGATCCGAGACGATCAGAATGTTGTGGCCCGACTTGACGGCGTCGACGGCTTCCGCGCACAGCGAGGCCAGGCAGGCTTCCACGCCTTCCTTGCCCCAGGCCAGCGGGTAGCAGATGTCCAGTTCGTACGATTTGAACTTGCCGCCCGTATGCGCACTGATGTTGCGCAAACGCGCCATGTCGTCAAAGCCCAGCACGGGCTGTGCCACTTCCAGGCGCATCGGCGGATTGACGTTGTTGGTGTCCAGCAAGTTCGGTTTCGGGCCGATGAAGGACACCAGCGACATCACCATCGCTTCGCGGATCGGGTCGATCGGCGGGTTCGTCACCTGCGCGAACAGCTGCTTGAAGTAGTTATACAAAGGCTTCAATTTGTTCGACATGACGGCCAGCGGCGAGTCATTGCCCATCGAGCCCGTCGCTTCTTCGCCAGCCACGGCCATTGGCGCCATGAGGAATTTCAAGTCTTCCTGCGTATAGCCGAACGCCTGCTGGCGGTCCAGCAACGATGGCTGCTCTTTTTCGCCCTGGGCGCGGTCCTGTTTCGCCTGGCCTTCGGCCATCTTGATCTCGTCGAGCTTGATGCGCACCGAGTTGATCCACGCTTTGTACGGCTTGGCGTTGGCGTAGGTGTTCTTCAGTTCCTGGTCGTCGATGATGCGGCCCGCTTCCAGGTCGATCAGGAACATTTTGCCAGGCTGCAAGCGCCATTTCTGGATGATTTTCGACTCGGGAATCGGCAGCACGCCCGATTCCGACGCCATCACCACCAGGTCGTCGTCCGTGACGATGTAGCGGGCCGGACGCAAGCCATTGCGGTCCAAGGTGCCGCCGATGTGGCGGCCGTCCGTAAACGCCATGGCGGCGGGGCCGTCCCACGGTTCCATCATGGCCGCGTGGTATTCATAGAAAGCGCGGCGGTTGTCGTCCATCGTCGTGTGGTTTTCCCACGCTTCCGGAATCATCATCATCATCGCCTGGGCGATCGGATAGCCGGCCATCAGCAGCAGTTCCAGCGCATTGTCGAAGCACGCTGTGTCGGACTGACCTTCATAGATCAAGGGGAACAGTTTTTGCAGGTCGTCACCCAGCACGGCCGACTTCATCACGCCTTCGCGCGCACGCATCCAGTTGAAGTTGCCTTTCACCGTGTTGATCTCGCCATTGTGCGCGATCAGGCGGTACGGGTGGGCCAGCGGCCATTCGGGGAAGGTATTCGTCGAGAAACGCTGGTGCACCAGGGCCAGGGCCGAGATGCAGCGCGCATCCTGCAAGTCCTTGTAGTACACGCCCACCTGGTCGGCCAGCAGCAAGCCTTTATAGACGATGGTACGGGCCGACATCGACGGCACGAAGAATTCCTTGCCGTGCAGCAGTTTCAAGGCCTGGATAGCGTGGCCCGACGATTTACGGATCACATACAGTTTGCGCTCGAGCGCATCGGTGACCATGATGTCCGGGCCGCGGCCGATGAATATCTGGCGGATGACCGGTTCCTTGGCGCGCACGGTAGGCGACATCGGCATGTCCGTATCGATGGGCACGTTGCGCCAGCCCAGTACGACTTGTCCCTCGATGCGCACGGCGCGTTCGATTTCCTGTTCGCAAGCGATGCGCGACGCGTGTTCTTTCGGCAGGAAGACCATGCCCACGCCGTATTCGCCAGGCGGCGGCAATTCCACGCCCTGCTTGGCCATTTCTTCGCGGTAGTACTGGTCGGGAATCTGGATCAGGATGCCGGCGCCATCACCCATCAGCGCATCGGCGCCCACGGCGCCCCGGTGATCGAGGTTTTTCAGAATCAGCAAACCCTGTTCGACGATCGAATGGGTCTTGTTGCCCTTGATATGGGCGACGAAACCGACGCCGCAGGCATCGTGTTCATTGGCTGGGTCGTACAGGCCTTGCGCTTTCATGGGCTTCTCCGCTGCATATGACTATCGAAAAACTAGAGTAGTGCAACGCAACAAAAAACTCAACTACAACAATTAGGGTCGGAGTCGAATTAAATTCGATTCCGTCGCTCCAAAAATTTAATAGGGACATAGTCAAAGCAATTTCAATAAAACGTCAGAAAGAAACCATTTTTTGTTTTAAATGCGAATGCTTTTTAATTAGCGGCCGCGTCCGCCACGATTTTTCGGGGACGGCCCCGCTTCGCAGGCAGTACTTGCCGCTGCATTTTCTGCTCCAGCGCCTGCTTGAACGCGTCGGAACCCAGCGGCCAGCCCTTCAATACAGCCTGTTCCACGGTGTTTACCTGGCTGCTGCCCAGGCCTTGCTCGAACAGGCGCAGATAGGCCGCCTCGCGGTCAAACGGCGTGTTGCCGAGCGCCCAGTACAGCGCATGGTCGGTAATGACGGGATCGGGTCGCACACCGGCATGGTGGGCATAGCTGGACCAACTGTAATCGAGTGCCTGACCCGCCAGACCCGTTTGCACGGGCACGCATTCCAGATAGCGGCAGCAAGTGAGGAAGAAATTATCGGGATCGATGACGGAGGTTTTGTAGCGTCCCTGCCACAAAGCGCCTTCGCGGCCGTATTTTTGATTGAAATACGGCACGTAATAGCGTCCCAGCCACTGCATCAGCTGTCCCAGGCCCGTGGCATCGCTGGGCGTGGCCAATAAATGCAGCTGATCTGGCAATAAAACGTAGGCGTGGACGGCCACCTTGAACATTTTTGCGCCCGTTTTCAGCCAGGAAAGGAATTGCGCGTAGTCAAGCGCATCCTGGAACACGGGCTGGCGGTTGCTGCCGCGCTGTATCACGTAATGGGGCAGTGCAGGGATGATGAGGCGAGGCAAACGGGCCATGGCAGAATCGCAAAATATAGGCTAAGACCTTGATTTTACACACTTGCGCGCCCAAGGCGCGACTCTGACCCTGTTTTATTTGAGATGCTGAAAAAAGCGGTCTACTCTGTCCCTTTTATTGCACCAGCCCCTAGCGGGCGGCGCAACAAGGTCATCAGGACAGGTTAAAGCTGGCCGACAGGCTGTAACCCTCGCCATACGCGCTGCGCAGCGGCAAGTCCTGGCCCAGGCCCGTCTTGGCTTTCTTGCGCAGCCGGTACACGAGCATGTCGACTCTGCGGCCCGCATCGGGATCTTCGCCGCCCATGCCGGCCACGATGACGTCGCGCGGCACGGGGCGGGTATTGATGGTCAGGAGGTGCAGGAAGTTGAATTCCTTTTCCGTCAGGGCGATGACCGCTCCCATCAATTCAAGTTGGCGAGCGCTTACTTTCAAGGTCCACTTGCCCGGCTCGGGCACGGGATCTTGCGGCCCGACGCGGCGGTCGAGCGCCTCGATGTGGGCGGCCAGTTCAGGGAATTTGATCGGTTTGGTCAGATAGTGGTCGGCGCCCAGGCGCAAGCCCAGGATGCGGCTGTCGAAAGCGACACGCCCCGTCAGCACCAGCACGCCGATTTGCGGGTACAGCTGGCGCATGCGGGGGATGACGTTGAAGCCATCCTCATCGGGCAAGCCCAGGTCCAGCACGACCACGCCGACATTGCCATGGCTGAGCGCCGTCCACATACCGCCAGCGGAGCTGGTGATATGGACTTCGTGTTCGAGCTCAACGAGGAACTCCGCCATGTCTTCGGCGTAGTCGAGATTGTCTTCGACGATCAGTATTTTCGTCATTGCTACGCCATTCTTCCGTTAGTGAGCATACCGAGGGCAAACCATGCCATGCACTTCTGCACCATGATGGACGGCACAATAGGTTTACGTCAAGGAATTATCACGGTTGCCTTCAGCGGAAGCAAGGCTTTTCCTTGTCTAGACAGGAAGCGGCAGCCAAATCCGGAAAACGGCCCCACCTTCGGGCAGATTATGCCCCTGCAAACTCCCTCCATGCACGTCCACCACGGCGCGCGCCATGTACAGACCCAGGCCCGCGCCTGGATGCGTCGCATAGTGTCCACGGCTTCCTTTTTCAAACAACTGCGCCAGTTCTTCTTCCCGCAAGCCGGGCCCCGCATCGCGCACGCACAGCGCCACGCCGCCCTCGGGCACCAGCCTGGCCGACACGGTGATGGCGCTGCCTGGCGGGCTGAACTTGACGGCGTTGTCCAGCAGGATTTTCAGGCACAGGGCCATGCCGGGCACGTCGCAGCGCAGCCTGGCCGGCAAGTCCTCGTCCAGTTCCAGCTGCACGCGGTGGCTGGCCGGCACGGTGGCGGCCGCCTGCTGCAGCAAGGCCAGCGGCGCGATGCCGTCGGCGGCCCGCTCGCGGCCGATGGCCGCCATGCGTTCAGGTGAGAGATAGTCGTCGATCATGGACAACAAACGGTCGACGGCCGTCTGGATTTTCACGTAGCGCTTGCGCGTGGCCTCGTCAGCGTCCTGCGATGTCGAGACGAGGCGCTGAATGGCGCCATCGATGGTGGCCAGCGGCGTACGGAATTCATGCGACAGCATCGAGGCGAAGCGTTTTTGCTCCTTTTCCCGTTCGGCTTCCTGCGCCTGGGCAGCGCTGACGTCGCGCACCGTGCCCACCACGGTGACGCCCCGCCCCATCGCCGCCGCGGACGGAACAATGGTCGAGCTGATTTCCAGCGCCAGCGGATGCCCATCGGCGTGCGGCAATTCCACTTCACGCAACAGTGTCAATCGGCTGGTATCACCATCGCGCCAGCGCTGCAGCCGGGCCGGCAAGTCCGCCGCCAGGCGCGCCGCGTGTTCGCGCAAGGCGGCCAGGTCATGGCCCGTCAGGCGCTGCGCGGCGGGGCTGATGTAGAGCAATTCGAGAGTGGCGGCGTCGAGCAGGAAGGCCGCGTCGCGGCCGTGCTCGGCCAGCAGGCGGAACTGCGCTTCGCCCGCCCGCGCGCGCAGCAGGGCGCGGCGCAACTGGACGAAGCGCAGCGCCATGAGGATGACGCCGGCAAGCAGCAGGAGAAGAAAGGGCAGCATGCTTTATACCTGGCAAGAAAGAATCGCCAAGTATAAGCGTGCGGCAGCGTTAATCTTCCAGCGGGGCGAAAATCTGCTGCAAATCTTCCTGCGTGAGGGCCATCTTCTGCGACTCGCCCTCGGCCAGGATCGATTGCGCCAGCTCCGATTTTTTTTGCTGCAGCAGCTGGATTTTTTCTTCCAAGGTGCCCTTCGCAATCAATTTGTAGACGAACACGGGCTTGTCCTGGCCGATGCGCCAGGCGCGGTCCGTGGCCTGGTTTTCCGCCGCCGGGTTCCACCACGGGTCGTAGTGGATGACCGTATCGGCGGCCGTCAGGTTCAAGCCCACGCCGCCCGCCTTCAGGCTGATCAGGAAGATGGGCACGGCGCCCTGCTGGAAGGCCGCCACTTGCGCGCCCCGGTCTTTCGTCTCGCCCGTCAGCAAGGCGTAGGGAATGTCGCGCGACTCCAGCTCTTCTTCGATCAATTCCAGCATGCTGGTAAATTGCGAGAAGACGAGGATCTTGCGCCCTTCGTCGAGCAAGTCTTCCACCATCTGCATCAGGTCGAGCAGCTTGGCCGAACCGGCCGACTGCTTCTTCGCCGGCAAGGACTTCACCAGGCGGGGGTCGCAACAGACCTGGCGCAGTTTCAGCAGCGCTTCCAGGATGACGATCTGGCTGCGCGCCACGCCCTTCTTGTCGATTTCTTCGCGAACCTTTTGATCCATCGCAAGACGCACGGTTTCATACAGGTCGCGCTGCGGCCCCGTCAATTCCACCTTGCGCACCATTTCCGTCTTCGGCGGGAGCTCTTTGGCCACATTGTCCTTCGTGCGGCGCAGCAGGAAAGGCTTGATGCGGCGGTTCAGGAGCATGCGGCGCAACGGGTCGTCCTGGCGCTCGATTGGGTGACGGAACTGGGTGTTAAACGTCTTTTCGTCGCCCAGCAAGCCCGGCAGCAAGAAGTGGAATTGCGACCACAATTCGCCCAAATGATTTTCCAGCGGCGTGCCGGACAAACACAGGCGGTGGCGCGCGCGCAGCAGGCCCGCGCTTTGCGCCGCCTTGCTGCGCGTATTCTTGATGTAGTGCGATTCGTCGAGAATCACCAGGTGGAAATCGTGCTCGCGCAAGGTTTCCTCGTCGCGCGGCAGCAGCGCATACGTCGTCAGCACCAGGTCGCATTGGTCGATCTGGTCGAATTGCTGCGCGCGGTCCTTGCCTTGCAGCAGCAACACTTTCAGGCTGGGCGCGAACTTGGCCGCCTCGTCCTGCCAGTTGCCCATCAAACTCGTCGGTGCAATCACCAGCGCCGGATGCGTCAACCGGCCCGCTTCCTTTTCCACCAGGATATGCGCCAAGGTTTGCACGGTTTTTCCCAGGCCCATGTCATCGGCCAGGATGCCGGCCAGGTCATGGTCGCGCAGGAATTGCATCCATGCCAGGCCATCGGCCTGGTAATCGCGCAGGGTCGCTTGCAAGCCGGCTGGCGCCGCCACTTTTTGCACGGAGCCGAACTGGCTCAGCTTGCGACCCATGGTGCGCAGCTGCTCGCCGCCTGTCCACTGCATTTCCAGGCCGCGCGCCAGCTCTTCCAGGCGCGCCGCGTCCAGGGTCGACATGCGCACGGCATGTTTGATCTTGTCGCTGAAATATAGTTCGCCCAGGGTGTTCAGGATGGGGCGCACCCTGCCCCACGGCAGGGCGACGCGCGTGCCGTCCGGCAAGGTCGCCAGCATCTGGTCATCGTCGGCATGCGCTTCGATGACTTTCGGATTGAAATCGTTGGGCGCGTTGCGGATCAGCTGCACCAGCACGGGCAGCAGCGGCACGCGCTCATGGTTGACGACGATGCCCAGTTCCAGCTCGAACCAGGCGTTGCCGCTATCCGGATCCTGGTCGTCGATCTCCGCGTACCAGTCGCCCACGTCGCTCACGTCATAGCGGTACTTGGCCGTTTTTTCCACGATCCAGCCCTGCTCCAGCAAGGCATCGATGCCGGACTCGGCAAAACGCAGCCATTCCGCCTGGGAAGGCAGCAGCAAGGCGCCCTTCAAGCCGCTCAAGGGGACGAAGCCCGGCTTCTTGAATTGCAGCTCGGCCAGGGTGGCCAGGGCGCGCGCTTCATCGACCGTGTTTCTCTGGATAATTTCCGTCACCTCGCCCACTTGCCGCACCACGCGCTGCGACGGGTCGAACGAGACGCGCTCGCCATCATAGTCGTAGGACAGCACGGCGAAATCGCTCCAGCGCTGCGCACTGCCATCGGCCAGCATGGCGCTATCGAGCAGCAAGACCGGTTGCGCCGGCACGTCCTTGCGCAAGCGCTGCGGCAACGGCTGCGGCAGCGGCATCAAATGCTGCAAGCCCTGCGCCAGCAGCAGTTGCGACACGCGCACCTTGTCGTTCGCACTCAAAGGCGGCGCCTGCGCCACCAGCGCCTGCAAGTCGGCCAGGGAAATGTCGGAGCCGCCCTGGTTCAATTCCAGCACGCCGCACGACAGGTTGTCGATGTACCACGGCGGATCGGTGGGCAACATGTAGTCGATCTGGTCGGCGCCATGGTGCTTCGCGCCTTCCGGCGGGTCCACTTGCCAGCCCAGGCGCATGGTCTTGCCTTCGTCGCGCCAGAACAGGCGCGCGGGACGCACGGGACCTTCCTTCAACGGGTACACGAGGCCATTGCCCACATCGGCCCAGGAATTGGCCCACAATAATTTATCCTGCTCGGCCAGCATTTTCAGCAGGGCCGCGCCCACCTTGCCCTTCGGCTCCGTGGCGCTGCCCGTCTGCGAATTCTGCCCGCTGCGCATGGCCACGAAGAAACGCACGAGGTCTTCGTCGGCCGGCGTCAAAAACGTGGGCGGCGCCGACAGCAGGGAAAAGATTTCGCTGATGGGACTAGCCGCCGCCACGTCGCCATTCGGCCGCAGCCGCGCCTTGTACAGGCACAGGGCAACGTGACGGCCACCGCTGGTGGGCGCCAGCACGTAGATCAATCGATGCTGGTTGAGTTTCGGGTCCGGCTCGGCAATCGTCAGCACAGCCTTCGGATGGGCTGCAGCCTCCACCCGCTGCAGCCAGGTGGCGACGGCATACGGCAAAGGCGCTCCCGGCGCGCTGGCCGGGGCAACTGGGGTTTCACTGGTTTCGTCGCGGGTAAAATCCATGGGGCGCATTTTTGTGTAAAGGTCTTATCCAAATCGGCAACAGGCAATATTATCCGCCATACAGCCGTTGCTGGCTTGATTCACACACGCTCTTTGAGCAGTTTTAATGCGCGATGCCTAAAAAATAAGTATTTAATGCGACACTTGGGACCCGCAGGCGGCAAAAAAGGCCCGTCATGGGCCTTTTTCACCGCCTTTGGCCAGCTTGTCAGGCCGGTACAGTTTCTTCTTCTGCCACACTGGCGGCCTCGACTACCGGTGCGGTGCTCGTATCGGCCGGCGTAAAGTTGCGCAAAAACAAGAAGAACTGACCCATCATCTGCGTCCACAGTTGCAGATTGATATTCAGGTACTCCTTGCTGACACCACCGGCGACCAGCACATCCATTTCCAGCACGACGAAATCGCCATGCTGGGCCACACGGGCAAAACGCTTGCTGCGGTGCCATTCGGCCAGCAAGCCGGCCGGCAAGTCGCCGCCCTGCACGCGCAGCGGGCAGCTCAGGGTCAGATCCGCGTACTGGCCAGGCGATGCTTCGTTACCCCACAGCACCTGAAAGCCGATGCCATGGCTGGCGCTATGCAGGCGCACGACGCCGTCGTGTTCGATGCTGGTCACGGCGCAGCCGGCCGCCTTGATGGCCTCGGCCGTTTGTTCCGCATTCAGGGTGCTCAGCAAGTTATTGGTGGTGTTTTCCATCGTCATTCCATTCATTTCAGAAAGTAAAATTATTGGGGTGCCGGCGCGGGAGTGGCCGGCGTGTCACTTGTTTGACGCGCATCAAAGCGGCCCTGGTACAGCTGGTCGCCGTACTGCTGCGCGATTTGCTCGAGCTTGACCCGGCTTTGCGCGGCGAACGGCTGGCGCGCTTGCATGACGCCCAGCACGTCGAGCCCTTCATACGCTTGCAGGATTTCCTGCCCGGTCGCATACAGCTGGGCATTCTTGCTTTCGCAGCGCGCCAGGGCGCCCCGCTGGGACGTCACTTCGCCGTCGAGGCGCGCACGCTCCGCTTCCAGTTGCTTGCCCTTGGCGACCAGCTGCTCGCTGGCCTGGCGGTACTGCGCCAGGTTGGCGGCAGCCTCTTGCGCGGCGGTGGCGCTGCGCTGTTGCTGCTCGCCCAGTTTTTCCCGTTGGGCGCGCTCCTGCGCCAGTTGCGACTGGCTGCGCGCCAGCTCCTTTTTCAAGCCATCGCTGGCGGGTGCGGCGGCTGGTGCGGCCTTGGCGGCAGGCACACCCTTCGCTTTGAGCAATTCCAGCTCGCCGCGCGTCTGCTGCAATTGCGCCGTGACATTGCGCAACTCGGCCCGCAGGCGCTCTTCCATGCTTTGCCCCTTCTGTCCCTGCGCCTGGGCTGCGCCACCGGCCAGCAGCA
Source organism: Janthinobacterium salmonicoloratum (assembly GCF_051380845.1). Taxonomy (NCBI): domain Bacteria; kingdom Pseudomonadati; phylum Pseudomonadota; class Betaproteobacteria; order Burkholderiales; family Oxalobacteraceae; genus Janthinobacterium; species Janthinobacterium salmonicoloratum. The sequence continues at coordinate 46,200 of NZ_JBNYXV010000007.1, read as the reverse complement.
TCAGCAGCAAAACCGGCAAGCGCGTTTTGTTGAGTATCAACATCATGGCTCCTTAAAAACGCGCGTTCAGTTCGATTTGCAGGGTGTCGATCGACAGCGCCGAACCGAACACTTCGCGGCTCGACGTCCAGCGGCCATTGAGCCAGGTATTCTTGTCGAGCGCATACGCGCCGCCCAGGTAGTAGCCGCGCGCATTCGTGCCGCCCAGGTGGAAGGTGGAATCGTTGTAGGCGTCAGGCAAGGCATCCGGTTCGATGCGCTTGTAGCCGAGCAGCACGTTCCAGTCGCCGCGCGCCGCCGGGCTGGCCTTGCCCAGGGTCGCCTGCAGCATATAGGCATTGCCGCCGCTCCTGAAATCGGCTTGCGAGACGCCGCCCGTGCCGCCGAAGTTGTTCATGATGCCGCCCTTGGCGCGCGCCCACATGGCGTTCTTGTCGTAGGCCATGTTGCGCACATAATCGCCTTCGATGCGCAAGTCCGTGCCACCGGCCACCTTGCTATCCCAGCGCGCATTCAGATTGGCCAGGCGGAATTTCGACGCCAGGCCCACGAATTGCGGCTGCGGCGTATTCGCCGGGTCCAGCGGGTTCAGGGCGATATTGCGCAGCAGCATCAAGCTATTGCCCTTTTGCATGCTCGACGGACGCGACCAGTCCGTGCTGCAGCCATCGGCGCCCGCGTACAGGGCGCACGGCTGCGAATACTCGCCGCTGATGTTGCGGAAGTTGTAGTAGGCCAGCGCGCCACGCAATTGATGGTCGCTGTTGATCTTCCACGAGGCGCCCACTTGCGCGCCCAGCAGCCACTTGTTCTCGCTGGACATTTTTGCCTGGCTGCGGCTCGGCGCATTGTCGGACGAATACTCGAGCGGAATCAGGCCCAGCGTACCGAACACGGTGACGTCCTTGCTGTCGCCGAGGGGTTGCTGCACCTTGGCGGCGATACCGTCGAAATTGAGTTCGCTGGAAAACAGTTCGTCGCCGGAGACGAACGGGTTATCGAAACGGCCCGCCGTCAGTTTCAGCCACGAAGCGGGCTGGTACGACAGCCAGGCCTGGTCCAGCCAGATGTTTTTCTTGCCCAGGCCGCCGCCCAGGGTTTGCGTGGTGGACACCGGGCTGTCGTCATTGCCGCTGGCCAGGCGGATGCCCGCTTGCGTGCTGTCGGAGATGTCGGCCAGGATGCCCAGGCGGGCGCGGGCGCGCAGCAAGTGCTTGCGGTCTTCGCGCGTGTTCAGCAACGCCGGCAGGGCCAGGTTGGTGTTCGAATTGACGTCGTAGCCGCTACCGCTGTTGAGCGAGCGCCAGTCGATCTCGATATTGCTGTTGGCCATGTCGTAATAGCGCGATTCGTAGCGCGCGCGCACATCGCCTTCCAGGCGGATGCGCTTGGTCCAGGCCGGCGTTTCATTCGGCGCCGCCCAGCCGCCCGCCTTCGCTTCGGCCAGCACTTGGCCCTTGATCTCGTCGCGGATCTGCTCGCGCACGGTTTGCGAAATATACGGCACGCGCACGTCGCCCGGCTGTACCTGCGCCAGGGCCGCCGGCGCTGCGGCCGGACGGGCTTGCGCCGCGGCCAGCGCTTCGCTCTGCGCCTGCGCCAGCAGCGCTTCGCCGGCATCCTTGTTCAGGGCGCCGCTCTGGATCAGGCCGCGGATCAGTTTGACCATGGTGCTGTCGGCCGGTGCAGTCTGGGCTTGCGCTGCGCCTGCCGCCACACTCAGGGCCAAGGCAGCCAGCGCCAGCGGAAGGCGGCGCATACGCTGTGAGGGAGAAAATAAGGAATTCATCGCTTCTTTCGGTAAATGTGGAATTAGTTCATGCGCTTACGGGCGCCGGCCTTTAATGGATACGCGGGCCGGGAAACGCAGGGACGCCGGCGGCCGCTCGTCGGCGCGGAAGTCGCGCACCATGGCCAGCACTTGCTCATCCGTCTGCGCATTGCCCGTGCCTTGCACCAGCTGCACTTTCGTCGTCTTGCCTTCCGCATCGAGCCACAGGTCGACGCGGATGTCGCTAAACGCCAGTTGGCGCGTGCGCGGGTCGCGGGCAAAGGCCAGCTGCAGCGCGTTGGCCACATAGCGGCCATACGATCCCGCGCCGAGTCCGCCGCCACCACCGCCGCCCGTCATGCCGCCGCCGCGCCCGGCCTGGATGCCAAAGGCGTCGCTGCCAGCCTGCGCCGCACCGTCGATGGTGACGGGGTCGCCCTTGTCCGGCGACGGGCTTTCCGGCGCGTCATCCATGGGTTTGTCAGCCGGCGTCGGTTCCGGCTCCGACACTTCCGGCACCACCTTGTCGGGCGTCGGTTCCGGCAGTTTTTCCGGTTCCGGCGGCGGTGGCGGCGGAGGGGGCAGCATCAGCATCGGCGGCGCCGCCACTTCGCGCTTGGTCGCGGCCGTGTCCGACAGCAAATACCAGACCAGCGCGGCCAGCGCGCCGGCCAGCAGCACGCCGCCGGCCACGCCGCCCCAGCGGCGCCACCACTGCTCCGCGCCCGACGATTCCGAGGCAGGCATCTTCATCATGTCGTCACGCTTCACCTTGCGCTCCTCATGCCGGCTTGCCGGTCACCAGGCCCACCTGGTTCAGGTCTATGCGGCGCAGCAAGTCCAGCACTTCAACCACTTTCGCGTATTGCACGGCGGCATCGCCGCGCACGATCACAGGGAAGTCGGGCGTCAGGGCCTTTTCCGTGCGCAGGCGCTCTTCCAGCTCGGGCAGGGTGACGGGATAGGCGTCGAGGAAGACCTGGCCCGCGTTGTCGATGGTGATGGCCTTGGTCTTCGGTTTTTCCAGCGCCATGGCCGAGCTGGCCTTGGGCAGGTCGACCTTGATGCCGGGAATGCTGGCATTGCTGGTCAAAATGAAGATCACCAGCACCACCAGCAGCACGTCGACGAAGGGCGTGATGTTGATGCCGCCGCTACGCTTGCGGGGGGTAAACTTGGCGGAGGTGGCCATGGTTATGCGCCCCTCACGCCTGTTGCAGCACAGGACGCATCTGGCGTCCGTCGCCCTGCTCTTCAGCCAGGCGCGTGGCAAATTCATCGACGAAGACGGCCATATCGGCGACGATGGCGTCCGAACGCGAGGACAGCCAGTTGTAGCCGAACAGGGCGGGAATCGCCACGCCCAGGCCCGCAGCCGTACACAGCAGCGCTGCCGCCATGCCCGGCGCCACCGAGTTGATGTCCACGGCGCCGGCCATGGCAGCGACGACGAACACCAGCATGATGCCGATCACGGTGCCGAACAGGCCGACATACGGCGCGCCTTCGATGGTGGTGGAGAGCCAGATCATGCGTTTCGACATGCGCTCGCTTTCGCGCACCATCACGCCATCCATGGCGGCGCGGATGGCGCCGATCGTCGCGTTGGAGACGGCGTTCAGGTCATAGCCGCGATCATGGCGGCGGCGCATCTCGTCGATGGCCACGTCGTACAGACGCCACAGCGAGGAATCCGTCTTCACGGAAGCGCTCAGCTTGCCGTTGCGCGCCAGGTGGTCCAGCGGCGCGCCGGCCGCTTCGTGGAACGACTGCATGAATTGCGCATTGGCGCGCGAGATGGCGCCATAGCTGCGGCCCTTGCCGATCATGATGATCCACGACAAGACCATCATCAGGCCCAGCACGCCGACGACGATCCAGGCGTCGAGCGGCATGGCGGCGATAATGAAGCCGAAATGGCTTTTGCCGGCCTGCTGTTCATCTGCGCCAAACACGGCCAGGCGCGACTCGGAAGCTTGCGAGACGGCGTCGGCCAGCAGCAGCGCATCGGGACGGGCCGTGCGCGACAGGCGCAGCTCGTCAATGGCGCCCGTAAAGTTGGCCAGGGTGTCGGCGCCGGAGGCGGCCGGCGACGCATCGGCGCCCACCGACGCGGCCGTGGTGAAGGCCGGCAGCGCGGTGGCCAGCGATACGGCCGGACGGCCACCCACATACAGGGCCACATTGTTTTTATCGGCTTTCACGGCCAGGTGCGACCATTGCGCGGCCTGGATCGGTTGGCCGGGCTTGCTGCGCTGGCCATTCACCTGCACGAACGGCACACCCTGGTCGATACCGATCAGCAATTCACTGGCGCCGTCGCGGCGTGCATACAGCACTTGTCGCGCGCCCAGGTTGTCGGGACGCACCCAGGCGGAAAAGGTGAATGACGCGCCGGCGGCCAGCGCCAGCGAAGGCGAGGCAGGCAGCATCAGCGGCGCCGTACCCAGGCGGGCGCCGGCGCCGATGACGGAACCGTCGAGCGCCGGCACGGCCGTCTGGGCATGGTTGCCGTAGGCGGTGCTGTCGCGCGAGGGCACGCCCGGCTCGGTGAAGTGGTACACCAGGCTGTAGTCGGGATCGAAAGTACGCTGGCCATTGCCGGACGCGGGCGCCTTCGGATTGCCGTAGTACATCCACAACTGCTGCGGCGTGCCCGCCGTCAGGGCCGGCACGTCAACCCAGATCAGGGCGATGCCCAGCAGCGGGTTGAACTGTTCGATCTGGTGGTTCAGCACCGTCTTGTCGTCGCCCGCCACGAAGCGCAGGTCGGCACCGTTGTCGCTGACGCCTTCGAAGTTGAAGTTACCCGAATGCAAGCGCAGCAGCACGGGAATGCGGCCGGGATCGCCGCCGACGGCGCCGGCCTTCGGGCCAGCGTCGACGGTGACGGGTTTGCGGTAAGCCCAGTCGGGCTGCCACCAGGCATGCGCCAGGCCGGGAACGAGCGTGCCCAGGATCGTGAGCAAGAATAAGAGACGTCGAAAACGTTGCATGACAGTGATTCTCCGAAGAAAAGTCTAAAAAAGTGCAGTGCTGGTGAGCTGGCCCGTCAGTAGCTGGCCGACAGGTTGAAATTGATGCGGCGCACGTGCTTGTGCGTGCGCGGGCCATCGCGCAGCGGGTAAGCAAAATCGATGCGGCCATTCAGGTAGCGCAGGAACTGGAAACTGCTGCCCACGCCCACGGAGGCCAGGCCGAACAGGTCTTTCTGTTCCGGCAGCGGGTCGCGCAGGCGCAAGCGCGCGCCATCGGCAAAGGCAAACAAGCGCCAGTTTTCCAGGCGGCTGAAATATGTCAGCTGGGGCGTGCGCCATTCGACGGTGCCCGAGACGCCGTAATCGCCCGTCGCTTCGGCCGACAGGTAGCCGCGCACGGAATTGGCGCCGCCGGCGGCCATCTGCTCGCCCGAGACGAGCGCCGCGTCGGCCAGCTGGCCCGACATGCGGCCATGCAGTTGCGCGCCGCTGCCCAGGGTGTAAGTGGCGTTGGCGTCGCCCTTCAGCACGAGGAAGCTGGGCGAAGCCTTGTAGCGCTTGTTGTCATAGGCGGCGCTGTTGCTGCCATAGCCGAACGCGGCGCGCGTGCCGGCCACCAGCGACAGGCCCAGGCCGTAGGTCGCCGTCTCCGTCTGTGCAAAGCCGTTGTAGGCCACGCTGAGCGGCACGTATTTCAGGGGAATGCTGGAGCCGGCGCCATTCAATTGCAGCGCTTCCTGGTTATCCTTGAAATCGATGCCGGCAGAAAAGCTGTGCCACCAGATGCCGCTGTTGGGCACCGTGTAGTTGACTTTCATGCCCAGCGCGTGGCCCTTGCCCAGCACGCTGGTGCCGCCCGTGCTGGCCACGTTGCTGTTCGATTGATAGCCGGTCGCTTCCACGCTCCAGCCCTGCGTGCCGATGGGCGCCACATACGAGGCGGACCACACCTTGGTCTGGTTCAGGTCGCCCGGCGTGCCGAAAAAGCTGATGGTGGCGCTATGCCCCATCTGCCACAGGTTGTCGTGACCGACCGACATGCTGGTGCGCAATTTTTTGGTATCGGCGCTGTAATCGTTGTTCAAGCCCACGCTGGCGCGCCATGGGCTGCTGTCTTCCACTTTCAAGTCCACGTCCATGGTGCCGGGCAGGCTGCCCTGCTTGACCAGCGGCATCACCTGACGCTTGGGTCCGCGGTTCAGGGCCGTCAGTTCCACTTGCGCCTGCGTAAAGTCGGGTACCTTGCCTTCCGTCAAGGCCGGCACTTGCTGGCGCACGTCGAGCGGCGAGTTGTATTGGGCGCCGACCACGCGCAAGCGCCCCACCTTGGTTTCGCTCACCTGCAGCACCACCACGCCCTGCTCCACCTGCTGCTCGGGCAAGTCCACGTAGACGGACTGGTAGCCGCGCGCCTGATAGGCCGCAACGAGGGCGTCGCGCGCCCCTTCCACGTCCTTCAGGGTACGGCCCGGCCCCAGGAAGGGCGTGACCGCCTCTTCGATGGCACGCGCATCGAGCACGGTATTGCCGCGCACCAGGTATTCCTCGATCGTCACTTGCCGTTCCGGCGCGGCCACGGGGGCCGCCGCCGGGATCGCGTCCTGCGCGCGCGCCATGCCGGGCAACGCCAGCATGGCCAGGCACAGCATCGTCAAGGCAGTCGCGGGTGCCGCGGGTGCTGCCCCCTTGCCCTGTTTTTTCATCTCACGCATCTTCCATTCACCTTAAAATCAAACGGTTGCCCTGTGTTGCGGCGCTGGGCCGGCGTATTTTTCACTGCTAATGCTGATCTACTGATGCCTAGACAGCCGCCGCGCGCGGCGACTGCCGAATGTCATCAAATGTTCATAAAACTCACGGTTGCAGGCCGCGCCGCTCGTTCGGCGTCAGCGCCTGCAGCTGCGGCGCCGTCAAAGGCCCCGCGCCCAGCACCTGCACCACGCCGGCCGGCTGGTAGCTGGACGCTTGCGGCTCGCCACCCTGGTGCTTGCCTGCCCCGGCTTCGTCCGCCTGCTCGTTGCCAAAGCCCAGCACTTTCACCGTGAACAGCGACGGCAGCGCCTGGCGCGTGGCGGCCCGTTCGCGCTGCAGCACCTCCTGTGCCGCGCCCACGGCCTGTGTCGCGGCCGCGCTGGCATTGCTGAGCGCGCCGACGTTCACCGAGGTGATCGTCGGCATGCCCGCCGACTTGCCCTGCACCTGGATGTTTTCCGCGTTCACCACCTGCAGCGCGGCCAGGTTAACGTTGCCCGAGACGCGGATGCCCGCCTCGCCCGCGTCGATGCTGCCCAGCGGGGCGATCAGGTCGATGTCGCCGGGCGGCACCTCCGGGATCGGGTTCAGGGTGGCGATGCCGGCGCCCGTGCTCGGCGTGCTGGGCGACAGGCTGACCAGGCCGATGCTGTCGTAGGTGCGGCGCTGCGGCGTGTAGACGACGGTGGACTTGGTGCCACGGCCCGCATTGATGTCGCCCGTGGCCGACCAGGCCAGGATGTTGCCGCCGAAGGTGGTGAAGATGCGGCTCTGGCCCAGCAGGATGCTGTCTTTCGCATACATCTGGATCTCGCCCGCCCCCTGCGTCAGCACGCCCGAGCCTTCGCCCGGCGCATAGCCGCCATCGACGCCGATCAGCGCGCGCCCGCCCGGCACCGTGATGCCAATATCGCCGCCGAAGTCGGTGTGGATGCCGGCATCGTTGACGATCACGTGCGGCACGTTGACGGTCGGACGACCCGCTTCGGCCCATTCCTGCGGACTCAGGTAGCGCACGCCCGCCAGCGGCCGCTTGGTGTAAATGCCGTCGTAGTCATTGACCGTATACAGCGCGCTGCTGAACATCGTCAGGTCGCCCTTGTACTCGATCTTCTTGCCCGCCTTGTCCTGCGATGGGAACAGGGTGGCGATGGCTTCGCGGCCGCGCAGGTAGCTGCCGCGGCGCATGCCGTCCGGATCGTTGTATTCGCGCCCGGCCGCCTTCAGTTCGGCAAAGTAGACGTTGCTCAGGTACACCTGCTGCTGTTCCTTCGGCAAGGCGGCAAAGAAGCTGCGCGCATCGGTGGCCGGGTCGTAGCGGATGCCCAGGCCGCTGTCGCCGCCAAAGCGCGTCGTCAGCCAGTTCACCAGATGCAGCTGGCTCACCTGCGCATATTCGCGCGCCAGGTCGCGCCGCACGCCGCCCGTCTGCTGGCCGGCCTTCTCCAGTTCAGCCTGCTTCGTGCCGAGGAAGGCGGATGCGCCCGCCTCGTCGCCTTTGTAGCCAAACTGGCCACGCAGCCAGTCAGCCAGGGTCAGCTTGCCGCCGTAGACGTACACGGCGCTGCCGGCCTGGTCGGCCAGCGGCCGGCCTGGGTCCGCCAGCTTGGCCGGGTCCAGGTAGCGCGCCGCGAAGGCTGCATAGTCGGGGCCATTGCGGCCCACGCCGGCGGCCACGCTGATGCCGGCGCCATTGCCGCTGGCGCCGGTACCGGCATTGACGATGGCGCCGAGGCTGCGCAACTCCGCCTTGTCGGCCATGTACAGGTCACGCCCGGCGCTCACGTTCAGCTGGCCCGATCCCGCCACATAGAAAGTGCTGTAGCGGATGTCGCGTCCGGCGCTGACGACGGAAACGTCGTCAGCATGGCGGTGCACGAACAGGTTGCCGCGCGCCGACGAGACGCCGGAGACGACCGGCTTGTCCGGATAGTCGGGCCGGCCGGCATAGCCCTTGCTGGTCCATCCCGCCGCGCCTTCCGGCACGTTCTCGACGCTGCCGAGCGGTGTGCCGGAATTGACGATGTCGCGTCCGGCGCGCACGGCGACGGCGCCGCCGCCCTCGTACCACACGCCCAGCGGGCCCGTTTCACCTTTCAGTGTCCCCCGGTACACGATGCCGCCCGTTCGCAGGCCGACGATGTCGCCGCTGTTGGCATAGAAATGCGCGGGCACCTGGCCCACCGGCACATAGTCCGACACCGTCGGCGCCGTCATGCTGAACAGCGGATAGGTCTGTGCGGCCTCGCCGGCGCCGTTGGGATTCGAACCAAACGATAGCAGTGGCGAGGGCGCCAGCGCATTCGCACTGACGTTATGCAGCGGCAACAGGCCGAACCAGACCTTGTCCAGCGCACCGACGAAACCGGGGTTGAACGGGTTCGGCAACAGGCGCGGATCGGCGCCCGATGGCGTGATCGGATAGCCAGCCGCATGGATGGAATCGGCGGCCAGCATTTCCAGCTGGCCCGTGCCCGTCCTGACAAATTGCGGCGCCACCGGCGACGGCGCCAGGATCACGCCGTTTTGCGGCATGTCGACCTTGCCACTCTCGCCCTCCCGGCCCAGGCTGGCATTGCCGTAGTACAAGCTGCCGCTGGCGGCCACGGCGCGCAGCACGGATGGCATGACGTAACGCCCGTCCGATGGCGCGTGGTTGTCGCCCGTCACCGATTGGATCCAGGCGGACGTCGGCGTCAGATTGCCGCCCGCGCTGAACAGGTCGATGGCCGTGGCCGGCGTCCACAGCGAGAACCAGCTCCAGCCCTCGCCCTTGCGCTCCACGCCCTGGTAGTTGAACGGCGAGCCGTTGGCCAGCTGCTTGACGCGGCCCGCATCGGCCGTGCCGCCCAGCACCAGGTCGCCACGCGCATCAATGCGCACGCCGCTGTCGCCCGGCACCAGGATAGGCCCGCCGCTGGCGATGGCCGTGCCCGCCGTGTAGGTTTCATACGGCCGCGATTCCTTCGGATCGGCGCGGTCGAAACGCAGCTCGACGCCGCCCACGGCGCCCGCTTCCATGCGCAGCGCGCCACGCAGATTGGTGAAGGTGCTGTTGAGCGTGGGATACTGGCGCTCGAAGCGCGTATCGGCATTCGGGAAGTCGCTGTTTGCATCGAAGCTGCGCACCGCGGCGACAGGGTTGAGGCCGCCGCCGATGCGGATGTCGAGGTCGCCGCCACCGGTCAGCAGCAGCTTGCCGTCCGGCGTCACCCTGCCCGTGCTGCCCACGGCCACGTTCAGGCCCTGGCTGCGCGGCGTGTATGCGCCGCCCGGATCGGCGCGCGAGGTCAGCATGCCGGCGTCGCCGCCCGCCTGCAGCAGCACATTGCCGCCACCCAGGGTGCCGATGCCCGTAAAACCCGACACGATAGGCTGGCCGGCAAACAGGTCGCCGCCTTCGGGGCGCGCGACATAGGTGCCGAAGTTGATCCACCATGCCGTCGGCACGCCCGCGCCCGTGCTGCCGCTACCCTGGCGCCACAACCAGGTGCCGATGTCGCTGGTGTCCTGCTGCGCGTTCAGGGTGCCGATGGCATCCTCGCGGCGGGTGAGTGCGGTGCCCACCGTGTCGCCCTTGACGTCGCCCTGGGCGCGCAACAGCAGGTTGCCGCCGTGCTCGGGATACCAGGCGCGGTACAGGCTCTCGCTGCCGCCATCGACGAAGCGCGTCAAATTGTCATCGAGCGCGCCGAGCAACTTGCCCTTGGCGCTCAGGCCGCGCGGCAGATTGAACAGATCCTTGCCATCGACCAGCGGCGAGGCCGACTGCGTGCCCGCCGTGTAGACGCCGTACAGCGAACGCATGTCGAAATCGCCGGCAGCCAGCAAATCGAGGTCGCCCGTGCCCGTGCGCAGCACGCTGAGCAAGGGCTGGCGCGCCGGCGCAATCACGTCCCTGTATTCGGGCGGCGTGCCATCGGCGATCTTGACCACGAGCACGCCAATACCCCAGTCGTTGTAGTCAAGAAGGTCTTGTTCATTGGGAAATTGGCTCATATCGATCGGCGTGCCCGGTTCCTGCCCAATCTGGGCGGCATCGTCGCCCCATATGTATTGTCCGGGTAAGCCGGTGCCTGGAATTAACTCGCGGGCAGCGCCCATGCCGTAATGCGTATCGGCCAGCATCAGATGGGCATCCTTCGCATGCGGCCGCAGCGCGCGCGTATCGGCGGCAGCCGTATCGGCGCCGCCCACCAGGCGCAGCGACCACGCTTGCGAACCCTGGGCCAGCATGGGCGCCAGCGCCAGGTTGCGACCCTGGCGGCCCGCCCCGTCGGCAGGGCGCAGCGCCACTATGGTCGCGTCTCCAGGCAGCTTGACCAGCGTGCCGGCCGGCAGCACGCTGCCCTTGTCCAGCGCCAGCGCCGAGGCCAGCACCACGCCGTTGACGGAATTGACGCTATCGCCCGTGTCCCGCGGCTTGCCTTCCGGGAAGGGCAAAGCCACATTCGCCGGCCACAGCATGGCCGCGACACTGGCCGCGCCGGGCAGGCGCAGGCCGGGATCGAGCTGTATGCCGCTCGACAGGGTCAGCGCCTTCGGCAAGACGGTGCCAGCCGCGTACAGCACGCTGCCGTCGGCGTTGCGCACTGCGCCGCCCAGCACACTACCGGCAGGCAAGGTCAACTCCGCCGTCAAGGTGGCGGGCGCCGCCAGCAAGGTGCCGCCGCGCAGTTGCATGGCTTTCATCGGCACGGCGAAATTGACGCTCGTGCCCGAGACGAAATACGTGTCTTCGGCCAGTGTCACCAGGCCCGCTTGCGGCACGACGACCTCGCCGCCCCACGGCAGGCGGCCCTTCACCAGTTGCCAGCCCTGGTCGTCCGGCGTGACAGGCAGGCTGCGGGTATCGAAGCCATCCGTGATACTGCCAAAGACGCTGAGCTTGCCACCGGCGCGCACGACCAGCGCACCGGCCTCGCCCGAGCCGTACACGCCGCTCAGGCGCGCCAGCGGATTGACGCCGTCGTAGCGGTGGCCGGACAGGTCGATGTCGCCGTCGACATGCAGGTCGCCGCCCGGCGTGGCGCTGACGATCTCGACGCCAGGGCGCAGGTGGAAAGCGTTGGCATCGCCGCGCAAGCCGCGCAGCTTGCTGTTCATCAAGTTGCCATTCGCCAGCGCCTTTACCATAAAGGCCTGGCTGTCCCCGTGTTTCTCGTCCAGATAGGCCTGGTTGATGCTCTGATAGCTGCGGCCATCCGCATCCTTGCCCGCACCGGCGGGCGCATCCTTGTATTGCCAGAAGGCGTTGACGTTGATGGTGCGCGCACCGGCGATGTTCAGCGCGCCAGCCGCATCGATGTCGATATCGTCGCCCGTGGCGCCACCGAGGCGGCGCGCGTTCAGGTCGATGCTGCCATAGCTGCCGCCCTTGTCTCCGCTGCGCAGGTCCAGCCGCGCGCCGCTTTCCAGGGTCAGGCGTCCGCCGGGCGCAGCCAGCTCGATCACGGCGCGGTTCGGCGCCTCGATCACTTGCCCGTAGCTGTCCGTGCGCAGCACCGTGCCATGCGCGTCGAGCACGGCGCCGGATTTGATGGTGACGCCGTCGCGGCCGGCCAGGCGGATGCTGCCCACCTGTTCACCGCTGGCATCGATGCGGCCGTTCACCGTCAAGCTGCCGCCGTCGACGGACACGCTCACTTCGCGCGCCTTGAGCTCGTCGCCGATGGCCAGATCGCCCTGCTTGAGCTGGAAGCTGCGGCTGCCGAACACCTTGCCCGTGTTCAAGCGCTGGTTCAGGCCGGCAAAGTCGCCGAGATGCTGGGCGCGGATCTCCAGGCCGCCAGCCGCGTAGGGCACCTGCGTGCCGCCCGCGTCATAGCTGCCGCTGGCGCCGCCCAGCAAAGTGCCGCGCAAGTCGGCCGTGCCGGCCGCATCGCCCGTGGCGATCACGCTCAGCTTGCCGGCACGGTTGTTCACGGCCGACACGTCGATCACGGAAGCGGCCGCCTGGCGCACGTCGCCCTCGCGGCTGTCGAGTATCACGTCGCCACCCCAGCTGTACTTGCTGGTGTCATAGAAATCGATCTTGCGGCCCGCCAGGTCCAGCTTGGCCTTGTCGCCCAGCAGCACATCGCGCTCGGCCGACAGGGTCAATTTTCCGCTTGGCAAGACCACGGACGTATCCACGCTGACGCTGTTGCCGCTCAGCGCCACTTCGGCGCCCAGGGCGCCGGCCAGCGCCGCATTCGTCGGCGTGGTGGCGGCCGCGCCTGCCGGCGCGCTCACCTTCAGCTCGCCGCCCGCCGTGATGCGGTTGACGGAACCGGCCGCGCCCGTCAGCAGCGGCGTGTTGATCAGCAGATTACCGCCGCTGTTGTGAAAGCCATTGGTGGCCGTGTCCCACGCACTTTGCGACTGATACACGGACAGGCTGCCCTTGTTGTTGGCGGTGACTTGCTCGCTGGCATTCAGCGCCACCTGGCCGAAGCCCAGTATCAAACGGTCCAGGGTGTGGATGGTGTCGGGACGGCTGTCCGCCGTGAAACCGAACTCGATGCGCTTGGCATCAACCTGCAGGCGGCCGCTGCCCGTGCCGGGGCCAGCCGCGACGACGGCGCCGGGCGCATTCGTCGCGCCCTGCCACACGAGAGTGTCCGTGTGGATGCGCGCCAGCGCGTCGGCGCCGCCATAGCCGTAGATGGCGGGCGTATTGAGCACCAGGCGCGACAGCGACGACTTGCCCGTGGCCGCATCGATGGTCGACAGTTGCGCAGAATCATAGAAATTGAAGGAGTTGCGCGCCGTCAAGCCCAGGCTTTCCAGCGCCGGTGCGCCCGTGCTGGTGTCGCCGCGCAGCAGGCGGTCGAGCACGCCCTGGTTCAGCGCCAGGCCGTCCGGCAGGGCGCCGCGGGCGCGGGCGTCCGCCAGCGCAGCTTCACTGCCGATATTGATAGCCCCCATCGCCAGCACCAAGTTGCGCGTACCGTAGCGCACGTTATCGCGCAGGGTAAAAGCGCGCTCCGTCACGGCGGCGATGGTGCCTTCCGAATACAGCGAGGTCGTGCCGCCGCAGACACCATTCGCCTTGGCGCACGCGCCGATGTCGATGATGCCGGGACCATCCGAATCGGACGGCGTGCGCACGGCCGGCAGCATGTCCAGCCAGCCGTTCGAGACGGCCAGCACGCTGCCCATCGGCTGGTAAACATAGCCATCGCGCGAGTCCCAGGCCGCCTTGCCGCGGCCCAGCGTATTGATGCCCGATCCCTGCTCGAGGAAGATGCCGTCGTTGGTTTTCGTGGTCACCAGGAACACTTCGGCCGCCTTCAGCACGGCGCCGTCGCGCAGCACGATGCCGCCCGCCGATTCGTTGACGGCGGCGATATTGGCGCGCTGGTTGCTGCCCGTACCGATATCGCTGTAGGTGACGCGCGGCAAACCGCCGATGCCCACGCGCTGGGCGCCAAAGGCGTTGATCTGCGAGGCGTGCACGGAGACGCCATTGAAGTCCGCCAACGGTGCCGTGCCGTCGCCCAGCACTTCGTAGCGGGTACCCGCATGGGCACCCGTGCCCAGCAGCAGCGAGCCGCCGAAGCCGCCCTCGGCCGGCGTGTACAGGGCGCTGCCATCCATCATCAATGGCGTGTGGTTATTCTCGACGCTGTGCAGGGCTGGAGCGATCAGCTGCACGCGCACGCCCTTGGCGTCGCGTTCCAGCGTGGCGCGCGGCACGCCGTCGCGCGTGGCCTGGGCCACGGCAAAGGCGGCATAGCCCGTTTCATTGTATTGCGAATAGCTGCGCAGCACGGCGGCCGGCGTCAGGATGGCCTGGCCGGGCACGGCGTCGCGGATGGCCGTGCCGGCGATGCCCGTCTGTGCCGCCGTTGCATACGAACCATTGCGCATGGCTACCGTGCTGCCCGCTTCGGCAGCGCCGGCCAGGCCATTGAGTTCCACGCGGAAGGCGCCCGGCAGCAAGGCGAAATTCGATGGCAACAGGGTATAGGTGCCAGCGGCCAGGCCGGGCACGCCCGCGGCGATGGTGATCTGGCGTCCCACGGCAGGCTTGCCCGCACCTTGCTCGGCCATCAAAGGCGCCACGTCCGGCTGCACGCCGGGAATGATGGCGTACACGGGATTGGTATTCAGGCCGGGCAGGGTGAAACCGCCATTCGGCTTCATCTGCACCAGCGGATTGAGGCGCGCATCGGTGGAGCCGCCGCGTCCGGCCAAAAAAGCCGCGCCCGTCAAGGTGCCGCCGCCCGACAGGTCGAGCACGGCGCCGGCTTGCACGTCGATGGCGGCGCCCGTCAAGGCGATCTCGGGGCCATTGCCCACGCCCTTGAACACGACATCGTTGCCGTCGTACAGGTAACTGAGGCCATCGAGCGTGCCGCCATACGGCATCGTCAAGCCTTTTGCGCTGACCGACGTCAGGCTGCCTGGCAACAGATTGACATGGCCCGTGTAGGCTTCAAAGCCTTCGGCGCCCAGGGTGATCTTGCCCAGCGGCGCGCGCAGCACGCCGTGTTGGTTGATGGTGGGCGCAACCAGGCTCAAGCTGCCAAACACGGAATAGGGCTGGTTCGGCGTGGCGCTGCCGGCGCTGCGCTCGACAGTGAGGGTGCGCAGCGGATCGAGCGTGACGCGCACGTTGCCGTATTCGTCGACCCGGCTGCTCTGCCCCACCGTGACCATGCCGCTGTCGCCCGTGGCCGGATAGATTTGCGCCGCGACCAGAGTGGCGTTGCCCGGCTGGTACAGGGCGGCGTTGTTCGACATGCGCAAGTCGCCGCGGCTGTTCAGGGTCAGTTGTTCGAAGGCATCGCGTTCGACGGCCAGCGGCTTGCCGCTGCTCTGCACGATCTCGCCGCGCGTGCCCATGTTGACCTCGCCCGCGAGATCGAGCATGCCCGCATCGATCTGCAGCAGGGAGCCATCGGCCACCAGCGGCACGCCCAGCATGCCGCGCCCCTTGCCCGAGTTTTTCGACCCTTTCACGGCATTGGGCACGATGTAGTTATCTTTCTCCGCGCGCGCGGCCGTTCCCAGGCGCACATACGGCGCCGCCAGATGTACCTGGCTGGCCAGGCCTGGCACCTTGTCCTGGCCTTCCGCAGCCGGCTGCGACTGTTGCTGCGGCTGCGCCAGGCCCAGCGATGTGGCGCTCAGGCGCAGGCTCTGGCCCAGCGCCAGGTTGACGTCGCCTGCCACGCTGAGCATGCCGTTCACATGCATGGCCAGGTTGTCGAAGCCGCCTGCCTGCACGCGGTCGACGCCCAGGCGCGCGCTGCCGTAGCGCAAGGCTTCATCCTGCTGGCCCGCGCGCAAACCGGCCGGCAAGACGCTCTCGCCCTGCACTTGCGCCAGCACGAATTCGCGCGGCACCCGCACCGCATTGGCAACGCTGTCGCCTTGCAGCGTCAGGCGGTTCACCTGGCCGTAATTGGGCGTGTCCAAGGCCATCGCCAGGGTGCCGCCGGCCGCCCCGGCACCACCGGCCAGCGCGCGCAGGGTACCGTCGGCAAAGATGCCGTTGTACGAACTGAGCGAAATCAAACCGCCGCTGCCGGCCACGTTGACGGCGCCCTGCTTCGGCAAGTCCAGCGTGGCTTGCGCGCCGCTGGCGTCGAGCAGTGCGCCCGGGCGCACGACGATAAAGGCATCGGCCGCATCGACGCTGGCGGCGTCGGCCTTGTAGCGGGCGCCGATTTCGATGCTGCCGCCCTTGTCGGCGCGGCCATAGCGCCCACCGCGCATGTCGGTGGCGACGGTGGCGCGGCCGGCCACGTCGAGCACGGCGTGTTCGCCGATCCAGATCGACGTGGCTTGTCCCTTGCCGTTCGGCACATCCGCATCGCTGCCCGTGCCAAGCGTGCCGGGCAGCACGGCGATCTTGCCGCCCCAGGCGTCGAGGCGGCCATCGATGCTGACCTGGCCATTGCTCGTCATGTTGATCTGGCGGCCCGGATCGACCGTGACGACGGCGCCTTGCGCCACCGCCAGGGCGCCCTTCACGTACGGGCTGCCGGCCGTCAGCGTCAGGTCGGCGCCGGCGCGCTGCGTCAGCTGGCCCTTGCGCGCATCTTCCTGGTACAGCTGCGGCGTCCACGCTTCCAGCGCGGCATCCGGATCGGTGCCGCCCGCCACTGTGTGGCCGGTGGCGGGCTTGAAGCGCAGCACAGGCATCCTCACGTCGAT
This sequence comes from Janthinobacterium salmonicoloratum, assembly GCF_051380845.1. Classification (NCBI taxonomy): domain Bacteria; kingdom Pseudomonadati; phylum Pseudomonadota; class Betaproteobacteria; order Burkholderiales; family Oxalobacteraceae; genus Janthinobacterium; species Janthinobacterium salmonicoloratum. The sequence continues at coordinate 29,550 of NZ_JBNYXV010000007.1, read as the reverse complement.
ATGCGCATCCTTGACCACCGCGACGCCGTCACGGCCCGTGACGGCATAGTCGGCAAAGCCGCTCTGGAACAGATTGGCGTCCAGCGCCAGCATGGGCTGCACGGCAACGTCGCGCCCCAGCATGGTGCCGCTTGGCAGCAGCACGCCGCGCGGCGCGTGCACGTCGGCGGCGGCGATGCTGCCGGCCGCATACTGCGTCGTTATCGGCACGATGGGCAAGCCGTTCGGAAAGGCCGCCGCCGAGACCACGAAACCCGTGGTGAGGCCATTGATGGCCGTTACCACGCTGCCGGCTGGAACGATGGAACCGCCCTGGAGATATGTCGTGCCGTTGATGAAGAAGCTCGCGCCCGGCGGCACCACCACGCTGGCCGCCACGACCAGCGGTTTCTGCGACGACACGTCCGCCGTCACAACTTGGCTCAAGGTCTGTCCCGGCTTGATCAGGCTGAGTGTGAGCGCGAAATCGAAGGGAATCTTCTCGCCCCTGGCGATCAAAAAATCATCGTTCAGGCGCAGGCCGACGGGGGCACTGCTGCCCCCTGGCAGCACGTCGCCACCCTGCAGCTTGCCGCCGATGCTGACGGCCGTGCCGCTGTCGATCGTCAGGCGCCCGCCGCCCTTCACGCCGTGGCCGCGCAACTCGCCGTCGAGCTTGAGCAAGGCGCCCGTCGGCGTTTTTTCGCGCGGCAAGTCGACGGCCAGGGTGATGTCGCCGCCGCGCCCGCCCTGCAGGCTGCCATTGCTCATCAGGGCGGCGCCGGACGAAACGTCGATGACGCTGCCGCCGGCCAGTTCGATGCCGCCCGAACTTTTCAGTGTGACCTTGCCGCCGTTCACATACGGCAAGCCGGCAACGGCGCCCGGTTCCAGTTCCAAATTGCTCCACAGGCCGCGCGCATCGAGGCGCACGCCGGGCGCCACGCGCACGCCGGCCGGACCCGTGGGGCGCGCTTCCGGCGATATGGGCGCATCCAGCCACGTGGCGCTCCCGCTGGACTGATAGCGCGACACCATATTGCCGGCGGCGATACTGCCACTGCGCGCACTGACATTGGCCTTGATGGCCACGTCGGTGGCGTGCAGGGCGATGTCGCCGCCATCGGCCACGCGCACGTCCGCATTAACGTCGAGCTTGTCGTAGGCATAGATATTGAGCGCGCCCAGTTCCAGGCCATTGAGCCAGTCCGCGTCGAGCTGCAAGGCTTTGCTGCGCGCGGCCGGCAAGGCTTCGCTCAGCAACTGGCCATCGGCGATGGCTGCTACCTTGCCGATCTCGACGTTTTGCAGCACAGCTTGCGGGCTGTCGCGCAACTGGCCCGCCTTGGGATCGAAGACGGGCGTCATTTTGCCCACAATCAATTGACCGGCGCGCGCCGCCGCCGTCTGCGACTGCTTGTAGCTATCCATGCCTTCATCGCGCTTGCGCTGCTGGCGTTCACCCTGAAACACGGACGTATCGATGTCGCCTTCCAGCACGGCGGCACCCGTGGAAACGATCAAACGGCCCGCATCGCGGCCCACCGTGTAGCCATTTTCCAGGCGCTCGCGGGGCCCGATCAAGGCATTCGCGTGGGTTTCCGTCGTGTTCGCGCCCCAGCGCGCATGCGTGCTTTCATAGCCGCGATACAGGCCCGTGTACAGATTGTCGCCGGGAGCCGTGCTCAGCTTATACATCGCGCCATCGGCCCCCTTCAGCCACGTCTGCTTGACCATGCCCGTCTGCACGTCCAGCGACCCGCCGGCGATATTGATGCGCGAACCAGCCTGCGTCACCACTTCGCCGCCGCCAAAGCCGACGGTACCGCCCTGGGCCGCCCACTCGCCGATACCGTGGCCGCTGGTGTTCAGGTAGCCACTCACTTCCAGCAAGCCGCCGGCCGTGTACCAGCGGTCCGTGGCGTAGCCGTTGGTGCCAGCTGGCACCAGCACCAGGTCGCGGCGGTCGACCCACACATCGCTGTTGTTGAGATATTTGGCATCGCGGCTACCCGGTGCGTCGCGCTGCTCGTTGCCTTGCACATTGATCAGCACATTGTTGCTGCTCATGTCGACCTTCACGCCGACGGCGCCGGAAACGTCGATGGCGGCGCCGCGCGCCACGTGGCTGCGACGGGCCGCATCGGCAAGCACCTGGCCGCCCGTGGCCAGGGTCAGCGAATCGCCTTCGAACTCGACGTTGCCGGCGGAGACGATGCGCAGCAGCGACTGGTCGCGCCGGTCCTGCGGCGTGTCCGTTCCCTTGCCCGTGTCTTTCAGCAAGGTATCGCGCTGCACGTCGAGCGCGGTGGCGCCGTTGTCATCGATGAGGATGGCGCTGACGCTGCCGCGCGCCAGGGTGACGCCAGCGTTCTCGCCCGCCGCCGCCAGGTGTATCGTGCCGCGACCGTTGACGGTGGTGCTCGACAACAGCACGCCATCCTGGCGTACGCTATTGCCGCTGAGCGTGATGTCGCCCGTCGCCGCCTGGATCAAGCCGTTGTTGACGACGCTGCCGGCGCTGCTGCCGGCCACGCGCAGCATCTCGACTTCATTGCCGCGCGTGCTCGAATACTGGTTCTTGTCCGTGCCCATGCCCTGGCGCACGGCGATGGCGTCGCCTGCCGCCAGGGTGGTCTGGCCATTCGGCGTGGTGATGGCGCCCGCATTCTCGACGCTGCGCCCGGCCAGCAGCACATAGCCGCCGCCCTCGGTGACCGTCTGCGGCTTGCGCGTGTCGATGCGCGCGCCGGCGGCGACGACGACGTCCGCCTCGGCCGCGCCATGCGTGTAGGCATTCTGGCCCAGCAGCAAATCATTTGCGAAGGTCGGCACGGCGCCCGCACCCTGCGCCTTGCCATACAAACCGCTCTTGAACTGGCTGTCGCTCATGCCCATGGCGGCCGCCGCCAGGTTGCGCGTATCGATCTGGCTGCTGCCCGTAAACACGATGCCGTTGCGGTTGACGATCATCACCGTGCCGTCGGCCTTGATCTGGCCCTGGATCTGGCTGGGGCGCGCCAGCGGATCGTTCACGCGGTTCAACAGGGCCCAGTGCGATTTCTGCTCGAACTGCAGGGTGGTGTTCTTGCCGACGTTAAAGCTTTCCCAGTTCAAGATCGCCTTGTCGTCCGTCTGCACGACCTTCACGACGGTCTTGCCGTCGGCCTGGGTCTGCACGGGCGCCTGGGCGTTGAGCCAGCCCGCCGTCAGGCTGTTGCTGTCGACCTGCAAGCCGCCCTTGACCAGGCCATCGGGTGCGCCGCCGGCGGCCAGCGCCGCCTGGCGCGCGGCCGCCTGCACCGCCTGCTCGGCGGCGATGCCGCGCGCGGCCAGCAGCAGGTTGTTCAGCGATTGCTGCAGCTTGCCTTCGGCCTTTTGCTGCTGGAGCAAAGGATTATTCAGCGATGTTGCCGGCTGGCCATTCGGCAAGCGTCCCGTGGCGGCGGCCGTGCCCTGCTGCGCGCCCTTGCCGGCAAACCAGGCGCCGCTGAACGGCTGCTGCGCCTGCGCGCCGCCCGCCTGCAGCAGCATGGCGATAGCCAGCGCCAGCGGTTTCAATCGCACCGGGCGACCGGTCCGGTTGCCCGCCATGGCGGAGGAGGATGCGTGTTTCGTGACCGACTTGCTTCGCTGCATGGCGACATTCCCTTTTCATGTTCCGTTGCTGACCGATATCGCGAGGCGGCGCGCGGCACGCACGGGGGCGGGCGGCAGGCACTGATTCGCGGCTTCCAGCAGCATTGACAGGGAACAAGGTCCGGGACTGCAAAAGGTCATGAAAATGTCATAATTGGCGCCCCGCCTTGGCGCTCAGCCAAACAGCACGATGCCGCCCGGCAAACGCGTCACCCGCGCGCCATACGCATCCTGGATCAGGGCGATCACGTCGTCGAGGCGGTCGAGCGAAAAGCTCGCTTGCACGCGCGTGAGTTTCAAGGCGTCGCCATTGAGGATCAGCTTGCCGGGACGGTAGCGGTTCACCTCGTCCACCACCTCGGCCAGGGTGCTTTGCTTGAACACCAGCAGGCGCTGGCGCCACGCGCTGACGTCGCTCTTCGCCACCGCGCGCGCGGTGCCGAAATGCTCGGGCCGGTAGCGCAGCTGCTGGCCGGCAGCCAGTTCCGCATCGTTGCCAGCCTGCGCCACACGCAGGCGGCCCGCCAGGCAGGTCACGCATACTTCCTGGCCGAACAGCCGGATATTGAAGCGCGCGCTGCCGGCCGACACCGTGCCGTCGCCCGCCTGCACGCGCACACGCGCCGCACCGCGCAAGCCGGCCTGGAATTCCGCCTCGCCCGCCAGCAGCACCAGCGCCGCGGCACCGTCCTGCAGGGGCGCCGCGTCGAGGCGCGTCTGCGTATTCATCTGCACCAGCACGCCGCCGTCGAGCGCCACTTCGCGCTGCTCGCCCGTGCCCGTGGCATAGTCGGCGCCCAGGCCCGCCACGGCCGGCCACAGATCCGTGGACGGGCGCAGCACCAGCAAGCCCAGCGAGGCAGCCACGGCGCCGCCCAGCCAGGCGCGCCGCGCCGTGTTGACGGGCGCCTGCGCCCGCTTGACGGCGCGCGCGGCCGGCGCCATCGCGCCCCACACGGCGCGCGCCTCGGCAAACGCGTTGGCATGCTTGCGGCTGCGCGCACACCAGTGGCGAAACACTTGCGCATCGCGCTCGCTGACCTGGCCCGAGGCCAGGCGCACGACCCACGCCTGCGCTTCCTTCTGGATGACACTCATGTCGTCTTCCGCTTGTTCAGTCATGATGTTTAGACGTTTTTCCCGCGCCGGGACCGAAGCGCTGAATGAAATCGCGTCCCATGCGCTCGCAGCAATGTTCCAGGCCGGCGCGCAATTCCTTCTCCACCGTACGGGCGGAAATGCCGAAGCGCTCGGCGATGTCGCGGTGCGGCAACTGGTCGACGCGGGCGGCGATGACGATGGCGCGCCGGCGTTTCGGCAACTCCTGCAAGGCCCGTTCCAGTTCTTCCAGCTCGGCGCGCGCGCTGAAGGTGCGGGCCGGGTCGGCCAATTCATCGGCCATCTCGTACAAGTCGTCGATATCCGGCAGGCTGAGCAGGCGCGCATTGTCGCGGCGTTGATCTTCCGCAATGTTGATGGCGATGCGCATCAGGTAGGCGGACGGGTAGCTGATTGCTTCGGGCGCGTTCATCCGTTCCACCCGCAAGTACGTTTCATGCAGCGCGTCGTTGGCCAGGTCTTCCGAGCCCAGGCGGCGCTGCAGGTGCCGGCGAAACTGTCCGTAGCGTTCCAGGAACAGCTTGCGCAAGGTGGTTTTGAGTAATTCCGACATGCTCAGGGCGCCCCGGCCAGGAGGTAGGGCGCGCAATCGGCGCCTGGGTCGGGGCGCGGCGTCAGTAAAATCGTCAGTGGCTGCGGCAGGCCCGCCGGTGGCGCGCCATCCATCAGCAGGCTGCGCAGGCGTTGCAGCACGGCACGGTCGCGCTGCGCCACGCCGCTCGACTCGAGCACATGCACGGCGCGCACCTTGCCCCGCTCATCGAGCCACAGCTGGAAGGCCAGGCGGTAGCGGCCGAAAGCGTCCGGATGCAAGCGGCACAGGGCGCGCGTGAGCGAGCGCTGCAGGACGGCCGCGTAACCTTGCAAGGGCGGCGCGGCAGGGACGGCTTCGGCCGGCACGGGCGCCGGCGCCACCGGTGCATCGGCCAGCGCCAGCAGGGTAAACGCGTTGCTGCCGCTGAAGCGCGCGCCCAGCTGCGTGCCCACCAGCAAGCGCTGCAGCGCTTCGGCCGGCGTGTAGTCGCCACGCACGGGCGCAGCCACTCTCCCGGCCGCCAGCTGGCTGCTGACGAGCACGGAATAGCCCGTCACTTCGCCAAACGCCACCAGGGCCGCATCGAGCGGCTGGGCGGGCAAGTCGAAGCGCAGGGTCGCGTGCGCGGCGGCGTCAGCACCGTCCGCACCCGCTGCTGGCCGCACGAATGTCATCAATGTCATCAGCAAACAAGCGGACAAGGCCAGGGCATTGCCCGTTGCGGTGCGGCGGAGGGTTCGTGTCATTTTCCAGGGAAATCAACGAAAAAGCCTGCTCATGAAGTGTCTTGACTGCAATGTTGTCTGCAGAATGGCAAGATGGTAGCTTCATAAAATGACAACTGCATGACATGCCGCAAGCCCGCATGCCAGCCTGTGTCATCGCCGCGACATATGACCTTGCTATGCTGAATGCTTCTCCACCGCTCCGGGAGCCGCCATGGCACGCCTGTTATCACTGTTGCTGTTGGCCTGCGCCACCCTGCCCGCGCAGGCGGACGAGCACACCGTCGTCGTCAAGGCCGCCGCGCCGGAGAAGGGCTGCGTGGAAGTGGAAGTGAATGGCAAGCGCGCGCAGTCCATATCTTGCTTGAATGAAAAATTATTACCGAACAGCAACACCGTGAACCGCCAGCCACCCGCCCTGTCCGGTGCGGAGGCGACCGTGCAGCGCCCGTCGAACCAGCTGGGCCTGTACAACCGCGCCGCCCTCGAACACCGCATGGGCAATGCCTTTGGCAAATCCGTCACGCCGCAGAGACCGGCGCCGCCGCCCGCCAGCCCGCTGCTGCCGGCCCCGCTGCTGTCACCCCGTTAAGCTGTTGTCAACGCACAGTCCATTTGCGCTGTCAAGATTGCGCAATCGCGCCGATTGCGTATCATTCCAGGCTTGATCGCTCTGGAAACAACCATGCTGCCCACTATCGAACAACGTCTTGCCCTTGAACTTGCCGCCAAACCGGTGCAGGTTGCCGCCGCCATCGAACTGCTCGACGAAGGCGCCACCGTGCCCTTCATCGCCCGTTACCGCAAGGAAGCGACCGGCGGCCTCGACGATATCCAGCTGCGCCTGCTCGAAGAGCGCCTGCGCTACCTGCGCGAGCTGGAAGAGCGGCGCGCCGCCATCGTGGCGTCGATCACGGAACAGAACAAGATGACGCCCGAGCTGCTCGACGCCGTCATGCACGCGGAAGACAAGACGCGCCTGGAAGATTTGTATCTGCCCTACAAGCAAAAGCGCCGCACGAAGGCGCAGATCGCCATCGAAGCGGGCCTGATGCCGCTGGCCGACGGCTTGCTGGACAATCCGGAACTGACGCCGGAAATGGAAGCGGGCAAGTTCCTGCGCGACGCGTTTACGAGTGCCGACGGCAACAACCCGGGCGTGGCCGACACCAAGGCGGCCCTCGATGGCGCGCGCCAGATTTTGATGGAGCGCTTCGCCGAAGACGCGACCTTGCTGCAAACCTTGCGCGAATACGTGCAGGAACATGGCATCGTCGAATCGAAAGTGGTGGAAGGCAAGCAGGACGAAGGCGAAAAATTCGCCGATTATTTCGATTACTCGGAAACCATTTCCACAGTCCCCTCGCACCGCGCGCTGGCCCTGTTGCGCGGCCGCCGCGAAGGTATCCTCGACGTCACCCTGCGCCTGGACACGGAAGCGGAAAAACCGAAATGGGATGCGCCGCACAACCCGTGCGAAGGCCGCATCGCTGCCCGCTTCGGCATCAAGAGCCTCGGCCGTCCGGCCGACAAGTGGCTGGCCGACACGGCGCGCTGGACCTGGCGCGTGAAAAGCTTCATGCACCTGGAAACGGAACTGATGGGCGCCCTGCGCGAGCGCTCGGAACTCGACGCCATCAACGTCTTTGCCACCAATTTGAAGGCGCTGCTGCTGGCCGCGCCGGCCGGCCAGCGCGCCACCATGGGCCTGGATCCCGGCTTGCGCACGGGCGTGAAAGTGGCCGTCGTCGATGCCACCGGTAAAGTCGTCGACACGGCCGTGATCTACCCGCACCAGCCGAAGAATGACTGGGATGGCTCGCTGCACACCCTGGGCCGTCTTGCCGCCAAGCACAATGTGTCCCTGATTTCGATCGGCAATGGCACGGCCTCGCGCGAGACCGATAAACTGGCGCAGGACCTGATCAAGCAGCATCCGGAAGCGAAGATGACGAAGATCGTCGTCTCGGAAGCGGGCGCATCGGTGTATTCGGCGTCCGAATTCGCCTCGAAAGAGTTGCCGGACATGGATGTGTCGCTGCGCGGCGCCGTGTCGATTGCGCGCCGCCTGCAAGACCCGCTGGCCGAACTGGTAAAAATTGACCCGAAATCGATCGGCGTGGGCCAGTACCAGCATGACGTGAGCCAAAGCCAGCTGGCCCGCTCGCTCGATGCCGTGGTGGAAGATTGCGTCAACGCCGTCGGCGTGGATGTGAACACGGCGTCGGCGCCCCTGCTGGCGCGCGTGTCCGGCCTGTCGGCCAGCGTGGCGCAAAGCATCGTCACCTACCGCGACATGAAGGGCGCGTTCACCTCGCGCGCGGCCCTGAAGGCGGTGCCGCGCCTGGGCGACAAAACGTACGAACAGGCAGCGGGCTTCTTGCGCGTGATGGGCGGCGAAAACCCGCTGGACGCCTCGGCCGTCCACCCGGAATCGTACCCGCTGGTGGAAAAGATCCTGGCAGACATCAAGAAGGATATCAAGGCCGTCATCGGCGAAACGGCCCTGCTGAAAACCCTCAGCCCCGCAAAATATGCGGATGAAACGTTTGGCGTGCCGACCATTTCCGACATCTTGAAGGAACTGGAAAAGCCGGGCCGCGACCCGCGTCCGGAGTTCACCACCGCCACCTTCAAGGAAGGCGTGGAAGAAATCCGCGACTTGCGCCCGGACATGATTCTCGAGGGCGTGGTCACCAACGTGGCCGCCTTTGGCGCCTTTGTCGATATCGGCGTGCACCAGGATGGCCTCGTGCACATCTCGGCCCTGTCGAACACGTTTGTGAAGGACCCGCACACGGTGGTCAAGGCTGGCCAGGTCGTGCGCGTCAAGGTGCTGGAAGTCGATGAAAAGCGCAAGCGCATCGCGCTGACCATGCGCCTGACGGACAGCGCGCCGCAGCCGGGCAGCAAACCGGAGCAAAAAGGCGACCGCAACGACCGCCGCAGCATGGCACAGCACCAGTCGCAGTCGCGCAACGCCCCCGAGCCGGCCGGCAGCATGGCCGCCGCGTTCGCCAAGCTGCGCGGCTAAGTCCATGGCCGCCAGGCATGACCTCGTCATCCTGGCGGTGGACGCCGCCAGCCTGGATGCCAAGCTGCTGCTCGACGAATTATCGGACGTGCTGCTGCGCATCAACGGCGACAGTGGCCGCTCTTCCTTCGATGTCGAAGCGGCAACGCCGCGCGGCGGCTTTTACCTGGCCCGCGACGGCGCCGGCGCCCTGCTGGGCTGCGCCGCCCTGCGGCCGCTGGGCGAAGCAGATAGCGCCACGGCAGAACTCAAGCGCATGTATGCACGCCCCGGCGCCACCGGCGTGGGCGCGGCCCTGCTGGCCCATGTGGAAGCGCAAGCGCGCAGGCATGGCTACCAGGCTGTGCACCTGTCCACCCGCGTGGTAAATAGCCGCGCGGTGGCGTTTTATGCCAAACACGGCTATACACCCGTCATGGCCTGGGGCAAATACGTGGGCGCGGCACAATCCATCTGCCTGGGCAAGCAGTTATAAACTTCTACGTGGCTGACTTGCCCGATTTATGACCTGAGCGCATACCCGTGCCGTCGTTTTCTTATAAAATGACGGCATCTATTTATTTACCCATCAGAGGCAGCTATGAGCGACGTACAAACCTGGATCAAAGAAACCGTGACGAGCACGCCAGTCGTGCTGTTCATGAAGGGCACTGCCCAGTTCCCGCAGTGCGGCTTTTCCGGCCGCGCCATCCAGATCCTGAAAGCATGCGGCGTGGAAAACATCGCCACCGTCAACGTGCTGGATGACCCGGAAGTGCGCCAAGGCATCAAGGATTACTCGAACTGGCCAACCATTCCGCAGCTGTATGTCAAAGGCGAGTTCATCGGTGGTTCCGATATCATGAATGAAATGTTTGAATCGGGCGAACTGAAGTCCCTGCTGGATGCCTGATAGCCAACAGCAGCGGCCGCGCCGTATCGTCGTGGCCATCACGGGCGCCACGGGCGCCGTGTATGGCTTGCGGCTGCTGCAATTGCTCGTCGCCATCCCCGGCGTCGAGACGCATCTGGTCTTGTCGGATGCAGCCGTACTGACCCTGCACCAGGAAACGGGCGTAGGGCGCAAGGAAATCGAAGCGCAGGCGCACGTGGTACACAAGCTGCGCGACATCGGCGCGAGTATCGCCAGTGGCTCGTTTCAATCGGATGGCATGGTCGTCGCGCCGTGCTCGATGAAGACGCTGGCGGCCGTGGCGCATGGCTTGTCGGATAATTTGATTACGCGGGCAGCCGATGTGGTGCTCAAGGAGCGCCGCCGCCTGATCCTGATGGTGCGCGAAACGCCGTTCAACCTGGCGCACCTGCGCAATATGACCGCCGTGACCGAAATGGGCGGCATCATCTTCCCCCCCTTACCGAGCTTTTATCACCACCCGCAGAGCATTGCGGAGATGGTCGACCATACGGTGGCGCGCGTCATCGACTTGCTCGGCATCGAGCACGGCCTGGCACCAAGGTGGAATGGTTTGAAAGCATCAGACCAGTCAGCAACAAACTAACAGACTACATCACCAACTACGCACGTCACGATGCCAGACAAAACCATAGCGAGCGGCAGCGATTTGTGGCCGAGAAGCGCAACCGTACTCTAGTACGGTGAGCATCGCCGGCCGCAAAGCGCGACGCGCAGCTGGTTTGGTCAGGCATCCATCACCTCTTGTCAAACTGGTGGGCACTCGCCTGCTTCAAATCCCTGGCTTCTTCAACCATCCTGCGGTGGGCGATCCGTTTGCGCATCACTTCCGCATGTTGCGCGGCAGTCATGGGGGGCACGGTCATCAAGTCCTTCAGCTGCGCGGTATTGCTGTAGTTACTTTTCATAAGACGGCTCAAATGCTCGGCTCCGTAGTGGATGAACTGGCTGCTTCTGATGTGATTATGCGCTGGTATTGGCCGCTGCGCCGCTGCGTGCGGGATTATTGTCAAATAATTCCGCTGCAGCGCAACATGCGAGGTCTTATTGTGCGGCAAAATCATGTCTCCAGTATGACGTTGCGCAAATAAAAAGACAGGGGGAGCACCGTCAGCGAAAGGCGGACGGCGCCGGCCGGGGATGGCCTGGATGCTTACTTTTGGTAGTTGACTCTTACCAGCATGCGAATAAATTCTCGCGCGATTTGACGATGATGTTCATCCAATCTTTGCAAATCGGCAATTAATTTCACATCGGCAGACTCAAAACGCGATAAGGCGCTGCCCGCTTCGCCATTCGGCGTGGCGCTTTCAGGGCCGCCAAAACGCAACCATTCCGCCGGAACGCCTAACCATTGGGCAATCATGCGCAATTTCTCTTGCGTGGGAATTGCTTCACCTACTAACCATTTCCTAGCTGCATGCACGGTAATCGGGCGCCCGTCGAAACGGATATTGAATTCCCGGGCCAGTCTGGTCGGGCTGTCTGGAGAATAATGGGCGTTTTTGAGAGCCAACTGAAGTCGCTGGCTGAAGCTTTCGCGTTCGTTAGAAGAATTCATAGGTGTACTATTTCATGTTGTAACATGAAAGTCAGTTTCTTGAATGACCATACAGATTGTTACATTTGAAAAGAGTATAAATTAACAATTAACACTCCGGCCGGGCTTTTCAGGTCAAAAAGTGGGCCGAATTTTCTCTTGTGATTCTGTGTGGCTTCGGGTCAAATTCGCGGCTAGCTTTGATTTTCGCACTGCAGCACGATTCAAAGCCTCGATTTGGCATTACAACGTACGGTATCGGATAATGCCCTCCTCCACCGATACGCGCAATGCCCATGTCATACAATTTCTTGTAGACAAAGTTTTCAGAAGGGCCATTTTGTTTTCAATATGGAAACGATCTGTACAACGTGCTCATAGTGAAACGTTGTTTTTTGATCGTGCCGACTGGAAAGAATCTGCGCCAAAAAAATTTTACTGCCATCGCAGCGAAAAGAATGTCGCCGTTATGCCAGGAAAGCTCTTTTTGGTGTCATCTTGGCCACCAACTCTCGATCTTAAGCGTGTTTGCGCAAGAAGAATCAATTTATTTTCAGTAATTGTTGCCTTATTCGCCAAATTATCCTGTTTATGCCCTCTTTTTTCTTTGTTGCAGCACGGGCAGGGCACGCTACAATAGGATAGACGTTGACGTATACGGCACTTTGCCACTCATTGCCTCGCCACACCCATCCAGCTACCGACCACCCATGCAACCGACACCGCCCGCAGCAATGACGACCTATACCATTACCGAACTGGCGCGGGAATTCGACATCACGGCGCGCGCCATCCGTTTCTATGAAGACCAGGGCTTGCTCAGCCCGAAACGTGAAGGCGCCGGTGGGCGCAGCCGCGTCTACACGCCGCGCGACCGCACCCGCCTGAAACTGACCCTGCGTGGCAAGCGCCTGGGCCTGGCGCTATCGGAGATCAAGAGTCTGGTCGACATGTACGAGTCGCCGAAGGACACGCGCGCGCAGATGGACCGCTTCCTGGGCGTCCTGGCGCAACATCGACAGACGCTGGAGCAGCAACGCATCGACATTGAAATGGCGCTGGCGGAAATCAGCGCGCATGAAGACGCTTGCGCGCGCATGCTGGCGGACTTGCATATTGATAAGGCGCAAACAAACTAAAGGCGCAGGCAGCGGACAGCTGCCGCGCGCGGCGCTTTACGTTTACGTAAACGTCACAACTGAGTATCATAGCTTCACTGACCCGGCATCCATGACCGCCACACTTATAACGACGAGGACGACATGCTCCATCTCCCAGGCTTGACCTTTGACCACGGCGACGACATCGCCTCCCTGCGCGAAGCGATCCAACAATTCGCCGCCGCCGAAATCGCGCCGCGGGCGGCCGAAATCGACCGCACGGACCAGTTCCCCATGGACCTGTGGCGCAAGATGGGCGACATGGGCTTGCTCGGCATCACCGTCAGCGAAGAATACGGCGGCGCCGGCATGGGCTACCTGGCACACATCATCGCCATGGAAGAAATCTCGCGCGCCTCGGCCTCCGTCGGCCTGTCGTATGGCGCCCACTCAAACCTGTGCGTGAACCAGATCAAGCGCAACGGCACGGCCGAGCAAAAAGCCAAATACCTACCGAAACTGATCACGGGCGAACACATCGGCGCCCTGGCCATGTCGGAACCGAATGCAGGCTCGGACGTCGTCAGCATGAAGCTGCGCGCCGACTTCAAGGGCGACCGCTGGGTCTTGAACGGCACCAAGATGTGGATCACCAACGGCCCCGACGCGGACGTGCTGGTGGTGTACGCCAAGAATGACCTGGAAGCGGGCCCGCGCGGCATGACGGCTTTCCTGATCGAAAAGAATTTCAAGGGCTTTTCCATCGCGCAAAAGCTCGACAAGCTGGGCATGCGCGGCTCGCACACGGGCGAACTGGTGTTCCAGGATTGCGAAGTGCCGGCCGAAAACGTGCTCGGTGGCCTGGGCAAGGGCGTCAATGTGCTGATGTCGGGCCTCGATTTCGAGCGCACCGTGCTGTCCGGCGGCCCGCTGGGCATCATGCAGGCCTGCATGGACCTGGTCGTGCCTTACGTACATGACCGCAAGCAGTTCGGCCAGGCCATCGGCGAATTCCAATTGATGCAGGGCAAACTGGCCGATATGTATTCGACCATGATGGCGTGCAAGGCCTATGTGTATGCCGTAGGCCAGGCCTGCGATCGCGCCACCACGCCGGAAGCCGTGCGCCAGCTGCGCAAGGATGCGGCCGGCGCCATTCTGTATAGTGCGGAGAAGGCGACCTGGATGGCGGGCGAAGCGATCCAGGCCCTGGGCGGCAACGGCTACATCAACGAATATCCGGCCGGCCGCCTGTGGCGCGATGCCAAGCTGTACGAAATCGGCGCCGGGACCAGCGAAATCCGCCGCATGCTGATAGGCCGCGAACTGTTTGCGGAAACCAAGTAAGCACGGGCGCGCGCCTATCGACTGGGTGATGAGCTATTCATGCGAGCACAGATATGACGCAAATTGCCTTCCCCAAATTGCTCTCTTCCCAGATTGCATTCGATATCGCGCGCACCATCCGCGACGGCTTCGACAAGCATTACCGCCTGTTCCGCGCAACCAGCCGGCAAGCCAAGCAGTATTTCGAGCAAGGCGCCTGGACCGCGGCACAGACGGCGGCCCGCGAACGCATCGACTTTTATGACAAGCGCGTGCAGGAATGCGTGCAGATGCTCGAAGATGAGTACGAAGAGTCGGAGTTGAGCGACGAAGTGTGGCGCGAACTCAAGCTGCACTATATCGGCATGCTGACGGCACACAAGCAGCCGGAACTGGCGGAAACCTTCTTCAATTCCGTCTGCTGCAATATCCTGCACCGCACGTATTTCAATAACGACTATATTTTCGTGCGTCCCGTGGTTTCCACGGAATACATCGACACGCAAGACCCGGTGCCCACCTACCGCGTGTATTACCCCGGCAAGGACGGCTTGCGCCACACCCTGATGCGCATGGTGAGCAACTTCCAGCTGGACTGCGTATTTGCCAACCTGGAGCGTGACGTGGCCCAGGTGGAAGCGCGCCTGCACCAGCTGTTCGGCGGCGACCGGCTGGAGCCGAACCACCAGATCCAGGTCTTGACCAGTTTGTTCTACCGCAACAAGGGCGCTTACCTGGTCGGCAAGGGCATCAACGGCAACCGCGAATATCCGTTTGTCGTGCCGATCCTGCACAACCGTCACGGCAAGCTGGTGCTCGACACGGTGCTGTTCGAGCACCAGCAGATTGCCGTGCTGTTTTCGTTTACGCGCGCGTATTTCCTGGTGGATATGGAAGTGCCGTCGGCCTATGTGCAATTCCTGCGCAGCTTGCTACCGCGCAAACCGCGCAGCGAAATCTATACGATACTGGGCCTGCAAAAACAGGGCAAGACGCTGTTTTACCGCGACTATCTGCAGCACTTGAAACACTCGTCGGACCACTTTGAAAGCGCGCCCGGCATCCGCGGCCTGGTGATGCTGGTGTTTGCCCTGCCGTCGTTTCCCTACGTCTTCAAGGTCATCAAGGATTTTTTCCCGCCGCCCAAGGAAACCACGCGCGTGCAAGTCCAGCAAAAGTATTTGCTGGTGAAACACCACGACCGCGTGGGCCGCATGGCCGACACGCTCGAGTATTCCAACGTGGCCTTTCCCCGCGCCCGTTTTGCCGCGGAACTGCTGGCCGAACTGAAACAGTTCGCCCCCTCGCTGATCGAAGAAGACCACGAGCAGATCATCATCCGCCACCTGTACATCGAGCGGCGCATGGTGCCGCTGAATATGTGGCTGAGCAATGCCGAGAAGGAAGGCCGCGATGACCTGGTCGAACACGGCATCGTCGAGTACGGCAACGCCATCAAGGAACTGGTGGCGGCGAACATTTTCCCTGGCGACATGCTGTATAAAAACTTTGGCGTGACGCGTCATCAACGTGTCGTTTTTTACGATTACGATGAAATCGAGTACATCACCGATTGCCAGTTCCGCGTCATCCCGCAAGCCCGTACGGAGGAAGAAGAAATGTCGGCCGAACCGTGGTATCCCATCGGCAAGCACGATGTGTTTCCCGAGCAATTCGGCACCTTCCTGCTGGGCAATCCCCGCATCCGCAAGTATTTCATGCAGCACCATGCCGACCTGCTGACGGCGCAATATTGGCAGGTGCGCAAGCAGCGCATCGAAGACGGCCATATCGAGGACGTCTTCCCGTATCCGCAGCACCTGCGTTTTTGTAAGCAACCACCATCCTCACCCCAACCGGAGATCCAACATGAATGATCCAGTCGTAATCGTCGGTGCCGCGCGCACCCCCATGGGCGCCTTCCAGGGCGATTTTGCCAACGTCACCGCCAGCGACCTGGGCGCCGTGGCCATCCGCGCCGCCGTCGAACGGGCCGGCGTGGCGCCGGACGCCGTCGAACACGTGTTTTTCGGCAATTGCCTGATGGCCGGCCAGGGCCAGGCGCCCGCCCGCCAAGCCTTGCGCAAGGCAGGCTTGCCCGATTCCACGGGCGCCGTGACGCTGTCAAAAATGTGTGGCTCGGCCATGCAGACGACCATGTTCGCGCATGACACCTTGCTCGCCGGCAGTGCCGACGTGGTGGTGGCGGGCGGCATGGAATCGATGACCAACGCCCCTTACCTGGTACCGAAGGCGCGTGGCGGCTACCGCATCGGTCACGGCATGATCTATGACCACATGATGATGGATGGCCTGGAAGACGCCTACAGCCGCGATGAAAAGGGCAATGCCCGCTCGATGGGCACGTTTGCCGAAGAGTGCGCCAGCCAGTACGGCTTCACGCGCGAAGCGCAGGATGCGTTTGCCATCGAATCGGTGAAACGCGCGCAAGCGGCCACCAAGGATGGCAGTTTCGAATGGGAAATCGTGCCCGTGACCGTTTCCGGCCGCGGCGGCGACACCATCGTCAGCATCGATGAAGGCCCGCAAAAAGCCCGCCTGGAAAAAATCCCGACCTTGAAAGCGGCGTTCAAGAAGGATGGCACCATCACGGCAGCCTCGTCTTCGTCGATCAACGATGGCGCGGCGGCCCTGGTACTGATGCGCGAATCGACGGCGAAAAAGCTCGGCTGCACCGTCATCGCAAAAATCCACGGCCACGCCACGCATGCACAGGCGCCGAATGAGTTCACCACGGCCCCCATCGGCGCGGTGAAAAAACTATATGCGAAAACGGGCTGGAGCAGCAGCAATGTCGATTTGTTCGAGATCAATGAAGCCTTCGCAGCCGTGCCGATGGCCGCCATGCACGACCTCGACATTCCACACAGCAAGATCAACATCCACGGCGGTGCATGCGCGCTGGGCCACCCGATCGGCGCCTCGGGCGCGCGCATCATCGTCACCCTGCTGGGCGCCTTGAAAAAAACCGGCGGCAAGCGCGGCGTGGCGGCCCTGTGCATCGGTGGCGGCGAAGCGACGGCGATGGCGATCGAACTGGTATAAGCTGCTCTGTTGACGACAGGCGCGCGCGGCGTGGACACGTTCGCTGCGCGCCTTTTCATTGGATTACCCAAGGAGAACACATGCCAACCGCATTGATCATCGGCGCCTCGCGCGGCATCGGCCACGAAATCGTCCGTCAATACCGCCACGATGGCTGGCGGGTGATCGCCACGGCACGCACACCGGACGCCTGCGACGCCCTCACGCAACTGGGCGTGGAAGCGCACCAGCTCGACGTGACGGATGTAGAAGGCTGTGCCGGCCTGGGCTGGAAGCTCGACGATGAAAAGCTCGACGTGGCCATCCTCAACGCGGGCGTGTACGGCCCCCGTCACGACGGTTCCCCCACGCAAGAAGATTTCGATGCCGTCATGCACACGAATGTGCTGGCGGCCATGCGGCTGCTGCCCATATTGGCGCCGCTGGTGAGCAATGCCAAAGGGAAACTGGCGGTGCTGTCCTCGCACATGGGCTCCTTGAGCGAGCGCGGCAACCCCAGCGGTTCGCTGTACCGCGCCAGCAAGGCCGCCCTGAATTCCGTGCTGATCGACACGGCCCTCGTGTATGGCCCGCAAGGCGTCAGCTGCGTCGCCTTCCACCCGGGCTGGGTACGCACGGACATGGGCGGCGCCGGCGCCGATATTTCGCCCGAGCAAAGCGCTGCCGGCATCCGCGCCACCCTGACCAGCTTGCCGGCCACGGACAAGGCTGTGTTCCGCAACTACGATGGCAAGCCCATCGCCTGGTAATTCCCGCATCCACCATAAAAACAAACGAGACGACGTCCCATGATACTCAATGAAGAACAGACAATGATCCAGGAAGCGCTGCGCAGTTTTTCGCGCGAGCGCCTGGCGCCCAACGCGGCCCGCTGGGACAAGGAACATCATTTCCCCAAGGAAGAATTGCAGGAACTGGCCGCCCTGGGCGCCTTTGGCGTGGCCGTGCCGGAAGCGCTGGGCGGCGCCGGTCTCGACTACGTGTCGCTGGCCCTGGTGCTGGAAGAAATCGCCGCCGGCGATGGCGGCACGTCGACCATCATTTCCGTCAACAATTGCCCCGTGTGCAGCATCGCCATGATGTACGCGAACGACGCGCAAAAGGAACAATGGCTGCGTCCGCTGGCGCAAGGCGCCATGCTCGGTGCATTTTGCCTGACGGAACCGCACACGGGCAGCGACGCCTCGGCCCTGCGCACCACGGCCACCCTCGACGGCAATGAATACGTCATCAACGGCACGAAGCAGTTCATTACCAGTGGCAAGTATGCGGACGTGGCCATCGTCATGGCCGTCACCGACAAAGCGGCCGGCAAGCGCGGCATCAGCGCCTTCTGGGTGCCGACGAACACGCCCGGCTACATCGTGGCGGGATTGGAACAGAAGATGGGCCAGCACTCGTCGGATACGGCGCAGATCCTGTTCGAGAATTGCCGCATTCCGACGGAAAATCTGATTGGCGAAGAAGGGCAAGGCTACAAGATCGCCCTTTCCGGCCTGGAAGGCGGACGCATCGGCATCGCTTCGCAAGCCGTGGGCATGGCGCGCGCCGCGTATGAAGCGGCCTTGAGCTATGCGCGCGAACGCGAAAGTTTCGGCAAACCCATCTATGAACACCAGGCCGTGCAATTCCGCCTGGCCGACATGGCCACGCAGATCGAAGCGGCGCGCCAGCTGATACGCCACGCGGCATCGATGAAGGATGCAGGCCTGCCCTGCCTGAAGGAAGCGGCCATGGCCAAGCTGTTTGCGTCGGAAATGGCGGAAAAAGTGTGTTCGGACGCCATCCAGGTGCACGGCGGCTATGGCTATGTGTCCGACTTCCCCGTCGAGCGCATCTACCGCGACGTGCGCGTATGCCAGATTTACGAGGGGACCAGCGATATTCAGAAAATCCTGATCGCCAGAGCTTTATAAAAAGCAGTAAAAGTCTCGGCGCCTTGAGCAACCGTAGCGAGCAAGCTCGATATCGGCTTGAGTAACGCAGCCGTACTGAAGTACGGCGAGTAACGCCGAGTCGAGAGCGGGCTGCGCAGTAGGTTGCTCAACACGCCAGCTATAGACGAAAAAAAAGCCCGCGGTCGCGGGCTTCGTTCCAATGTATTACCAATGCTTTAATCGTGTCATGGACGCCAGTGCTATCTGCAAAGTGCCTCCTGATTTTCGGACTCCCATGCTATCTGCATGGTGACTCCAAGTGTAAATCGACCAACGTATCCGGAATTACAAAATCCACTCTTCGCACTGTCACGCCATCGACATTACACCTGTCGGTCGCCGCGCTGAACTGGATGGTGAGATAATTTGCTGCCAAATCTCAATCACTGAACGGAGTATAGCACAGCTTTTTGTGCGGTGCAATAATCTTTTTAAATCAAGTCCTTAGCGCCAGCGGCTTGTCCTCTTCGCCGCCGCGGGCCACTCTTTCGTACTCGGAAATCACTTGCGCGCCCAGCAACAGCAGGGTGGCGCCGATTTCCAGGCTGAACATGACGACAATGGCCGTCGTCATCGAGCCGTACACGACGTTGACCTGCGACAAGGTCGAGAAATACCAGACCAACACATGGCGGGCGATTTCCCACAGCAGGGCCGCCGTCACGCCGCCGATCAGCGCATGCGTGATCGACAGCCGCCCGACGGGCATGACCAGGTAAATCGAACTCAGTACGAGAATTTCGCCCGCCAGCCCCAGCAAATACAGCAACACGCCGGACACCCCTTCCAGGCCCCAGTCGTGGCGCAAAAAGCGCACGCTTTCCTCGCCCATCACTTGCAGGCCGCCCGCCACCAGGGTAATGAGCAGGATGCCCGCACCCAGGCACAGGATGTAGCAGTACGGCAGAACGGCGGAAATGAGGAAATGGCGGCGGCGGATGGCCACGCGGTGGATAAAGATCACGCTCATGGCGTTCTCCAGCACGGTAAACGCCAGCGAGCTGAAAAACAGCATGGTCAGCAGCAGCAGCCAACCGATCACGCCCCGGTTGTTGAGAAAATGTGCGACTTCGGCCACGATGGCTTTCGATTGCCCTGGCACCAGCCATTCCAGGTAATGGCCGATGGTCCGCAACAGCTCATCTTCTGCAATCACGTGCGACAGGGCCACCACCACCAGCATCAACAGGGGCACGATGGAGAGCAGCGAGTAATACGCGACGGCGCCCGCGAGCAGCAAGCCCTGGTTGGCGCGGAAACCCTTCAGCACCTGCAGCACAAAGGCCAGCGGATGGCTGAGGATGTAGGTACTGGCGTGGCGGTTAATCATGTCGGGTGCGGTAAAGAAGGCGGCGCGGCCTCGTGCCACGCCTGCAATCACACTAGCATACTGACAATCGCCCCGCTGCACCGTACGCTAGCAGACGGCCGGCTCCAACAAGGTCAAGGTTTGCCGGTCCGCATCCAGGGTCGCCAATATGCCCATCGGTATCGTAAACTGGTGGCGGATATGGCCAAACGAGTAGCCGCTGACGGCCGGCACGCGTAAAGGCTGCAAATGCTGGTCCAGGGTGGCATCCAGGGTCAGCGCCGTGTCGCCCTCGGCCGCCTCGCAATGCTCGAAGATGCCCAGCATCAAGGCCGCCGCCTTGTTGAACCCCAAGGACAGCTCGAGCTGGCACAACATCCTGTCGATGCGGTAGGGCACTTCATTGATTTCTTCCAGGAAAAGGATGCGCTCGCGGAAATCAGCCGCATACGGCGTGCCGGCCAGCGCGCTGACCATGCACAGGTTGCCGCCCGTCAAGCGTCCCGTCGCCTGGCCGCCATGCACGGTGCGGATGGCGAAGTTGGCGTGCGTCTGCGCGCGGCGGTGGTTGTCCAGCGCCATCGGGATCGTGTAGCTGTCTTGCGGCGTCATCAGCACGTTTTGCAGCTGCGTCACCGTGTAGTCGGAAAACGTGGACGAGGCCACAGGACCGTGGAACGTCACCAGGCCCGTCTGGCGGACTATGGCCAGGTGCAGGGCCGTGATGTCGGAATAGCCGATCAGCACTTTCGGGTTGGCGCGGATCAAGGCGTAGTCGAGCAGCGCCAGCAGCGAGATGCAGCCGGAGCCGCCGCGGATGGCCCACACCGCCTTGACGTTCGGATCGCGGAACGCCGCGTGCAGATCGTCGAGACGCTGCTGCACCGTGCCCGCATAGTTGCCGTGCACGGCGCGAATGTTGGCGCCCAGGCTGGCGCGCAAGCCCAGCGATTCGATATTGCGCTGGGCCTTGGCGATGGCGTCCTCATCCGTAAAGCCGCCCGGTGCGATGATGGCGACCAAGTCGCCGTCGCGCAGGCGCGCCGGTTTGATCAATGCGTGTTGCTGTTGCATGCGTTTGCCCTTCCCTTGCGCGGCCGCCGCCCACACCGGTGTGCCTGCCGACCCCAGGGTGGCGGCCAGCAAGCCGCCGAAGCGGCGCCGGCTGAGATTGGTCTGACTGGACATGCGGCCCTTTCCTGGAATAAAAACGGCGACGCCAGGCGCCGCCGCACGAGAGTAGCATGCCGGCAATCTTGCCGCCGGCATGGCCGCCTTACATGAACTTGTACTTCAGCTGGAACGACAGCGAACGGCCGCGCGGGTCGGCCACGCGCGGATCCCAGCCGGCGCCCACCACTTCATCCACGTTGTGCGCGGTGAACGGTGGATCGCGGTCGAACAGGTTCTGGATACCCACGGTGATGGTGGTATTTTTGAAACCCGTGTACGTGCCCGACAAGTTATACGTGGTGTAGCTGGACACATCCGGCTTGAAGCCCGGTGGCGGCGTACCCTTGCCGCCATTCGGCACCTGATCCTTGTAGCCCGACGAAAAACTCTGGATCAGCAAGCCGCTCCAGTCGCCGCGCGACACGCCGAAGCTGGCATTGTGTTTCCAGCGCAGGTACAGATCGCGTGTATAAAACTTGCCGACCAGCTCCTGGTACTCCTGGCCTTGATATTCCGCAAACTTGAAGCTGTCCATATACGTGCCGTCCAGGGTCGCCGTCCATTTAGCGTCCTGGATCTTGCCTTCACCGCGTAAGCCCACGTCGAGACCGCGCACGCGGCTGCCTGCCGCATTGATCCAGCCCGCCTGCACGTATTCGATGGTGCCGTCTGGATTGCGATGGATGTACTGGTTCAGCGCCTGGTAATTGGCCAGCACGATTTGCGGCGTGCGGTTCAGGATGCGATCCTTGGTATTGATGGCCCAGTAGTCGAACGAGGCGGAATAGCCCTTGAATGGCTCGATGACGAAACCGACGCTGCCCTGCTTCGACGTTTCCGGCTTCAAATTCGTATTGCCACCCGTCTTGTAGTCGAGGCGGTCGATGGAGCAGTACTCGGGGACGCCCGGATGCTTGGCGCAGCCTTCCTGGTCGATCACGCCGTTCGGCAATTCCTGGCTCAGCGAACCGGAATACAACTGTTGGAAGCTTGGCGCAAGGAAACCCTTGCTGGCCGAACCACGGAACAGCAAGAAGTCGGTAGGCTGGTAGCGGAACGCCACTTTCGGATTCGTCGTCGCGCCCACCAGGCTGTAATCGTCGCGGCGGATAGCCAGCTGCATTTCCAGGTCCTTCGTGACCGGCACCAGCAACTCGGCATACACGGCCTTGACGGTACGGCTGGCATCTTTCAATGAAGCATTGCCCGGCGCCAGCAGGATCTGGATGGCGTCGACGTCTTGCCCAAAGCTGTAGCCCTCGCGGCGCAAGTCAAAACCGGCCGCCATGGCCAGCGCACCGGCCGGCAGCTGGAACAGCTCGCCCGAAACTGCCCCGTCGATCTGCGTCAGGGTCGTCTTGCCATGCTGGAAGTCGCCACGGAACTTGGTCGATTCGATCAATTGCTTGGCCGCTTCCGTCTGGCTCTGGCCGGCGCCCACCCAGGGATTGATGATGCCAGTCGCCAAAGCTGCGTACAACTTGTCCGTGTAGGAATAGCCATCCGTCAGCTTGGTCTTGGTGCTGCTTTCGGCGCGCGAAATGCCGGCCTTGTAATCCCACTTGCCAAAGTTACCCTCAAAGCCCACCAGCACGCGGGCATTGTCGGTCGTGTTTTCCTGCGTGCGGTTGCCCACGTCATTGGCGCGCCATTTATAGGAAATCGGCTTGGTCTTGTCGAAAGAAGGAATGTAGGCCGACAGATCCTGATAATACGCGCCACCGACCGGATACAAATTCTTGTTGGCGACGGTCGCCTGCACCTGCATCGGCGTCAAAATGGCCGTGGCCTTGGTGCGCGAACCGAGCACTTCGACAAACATGCGGTGGTCAGGCGCCAACTGGAACGTGCCGCGCGACAGCAGATTGGCCCGCTCGACAGGGAATTGCAGCACATAGTCGGCGCCATAGTCATACGCACAGGAATATTTGGTGCGCAGCGGCGAGGTCACGTCTTTCCACAGCTCCGTCTGGTATTGCGACATGCCGGCGACGCTGTCGCACTTGCCCTGGAAACTCAGCGGATTGGCTTGCAGGTATTTGTTTGGATCGCCAGGCAGCTGGAACGAGGTATGCAATGCCGTGCCGGCGCCCGCCATCTGGTTGGCGAACGGCGTGCCCGTGGTATCGGGCGACAGGCCACGGCCCGGCTGGTAGCCGTTGACGAAGGAGCGGTCGCTGCCGTTAAGACGCTCGGCCTTGTCGACGGTCAGGCTGGCCATGATGTTGTAGCGGTCGCTTTCCAGCGAACCCGTGCCGGCCAGGATGGAAGCGCGGCGCGTGGCGCCGCCGCCTGCCTGCGTGTCATTGGTGGAGACGGACGCTTCCACGCCGCTGTAATTGGTTTTCAGAATGAAATTGATCACGCCGCCGATGGCATCCGTGCCGTAGATGGCCGAGGCGCCATCCTTGAGAATTTCCACGCGTGAAATTGCGCCCAGCGGAATCGAGTTCAGATCGACCGACTTGCCGCTGGCGCCGTGCGTGGCGATGCGGCGGCCATTCAACAGCACCAGGGTGCTCGACGGTCCCAGGCCGCGCAGCGAGGCGAACGAGGCGCCGCCGCTAACCCTGTCGGCATCGGCGCCAAACACGTTATTGCCCGAAGTCATGTTATCGGCGCCCGTGCCATTCGCCGACAGGGTGCGCACCAGTTGCTCGGTCGTCGTGATGCCCTGCTTTTCGATCTGGTCAAAGGTGATGACTTGCACCGGCAGCGCGCCTTCCTTGGCCACGCGCTTGATGCTGCTGCCCGTCACTTCGACCCGTTGCATCGATGGCGGCACCGCTTCCTGTGCCACGACCGGCCCCACCACCCCCATCAATGCCACCAACTGCGCTAGCTTCTTCAATTTCACAGGTCTTCTCCTTGTTGGGCAATCGAAACTTGAGTTATCAAGTCAGGCTGTATAGATATGTCGCAACGTCTGTCTCGCAGTACATTTTTTTATGACATTTGCGCATGACTTTATTTGTTTTCATTTTCAGAGTAGCGCGATGCATCCGCGGCCAGCCAATGAAAAATGCTTTCCTAACCATAACTTTTTGGAATGAATGCCCTTTTCAGCGACATGGTCACTTGCCTGCGGGGCTAGCCTTGGTTTTATCCACGTCCAGATAGCGCCAGGACGTGAATTCCACGGGGTGACGCCTGTAGTTTTTTAGCCACGGTTGCTGCAGGTCGGCGGAGATGGGATGTGTCAGCAGCACCCACGGCGTGTAGGCGTGGATTAGCTGAAACAGGTCGAAGTACAGACTGCGTCGGCGCGGCGTATCGGATAGCAGGCGCGCCTCCTCATAGCGTTTATTGTAATCGGGCAAGTTGA
This sequence comes from Janthinobacterium salmonicoloratum, assembly GCF_051380845.1. NCBI lineage: Bacteria > Pseudomonadati > Pseudomonadota > Betaproteobacteria > Burkholderiales > Oxalobacteraceae > Janthinobacterium > Janthinobacterium salmonicoloratum. Next base: position 4,830 of record NZ_JBNYXV010000007.1, on the reverse strand, counting down.
AGCGGGCATAGTTGGCGCGGCCAACGTTGCCGCCATACAACAATTGCATAAAGTTATCGCCATCGGGGAAGTCGGCGATCCAGTTGGTCTCGAACATCTGCACCTTGCCCAGGCGCGACGCCTTGATGATTTCCGTCTTCTTGTCGCTTTTAAATTCCACGCGCAGACCGATGGCGTTCAGGTTGCGGCGCCACAGCTCATCGCGCAGGCGTCCCACCGTGCTCGGTTCCGTGTGCATCGTCAGGATCAAGGGCTTACCGTCCGGCTGGGTGCGAAAACCATCGGCGCCCGCCTTGTAGCCAAAGCGCTCCAGCAGGGCGCGCGCCAGCACGGGATCGTAGCCGACGGGGCTGCGGTAGTTCTTGTCGTAACCGAGCACATTGGGCGGCAGCGGCGACTGCGCCGGCAAGGCCAGGCCTTTCTTCAACAGCGCGATGTCTTCGCGGCTGTTGTAGCTGAGGGCGATGGCGCGCCGCAGGGCCAGCTTGTCCTTGGTCGTACCACCCAGCACGGGATCGTCCATGTTCATCCACATGTAATACGTCTGCAGCACGGGAAAGCGCGTCAGTTGCAGACCCTTGGCGGCCAGCGCCGGTTTCAGGGCGCCGTTTTCCAGCACCATGTCCGTCATCGATTCGGGCACTTGCTCCAGGTAATCGAATTCGCCTTTCAGAAAACCCAGCATGCGCGATTGATATTCCTCGACGATGCGCACCTCGATGCGCTCGACCAGGGGCAAGTGCTTGCCTTCCAGCGCGGTGGCGATGGCGCGCGCATCCAGCGGCAAGGCGGCCAGCGCCTTGGCTTCCGTATGGAATACGGTGGGGCGGAAAGTCGGATTGGCCTGCAGCACGATCTTGTCGCTACGTTTCCATTCCTTCACCAGGAACGGCCCCGTGCCCACGGGATGGTTGCCGATCTGCCCCGGCGCCGCATACGCTTCGGCCACTTCGCGCGCCACCACGCCGGTGGCCGGCATGGCCAGGTAAAACAGGAAGTTCGGGTCGACGCCGTTCAGGCGGATGCGCAGGGTGTATTTGTCCAGCGCCTGCAAGCCGGCGATCGGCGTGTCGTAGCTGAATTTGGCTTTCAGGGCCGCATCACCCACCAGCTTATCTTCCAGCAAGAACAACCACGGCGACTTCAGGCTAGGGTCATACAGCCGCGTCAGGCTGTAGACATAATCCTGCGCCGTCACTTCGCGCGGCTTGCCCTTGAAGGCGGGATCGGGGGTAAAGAAAATACCGGGCTGCAAGTGAAAGATATACGTGCGTCCGTCATCTTCCACGGTCGGCAAGCCGCGCGCCGTATTGCCCTGCAGTTGCACGGGGCGCGCCAGGTAGTCATAGCGCAGCAAGGGGTCAAATATGTTTTCCATCAAGTTCAGGCTGGCCAGGTCCGACGCCACGGCCGGGTCCAGGCCCGTCTCGCTAGTGCTGAGAAACAGTTTTAATGTCTTGCCCGCCCGGCCCGCCACGGCATCGGTGGCGGCGTGGGCCGGTACAGTGAAAAGCGTCAACAGGGCCAGGCCGGCGGCGCAGGCGGTTTTGCGTAAAAACATCATCAGTGATCCAGTGCAGACAAGGTAACGAACAGCGATAAGCGACAGGCATCCCCCACACTACGCGGGCAAGCTGCGGGGCGCCAATGAAAACAGGCTGCCAGCTTATAACTTTTTGGCATGCGATTGCTGCATTCTTTCATCAACTCGTATCGGGCTGCCCCTATACTTTGTTTGCAGACATTTTTCACTCCCGACACACAGAACTGATCGCATATGGCACTTAATTACATCTGGTCCGGCTTTTTCCTCGTTGGCTTCCTGGCCGCAGTGCTGCAGTGGCTGTTTCTTGGCGATACCGATATCTTCAAGCGCATCATCGATGGCACGTTCGAAACGGCGCGCATGGGCGTGATGGATATCGCCCTGCCGCTGGCCGGCGTGATGACCTTGTGGCTCGGCATCATGAACATCGGTGAAAAAGCGGGCATCGTCGGCTGGCTGGCGAAAGTGATCGCGCCCTTCTTTTCGCGCATCTTCCCGGAAATCCCGAAAGACCATCCCGCGACCGGCCACATGGTGATGAATTTCTCGGCCAACCTGCTGGGCCTGGACAATGCGGCCACGCCGTTCGGCTTGAAAGCCATGGAAAGCCTGCAAACCTTGAATCCGAACAAGGAAGAGGCGACGAATGCGCAAATCATGTTTTTGGTGCTGCACACCTCGGGCCTGACCCTGATTCCACTGGCCATCATGGCGCAACGCTCCATCCTCGGCGCAGCCGACCCGTCCGACATCTTTATCCCCTGCATGATCGCCACCTATGTGGCCACCGTGGTCGGCATCATCACGGTATCCATCAAGCAACGCATCAACTTGCTCAACCGGGTCGTGCTGGGCTGGATGGGCGGCATGACGAGCGCCATCGTCGCCATGATCTGGTACTTCACGCAATACCTGACAAAGCAGGAAATCGAGCTGGTCTCCAAGGTGGTCAGCAACCTGGTGTTGATCAGCGTCATCGCCATCTTCATCATCGGCGCGCTGCGCAAGAAGGTGAATGTGTATGACGCCTTCATCGAGGGAGCGAAGGGCGGCATCCAGACATCCATTACCGTGATTCCCTATCTGGTCGGCATGCTGGTGGCCATCAGCGTGATCCGCAACGCGGGCGTATTCAATTTCCTGATGAGCGGCATGAACTGGTTCTTCGCCAACCTGGGCATCAATACGGACTTCGTGCCCGCCCTGCCGACGGCCATGATGAAGCCGCTCAGCGGCTCCGGCTCGAAAGCCATGATGATCGACGCCATGAATACCTACGGCGTCGATTCCTTCGTCGGCCGCCTGGCCTGCGTCTTCCAGGGCTCGGCCGACACCACCTTCTATATCGTGGCCCTGTATTTCGGTTCCGTCGGCATCCGCAAGACGCGCTATGCGATCACGGCCGGCCTGATCGCGGACCTGGCCGGCGTGATCACCGCCGTCTTTGTCGCCTACGTCTTTTTCCACTAAGGAGCACCATGTTACGTCCTGTTCTGATGGCTGCGCTTTTGGCGGGTCTTGGCCTGTCGACTGCCCACGCGCAATTGCCCGAATCCGTCAGCCTGCTGCTGCGCAGCGCGAATATTCCCGAAGACGCCATGGGCGCCATCGTCTTGCGTGGCAACACCACCGTGCTGTCGCATGGCGCCGAGCGCAGCATGCAACCGGCCTCCACCATGAAGCTGGTGACGACGGCCGTGGGCCTGGAGCAATTAGGCCCCATCTTTCGCGGGCGCACGGAACTGCGCACCAGCGCCGACGTCATCAATGGCGTACTGAAGGGCGACTTGATCCTGCGCGGCGGCGCCGACACGGATTTCAATGCCGACGTGCTGGCGCACATGCTGCAAACCTTGCGCAACCAGGGCATCGTGAAAATCAAGGGCGATTTGATCCTCGACCGCCAGCTATTCCAGCCGGCCCGGCCCGATATCGGCGCACCGCCTTTCGATGAGTCGGCAGAGTTCCGCTACAACGTCATCCCCGATGCCTTATTGCTGAACACCAATTTGCTCGATATCAACATGAACTCGACGGACCGGCAATTGAGCATCCTCATGCAGCCGCCGCTCGAGAATGTCAGCATCACGAGCGACATGAAGCTGGTCAAGGGCAGCTGCGCCAGATGGGAAGATGGCTGGCGTCCGCCCGAGTACCGGCGCGATGCGAGCGGCAAGCTGCAGGTGATCCTGCACGGCACCTTCCCACAAAATTGCAGCAAGGTCACCAGCATCAATGTGCTCGACCGCAACGATTATGCGGACCGCTTGTTCCGTGCGACCTGGAAACGCCTGGGTGGCACGATCACGGGCGCGGTGCGCGAAGCGCCGGCAACAGGCTTGCCGCCGACGGCCGAGCCGGTCGGTACGCGCATGCTGGCCGACCATGTGGCGCGTGCCTTGCCGGAGGTCTTGCGCGATATCAACAAGACGTCCGACAACACCCTGGCCCGCACGCTGTTCCTGAGCCTGGGTAGTTTGCAGAGCGATGGCTGGCTGGGTAGCCGCCCCGTTGCCATGGCGGCGCCGGAAGACACGGCCACGCGCGCGCGGCTAGTCATCCAGGAATGGTTCCAGCGGCACAATATCGATACCCAAGGCATGCTGGTCGACAACGGTTCCGGCCTATCGCGCACGGGACGCATTGCGCCGGCGCAACTGGCCGGCGTGCTGCAAGCGATGCAGCAAAGCCCGTGGGCGCCCGAGTTCCAGTCCAGCCTCCCCATCGCCGCACTGGACGGCACCATGCGCAAACGCATGCTGAACAGTCCGGCCGCCGCGCGCGCGCGCATCAAGACGGGCACATTAAAAAATGTGGTGGCCATCGCCGGCTACGTGCCCGACGCCAACAACCAGCTGTGCGTGGTGGTCGCCATGATCAATAGCGATCTGGTGCGCAACGGCAACGGCCGCGCTGCTGTCGATGCGCTGATCGAGTGGGTAGCCAGGAGCGGCGCCACGCCGGTGGTGGCTGGCCAATAAAAGGGAAGCAAAGACAGAAAGGCAGCGCGTAGCGCTGCCTTTCTCTCGTCTGTTGCGCGGCACCGGGGTCTGACCCTCAATACCGCTAACGTCAGATTCGACGCCAACGCGCGAGGGCGTCTGACCCCAGCTTTCATTTGGGGCTCACCATCACAAACCGGCAGACGAAAAAAAACCCGATCATTGCTGATCGGGTTTTTCTCTACTACGAATAACAAGCCTGACGATAACCTACTTTCACACTGGTTGCAGCACTATCATCGGCGCAAAGTTGTTTCACGGTCCTGTTCGGGATGGGAAGGG
>NZ_JBNYXV010000006.1:0-267206 GCF_051380845.1 Janthinobacterium salmonicoloratum | reverse complement strand
CCACTCGCCACCAGAGCAAGCTCCGTGCTGCCGTTCGACTTGCATGTGTAAGGCATGCCGCCAGCGTTCAATCTGAGCCAGGATCAAACTCTTCAGTTTAATCTCTGTTACTTTGCCGTTTTACCGGCATGGTCGAACTATTTAACTAGTTCAAACCCCTCGCATTGCGAGGTGTTTGCTCACTCAAAAAACTGACAGGCTACTTCCGAAGAAGTATCCTATTTCATTATTTCTTGTGAACATTTGATATTTTAAGTTAGACGCCAATCCTAAGATTGGCGCTGCACTTACATCAAATGCCCACACTTATCGACTGTTAATTGTTAAAGAACTGTATTCGGTACTGCTTTCGCGCTATCGACAAAGCGTTGTGTTTGTCAGCTGCGAAGAAGGAAGAGTATGAAGCGTTTGCAGCATTTCGTCAACCTTCTTTTTCACCCTGCTTTACTCGGCATTTACATGCATCGTTCAGCGAGGGGGCGAATTATAGCCGTGCCCCGCACGCCCCGCAAGGGCTAATTTGCAGTTGGGCAAATATTGCTGTGTGATATCGTAGTACTGACAATACCCAGCCTTATCCAACTTGACTCCCATGCCTATCCCACACCTCTTCCCCACCGCCGATCCCGCCCTGGCCAGCGCACTCGAACATGCCATCAATAGCAAGACCAAGCCGCTGGGCAGCCTGGGGCTACTGGAAACCCTGGCTCATCAGATCGGCCTGATCCAGCAAAGCACACAACTGGCATTGCATCAGCCCGCCATCATCGTTTTCGCGGCTGACCATGGCGTCGTCGCCGAAGGCATTTCCACCTATCCGCAAAGCGTGACGTGGCAAATGGTAGAAAACTTCCTCGGCAACGGCGCCGCCATCAATGTTTTCGCCCGCCAGAACGATTGCGCCTTATATATAGTGGACGCCGGCGTGAATCATGACTTCGGCCCGCGCGACGGCTTGCTTGACCGCAAGCAGGGCCCCGGCACCCACAACTTTGCCAAAGAACCCGCCATGAGCCAGGAGCAATGCCTAGCCGCCATGCAGGCAGGGATGGACCTGGTCGCCACCTTGGACGGCAATGTGCTGGGCTTTGGCGAAATGGGCATCGGCAACACCACCGCTGCCGCCGCGCTGATGCACAAGCTGACGCAAATACCGGTCGCCGACTGCGTGGGCGCCGGCACCGGCCTGTCAAAGGAAGGCATATTGCACAAACAGCAGGTGATCGAAGCGGCTGTCGCCCGACATGCAGCAGCCCATGAGCCACTCGACGTGCTGGCCACCTTTGGCGGCTTCGAAATCGCCATGATGGCCGGCGCCATGCTCAAAGCAGCCGAACGGCGCATGATTCTGCTGATCGATGGATTCATCGTCAGCAGCGCCCTGCTGGTGGCGGCCCGTTTGCAGCCGGCGATCCTCGATTATTGTGTGTTTTCGCACTGCTCCGACGAAAACGGTCATCGCCAGTTGCTGGCAGGCCTGGGAGCACGTCCGCTGCTGCAGCTCGATTTGCGCCTCGGTGAAGGCACGGGTTCGGCGCTGGCCTTGCCGCTGCTGCATGCGGCCGTCAACTTCATGCGCGAGATGGCGACCTTCGCCTCGGCCCAGGTCAGCGAAAAGTCCACACCAGACTAAGACCATGACCAATCCCGTTTCCGCCGCAGTCCATCAGTGCCGACTCTTCTTCATCGCGCTGCAGTTCTTCACGCGCCTGCCCATCCCCCGCTGTGTGGGTTTCGAGCCGGCCTGGCTGCAGCACGCCTCGCGCTACTTTCCGCTGGTCGGCGTGGTGGTGGCGGCCATCAGTGGCGCCGTGTATCTGCTGGCCAGCTGGCTCCTGCCCACACCAGTGGCCGTGCTGCTGGCCGTCGCCGCCGGCATCTACCTGACGGGCGCCTTTCATGAAGACGGCTTCGCCGACATGTGCGATGGCTTTGGCGGTGGAATGACGCGCGAGCGGGTACTGGAAATCATGAAGGATTCGCGCATCGGCGCATATGGCGCCATCGGCATCCTCTGCCTGCTGGCCATCAAATGCGCGGCGCTCGCTTCGCTGCCGCCTGCCACGGTGGTGGCGACATTATTCATCGCCCATCCGCTCTCGCGCCTGGCCGCCGTCTCACTGATCTGGCTCATGGACTATGCGCGCGACGAAGGCAAGGCCAAGCCGATGGCGCAAGAAATGACCGCGGCTGAATTCAGCATCGCCGCTACCGGCGGGCTGCTGCCCGTCGCCGTATGCGGCGCCCTGGGGATATTTTACTGGGCCACGCTGGTCTTTGCCGTCGTGGCGGCAGCTGCTGCCGCATTCTGGCTGGGCCGCAAATGCCAGCACCGCCTGCAAGGCTACACAGGCGACTGCCTGGGCGCCGTGCAGCAAGTGGCGGAAGTGGCGGTCTATCTGGCCATCCTGTCCAGCTTTCAGCCTCCATTGCGCTTTTACTAAGCAAGCATGCGGCTGATCCTCGTCCGCCACCCCACGCCGCAAGTCACCAGCGGCACCTGCTATGGCCGCAGCGACGTGGCGGTGGCGCCGCACGAAATGGCCACGGTGCGCGCCAGCCTGCAAGCGACTTTGCCGGCCGGTGTGCCGCTCTACGCCAGTCCGCTGCGCCGTTGCGCCGACTTGGCGACAGCCTTGGCGCAAGACTTGCCTTCCAGCGCCCTGTACTTCGACGCGCGGCTGGCGGAGATGGATTTCGGCGCCTGGGAAATGCAGCCCTGGCACGCGATTGCGCGTACGGAAATCGATGCCTGGGCGGCCGACCTGGCCTGGTACCGCCCCGGCGGAGGCGAGAATGTACTGGCGATGGCCACCCGCGTCGATGCGTTTTTAGGCGATCTGTTGCGCGAACAACACGAAACGGCCATCATCATCTGCCATGCGGGCACCATCCGCGTGCTGTCGGCATTGCAAGCCCGGCTGCCATTGGAAGAAACGGCCCTGCTGGCCGCCCATTCGGCCCACAAAATCGCCTACGGTGCGACGGTCGCCGTCGATTTCTGATATCGAATCGTCCAGCCGGCCATTTCAGTCCACGCCTGCTGCACGTATAATGGCGGGGTTTTGGTGCCCGCGCTCATGTCCATGAGCGCAGTTAAACGGGAAACACGATGCCGCGACTGCGGCGAACGTGTGCTGCCCCCGCAACGGTAAGCAAGTGTCGCCCCTCGCAACAGGAAGCGGGCGACAAGCTATCTCTGACAACCACTGTGCTTGCAATTATCGAGCATGGGAAGGTGGGATAGCCGCACTTGCCAGCCCGGATACCGGCCAGGACAGGTGGAAGTGCGGGCCTTGCCGGGTGCCGCGCCTTCCGTTGAATCTGGCTTGCGGGGACGCGAGCCGGGTGCTTTTTCCGAAGAAAACGATATCATGACTGCTCCCGTATTACACCGCCGCGCGCCGGCAATGGCGCCGCGCGCCCTGGTTTCCGCCATCTCCCTGTGCTTCATCTCCGCCGCTCCTGCTTTCGCGCAAAGCGCTGGCAAAACGCTGGACCAGATCGTCGTCACGGGCTCCCGCTTCAACAGCGACCCGGCACTGCAGCCGATCGGCGCCACCGTCATCACGGCCGATGAAATCCGCCGCGCGGGCATCAGTGATGTGAACCAGGCTATCCGCAAGATCGGAGGCGTGTATGGTCGTCAAAGCCTCACCGGCAGCCCTGACTTTACCCTCGACCTACGTGGCTTCGGTGCCACCGCCAGCCAGAACATGGTCGTGGTCCTCGACGGCGTGCGCCTGTCGGAAAATGAACTGACCGATCCAGTCTTGGCCAGCATTCCCATCGATAGCGTCGAACGCATCGAAATCACACGCGGCGGCAGCAGCGTCCTGTACGGCGACGGCGCGACGGGCGGCGTAATCAATATCGTCACCAAACGTCCAGGCAAGCAGGCTGGCCGCGGTACGGTCTTCGCCGAAGTGGGCCAACTTGGCCAGCGCGAAGTGCGCGGCTCCGTAGCCCAGACCTGGAATAACGTCACTCTCGATGCCGCTGTCGGCAAGCAGGAAACCGACAACTATCGTGATAATAACGAATACAAGCAAACCAACTTCGGCGGCGGCGCGCAATGGCAGGACAAGAACGTCCGCGCAGGTGTGCGTATCGACAGCACGCGTCAGGATTATCGCCTCGCAGGCGCTATCACAATGGCCCAGTTTGAAGCCAATCCACGCCAGACAAACGACCCCAAAAATTTCGGTTCGATTGACAGCGACCGCTACACCGCATTTGCCGAGGGTCGCCTGGGAGCAGTCGACCTTGCGGCCGAGCTATCGCATGTTGAAAAGACAGCAAAGGCCACCTATTTCTACAGCCCCGCCCCTTCCCCATCAGAGCGCAAGACCAGGCAAAACCAATTCTCGCCACGTTTGCGTCACCTTGGCCAGTTTGACGGCATGCTCAATGAGATCGTAGCCGGTGTCGATTTCATCAAATGGGACCTCAAGAACGCTTACTCTCCTGCCAAGGCGAATCAAAAATCGCAGGCATTCTATGTGCGCGATGAGCTGAAATTCGCCAGCCCGCAAAATTTCCGCATCGCCGCCGGGGTGCGCCACGAAACCTTTGACAAGGACTTCAGCGACCCTACGGCATACTCCACGACGGCCTACAACATCAAGCAAAACTTCAATGCATGGGACGTGCAGGGCAGCTTCGACGTCGTACCGCAGGTAAATCTGTACGCCAAGGCCGGCCAAAGCTATCGCGTGGCCAACGTCGATGAAAATGGCTACACCCCTATCGTCAACAAGCCATTGCAAGGCCAGACCTCGCACGACCTGGAACTGGGCGCAACCTACGACAACAGCATCGTCAAGCTCGATGCACGCGTCTTCCGCCACAAACTGACCAACGAGATCTATTTCGATCCGACGGCAGGTCAATTTGGCGGGGGCGCCAACACCAACCTGGACCCGACCAAGCACCAGGGCTTCGAACTCGATGCCAGTACGAATATCGCGGCTGACTGGCGCGTCAGCGGCCATTACCAGCACGTAAAGGCGACCTTCACCGAAGGCGTGAACTCGGGCAAGGAACTGACACTGATCCCGAAAAACACCCTGTCGGCCCGACTGTCGTGGGTGCCGAAAGATGGTCAAAGCGCGGACATCGGCGCGCAATGGGTGGATAGCCAGCGCTATGGCAGCGATTTTGCCAATACCTGCTCTGCCAAAATCCCGTCGTTCACCACCTTCGACGCCCGTTATGCACGCAAGTTCGGCGCCTGGGAAGTGGCGGTCAATGCCTTGAACCTGACCGACAAGCAGTACTTCACCAACGCTTACAGCTGCAAAGGCGGCATCTACCCTAGCAATGGCCGTCAGATGAAACTCTCGGCACGCTACGATTTCTAAATCGGTCTGGAGATGATTACAATGGCCCGTGCGCGCGATCGCATGCGGGCCATTTTTTATACGTAGCTCCCGTTCCACCTAAGGCAGTACATGCACCCATTTTTCCGCAATATGCGCCACCGCGCCACCGTGATCCTCACGGTGCTGATCGTGTGCGCCGTTGCCAGCCTGATTTTCTCCGGCATGATCGGTTCGATCGCGATTCCGCTCGCCGACCTGCCTTCCGCCCTGTTCCATATCGTGCAGGGCAAGACCGATACCCTCGCCGCCACCCTGCTCGACCTGCGCCTTGGCCGCGCGCTGACCGCGTTCGTCACCGGCGCGGCGCTGTCGCTGGCCGGCGTCATGATGCAGGCGCTGCTGCGCAATCCCCTGGCCGACCCGTATGTGCTGGGCATTTCCGCCGGCGCCTCCGTTGGCGCGCTGGCCGCGCTGCTGTTCATGTGCGCGCTGTGGGTGGTCGATGCGGCCGCCTTTGCCGGCGCAGTCGGCGTGTCCATGCTGCTGTATTTCTTTGCCCGCCGCGACTTGCGCGGTGGCACGGCGGCCGAAGGCGGCGCCTCGCTCTTGCTGCTGACAGGCGTGATCCTGGCCTCGGCCTGCATGGCCATCGTCACCCTGATGTTCTCCATCGCTCCGGAAAGCCGCTTGCGCAGCATGGTGTTCTGGATGATCGGCGACCTGTCCGGCGCGCCCGCGCGGCTGATGCCCTGGCTGGTCCTGGCTGGCGCCCTGGTCTTCGCCTTGCGCAGCGCTCGCTCGCTGAACGTCATGGCGCTGCACGCGGAAGCGGCCAGTACCCTGGGCGTGCGCGTGGGTGCCCTGCGCAAGGGACTGTTCTTCTGCTCCGGCCTGCTCACGGCCAGCGCCGTCACCAGCGCCGGCAGCGTGGGTTTTGTCGGCCTGATCGTGCCGCATGCGCTGCGCTTTGCCTGCGGCCCCGATCATCGCCTGTTGATACCGGCCGCCGCGCTGGCCGGCGGCACCTTCCTCGTGCTGGCCGATACGTTGGCGCGTACCGTGCTGGCACCCTTGCAGTTGCCCGTCGGCGTGGTCACGGCCATGATAGGTGCGCCCGTCTTCCTGTACCAACTGCACCGATTGCGCCGCACATGATACGTACTTACCAACTCGGCCTGAAGGCAGGCACGCGCTCCCTCGTGGAAAACCTCATCTGGCACATCAAGGATGGCGAATGCTGGAGCGTGATCGGCCGCAATGGCGCGGGCAAGAGCACCTTGCTGCGCACCCTGGCAGGCTTGCGCGAACCGGATGCGGGCCATGTGACAATACAGAGCCGCGCCCTGATCGACTGGCCTTTGGGCGAACTGGCACGTGAACGGGCCTTCCTGGCGCAGGCGCGCCACGATGCTTTCTCATACCGCGTCATCGAAACCGTGCTGTCGGCGCGCCATCCGTATCACGACAACCATTACTGGGAAGGCAGCGACGACCAGCGCATCGCCCTGGCGGCGCTGGCCTCGATGGAAGTGGAGCACCTGGCCGAGCGCGATGTGCGCAGCCTTTCCGGCGGCGAACGCCAGCGCGTGGCAATCGCCGCCATGCTGGCGCAGGATACGCCCTTGCTGCTGCTGGACGAACCGGCCAACGCGCTGGACCTGGCGCACCAGGTCAGCGTCATGGGTCTGCTGTCGAAACTGTGCCGCGAACAGAATAAAACCGTGGTGATGGTGGGGCATGACCTGAACCTGGCGCACAGCGTCTCGACCCATGCGCTACTGCTGATGGGCGACGGCGGCTGGCTGGCCGGTCCTGTAGCCGATGTGATGCAGGCGTCCATCCTGAGCGACTACCTGGGCCACCCGATCGAGATCATAGCCCACGGCAAACGCAAGATATTCATACCGAAAGAGGATTAAACATGAGCGACAACAAACCCGTCGATGCGGAAACCGCAGCCAATACCGCAGCTATAAACGAACGCCACCGCGTGCGCATGGAACGAAAAAAGGCCATCATCGACGCGGCCATCGCCAAAGCCGACAAGGAAATCGGCATCATCATCGTCAACACGGGCAATGGCAAGGGCAAGAGTTCGAGCGGTTTCGGCATGGCCATCCGCGCCATGGGCCACGGCATGAAGGTAGGCGTAGTGCAGTTCATCAAGGGCGCCATGTCGACGGGCGAGGAAAAATTCCTGCGCCGCTTCCCCGATGAAATCAGTTTTCATGCGATGGGCGAAGGCTACACCTGGGAAACGCAAAACCGCGAACGCGACATCGAAAAAGCCGAACTGGCATGGGAGCAGGCGAAGACCTTCCTGGCAGACCCCAGCTACGGCCTGGTGCTGTTCGACGAACTCAATATCGCCCTCAAATACAACTACCTCGACGTGCACAAGGTCATCGCCGACCTGCTGGAACGCCCGGCCATGCAGCACGTGGTCATCACGGGCCGTGGCGCGCCGGAGGAACTGATCGCCATCGCCGACACCGTCACCGAGATGGCCGTCGTCAAACATGCGTACGCGGCCGGCATCGGCGCACAAATCGGCACCGAGTGGTAACAGCGCCATGACGCGCACCCTGGTCTTCGGCGGCGCCCGTTCCGGCAAGAGCGCCTATGCGGAAAAGCTGGCCAGCGAGTCCGGCAAGGAAGTGATCTACATCGCCACCGCGCAGGCGGGCGATGCTGAGATGGCCACGCGCGTCAGGCATCACCGTGCACAGCGCCCGGCCGAGTGGACAACCCTGGAAGAACCGCTGCGCCTGGGCGACGCCATCTTGCAGCAGGCGCACCCCGGCAGGCTGCTGCTGGTCGACTGCCTGACCCTGTGGCTGACGAATCTGATGTTTTCCACCGGCGAGACGTATCCGGACGTGGGCGACATCGCCCTGCCCGAACTGTTCCACAGCGAGCGCGCGCACCTGCTGTATGCGCTGGCTGAAATCGAGGAAACCGCTTGCGACCTCGTGCTGGTATCGAACGAAGTGGGCATGGGCATCGTGCCCTACGGCGCCATCTCGCGCTGCTTCACCGATGAAGCGGGACGCCTGAACCAGGCCGTGGCGGCCGTATGCGACAGGGCCGTGTTTGTAGCCGCCGGCCTGCCGCTGTACCTGAAAGGCGGCCCATGCTGAGCGGCTTGTCGCTGCCCATGCTGGCCGCCTTGATGGCGGTTGGCGTGCTGCTCGACCTGATCCTGGGAGAGACGCGCCGCTGGCATCCGCTGGTGGGCTTTGGCCGCCTCGCCAGCGCGCTCGAACACCTGCTGAACCGGGGCCGCGGACGTTTCCTGCGCGGCGCGCTGGCGTGGTCGCTGGCCGTGCTGCCCATCAGCTATGCCGCCTACTGGCTGTGCGGCCTGGCGGGTGCCGCCCTCCACGTCTTCCTGCTCTATCTATGTCTGGGCCTGCGCAGCCTGCGCGACCACAATCAACCGATCGCCGATGCCCTGGCCATCGATGACCTGGACAACGCGCGCCTGCTGACAGCGCGCATCGTCAGCCGCGACACGGCCAACGCCGACGCGGCCAGCCTGGCCAAGGCCAGCACGGAGTCCTTGCTGGAAAACGGCAACGACGCCGTCTTCGGCACCCTGTTCTGGTTTGCCGTGGCGGGCGGCCCCGGCGCCGTGCTCTTCCGCCTGGCGAATACGCTCGACGCCATGTGGGGCTACCGCAACGAGCGCTACGACTGGTTCGGTTGCTGCGCCGCCCGCATCGACGATATCCTCAATTACCTGCCGGCGCGCCTGACTGCCCTGTCCTATGTCTTGCTGGGCAAGTCCATGGCGGACAAGAAGCGCGCCTGGCATTGCTGGCGCAGCCAGGCCCCCAGCTGGGGCAGCCCGAACGCGGGGCCCGTGATGGCCAGCGGCGCCGGTGCCTTGGGCCTGGCCCTCGGTGGCGACGCCATCTACGACGGCGAGCTGGAACACCGCCCGCCGCTGGGCGCCGGCCGTCCCGCCGAAGCGCGCGATATCGACCGCGCCTGGCGCTTGGTGGCCGAAACGGCCGTGCTGTGGCTGATCTGGGTGGCGCTGCTGGCCGGGCTGTACTACCTGCGGGGGAAATACCTTGCTTGAACATGGCGGCAACCTGCGCGACGCCGCGCGCGAATATGGCCGGCCTCTGGAAGACTGGATCGACCTGTCGACGGGCATCAACCCGCACTGGTATGCAGCGCCAGCGCCTGGCGCCAACGCCTGGCACCGGCTGCCGGAAGCCGATCCCGCGCTGGCCGCTGCCGCCTGCGCGTATTACGACGCGCCAGCCATGCTGCCGGTTGCAGGCACGCAGGCTGCCATCCAGGCCCTGCCCCGGCTGCGCGCGCCCTCGCGCGTGGTGGTGGCCGCACCGTCGTATGCGGAACATGCGCACCACTGGGGCCAGCACGGCCACCAGTTGCGGCAAGTGCCATATGCGTTGCTGGCCGATGCCGTCGACCACTGCGACGTGCTGGTCGTCTGCAATCCGAACAATCCCACGGGCGAACGCATCGCGCCCGAGATATTGCTGGAGTGGGCAGGCGAGCTGGCCGCGCGCGGCGGCTGGCTGGTGGTCGATGAAGCGTTTGGCGACACGGAAATGCAAGCCAGCCTGGGTGCGCATACGCATCGACCAGGCCTGATCGTGCTGCGCTCCGTCGGCAAATTCTTTGGCCTGGCGGGATTGCGTCTGGGCTTTGTCGCCGCCCATCCCGCGCTGCTGGCCCAGCTGGCCGACATGCTGGGCCCGTGGACCGTCAGCGGCCCGGCGCAGCAAGTGGCGCTGGCCGCCTTGAGCGATACGCACTGGCAGGAGGCGATGCGCGAGCGTCTGCGCGGCGAAGGCGCACGCCTGCGCCAGTTATTGGCCGCGCACGGCATCGCCAGCAGCGGCACGGCGCTGTTCCAGTGGTGGCCGGAAGCGCGCGCCGCCGCCTTCTGGCAGCACATGGCAGTATCAGGCATCTGGGTGCGCCTGTTCCGCCACGCGGCCCACGGCATCCGCCTGGGCCTGCCCCCCGACGAACACGCCTGGCTGCGCCTGCAGCAGACCCTCACAACATGGAAGCACACATGAACCACTTGAAAACCACACTGCTGCTGGCCGGACTGATCTCGCTGCAGGCGCATGCCGCCATCACCGTGCGCGACGACGACGGCAATACCGTCACCGTGGAAAAACCGGCGCAGCGTATCCTCGCGCTGGCGCCGCATGTGACGGAGCTGCTGTTCGCGGCCGGTGGCGGCGACAGGATCGCTGGTGTCGTCAGCTATAGCGACTACCCGGAAGCGGCAAAGAAGATCACGCAAGTGGGCGACAACCGCCAGTACGACATAGAGCGCATCATCGCCATGAAGCCGGACCTGATCGTCGTGTGGATGCATGGCAGCGCCGAGCGCCAGATCGCCATGCTGCGCCAGCTGAAGGTGCCCATCTATCACAGCGAGCCGCGCAAACTGGCCGATATCCCCGACAGCATGGAGCGCCTGGGCAAGCTGATGGGCACGGAAAAAGTCGCCAAACCTGCCGCCGCCCAGCTGCGTGCCAAACTGGCCAGCTTGACAGCGCAATATGCGCAACGTCCGCCCGTGCGCGTGTTTTACCAGGTGTGGGATAAACCCTTGTACACCTTGAGCGGCGCGAGCATCATCAGCGACTCCATGCGTGTCTGCGGCGGCCAAAATGTGTTTGCCGCGATGAAGGTCGTGGCGCCCGTCGTCACGCCGGAAGGCGTGCTGCAGGAAGACCCGGAAGTCATTTTCGGCACCAGCGAGAAAAGCGATCCACGCAGCGAAGGCGGCCTGTCCATGTGGCGCGCCTTCCCGTCGATGACGGCCGTGCGCCTGAATAATCTGTTCCGCCTGAATGGAGACCTGCTGAACCGCGCCGGCCCGCGCATGATCGAAGGCACGGCCGCCATGTGCGAACAGCTGGAGGCGGCCCGCCAGCGCCGCACCAGCAAGGCGGCGCCATGAGTCACTACCAGCGCATCGCCTGTTTGTCGACGGAAGCCGTGGAGACACTGTACGCGCTGGGCGCGCAAGACGTCATCGCGGGCATCTCCGGCTTTACCGTGCGCCCGCCCCGCGCGCGCGCGGAAAAAACCAAGATCAGCGGCTTTTCGTCCGCTGACCTGGCACGCATCCTGGCCGTCCAGCCCGACCTCGTGATCGGCTTTTGCGACATGCAGGCCGATATCTGCCGCGACCTGGTCAAGGCCGGCATCGAAGTGCACCAGTTCAACCAGCGCACGGTGGACGGCATCCTGCGCATGATCGCCGTGCTGGCCGCGCTGGTGCAGCGCGAGGAAGCGGGCAAAGTGCTGATCGCCAGCCTGCGCGCGGACATCGCCGCCGCCCGGGCCCGCGCCGCGTCCTGGACGCGCAAGCCCGTGATTTACTTTGAAGAGTGGAACGATCCCCTGATGAGCGGCATCGGCTGGGCGGCGGAATTGATCGAAATCGCCGGCGGCACGGACGCCTTCCCGGAATTGTCCGCGCAGCCGGGCGCGAAAGAGCGCATCATCGCCGATCCACAGGATGTGGTGCGGCGCGCGCCCGACATCATCATTGCCACCTGGTGCGGCAAGAAGTTCCAGCCGGCACAGCTGATGGCACGCCCGGGCTGGGATGCAATTCCTGCCGTACGCAATGACATGCTGTTCGAAATCAAGTCGCCCGACATTCTTTCTCCCGGTCCGGCCGCCATCACGGAAGGCTTGCGCCAGCTCAGCGACATCATCGCGCGGTGGCAACATCAGCAGGAGCGGCCGGCATGAACAGCCCCTTCCCCGCCCTGATGGTGCAGGGCACGACGTCCGACGCGGGCAAGAGCACCATCGTCGCGGCCCTGTGCCGCTTGTTGAAGCGCCGTGGCGTAACGGTGGCGCCATTCAAGCCGCAAAACATGGCCTTGAATAGCGCGGTGACGAGCGACGGCGGCGAGATCGGCCGCGCGCAAGCCCTGCAGGCGCTGGCCTGTGGCATCGCGCCGCACACGGACATGAATCCGGTGCTGTTGAAGCCATCATCGAACACGGGTGCGCAAGTGATCATCCATGGCAAGGTGCGCGCCGAGATGGATGCGCGCGACTACCAGCAATACAAGACCATCGCCATGGGCGCCGTGCTGGAGTCGTACGCGCGACTGCGCCAGCAGTACGACGCCGTCGTCGTCGAAGGCGCGGGCAGCCCCGCCGAAGTCAACCTGCGCGCGCGCGACATCGCCAACATGGGCTTTGCCGAAGCCGTCGACTGCCCCGTGATCCTGGTGGCCGACATCGACCGGGGCGGCGTCTTCGCGCACATCCTCGGCACCCTGGCCTGCCTGTCCGATAGCGAACGGGCGCGCATTCTCGGCTTTGTCATCAACCGCTTCCGCGGCGACATCTCGCTGCTTCAACCCGGCATCGAGTGGCTGGAACAGCAGACGGGTAAACCCGTGCTGGCCGTGCTGCCCTACCTTCAAGGCCTGTTCCTCGACGCGGAAGATGCTGTGGTAACCATGCAGGCCGAACGCGGCGCCTTCAAGGTAGTGGTGCCGCAACTGCCGCGCATCAGCAACCACACGGATCTCGACGCGCTGCGCGCCCACACCGATATCGACCTGCAATTCGTCCAGCAGGGGCAACCGATTCCGTCGGCCGACCTGGTGATCCTGCCCGGCAGCAAAAACACGCGCGGCGACCTGGCCTGGCTGCAGCAGCAAGGCTGGCCCGCCTATCTGGCCAAGCACCTGCGCTACGGCGGCAAGGTGCTTGGCATTTGCGGCGGATTCCAGATGCTGGGGCAAAGCGTATGCGATCCGCTGGGCGTGGAAGGCGCGACGGGAGAGTCAAAAGCGCTGGGATTGCTGGACATGGTGACGGAACTGACAAGCGACAAGCGGCTGGAACAGGTGCGCGGCCACTGCGCGTTTGCCGGCGCGGCCGATGCGCCCGTGGCAGGCTATGAAATCCACATGGGCGTCTCGCATGGCGCGGCGCTGGCGCAGCCGGCCTTTGTCATCGATGGGCGCACGGAAGGAGCCGTGTCGGACGACGGACAAATCCTGGGCAGCTATTTGCACGGCATGTTCGACACGCCCGCCGCGTGTTCGGCGCTGCTGCGCTGGGCGGGGCTGGAATCGGGCCACACGGTGGACACCGCGGCCCTGCGCGAGGCCAGCCTGGAGCGCATCGCCGATGCAGCCATACCGCTGCTGGCAGCGCTCGACGCACTCCCGCGCTAGGCGCTATTTTTTCAAACACGTCGTCAGGAAGGACCGGTCGGTCGAGAACTGCACCGCCATGCTCGACGAGACGGGCATGAACATCGAATAATCGGCCTGCACGTCGGCTGGATCCTTCAGTACGGCGATACCATCGAAATCAACGGCTTGGGCGCCGGTGCCAAGTTTGTTCAAGGTCACGTTTTCCGCGTGCACCTTGCCATTGCCGTTATTCGTGACAGTGGCCACATTAGCGGCGATATCGATCTTGCCCGTCGTGCCTCCCTGCGCCGCACAGGCATAGCCGCCGTTGATTTCCGTGCCGATCTTCTGCTGTTTGGCGGCGACGATGGTGCCCACGCGCATGACGTTTTCCTGGTTGCGGCTGTAGCGGTCGATGAACAGCGCCAGCCCCCGGTCCCCGGCGTGCACGTGCACGATGCCGAAGTCCTGGCCACCCTGGCGGGCGACGAGCAAGCCGGTCTTCGCATCCTTGACCAGCGTCAGGCTGGCGTTTTCCGCTTCCAGCTGCGGCGATACCGCAGAGCACACGCCTTGCGCATTGAACACGCCGCCATTGCACAATTGGGCCGCTCCGTCGGCAGCGATCTTGAGACTGCCCTTCGGATTGAAACGGTCAGCGCCGTTCGATGCATTGCGCATGGCACCCAGGAAAATATAGCTGCCGGCCAGCTTGGTCACGTCACCCACCGCATAGCCGGTGCCGCTGACGGTCGAGACCATGTTGCCCAATTTGATATTGCCGGACAGAAGACGCGTGCGCGCATCGACGGTGACGTTGAAATCCGCTGCCGTGTAGGTGGTGAGATTGCCGGTGCTGGAAGCGGTAAACGTGCCGCTGCGGTCGCTCAAGCCGAACTGCGTCGACAGCACGCGGATGGCATAGGTTTTCTTCGCGCTGTCGAACGTGATGCGCCAGGTGTCGCCGACATCGGCGGCCACGTCATACACGCTTTCATCGGCGCTGGCGCCCGCAATGACGTTCAGGCCAGCTTCCTTGGCTACGGCTTCCGATGCCACCGTCACGCTATCGGCGGGAACGACGGGAGGCGTGACCACGACGGGCGGCGTGACGGGTGCTTCCGGCGTGCCGCCGTCACTGCCGCCGCCGCATGCGGACAAGGCGGCGCCCAGGACAAGGAAGGTAAGTGCATTTTTCATGGAGTGTGACTTTCGGGAAAAGAGCAGGCCGGAGCTGCCAGAAAACACATGCTAGCCTTGCCCGCAATCTATTGCCATGGAACAAATGTTCCATGGACGATGCCCCCGGCACGCTGCCAGAATGGACGGCGCGGGCGGCACGCCTGCGTCATTTATGTGACAATTCATCGTACTGTCGGCTCCGTTTCTCCTCCTCAGGCTCATCCATGACCAGTTCCCCGATTAAAAGCTACCTTCCCTGGGTGGTCGCCACCGCCCTGTTCATGGAGCAACTCGACTCCACCATCGTCAACACCGCCATTCCCGCCATGGCCGCCAGTCTCAACGTGACGCCACTGAGCCTCAAGGCCGTCGTCACCAGCTATATCCTGAGCCTGGCCGTGTGCATTCCCATCAGCGGCTGGATGGCCGACCGCTTCGGCACGCGGCGCGTGTTTTCCGCCGCCGTCGCCATCTTTACCATCGCCTCCATCCTGTGCGGCCTGTCCGTGAATGCGCCCATGCTAGTGGCCGCGCGCCTGCTGCAAGGGGTGGGCGCGGCCATGATGATGCCGGTGGGCAGGCTCACCATCATCCGCACCTTTCCCAAGTCGCAATTGCTGGCGGCGATGAACTTCGTCATCATCCCCGCCCTGATCGGCCCCCTGCTGGGGCCCACGGTGGGCGGACTGATCGTGCACTGGCTGTCGTGGCGCGAGATTTTCTTCGTCAACGTGCCTGTCGGCCTGGTGGCGCTGTACCTGGCGCACCGCTACATGCCCGATTACTATGGCGACAAGCCCCGTCCGCTGGACCTGATCGGCCTGGTGCTGTTCGGCACGGGCATCGCGCTGCTGTCATGGCTGCTGGAAATCTTCGGCGAACACCGCATCGATGGCACCTCGTTTGCCGTGCTGCTGCTCATTTCCATCAGCCTGCTGGCCGCGTATGTCTGGCATTCGAGCGAAGTGTTGCACCCGCTGCTGCGCCTGACCCTGTTCAAGATCCGCACCTTCCGCGTTTCCGTGGTGGGCGGTTTCGTCACGCGCCTGGGCGTGGGGGGCCTGCCCTTCCTGTTGCCGCTGCTATACCAGCTGGGCCTGGGCTTGCCTGCCTGGCAGTCCGGCTTGCTGATGATGCCGTCGGCCGCTGCCGCCATGGGCATGAAATTCATTTCCGCCCGCGTGCTGGCCCGCTTCGGCTACCGCCAGGTGCTGATCGTCAACACCGTGCTGATCGGCATCACCATCGCCATGTTTTCGCAGGTGGGCGTGGGCACGCCGCTGTACGTCATCGTCGCCATCAGCCTGTGCATGGGCTTTTTCAATTCGCTGCAATTTTCCAGCATGAACACCATCGCGTATGCCGACGTCGACAAGGCCGACTCCAGCATGGCCAGCACCATCGCCAGCTCGATGCAGCAATTGTCGATGAGCTTTGGCCTCGCCTTCGGTTCGCTGATCACGGGCTGGTACCTGGGTGACATGCCGCAGTCGGACCGCGCCATGCTCAGCACGGCCCTGCACCACGCCTTCCTGACCCTCGCCGCCCTGACGGTGCTGTCCTCGCTGACCTTCTGGACCTTGCGCCGCGACGATGGCGAAAGCATCAGCAAGGGCACGGACAGCGATGAGGAAGATGCGGCCGACGTGAAGGCCCAGGCCCTTGTGCAAACGGAAGTGCAAACCACAAAAAGCTGAGCCACATCAAGCTTGCCGCCAGCGCCGCTGGTGCTTTTGCCTGACGCTGCTACCGTGACGGCAGGAGGTGCACATGGCGGCCGAACGGGGCTTTGCGTGGAAGGGCACGGACCACCATGGCAAGGCGGTCGAGGGCGTCTTGCGCGCTGCCGACGCCAGCGCTGCCAAGGCCGCGCTAAGACGCCAGGGCATCCTGGCCACCCGGGTGAAAGCTGCGCGCACCGCACCCGGCAAGGCCATCACGCGCAATGATATCGCGCTGTTTACGCGCCAGCTGTCGACCATGATGGCGGCCGGCGTGCCGCTGCTGCACGCCTTCGATATCGCCGGCAAGGGCCACGCCAAACCCGCGATCACCGAGCTGATGCGCGACTTGCGCCATGACATCGAAGCGGGCAGCAGCCTGCAGCAGGCATTCCGCCAGTTCCCGCTGCTGTTTGACGAGCTGTATTGCAACCTGCTAGCGGCAGGCGAACAGGCCGGCATCGTGCAGGATTTGCTGGCGCGCCTGGCCACGCACCAGGAAAAAGCCATCGCGCTGCGGCGCAAGGTACGCGGCGCGCTGATGTATCCATTGGCCATCGTGCTCGTCGCCATCGTCGTCACGACCATCATCATGTGCGTGGTCGTGCCCGCCTTCCGCCAGGTCTTCGACAGCTTCGGCGCGCCCTTGCCGCTGCCCACCCTGGTCGTCATGGGCTTGTCCGCCTTTGTCGTCCGCTACTGGCTGGCCGTGCTGGCGGCGCTGCTGCTGGCCGGCCTGCTGGCGCACCTGGCCTGGCGCCGCTGGCCCGCCTGGCGGCGCAACACGCAACTGCGGGCCTTGCGCCTGCCCGTGTTCGGCCCCCTCTTGCGCAAGGCGGCGATTGCCCGCTGGACGCGTACCCTGGCAGCCATGTTCGCCGCCGGCGTGCCGCTGCTCGACTCGCTCGGCCTGGTGGGTGCCGCCTCCGGCCACGCGCTGTACCAGGAAGCGACAACGCGCATCGAACGCGAAATCCGCGCCGGCGGCAGCCTGGCCATGGCCATGGAGCACAGCGGGGTATTTCCCCCGCTGCTGACGCAACTGGCCCTGATCGGCGAGGAATCGGGCGCACTCGACGCCATGCTGTCGCGCGCGGCCGATATCATCGAGGCGGACATCGACGCCACCGTGGCCACCCTTTCCACGCTGCTGGAACCGGCGCTGATGGTGGTGCTGGGCGTGCTCGTCGGCTCCCTCGTGATCGCCTTGTATTTACCGATTTTCAAGCTGGGCGCAGTGATTTGACTACGCACCCTGCGCAAAAGATCCCCATGTGCTGGCAGATGTTTTACACTGCGGCAGTGCCAGGCAATGTTGCGCGGCAACGATCTTCACCTCAGACAAATCCACCATGCTGCAAGATACCCTGCTGTTCGCCGCGCCCGGCAACCTGCCCGTTGCCCTCGTCGCCGCCCTGTTCGGCCTCATCGTCGGCAGCTTCCTCAACGTGGTGATCCACCGCGTGCCAAAAATGATGCAGCGCGAATCCGATAATTACGTGGCGGAAGAAAGCGGCTTGCCCTTGCCGCACACGGACCGCTACAACCTGATGCTGCCGCATTCGAACTGCACCGCTTGCGGCCACCGCATCACCGCCATGGAAAACATCCCCGTTCTCAGCTACCTGCTACTGCGCGGCAAGTGCAGCGCCTGCCAAGCGCCCATCTCCGTGCGCTATCCGCTGGTGGAACTGCTGACGGGCGCGCTGTCGGCCCTCCTGATCTGGCACTTCGGCAGCGGCTGGACGGGCCTGGCCACGCTCGTGTTTGCCTGGCTGCTGATCGCCATGACCTTCATCGATGCCGATACGCAAATGCTGCCGGACGACCTCACCTTCCCCCTGCTGTGGGCGGGCTTGCTGATCAACATCAACGGCACCTTCGTGCCGCTGCAGGACGCCGTCATCGGCGCGGCCGCCGGCTACCTGGCTTTGTGGGCCGTGTACTGGGCCTTCAAGCTGGCGACAGGCAAAGAGGGAATGGGCTATGGTGACTTCAAATTGCTGGCGGCGCTCGGTGCGTGGCTGGGCTGGACCATGTTGCCGACGATCATATTATTGTCGTCTCTGGTCGCCGCCGTGGTCGGCATCGGCCTGATCGTCTTCGCCAAGCGTGGGCGCGAAAAACCGATTCCATTTGGCCCCTACCTGGCGGCGGCGGGCCTGATCGCCCTGCTGTACGGCACGCCTCTGTCGCGCCTCACGCTTGGCCTGGTCGGCTGACCGGCGCAACACTGCCCCTATGGATAAATACATGCAACAACAAAACGTCCCTTATTTCAGCGTTGGCCTCACCGGCGGCATCGGTTGCGGCAAGAGCACCGTGGCCGACCTGTTCGCCGCACGCGGCGCCTCCATCGTCGACACCGACCAGATCGCCCACAGCCTGACGGCGTCCAATGGCGCGGCCATGCCAGCCCTGGTGGCGGAATTTGGCCCAGACTACGCCGATGCACGCGGCGCCCTCGATCGCACAAAAATGCGCAAGCTCGTGTTTTCCGATGCCGCCGCCAAGGCGAGACTGGAAGCCATCCTGCACCCGCGCATCCGCCAGGCCACCCTGGCGGCGGCGACCGAAGCGAAAGGCAGCTACGTGATCTTTGCCGTGCCCCTGCTGGTCGAGTCCGGCGGATGGGTGGAGCGGGTCAACAGAGTGCTGGTCATCGATTGTCTGGAAAGCCTGCAAGTGTCGCGCGTGATGGCACGCAATGGCTTATCGGAAGAACAAGTCAAAGCCATCATGGCCACGCAGGCCACGCGGGCCATGCGCCTGGCGGCGGCGGACGATGTGATCGACAACAACGGCGATTTGGCCGCCCTGGCGCCGCAGATTGCCCAGTTGCACGATTTATATCTGGCATTTTCAAAAAGAATGGCAGGAATCGGGCCGCAACGTTTGTAATTTGTCGACGCTTGGTTCAAAATCACGGGATTGTTTGCAGGTCCTTACTTAAGGGAATTATTTTGATTGTCTACGAATACCCTTTCAACGAACGCATACGTACCTTGTTGCGGCTGGAAGACCTGTATGACAAATTCAAGTTCTTCATCCAGCAAGAGCATGCAATGCAGCATCATGTTGCCTTGGCAACTATTTTCGATATGCTTGAAGTGGCCGGCCGCGCCGACCTGAAGTCCGACCTGTTGCAGGAACTCGAGCGCCAGCGCCAAAGCCTGCTGGGTTACCGCAGCAATCCGAATGTGGAACCGGAAACGCTCGATGCCATCCTCGGCGAACTCGACAGTGTCAGTGGCGCCCTGGTGGCGGCGCAAGGCAAGACGGGGCAGAATATCCGCGACAATGAATGGCTGATGAGCATCCGCGGCCGCACCATCATCCCGGGTGGCGCCTGCGAATTTGACTTGCCTTCCTACTTTGCCTGGCAAAAACGCAGCTCCGAGCAGCGCCTGACCGACATCCACGCCTGGTTCGCCCCGCTGGCGCCCCTGTTCGATGCGCTGGCCCTGGTCTTGCGCCTGCTGCGCGATTCCGGCGGACCCGTTAAACTGATCGCCAATGGCGGCAGCTACCAGCAAATGCTGCAAGGCAAGGTGTACCAGATGTTGCGTCTGAGCCTGGATGAAAACAGCGGCGCCATCCCGGAAATTTCCGCCAACAAATATATGCTGTGGGTACGCTTCACCACCCAGGGCGGCGACTTGAAACCCAAGCCGCTGGAAGAAGATGTCCCGTTCGAGCTCACGCTCTGTAATTTTTAACTGTTACTTATTTGCCCCATCATGACCGTCGTTAACTGCCCTACCTGTGCCGCCAAAGTCGAATGGACTGAAGCCAACAAATTCCGCCCCTTCTGTTCGGAACGCTGCAAGCAGATCGACTTGGGCGCCTGGGCCGAAGAGAAATACACGATCCCCGCTGCCGATCCGTTCGAAGATCCGCTGGCAGACGAAGACAACAAGCCGCAATAATCCTCAGGAAAACGGATTTTCCAGGCGCAGCCCCTGCGCCGCGAAACTGTCGAGCCTGCCGCTGACCACCGTCAAGCCATAGGCGATACCCATCGCCGCGATCTGCCCATCGACGCCGTGCGCAGCGCCACGGGCGTGCAAGCGCGCGCACACGAGCGCGCAATCGAGATCGAATTCCAGCAGCCGCGGCGCATATTCTGCCTGCACGGCATCCAGCCAGCCTTCCAGCGCCAGTGCTTCCAGCGCTGCCTCGCGACGCCAACTACGCTGTATGCCTGCGCGCAATTGCGCGATCACCTGCACCGGCACATAGCGCCAATCCGGCGCCACCCGCTCGAAAAAATCGGCCACGCCCGCCGGCGCAGCGCTACCGTTGCGCGCTGCAACGATCACATCCGTATCGACCAGGTAGGCGGGCATGGCGCTTCAGGAGCGGCGCTCGAAATCCGTATCAGGCCCCACGTCGGGCATGCCGCGCAAAATATCGTCGAGCGGGCGCTTCGGCAGCGGCCGCAAGGCGCTGCGCAAGATATCGCGGTGCTCATCTTCGATGCTGCGTCCATGCGCGCGGGCACGCTTGTGCAAGGCGGCAATCAGCAATTCATCGGTATCGGTAAAGGTCAGTGTCAGCGGCATGCGAGACTCCCCAGTGCGTGATGAAAGCACTGTAGCGCAAAGCGCCGCCGATACAAGGAAAGTAACAGGAAAGCTTGCGCCAGCACGCAGCATGCTGCTGCCTGCTGGCACCAGATCAGGCAGGCGCCAGGGATTCCCGGCGCACTTCGTCGAGCCACTCCAGCAGGGGAATGGTGGCCGGCAGCAAGGGTTCCACGCCAACCGTGCCTTGCCAGGCGAACGCCTGGCCTTCCAGGCTTTGCGGCTCGCCCCGCCATTCGCGGCTGATATAGAAATGCAGGCGCACATGGGCGTGCGGATACACATATTCGACGCCGCACCAGGCCTCGGCACTGTCGATATACAAGCCCAGTTCCTCGACAAACTCGCGTTTCAAGGCGTCAAAAATGGCTTCGCCCGGTTCGACTTTGCCGCCAGGAAATTCCCAATAGCCGTCATACGGTTTGCCGGCCGGGCGCTGGCCTAGCAGCACGTCGCCGTTCGGCTTCATCAGGATACCGACGGCGACGTCCACGGGTGTGACTGTCACCTCGCTCATTGCGGCAACTTTCCCGCGTAATCGCGTGCAAACTGCCACGCCACCCGGCCCGAACGGGAACCACGCTGCAAGGCCCAGCGCAGTGCGTCACCGCGCGCCGCGGCAATCTGTTCCGGCGTGCAACCGAACGAGGCGAGCCAGTGCGCGGCAATGTCCAGGTAGTCATCCTGCTTGAACGGGTAGAACGACAGCCACAGGCCAAAGCGCTCGGACAGCGAGATTTTCTCTTCCACCGTCTCGCCCGGATGCAAATCGCCATCATCGTCCGTCTTGTAGCTGGTATTGTCCGACATCCGTTCCGGCATCAGGTGACGGCGGTTCGAGGTGGCATAGATCAGCACATTGTCCGATTGCGCGGCGATGCTGCCGTCGAGCGCCACTTTCAGCGCCTTGTAGCCACTCTCGCCTTCTTCGAACGACAGGTCGTCGCAAAAAATGATGAAGCGCTCGGGGCGCGCCGCCACCAGGTCGACGATGTCGGGCAAGTCGGCCAGGTCGGCCTTGTCGACTTCGATCAGGCGCAGGCCCTGGTCGGAAAACTGGTTCAGGCAGGCCTTGATCAGCGACGACTTGCCCGTGCCGCGCGCGCCCGTCAGCAGCACGTTGTTGGCAGGACGGCTGGCGACGAACTGGCGCGTGTTCTGTTCGATCTGGGCTTTTTGCGTGCCGATATTGTGCAAGTCGTCCAACGCGATGTTCGACACATGCGCCACCGCCTGCAGATGGCTGGCCGCGCCCTGGCGCCGGCGCCAGCGGAAGGCAAAGCTGTTCCAGTCGGTCGCCGGCAAAGCCGGCGGCAAGATCGACTCGACGCGCGCCAGTACCCGCTCGGCGCGGATCAGGAATTGATCGAGACTGGTCATGAGCGATAGTCGGCGTTGATCGACACGTAGTCATGCGACAGGTCGCACGTCCACAGGGTGGCTGTGGCATCGCCGCGCGCCAGTTTCACGCGGATGGTGATTTCGCTTTGCTGCATCACGCGCTGGCCATCCTGCTCCTGGTAGTCCGGGTTGCGGCCGCCATTCTTGGCCACCCACACGTCGTCCAGGTACAGGTTCAACTGGCCCACGTCCAGGTCGTCCACGCCGGCATAGCCGATGGCGGCCAGGATGCGGCCCAGGTTCGGGTCGGACGCGAAGAACGCCGTTTTCACCAGCGGCGAATGGGCGATGGAATAGGCGATCTTGCGGCATTCGTCCACGTTGCGGCCGTCTTCCACGGTCACGGTCATGAACTTGGTCGCGCCTTCGCCGTCGCGCACGATGGCCTGCGCCAGGAAAGTCGACAGTTCGGTGACGGCAGCGGCCAGTTCCGCATAGTGCGGCGAATCGATCGAATCGATGACCAGGCTACCTGCACCCGTGGCCACCAGCATGAACGAGTCATTGGTGGAGGTGTCGCCGTCGATGGTGATGCAGTTGAACGACTTGTCAGCCGCCTGTTTCACCAGCTGGTCCAGCACTGGCTGGGCCACGGTGGCGTCAAACGCGAGGAAACCGAGCATGGTGGCCATGTTCGGCTTGATCATGCCGGCACCCTTGCTGATGCCTGTCAGGGTGACCGCATGGCCACCGATGGTGACGGTACGCGAACCGGCTTTCGGCTGCGTGTCGGTGGTCATGATGGCTTCGGCGGCCGAGAACCAGTTGTCCGACGTCAGCGCGGCCACGGCTTGCGGCAAGCCGGCGACCAGGCGCTGCACAGGCAGCGGTTCGAGGATCACGCCGGTGGAAAACGGCAGAATTTGCTGCGGCGTGCAGCCCAGCAGCTCGGCCAGCGCGGCGCAGCTGGCCTGCGCGTCGGCCAGGCCCGATTCACCCGTGCCCGCATTCGCGTTGCCCGTGTTGACCAGCAGCGCGCGGATCGGCGCAGCGCCAGCCGTCACGGCGGCCAGGTTGGCTTTCGAGATTTGCACGGGCGCGGCGCAGAAGCGGTTCAAGGTGAACACGCCGGCCACGGTGGCCGTCGGCGCCAGTTTCAATACCAGCAAATCCTTGCGGTTGGGTTTCTTGATGCCGGCTTCGGCAACACCGATTTCAATGCCGGCGACGGCTTTCAAGTCGGCGGCGACGGGCTTGGGAGAATTGACGGCCATGGTGATTTCTTCTGCGAGGGAAAAGGGAAGCGCTATTGTAGCGCCTTCGCAGCGCCGGTGACCATGCGCGCCCGTAAATTGAAAAGGCATAAAAAAACGGAGACCGCAGTCTCCGTTCTTGTTCATGCCATGCAGCCGGCTTTAGGCCAGCTTGCCGTGGCAAGCCTTGTACTTCTTGCCGCTGCCGCAAGGGCATGGGTCATTACGGCCCACTTTGACACCCATGCTCACGCTCATGTCGTCGACGTTGTCCATATTGCCGCCGGCAGTAGGCGCCAGCAGTTCTTCCGGCGCCGCGTTCGGGTCGAATTCGGCGTGCTGGTAGTGCACGTTTTCCACGTGCGACTGCTGCATCGCCTGTTCGGCCGCATCGACTTCTTCGCGCGACTGAATACGCACCGTCATCACGTGTTTCGTGACGTCGTTCTTGATCATGTCGAGCATCTGGCCAAACAGTTCAAACGCTTCGCGCTTGTATTCCTGTTTCGGGTTCTTCTGCGCATAACCGCGCAGATGGATACCCTGGCGCAGGTGATCGAGCGCCGCCAGGTGTTCGCGCCAGTGGCTGTCCACGCTTTGCAGCATGACATTGCGTTCGAAGCCGCCAAACGATTCCTTGCCGACGATATCGATCTTCGACTGGTACACGGCATCGGCCGCGGCCAGCACTTTTTCCAGAATCTCGTCGTCCGTCAGGGTCGAATCGGCTTCCAGCATTTCATGCAACGGCAAGTCGAGCTGCCATTCGCTGGACAGGGTGTTTTCCAGGCCCTTGATATCCCACTGCTCTTCCACCGATTCATGCGGCACGTACTCGTGTACCAGGTCGGTGAACACGCCATGACGCAGGGAAGCGATCATGTCCGAGATATCGGTCGTTTCCAGCAACTCGTTACGCTGCTGGTAGATGACTTTACGCTGGTCGTTGGCGACGTCATCGTATTCCAGCAATTGCTTGCGGATGTCGAAGTTGCGCGCTTCAACCTTGCGCTGGGCCGATTCGATCGAACGCGAGACGATGCCTGCCTCGATCGGTTCGCCTTCCGGCATTTTCAAACGATCCATCACGGCGCGCACGCGGTCGCCGGCGAAGATGCGCAGCAGCGCGTCGTCGAGCGACAGGTAGAAGCGCGACGAACCCGGATCGCCCTGGCGGCCGGCACGGCCACGCAACTGATTGTCGACGCGGCGCGATTCGTGGCGTTCGGTGCCGATGATGTGCAAGCCGCCCGCATTGACCACGTGGTCGTGCAGGGATTGCCATTCATCGCGCAAGGTCTGCGACTGGGCGGCCTTGTCGGCATCGCTCAGTTCAGCATTGGCTTCGATGAACTTGATCTGGTTTTCGACGTTACCGCCCAACACAATGTCCGTACCGCGACCGGCCATGTTGGTGGCGATGGTGATGGCTTTCGGGCGGCCTGCCTGGGCGATGATTTCCGCTTCGCGGGCATGCTGCTTCGCGTTCAGCACGTTGTGCGGCAAATCGGCCTTGCTCAGGATGCCCGACAGCAGTTCCGAGTTTTCGATCGAGGTCGTACCCACCAGCACGGGCTGGCCGCGCTCGTAGCAGTCGCGGATGTCGTTCAACATCGCGTTGTATTTTTCCGCCGACGATTTGTAGACCTGATCCTGGCGGTCCTTGCGCTGCAGCGGACGGTTTTGCGGGATCACGACCGTTTCCAGGCCGTAGATTTCCTGGAATTCGTACGCTTCGGTATCGGCCGTACCGGTCATGCCGGCCAGCTTGGCGTACATGCGGAAGTAGTTCTGGAAGGTGATCGAGGCCAGGGTCTGGTTCTCGTTCTGAATCTTGACGCCTTCTTTTGCTTCGACGGCCTGGTGCAAGCCATCGGACCAGCGGCGGCCCGTCATCAGACGGCCCGTGAATTCATCGACGATCACCACTTCATTGTTCTGCACCACATAGTGCTGATCCTTGAAGTACAGCGCATGCGCGCGCAGGGCCGCATACAGGTGGTGCACGAGGGTGATGTTGGCCGAATCGTACAGCGACGCACCTTCCGGCAGCAGGCCCATTTCCATCAGGATGCCTTCGGCCTTTTCGTGGCCGGCTTCCGTCAGCAGCACCTGGTGCGCTTTTTCATCCTTGGTGTAGTCGCCCGGCACTTCAACCTTGCCCTTGCCGTCCGGCGTTTCTTCGCCGATCTGCAAAGTCAGCAATGCAGGCACTTCATTGATCTTGTAATACAGGTCGGTATGGTTCTCGGCCTGGCCCGAAATGATCAAAGGCGTACGCGCTTCATCGATCAGGATCGAGTCGACTTCATCGACGATGCCGAAGTTCAGGCTGCGCTGCACGCGCTCGCGCGCTTCGTAGACCATGTTGTCGCGCAAGAAGTCGAAACCGAATTCATTGTTCGTGCCATACGTGATGTCGGAGTTGTACGCCTGTTGTTTGGCGCTGTGCTCCATCTGCGACATGTTCACGCCCGTCGACAGGCCCAGCCACGCATACAGGCGGCCCATGGTCTCGGCATCGCGCTGCGCCAGGTAATCATTGACGGTGACGATATGCACGCCCTTGCCGGACAAGGCATTCAGGTAGGCTGGCAAGGTTGCCATCAGGGTCTTGCCCTCGCCCGTGCCCATCTCCGCGATCTTACCGAAATGCAAGACCATGCCGCCGATCATCTGCACATCGAAATGGCGCATGCGCAGGACGCGCTTGCTGGCCTCGCGGCAGACGGCAAAGGCTTCCGGCAACAAGGCATCGAGCGATTCGCCGGCGGCGATGCGTTCCTTGAAGGCAGGCGTCTTCGCTTGCAGCTCGGCATCCGACAGCTTTTCGATTGCCGGCTCGAGCGCATTGATCTCGCGTACCGTTTTTTGGTATTGCTTGAGCAGCCGCTGGTTGCGGCTACCGAAAATCTGGGTCAGTAATGACATGCTTGAATTCTTGAAAAAACGCCGTTAAAAAAAGCTCGGTAGGTGACAACGAGGTAACAATCGCGTGACCGCACGGAGTTCGACTATGGCAAAAGACGATGATTTTATCATGCGTTCCCGACATGGTTGGGGTAATGCGCCATATAACAATAGCTTAATGACAAACAAATGGCAGAAAATGCGGACATTTCCCATACTGTAAGGCAATACGGCTGGCCCGCTTGCACCGCACCCGCCGCCGCACTCGTCACGCGCGGGCGAGTGTGCTATGTTTCGGCCATGCGAACTCCCACTTATTCTCCGGCACCGCGCCGCGGCTACGGCTTTGCCCGTTCAGGCCCGGCCGTCACGGACGCAACCGATTTTCTGCGCGGCAACGCCACGATGGCCTCCCTGATGCCCACCGTCACGCGCCTGGCCGCCCTGCAAAAAGATTGCGCCAAGGCCCTGCCGGCGATGTTCGAGCATTGCGACATCCTGCAATTCGAGGGCGGCCAACTGGTGCTGGCCACGCCGAACGCGGCGCTGGCGGCCAAGCTCAAGCAGCAATTGCCGAAGTTACAAGGGGAGCTGGAAAGAAAGGGCTGGCAAATTTCAGGCATCAAGCTGAAAGTGCAAGTCATCAAGAGCATCGCGCCCATCGTGCATACGCGGGCGCTGGTCTTGCCGGAAAAAGCCATGTCGGCCCTGGAAGAGCTGAGCACGGCCCTGCCGGCGTCGAAGCAGAACGAGCAACTGATCGCGGCGCTGCGCAATATGCTGCGCCACCACCGCGAACCTAAAGATTAAGACTGCCCGGCAACATTTTGACACCTTAGAAAACCGTAGCGAGCGGGCCTAGTTCTGGTCAAGAAGCGCAACTGTGCTAGAGCACAGTGAGCATCGCAGGCGGCCTATACCGACGCGCAGTAGGTTTAATGAAGTGTCGCTCAGATCAGGTCAACGACCACTCGCGCTCCATCTGGCGCAGATAGGATTGCGGCGCCGCCTCGTTGGTGGCGAACGACACGATCTCATACGCTTCCGGCTGCTCCAGCAGCGCCAGCAGCAGCTGGTTGTTCAGCGCATGGCCCGATTTGTGCGCCGTGTAGTACGCCAGCAAGGGGTGGCCCACCAGGTACAGGTCGCCGATGGCATCTAGGATCTTGTGGCGCACGAATTCGTCTTCATAGCGCAAGCCATCGGCGTTGAGGATGCGGTACTCGTCCATGACGATGGCGTTTTCCAGCGAACCGCCACGGGCCAGGCCCATGCCGCGCAAGCTTTCCACGTCCTGCATGAAACCGAAGGTGCGCGCGCGCGCCACGTCGTGCACATACGACACGTCGCCGAAGTCGACCGAGGCGCGCTGCATCGTGCCATCGACGGCCGGGTGATTGAATTCGATGAAGAAATCGAGCTTGAAGCCGTCGTACGGCGACAAGCGCGCCCATTTCTCCGCGTCGCCCTTGCCGTGACGCACTTCCACAGGCTTGATGACCTTGATGAATTTCTTCGCCGCCTGCTGCTCTTCCACGCCCGCCTGCTGCAGCAGGTAGACGAAGGACGAGGCGGATCCGTCCATGATGGGAATTTCTTCCGCATTCACGTCGATATACATATTATCGACGCCCAGGCCAGCCGCCGCCGACATCAGGTGTTCCACGGTGGACACCCTGGCGCCGTCCTTGATCAGCACGGAAGCCATGCGCGTATCGCCCACCGCCATGGCGCTGGCGGGGAACTCGACGATGGGATCGAGGTCGATGCGGCGAAACACGATGCCCGTGTCGATCGCGGCAGGACGCAAGATCAGCTCCACCTTGGTGCCAGAGTGCAAACCGACACCGATGGTGCGGACCTGTTGTTTGATAGTGCGTTGTTTTAACATCTGTCGATTATATCTATTTGCCGGATTTTCGTTGCGGCGCGGCATGGCCCACGCCAGAAATACCACAACCGCTCCTCACGGATGTTCGCTTTCCGCATGCACGGCTTCGCGGCGCACCAGATAAATACCGCTGCCGATGATAATGGCCGCGCCAATCAAGGTGTATTCGTCGGGCAAGGCGCGCCACAGCATCCAGTCCAGGGCCATGCCCCAGGCCAGGGCCGAGTATTCAAACGGCGCCACGCTGGACGCCTTGCCAAAACGAAATGCCTCCGTGATGGCCAGTTGCCCCAGGAAGCCACTCAGTGACAGGCCCGCCAGCAGCCACCAGTCTTCGCGGCGGATACTCACCCACTCGTGCGCCGACAGGGCCACGCCGCCGAGGGCCATCATCAGCATCAGCCAGAAAACCATGCTTTCGCTGGCATCCGTGCGGCTCAGGATGCGGCCCGTGACGGCGGAAATGGCGTAACAGGCAGCCGAACCCAGCACGGCCAGCCCGGCCAGCGAAAAGAATCCCGAGCCGTCGGGGCGCAGCGCCACCAGCACGCCCAGCAGACCCACGGCGATGGCGCACCAGCGCGCAAAGTCGACTTTTTCCTTCAGGATAAAAACCGACAGAACCGTGATCAGCAAGGGGGCGACGAAGAACAGCGCATACGTTTCGGCCAGCGACATGCGCTTCAAGCCGTAGGCGAACAGGGTAATCATCAACACGCCCAAGGCGCCGCGCAGCAAGTGCAGCGGCCAGCGCACCTTCAGCACGTTCTTGAAAGCGCCACGGTACAGCAGGTACAGGCACACGAGCGGCAAGGACGACAGGGCGCGCAAGGCCGTCACCTGCATGGGCGGATAATGGGCGGACAACAGCTTCATGGCCGTGTCCATCAGGGAAAACATGGCGACGGCGATCAGCATCACATAGATGCTGCGCAGGTTAGGATTGCGGGATATCAGGACAGACTCCTGGCGAAAGAGCGGGACCGTCATCATGGCGACGGCCGGAGCCAGGACAGCATGGTTTGCAAAGGCAGGGCCAGGCGGTCAGCCCGATTATAACAAGCGCGCCGTTTACCTTATGACACCGGCAACAGCATCACCAGTTTCAAGTCATGCTGGCGCGCCAGGTGCAAGGTCACCTGGTGATAACCAAGCAGGCCCTGCAGCGGATGCTGGAACTGGCGCAAGCCCCCATCGCGGCCCTGCACTTGCTGCGCCCCCCACCACTGGCGAAATTCAAGGCTGGCCCCGGCCAGTTCCGCAATCAGGCCGGCCAGCGGCGCCTGGTCCGCCTGCCGGCCGATATCGGCGCGGAACTCCGCCACCAGCCGCTGCGCCCGCTCGGGCCAGCCAATGACCAGGTCACGCGCGCCTGCGTCCAGGAACATGAAGCGCAGCTGGTTCGGCGCGGCCGCATCGCCATGCAGCCAGCCGGCAAACAAGGTGGACGCCGCTCCGTTCCACGCCACGGCGTTCCATTCCCGGTCGAGGATGTACGCGGGCGCGTCGATGGCGGCGACGATGGCGGCCAGCTCGGCGCTAGCAAGCCCGCCACCCTCGCCTGTGCCATGGCTGGGGTCATGCTTGTCGGCCACCTCGAACAGATAGGCGCGCTCGGCCGCGCTCAGCTGCAGCACCTGCGCCAGGCGGGCCAGCATCTTGGCCGACGCCGACACGGGCCGCCCCTGCTCCAGCCACGTCAGCCAGGTGGGGCTGACCTCGCACAGCTGCGCCAGCTCTTCGCGCCGCAAGCCCGGCGTGCGGCGCCGCCCGCCACCGGGCAAGCCGGCCATGGCGGGGGTGACGGCTTCGCGCCGGGCGCGGATGAATTCAGCGAGTTTATTCGACATGGGATGCCAGCATGGTAGTGGATATACCAGTATAAGTTATGGTCTTGTTACAGGATAATTTTATCCTTATTCTGCAGGAACTCACCCATCAACAGGAGAAAACCATGCAGCAGCACGATGTCGTTACCGAACAGTTTGGCAAGACGGCCAATGCCTACCTGAGCAGCGCAGTACACGCGCAAGGGGCCGACCTGGTGCTGATGCAGGAATGCGCGCGCCGCCATGGCAAGCCGGTGGTACTGGACCTGGGCTGCGGCGCCGGCCACGCCAGCTTCGCCGTCGCCCCCGTGGCGCAATCGGTGGTCGCCTACGACCTGGCACAGCCCATGCTCGACGTGGTGGACTGCGCCAGGGTGCAGCGCGGCTTGCACAACATCAGCACGCAACAGGGCGACGTGGCCCGCCTGCCGTTTGCCGACGCCAGCTTCGACATGGTCGTCACGCGCTTTTCCGCGCACCACTGGAACGACGTGGCGGCAGCGCTGGCGGAAGCCTGGCGCGTGCTGCGCCCGAACGGCACCTTGCTGGTGGTCGACATCGTCGCGCCGAAAACGGCCCTGTACGACAGCACCTTGCAGGCGGTGGAAATGCTGCGCGACGCTTCCCACGTGCGCGACTACCGCACCTGCGAATGGGGCGCCAAGTTCGACAACGCGGGATTCACGCACAGCTTGCGCAGCGTGTGGAAACTGACCATGCAGTTCGACGAGTGGGTGGCGCGCATGCGCACGCCGGACGAAAGAGTGGCGGCCATCCGCAACCTGTTCGATGGCGCGCCCGAGGAAGCGCGCAGGTATTTTGCGCTGCAGGACGATTATTCGTTCAGCATCGATGCGGCCATGTTCGAGGCGACCAAGCCTTCGGTACAATAAAAAAACGGCGCCGATGGCGCCGTTTTCATGCGAACAGGAAGCGCTTAAGCCAGTTGGCCCAGCAAGGTTTCCGCATTCGACACTTCAAACTTGCCGCCCTGCTCGACGTTCAATTGCGTCACGACGCCATTGTCGACCAGCATCGAGTAGCGCTGCGAGCGCGTGCCCATGCCGTGCTTGGAAAAATCAGCGTCCAGGCCCAGGGCCTTGCTGTAGGCGGCATTGCCGTCAGCCATCATGCGCACGACGCCGGTGGCTTTCTGATCGCGGCCCCAGGCGCCCATCACGAACGCGTCATTGACGGAGATGCACCAGATTTCATCGACGCCCTTGGCTTTCAGGTCGGCAGCGTGCTGCACGTAGCCTGGCACGTGCTGTGCGGAGCAGGTCGGGGTATACGCGCCTGGCAGGCCGAAGATGGCGATCTTCTTGCCCTTGACCAGGTCTTGCACGTTGAACGTATTCGGGCCCAGCGCGCAACCTTCGGTTTCGCTTTCGATAAATTCGGCCAGGGTGCCTTCTGGCAGGGTGTCGCCGATCTTGATGGTCATGTTGACTCCTTGTGTACTGTCGGTTGAGGATGCTGCCCGTCTCATGGAGCGGACAGCACCCGTGATCTGGTTCGGCTAGCATGATGCTGGCTCAGCGCGATAGTATGCCTGACTTGCCGTATTTGTGCAGAAAATGGCCGGAAAGGCAAAGTCAAAAGTCAAAAACCGGCAAAAAAAACGGCGGCCCTCAGGCCGCCGTCATGCTTGCATACATCAAACCACCTTAGTCAGCTTGTTTGCGCAGGAAGGCTGGAATGTCATACGTCTCCATACCATTCTTTTCCATCGCGCGCACTTGCTCGGAAGCCGATTCGCGGCGCCATACTGCCGGTGCCTTCATGCCGTCGAAACCGGCTGCCGGCGTGGCCACGCCAACCGTCGTCGTCGCCGCCTGCGCGCTACCCATGGCAGCCGATGGGGTCAACGGGCTGTTGTGGGTGCCGGTGCGCAGCACTTGCTGCGGTACCAGCTGGATGTTTTTCTTCGCGCGGCCCAGGCCCGTGGCCACCACGGTGACGCGGATGTCGTCGCCCATCGCATCGTCGTAGGCGATACCTTGCGCGATCGACGCGTCCGGCGCGGCAAACGCGCGCACGGCAGCCATGACTTCCTTGATCTCTTTACCTTTCAAACCACGGCTGGCCGTGACGTTGACCAGCACGCCGCGCGCGCCGGAGAGATCGATGCCATCCAACAGCGGCGAAGCGACAGCCTGTTCGGCGGCGATGCGCGCGCGGTCGACGCCGGAAGCAGTCGCCGTACCCATCATGGCCTTGCCCTGCTCGCCCATGATGGTTTTCACGTCGTTGAAGTCGACGTTGATATGGCCAGGCACGTTGATGATCTCGGCAATACCGGCCACCGCGTTGTTGAGCACATCATCGGCGTGCTGCATCCATTCCAGCATGCTTTCGTCTTCGTAGATCTCTTCCAGCTTTTCATTCAGGATGATGATCAGCGAATCGACGTGCAGGGACAGCTGCTCCAGGCCTTCGTCGGCGATGTCCATGCACTTCTGGCCTTCGTACGAGAATGGCTTGGAGACCACGGCCACCGTCAGCGCGCCCAGTTCCTTGGCCACTTCGGCCACGATAGGAGCGGCGCCCGTGCCCGTGCCGCCACCCATGCCGGCAGCGATGAAGACCATGTGCGCACCGCGCAGCGAATCGGCGATGCGTGCACGCGATTCTTCCGCCAATTGACGGCCGACGGCAGGCTTCATGCCGGCGCCCAGACCGGTATCGCCGATCTGGATGATGTTGTGGGCCTTCGATGTCGACAGGGCCTGTGCGTCGGTGTTGGCGGCAATGAACTCCACACCCGACATGCCTTTGTTGATCATGTGTTGGACTGCATTGCCACCCGCACCGCCGACGCCGACGACCTTGATGACGGTACCTAAAGCTGTGTTATCGACCATATCGAACTCCATGATGTGCTCCTATCAGATGCGGTTTCCAAGCGCCAGGCCTCATATTGGTAGGAGAACTGGAGATTGAAAACTGCGGTTAAATATAAAATAAAGTTATGTGTGTGTACCTGCGATGCTGCCAAAAAACCTGTGCTGCCGGGCGAAAATCATGCCCTTAAAAATTCCCTAAAAACCATTCCTTCATGCGCTGCCAGACTGCCTTCACCGAGCCGTCCTGACGCGTCACGATGTGGCCGCGCAGGTATTGCTTCTTCGCTTCGAGCAGCAGACCCAGTACCGTGGCATAGCGCGGACTGCGCACCACGTCGGCCAGCTGTCCCCGATACTCTGGCGTGCCCAGACGCGCCGGTTTCAGGAAAATGTCTTCCGCCATTTCCACCATGCCGGGCATGATGGAGGTGCCGCCCGTGAGCACGATGCCCGACGACAGCACGCCTTCGTAACCGGATTCGCGCACCACCTGGTGCACCATCGCGAACAGCTCCTCGACGCGAGGCTCGATCACTGCCGCCAGCGCCTGGCGCGACAGGTTGCGCGGGCCGCGGTCACCCAGGCCGGGCACTTCCAGCGATTCGCCGGGGTCGGCCAGGACCTGCTTGGCCACGCCATAGCGGATCTTGATTTCTTCCGCTTCCGCGGTCGGGGTACGCAAGGCCATGGCGATGTCGTTGGTGATCTGGTCGCCGGCGATGGGAATGACTGCCGTATGGCGGATCGCGCCATCGGAGAATACCGCCACATCGGTCGTGCCGCCGCCGATGTCGATCAGCACCACGCCCAGTTCCTTCTCGTCGGGCGTGAGCACCGCATCGGCGGACGCCATCGGCTGCAGGATCAGGTCCGACACTTCCAGGCCGCAGCGTCGCACGCACTTGACGATGTTCTGCACCGCCGACACGGCGCCAGTGACGATATGCACCTTCACCTCCAGGCGGATGCCGCTCATGCCGATAGGCTCGCGCACATCTTCCTGGCTGTCGACGATAAACTCTTGCGGCACCGTGTGCAGCAATTGCTGATCGGTCGGAATGTTAACCGCTTTTGCCGTCTCGATGACGCGCGCCACGTCGGTCGCCGTTACTTCCTTGTCCTTGATGGCCACCATGCCGCTGGAATTGAAGCTGCGGATATGGCTGCCCGCAATGCCCGCGTACACATTGCGGATCTTGCAGTCGGCCATCAGCTCGGCCTCTTCCAGCGCGCGCTGGATGGACTCCACCGTGGCCTCGATATTGACCACCACGCCTTTTTTCAGGCCCTTCGATTCGTGCTGGCCCAGCCCGATCACTTCGTGGCGCCCATCGGACATCACTTCGGCTACCACCGCCACCACTTTCGAGGTGCCGATGTCGAGGCCGACGATCAGGTTTTTCGCGTCTTTTGTCATTTCTGTCGCCTACTGTATGGGCTATAAATTAAATTATTGGGTTAAGTCGGTTTTTTAATCGGACTACTGTTTTTCTTCTTCATGACTGGCTTTCCTGGCTTTCCATCCTTGCCTTCGGCCGGTATCACCAGGCCGGCGGAACTGAGCGCCAGGCCATTCTGGTAGCGCATATCGATCGTGTCGATATTTTCCAGCCGGCTTGCCAGCTGCGGGTAGATGCCCACCAGCCGGTCCACCCGCGCCTTCAGTGTCGTATGATTCTGTTCGCGTCCCAGCGCCACGCTCATGCCGTTATCCAGTTTCACGGTCCACGCATAGCGGCTCGACAGCGACAGGCTTTCCGGCACCATCTTCAGCGGCGAAAACCACTTTGCCAGCTGCACGTAGGTGGCCAGCACTTCCTTCTCACTGCCATCGGGACCGGCGAAGGCGGGCAATTCATGGTCGTCTTCGGCTTCGGCCACATTGGCTGTAAACACGTCGCCCTTGACCGACAGCAGGCGCCCGTCCTCGCCCCAGGTGCCCAGCGCTTCGTGTTCTTCCAGCGCCACGATCAGCTGGTTCGGCCACTCGCGCCGCACACTGGCACGGCGCACCCAGGGCACCGATTCGAACACGCCGCGCACGCTTTCAAGGTTGGTCGTGAAGAAATTGCCCTTGATGCGGCCCAAAGTGCCGCTACGCAGGGTCAGGTAATTCACGTGGCGCAGACCCTTGTCGTCCGCGCTTTCCACCTTGATGGTGCGCAGGTCGAACATGGGACGCTGCGACACCCACCAGACGCCGGCGGCCACGCACACGACCAGAACCGCGGCCAGCAAGCCGTTGGCAGTCGTATTGAGGCTTTTAGCGTCATGCCACATATCAGCGCTGTCCCTTGTGCATTTTCAGGCTTGCGCCGGAGACGATTTCCAGACACAGGTCTTCATAGCTGGTGCCCACCGCGCGCGCCGCCATCGGCACGAGTGAATGGCCCGTCATGCCGGGCGAGGTATTCACCTCCAGCAAAAACAGCTTGCTGTCGGCAGCACGCATCAGCACGTCCACACGTCCCCAGCCTTCGCAGCCGAGGGCACGGTACGCTGCCAGGGCGATGCGCTCCATCTCGGCCACGATCACCTGGTCCAGCTGCGGCGGGCAGAAATACTGCGTATCGTCCGTGAAGTACTTGTTCTGGTAATCGTAATTGCCTTGCGGCGCGACGATTTCGATCGGCGGCAGCGCGCGCGCCGTGGCGCCCTTGCCCAGGATCGCGACGGTGAACTCGCGGCCCTTGATGAATTCCTCGGCCAGCACAGAATCATCGAGGCCGGCGGCGATGTCGTAGGCAGCCTGGAAGGCCGATGCTTCGTTGACCGTCGTGATGCCGATGCTCGAACCTTCATGCGGCGGCTTGACGATCAGCGGCAAGCCCAGTTCCGCAGCGACCTTGGCCAGGTCGGAGCTATCGTCCAGCACCGCGTACTTTGGCGTCGGCAGCTGGTGCATCAGCCAGATCATCTTGGTGTAAACCTTGTCCATACCCACCGAGCAAGCCATCACGCCGCTACCCGTATACGGGATGCCCAGTTGCTCCAGCGCGCCCTGCAGGCTGCCGTCTTCGCCGAAACGGCCGTGCAGCGCGATGAAGACGCGGTCAAATTGTTCAGCGGCCAGTTCGGCCAGGCTGCGTTCGCCCGTATCGAAACCATGCGCGTCCACGCCATGGCTTTTCAGAGCGGCCAGCACGCCCGCGCCGGACATCAGCGACACTTCGCGCTCGGCCGAACGGCCGCCGAACAGGACGCCGACTTTGCCCAATTGTTTAACGTCGATAGCTGAAGCTTGGTTCACGTCAGGCCTTTACAGTGTGAGATTGATACGTTGTCAGTTGTTGCGGGATGCCGCTGATCGAGCCGGCCCCCATGGTCAGCACGACGTCGCCGTCGCGCGCCACGCTCATGATGGTGTCGGCCATGTCCGTCATGGACTCGACGAAAATCGGTTCGACCTTGCCGCGCGCGCGCAGCGCATGCGCCAGTGCGCGGCCGTCGGC
Source organism: Janthinobacterium salmonicoloratum (assembly GCF_051380845.1). Taxonomy (NCBI): domain Bacteria; kingdom Pseudomonadati; phylum Pseudomonadota; class Betaproteobacteria; order Burkholderiales; family Oxalobacteraceae; genus Janthinobacterium; species Janthinobacterium salmonicoloratum. Next base: position 230,691 of record NZ_JBNYXV010000006.1, on the reverse strand, counting down.
GGCGACGATAGGCGCTTCACCCGCCGCATACACTTCGGACAAGAGCAGCACGTCTGGCGCGCCCAGCACCTTAACGAAATCCTCGAACAGGTCGCGCGTGCGGCTATAGCGGTGCGGCTGGAAAGCCAGCACCAGGCGGCGGCCAGGATAGGCGGCACGCGCGGCGGCCAGCGTCACTTCCGTTTCCACCGGATGGTGGCCGAAATCGTCGACCAGCGCGAAGCTGCCGCCGTCCGGCAGCGCCACGTCGCCATAGCGCGTGAAGCGGCGGCCCACGCCGGAAAATTCGGCCAGGCCCTGCTGCGTGGCGCTGTCGGCGATGCCGATTTCGCGCGCGATGGCAATCGCCGAGCAGGCATTCTGCACATTGTGCATGCCGGGCTGGTTCAGCACCACGTCCAGGTCGGGATAGCCTTCCTGCAGCACGGTGAAATGCATTTCCAGGCCGACGGCGCGCGCGTTGATGGCGCGCACTTGCGCGTCTTCCGCGAAACCGTAAGTGGTGACCGGCTTGGTGACGGACGGGATGATGGCACGCACGTGCGGATCGTCGATGCACAGCATGGCGCGGCCATAAAATGGCAAGCGGTGCGTGAACTGCACGAAGGCCTGCTTGAGCTTTTCAAAATCGTGCTCGTAGGTGTCCATGTGATCGGCATCGATATTCGTGATCACTTCGATCATCGGCGTCAGGTTCAGGAACGAGGCGTCCGATTCATCGGCTTCGGCCACCAGGTAGTCGCCGGAGCCCAGCTTGGCGTTCGCGCCGGCGCTGGTCAGGCGGCCGCCGATGACGAACGTGGGATCGAGACCGCCCTGCGCCAGCACGGAAGCGACCAGGCTGGTGGTGGTCGTCTTGCCGTGCGTGCCGGCGATCGCGATGCCGCGCTTCAAACGCATCAATTCACCGAGCATCACGGCGCGCGGCACCAGCGGAATCTTGCGCGCGCGCGCCGCCGCCACTTCCGGATTGTCTTGCGGGACGGCGCCCGATGTCACCACCGCATCGGCGTCGCCGATGTTTTCAGCCGCGTGGCCGAGCATGACGGTCGCGCCCAGGCTCGCCAGGCGCTGCGTCGCCGCATTGCTGCCCAGGTCGGAGCCCGACACCTTGTAGCCGAGGTTGACCAGCACTTCGGCGATGCCGCTCATGCCGCTGCCGCCAATGCCGACAAAGTGGATATTGTTTACTTTATGCTTCACAGAGCTAACCTCATGCCAGTTTTTCCAATACGTGTGCGATCGCCTCATTGGCGTCGCGCTTGCCTGCTGCCAGTGCCGCTTGCGCCATCTGCTGGCAGCTGTCGCGCGTCAAGGACGCCAACAAGGCGCTCAGCGACGCCGCACTCATTTCCGTCTGCGGCAGATGAATCGCCGCGCCTTGTTTTGCCATCCATTGCGCGTTGTCGCGCTGGTGGCTGGTGGTCGACGCCACCAGCGGCACGAGCACGCTGGCCACGCCGGCCGCCGTCAATTCCGACAAGGTGATCGCGCCTGCGCGGCAAATCACCAGATCGGCCTCGGTGTACGCCTTGGCCATGTCGTCGATGAAATCGACCACATTGGCTTGCACGCCCGCCTGCGCATATGCGGCATGCAGGGCGTCGATATTCTTCTTGCCCGACTGGTGCGTCACCAGCGGACGTTCGCCCTCCGGCATCAGCGCCAGCGCGGCAGGCAGATTGTCGTTCAGCGCTTTCGCGCCCAGGCTGCCGCCCACCACCAGGATGCGCAGCGGCCCGCTGCGGCCCGCGAAACGGGATGCCGGCGGCGCCATGGCGAGGATCTCGGCGCGCACGGGATTGCCCGTGACGACGGCCTTGCCGGCGGCGCTGCCGAAATCGGCGGGAAAGCCGAAACACACTTGCTGCGCCAGCGGCACCAGGGTCTTGTTCGACAACAGCAGCGCCGCGTCGGCATTCACCAGCACCAGCGGCACGCCCTTCAGGCGCGCCATCAGGCCGCCCGGCACGGTGACGTAGCCGCCCATGCCCATCACCACGTCCGGCTTGCGGCTGGCGATGAAACGGCGGATGGCAAAAAAGCTGGCCAGCATCCTGAAACCGCCCTGGATGGTGTGCGCCAGGCCCTTGCCGCGCATGCCCGAGAACGCGATGGCGTCCATGGGAATACCGCTTTTCGGCACCAGCTCCTGCTCCATGCCGTGGGTCGTGCCCAGCCAGCTCACTTCCCAGCCGCGCGCGCGCATCGTCTGCGCAATCGCCAGGCCCGGGAAAATATGGCCGCCTGTACCGGCTGCCATGATCATCAGTCTTTTCGTCGTTTTCAAGTTCGTCACGTTGTTCATAGCCGGCCTCCCCGCATCAGGATCCGGTTTTCGTAATCGATGCGCAGCAAAATCGCCAGGCCGATACAGTTAATCAGTACGCCCGTGCCGCCATAACTCATCAAAGGCAAGGTCAGGCCCTTGGTCGGCAGCAGGCCAAGGTTCACGCCCATGTTGATGAAGGTCTGCACGCCGATCCAGATGGCGATGCCTTTCGCCGTCAGGCCGGCAAAGGTCTGGTCGATGGCGATCGCCTGGCGGCCGATGTCGAAGGCCCGCTTGATAATCCAGTAGAACATGCCGATCACGATCAGCACGCCCACCAGTCCCAGTTCCTCACCGATCACGGCCAGCAAAAAGTCCGTATGCGCTTCGGGCAGGTAATGCAGTTTTTCCACGCTGCCACCCAGGCCCACGCCAAACAGTTCGCCGCGCCCGAAGGCGATCAGCGAGTGCGTCAGCTGGTAAGCCTTGTTCAGCGCATTGTCTTCCTGCCACGGATCGAGATACGCAAAAAACCGCTCGCGGCGGAATTTCGACAAGGCGATGATGGTGACGAAGATCGCCGTCAGCATGGCGCCGATGCCGCCGAACCAGATGGCGTTGACGCCGCCCAGGAACAAGATGCCCATGGCGATGCAGACGATCACGCCGAAAGCACCGAGATCGGGCTCCATCAGCAGCAGCAGGCCGACGAAGCTGACGGCCAGCGCCATCGGCATGAAGCCCTTGGTCAGCTTGTGCATGTATTCCTGCTTGCGCACCGTGTAGTCGGCCGCGTACAGCACCATCACCACCTTCATCAGCTCGGACGGCTGCGGCCGCAGGCCCGGCAGGTTCAGCCAGCGGCGCCCGCCGTTGACCGACACGCCGAGGCCCGGTATCAGCACCATCACCAGCAGCACCAGGGTGCCGATGAACAGCCACGGCGCCATCTTTTGCCAGGTGGCCACGGGGATGCGGAACACCAGCGCGCCGACGACGATCGACACGCCGATGAACAGCGCCTGGCGTACGACAAAATAATTGTTGGTGTAGGCGGCAAACTTGCGCGCGTCCGACAGCGAAATCGACGCCGAATACACCATCACCATGCCCAGCAACATGAGCAGCAGGACTACCCACACCAGCGGCTTGTCATAGTCCATCATCTTCGACTGCCGCGCGCGGCTATCCAGCGGCTTGGCAGCCGAGCCGGAACCAAAGCTGAAGGGCAGTTGGAAGGCCATCAGATATCCTGTCCGTTTTCCAGGGCGATGTCGCGCACGGCGTCGACAAACACCTGCGCGCGGTGCGCATAGTTCTTGAACATGTCCAGGCTGGCGCATGCGGGAGACAGCAGCACGGCATCGCCGGCCAGCGCCAGGCTGCTGGCGCGCTTGACGGCTTCCGGCAAGGTGGCGCAGTCGACGATGTCCACGCCGGCAGGCTCAAGGGCCATGCGCAAGGCCGGCGCATCGCGGCCGATCAGCACCACGGCGCGCACATAGCGCGCCACAGGTTCAGCCAGCGGCGAGAAATCCTGCCCCTTGCCATCGCCGCCGGCGATCAGCACCAGACGCTGTTCCGCGCCGCCAAACGCCTTGCCCAGGCCGAACAGGGCCGCCACTGTCGCGCCCACATTCGTACCCTTGCTGTCGTCGTAGTATTCGACTTCATTGACGGCCGTGATCAGCTCCACCCGGTGCGGCTCGCCCTGGTATTCGCGCAAGCCATGCAGCAGCGGCGCGAATGGCAGGCCGATGGCGCGGCACAGGGCCAGCGCCGCCAGCGCATTCGAGGCATTGTGCTGGCCGCGGATTTTCAGCGCGTCGGCCGGCATCAGCTTCTTGGCCATCGTCGGCACCGGTTCCGGCGCAGGATCGTTCTTCTTGCGTTTTTTCTCGATGACTTCTTCGCTGGGCACGGCTTGCGCCAGCCAGAAGATGCCCCGTTCATTGACCAGGCCAAAACTGTCCACCTCCGCTGGCTCGCCCGTGCCGAAGGTGACGGTCTCGGTCAGCGGATCGGCCATGTGCATCACGGCGGCATCGTCGCGGTTCAGGATGCGCACGGTCTGGTCGCCGAAGATGCGCGCCTTGTCCTTGGCATACGCAGCCATGTCGCCATGCCAGTCCAGGTGGTCCTGCGACAGATTCAGGACCGTGGCCGCATCGGCCTGCAGGCTGAAGGTCGTGTGCAACTGGAAGCTGGACAACTCCAAAATCCACGCCTGCGGCAAGGTGCTGGCGACAGCTTCCGCCACGTCAGCTTCCGCATCCACCGGCTGCGGCGCAGGCTCGGCATCGAGCACTTCGCGCAGCACATCCAGCGCGGCCGGGCTGATATTGCCGGCCACGCGCGTGGCCAGGCCCGCGCGTTCGCACAGCAAGCCTACCAGGCTGGTCACCGTCGTCTTGCCATTCGTGCCCGTGATGGCGATGACTTTCGGCGCATAGCCGCGTTCCGCCTTGAGCGCGGCCAGCGCTTGCGCGAACAGTTCGATCTCGCCCCACACGGGGATATTTTTTTCCAAAGCGGCCGGCGCGATTCCAGCCAGTTCGCGCTGCGGCGCCAGGCCAGGACTGACGGCGACGAAATCGACGCCGTCGAGCAGGTCGGCCGTGAAGGCGCCGGCGATGAATTGCGCCTGCGGCACGGCGGCCTGCAAGGCAGCCAGGCGCTCAGGGGCTTCCCTTGTATCGGCCACGCGCACGGCCGCACCGCTGCGGGCCAGCCACAGGGCCATCGCCAGCCCCGATTCGCCGAGGCCCAATACCAGTGCGGTTTTAGCGTCGTACATCATCAGCGCAGCTTCAAGGTGGTCAGGCCGAGCAGCACCAGCATCATGGTGATGATCCAGAAACGCACGACAACCTGCGTCTCCTTCCAGCCTTTTTGTTCAAAATGGTGATGCAAGGGCGCCATCAGGAAGACGCGGCGGCCCGTGCCATAGCGCTTCTTGGTGTACTTGAACCAGACTACCTGGATGATCACGGATAGTGTTTCGACGACGAAGATGCCGCCCATGATGAACAGGACGATTTCCTGACGCACGATGACGGCGACGGTGCCCAGTGCGCCGCCCAGTGCCAGTGCGCCCACGTCGCCCATGAACACTTTCGCGGGGTGCGTGTTATACCAGAGGAAGGCCAGACCGGAACCGGCCAGTGCGCCGCAGAAAATCACCAGTTCGCCGGCGCCCGGGATATGCGGAATGAACAGGTAACGCGCATACGTGGCGTTACCCGTCAGGTAGGCGAACAGGCCCAGGGCCGTGCCCACCATCACGGTCGGCATGATGGCCAAACCATCGAGACCATCCGTGAAATTGACGGCGTTGCTGGTGCCGACGATGACGCAATAGGTCAGCGCAATGAAGCCCCACACGCCCAGCGGATAGCTGATGGTCTTGAAGAACGGGACGATCAGGTCGGCCTTCGGCGGCAAGTCCATGGCGAAGCCCGATTGCACCCAGGCGTAGATCAGATTCCACACCTGGCCGGCATTGGGCTCGGAGATGGAGACGGAAAACGCCAGGTAAAACGCGGCGGCGATGCCGATCAGCGACTGCCAGAAGTATTTTTCACGCGAGCGCATGCCTTCCGGGTCCTGGTGCACCACCTTGCGGTAGTCATCGGCCCAGCCGACGGCGCCAAAGCCCAGCGTGACGATCAGCACGGGCCAGATGAAACGGTTCGACAGGTCGGCCCACAGCAAGGTGGAAATGCCGATGGCGATGAGGATCAGCACACCGCCCATGGTCGGGGTGCCGTGTTTTTTCAGATGCGTTTGCGGACCGTCCGTACGCACGGCCTGGCCGACCTTCATGCGCGTGAGCATGCGGATCACGGCGGGACCGGCGCACAGGCCGATCAGGATCGCCGTCAGGGTGGCGAAGACGGCGCGGAACGTGATGAAGTTAAAGACCCGCAGTGGGCCAATGTCGTCCTGGAAATAATGAGCGAGCCAGAGCAGCATGATTAGTGAGCTTCCTTGTTATTGTTGTTTGAACCAATCAAATGCTGCACGGCCCGTTCCATCTTCATGAAGCGGGAGCCCTTGATTAATACTGTTGCATCCGAACGGCCGGACAAATGCGCATCGAGCGCCACCAGCAAACCGTCGAACTGTTCGAAATACTCCACGACCGTGCCTGATTCCTGGCTGGCGGCTTCCTGCGCCGGATTGACCAGATGGCGCGCCAGGCCGCCCGTCGCCAGCACGTGTTCGATGCCTTTGGCGGCGGCGTAAGCGCCGATCTCTTCGTGGAACTGCTGCCCCTGCGTGCCGACTTCGCCCATCTCACCCAGCACCAGGATGCGCGGTGCCGCGGCCTGCGCCAGTACATCGATGGCCGCGCGCGCCGAATCCGGATTGGCGTTATACGTGTCGTCGATGATGGTGGCGCCATTGGCGGCACGTTTTTTCTGCAGGCGTCCATTCACGGGAGAAAACGCCTCCAGGCCCTGCTTGATATATTCGATGGCAATGCCGGCGCCAATCGCGCATGCCACGGCCGCCAGCGCATTGCGCACATTATGATCGCCTGCCGCCTGCAAGCCGACGAAGAACTGGCGCAGGCTGCCGTCCTGTGCGCGCACGCTGACGAATAGATCGCTGCCAAAATCCTCGGCCGCGCGGTGCGTGCAGCTGACATCCGCCTCCTTCGACAGGCCGAAGGTGATGACGGCGCGCGCGCCGGCCAGTTCGCGCCACAGGGGCGTGAATTCATCGCCATGCGGGAAGACGGCCACGCCATCGTCGGCCAATGCCGCCAGCGCGGCGCCGTTCTCGCGCGCCACCGCTTCCACCGTATGCATGAATTCCTGGTGCTCGCGCTGCGCGTTGTTGACCATCGCCAGAGTCGGCGCGGCGATCGCCGCCAGGCGCGCGATTTCCCCCGGATGGTTCATGCCCATCTCGATGACGGCCGCCTTGTGTTCTTCATTCAGGCGGAACAGGGTCAGGGGCACGCCGATCTCGTTATTCAGGTTGCCGCGCGTGGCCAGCCGGCCTTCTTCGCCAAAGGCCGCCGCCAGGATGGATGAAATCATTTCCTTGACGGTGGTCTTGCCGTTGCTGCCGGTGACGCCGATGACGGGCAAGCTAAAACGGCCGCGCCAGAGGTTGGCGATGCGGCCCAGTGCGACCAGGGTATCGGCGACCACGATGGCCGGTACCTTGCTGTTATCCCAGCCTGCCGGCAGGCGCTCGACTACCACGGCGGCGACGCCGCGCGCGGCCACCTGGTCGAGGAAATCGTGGGCGTCGAAACTCTCGCCGCGCAGGGCGACGAAGAGCGAACCGGCTTGGGCGCTGCGGCTGTCGGTGGAAACGCCGTCAAAAACGGCGTCGCCCGTCAGCTGTGCGCCATCCAGTGACGGCATCAGTTCGGCCAGGCTGGCGTGCATGAGGCGGTCCATCAGTTCGTCCTCATCATCGTCAGGCGCGCGGACAGGGCCAGCTGCGCATGGTCTGCATCGGAGAACGGCAGTTTCTTGCCCTTGATTTCCTGGTACGGCTCATGGCCCTTGCCTGCCAACAGGATCACGTCCGGCTTGGCCGCGTGCTTGATGGCCGACAAAATGGCCCCGGCGCGGTCTTCGATGGCTTGCGGCTGCGGACCGTCGGCACGCATGCCGGCGACGATCTGCGCGATGATGGCGTGCGGATCTTCGCTGCGCGGATTGTCGCTGGTGACCAGCACGTGATCAGCCAGCTGCGCGATGGCGCCCATCTGCGGACGCTTGCCCGGATCGCGGTCACCGCCGCAGCCGAACACGCACCACAGCTGGCCGCCCCGCTCCTGCGCCACCTGGCGCAAGGCGGCCAGGGTTTTTTCCAACGCGTCCGGCGTATGCGCGTAATCGATGACGACCATTGGCGCCTCCTGGCCGCCCACCTGCTGCATGCGGCCCGGGGCCGGCTGCAGGGATTCGATGCCGTCGATGGCGGCGCGCAGGCCGGTGCCATGCGCCAGCAAGGCGCCCAGCACGGCCAGCGCGTTGCTGATATTGAAATGGCCCACCAGCTGCGTCTTGACCAGCGCCACGCCCAGCGCGCATTCCAGGTGGAAGTCGGTGCCGGCATGGCGGCTGCGGAACTGGCTGGCGCGCAGCATCAGCACGCCCGGCAAGTCGGGCAAGGCTGCCGCATCCTGCAAGGTGTAGCCAATCACCGGATATTCACCGGCCAGCTTGCCTTCCACGTGGCGCGCCAGGCGCAGGCCCATGGCGTCATCCAGGTTGATGACGGCCGTTTTCAGGCCGGGCCAATCGAACAGCTTGACCTTGGCCGCTTCGTAGGCCGCCATGTCGCCATGGTAGTCGAGGTGGTCGCGCGTCAAATTGGTGAACATGGCGACATCGAAATGCATGCCGGCCGCGCGGTCCTGGTCCAGGCCGATCGACGATACTTCGATGGCGACGGCTTTGGCGCCGGCGTCGCGCATGGCGGCCAGTTTACGCGCCAGCAGCACGGCGTCGGGCGTGGTGTAACCGGTGACGTCGAATTCGATGGCGCCGCGCGGCTTGCACAGGCCCACGCCCAAAGTCCCTATGACGGACGAGGTGTCACCGAGGCGCGCCAGGGCCTGCGCCAGCCATAGCGCGCACGAGGTCTTGCCATTCGTTCCCGTCACGCCGGCGCTGAACATGGCGCTGTCAGGCATGTCGTAAAAAGCATGCGCCACGGGGCCGGCCAAGCGTTTCAGGTCGCTGACCAGCAGATGCGGCACGCTCCATGCGGCGTTCCATTCGACGGCGTCATGCACGATGGCGGCGGCGCCCTGCTCGATGGCGGCGGCGATGAAATGCGTGGCGCCTGTGTAGGCGAAAAACACGTCGCCGCGCTGCACGCGGCGCGAATCGGACGTCAGCTGCCCGCACGGGGCAGCCGTTTTGATCCACAAACTGATGTCTTGTATGGTCATGAGTGACTTCACATGGCCTCCGGGCCGGCATTGGCCGGGACCACGATTTCGGTAACGGAGGAATCGGGCGGTACGTTCATCGCGCGCAGCGCGTTGGTCGCAATCGCCGCAAAAGCGGGAGCGGCAACCTGGCCACCATAGTGGGCGGCGCCGGTCGGTTCATCGATCATCACGGCAATGATGAAGCGCGGCGCCGACATCGGCACCATGCCCACGAAAGAGCCGATATATTTGCGCGGCATCGCATAGCGGCCGTTTTCAACTTTATAGGCGGTGCCCGTCTTGCCACCGACTCTGTAGCCGGCGACCTGGGCGCGCTTGGCCGAGCCGTGCGCGCCGGAGACCACCAGTTCCAGCATGGCGCGCATTTCGGCGGCCGTCTTCGGCTTGATCACTTGCTGGCCCACGGGCAGTTCATTGACCTTCTGGAACGACAGGGGAATCGTGTCGCCGTCGCGCGCGAACATCATATAAGAGCGCGCCAGCTGGATCAGCGACACGGAAATGCCGTTACCGTAGCTCATGGTTGCCTGTTCCACCGGGCGCCACGATTTATACGGGCGCACGCGACCGGCCACGGCGCCGGGGAAGCCCCATTTCGGCTGCTGGCCAAAACCCACCTTGGTAAACATTTCCCACATTTCCTGCGACGGCATGCCCAGTGCGATTTTCGAGGTGCCGATGTTCGACGACATTTCGATGATTTCGGAGACATTGATCACGCCGTGCGGCTTGGTGTCGGTGATCGTGCGGTCGGCGATGGTATAGCGGCCAGGGCCCGTGTCGATCAGGGTGGTCGGTTTGACCCGGCCCGTGTCGAGCGCCAGCGAGACCGTGATCGGCTTCAGGGTCGAGCCGGGTTCGAAGGTATCGGTCATGACGCGGTTGCGCAGCTGCTGGCCCGTGAGCTTGCGGCGGTCGTTCGGGTCGTAGCTGGGGTAATTGGCCAGGGCCAGCACTTCGCCCGTATGCACGTCGAGCACCACGGCGCCGCCGGCCTTGGCGTTGAATTTTTCCACCGCTTCCTTCAACTGCGTGAAGGCGATGTACTGGATCTTGCTGTCGACGGACAGGGTCAGGTCCTTGCCGTCATGCGGTTCGTGGATGAAGCCGATATCTTCGACGATGTGGCCCAGGCGGTCCTTGATCACGCGGCGGCTGCCGGTGGTGCCGACGAGGGTTTTCTGCTGCGCCAGTTCCATGCTTTCCTGGCCCACGTCTTCCACGTTGGTAAAGCCCACCACGTGGGTCATCACTTCGCCCTGTGGATAAAAGCGCTTGTACTCCTTGCGCTCGTCGATACCATCGATGCCCAGCTTGGAGATCTTGTCGGCCACGTCCATCTCGACCTGGCGTTTCAGGTAAACGAAGCTGCGATCCGAATCGAGCTTCTTGCGCAATTCGTTGACATTCATTTCCAGCAAGCCGGCCAGCGCATTGATTTTTTCGGGCGACGCCTGCAGCACGTCGTCGGGAATGGCCCAGATGGCTTTCACAGGGACTGACGACGCGAGCACCTGGCCATTGCGGTCGGTGATCTTGCCGCGCGTGGCCGGCAATTCCAGGGTGCGCTCATAGCGCGCCTTGCCCTGCTTTTGCAGGAACTGCGTCGACACGCCCTGCAGCCACAGAGCGCGCGCGCCCAGGCCGGCGAAAGCGAAGAACAGCAGGAACAGCACGACGCGCGAACGCCAGACGGGCAGGCGCACCGCCAGTACGGGGTTCTTCGAGAATGGCACGCCTTTCGATGCTGCCACCCGGCCGTTGCTGTTACCACCCAACTTCATTATTCGCCCTCCGTCAGGTATTGCGTACGCGCCGCTGTCAGCGGCGTCATGCTCAGATCGCGCCGTGCGATCGATTCGATGCGTTCATGCTTGCCCAGGGTGGACTGGTCCAGCTGCAGCTGCGCCCAGTCGATGTCGAGCTGGCGCGACAACGCTTGCGCGCGCTCCAGGTCGATCAGCAGGTGGCGCGACTGATACTGCGCGTTCACCAGCGACAGGCCGCAGCACACCAGCAGGGCCGACAGCACGACACATAGCTTGCCAGTCATCGGGGGCCGCCACTAAGTGGAATGGGCAAACGCTGCGCCACGCGCATCACGGCCGAACGCGAGCGGGGATTGCCCTCGATCTCGGCGTCGGACGGCTTCATCTTCGAAATCAGCTTCATTTCCGGCTGCGGCAAGTCGACCGCGCGGATCGGCAGACGGCGGTCAGGCTGCTCCACGTTCGCCTTCGAGGCGAAGAAGCGCTTGACCATGCGGTCTTCCAGCGAATGAAAGCTGATCACGGCCATGCGCGCGCCGGGCGCCAGGCAGGCATACGCCTGGTTCAGGCCGACCTCGAGATCCTCGAGCTCTTTGTTAATGAAAATGCGTATGGCCTGAAAGGTGCGGGTAGCGGGGTCCTTACCCTTCTCGCGGGTCTTGACGGCGCCTGCCACGATGCCGGCAAGCTGTCGTGTGCTTGAAATTGGCTGGACTGCCCGGCCAGCAACAATCGCCTTTGCAATCTGAAAAGCAAACCGTTCTTCCCCATAATCGCGTATCACTTTCTCTAAATTCTGCTCGGTTTCCACCGCCAGCCATTCGGCAGCGGAGATGCCGCGCGTGGTATCCATGCGCATGTCCAGCGGTCCGTCGTTGCGGAAGCTGAAACCGCGCGCAGCGTCGTCGACCTGCGGCGACGAGATGCCCAGGTCGAGCAAAATGCCATCGACCTGCTGCACGCCACGTTCGGCCAGGCTGGCCGTCATGGTGGCAAAGCTGTCGTGGACGATCTGGAAACGGGGGTCGCCGATCTGTTCGGCCGTGGCGATGGCCTGCAAGTCCTTGTCGAAGCCGATCAGGCGCGCGTCGGGCGCCAGGCGCGACAAAATCAATCGGCTATGGCCGCCGCGGCCAAACGTGCCGTCGACGTAAACGCCGTGCGCGCGGTCGCCCGACAGGTCGAGCGCATCGACCGCTTCATCGAGCAGCACCGTGCGATGCTGAAATTCCGGCACCGTGAGTTGTGTCATTACGGAGCCTTAGAAAGAAAAATTGGAAAGTACATCGGGGGTGCCGGCATCGATCGCCTGCTGTTCTTTGTCGGCCAACTTGGCGGCATCCCATATTTCAAAGTGGCTGCCCATGCCGATCATCATGACTTCGCGCGACAACCCGACGGCGTTGCGCAATTCGGGAGAGATCAGCACGCGGCCGGCCGAGTCCAGCTCGACGTCGACGGCGTTGCCGAGGAAGATGCGCTGCCAGGCGCGCGCCGACATGGGCCAGGCGGCGATTTGCTGGCGGTGGCTTTCCCACACGGGACGGGGGAAAAACAGCAGGCAGCCATCGGGGTGTTTGGTCAGGGTCAAGCGGCCTTCGCATTGAATCGCCAGCGCGTCACGGTGCTTGGCAGGGATAGACATCCTGCCTTTGGCATCGAGATTGATTGCGGACGCGCCTTGAAACACGGAAGACCTTTTTTGAGCTTGGGTTGCGACGCTTGCGCATCACGATGAAAAGGGAAAATTTCCCACAAAAACACACTTTTTCACACAGTTCCCCACTTTAGAGGAAGCAAAGATAGTGGTCAAGCGGTTTCCGATTGGTAAAACAGGAATTTTATTAATGAAATTAAGGACTTAGCGCATATCGTTGAAGGAGCTTCAAATAAAAATATATCGATAAATTAGATACTTATGAAAGATAGTGAATGTGCTACCTCATCTGCACACATGTGTTTTCCTACCGTAAACATCGAAAAAAACGAAATCAGAAAATTGAATTTTTTACAGTTAGTTGACACATGACAATACTTTCGTCATCCAGGCACAACAGCAATTAGCCACAGAGAAAGAGTTGGTTTAAAGCAAAAAACAATCGTCCATGGCGCGCACCGGCCCTGTTTTCCGGGGCTGAGCCCACGCGGGAAAAACTATTTTTGCAATGCAGCAATTAATTGAAAACAAGAAACTTTAACCAATTGTTCATCTTAGTTGTATATACAACTTTATCCTGAGTGCTATTCTTTTAGAAACAAAAAAAGCCCCGTTGCGGGGGCTTTTTTTGGCGCGCAACAGGCAAAGCGCCTGCTGCCGAGATGCTCCCTGGCGGGCCAGGGAGCAAGAATTCAAGTGAAGCAGGCCGGTAGGCCGGATTTTGTTACGGCGCCTTCCCTTGCAGGTCGGCACTATGACAGTCATTCCTCTAGGCGCCAGATTACTCGGGCGCTCAAGCTTTCTACCCGCACGCTCCGCGAGCAGCATCATCGCGTGCCTATTTGAAATTGCACCAGGTGGAGGTTACCGCGTTTCACCGTAACTTAATACGCTCGTCTCTGTGGCCCTATTCCTCGCCTTATACCTTACGGCTTTCGACGGACGGCCGTTAACCGTCACCCCGCTCTATGGAGTCCGGACCTTCCTCCCGCCAGCGCATTGCTGCGCCGGCCAGCGACTGTCTGGCCTGCTTCACCCGCCATTGTACCGCGCCGCAGCATGTTTCTGCAAAAAGGCCCGTGCAGGCGCGACACCGCTCACCGGGCCCCTCGTCGGGCCCCGGCCCGGGGGATTGTGTAATTCGGTGTCGCCATTTCAAAAGCCGGGCCAAATCGGCTCACATAGAATGAGGCAAGCTGCTTGCATGCAAGCGCATGCGCACCGCTTGCCCCACTTCTTTGCCACCCACTAGAACATAAAGAGCCGAACATGACGCAACAATCCCGTACCGGCGGCCAGATCCTGGTCGATGCCCTGCAGATCCACGGTGTCGACACCGCCTTTGGCGTGCCTGGCGAAAGCTACCTCGACGTACTCGACGCCCTGCACGATTCGGGCATCCGCTTCATCATCAACCGCCAGGAAGGCGGCGCCGCCTTCATGGCCGAAGCCTACGGCAAACTGACGGGCAAGCCGGGCATCTGTTTCGTCACGCGGGGACCGGGCGCCACCAACGCCTCGATCGGCGTGCACACGGCCTACCAGGATTCCACCCCGATGATCTTGTTCATCGGCCAGGTGGGCAATGATTTCGTCGACCGCGAAGCGTTCCAGGAAATCGACTACCGCCGCATGTACGGCCAGATGGCCAAGTGGGTGGCGCAGATCGACCGTGCCGAGCGCATTCCCGAATACCTGGCGCGCGCCTTCCAGGTCGCCACCAGCGGGCGCCCCGGCCCCGTCGTGCTGGCCTTGCCGGAAGACATGCTCATTTCCATGGCGACTGTCGCCGACACGCGCGCCTACCAGCCGGTGCAGGCGGCGCCATCGGACGCGCAGCTGCAACAGTTGCGCAGCATGCTGGCCGGCGCAAAGCAGCCGCTGGTCTTGCTGGGCGGCACCACCTGGACGCCGCAGGCATGCGCCGACCTGCAACAGTTCGCGGTAGCGAATCACCTGCCCGTCGCCTGCACCTTCCGCTTCCAGGACTTGCTCGACAATGCCCACCCGAACTACATCGGCGACGTCGGCATCGGCATCAACCCGAAACTGGCCGCGCGCGTGAAAAATGCCGACCTGGTCATCGCCATCGGCCCGCGCCTGGGCGAAATGACGACGGGCGGTTACACCCTGTTCGACTCGCCCGTACCACGCCAGCGCCTGGTGCACATCCATACGGATGCCGAAGAACTGGGCAGCGTCTACCAGGCCGAACTGATGATCAACAGCGGCATGCCGCAAGTCTGCGCCATGCTGGCCGCCATGGCCCCCGTCGACGCTTCCGTATGGAAACATACGCCTGCCGAAGCCAGGGCCGAGCTGGCCGCCTACCAAGAGCAGCCGCCCATCTTCCAGGATGGCCAGGCGCCGCTGGACCTGTGGCAAGTGACGCAAGAGATCATGGCGCAAGCGCCCCGTGACACCATCCTGACGAACGGCGCCGGCAATTACGCCTCGTGGGCACACCGTTTTTATCGTTACGGCGGCATGCGCACGCAGCTGGCGCCAACTAACGGCGCCATGGGCTACGGCGTGCCGTCCGGCGTGGCGGCGAAGATTGTGCACCCAGAGCGCACCGTGATCACCTTTGCCGGCGATGGCGAATACATGATGAATGGCCAGGAACTGGCCACCGCCGTGCAATACCAGGCAGGCGTGGTCATCATCGTCTTCAATAACCAGATGTTCGGCACCATCCGCATGCACCAGGAACGCGATTACCCGGGCCGCGTGTCGGGCACGACCCTGCACAACCCGGATTTTGCGGCCCTGGCGCAAGCGTATGGCGCGCATGGCGAAGTGGTGAATACGACAGAAGAGTTCGCTCCCGCCCTACGGCGCGCGCTGGCGCACGCCAAGGCCAACAACTTGCCGGCCCTGATCGAACTGCGCTACGACGGCAACCTGATCACGCCGAACGCCACTCTGGCCACCATCCGCGCCACGGCGGAAAAGGCGCAAGCGGCCAAATAAGCCCCTTGCAAGGCTGAAAATAACAAAGGCCCGGTCGATACCGGGCCTTTTTCTTTTTGACAGCAGCAATCGCTCAGGCAGCGGGCACTGGCGCGCTTTCCTCGGCAGGCACTGCCTCGGCGGGCGCCTCCGGCATCGGCGGGCATGGGGTGCAGTTTTTCAGGGGACGGCCGAAATCGCGCACGCGGCTCAGTTTCATGGGCATGCGCACGTTGCCGCCGCAGTAATCGCCTTCCAGGGTCAGGGTCTGTCCATCCTTCGAAAACTTGCCGACGATGGTGCGCTCTTCGCTGTCGGCGCCGGCGATGGTGAAGTCGAAGGCGCCCGTGGCGGCGTCCAGGTTGACGTCGTTGGCCACGATGGGCCAGCTCAGGGCGCCTGCCGTGAATTCATAGATGACGGAATCGGCCTCGGCAAAGCGGTGCAGGGTCACGCGCTGGCCGCCGATTTCACCGCTATCCTTTTGCAGGCACAGGTCGGAGTAGACGGCCACGCCGTAGCGCTCCAGTCCGGCCGGCTTCTTGCCCTTGACGGCAGCGACAGCGGCGCCCGTGGCGCCAGCGAGCAACAGCGCGGCCAGCATGGCGGCCAGGCGCGGCGATGGGTATGGATACATGGCATTCCTTTACTTGAGTAACGGCGCCATTATAACTGGCGCCGCACATGCAAAAACGCGCCGCCAGGACTAGCCTGGAGACGCGTTTCCTTGCTTATCAGCATCCCCGAAGGGATGCTGGCAGCGGTACTAAGCTTCGCTTGCGCGAATATTAGAACGAGTGACGAACACCAACGTTGAAGGCTTTGTCGCCCGTACCGACGTTGCTGTTGTTGCCAACAGTGTAGCCAGCGTTGTTTTTGTTCGAGATCTTAGCGTACGAAGCGTAGGTGCTGGTGCGCTTCGACAGAGCGTACGAGTAGCCCACTGCGAACTGGTTAGCATCGGCGTTCAGGCCCGATTTGTCGTTCACGTGGATAACCGAAGCCATCACGGTGCCGGCTGGACCAACTGGTACCGTTGCGCCGATCAGGGCGGTGGTGCTGTCGTCGCTGGTTGCGGCCGAGGTGTAGTTGAATGCATTCAGGTTGCCGTTGTTACGCAGCGAGCTGTTTGCACCTTTGTTGACGCCGTAGGCAGCATACGCTTTCGCAACTGCGAAGTCGTAGTTAGCAGCAACCAGCCAGTTACGTGCGCTGCCAGCATCGCTGATAGCGGTTTCGTTGCTGGTGGTGTTGTAAGCAACACGTGCGTTCAAAGGACCGTTAGCGTAGCCAACCGACGCGCCCATTTGGCGACCGATTTTGCTGGATACCAGGCTCTCTTGGCCGTTGTTGGCGGTGCTGTAAGCAACGTCAGCATCGAAGCCGTTGAAGTTTGGCGAGGTGTACAGCACGGTGTTGCTGGTGCGGGTCGTGTTCGCTGGGAACAAGTTCTTAGCGGAACCAGCGTAGCCAACTGCGAATGGATCAGCAACTTTCGACAGGGTGTTGTACCAAGGGGTGTATTGACGACCCAGGGTTACCGTACCAGCCGTTTTGCTGCTCAGGCCAACGTAGGCTTGACGACCAAACAGCGCTTCACCTTCTTGCGCACCGGTATCAACTTTGAAACCCGATTCCAGAACGAACAGTGCCGACAGGCCGCTGCCCAGATCTTCGGTGCCTTTGAAGCCCAGACGGGAAGCCGAAGCAACGCCGCTATCGATTTTGTTAACGTTGCCGTTAACACCACCGCGCTCGCTGACGAAACCAGCGTCAACGGTACCGTAGATAACAACGCTCGATTGAGCTTGGGCTACGCCAGTGGCTGCTGCCAGAACTGCCAGGGTGATCAGAGTTTTTTTCATTGCGATTTCCTTTAATTTTGAAGCAAAAAGTAATACAGCCTATGCATCTCGAGCTGCGCTCTAACAGAGCGCTTTTTATGAGTGAGGGCAAGGTCTCCACCTGCCACATTGCTGTTCCGGTCAGAGGAACAATTCATATCGGTATCGGCACGCTATTGCACCGATAAGCTTGAAGGCTGCAGAGCGACCGTATTTTCATGCGACGGTTCGGTGCTCAAAGGGCACCGGAAGCGGCACTATAACGACCGTTTCACATTCCATCAAGTTCCGACATGTTACTTCCGGTACCAGGCCGGTTGCTTTTTCAGGCATCCCGATCATCGCCAACCGTACTACGCGATAGAGCCAGTGCCCCTTGCCAACCAATGCATTGGCCTGATTGACCATTCCATCATAGCGCATGCCTTGTCGATACCCGTTGTATTAGTGCAACAGTATCAGGCATATGATTAAAACATCAACATGCTTTACCCATCATTTGCCCTGCATCATTTACGCGACAAAGCGCACAATTTGTCAGGCGATAATGGATAAACGGGACGAAGCATACACGGCATCGCCAATGTTTGCTGCCGGATGCCCGAAAACGGGAAATAAGGCGCCCTGTTTTGGTGCGTTGCCGCATTATTCAGGGGCGTAGGCGCGATTTTCGACGTCGTCGCACGCGTCGAAAAACTAGGCAGAGTATCAATATAATTACTGACTTTGCGGTAATTTAAATTGCTCACATAGAAATGTTTTTCCTGTTTTCCAGCACGCGCGCCGGGTGCCGGCTTGGAACGGATGAGGACGACTCTTGCTTGCAAATTCCGCATCAGTTGAAACAATTTCTTACAATGTTGCCTTCTCAATATTTTGACATTTTTGTCTCTAAAAAACGACACATTGACCGAAATCAAGTTTTCGCCAGCCCAATTCCACACAATTTACTTTTTCTTTTTCGCATTTTTTGCTTAAAAGCATCAAGAAACACGCTTAGCGCTGACTTGCGCGCCTGAGCATGCGCATGAAACCACCGAGCAATGGCAGTTTTTCATACAATTCTTCCACCGCATCCCAATAATCCCGGTGCAATATCACCCGTCCCTGCGCATCGAAACGCAGATGTGTTGCGCCACGGATACATTGTTCGCCAGATACCAGGCGTTTCATGCGAAAGCGAAACTCCCACGTCAGGAACGCTTGCTCCCCCTGCCCCAGGCTTTCCAGCACGACAAACCGGGGCGCATCGACTTGCACGAACATGTGCTCGAAGATGGCCAGGATGGCGGCATGGCCCTGTACCTCGTTGAACGGGTCCTTGAAGCGGGCGTCTGGCGCATACACGGCGCCCAGCTGTGCCAGGCCCTCCAGGCTCAGGTGCTCGTAAAACGCCACCAAGCGCGCCAGCGGAGCCTCCATGGTTGCACTCATAGGCCCGTCACCTTGCGGATCAGCCAAAAATAGGCGCGATACGGCAACAGCCGTGCCAGGCGCATGGCATTCGTGAAGCGCTTCGGAAAGTGGATGTGGAACTGGCCCCGCTCGATGCCGTCGAGCATGGCGGCGGCCGCGTCCTTCGCCGTCATCAAGGCCGGCATGGTGAAATCATTGTCCGCCGTCAGGGGCGTGGCGACAAAACCAGGATTGATTTGATACACATCAATCCCGCGTGGATGAAGGTCCAGGTACAGCGACTCCGTCAGGTTGATCAGCGCCGCCTTGCTGGCGCCATACGCAAGCGCCTTGGGCAAGCCGCCATAACCGGCCACCGAAGCGACGATGCCGATGCCGCCGCTGCCCTGACGCAACAGCCACGGCAAGGCCTGCTCCAGGCAATTGAAGACGCCGCCCACATTCAGGGCCAGCAAGCCCTGGGCTGCATCGAGGTCGAAGCTATCGGCGCGCATGGCCTGATAGCCGCCAGCAAGCACCAGTATCAGGTCGATATGCGTCCACTGCTGCTGCAATTCTACGCAGACGGCCCGCAGCTGCGCATGCTGGGTGATATCGAGCGGTAAAGCCTGCGCCAGCGGCTGTCCCTCGCACAGCTGTTCCAGGCTGGCGCGGTGGCGGGCTGACAAGGCCACGCTGGCGCCCTGCTCCAGCAGCAAGGTGGCACAGGCGGCGCCGATGCCGCTGGAAGCGCCGATGATCCACACGCGCTTGCCAGCCCAGCTGGTGATCTTGCGATTCATGGGGCCGCCTGTGGACGCTTGCTGAACGATAAAGTAACGGCGCCCAGGCTGAAACCGAACTTGCTCATGGCGGCGCGGTTAAGCATGACCTTGTCATCCATCAGGAACATCCAGTCCTCGAAGTCGACGTGGTAGACCGTGCCATCGACGGGCAGCGCCAGTACGTATTGCCAGCGCAGCGCATTGCCAGCCACTTCGCCGACGGCTTCCCCGATCACGTCGGGCGCCGTGCCGATGAAGCGTCCGGGCGCCGTCTTGCGCAAAGTCCACACGCGCCGTTGGCGGCTGCCGTCCGAGTACGTGAAATCCTCGTCCAGAATGCCCGAATCGCCCTGCCAGCTGGCGCGTATCACTACAGTGAAACGCTTGACCACCTTGCCAGAGCGGTCCTGGAAGATGCCGTGGGCATCGAGCGTGCCGTTGAAGTACTGTTGCAGATCCAGTAAGGGTAACTCCTGCGCGTAGGTGGCCGGCGTGGGCGGCGTGGAACAGCCGGCCAGCGCCAGCAACAGGGCCGCCAGCGGCAGGCGACGTTTGCAATAGTTCATGAAGCGCATGCGCGATTCTCCAGGTGGTCACTATATATATGTTGTAGGGGCGCGCGCCACAGCAGGAGCGCCGCCAGCAGTTTCAAGGCGCAGGGCAGCAAGGCGTAGCTTGCCGACAGGGCCGGCAAGCCGCCGCTGCTGCCCGGCACATAGCCGAGCCAGGCCAGCAGGGGCAAGGCGATGCCGGCCGCCAGCGCCAGGCTCATCTGCACGCCCCAGTTCCACCAGCCGAAATACGCCGCTTCGTGCCGGCCCGCATGACCGGCCGCGCCGATCAGCCCTGCCAGCAGGGCCGGCGGCAAGGCCAGGTCGGCCCCAAGCGCCAGGCCCGACAGCAAGCAGATGGCGGCAAAGCCCCAGGCGGCGCCCGCGCCCAGGCCATAGGCCCAGACAAACACGCTGGCGGCCAGCAGCATGGCGCCGCCCCAGGCGCGCGCTTCGCCAAAGCGGCGTGCCAGGGCCACCCACACGGGCATCGAGGCGGCCGCAGCGCAAAAATAGACGATCAGGAACGGTCCTGCGTAATGGCCCAGGCGCAAGTAGTCGGTGGCAAAGAACAGGAACAGGGTGGCGGGAATGGCAGCGGCCACGCCATTCACGAGCAGGACAGCAAACAGCCAGCGAAACGCGCGCTGGCGCAATGGCAACTTCCAGCCATTGCCGGAGACTGCTGCCTCGGCACTGCGCAAGACAGGACGCGGCGCGCGCGCCAGCAGCAGTGCGCCCGCCGCCAGCAGGCAGACGGCAAAGGCCAGCGACAAGCCGTCATAGCCGAGCACGGAAGTCAGCCCCGCCGCCAGGATCACGCCGAGCAAACCGCAGCCTTCGCGCACGGCCGCCACCCGCGCCCGCTGCGCGCGCGCTTGGCTCAGGGCCGCGCCCCAGCTCTGGTGCGCAATGCCGGCCAGGCCATAGGCGGCATAGACGAGCAGCAAGGCGGCCAGGAACCAGGCCAGGGTCGCCGCTTGCGGCATGGACGGCGGATGAAACAGGGCGCCAAAGCCCAGCAGCAGCAACGGTAGCGCGGCGCCGACATAGACGGCATAGCTGCGCCCGCCCCGCGCCATCCAGGCACCGAGGGCAGGATCGATGAAGGCGGCGGCGATGCGGGCCGCCAGCAGTACGGCGCCGATTTGCGCCAGGTCAAGACTGCTGCGCTGCGCATAAAACGGCGCCACATATATATAGATGGGCAGCGCCAGCATGGCCAGCGGCAAGCCGAACAGGCCATAGCTGAACAAGGCCGGCAAAGTCAAAGCGCTGGCCCCGGCAGTCATGGCAGCGGCGCGGCACTCTGCAACAGCGCGCCGCGCAGCTTGGGCGCCGTGGTCGATGGAGAGAGCCAGATGGCGAAGAAGGCGCGCGCAAAGTCGCCATCGCTCACGTCGGCCAGCACCTTGCCGTCGAGGTAAAAGCGCACGCCCGGTGCGATGCCGGCCCGGTAGGCGCCCGCGATGCGCTGATCTTCCTTGACGTCAGGAAAGATACGTTGCATGGTGGCCAGCCACGCCAGGCGCTGCGCTTCCGTGCCGGCGCCTATCTTCTGCATTTGTTCATAGCTGGCCTCGGCGATCTTCCTGCCATCGAGCGCACGCGCGTAGCGCAATTCCAGCACGAAGGGCGCCGTGGCCGACGCCGTGCCCTGATAGCCATTCGCGCCCACCCACAGTTGCGCGCGATAAATACGCATGCCAAACCACGTATAGTCGCCCTCGCCCGCCAGGCGGGCCTCGGGCACGTCGGCAGCGACAAAGGCAGGCGGCGCGGCCATGGCAGCGGACATGCTCAACGACAGCACAACAGCGGCAAGCAAGCGGCGCATGGTCAGTCCTTGATCAGGGTAAATTGCATCACATCCGTGTTATGCGCCTGGAAGGCAGCCTCGCAATACGCGAGGTAAAACTCCCAGGTCAGCAGGAAACGGCCATCGAATCCCTGCCTTTCCAACGCCGTGCGCTGGGCCAGGAAGCTGGCGCGCCACTGGCGCAAGGTTTCCGCGTAATCGAGGCCAAAGCTGAAGGCGTCTTGCACGCGCAAGCCCTGCGCCTCGGCGGCGCGGCGAAACTCGGCCGGCGAAGGCAGCATGCCGCCCGGGAAAATGTACTGTTGAATAAAGTCCGTGCTCTTGCTGTAGCGCTCGAACAAGGCATCGGCGATGACGATGGTCTGGATGCAGGCCCGTCCGCCTGGCTTCAGGTTGCGCGCCACGCACGCGAAATAGCCGGGCCAGTAGCTTTGCCCCACGGCTTCAAACATCTCGATCGAGGCGATGGCGTCGTACTGGCCGTGGCTGTCGCGGTAGTCGCACAGTTGCAGGTCGGCCTGCCCTGCCAGCCCCGCATCGTGCAGGCGCTGGCGCGCATAGGCGAGCTGCTCGGTCGACAGGGTCAGGCCCGTCACGTGGGCGCCGTAGCTGCGCGCCGCCGTTTCCGCGAAACCGCCCCAGCCACAGCCGATTTCCAGCACGCGCTGGCCCGGCTGCAGCTGCAACTGCTCCGCAATGCGCGCGTATTTCGCCCCCTGCGCCGCTTCCAGGCTGGCGCCTTCGGTAAACAGGGCGCTCGAATACGTCATCGACGGGTCCAGCCACAGCTGATAAAAGGCGTTGCCGATGTCGTAATGGGCGTGAATATTCTTCTTGCTGCCGGCACGTGAATTGCGGTGCAGCAAATGGCGCACCTTATAGATCAGGTTACCCCACCAGTTGCCGTAGATCAGAGATTCAATCTGCGCGCGGTTGCGTATCATCAATTCGATCAAGCCCGGCAAATTGTCCGTGCGCCAGTCGCCGGCGATAAACGTTTCCGCAAAGCCGATGTCGCCCGAGCGCAGGACGGCCGAACACAAACGCCAGTTATGCAAGTCCAGGGTGACGGGGTGGCTGCCGTCGCCGTACTGCAGGACGCTGCCGTCAGGCGTACGCAGGCGCAGGGCGCCATGCTGCAATTTTTGCAGCAGGCGCACAATCATGCGCCCGGCAGCGGGCATGTCCAGGTGCGCGTGGTCGTGCAAGTGCGCGGGGCAAGCGCTGCTGCGCGTGTGCAGGCCGGTCGGCAGGGAATCAGAGCTCATCGGGACACCTTTTCTTGTGGAGGGTGGGGTTTGCTGAAAAACGGCACGCGGCGCAGCCACAGGCGCAAGGCTTGCCAATGGATGCGCGCCATCACGCCAAACGTCATCAGGGGGTAGCGCAGCAAGGCCCAGGCGATGCCACCATCGCGCAGCGGCTGTGCCGTGCCGGACAAGCTCGTCTGCAGCAGCGGGCCAGCGAGGTCGTCGTAATCGACCCGGGCCAGGTGGCGCTCGCCGTCTTGTTCGCTATTGCGCAGGAAACGGAAGCGGTACCGGCCTTCCACCTTGCAAAACGGTGACACATGGAAAATTTTCTTGGCGACCAGTTCGCTGCCATACGCGATGGCGCCGCCCTGCTCGAGCAAGTACAGATGGCGCTCGCCAAAGGTATTGCGCACATCGCAGACCACGGCCCGCAGCGCGCCATCCGAGCGGTGGCAAAACCAGAAACTGATGGGATTGAAGACATAGCCGAACATGCGCGGCATGGTTTGCAGCCAGATTTCGCCACCCGCGTCCAACACGCCATGCTGGCGCAGCAAGCCATCGATCCAGTCCAGCAGCGGCGTCGCGCCATCGCCGTGGTCGCTGTCGCGGAAGGACAGCAGATTGGCGCCGTTGCGCGAAATCAAGCGTGCCGGGAAATCCTGCATCCCCATGCTGCGCAGCGGTAGGCGCAGATAAAACATGCCATAACTGAAAGCATGGGCGCGCGGACGCAGCCGCGCATGGCGCACCCGCCCCAGGCACAGCTGGGGCTGCGTCGGAGAAGGCTGCGTGGGATCACGCGGCATGGCCGAGCTCCGCGGATGCCAGGCCCAGCAGACTTTGCGCCACGGCCAAGCCCGACTTCAAGCCGTCTTCATGGAAACCGTAGCCCGTCCAGGCGCCCGCAAACCACGTGTGCTGCGCGCCCTGGAAACCGGCCAGGCGCGCCTGGGCGGCAATGGCCGCGCCATCGAACACGGGGTGGGCATATGAAAACTCGTCGATGATGGACGCCGGATCGGGTTCGTCGAGCGGATTGAGCGAGACGAGGACGGGCGTGCTGAACGGCAAAGGCTGCAGCTGGTTCAGCAAATAATGCACGCACACTTGCGGCGCCTCGCCTTCCGCCACTGCCGGCCGGCCCTGGTAATTCCAGGCCGACCAGGCACGGCGGCGCTGCGGCAGGCAAGACGCATCCGTATGCAGCACAGCGCGATTGGGCTGGTAGCGCACGGCTTCGAGCACGGAACGCTCGTCGTCGCGGATATCCGCCAGCAGGGCCAGCGACTGGTCGCTGTGGCAAGCCAGTACGACGTGATCGACATGCTCGACGCCGGCGGCCGTATGCAGCTCGACCATGCGCGCGCCGCCGTGCGGCTGGCGGCGCACGGCCAGCACGGGGCACGCCAGGCGCTGCTGCGGGATGGCCGCCAGCAGTTTTTCCACGTACACGCGCGAGCCGCCCCGCACCGTGCGCCATTGCGGCCGGTCGCTCACTTGCAGCAAGCCATGGTTGTGGCAAAAACGAATGAAAGTAGCCAAGGGAAAGGCCAGCATCTGGCGCGCCGGGCACGACCAGATGCAAGCGGCCATCGGCAGCAGATACCAGTGGCGGAACTCTTCGCCATAGCCGTGCAGGTCAAGAAACTCGCCCAGCGACAGGACCGGCGCCGGCAAGCTTCCCGTGGCAAGGGCGCTGGCCTGGCGGTTGAAGCGCAGAATATCGCGCAACATGCGCAGGAAGGCGGGGCGCAGCAGATTGCTACGCTGGGTAAACACGGTATCGAAATTGGCGCCCGCCCATTCCAGCACGCGGGCATCGGACGAGGCGCCCAGCGGCATCTTCACGGAAAACGACATATCGCTGTCTGCCGCCTCGACGCCCAGTTCCTGAAACAGCTGCACCAGGTTCGGATAGGTGGCGTGATTGAACACGAGAAAACCCGTATCGACGCCATGCGTGACGCCATCGAGCGTGACATCCACCGTGTGGCTGTGACCGCCAAAGTAGTCGCCCGCTTCATACAAGGTGACGTCCTGGCCCGCCTGCGCCAGGCGATACGCACACGACAAACCGGCAATTCCTGCTCCGACGACGGCAATTTTCATAAGTACACCTGTATTGAGTTTGTCCTGGACAAAACGAGCCTCATGGATAATCGATGAAATATTGATTCGTGTCAATGAGTGCTCTCAGCCATTCACAAACTTATACGCCGGCCATTTGCAATCGGATTCAGTTATTTGGTCCGGGGCAGCGGAAGGCGTAAAATGCATGCCACGTTCTTCCGCAAGCGAGCAAAGCCACCCTGGTATGGATACTGACCTGCAACCTACTTCCGCCTTCAGCATCGGTGATGTCGAACGCGACACCGGGCTGGCCAAGGAAACCTTGCGTGTGTGGGAGCGCCGCTACGCCTTCCCCCAGCCCCGGCGCGACGCCTTTGGCGAGCGCAGCTACCCTGCCGAGCAAGTACAAAAACTGCGCATGGTCAAGCGCCTGCTGGACCTCGGATTTCGTCCGGGAAAAATCATGCAGCACAGCACCGCGCAGCTGCAGCAGCTGGCCAGCGCCGGCAGCGCGGCGCAGCCCTTGCCGCAACCGCAACTGGCGCATTACCTGGCCCTGTGCCGCGGTCACCAGATGGCGGAACTGGGCGACGCCCTGCGCCAGGCGCTGGCCGTACTGGGTCTGAAAGCGTTCACCATCGACGTCATCGCCCCCCTCACCAGCATGGTGGGCGAAGCGTGGGCGTGCGGCGAACTGGCTGTATACGAAGAGCATCTATATAGCGAAACCTTGCAGACGGTGATGCGCCATGCCATTTTTTCGCTGCCGCAAGCTAGCAGCCCGTCCACGCGCTCGCCGCGCATCGTCCTCAGTACCTTCCCGCAGGAGCGCCATGGCCTGGGGCTGCTGATGGCCGAGGCGCTGTGTGCGGCGGCCGGCGCCCATTGCATGTCGCTGGGGGTGGAAACACCGCTGACGGACATCGTCGCGGCCGCCCGCGCACAGCGGGCCGATATCGTGGCGCTGTCGTTTTCCAGTGCCAGCAAGCAACGGCAAACGCGCGACAGCCTGCAGCAGTTGCACGCGAGCTTGCCGCCAGACATGGAATTGTGGGCAGGCGGACGCAGTCCCGTCCTGTACAAGCACCCGCCGCCCTTTTTGCATGTGCTGGACTTGCGGCAAGTCGAGGAAAGCATCGCCGACTGGCGCCGCCGCCGCCAGGCACTCGCCCTGCAAACCCACTGAACCGGCTGGAAAGCGCGGCAACTGCGGCGATCTCCGTGGATAGCCGGGCAATGTTGCCAATCGAACAGTAAAACATGAAGGGCCGGGCCCGCTCTGGTAGAATAGCCCGTAACAACAGTGTCCGGCGCCGCCGGGCCTTAGGTCAGCACCCGCCACCACACATCCATGTTTAGTTTCTTCAAGAAAAAACCCATCGCTCCCGAGGCTGCACCAGCCGAGCCCCTCGTCCTTCCCGCCGCCACGCCGCCTGCACCACAGCCTGCCGCTGCGCCCCTGAGCGGCGCGCCGGCCGAGCTCGTGCCTGTGATCGTGGCCGCCGAACCCGAGAAAAAATCGTGGATGACGCGCCTGAAGGCGGGCCTGTCAAAAACCTCGAACACCTTATCCGTGCTGTTCGTCGGCGCGAAGATCGACGACGCCCTGTACGAAGAGCTGGAAGCGGCGCTGCTGATGTCGGACGCCGGCATCGACGCCACGGAATTCCTGCTCACGGAATTGAAGAAAAAGGTCAAGGAAGACAAGCTGCTCGACGCCGCCGCCGTCAAGACTGCGCTGAAAGTGCTGCTGATCGACCTGCTCTCGCCGCTGGAAAAGCGTTTCGAGCTGGGCCGCCACAAGCCGCTGGTGATGATGATTTCCGGCGTAAATGGCGCCGGCAAGACCACCACCATCGGCAAGCTGGCCAAGCACATGCAGTCGAACAACCAGTCGGTGCTGCTGGCTGCGGGCGACACCTTCCGCGCCGCCGCGCGCGAGCAGCTGATGGTCTGGGGCGAGCGCAACAACGTCACCGTCATCTCGCAGGAATCGGGCGATCCGGCCGCCGTGGCCTACGACTCGGTGCAGTCGGCGAAAGCGCGCGGCATCGACGTGGTGATGGTCGACACGGCGGGCCGCTTGCCGACGCAGTTGCACCTGATGGAAGAATTGAAGAAAATCAAGCGCGTGATCGGCAAGGGCATGGAGGGCGCACCGCATGAAACCCTGCTCGTCATCGACGGCAACACGGGCCAGAATGCCTTGACGCAAGTGAAAGCGTTTGACGATGCCCTGCAGTTGAGCGGCCTGGTGATCACCAAGCTGGACGGTACCGCCAAGGGCGGCGTGCTGGCGGCAATTGCCCGCGTACGTCCCGTGCCCGTGTATTTCATCGGCATCGGTGAGAAAATTGAAGACTTGCAGCCTTTCGTGGCTGCCGAATTTGTCGAAGCGCTGCTCGGATAAGCCTATACATGATTGAATTTCAGCACGTCTCCAAGCAATACTCCGCCGACGCCGTGGCGCTCAGCGACATTTCGCTGAGCATTGCCAAAGGCGAGCTGGTTTTTCTGGCGGGCCCGTCCGGCGCCGGCAAATCCACCTTGCTGAAAATGATCGCCGCCATGGAACGCCCCACGTCGGGCAAGCTGATCGTCAATGGCCAGGACATGGCAAAGATCAAGCCGGCCGGCGTGCCGTTTTTGCGCCGTAACATGGGCCTGATCTTCCAGCAGCAAAAATTATTGAACGACCGCTCCATCCTGGCCAACGTCATGCTGCCGCTGCTCGTCGTCGGCGCCCACAAGGCGGCCGCCGAACAGCGCGCGCGCGCCGCGCTCGACAAGGTCGGCCTGCTCGACCGCGCCATGGCGCGCCCCCTGTCACTGTCGGGCGGCGAGCAGCAGCGCGTGTCGATCGCGCGCGCCATCGTCAACCGGCCACAGATCATCCTGGCCGATGAACCGACGGCCAACCTGGACCGCGCCAGCGCCGACAAGGTGCTCGACGCCCTGAAAGCGTTTCATTCGGTGGGCGTGACCTGCCTCATTTCCAGCCATGACGAACAGATGCTCGACGCCGCCGCCCGCGTAATCCACCTGAAAAACGGCCAGCTGGTCGCCATCGACAAGGCCACGCAAGCGCCCGTCTTCGCCCCGCCCGATCCCGATTTTGCGCCCGCCCCCGGCCCGGACGACGCGCAGGGAGAACAGCTATGAGAGGCTGGTTCCGTCAACACCGCTTCGCCCTCGGTTCGGCGCTGATTCATTTGCGCAAGTCGCCGGGCGGCTTTTTATTGAACGTGCTCGTCGTCGCCATCGCCCTGTCGCTGCCGTTCGCCGGCTTGACCATGCTCGACAATGTGCGCCCCATGTCGGAACAGATGTCGGTCGACCCGGAAATCAGCGTCTTCCTGAAGATCGACTTGCCGCGCGAGCAAGCCGTGGCCCTGGCCAGCGCCATGCGCAAGATCGTGGGCGAGCAAAAGGCGAAGATCGTCTTCATCCCACGCGAACAGGCGCTGGACTCGCTGAAAAACAAGAACGGCCTGGCCGACGTGCTCAGCACCCTGGGTGACAATCCCCTGCCCGACAGCTACGTGCTGAAGCTCGATGCCTTCAGCAGCGCCAGCGAGGCGCAGGACGTCGATGCAGTGGCGGAACAGTTGCGCCACCTGCCAGGCGTGGAATCGGCGCAAGTCGATTCAGCCTGGGTCAAGCGCCTGGCGGCCCTGCTCGGCGTGCTGCGCCTGGTGCTGCTGCTGCTGGCGATCACCTTGGGCGTGGCCGTAATCGCCGTGGTCTTCAATACCATCCGCCTGCAAGTGATGCAGCAGCGCGATGAAATCAGCATCTCGAAACTGATCGGCGCCACCGACACCTTCATCCACCGCCCCTTCTATTACACGGGCGCCCTGCTGGGCCTGTGCGCCGGTGCGCTGGCCCTGGGCGCCGTGGCGCTGGCCTTGCAGCCGCTGAATACGGCGATTGCCGAGTTTGCGCGCCTGTACGCGTCCGAATTCCAGCTGGTGCCGCTGGCGCCGCTGCCGATGGCTGGCTTGCTGGCCGTCAGCGCAGGCCTGGGCCTGATCGGCGCCTTCCTCTGCGTGCAGCGCCACCTGGCGCGCCTGAACTGACCTTCCCTTCCATGGCGGCGCCTGCGGTGCCGCCATGCGCCTCGTCATCCTTATACTGCTGTTGTCTTGATATTAAGCAAGTATTCTTAAGGTTCGCTTCAGCCAGAGGCCGTAGACTAGCTACGTTGTCGTGAAGCGGCCTGCAGCGCTGTCAGATCGCTGTTCATACACATTTATCAAGCATTGAATCGCCATAGCATTTAGGCTATCGGGACGATTAAATGTGCTGATTGGCACTCTCAAGCAGAGAGTGCTAATATAGGGACATACCAATAGCAGAACCGCCATGGACGCCAGATGAAGATGGTGCCGCGATCTGCAAAGTGCAAGACCGAATACGCAAAAACGAACAGACAAGCGGACCACGTCGCGTGACGTGGCCAACTGGAACAAAGCAAGACTACGAGGGAGAAAACATGACTATGATGTCCGCAACGTCCGCATTGGTTCCGACCAAAAGTAATGCGCTGGGCCTCGGGTTCACTGGCAATCTGGGCAATATTGACGCCTATATTTCGGCCGTGAACCGCCTGCCCATGTTGACCCACGACGAAGAAATTTCGCTGGCGACACGCCTGCGCGAAAAAAATGACCTGGCCGCCGCGCAAGAATTGGTGCTGTCGCACCTGCGCCTGGTCGTCTCGATTGCCCGCGGCTATCTGGGCTATGGTTTGCCGCACGCCGACCTGATTCAGGAAGGCAATATCGGCTTGATGAAAGCCGTGAAACGTTTCGATCCGGACCAGGGCGTACGCCTGGTGTCGTACGCCATGCACTGGGTGAAAGCCGAGATGCACGAGTACATCCTGAAAAACTGGCGCCTGGTCAAGGTTGCGACGACGAAGGCGCAGCGCAAGCTGTTCTTCAACCTGCGCAGCCACAAGACGGGCCTGGACGCGATGACGCCGAAGCAGATCGATGCGCTGGCCAAGCTGCTCGACGTGAAACGCGAAGAAGTGATCGAGATGGAAACGCGTTTGAGCGGCCGCGACATTGCGCTGGAATCGCCAACCGACGATGAAGACGACAAGTTTTCACCGATCGCCTACCTGTCGTCGGAGCAAAGCGAGCCGACCAAGGTGCTGGAAGCGGAACAGGTGACGCGTCTGCAATCGGAAGGCCTGGAAACGGCCTTGGGCAAGCTCGACGCCCGTTCGCGCCGCATCATCGAAGCACGCTGGCTGGCCAACGACGACGGTTCCGGCGCCACCCTGCACGCGCTGGCAGAAGAGTTCGGCGTATCGGCCGAGCGCATCCGCCAGATCGAAGTGGCGGCACTGAAAAAAATGAAGGGCGCCCTGGCCGCCTACGTGTAAGCACAGCAATGCCGCAATGCAAAAGGCGCCGCAAGGCGCCTTTTAGTTTTACAGTTTGATGTTTATCAACAGATAAACATTGTCAGCCGTTACGCTGCAGCCAAGCCCTTGGTGATCAGCTCGGCGACCAAATCATTCAGATCCGCGCCGCGCTCCTTGGCCAGGGTCTGCAATTGCAACACCAGATCGCTGTTCAGCTTGACGGCGAATGGCACCAGGCCCAGGGCCTGATCGCGCTTGCGCTGCTCGCGGCGGTCGACGACTACCGCTTCCTTACCGAATGCACCGGCGCCGGGAACATTCATCTTTCCCATCAGTTTCTTGGCATCGCTTTTCGCCAGGGCAGTTTTTTTCATGGTTGTTTCCTGATTTTCAAAACAGCCATTTTACGCAGTAATCGGCGCGCCGCGTGGCCGGCGCATCAATTCACCCGCAGCGCGCCAATGGTGCGCCGGAAAAATATCATTTTGTTACTATCATTTTATCCCACGCGTGGACAAGCACGCCAGGGACGCTCCACCTGAAAGGAAAAACATGCCTTACCTGACCCGCTCTTATCGTACCGTGCTACTTCCCCTGTTCTTCGCCTGCCTGGCCGTGCTGGCGGGCTGCGGCGCGGCCGGCAGCGCCGGCGACGCGGAAAACACGCCGCGCAGCGTCACCCACGTGCTCTCGCCGGGCGAACAGGTCGCCATCACGGCCACCGACACCCTGAAACTGGAGCGCGTCAACGACAGCCGCTGCCGCAAGGGCGCCGTGTGCGTGTGGAAAGGTTACGTCAGCTACAGTTTCAGTCTGCTCAACAGCGCAGGCGCCACGGACATCGTCTTGTCCGACTCCATGCCGGGCGCCGCCAGTTCCGTCACCGTCAACCACCTGACGTTCACCCTGCTTGACGTCGACCCGGCCACGCCGCCCGCCCTGAACGCGGCCGAGCCCACGTATCGGGTCAAGGTAAAAATCACGCAGGGCGCGCTGCCCCGCTAAACGCTAGGCATCGTGGCGCCGCTGGCTGTCAGCGGGCGCCTGTTGCCGGTCCAGCATGCCGTAATCGCGCACCACGGCGGCGATGCGCAGCCGGTAGTCGTCGAATACGCCCTGCCGGCCGGCCGACTGCGCCGCGCGGTGCGCTTCCAGTTGCCGCCACTGCGCCAGCGCCGCCTCGTCGCGGAAAAACGAGAGCGACAATAATTTACCCGGCTCGCTCAGGCTGCTGAAGCGCTCGATGGAAATGAAACCATCGACTTCATCTAGCAGGGGCCGCAGCGCAGCGGCCAGGTCCAGGTACTGCTGGCGCCCTTCCGCGCTGGGCCAGACTTCAAATATCACGGCGATCATTTCATTTCTCCTGGGCCAAAGACAGGAATGCGCGCGTTCAACGACGGCAGATAACTCCACGCCAGCGGCATGTCTTCCAGCCCATCGGCCCACGCTTGCAGGCATGCCGTGGCGATGGCGTGCGCGATGGCCTGGCCCGGACAGACGTGGCGGCCATGGCCAAAACCTGACTCCGCACGGCCGGCGCTGGCCAGCACCACGACGATCATTTGCCCGGCCGGCACGCGCACGCCATTGAACTCCACGTCTTCCTCCGTATAGCGGCGCGTGTTGTGGATGGCTGGATCATGCCGGCCGACTTTGCGCAGCATGGCTGGCCACAGCTGCGGTGCTGCGCGCAGTTGCGGCAGTAAATCCGCTTGGGTGCGCAGGGCCACGACAGCATTGCCCAGCAAGCCAGCCGTGGCGTCGCACGTCTGCGACAGCAGCCCCACGAGGTTGGCCAGCACGCCGCCCGAGGCTCGCCAGCCCAGGGCATCCGCCTCTGCCACGACCTTGGCCAGCAAGCTGCCGGGCCGCGCATCGCCCTCACGCAGCAATCGGCTAAAGCTTTGCAGCAAGGCATCGGCAGCCACCTGCGCGCCGGCCAGTTGTTCGGCATTGCTCAGCGGCGACAGGCAAGCGACAAAGGCGCGCGTCCAGGCAGCCAGCGCCGGCCATTGCGCCGGTGCAAAGCCCAGCAAATCCGCCATGGCGAACAGGGGCAGTTCGAACATCGCATCGTTTAGTTGCGCGGCGCTGTCGGGTACGCGGTCACCGGCAAGATGCATCGCCCGCCCCTGCAGGCGCGCCAAGTCCACCTGGCCCAGCGCATGCGCCAGCACCTGTTTCGGCACGGCATGCCGTTCGCCCTCATTCATGCGTACCAGTTCCGCAAAAATCGCGCCGCATGGCGTGCCCGCCAGGTTATGCGGCACTGCCAGTCCTGCTGGCCGCACGCGGCAAGCGGGATGCTCCAGCACGGCCCGCACACCGGCCGCGCCCGTCGCCAGCCAGCAATCGAGTGCCGCATCGAAACGCAGCGGCGGGCCTTCCGCCAGGCGGCGATAATAGTCATACGGCGCCGCATGGGTGACGGCGAAAAAAGGGTCGGCGGGATAGTCGAGCGGCATGCGCATTCCATTGCGGTGAAGTGGGGACACGAGTATGCTGCCCCTTCCACCACAACACTTCGCCCACGGACGAATCATGGATGACAAACTTCCCTCGGCCGACAGGGGACTGGCGCAACTGGCCGGCGCCATCGCCGAACCGGCCCGTGCGCGCATGCTGTGCAGCCTGCTCGATGGGCATGCGCGCACGGCCACGGAACTGGCGGCGCTGGCCGAGGTAGGCGCCTCGACGGCCAGCGCGCATCTGAGCCGGCTGCGCGAGGATGGCTTGTTGTCCATGCTGGCGCAGGGCAAGCACCGCTATTACCGCCTGGCCAACGCCAATGTAGGCCTGGCCCTCGAAGCGCTGCTGGTGGTGGCCGGCGTGGCGGCGACGCCCTTTACGCCCACCACGCCCGACCGCCTGCGCCATGCGCGCACCTGTTACGACCACATGGCCGGCAGCGTCGCCGTCGCCCTGCACGACCAGTTGCACGCGCAAGGCTGGCTGCTGGACGATGGCGGCGAAGGCGAGTATTGCCTGTCGGAAGCGGGCGCGGCTGGCATGGCGGCCCTGGGCATCGACGTGCCGCAATTGCAGCGCCAGCGCCGTCGCTTCGCCTGCGCCTGCCTGGACTGGAGCGAACGGCGCGCCCACCTGGGCGGTGCGCTGGGGGCCGCCCTGTTGCAACTGATGCTGCGCCAGCGCTGGGCCGAGCGCGAACTCGACAGCCGCGCCCTGCGTCTCACGCCGGACGGCGAACGGCGCCTGCTGGCCGCCTTCGGCGGCCGCTGAACGGCGCAGGCATTTTGTATCTCGAAAGCAACTATCGAGAGAAAAATGCCCTTTTAGTATTCTTTTCCTTCATCATATGCTGCGCCCTTGAGCGATCTTTTTTACCTTTCGGCTATGGAAAGAGTCCATCTTGAAAACAGCGTCACCCAGCACGAGTCCCGCCAGTACCTGCCATAACTGCAATACCAATGCGCCAGGCAACTTCTGCAGCGCCTGTGGCCAGGCGACGACCCTGCACGTGCCCAGCGCGCGCGAATTCCTGCATGAGTTTGTCGCGCATTATGTGGCGCTCGAAGGCAAGCTCTGGCGTACCCTGGCCTTGCTGCTGTTTCGTCCTGGCGCACTGAGCAATGAATATCTGGCGGGACGCCGCGTGCGTTATGTCGAGCCGCTGCGCGTCTACCTGACCTTCAGCATCCTGTTCTTTGCCATCCTCAAGTTCAGCAGTCCCGACGTATTCCTCACCGTCCACAGCCAGAAAGCCCAGGTGAGCGCCCATGGCCCCGGTCAAATTGCGGAAAACAAGTCATCGCCTATGCAGGTCAGCATTTTGGGCCAGACACCCACGCTGCCGCGCCAATGGCAAGACTTTGAGCAACTGCCCACGGCGGAGAAACAAAAACTCGTGGTGGACAGCTTTTTTCATTACGCGCCATACGCCATGTTTTGCCTGATGCCGCTGTTCGCCCTGTTCCTGAAAATCCTCTACCTGGGCAGCGGACGGCGCTATGGCGAGCATTTCCTGTTCGCCCTGCACAGTAACGCCTTCGCTTTCATCACGATGGCGCTGATGAGCTTGATCCCCGTCGACATTGTCCGTCTCGCGCTCGGCGCCTGGCTGCTCGCCTATCTGCCCTGGGCCATGTGGCGCGTGTATCCAAGTGGCAAACTGGCTACCGTCTGCCGCTGGCTGTTATTGATGGCCGCCTACTGCCTCGCCATGAGTCTGGCGATTGTGGCCTGCATCGCCATGGGCGTGATGCTGCGGCATTAAGGGGCGCTCTGGCGGCGCCATATCGGGCTATCATCCTGCACGCTATCTTTTTTGGGATGCATGATGATTGCCTTCGAAGGCTTGTCCAAACAGTACGGCACGTTCGAGGCCCTCAAACCATTGACCTTGCAAGTAGGCAAAGGAGAGGTCTTCGGCTTCCTGGGCCCGAACGGGGCCGGCAAGACCACCACCATCCGCATGCTGATGGGCATTCTCGTGCCCAGCGCCGGCCGCGTGCTGGTCGATGGCCTCGATTGCCACCGCGACGGCGCCGCCGTCAAGCGCAAGGTGGGCTATCTGCCCGACAATCCCATCTTTTACGACTATTTGCGGGGCCGTGAAATCCTGCAGTTCGTGGCTGAAATGCACGGCTATCCGCGCGCGGAAGCGGCCGCCCGCGCGGCGCGCCTGCTGACGGAATTTGGCCTCGACGAAGCGAGCGAGGATTTTGCCGTCAATTACTCGCTGGGCATGAAGAAAAAACTGGGCCTGGCCTGCGCGCTGATCCACGATCCGGCCGTGCTGATCCTCGATGAACCGATCAACGGCCTCGACCCGCGTGCTTCGCGCGACGTGCAGGAACGCTTGCTGCGCCGCGCCGCCGCCGGCACCACGATCTTCGTTTCCACACATCTATTGGATATGGCGCAAAAGCTGTGCAGCCGGGTGGCCATCATCCACCGTGGCGCCCTGGTCGCCACGGGCAGCCTGGACGATATCCGCCAGCAGTTATCCAGCGATGGCAGCCTGGAAGACCTCTTCTTGCAACTCACCGATGAAACGTCCCCGGCATGACACCGGCGCCGCCCACCGCCTGGCGCGCCGTCTGGCTGCTGACCCGCTTGCGCCTGCAGCGCCTGCTCAACGTCAGCGGCCGTGGCTTTTCCTTCAAGAAAAACAATAAAAGCCGCCCCGCCACGCCGGGCAAGCGTGGCGGACGCTGGCTGCTGACCGCGTTGCTGTTGCTGCCCATGCTGTTTTCCTTCGGCAGCATTGCCCGCCACAGCGTGCTGAACATGCATTGCCTGCTGGACCAGGTCGCCGCCTGCCAGGCACGCGGCAGCCTGCACACGGGCAGCCACCTGCTCGAGCCCGTCATCGCGCAACTGATGGCCACGCCCTTCAGCGCGGCGCTGGCGGGCGGCCTGACCCTGCAGCTGGCACTGCTGTGGCTAGTCAGCGTCTTGCTGCCGTTGGGCATGGGAGAACTGGCCAAGCCGGACTGGGACCTGGAATGGCTGGTCACCCTGCCCATCGCGAAAAGCACCTTGCTGTGGGCGCGCGTGCTCGAACGCACGCTCGTCAATCCGGCCGGCTTGCTGGCCCTGTGGCCCAGCACGACCGTCATCGCCTGGTATTCAGGCCAGGGCTGGTTTTCACCACTGTCCGGCCTGCTCGCCAGCCTGATCCTGCTGGCCCTGGCCGCCATGCTGCGCACCCTGATCGACACGGGTTTGCGCCTGTCGCTCAATGCGTCCCAACTGGGCAACCTGCAGGCAGTGATCTCGCTGGCGGGCCTGTTGCCCATGTATATGGGCATGTCGTTCGGCATGGGCACGGGCGGCTTCGCGTATGCCTGGGCCGCCGCCATGCCCGCCTGGAGCACCTGGACACCGCCAGGCTTGCTGCTGCGCCTGCTCAATGCATCTGACGTGGCGGCCCTGCTGATGCCAGCCGTCCTGCTGCTGGCGCAAACCGTGTTGCTGATGCTGCTGGGCATGGCCATCCTGCGCCGCCAGCTGCGCCAAGGCGTGGTCGGCGCGGGCCAGCGCGAAGGCGCGCGCAAGCCGGCACCAGCACCACTGCCGGCACGCCAGTGGCGCCTGCGCATCGGCACGGCGATCCAGCGGCGCGAGCTGACGTTACTCTTGCGCGATCGCAATTTTCTCGTGCAAACCCTGCTGATGCCCTTGCTGATCCTCGGTGGCCAGGCCCTGTTTACGGGCCAGGCGCGCGACGTGCATGCGCTGCTGGAGCATCCCGTCCTGCTGGCAGCAACGGGCTTTTTCCTCGGCACCTATGTGCTGATGATGTCGGCCTTCCAGACCCTGAACAAGGAAGGCGGCGCGCTGTGGCTGCTGTACACCTTTCCCATCTCCGTCGAGCAGGCGCTGCGGCAAAAGGCGCAGCTGTGGGCCGTACTGGCCCTGCTGTACCCTTTGACCCTGTTCGGCGTGGCGCTGGCCTGGCTGCCCGCCTGGTCGTGGCAGACGGCGGGCCTGATGCTGCTGGCCCTGGCCGGCATCCCTTTGTATTCGCTGATCGCCGTGGCGCTGGGCGTGTTTGCCAGCGACCCGCTGGCCACCGAAACAACGGCAAAGGTGCGCCCCACCTATATGTACCTGTATTTGCTGCTCACCGGCCTATACCTCGCCGCGCTGGCCGCCGGCAGCCTGGTGCAGCAACTGGTGTTTGTCGTGCTCACGGGCGCGCTGGCCGTGGCCCTGTGGCAAAAGGCACGCGACTCTCTGCCCTACCTGCTCGATCCCGCCGCCTCGCCGCCGGCCACGGTGGCGGCGGCCGACGGCCTGATCGCCGCCATGCTGTTTTTTAGTCTGCAAACACTGGCCTTGATCCTGCTCAAAAGTACAAGTGCAACGCCGCTGGCGCAGCTGGCCATCGCCTTGGGCGCGGCCGGCGCGCTCACGTATGCGCTGCTGCGCCTGGTCTATTGGCGCGCCAGGACGACCGGCGTGCCGCGCATCGGACAGGGCCGCCAGCCGTGGCGCCGGGGAGGCGCGGGCGCCTGTGTCGCGGTCCTGTTCGGCATCGGCTACGCGGCCCTGTTGCCAACGCCTGCCGCGCCCCTGCAGGGTGTTCTATCCTGGAACGGGCTGTGGCTGCTGGCCGTGAGCGTGCTGGCCGCGCCCCTGTGCGAAGAATTCATCTTCCGCGGCTTGCTGCAGGGCGGCTTGCGTCGTTCTCTGCCGGCCTGGCAGGCGATCGGCATCGCCGCCGCGCTGTTTGCCATCGTGCAGCCGCCCGCCGCCATGCTGCCCGTCTTCGTGCTGGGTCTGTGCACGGGCATCGCGTACGAACGCAGCGGCGCGCTGCTGGCGCCCATGCTCACGCACGCACTCTACAACGCTGCCATGCTCGGCTATCAGATGAATAGGTGATTGTTGCCGGGTTTGCTAGAATCGCACACGTTTCCGTCCGTATCCCAAGCAATGACTACGCACAGATCACGCATGCATCCACGCTTATTCGCCCCATTTATCCTCGTTGCGCTGCTGAGCGGCTGCACGGTACTCGCCCTGCGCCCCAACAGCGGCGTCGAAAACCGCACGTTTACCGTGCAGGAAAGCCCGCGCCTGCGCATCGACGCGCCCAAGGCGCGCATCCAGAATCCCATGCCCAATGACCATTTCATCGGCATCGCCCTGTCCGGCGGGGGCAGCCGCGCGGCCAATTTCTCGGCCGCGTCGCTGGAGCAGCTGGAGCAGTTCGGCCTCGTCAGCGGCGCCTCGGCCATCTCCGGCGTCTCGGGCGGCGCCATCGCGGGCGGCTACTATGCGCTGCACGGCAAACAGACGGATTGGCCCTTGCTGCGCAGCAAACTAAAAACGGATTTCTTTGGCCAGACCATTTTGAAACCGGCCAACCTGACGACGATGTTGTTGACGAACAAGACGCGCACCTCGTTCCTGTCCGACGTGCTGGACGATGTGCTGTACGACAAAAAAACCTATCAGGACTTGCCGCACGACGGCCCCATCTTCCTGGCCAACGCGACGGACGCCACCGATGGCGGCAAGCGCGTGGTGTTTTCTTACGAGTATTTCTACAGCACCCTGCATTCGCCGATCCAGGATATCCGCCTGGCCACGGCCGTAGCCACCTCGGCCGCCTTTCCCGGCGTGTTCGATTCCGTCACCTTTGAACGTTTCCGCCCGAAAAACAGTTTCGTGCCGGAACTCGGTTCCGAATCGCGCGAATCGCCGTCCTACGTGCACCTGTTCGACGGTGGCGCGGCCGACAACCTGGGCGTGGAAACCCTGTGGGATGTGGCGCTGACGCAGTTGTATGGCAACGACATGGCCTTCGTGCCGCCGCGCCTGAACAGCAAGCCCTTCATCCTCATTTCCATCGATGCCAACGCACCCAATTCCAGCGCCGTATTTGAAAAGATGTCGGATGAGCGCCAGCCGCTGGACCGCATCTTCAACAAGAATATCTACGACGCCGTCGACGCCCTGTTTTCGCGCCAGCGCAAGGAAAACCTCGTCAAGATGGGCTTTGGGCAAGCCCGCTTCGATACCATCACGCATGAAAACTTTGGCGACCTGAGCCAGAAATTCGTCAAGGGCAAGCGCACTTCGGCTTTTGCCATCCCCGTGCTGTGCCGCCCCCACCTGGGCCAGTTCCGCTGTGAAGTCGATGCAGCCGATCCCTTGCCAGGCCAGATCCGCACGCGGCTGGAAGGCTTTGCCTGGCATATTTCCATCGACCAGATCGCCTCGCTGGCGCTGCGCCTGGCCAGCGAGGACGTGCAAATCGACGGTGCCCGCAAGGAAGAGCGCGCCGCCCTCGTCAAGCTGCAGCGCCTGGCCACGCAAACGAAAACCCATTTGAAGCTGACGGGCCCGGAAAATTGCAGCCCGGAAGTATTGCAATCGGCCCTGTACAGCGCGGCGCGCGTGCTGATCCTCGACGACGAAGAATCGCGCTTTGCCCTGTGCGACTACATGCTGGCGGGCCAGCTGATCAATGACGACACCGTCTGCAAGCAGCGCTATATCCACGCCGTACCCCGCTTTGCCATCGAAAGTGAAGATTTACAGTACCGCAACCTGAGTTCGGACGGCAATTCCGTGAACGTGCCGATACGCTGCAAGAAGTGAGCGCGCACAAAAAAAGCCCGCACGATTGCTCGTGCGGGCTTTAGCGCAAGGATTCCAAGCGCCCGGCTGATTTAGATCAACCGACTACGCCTGCGCATGTAGCTGCGGCTTAACGCACCTTCCAGTTCCTGCTCCGTTTTATGCTGGTTCACCGTGTACAGGGCCCACAGGGCCGCCGGCGCCCAGCCGATCACAGTGCACTGCATGATCAAGGCGGCAGCACCGGCCAGCGGGCGCCCCAGCATGAAAAACGTGAGACACGGAAGTAGCAAGGCTATCAGCAATCGCATCACGACATACTCTCCTTCAATATAGAGCAGCGGACAAGGGCCGGTATCCGGTCCGTCCCCCGCCCGCTGCGTACTGCTCCTTACAACTACAATTTATAGATGCACGGCAATCTGCGGCATGAGGTCGTCAAAGGTGCGACCGTTGCCGTTTTCTCCGATGGCGTGCATCTTCCATTCGCCGTTATGGCGGTACAGCTTGGCCATGATCTGTGCCGTGTGGGAACCTTGCACAGACAGGTTGAAACGCGCGACTTCCTGGTTATTGCTGGCATTCAAGATGCGGCAATAGGCGTTTTCCACCTGCGAGAAGTTCTGGCCAGTAAAGCTGTTGACGGTGAAGACCAGGCTTTTCACGTTCGCCGGCACTGTCGACAGATCGACATTGATCTGTTCGTCGTCGCCATCGCCCGCGCCCGTGCGGTTGTCGCCCGTGTGGACAATGCTGCCGTCCTTGCTTTTCAGCTGGCGGAACCAGACGATGTCGGACGTGCCCTTGTTTTCATCGAACATGACGCACGAGGCGTCCAGGTCGACGGCTTCCGTCTTCGAACCGAAACCGAGGAAACCCTTGGTCTTGACCGCATCCCAGCCCAGGCCCATGGTGATACGGGTCAGGGTGGCACCAGCTTCTTTGTCCAGAGAAATCTTCTGGCCCTTGCTCAAATTGACAGACATACGCTTAGCTCCTGTTTGGTTAGTTGCATTCACTGCTCTTACGCCGGCTTGCTTTGGGTCCAGGCGAGGAAGGCCGCGCGGTTGCGCGAACACACGAGGATTTTTCCCGTGCCTGAAAACTTCAGTACCATGCCCTCGCCGCTGGTCTGGCTATTGATCAGGTTCCCCAGAAAGCCGCCACTGCTGCCGGTCGTCATGGAAATTTCGTATTGCAGGCGGTTGTCCCAGCACACGACGTGCGAGTTATCGATCACCACGTCCTTGCCAGGCGTCACTTCCAGTGTCGACATCGCGC
This sequence comes from Janthinobacterium salmonicoloratum, assembly GCF_051380845.1. NCBI lineage: Bacteria > Pseudomonadati > Pseudomonadota > Betaproteobacteria > Burkholderiales > Oxalobacteraceae > Janthinobacterium > Janthinobacterium salmonicoloratum. Next base: position 189,672 of record NZ_JBNYXV010000006.1, on the reverse strand, counting down.
CAAAACCGGACACCGCCAACTGGCCGCTGCCTGCCGTCTCGGTGATGAAAAAACCACCGCTCTGGGCAAACAGCGCATTGCCAAGGCTTTGCGTGCGCACCTTCAATTCCACGCCAGCACTGGCCGCCACGAAAGCGCCGTCACTGATCATGTATTGCTGGGCGCCAACCTCGAGCACCCGCATCGCGCCGGGCAAGGTGGGCGACAGCAAACAATCGCCGTCGCCCCGCATGGCCTCGATATGCTGCTGAAAGAACGATTCCCCGTTGGCAAAGGTGCGCATCAGCGCGGCGCCGATGCCGCCAGTCATCTTGCCTTTCAGCTCAAGATTGGTTTCCATCATCACCATCGCGTTGGATTCGCAATAAATCTTCTCGCCCTTGGCAAGCGACACATGCAGGAACGGGTCGACATCCCCGGTAATATTGAAAACTGGCATACAACTGTTCCTTCCTTGACGATGATGGTGATGGTGGCGGCCCGCACCGCGGACCGCCTTTACTATTGACGACTTATACGCCGACGCCGAAAGACGCGGCGAGCGGGCCCAGGCCGCCTTTATATCCCTGGCCGATGGCCTTGAATTTCCAATCGGCGCCATTGCGGTAGATTTCACCGAAGACCATGGCCGTTTCCGCCGAACCGTCTTCCGACAGGTCGAAGCGGGCGATTTCCGTGTTGCCGTTGGCATTTACACAGCGTACATACGCCTTCGATACCATACCAAAGTTTTGCTTGCGCGCTTCGGCATCGTGAATCGTCACGCAGACGGCGATCTTGTCGATCTCGGCTGGCACCGTGGCCAGGTCGACGATGACGGTTTCATCGTCGCCATCGCCGGCGCCGGTGGTGTTGTCGCCCGAGTGGGTGACGGAACCGTCGCTCGACTTCAGGTTGTTGTAGAAAATCATGTCGACGTCGGCGCGTACCTTGCCGTCGGCCTTCAACAGGAACACGGAACCGTCGATGTCGAACGCGGCGCCATCGGTGGCGCGGGCATCCCAGCCCAGGCCGATGATCATCTTCGAAATGCCAGGGGCTTCCTTGCTCAGGTTGACGTTGCCGCCTTTTTGCAGACTGATTGCCATGATGTATTACTCCTATGTGGGTTGTATATGACCAAACACCTGGCGTCCTCCACCGGCCTGACTCCCCAGGCCGGCGGCGACGCTTGCTACAACTTGCCGACAAACCGGTGTAGTCGTTTGCCGCGCATTCTTTACACTGCTGTTGCCTTGACTGGTTCCAGCGCTTCCATCTTGCCTTCTTCGAGGGCCATCCTGCGCTTGTAGCGGATCGACGACCACAGCGAGGCGAGAATGAAGGCTACCCCGATCAGACCCGTGAAAATCTCGGGAATGTGGAACTTCATGCTGACCAACATGATCACGGCCAGGATACCGATCGCATAGTGCGCGCCGTGCTCCAGATAAACGAACTCGTCGAGCGTACCCTTGCGCACCAGGAACACTGTCATCGAACGCACGAACATCGCGCCGATCGCCAGACCCAGCATGATGATCACGACATCCTTGGTGATGGCAAACGCGCCGATCACGCCGTCAAAGCTGAACGAGGCGTCGAGCACTTCCAGGTACAGGAAGCCGCCAATACCGCCGCGCTTGATGATGTCGCCCATGTTGCCGTCGCCGTTATCGCCTTCCAGCAAGCCACTGATCACATCGACGCCCACGTAGGTCAAGATACCCCACAGGCCGGCCGTCAGGACCACCAGCTTCTGGCCTTCTTCGATCATCGACAGGCTGACCATCAGGGTACCCAGCGCGATCATCACGGAAATCGACGAGATCTTGCCCAGCGCACCCAGTTTTTCTTCAATACGGCCCAGCCAGTGCGTTTCTTTTTCCGAGTCCAGCAGGAAGTTCAGGAACACCAGCAGCAGGAAGATGCCGCCGAAAGCCGCCACTTCCGCATGGTGATTCGTCAGGTGCATCGAATACTGTTCCGGATTGCTCAGGGCCAGATTCCACACTTCCATCAAGCCCAGGTCCGCCGCTTGCGCGACGATGACCAGCGGGAACAGCAGACGCATGCCGAAGACGGCGATGATGATACCCACGCCCAGGAACAGGTTCTGCCAGAACTTGTCCCAGTTCTTCAGCACCGAGGCGTTGACCACCGCGTTGTCAAACGACAGCGAGACTTCCATCACGCCCAGAATCACCGCAATGCCCAATGCCGACAGCATGGTCGACACGCCACCGTGCGTGTAACCCCACCAGGCGGAAATGCCCAGGCAGATAAATGTCACTAGAAATGACACTCTGAAATGTTTCATCGATAGTTCCCCTTTATCCAAATTCAATGGAACGTAGTATAAGGACATGTGACACATTTAAAAATGGAAGATAATGGAAGTATTACTTCGTAAAAACAGAAGATAGGTGCATGCGATGAAAACGACCGGTTTCAATTACCGCCATTTGTACTTCTTTTGGGTCGTCGCCAAGGAAGGCGGCGTGACGCGTGCGGCGGAACGGCTGGGACTGGCCGTGCAAACCATCAGCACCCAGCTCGCCCTGCTGGAAAAGGAACTGGGCAAGTCCCTGCTGCAGCCGCAGGGACGGCGTCTGGTACCGACGGAAGCGGGCCGGCTGGCGCTCGGCTACGCGGACCAGATTTTTTTGCTGGGCGAACAGATGCAGGAAGCGCTGGCCGACACCGACGCGGAAAAGATGCGCCTGACGGTGGGCATTTCCGACTCGCTGCCGAAACTGATGGCGTATCGGATGCTCGACGCCACGCGCAGCCTGGACAAGCCCGTCAAGCTCGTGTGCCTGGAAGACGAATTCGAGTCCCTGCTGGCCGACCTGGCCCTGCACAAGCTGGACCTGGTCTTGACGGACCGTGCCGTGCCGGCCGGCGCCAGCCTGCGCGTGTCCAGCCACCTGTGGGGAGAGAGCGCCATGAAGCTGTTCGGCATCCCCGCGCTGGCCGGACAATACCGCGACAATTTCCCGCACAGCCTGCACGGCGCGCCATTTCTGCTGCCCGCGCGCAATAACGCCTTGCGCGGGCGCATCGACGAATGGATGGTGCAACAGGGCGTGCGCCCCGACGTGGTCGGTGAATTCGAGGACAACGCCATGCTCAACGCGTTTGGCCGCAAGGGACTGGGCCTGTTCTTCGCGTCCGCCAGCCTGGCGGCCGATATCGAGGAGCAATTCGGCGCCGTGCTGGTCGGTGACGCTTCGTCCCTGCGCGAGCAGTTTTATGTCATCTCGAACGAGCGCAAGATCATGCACCCGGCGCTCGATGTGATCCTGGCGGCCATTCAGGGCCACCCGAAGATTCACAAGGAAACCTGATAAATCCATTCGAAAATAACGTTTGAATAATCAATCAAAAGCGATTGTAATGAAGCCTGAGACAAACACGCGCCTGTCCCTCGCCGGAAGGGCGCGATCACCATAAAAAAACAGGAGCGGCACCATGTCCACGGCAGGCAAGACGATCGATATTCCCGATCTCATCAATAACAACAAGATCGGCTCCTTCCAGATCGGCATGCTGATCCTGTGCGGCCTGTGCGTCATCATGGATGGCTTCGACGTGCAAGCCATGGGCTATGTGGCGCCCGCCATCATCGCCGACTGGCATGTCAGCAAGGCCAACCTGGGGCCCGTGTTTGGCGCGGGTTTGCTGGGCATGCTGGTCGGCTCGCTCGTCTTCAGCATCACGGCCGACAAGTTCGGCCGCCGCCCCGTGCTGATCGGCTCGACCATCTTCTTCTCGCTGTGCATGCTGGTCACGCCGCTGGCGACGAACATCGAGCAATTGCAGCTGATCCGTTTCATCACGGGACTGGGCCTGGGCGCCGTGATGCCAAACGCCATGGCGCTGGCTGGCGAATACAGCCCGCTGCGCAAGAAAGTCACCCTGATGATGCTGGTCTCGTGCGGCTTTACCCTGGGCGCCGTGCTCGGCGGCCTGTTGTCGGCCGCGCTGATTCCCGCATTCGGCTGGCAATCCGTGTTTTACGTGGGCGGCGTGGTGCCGCTGGTCATCGGCGTGCTGATGTTCTTCCTGCTGCCGGAATCGATGCAATTCCTGGTGCTCAAGAAGCGCAAGCTGGACAAGGTGGCGCAGTGGTTGAAGCGTATCGACCCGACGGTGACCATCACGGCCGACACGCAATACGTCGTGCACGAGAAGGAACACAAGGGCGCGCCCGTGCTGCAATTGTTTACGGGCGGCCGCGCGAAGATGACGATCTTACTGTGGGTCATCAACTTCATGAACTTGCTGAACTTGTATTTCCTGTCGAACTGGCTGCCGACGATCGCCAAGGAGGCGGGCCTGTCGACGGCCAACGCCGTGCTGGCCGGGACGGCCCTGCAAGTGGGCGGCACCATCGGCACCCTGGTCATGGGTCAGCTGATCGACCGCTCCAGCTTCCGCCGCGTCCTGCTGCCGTGCTTTTTGGTCGCCGCCGTGGCGATCGCCCTGATCGGCCGTCCGGACGTGTCGCTGGCCTTCCTGTTCATCACGATCTTCATCGCCGGCTTTTGCGTGGTGGGCGGCCAGCCGGCCGTCAATGCCCTGGCTGCCAGCTACTATCCAACCACCCTGCGCTCGACGGGTATCGGCTGGAGCCTGGGTATCGGACGCATCGGCTCCATCATCGGCCCCGTGCTCGGTGGCGAGCTGATCCGCCTGAACTGGCCCAACAGCACGATTTTCCTCGTCGTCGCCATCCCCGCCATCGTCTCGGCCGTCATGGTCTTTGCCATGCGCGGCGGCCCGCAAACGGCGGCCAAAGCGTAAGGGCACCGGCCGCGCGCCCGCTGCTACCAGGCGGCAGGCGCGGCCAAATTAGGCTATGGCGCCCTTCGTCGTTTAAGATGACGTTTTTACAGTCCATCTTCCGCGCCCCCATGCACAATGTCTTGCTAGTCCTGCTCGCCCTCTTCCTGGTCGCGCTGAACGGTTTTTTTGTTGCCGCCGAATTTGGCATCGTCACCTTGCGGCGCACACGCATCCGCGCCATCGCTAAGACACAGGGATTGCGGGGCCGCATCCTGGCCAAGGTGCATGGCCAGCTGGACGCTTACCTGTCCGCCTGCCAGTTGGGCATCACCCTGGCGTCGCTGGGCCTGGGCTGGGTCGGTGAACCGGCGTTTGCCGGCTTGCTGGAGCCGCTGTTCGGCGCCATCGGCGTCACGTCGCAAGAGCTGATCCACGGCGTCTCGTTTGTCGTCGCCTTCAGCGTGATTTCCTTCCTGCATATCGTCGTGGGCGAACTGGCACCCAAATCGATGGCCATCCGCAACCCGGAAGCCGTCGGCCTGTGGAGCGCGATTCCCCTGTATGGCTTCTACTGGGCCATGTATCCGGCCATTTACCTGCTCAATGCCAGCGCCAACTGGGTGCTGCGCATGGCGGGCCTGTCCGGCAAGGGCGGCCACGATGCCCATTATTCATCCGAAGAATTGAAACTGATCCTGCGCACCAGCCAGCCCGGCGAGAAGTTTACGCGCGACGAACGCAACATCCTGGCGCAGTCGCTCGATTTCGAACAGATGACGGTATCGGACCTGATGCGCCCGATCAATGAAGTGATCGCCCTGCACGCTTCAAACACCCTGGAAGAAAACCTCGACACGGTGCTGCGCAACCGCTTCAGCCGCTACCCGTATTTCGACATGAATGAAGACGACGTGCTGGGCGTGGTGCACTTGAAGGACCTGTTCTTTGCCCAGCAAGCGGGCAAACCGATCACCTCGCTCACGCCGTTTCTGCGCCCCGTGGACATCATTTCCGCGCGCACGCCGGCGCTAGAACTGTTCCGCCGCTTCCGCGACGGCGCGCCCCACTTCGCCCTGATCGGCGAAAAGGGCAAGCGTCCGCTGGGTTTCATTACTTTGGACAACTTGCTCGGCGCCATGGTGGGCGAAATCCGCGATGAATTCCGCCGCAATGAAAACGACTGGCTCAAGCAAAGCGACGGCACCCTGATCGGCAAGGCCAGCCTGCCCATCTTTTCGCTCGAACGCATCCTCGGCATCGATATCGAAAACGAGGAACTGGGGCTCGACGACGTGGAATCGGTGGGTGGCTTGATCATGGTCAAGCTGGGTGACATTCCGAAGCAGGGCCAGCGCATCACCTTTGTCGAATTCGACATCGTCGTCAAGAAAATGAACGGACCCCGCATCGTGCTGATCAAGGTGATCCCGAAACAGGAACGCGACCTCGATGCGGACTTGCGCGATTAATCTTTTTTCAAGGTAATCGTATCTTTTCCCTGCGGCACGGTGGTTTCCCCCACCGTCCACGTTTGCAGCAAGCTATATAGCACCGCCAGCAGGGTCGGCCCGATGAAGATGCCGACGAAACCGAAGGCCAGCACGCCGCCCAGCACGCCCAGCAGCACCAGCAAAAACGGCAGGCTGCTGCCGCGGCTGATCAGCATGGGTTTGACCACGTTGTCCACGCCGCTGATCAGCAGCGCGCCCCACACCAGCATGAAAATACCCCAGCCCGTCTGCCCATCCGTAAACAGCCAGATGGCGGCGCCGCCCCAGATCAGCGGCGGCCCCACGGGGATCAGCGAAAAGATGAAGGTGGCCACGCCCAGCAACGCCACGGCCGGCACGCCGGCGATCAGAAAGCCGATCACCGCCACCAGGGCCTGCGCCAGCGCCGTGCCCAGCAAACCGTACATGACGCCGCGCACGGTGCGGCTGATCGTCAGGCCCACGCCGGGCGCGCTGTCGCCGATGATGCGGCCAGCGCCCGTCATCAAGGCGCGGCTCAGCTGCTGACCGTCGCGGTAGAGGAAGAAGCTGACAAACACGGCCAGGCTGGTCTGTGCCAAACCCGTGCCCAGCAGGATGCCGCCCGAGGCGAGGAAGTGGCGCGCCGGTTCCAGCATGGTCTTGCCCAAATTCAGTAATTCCTCGCGGTCGGCGAGCAGGCGCTCCACGTAGCCAGCGATGGTTTCGCCCACCACGGGTATGCTGGCCAGCCAGGCCGGTGGATGCAGGCCGCCCGATTCCAGCGCGGTGCGCAACTGTTCATAGATGCGCGACACATTGTCGGCCAGGTTGTAGGTGACGAGGGCAAGCGGCAGCACGATGACCAGGATCAATGACAGGGTCATGATGGCGGCCGCCCAATTGCGGCGGCCTTTCAGGCGGTCGAGCAGGAGGATATACAGGGGCCAGCTGGAAATGCCCACGCAGGCGGCAAACAGCATGGCGGCGAGGAAGGGCCGCAAGACGAAAAAGCAGCCGATCAACAAGAAGATGATGGCTGCCAGGCGGGCATGGGGTTCGAAACGTTTATCCATGTACTGCGTATCCTGAAGATGGCGCCCCGGGGGCGCGACCGGGTCAGGATAGCAGAAGTTTAAGATCGTGCGCGATGGCGGCAGGCTTTTCGCCGTGGCGCACGAACAGGCGGATCTTGCCTTCGCGGTCGAAGACATAGGTGCCGGCCGTGTGGTCGACCGTGTAGCTCTCGTCCGTCTCGCCCTCGACCTTGGCGTAATACACCTTGAATTCCTTGGCCACCTTGGCCGTCGCTGCCGCATCGCCATACAGTCCCACGAAGCGCTTGTCGAAGGCCGGTACATATTCGGCCAGCAACGCTTGCGTGTCGCGCTCGGGGTCGACGGTGACGAACAGCACTTGCACCTGGTCCGCCTGGGGCCCCATTTCCTGCATCACCTGCGCCATGTCGGCCATGGTGGTGGGGCAGACGTCCGGGCATTGCGTGTAGCCAAAGAACACCAGCACCAGCTTGCCCTTGTAGTCGGTCAGGGTGCGCGAGTGGCCCGTATGGTCCGTCAGCGCGAACTCGCGCGCGTAGCCCAGGCCCGTCACGTCCGTATTCTTGAATTCCAGCTTCGGTGCGGCAGGCTTGCCGCAACCGGCCAGGACGGCGACCAGGGCGGCCGCCAACAACAGCGTCAGGTATTTTTTCATGTTCCGAGGGGTATGTAGTGGTCGACCAGCAAGGCCGCGAACAGCAATGCCAGGTAAATGATGGAATACGTAAAGGCTTTGCGCGCGATCAAGTCCGTGTAGTGGCGGTACATCTTCCAAGCGTAATACAGGAAGCCGGCGTTGAGCAGCACGGCCGAGGCCAGGTAGATCAGGCCGCTCATGCGCACGGCAAAGGGCAGCAAGGTGGTGGCGGCCAGCGCGATCGAGTACAGCCAGACGTGGAATTGCGTGAATTTCAAGCCGTGCGTGACGGGCAGCATGGGCAAGCCCGAGCGCGCGTAATCGTCGCGGCGGTACATGGCCAGCGCCCAGAAGTGCGGCGGCGTCCAGACAAAAATGATCAAGACCAGCAGCCAGGCCTGCATCGGCACGTCGTTGGCGACGGCCGCCCAGCCCAGCGCGGGCGGCATGGCGCCGGACAGGCCGCCGATGACGATATTTTGCGGCGTGGCCGGTTTCAGCACCATGGTGTAGATCAGGGCATAGCCGACAAAGGTGACAAAGGTCAGCCACATGGTCAGCGGATTGACGAGGTGATACAGAATCGCCATGCCCAGGCCGCCGATCACCAGCGCGAACACCACCGTCTGTTTCACCGTGATATCGCCCATGGCCATCGGGCGGCGCGCCGTGCGGGCCATGCGCGCATCGATTTCGCGCTCGGCCAGGCAGTTGACGGCAAACGCGGCGCCGGCCAGCAGCCAGATGCCGAGGGTGCCGAACACCACCGCGTGCCAGTCCGGCAACTCCTCGCTGGCCAGGAACATGCCGATGACGGCGCAAAACACGGCCAGTTGCGTCACGCGTGGCTTGGTCAGCGCCCAGTACTGGGCGATGCGGGGGGATGGTTTACGGCTGATGGTCTGAGTAGTCATTTATGCGATACGGGAAGGACTGGCTGGTGCCGAGGGCACTGGCGCGGAGGCGGAAGCAGGTGTCCGCGCTACATCGAGTTGGAATTTAGCCTTGTAGTTTAACATGGTCAGCAATAACACGAGCAGCGCCGCGCCGCCGTTATGCAGGACGGCAATCGACAATGGCCAGCTCAGGTAAATCGTCGCCAGGCCCGTGGCTGCCTGCAGGGCCAGCACCAGCACCACCCAGCGCGCCGTGCCGCGCAGGGACGGCAGTTTCCACGCGCGCAATACCGTATAGCCGATGCCGGCCAGCACGATGAAGGCGAAATTGCGGTGCACCCAGTGGATGGCTGTCAGCGCGGAAAACGGCAGATAGTGGCCGGCGGCCGTCTTGCCCAGTTCGCGCCACAAATGGAAACCATGCTCGAAATCCATCTCTGGAATCACCTTGCCGCCGCACAGGGGGAAATCCGTGCAGGCCAGGGTGGCATAGTTGGTGCTCACCCAGCCGCCCAGCGCGATCTGCACCGTCAACAACACCAGCGACATGACGGCCAGCGCGCGCACGGGACGCAGCACGGCAGCGTCCGCATCGGCGCGCAGCAAGGGTTTGACGGCACGATCCTGGCGCCCGCCCAGCCATGTCAGCATGGCCAGCAAGCCCATGCCCAGCAACAAGTGGATGGTGACGATCACCGGTTGCAGCTTCAAGGTGACGGTCCAGGCGCCGAAGGCGCCCTGCAGGCAGACGAACAAAAACAGCGCCGTCGGCAGCGCCGGGGCGAATTCTTCGCGTTTGTTTTTCATCCACTGTCGCCACGCCTGCACCATCATCGCCACGATCAGCACGCCAATGGCCATGGCCAGGTAACGGTGCGTCATTTCAATCCACGCTTTTACCACCGTGACGGGGCCCGTCGGCATCAGGGTTTCCGCCGCCACGATATGCTCGTGCGCGAGGAAAGGATTGGCCGAGCCATAGCAGCCGGGCCAGTCCGGGCAACCGAGGCCTGAATCGGACAGGCGCGTAAAGCCGCCAAACATGATCAGGTCGACCGTCAAAAAGACGGCGATCCACACGAGCTTGCGGTATTTATTGGCGTCCGCGGACACCCAGACCATGGTCAGCGGCAGCAGCGCCACCAGCAGACCCGTCAAGCCCAGCTGGGCCAGCGCGGAAAGATGCATCGTCGGCATGCAGACTCCTCAACCGATCGCCGAAGCTTTGAGCAGCTTGGCGATGTCTTTCTTGATCTTGTTCGGGTCTGCGTCCTTCGGAAAGCGCATCATCAGATTGCCCAGCGGATCGATCAAATACAGATGGTCGCTGGTCTTGCCGCCCGGCTCCACTGGCAGCCAGGCTTTCAAGGCATCGCTATTGACGCGCAGCATGCTGGTGCCATCGAATTCGCGCATCACCAGGGTGTCGAGCGGCTGGGCATCCGTCACCAGCCAGACCCGTTCCAGGCGTTCGCGTTCCTTGCCCTGCATGAGGCGCAGTTGTTGCATGTCAAACAATTGCTTTTTGCACGCTTCCTGGCAATCGGATGGCCCCGTTTGCAGCAGCACCCACTTGCCCTTGAATTGCGCCAGCGGCGCCGCCTTGCCATCGAGTTCCGTCACCTGCAATTGCGCCTCGGGAATCGGATGCAGACGCGGGTCGATCAGGGCGCCGTAGTTGTTGCGGCCCGTGGGCTTGATGATGTAATACGTGAAATACGAGGCGATGATGGGAAAGGCGCACACGGCCACCACGGCCAGCAGTTTCCAGCGTCCCGTATTTTGTGCCTGCTTGCCGCTGCTGTCTTGCGTTGCTTCAGGGTTGTTTGTTTGCACGTCGAAATCCTGTAAAGACAAAAAATAAAAAAGCCATCAGTGCCAGTGCATACCACTGGAATGCATAGCCTCGGTGCTTGTCGGCGCCCAGGTCGGGCGCCGGCCAGTCGCGCACGGGAAGCTGGCTGGATGCTGGCGCTGTTGCAGTCCGATCAACTGCGGCGACTGTTTGTTCGAGAATGAAGGGTTGCAAGGCCAGGCCGCTGGCCTGTGCCAGCTGGCCGATGTCAGCATTTTGCACGATGGCGCGCGGCGCCAGCGGCGGCGCCGTGCCCAGCTCCATCACATGGCCCGCGTTCAGGCGCGCGATGCCGGCAATCGTGACCGTGCCGGCCGGCGTGGCGTAATCGGGAATGCGGGTGCGCTCGGTATTATTGCGCGGCAACCAGCCCTGCGCCACCAGCACGTGCGTGGCGGAACCGACAATCTGGAAGGGCGTGAGCACGTGGAAACCGGCCTGGCCCTTGTAGGGGCGGTTGTCCAGGTACACCGTCCAGGCGGGCACAAAATGGCCCGTGACGGTCACGCGGCGATATTCGATCGCTTGCGCATCGGCCGGCAGCAGGTGCGCGGCCGTCAACGCCAGGGGCGCGGCCAGGTTGCCCGCTTCCAGCCGGGCGGCGCGGGCGATTTTCTCGTCGCCACGGCGCTGCTGCCATTGCGCCAGCGACACGCCCAGGGCTACCAGTAGCAGCGTTACAACAAATGGAATCCATCTAAAATGGAAGCGGATACGCATTACAATGAAACCTCCTCAAGCCTGGCGCTACCATCCATGAAAATCCTCGTTGCCATTGCCTTCATCCTGATTCTGGGCAGCCTGGGCTCGGCCCTGTTTTTCCTCATGCGCGACAAGGGCAAGAGCAACCGCACCGTGCAGGCGCTGGCCCTGCGCGTGGGCTTGTCGATCACCCTGTTTTTGCTGATCCTGCTGGCGCACAAACTGGGCTATATCCAGCCGACCGGCATCCATTAGCGCCCGACATTGCCTGATTGGCAAATTCTTCGCACTAAGAAAAAAGCCGTACCTAGGATGTCCCGGTACGGCTTTTTTTATGGTGCCGGCGCGCCCCTCAACAACGCGCGCCCTGCCCCGCCATTATAACCAATACACGACCACGTACAGGCCCAGCCAGACGACGTCGACAAAGTGCCAGTACCAGGCGGCGCCTTCGAAACCGAAGTGGTGCTCGGGCGTGAAGTGGCCTTTCAGCACGCGGTACAGGATGACGGACAGCATGATGGCGCCCAGGGTCACGTGGAAACCGTGGAAACCCGTCAGCATGAAGAAAGTGGCGCCGTAGATGCCCGACGTCAATTTCAAGTTCAGTTCGCTGTAAGCGTGGATGTACTCGTAGACCTGGAAGCCCATGAAGATGGCGCCCAGCACGATGGTGGCGAACAGGAACAGGGCCGTCATGGCGCGGTGGCCCGTGCGCAGCGCGTGGTGCGAGATGGTCAGGGTGACGCCCGACGTCAGCAGCAGGGCCGTATTAATGGTCGGAATCCAGAACGGCGTCATGGTGGTAAATTCCTGCACCGTGCCGGCCGGACCCGTATTGCCCCAGTGGGCGGCGAAATCGGGCCAGATCACCTTGTGGTCGAGGTCAGCCAGCCATGGCATGGAAATGCTGCGCGCATAGAACAGGGCGCCGAAGAAGGCGGCGAAGAACATAACTTCCGAAAAGATGAACCAGCTCATGCTCCAGCGGAAAGAGTGGTCGATGCGCTCGCTGTACAGGCCCTGCTCCGATTCGCTGATGGCGTCGCCGAACCAGAAATACAGCACCAGCAGGATGCCCGCGATGCCCAGGTAATTCACGTACGGGCCCCAGGAGACGTCGTTGACCCAGGCCGAGGCGCCGATCATGGTCAGCAGCAGGCTGGCGCCGCCCAGCATGGGCCAGCGCGAGGGGCCGGGCACGAAATAATAAGGTACGGCGGCGTGGTTGGAACTCATCATCATCTCCTCAAAAACTTATAGGGTGGTTTTTTATAATTTATAAAACGACGAATTTAACAATCGAAATCAAGATGCCGATCAGGCAAGCCACCACCAGGAAGCCGGCGATGACGATGTGCACGGGATTGAGCTTGGCCGAATCCGTGTCGAAATCGCTCTTGCGGCGCAAGCCTGTGAATGACCACACGACGGCCCGCAGCGAATACAGGAACGACGCTTTTTCAGGCTGCTTGGATTCGCCCATGGCACTCTCCTATTGGACGGCCGGCGTCTGAGCCTGGCTCAGACCGGCAATCTCGAAAAACGTGTACGACAGGGTGATGGTCTTCACCTCTTTCGGCAGGGCCGGATCGAGGAAGAACACCACCGGCATCTGCCGCGCTTCGTTGGGCTTCAAGGTCTGCTGCTTGAAGCAGAAGCACTCGACCTTCTTGAAATGCGGCGTGGCGCTCTGCGGCGCGTAACTGGGGATGGCTTGCGCATTGACGACGCGGTTTTGCGTATTGACCACTTCATACATGACGGTCACCAGTTCACCCGGATGCACTTGCATGCTCGAGACGGTCGGGCGGAAGCGCCATGGTCCCTGCGCATTGCCATCGAACTCGACGGTGATACTGCGCGTCGTATCGACCTGCGTATTGTTGTCGTAAGCCACCGTGCCATCTTTTTGCGTCAGCACGTTGATGCCCATCACTTCGCAAATCTGCTTGTAGACGGGAATCAGGGCATAGCCAAAGCCAAACATCAGGACGGCAATGACGATCAGCTTGCCCAGCATCTTGCGGTTCAGGCCGCGTGTTTCCTGTTGGATCGGCGTCGTCACGTCAGAGCCACATGCGCTTGACGAACACGGACAGGAAGAAGAAGGCCGCCAGGGCGGCCAAGATCAGCCCGGTACGCAGGTTGTTCGGTTTTTTACGTTCGGTCATGACAGGCACTTTATTCAAGACGGGCCGCGGAACACGCCGGCCCGGGATACCTATTACTTCACTGTCGGCGGCGTTTCAAACGTGTGGAACGGCGCCGGGCTCGGCACGGTCCATTCCAGGCCTTCCGCGCCTTCCCATGGTTTCGCCGGCGCAGCCTTGCCGCCGCGAATGGTCGGCAAGACCACGAAGAACAGGAAGTACACTTGCATCAGGCCAAAACCGAAACCGCCGATCGAGGCGATCATGTTGAAGTCCGTGAACTGCGCCGGATAATCGGCGTAGCGGCGCGGCATGCCGGCCAGGCCCAGGAAGTGCATCGGGAAGAAGGTCACGTTGAAGGTGATCAGCGACAGCCAGAAGTGGATCTTGCCGCGCGTCTCGTTGTACATATGGCCCGTCCATTTCGGCGACCAGTAGTAGAAGCCGGCGAACAGGGCAAACAGCGAACCGGCCACCAGCACATAGTGGAAATGCGCCACCACGTAATAGGTATCCTGCAGCTGGATGTCGATCGGCGTCACCGCCAGGATCAGGCCCGTGAAGCCGCCCATGGTAAAGACGAAGATGAAGCCCACCGAGAACAGCATCGGCGTCTCGAACGTCATGGACCCCTTCCACATGGTGGCGATCCAGTTGAACACTTTCACGCCCGTCGGCACGGCGATCAGCATGGTCGCGTACATGAAGAACAGCTGGCTCGTCACCGGCATGCCGGTGGTAAACATGTGGTGCGCCCAGACGATGAACGACAGGATGGCGATCGAGGCCGTGGCGTACACCATGGACGCGTAGCCGAACAAGGGCTTGCGGGCAAACGCGGGCAGGATCTGCGAGACGATGCCGAAAGCCGGCAAGATCATGATGTAGACCTCGGGATGGCCGAAGAACCAGAAGATGTGCTGGTACATGACGGGGTCGCCGCCGCCTGCCGCGTTAAAGAAGGATGTGCCGAAATGGCGGTCCGTCAGGGTCATGGTGATGGCGCCGGCCAGCACGGGCATGACGGCGATCAACAGATACGCGGTAATCAGCCAGGTCCAGCAGAACATCGGCATTTTCATCAGGGTCATGCCAGGCGCGCGCATGTTCAAAATGGTAACGATGATGTTGATCGAGCCCATGATGGACGAGGCACCCATCAGGTGCATGGCGAAAATGGCCATGTCCATGCCAGGGCCCATCTGCGTCGACAGCGGCGCATACAGGGTCCAGCCGGCAGCCGTGGCGCCGCCCGGCACGAGGAAGGACGTGGCCAGCAGCAGCGCTGCCGGCGGCAGCAGCCAGAACGAGAAATTGTTCATGCGGGCAAAGGCCATGTCGGACGCGCCCACTTGCAGCGGGATCATCCAGTTGGCGTATCCGACGAAGGCCGGCATAATGGCGCCAAACACCATCACCAGGCCGTGCATGGTGGTCAGCTGGTTGAAGAATTCAGGGTGAAAGAATTGCAAGCCTGGGTGAAACAGTTCCGTACGGATCATCAGGGCCAGCACGCCGCCCGACAGCAGCATGATGAACGAGAACCACAGGTACAGGGTACCGATATCCTTGTGATTGGTGGCAAACAGCCAGCGGCGCAGGCCATGGGGATGATCGTGGGCATGGTCGTGACCGGCGTGATCCAAGGTGCTAGTGCTCGTGCTAGTACTCATATACGGCTCCTAATTACTTGCGTGCAGCCACGACTTCGGCTGGTTGAACGATGTTCTCTTCGGCCTTGTTCGACCAGGAATTGCGCGTGTAAGTGATCACTGCAGCAATTTCCGTGTCGGACAGCTGTTTCCAGGCGGGCATTTCCGCTGGATACTTGCCGCTCTTTTGCCCGTTCAGCAAGACATGCATCTGTTCCGCTTTCGGACCGTTCACCACGGCAGAGCCGTCCAGCGGCGCAAATGCACCGGGCACGCCCTTGCCTGTCGCCTGGTGGCAGACCACGCAGTTGGCCGTATACACTTTCTCGCCCTTGACTTTCAATTCGTCGATGGTCCACACCTTGCTTGGATCATCGGCCAATGCCGCCATTTCCTTTTGTTTTACATCAACCCAGGCCTTGTAGTCATCTGCCGAGACGACCTTGACGACGATGGGCATGAACGCGTGTTCCTTGCCGCACAGCTCGGCGCAATTGCCGCGGAAGGTGCCGATATGGTCGGCCTTGAACCAGGTATCGCGCACGAAACCGGGAATCGCATCCTGTTTCACGCCAAAGGCGGGTACGGACCAGGCGTGGATGACATCGTTGGCCGTCAGCACCACGCGGATCTTCTTGTTGACCGGCACGACGACCTCGTTATCGACTTCGATCAGGTAGTTTTCGCCCCGTTTTTCCGTCGGCGGCATGCCTGGCGCGCCCACTTGCGAGCGCGGCGTGGCCAGGTTGGAGAGGAAGGAAATGCCTTCGCCCTCGCCTTTCAGGTAGTCATAGCCCCATTTCCACTGCATGCCGGTGGCCTTGATGGTGATGTCGGCGTTCGAGGTGTCCTTCATGCCGACCACGGTGCGCGTGGCAGGCAGGGCCATACCGATGACGATCAGGAAAGGCACGACGGTCCAGGCGATCTCGACGGTGGTGCTTTCGTGGAAAGTGGCCGGTTTGTGGCCCAGGGACTTGCGATGCTTGAAGATGGAATAAAACATGACGCCGAACACGGCCACGAAGATCACCAGGCAGATGATCATCATCAGGGTGTGCAAATCGTAGATTTCATGGGCGATCTGTGTCGCCGGCGGTTGCAGATTCATTTCGAACGGCACGGGACCGCCGGTGCCGGGATAGGTGCCGGCAGCCGGTGCCGCCGTGGCCCATCGCCCGATGCCAAACGCTGTCAAAGACAGCCCGAGCAGCAACGATTGAAGTCGCTTTGCATGTGTCATGTTTTCCCCAACCACCCAAAAATAATGATATTTTAAACGGCTGCGGACTTCTCCGTACTGGACCGCTGCCGCTCCTCCATGAAAGCAACACGGCCAGAATACGGCCATGTGCGTCAAGCACCAGCGAATTCCATGCTGGCTGCCGCAGCAAAAAACGGCGGCGCGCAACCATGCTGGAACCCTGTTTTTCTTCCCCACCTTGAAATGGCCTCGTGTGGAAGATGGTTACTATACTAATGCAGTAACTTCGAATAAGTCTTGCTTTGTTTTTTTTATTTTGTATGCAGCCCTTGTTTTTTGTACTTAAGTAATCCTCAGGAAATTATTGTGAATTTATGACGAACAGAACCGGATGCTATGCAAGGCGTCCGCTGCGACGCAGTGCGAGCACTGCTAGCAGTGGGCAACGCCGCAGAGCGCCGGTTATGGAAGTCAGAAATCACAATAATTTATTGGGGGTTACTTAGTAAGCTGACAAACAATCAACGATTATAATCAAGTAAACTTGAATCCATCAAGCAATAATCGGCTTTGTGCGCGCCCTTCTCCTGGCCGTCGCGCGCTTTGCAACGCTTGCTGCAACATCGCGCGCGAATGCCGACCAAGTGTCGGTTTCTTTAGCTTTTTATTTGGGCTTGCGCGGTAAATCGAAACGGATAATCGCTTCGCCATTGCGCGTCACGCGCGGCGCGGGACGGAAGGCGTGGCCGTAGATCACCTCGAAACTCAGGCCCAGCTTGCCATCGGAACGGCGCGTTTTTTCCAGCGCATCGAGCATGCGCTGCCAGGCCGCCTTGCCCATCAGGCCGCGCCGGCGCGTGGTGAGCGGATTGCCGCCAAAGGCGCGCACATCCGCCAGCAGTTTTTCCGCCGTGTCGTAGGTCACCGTGATGATCTCCATGTCCAGCACGGGCGTGGAAAAGCCCGTCTCGACCAGCATGTCGCCGAAGTCGTGCATGTCGACGAAGGGCAAGGCATGCGGATATAAATCGGCCTCGGCAAAGGCCTCGCGCACTTCGCGGAAGGTGTCCGGGCCGAAGCAGGAAAACATCAGCAAGCCGTCGAGGCGCAGCGCGCGCCGCCATTCGGCAAAGACGCGGTCGGGCTGGGCATGCCAGTGCAACGCCAGGTTGGACCACACGAGGTCGATGCTGCCCTGCGCCAGCGGCAAGTCGCCGAGGTCGCCGCACAGCAAATCCACGCCCGCCTTGGCCGGCAGGAGCTTGCTGAGGAACTGGTTCAGGCTGGCCAGTTTCGACGCGGGCGCGCGCGCCGCCTGCATCATCGCTTGCGCTGCATCGAGACCGATAATCTGCGCGGCGGGATAATCCTTGTGCAACTGCGCCAGGTCCGCGCCGGGGCCGCAACCGGCGTCGAGCACGCGCAAGGGCGTGATTTTCACCAGCTCCAGGCGCTCGTGCATGCGTGCCGACACTTCGCGGCGCAGGAAGTCCGATGGCGCGATGCGCGCCGGACGGGAAAAGAAATCGCGTACTTGCACCGCATCGATGGGCGCACTCATTTTGGGCGGACTGGTGGGAACTGGCATGTTGAAACCGGTGAGGTGAGATAATGTCGGCAGTGTACATGGAACAACGCCATCGCGATGCGGACCGCCGCCAAGCCCCGCCTTGATGCCGCATGGCAGGCGCTGCGACTGTGGCTGGGCGCCACGGTGCTGCCCGCGCAATGCGCGCTGTGCGGCATCGGCTGTCCGCAAGTGCTGTGCCCGCCCTGCCGCGCGCAGTACCTGGGGTTGCTGCGGCCGCGTTGCCGCCAGTGCGCCAATCCGCTCGCTGACATTGAGGTGGCGCTGCTGTGCGGGCGCTGTTTGCGCCAAAGGCCCGCGTATGACGCCACGATCACGGCGTTTGATTATGCGGCGCCCGTCGACCAGTTGCTGTTGCAGCTGAAATTCGGCGCGCGCCTGGCGCTGGCGCCCCTGTTGGCAGAACTGCTGCATGTTGCCATTCAGCAACAACAAGCATGGGAAACGCCGCAGCTGCTGTGCCCGGTGCCGCTGGGTCCGGCCCGACTGGCCGAGCGGGGCTTTAACCAGGCGCTGGAAATTGCCCGCCCGCTGGCGCGCCTGCTGGACATACATTTACAGCCCCGCCTGGCGCTGCGGGTGCGCGAAACCCGTGCGCAAAGCGGCGTGGCGCCGCAGGAACGGCAAGCCAACCTGGCGCACGCGTTTGCCATCGCGCCGGAACACGGGGCGTTATTGCAAGGATGCCATGTTGGCATCGTCGACGACGTGATGAGCAGCGGCCATACCGTCAACGCCCTGGCGGCCACTTGCAAGCGCGCGGGGGCGGCAAAGGTCAGCATATTGGTCGTGGCGCGCACGCCGCCGCGAGATTCGCTATCGCATTAAATTCGCTATCGCATTAATTTGCTATATATATGAGGAGAGCATTTTGTTTCACGTTGTGTTGGTAGAACCTGAAATCCCGCCCAATACGGGCAACGTCATCCGCCTGTGCGCGAACACGGGCGCGCAACTGCACCTGGTCGAACCGCTGGGCTTTCCGCTCGACGATGCCAAGATGAAGCGCGCCGGCCTCGATTACCACGATTACGCCAAGATGAAGGTGCACAAGAACTGGGCGGCGTTCCTGGCCGACACCCAGCCCGACCCGGCCCGCATGTTCGCCATGACCACGCGCGGCTCGCGCCCGTTCGGCGACGTGGCCTTCTTGCCGGGCGACGTGTTCGTGTTCGGTTCGGAAACGAAAGGACTCGACCCCGCCCTGCGCGACGGTTTTCCGGCTGAGCAGCGCATCCGCCTGCCCATGCGCCCCGACAACCGCAGTTTGAATTTGTCGAATACGGTGGCCGTCGTGGTGTACGAGGCCTGGCGCCAGCATGGCTACAGTGGTGGAGCTTAACGCTGTGCCAGCTGCGGCGCGGTGCCGTCCGCGTCCAGCATCACCAACTGCGTGCGCAGGTCGCGCGTGGCGGCCAGCTTGCCGTTCACATACAGGTTCGTCTTGACGCCATACACACCTTGCGACACGCCGACCGGCAAGGTCAGCTCGAAGGAGTTTTCAAAGCGCCCACCCGACTTGTTGTTGCTGGCCAGCGCTTTGGAGCCGGACTTGAAGGGCTGGCCCTGCGGATCGAGCACCACCAGCTCTTCGCGCACGTCGTTGACGCTTTGCGCGCTGCCGTTGACCAGTTCGACCACCGAATTAACCTTGAACGGCTGGCCGCGCTTGACGGTCGATGCGCTCAGCTGCGGCGTGTACGACACCACTTGCGGCTCGCGCGGCAGCGCGCCGCGTGCGCGGATGTAGTCGCGGTCCGCCTGTGCCGCCGTCTTGGTCTGGCGCGAATTGACATTGATGGCCAGGCAACCGGCCGCCGCCAGGCCGCCGCCGATGGCAGCGCCCTTCAGCGCGCCATTCTTGCCGCCCGCCAGCGCGCCCAGCAGCGCCCCCACGGCAGCGCCGGCAGCCGCCGACGTGCCCACGCTGCACGGGTCCTCATCCGTGGCCGCCTGGGTTCCGCCTTGCGGATAGGAACTGTCCTGGCGCACGCCGTTCGGGTTCATCGTCGCAGTGGTGCAGCCGGCCAGCATGGCCGCGATGGTCAATGCAGCGGCCGCGCGCAAGGTGGTGTGATTCAGCATGGTGACTCCCCAGATGACTAATTGATCGTTGTTTCCGTCTGCAACACTTGCCGTTCGCGTTCGCGGATGCGGCGCGACAGATTGTCGATGCGCGCATTGCCGGGATCGACGCGGCGTGCGCTTTCCAGATACGTCTTGGCCGCATCGAACTTGCCTTCCAGCAAAGAACGCTCGGCATCGCGCAGGAACGATTGCGCCATCTCGTTGCGCATGGCCGCGCCGCTATCGACGGGCGGCGTTTCCAGCGGACGGCGTTCGGCCACCGCTGAACGTTCGACCGCGCGCGCGGGCGCAGGTTCCGTTGGCACGACGCGGACCGGTGCCGTTTCCACCGGCGCGGGGACCGGTGAAAACGGCGCGGGCGCAGGCGCCTCAGCCGCCGACAGCGCCTGCACGTCGGCCTTCAACTGCGGCAATTCCGCCGCTTCGCGGTCGATCGCTTCCAGTCTGGCGATGCCATTTCTTGCCGCCGTGGCATCCTTGCCATCGAGTGCCTGGCGCACCCCGACCAACACGGACGCGGCTGCCGCCTGCTGGCGCGCCAGCTGCTTGCGCAAGGAATCCACGCTGGATGCGCCCGCGCAATCGGCGTCGAGCGCGGCAATGCCCTTGGCCGCGCTTTGCAATTGATGGCCATCGATATTGTGTTCGATGGCGCGCACGCCGCGCTGGCAAGCGCCTGACGCTGCGCCAGCCCTGCCGATCGCCGCCTGCAAATCATCCGCCTTGGCGCTGGACTTGCCGGTACACATATTTTTCGCCGTCGCCAGCTTCTGCCGGGCGCCGTCCAGGCTGCCATTCGCTACCAACTTGAGGCCGCTATCGATGGCGTCATTGCAGGCCGACTCATTCTTGCCGCCCGGCTTGCCATTCATATAGACGATGACGGCCGCCAGCACGGCGATGCCGCCCAGCCAGCGCAGCCACTTGCGCGGCGGTGACGGCGGTATTGCCGGTGCAGGCGCCGGAGGAGGCGTAGGCGCAGGCTTCGGCACGGCTTGCGGCTGCGCCGGTGCCGGTGCCAGCGGGGCAACCTGCACCGGAGCTGGTTTCGGCGGCGCTTTCGGCGCAGGCGCAGGCGCCAACGGCACGGGCGGCGGCTTGAGCGCTACAAGCGGCGGCACTGACACCGGCGCGGGCACGGGCGGCAGCGGCGGCGGCACAGCCACCACTGGCTGGGCAGTGCCAGCCACCGCGTGACCGCAGTATGGGCAATGGCTGACAGCGAGCCACAGGCCGCCCTGACATTTGATGCAGATATCCAAAACTAATCCTTCATTCCAACGTCATTCCAGCGGTCACAGGGGCGGCGGCATCAGCGGTGGCGGCGCGCTGAGGAACAAAGGCGCCAGTTCGGGGAACTGGGCCAGATCGGCCCAGGCCGGCAAGCCGGCGCGCCACACCTTGGTGGTGGCTGGCACGACCTGCCCCGCCTGCACGTACTGCACGATCTGCTGGGCCGTGAACGGTCCCTGCTGCTGGCCGTTTATGCCCAGGAAATACTGGTATTCCACCAGCGGCGGCGGCATGCCGCCCAGCGGTGGCGGCGCCATGCCGAACGCGGCCGCCGCCGGGGCAGCAACCGTTCCAGCCGGGCGCAGCAATTGCTCCAGGCGCCCCGCTTCCAGCATTTCCGCCTTGATCGCGTACTTCAAACGGGGCTGGCCATCCGCTTCCGGCTCGCGCACTTCCCAGTCGTAGGCATCGCTGTCGGAGTCGCCGATGACATTCGCCCATTCCTTCAAGCGTCCCAGCAAGGCTTGCACTGTGCGGTCGAGCTCATCGCTGGCCATGCCCTTGCGGCGCGCCGACTCGCGCAAGCGCGCGCCCACTTCGGCGGAAATGGCGCTGCCAAAGCCGATATACGGCAGCTGCGAGCCATCGGCCTGCGCCACCAGCTTGGGCGCATATACGCCCCGCTCGTAGTATTTTGCCAGCGCCGCCATGGCGGCCGTCTGCACGGCGTCAAGCGCCGTCAATTTTTCTTCGATGCGCAAGGCGATATTTTTCTCGTACGAGGCGGGCATGCCGTTCTGACGGATGGCCCGTTCGTTGCCGATGCGGCGCAAGTCGCCCGGCTCGACGGCAAACTGGTACTGGCCCGGCGGCACGACGCGCCCCGTGTGGCGTGTCAGCACGCCCAGCATGATCGCTTGCAGGAATTCGCCGAAATCTTCCGCCAGGCGCTTCATTTCATCGGTATTGGGCGCGATCGGGTGCGTAAATTGCGTCGGATCGATATGCGTATGGGTCGGCGCCTTGTCGTTGTCGCCTTCCTTGCGGTAACTGGTACGCCAGCCTTCGAGGCCGCGCAGCACCGTCATCGGCACGCCAGCCAGTTCGCAGTAGCAGACAGCGCGCCCGCGGATGCCCGTTTCGACGATTTCCAGCTGGCTCACCGTGATGCCCACCTGGGTCGGCACGCACGATTCGAGCTCGGCGCCGAACTTCGCCTTGAAGGCGGCCGCGTTGGCCACGCCGATCACGCACTTGAACTGGTCCGACACGACCGTGAAATCGCCCGCCATGTTGGCGTCGATCCACGGCATGGAACAGGCCAGCAGCTTGCGGAAACGGTCCAGGCGTTCGGCCACATCCATCTGTTCCAGTGCCTCGAACAAGGGGTCGGGCGTGCTCGTCGCCCCTTCGGCCAGGCCCGCCGTGGCGATCATGTTCTCGGCCATGCGCGTGACCTTGGTCAGGATCAAGCCCCGCTGCGCCGGTTCGCCCAGCATGGGGAACAGCGCTTTCGAGCCGCCCATGTCCTTGAACGCTTCATCGGCCCACTGGCGCAAGGTGGCCGCCGACGGCAGCGCAATGTCTTTTTCCGTGACGGGAATGACGATCAGCGTCGCGTGCTCCTTGTCCAGGTCCTTTTGCAGGATGGTATTGGCCGTTTTCAATTCCGACAGCATGGCCAGCACGCCTTCGCGGCCCGTTTGCAGCTCGCCTACCAGGCCATTCCACTGGGCGCGGCCTTGCGCATCAACGCCGATCCGGTTGCCCAGCCAGCGCGACAGTTCGCCCAGCAGGAGAACGGACTCGTCCGCCGCCTTGGCGCGCAAATGGAATTTCAGCGCATTCGCCATTTCCGTGCGCAAATGGTCCATCACCACGCCCGCCTGCTTTTCGCCATTGCTGAGGAAGCCGAAGGTGCTGCGCGTCTGTTCCAGGTTGTTCAACAGGCGCTCGTATTCGCGCGAGCGCACGGCTTCCTTGATTTCGCGGTAGCGCTCGGCATTGTTGCCGATCTGCGCCGTCAAGCCGCTGCCCGGCGCTTCGATGCGGTCCTTGATCTGCTCCACCAGCGACAGCACGTATTCCAAGCCGCCGAATTCCTTGTTGTCCAGGTAGCCATACAGCTGGTCGCGCACGACTTTCTTGACGTCCTCGAGCACTTCGCGGCGCCGCTTGCTGATGCGGTCTTCCGTCGTGTCGGCCGTGGAATCCTGGTCGCGCACGGCGTCGCGCTCCAGGTGCTTCATGGCGTCGCGCACTTGCGCCGGCCATTCGCTGCGGTCAAAGCCCGTGCGGATATCATTGATGCGCGTGTTGACCCGGTTTTCCACGCCGGCCAGCAAGTGGCCGTGGCGGTCTTCCAGCAATTCATCGACGACGCGGAAATCGATGAAGTCGCCGCTGGAACGCTTCAGCTCGATACTCTTGTCGGAAAACTCGGGGAAATCGCTGAAGGGCGTGCCCTTCAGGAACATATTGGCAGCGAGGAAATTATCGCGCTGCGTATCCGTGGCGCGGTTGGCGCCCGCATCCGTGCCGCCCACGCCAAAGAACGCTTGCAGCATGGCACCGGCCCAGCGATGGGCCCGCTCGTCGCGCGCTGCTTCCTGGCGCGTATCGAGCACAGCCATGCCGAACGAGGAAAAGCGCTTCGAGAAATACAGGCGCATGTCGCCGAAGCGGTCTTGAGGCACGGGCGCGTTGTACAGGGAATTCTTGTGCTGCGCCTGGTTGACGGCGATCGAGCGCTTGGCGCGCGCGAAGTCGGCCGAGGCAAAATCCTCGAACAGCGAATCGGCCACCATGTGGTAGACGTCGCTGACATCCTTGGTGTGCTGCTGGGCCAGGTTGCCCGAATCGATCAGGTAAACCTCGCTGTACGGCTCGCGCGTCAGTTCCGGACGGTCATACGCATCCCAGCGGCCCACATAGCCCTTGTTGCCCATCATCGCCGATTCCAGCTCCATCAGCGCCGCATAGCCGTTGGCCTCGACCCGGTCCTTGTTGGCCTTGGTGTAGCCGGTCGGCAAGAACAGCATCAGCTCGACGTCGGCCGCGCCCACTTCGCTGCGCGCCAGCCAGCGCGCCAGCAAGCCCATGTCCAGGAAGGAGCCGGAACCTGTGCCGCCCGCCACGGAACCGACGATGACGATGCGGAAACGGTTCGTTTCCATGCGCAAGCCCAGTTCGGCCAGCTGGCGCTCGTGCGACAGGCCCGCTTTCAAGGCTTTCAACTTCAAACGGATCTTGTCGCGGATCTTCGCGTACTTGTCGAAGAAATACAAGCGCGACACGGCGCGGATCTGGCCGGCGCCGCTACTCATGTCGAAACGCAGTTCGCGGATGCGCTGCGGCGTCAGCGGCAGCCATTCCTTGATGTGCGGATATTTCTCCAGAGAATCTTCATCACGGCTGTACTTGTCCATGTCGAACGATTCGACCACCTTGTCGTCATCCGTGAACTTCACCTGGTCGAATTGCAAGTCTTTCGCTTGCGATTCGCCGCTTTCGATCACGGCGCCATTGTCCAGGTCGAAATGGATGAATTGCGCGATGGGAAAGTCTGCCAGCCCCTCGATGCGCGTGCGGTTGCCCGCGCCACCCCACTGGGTGTTGAGGACGCGCCGGCGCACGCGCATCAGCACCTGCATGCCCGTGCCGCCGATGCCGATGAACAGGGTCGGGCGCAGTTCGATGATCTTGTCCTGCTTGCGCTCGCTGGCGCCGCCGGTGATGGTTTGGTTCAGGTTCTCTGCCATGGTGATTCCTTCGATGATGCGTACGACGGCGTGCGGCTTAGCGACGGCTCGATGTAAAGGTCAACAGTAACGCGACCAGGCCCACCAGTACCAGCGGCCCCATGAACAATGGCGCAAGGAATTTATGCGCGTTCACGGCGGCCAGCACGACGCCGGTCGCCAGGCTGGCCAGGAAGATGAACAGCCACCAGCCCGAGGCATTGGCCTTGTTCGGCGGCACGCGCTTGGCCACCAGGCCATTCGCATAGGCATTCTTGGCAAAGAAGAAGGCGATGAACAGCAGCAACAGCACTACGCCGCCGACCAGGGTGTCGCGCGACGAGGTATCGGTCGTGCCGGCTGCATCAAACGCGGGCGCAGGCTCGGTGGTAGCCGTGGTGGCTGCGCTGGCCGCACCGGCGGCAGGTGCGTCGGCGGCCGGCGGCGCGGACGCCGGGGCCGGCAAGGTAAAACCTGCGTTGTCTTTGGGAGTATCTTGCGCCATGGTATGCCTCTGTTGAATGGAAGGAATTTTTAAGGAATGGTGGTTCAGGCCAGGGTCAAGGTATGGCCTTCGGCCACGCGCACGACGGCCGGCTTGCCCAGGCCGCGCTTGAGTTCGCCGATGTCGCGGCCGTCGTCATCGCGGATCTGCACGCTCTTGTATGGTTTTAATAACACTTGCCGCTGCACGCCGTCCGCCAGCACCTTGTAGCGCGTGGCGCGCGTGCCGACCAGGCCCAGCGCCAGCAAGCCCAGCACCAGCGCCAGCACGCCGCCCAGTATCACCAGCACGGGCAGCAGCGGATACTGTATGCGCACCAGCAACGGTATCGTCGCCTGCGACGCGCGCACGCTGTCGGGCGGCGTAAACATGCCAGATATCGGGTCGCCAGGGAACAATTCCTGCAAATCCTTGCCAAAACTGGACGCCAGCGCCAGCCGCTGTTCCGACAGGCCCACCTGCGCCTGCATGGGCAACATCACTTGCTTGCCCATGGCGGCAATCGCCTGCGCCGACCAGGGCGACGGTATCTGCGCCATCGGCAGCGCGAACTGTACTTGCACGGACTGGCTGGCGCCTGGCTGCAACTGGTGGATTTGATCCGGCGCGACGCGCAGGGGCGCGTTCTGGCCGGCCAGGCTGGCGTGCACCTTGGCGCTATCGATCACGTATGGGAAAAACATGTTTTGCAGCGACGCCTGCAGCACCACTTGCGGCACCAGGTTCGCCGCATCGACGTCGAGCACGATGGTGCGCCCGTCGCGGCCCAGGCTGGCGTGCACATTGGCGCTGTTCTTGACGGACTGGGGCACGATGCGCACGGCATCCTGGTCCACCGGTTTCAGGCGCGCGGGCGGGCGCGTCAGCACTTGCGACAGCCGCCCTTCGGCCAGGATGCGGGTCAAAGCCTCGGACGCGGGCTGGCCATACGCGAGCGCGTACACCATCAATCCCTTGGCGCTGTACAGCTTGCCCTGCACGGGCATGCGCAGCGGAAACACCACCGTCTTGGTGATCGACGGCTCCAGGTGCAGCAGACGGTAAAAGTCGCGGTTGCGCTCGGCCGTCTGGCTGTCGTTGTTGGGGCTATTCTTGTTATTGGTAAATATCCACACGATGCCGGAAGCGGACTGGAACGGACCCGTGATGGTCTTGGTCACGGCTTCCTGGAAATCCGTGTCGGCCAGCGCGCCGCCGGCGCTCTTGTGCGCCAGGCCAAGATTGGCCAGCTGGCCCGCCACGCCGGCGCTGCCCTGTCCCTGCCCCAGCAGCGACGGCGACACGTGCGCGCCGCTGCTCTGGCTGAAGGCCAGCGTATAGACTTTATCGGACGGGTTCGTGGCGGCCTGCGCCACGGCGCCCACCAGGGCCTTCAGCTGCGAATGCTCATCCGTGTAAAACGGCTCCATCCAGCCCGAATTCTGCACGAGAAAGGCTTGCTGGATGCCGGCTGCCTGCACGCCGGCTGCACTGAGCAAAGCGGCGCAGGCCGCGATCAGGACGCGCGCTTTCATGCCTGCAAGGCCCAGCCATCGATGCGCGACAGCAGCGGGTGATACGCCCACAGTGTGCCTTCATGGACAAACAGGCGCACGCGCCACGGCTCGCTGACGGCAAAGGTATGAAACACGGTTTCGCGCAACTCGTCGTCCTGCACCAGCTGGGCCGCCAGGCGCTCGTTCGAACGCAGCACGCTGGACAGGCCGGCGCTGGTGGCAAACTTCACGCCAAAGACGCTGTTGCCAGCGTTCGATTCCAGCAGCGGCATGACGGCCTGGTTCTTGCCGCCATCGTCGCCGTGTTCCGGCTCTTCCCACGGCGCCGTTTTCAGCTTGGTGGCGAAGCGGTAATTGAAGCTGCCCGAACACAGGCGCGGCGCCAGCGCGTCGGCCCGTTCGGACTGTGCGCCCAGTTTCACGTAGACATAGGTGCCGCGGCTACGCTCGAAGCACAGCTGCCACAGGCCGCCATCGCGCGACACATACGGGCTGCCGAATTCGAAGTGCGGCACCAGTCCTTCGGGCCACGGCGTGAACGAGGCGGCCACGTAGCCGTCCGGCTGCAGCTGCAAGCGCAGCTGTCCGTTGGCGCAAGGCCATACGGCCATGCGGTTGTAGGCCACGGGCGCGCTGACGGCGCCCAGGTCAAACACGCCGTCGAGCAGCACGTCGCTGCCCGGCTTTTGCGCGGCATCCAGGTTGACGAAGCGGATGCGGCCATCGTCGTCGCGCAGGGGCGCCCACAGGCGGTTCTGGAACCAGACGGGCGCGGCCGCGCACGGCGCGCCGCCCACGTGCTCGACCACGTAAGTGAGCGAAGGCACGTCGGGACGGATGCAGGCCAGGCCATGGCTGGTCGGCAAGACCAGCACGCTATTGAACTCCGGCACCAGCTCGGCGCGCCAGGCGCCGTGGGTCAGGTCCGATTCGGCCAGCAAGCTGCCATAGTCGGGGTCCAGCGCCAGCCAGCGTTTCGAGGCGGGCAGCCATGCGTGCAAAACGGCCTTGCGCGTATCGAGCGCCAGCAGCGCGGGCGCGCTGGTGCCGAACTGGGCGGAAAAGAATTCGTATTCGCCCGGCGGCGGCATGGGCAGCGAGGCATCGGCCTGCGCATGCTCTTCGCGCGCGCGCTTGTCGGCCAGTTTCAGGGGCACGCTGGC
Organism: Janthinobacterium salmonicoloratum; assembly: GCF_051380845.1. NCBI lineage: Bacteria > Pseudomonadati > Pseudomonadota > Betaproteobacteria > Burkholderiales > Oxalobacteraceae > Janthinobacterium > Janthinobacterium salmonicoloratum. The sequence goes on along the minus strand of NZ_JBNYXV010000006.1, from coordinate 161,463 downwards.
CTGGCGCAAGCCGGCCGGGCCAGCCGGCGGCACGTCGCTGACGGGATATGCGCCGTAGGGCGGCACCCATGGCGGCGTGACGGAAGTGTCGGGCGGCATTTGCAAGGCCGCCCCCGAGGCGGGGTCGAACGAGAATTCGGGTGGGAACTCCCGCGCGGGCGCGCCTGCGGCGGCGGGCAGGCGCCGCGCGAGCATCAGCTTGCCGATATCGGCATGGCTCACCAAGGGCGAGACGTTCTGGCCGTCCGCGCTGCGTTGCATGGTCCACGCGCCCTCGTCATCCACGTGCCAGGCGCCGGAGGGCAGTGGCCAATCCCCAGAAGTTTTATGATCCATTTATTTTCTATGACAAGCAATGCATATCAGACGGTGTAACGTACTGGGGCTGACGAAACGAAGTCGCAGCCCTAGCAGTTCTCATAGTAACTTCTTTTTATCTGTATGGAAACATTGACGGTGTTCCTCAGCCCTGCTGCGTCCGCACTTTCGTCAACAGCTTGGTGGTCGAGCGGTCATGCTCGAAATCGATGGCCACGGCCTGGCCGCCATACGCCAGCACGGCCTTGCCTTCCGGAATGGCCGCCATGTCGTAGTCGCCGCCCTTGGCATAGATTTCCGGTTCGATGTCTTGCACCACTTCCAGCGCGCTGTCTTCCGAGAACGGCACGACCAGGCTCACCGCTTCCAGCGCGGCCAGCACGGCCATGCGGTCTTCGCAGTTGTTCAGGGGCCGGTCGTCGCCCTTGCCCAGGCGTTTCACTGAAGCATCAGTATTCACGGCAACGATCAAGGAAGCGCCCAGCGCGCGCGCCTGCGCCAGATAGGTCACGTGGCCGCGGTGCAAAATGTCGAACACGCCGTTCGTCACCACCACCGGTTTCGGCAGGGCTGCGGCGCGGGCGCGCAGTTCGTCACGGCCGCACAGTTTGTTTTCAAAGTCAGGCATGGATATCTCTTGTTGGGTTAGTAGGTCACGCTCAGGCGTGGCTATCGCCTTGGATGCCGCTGGCATCCCGGCGCCAGGCATCGATCAGGGCCAGAATGGCCGGTTCCAGGCCCTCTTCGGCGATGCGATCTTGCCGGTAGTAAATCATCAGCGCATACACGCCGGCCAGGCGGCTGACGGGCGGCGACAGCGCATATTCATTGCCGCGCGCCGGTTGCCTGGCACGCCAGTAATTGATCGCCGCTTCCAGCGCCTGCATCTGCAGTTCCATCGCCATCTCCCTTTACTGCCCGATCCCGCATTATAGGGGGCGATCCGCTACAATACGCCATCGGCGCCACAGTTTCACGTTTGCGCCACCTTTCATTCATTGCAAGTAAGTACTTCCTGTGTTTCAATCAAGCTATGACACTGACTGAACTGAAATATATCGTTGCAGTCGCGCGAGCGAAGCACTTTGGCCATGCCGCCGAGGCTTGCTTCGTTGCCCAGCCCACCCTGTCAGTGGCCATCAAGAAACTCGAAGACGAATTGGGCGTGGTCCTGTTCGAACGGGGCGGCGCGGAAATCTCCGTCACGCCTCTGGGTGCGCAAATCATCGCGCAAGCCGAGCGCGTGCTGGAACAGACGGCCGCCATCAAGGAACTCGCCAAGCAAAACAAGGACCCGCTGGCCGGCCCCCTGCGCCTGGGCGTGATCTACACGATCGGCCCCTATCTGCTGCCGCCCCTGGTCAAGGCCATGATAGACCAGGTACCGCAGATGCCTTTGATCTTGCAGGAAAACTTCACGGTTCGCCTGCTCGAGTTGCTGCGCCAGGGCGAACTGGACGTGGCCATCATGGCCCTGCCCCTGCCCGAACACGGCATGGCCATGCAGGAACTGTATGACGAACCGTTCGTCGTCGCCATGCCGCGCCAGCATCCATGGACGGCGCGTGACAAGATCGCCGCGCAAGATTTGAAATCGGAAACCATGCTGCTGCTGGGCAATGGCCACTGTTTCCGCGACCAGGTACTGGAAGTGTGCCCCGAAATGGCGCGCTTTTCCTCGCCCGGCAACGGCATGCAGCGCACGTTCGAAGGTTCTTCACTGGAAACCATCCGCCACATGGTGGCCAGCGGCATCGGCCTGACGGTCTTGCCGCGCGCCTCCGTCGCCAATATGCACCCCACCGACGGCATGCTCGAATACCGGCCCTTCGCCGCACCCGTGCCATCGCGCAGAGTGGTGATGCTGTGGCGCAAGAGTTTTACGCGCAAGGCGGCCATCGACGCCCTGTGCGCGGCCATCGCCAGCTGCAACTTGCCGGGCATCACCCCTTTATGTGACGACGAAGACCAGCGTCCAGGCGCAAAATAGTACATTTACATACTATTTGCGATAATCGACCTTTCTCTTCAACAAGATCGAGTCTTCCATGAACAAGCTGGCACTGTATTTCCGCCTGATACGGCTGGACAAGCCTATCGGTACCGTATTGCTGCTGTGGCCTACCCTGTGTGCGCTATGGCTGGCGCAGCAGGGCGTGCCGGACTGGCGGCTGCTGCTCATCTTTACTCTCGGCACTTTCCTGATGCGCTCGGCAGGCTGCGCCATCAACGACTACGCCGACCAGGATATCGACAAATTCGTCAAGCGTACGGCGGAGCGCCCCATCACCAGCGGACGCATCAGCGGCAAGGAAGCGCTGGCCGTGGCTGGCGTGCTCACCGTGCTGGCCTTTTGCCTGATCCTGCCCTTGAATGCGCTGACCAAGCAGCTGTCGGTGGCCGCCGTCATCATCGCCGGCACCTATCCCTATTTCAAGCGCTTCTTTGCCATTCCGCAAGCGTACCTGGGCATCGCCTTCGGCTTCGGCATTCCCATGGGCTTTGCGGCCATCACGGATTCCGTGCCTGTCGTCGCCTGGCTGCTGCTGCTGGGCAATGTCTTCTGGGCCGTGGCCTACGACACGGAATACGCGATGGTCGACCGCGACGACGATTTAAAGATCGGCATCAAGACCTCGGCCATCACCTTTGGCCGCTACGACGTGGCCATCGTCATGTTCTGCTATGCCGTTTTCCTGCTGGTGTGGTTAGGCTGCGGCTGGTACCTGGGCTTGCGTTACTGGTTCGTGGCGGGCTTGCTGGTGGCGGCCGGCTGCGCCGTTTACCACTACACCCTGATCCGCGCACGCGAGCGTATGCCGTGTTTTGCGGCATTCCGGCATAATAACTGGCTAGGAGCAGCGGTGTTTGCGGGCGTGGTACTGGACTTTGCTTTCCGTTAAGCAATGACTCTTGTGCCGCGGCAGCCCTTGAGGCGGCGCAAGACTAGTTTGGCCGCTGCTGCCTACACTGGTATTTCACTGTGCAGTTTCACTTCCATGAGGTAATACATGAGCTCGACATATACCGGAAAATCCAGCAGCGACAACATCCTCGCCGACGCCGACAAGGCCCGCGACAAACTGGTCGGCGACTTGAAAACCGTCATCAATGAAGCGGAAGGCTGGCTCGATGGCGCCAAGGATCAGACGGGCGAGAATGTCAAAGCCGTCAAGGACAAGTTCATCGCCACCCTGGAAACGGCCAAGAAAGACTTGATCAAGCTGGAAGAAGACTTGCTCGAACGGACCAAGAAGGCGGCCAAGGCCACAGACGAATACGTGCAGGACAATCCATGGAAAGCCGTGGGCGCGGGCGCCGTCGTTGGCGTGCTGTTCGGCCTGCTGCTTTCCTCGTCACGCCGCTAGATAGTACCGAAGCAGTACAGACGCAGTACCGACGGCGCAGGCCGTCTCCTGACGCGAAAGGCAACATATGGCTATCGTGCACCATGTCGCCCAAGTCGCAGCGACCCTCGCCGCCATCGTCCAGACCCGTCTGGCCTTGGCGGCCGTGGAAATGGAAGAAGAGTCGCTGCGCTTCCTGTCCTATCTGGCGCTGGCCATGCTGGCACTGCTGTGCCTATTCGTCGGCCTGGTATTGATCGTGTTCCTCGTCATCGTGCTGTTCTGGGATACGCACCGCATTGCCGCCATCGCCATCACTGCCGCCGTCTTCATCGGCGCCGCCATCGCCACCCTGCTGGGCGTGCGCGCCAGTTTCCGCAGCAAGCCGAAACTGCTGTCCTTCACACTTTCCGAACTGAACAAAGACCTGGACGAGTTGCAATTGCTGGCCCGCCGGGAAGCGGAGCGGCCATGACCACGCATCCTACCAAACTGTCGCATGTCCACACGGCCGCCAGCCTGGCGCAGCGGCGCGACGCGCTGCTGGCCGAATGCGCGCTGCAGCGCCTGGCCCTGGGCGTGCAGACGCGCCAGTTGCTGGAACCTTTGACGGGCGGCAATCTGCGCCACACCCTGGCCACGCGCTTCAAAATCCCCTTGATGGTGGGCGGCGCCGTGCTGGGCCTGCTGCTGGTGCGCCCGCGCCGCTTCCTGCCGCTGTTGCGGGCCAGCGGCGCACTGCTCAAGCACGCGACGGCCATCATGCCCGTCGTACTGGCGCTGACGCAGCGTTTCGGCAAGAAAGACGCGCCGCCTTAAAATATTTTTTCCTGGCTGCATCCAAATGGCGAGCCCATGCGTAGTAATGGTATCAACCAACCGGTTGAGCCAACTAAGAGGAGTTCGCCATGCTTGCCGTCACAGCCCCACGCCACGCCATTCCTGCCCTCACTGTGCTGGGCGCCGCCCTGCTGCTGAGTGCCTGCGCCCCCATGAGCGCCCGCTATTCGCAGGAACAATTGCCGAATGCCGTCAAGGTGCCCGATGGCCATCGAGTCGCCATGCAGACGGTGGGCGTGGGCAAGATCGCCTACGAATGCAAGGCAAAGAAAGACATGACGGGCCATGAATGGGTCTTCGTGGGCCCGGACGCGGCCCTGAACGACCGCAGCGGCATGCAAGTGGGCACGTATGTCGGCCCACCCGCCACCTGGGCCAACCTGGACGGCTCGAAAGTGACGGCGACGCAAGTGGCCGTGGCGCCCGCCGGCGCGGGCAATATCCCGTATCAGCTGGTGAAAGCCAACCCGGCCATGGGCAGCGGCGCCATGCAGGGCGTCAGCTACATCCAGCGCGTGGCCACCAGCGGCGGCGTGGCGCCAAGCAGCCCCTGCGGCATGGAGTCCATCGGCGCCAGGCAATGGGTGCCCTACCAGGCCGACTACATCTTCTGGAAAGCTGCATGAATACACCTATCAAAACCTGCTACGCGTCGTGATAGGCGGCCTGCGATGCTCACCGTACTAGAGTACGGTTGCGCTTCTTAGCCACCTCTCCCTTCCGCTCGCTACGGTTTTGTTAGGCGTTGTGAAACAGGAAAACAACGGTAGAAATGCGGGTTTCTGGCCTATACTCCGTATTAAAAACTTGCTAACCGTTCACTCTTGACGATTGCGCCAACCTTGCCAACGCTAGCCACTCCGTTCGATTACGATGCCGCCCTGCGCGCCTGCGCCAGGGGCGAGCAGCAGGCATTGCACGGCCTGTACCAGCAGGAAAGCCGCTACCTGCTGGGCGTGGCCCTGCGCATCGTGCGCCAGCGGGCCCTGGCCGAAGACGTGCTGCACGACGCCTTCCTGAATATCTGGCGCCGCGCCGGCAGCTTCGACGCCACGCGCGGCAGCGGCAAGGGCTGGATCTATGTGGTGGTGCGGCACCAGGCGCTGGACGTGGCGCGCGCCCGCGCCCATGAAGTATCGGCCGACGAGGATAGCGTGGAAACCCTGCTGCACCAACGCCACGGCGACGACGCCGGCGACGCCTACGCCCTTCAGGCAAACATGGGCAAGCTGCGCGATTGCCTCGCTCACCTGGACGAACCCAAGCGCAATAGCATCCTGTACGCCTACGTCGATGGCTGTTCCCACAGCGAAATCGCGCAACGCCTGCAAGCGCCGCTGGGTACCGTCAAAGCCTGGGTCAAGCGAGGTCTGGCCGCCTTGCGGGAGTGCATGGGATGATCAACAGCGACGGGGAATTGCAAAGGCTGGCCAGCGAATACGTGCTGGGGACACTGGAACTGGCCGAACGCACGGAAGTGGAACAGCGCTTGCCGCGCGATGCCGCCTTGCGCGACGCCGTCGATGCCTGGGAACAGCGTCTGTTGCCATTGACGACCGTGGCGCCGCCCGAAACGCCCTCCGCGCAACTGTGGCCGCGCATCAGCGCCAGCCTGTTCACGCCGAAAACCGTGCAACAGGCGGGCGGCTGGCAGGCGTGGTGGAACAGCCTGGCCTTCTGGAGAGTGTTGGCCGGCGGCGGCCTGGTGGCCACGGCCGCGCTGGCCGTGCTGGTCAGCGTGCAGCTGCAAGCACCAGCCGGACCCGGCTACCTGGTGGTGCTGGTTGCGCCGCAGGATAAATCGCCGGGCTGGATCGTGCAGGCGGGCGGACGCGGCGGCACGAACCGCGACCTGAGCCTGATCCCGCTGGGACCGACTAGCGTGCCGCAGCAAAAAGCCTTGCAATTCTGGACCAAGGGCAAGGATTGGGGCGCGCCTGTCTCGCTGGGCCTGGTCAAGCCGGGGCAAAGCCTCAAGTTGACGTTGGATAAGCTGCCGCCGCTGCAGCCGGAGCAACTGTTTGAAATCACGCTGGAGCCGGCAACGGGTTCGCCCACGGGCCGGCCGACGGGACCGGTTTTATACATCGGCCGCGCCGTGAAGGTGATGTAAGCCGGTTTTATTTACCCAGCTCGTCCCCCATCTCGCGTCCGCGCTGCGCGGCCGCCTTGATGCCCTTGACGATGGCCGCCTTGACGCCACTCTCTTCCATGCTGGTGAGCGCCGCATACGTGGTGCCGCCTTTCGACGTGACCCGCTCGCGCAGCAGCGACACGGGTTCGCTGGAGTTCGCCGCCAGCTGTGCCGCGCCCGTAAACGTGGCAATCGCCAGCTGCGTGCCCTGCTCGGGCGTCAAGCCCAGCTCGGCGGCCGCTTGCTGCATGGCTTCGATAAAGTAAAACACGTAGGCGGGACCGCTGCCGGACACGGCCGTCACAGGGTCAATCTTGGCTTCGTCATCGAGCCAGACGGTCTGGCCGACGGCGCGCAGGATGGCGTCCGCCGTCTTCTTTTGCTCGTCGCTGACGCCGCTGCTGGCCACCATGCCCGTGATGCCCATGCCGATCAGGGCCGGCGTGTTCGGCATGCAACGCACGATGGCGGGATAATCGCCGAGCCAGCGCGACAGGTCTTGCGCGCGTATGCCGGCCGCGATCGACAGAATCAATGGCGCCCGCTCCCCATCGAGGAAGGGCAGCAGCTGGGCCGCCACTTCACGCATGCTTTGCGGTTTCACGGCCAGCACGATCACGTCCACGCCGCGCAGTGCTTCGCCAGCACAAGTCGCTGTCGTGACGCCGAACTGCGCCTGCAATTTTTCCAGCGCGGGCGCGTGCGGGTCGATCACGTGGATATTGCCGCCCAAAGTCAGCTTGCCCGCCAGGCCGGCGATCAGGGCCGCCGCCATGTTGCCGCCGCCCACAAAGGCGATATTCAATTCTGTCGTCATGCTTGTTCTCTCTCTTCATCAGGAATAGTTGCGGGAACCGAAAATGGCACTGCCCACACGGACGATGCTGGCGCCTTCCAGCACGGCGGCGCGCAAGTCGGCCGACATGCCCATCGACAGGGTATCGAGCGCCAGTCCTTCGGACTTCAATTGTTCGTACAGCGCGCGCAATTGCGCAAAGGCCGCGCGCTGGCGACTGAGTTCCGTTTCAGGCTCGGGAATGGCCATCAAGCCGCGCAGGCGCAAGCGGGGCAACTGCGCCACGGCGCGCGCCAGCGCCGGCAATTCAGCTGGCGCCACGCCGCTCTTGCTGGCCTCGCCGCTGATATTGACTTGCAGACAGATATTCAGATCCGCCAAGCCGGCCGGACGCTGCTCGGACAGGCGCGCGGCGATCTTTTCCCGTTCAACCGTGTGCACCCAATCAAAATGTTCGGCGATGGGGCGCGTCTTGTTGCTCTGGATGGGGCCGATGAAGTGCCAGACGGGGCCACCTTGCGGCAGCGCAAGCTGAACTGCGGCGATCTTGTCGAGCGCTTCCTGCAAATAATTTTCGCCAAATGCCGCCTGGCCCGCCCGCATGGCCTCCAGCACGGCGTCCGCGCCGAAGGTCTTCGAGACGGCCAGCAGGGTCACGTCGCCAGGGGCGCGCTGCGCCTCCAGCGCCGCTTGCGCAATACTCTCGCGCACGGCTTGCAAGTTCTGTTCGATTGTGGACATAATCATTTTCTAGTGTAAGGGGCGGCGGCACAGTGCGCCAGCCCATCAATGCAGGCACAGGGATTATAAATGGACATCTCCGAACTACTCGCTTTCTCCGTCAGCAACAAGGCTTCCGACCTGCACCTGTCTTCCGGCCTGCCGCCGATGATACGGGTCAACGGCGACGTGCGCCGCCTGAACGTGGCGCCGCTCGAGCACAAGGAAGTGCACAGCATGATCTACGACATCATGAACGACAGCCAGCGCAAGGTGTATGAAGAAGCGCTGGAATGCGATTTCTCGTTCGAAATTCCCGGCCTGGCCCGCTTCCGCGTGAATGCCTACAACCAGGAACGGGGCGCCTCGGCCGTGCTGCGCACGATCCCGTCGAAGGTGCTGAGCCTGGACGAACTCAACGCCCCGCGCATCTTCGGCGAGCTGGCCATGCGTCCGCGGGGACTCGTGCTGGTGACGGGCCCGACGGGTTCGGGCAAGTCGACCACCCTGGCGGCGATGGTGAACCACGTCAACGAGCGCCTGAACCATCACATTCTGACCATCGAAGACCCGATCGAATTCGTGCACGAACCGAAAAAATGCCTGATCAACCAGCGCGAGGTGGGTTCGCACACGCATTCGTTCAGCAACGCGCTGCGCTCGGCCCTGCGCGAAGACCCGGACGTGATTTTAGTGGGCGAATTGCGCGATCTGGAAACCATCCGCCTGGCGCTGACGGCGGCCGAGACGGGCCACCTCGTATTCGGCACCCTGCACACCTCGTCGGCGGCGAAATCGATCGATCGCATCATCGACGTGTTCCCCGCCGAGGAAAAGGAAATGGTGCGCGCCATGCTGTCCGAATCACTACAAGCCGTCATTTCGCAAAATTTGCTCAAAACCAAGGATGGCGCGGGCCGCGTGGCCGCGCATGAAATCATGCTCGCCACGCCAGCCGTGCGCAACCTGATCCGCGAGGCGAAAGTGGCGCAAATGTATTCGGCCATCCAGACGGGCAGCAATGTGGGCATGCAGACCCTCGACCAGTGCCTGTCCGATCTGGTGCGGCGCGGCACGATCACGGCGGAAACGGCCCGCTCGGCCGCCAAGTCGCCCGAAAACTTCCCCGGATAAACCATGCAGACGACGCACGAATACTATGGCGCCATGCACGCGCTGCTGGCGCAGATGCGCGCACGGGGCGGCTCCGACCTGTTCATCACGGCCGGCTTTCCCGCCGCCATCAAGCTCGACGGCAAGCTGACGCCGCTGGCGGGCGGCGCGCTAGCCGCGGCACAGGCAGCCGGCTACGTGCGCGCCGTCATGAACGCGCGCCAGGCGGCCGAGTTCGAGTCCAGCCGCGAAGCCAATTTCGCCATCAGCCCGGAGGGACTCGGGCGTTTCCGCGTGTCCGCCTTCGTGCAGATGGGCCAGGCAGGCATGGTCTTGCGATTGATCAATACCGCCATCCCCACGCTGGAGGGACTGGGCTTGCCCGCCATCCTGCAAGACATCGTGCTGAGCAAGCGCGGCCTCGTCATCATGGTGGGCGCCACGGGCTGCGGCAAGTCGACCACCCTGGCAGCCATGGTGGGCCATCGCAACGCGCACAGCCATGGCCACATCATCACCATCGAAGACCCCGTGGAATTCATCCATCCGCACGGCAACTGCATCGTCACCCAGCGCGAAGTGGGCGTCGATACGGACGACTGGGCCACGGCCCTGAAAAACACCCTGCGCCAGGCGCCCGACGTGATCCAGATCGGAGAAATACGCGACCGCGACACCATGGACCACGCCATCGCGTTTGCCGAGACGGGCCATCTGTGCCTGGCGACCTTGCATGCAAACAACGCCAACCAGGCGCTGGACCGCATCATCAATTTCTTCCCCGAAGAGCGGCGCCAGCAGCTGCTGATGGACCTGTCGCTCAATTTGAAGGGCATGATTTCGCAGCGTTTGATCCCCAAAAAGGAAGGCGGCGGGCGCAAGGCGGCGCTGGAAATCCTGCTCAACTCGCCGCTGATGAGCGACCTGATCTTCAAGGGCCAGGTGCACGAGATCAAGGAATTGATGAAAAAATCGCGCGAACATGGCATGCAAACCTTCGATCAGGCCCTGTTCGACCTGCACGAAGCGGGCGCCATCAGCTATGAAGACGCGCTGCGCAATGCGGACTCCGTCAACGACCTGCGCCTGACGATCAAACTCAAGGGCGCAACGGCGCCGGAACCGGCCCCGCAAACGGGCGCCACCAAACTGGGACTCCTCTGACATGACCACCATCCACGATTTCCAGGCCGAGGCGCTGGACGGCACGCCGATCGACCTGGCGCAATACAAGGGCAAGGTACTGCTGATCGTCAACACGGCCAGCGCCTGCGGTTTCACGCCGCAATACCAGGGACTCGAAGCGCTGTACCGCGAGTTCCACGACCAGGGCCTGGTCGTGCTGGGTTTTCCCTGCAATCAATTCCGCCAGCAGGAACCTGGTTCGAATGCGGAGATCGGCGCCTTTTGCGAAAAAAACTTCGGCGTCACCTTTCCCCTGTTTGCCAAGGTCGATGTGAATGGCCCGCATACCCATCCCGTATTTGCGCAATTAAAACAGGCGGCGCCCGGCATACTGGGCACCCAGTCGATCAAATGGAATTTCACGAAATTCCTGGTGCGCAAGGATGGCAGCGTATTTCGCCGCTACGCGACGGCCAGCAAACCGGCCAGCCTGGCGGCAGACATTCGGCAATTGCTGCAGGAATAGCGATTCGACGATTTGATTTAAGACAACAATTGCTGAGATCAATCAATCCGCATTTATTTCATGCCTGATATCAATATTGTGTTTCCAATAGCAAATATCGGTGATAATGTTTGCATAATTATTCGCAGATATCGATCAAAAAACGATGCCAGTCTTTGGGAAAATAATATCTTCATGGATGCGGATGGGCATTTATTCCCGCCTCTTTATCCCTATTACCTTCCTGATACTCGCCGTTTCCGCCGTTCGCTATCACGCCCTGCTCGGTACGGAAACGGCGCTGGCCAATGCACGCTACCAGAGCGATGCGCGGCAACTCGACCTGTTCCTGGCCAATAGCGTGCTGCCGCTGGCCGTGCACGCGGACCGGCATGCGATGCACGACAGCGTGCGGCAAGTGCTGCGCAGCGCCCTGCCACTGAACCGCAGCCTCGCGTCCGTGCGCTGGGATACAGCCGGCGGGCATGTCGAGGTGCTGGCCGACAACAAGCTGACCGACACACTGGCCGACAGCGTGCCAACGTGGTTTGCGCGCCTGGCCGGCATGGCGGCCATCCGCAGCCGCCTGACGGTGGCGCTGCCGGACGGTGGAGACGGCATACTCGACTTGCATTACACGCCCGGCCGGCCCCTGGCGCAAGTGTGGCACAGGGTGCGCGAGCAGGCCGTCCTCAGCGCCATCAATATCGTCCTCGTCTTCCTCCTGCTGGGCTTGATCCTGGCGTCGCACCGCAAGCTGCTGGCGCGACTCGTGCAAGCGACCGACCGCTTCCGCGAAGGCAACTTTGCCGTGCGCCTGGCGGCCGGCGCCACGCCCGAGGCGCAAGCCGTGTCGCAATCGTTCAACGGCATGGCCGGCGATATCGAGGGACTGCTGACCTCGCTGAAAACCAGCCAGCGGCAACTGGGCGAACAGCTCAACGAAACCGTGTACATGCAGCAGGCGCTGCAAAAGCTGTCGTGGCAAAACTACAATGACGTGCTGACGGGTTTACCCAACCGTGCCGCGCTGGCCGCGCGCTTCGAACAGGAACTGTTCCTCGCGCGCGAACGCCAGCGCCTGCTGGCCGTCTGCCTGTTCGACCTCGACCACTTCCAGGCCATCAACGACCGCTACGGCGCCGAAGCGGGCGATGAAATCCTCAAGCAGGTGGCTGGCCGTCTGCACAGCTTTACGGGCCAGGTCCATTACGCGGCGCGCCTGGGCGGCGATGAATTTGTCATGCTGCTGTGCGGCCAGGCCAGCATCGCCAGCATCGAACAGAACATCACCCAACTGATGCAGGAACTGAGCCGCCCCTACCAGTGCGACCAGCAGGCGCTACACGTGACGGCCAGTGTCGGCATCGCCGTCTACGCGGGCAAGGACTTGAATACGGAAAGCCTGCTGCGTCATGCCGACCACGCCGTCTATCAGGCGAAGCTGACGGGGCGCAACCAGTATCACTTCTTCGACACCAACCTCGATGAAGAAGTGCGCACCCACCACAACCAGCGCACGGAAGTACGCCAGGCCCTGATCAATGGCGAACTCCGGCTGTATTACCAACCCAAAGTGAACATGCGCGCCGGCACGGTGGTGGGCATGGAAGCGCTGCTGCGCTGGCAGCATCCGCGCCGCGGCGTGCTGGCCCCCGCGCAATTCCTGCCGCTGGTGGAACAGACGGATCTGATCATCGATATCGGCGAATGGGTGCTGCGCCAGGCCCTGTGGCAGATGCAGCGCTGGGTGGCTTGCGGCAAGCAGTGGGTGGTCAGCGTGAATATCGCGGCGCGCCACTTCCAGCAACCCGACTTCGTTTCGCGCCTGGAAACCATCCTCGGCGAATTTCCCGGCGTGCGCGCCAGCATGCTGGAACTGGAAATCCTCGAATCGTCGGCCCTGCACGACATCGAAGACCTGCGCCGCATCATCCGCGCCTGCCAGGCGCTGGGCATCACCTTTGCCCTCGACGATTTCGGCACCGGCTATTCATCGATGTCGTATCTGAAACGCCTGCCGGCGAACATCGTCAAGATCGACCAGAGCTTCGTGCGCAATATGCTTAACGACCGCGACGACCTGCACCTGGTGCGCGCCGTCATCGGTCTGGCCCGTTCCTTCAGCTTGACGGTAATCGCCGAAGGCGTGGAAAGCGTCGAGCATGGCGCGCGTTTGATCCAGCTGGGCTGCGACCTGGCGCAAGGCTACGGCATCGCCCGCCCCATGCCGGCCGACGCCGTGCTGGAGTGGGCAGCCAACTTCGTGCCGGCTCCCCAATGGCGCATAGCTCAGTACAGCGAAGCGCCTATTTAGAGCCTATTCCAGCAGATGAATACATCTCCTGCTGGCGCTCCCTACTGGAATAGGCTCTTAGGGGATCAAAGCTGAATCAATCAGCTCGATCCAGTGCCGCACGGGCGTCTCCGTGCCCGACTGCAGGTGGCTCAGGCAGCCGATATTGGCCGACACGATCATCTCCGGCTCGCACGCTTCCAGGTTCGCCACCTTGTTGTCGCGCAGCTGCTGCGACAGCGCCGGCTGCAAGATCGAATACGTGCCCGCCGAACCGCAGCACAAATGGCTGTCGGCGCACAGGCGTACGTCGACACCGACGGCGCGCAGCACCTGCTCCACCTTGCCACGGATCTGCTGGCCGTGCTGCAGGGTGCACGGCGGGTGATACGCCACTCGTTTGCCGATGCGCCCTTTCAGCTGCGCCACCAGTTCCGCTTCAAACGCCGGCATGATCTCGGACAAATCGCGCGTCAGTGCGGCGATGCGCCGCGCCTTGTCCGCATATTGGGCGTCGTGCGCCAGCAGGTGGCCATATTCCTTCACCGTGGCGCCGCAGCCGGACGCCGTCATGACGATGGCTTCCGCGCTGTCCACATACGGCCACCAGGCGTCGATATTGCGGCGCATGTCGTCCAGCGCCGCTTCCTGGTCGTTCAGGTGATGGCGCAGCGCGCCGCAGCAACCGGCCTTCGGCGCGATGATCAGCTGCACGCCCAGGGCGTCGAGCACGCGCGCCGTGGCCGCGTTGATGTTCGGCGACATGGCCGGCTGCACGCAGCCGTCGAGCAGCAGCATGGTGCGCGCGTGCTGGCGCGCGGGCCATGCGCCGGCGGCGGCGCCGGGACGCAATTTGTCCTGCAAACTTTTTGAGAACAGGGGCCGCAGCGCCTGTCCCGCCTTGTACACGGGCGTAAACAGCCAGCGGCGCGGCAACGCTTCCTTCAGGGCGAAGCGCAGTGTGCGTTCGCGCAAGGGGCGCTGCACGCGCTGCTCGACGACGTTGCGGCCGATGTCGACCAGGCGCCCGTACTGCACGCCCGAGGGACAGGTCGACTCGCAATTGCGACAGGTCAGACAACGGTCCAGGTGCGTCTGCGTCTTGGCGGTGACGGGCGCGCCTTCGAGCACTTGCTTGATCAGGTAAATGCGTCCGCGCGGGCCATCGAGTTCATCGCCCAGCAGCTGGTAGGTGGGACAGGTGGCCGTGCAAAAGCCGCAATGCACGCAGGCGCGCAGGATGGCTTCGGCTTCGTCGCCTGCCGGCGTATTCTTGATGAAATCAGCGAGATTGGTTTGCATGCGCGCTCAATACATTCTGTGCGGGTTGAAGATGCCGGCCGGGTCGAAAGCCTGCCGCAGGCGCTGGTGAATGGTGGCCACGGCCGGCGCCAGCGGGTGGAATACGCCCACGGCCTTGTCGCCGCCGCGGAACAGGGTGGCGTGGCCCCCAAGCGCAGCCACCGCCTGGCGGATGTGCCGGGCGCTACCGGCGTCGGCGTCGCCATCGAGCTTCAGCCAGCGCTGCGCCCCGCCCCACTCGATCAGCTGACGCCCCTTTAAAATCACGGCGCTGGCGTGCGGCGGAAGAGATAACCGCCACAGGCTGCCCGCGCCCGCAAAGAAAGCGTGCGTCTGCTCGCGCACGGCCAGCCAGAAGGCGGCTGCGTCATCGGCTGCCAGCAGCTCGCCGCCCAGCGTGCGCAGCGCCGCCGACACGGCTGCGTCGGCGCCGGACAGGCGCACCGTCAACACGCCGTCATGCCAGCAGCTGGCCGATATCGGCAGCGGCTTGCCCGCCCATTCGTTGAGCATGCGCAAGGCGGCGATTTCCGCGCACGCCACGCGTAACGTCGCTTCGCGCAGCGGCAAGGGCAGCACCTTCAGCGACACTTCCAGGATCAGGCCCAAAGTGCCCAGCGAGCCGGCCAGCAGGCGCGAGACATCGTAGCCGGCCACGTTTTTCATCACCTGCCCGCCAAAGGCCAGGCGCTCGCCATGCCCATCCATTAGCACGGCGCCCAGCACGAAATCACGCAGCGCGCCCGCGCTGGCGCGGCGCGGGCCGGACAGGGCACTGGCAACGACGCCGCCCACCGTGGCGTCCGGGCCGAAGTGCGGCGGCTCGAACGCCAGCATCTGGTTGCGCGCGGCCAGCGCCGCCTCGATCTCCGCCAGCGGCGTGCCGCAGCGGGCCGTGATCACCAGTTCCGTCGGTTCATAGTCGATGATGCCGGCATACGCGCGCGTATCGAGCACGTCGCCTTCGAGCTGCTGGCCATACCAGTCTTTCGTGCCGCCGCCGCGCAGGCGTAACGGCTTGCCCGCTGCGCTGGCGGCCAGGATCTGCTGCCTGAATTGTTCCACTATCGCTTGCAAAGGAGTCTCCGGCGGTTAAAAACGGGGCAGGTTGGCGAATGGCAGGCGCCCCGCCGTCACATGCATCTTGCCGAATTCGGCGCAGCGGTTCAAGGTGGGAATCGCCTTGTCCGGGTTGAGCAAAGTGTGGGGATCGAAGGCGCGCTTGACGGCAAAGAAGGCATCGAGTTCGGTGCGCGTAAATTGCACGCACATGGAATTGATCTTTTCCATGCCCACGCCATGTTCGCCCGTGATGGTGCCGCCCACGGCCACGCACAGGGCCAATATGTCCGCGCCAAACGCTTCGGCGCGCTCGAATTCGCCGGGTATGTTGGCGTCGAACAGGATCAAGGGATGCAGATTGCCATCGCCCGCATGGAACACATTCGCGCAGCGCAAGCCATGCGTCGTTTCCATGCCGGCGATGCCCGTCAGGACTTCGGCCAGGCGCTTGCGCGGAATGGTGCCGTCCATGCAGTAGTAGTCGGGCGAGATGCGCCCGGCGGCGGGAAAGGCATTCTTGCGGCCGGACCAGAATTTCATGCGCTCCGCTTCCGACTGCGAAACGGCGATGGCGCTGGCGCCCGCCCCTTCCAGCACGGCCGTCATGCGGGCGATTTCCTCTTCCACTTCCTCGTGGGTGCCATCTGCTTCGCACAGCAAAATGGCGGCCGCGTCGATGTCATAACCGGCCTTGACGAACGGTTCGACCATGCGCGACGATGTCTGGTCCATCATTTCCAGCCCGGCCGGGATGATGCCGGCGGCGATCACGTTGGCCACCGCATTGCCGCCCGTGACGACGTCGTCAAAGGACGCCATGATGACCCTGGCCGTGGCCGGTTTCGGTATCAGTTTCACGGTCACTTCCGTGACGATGCCCAGCATGCCTTCAGAGCCGATGAAAATGGCCAGCAGATCGAGGCCGGGCGAGTCCAGACATTCGCCGCCCAGTTCCAGCACGTCGCCATCGATGGTGACGATCCGCACGCGCAGCACATTGTGCACGGTCAGTCCGTATTTCAGGCAATGCACGCCGCCCGAGTTTTCCGCCACGTTGCCGCCGATGCTGCAGGCGATCTGCGAGGACGGATCGGGCGCGTAATACAGCGCGTAGGGCGCGGCCGCTTCGGAAATGGCCAAGTTGCGCACGCCCGGCTGCACCACGGCCGTGCGCGCATACGCATCGAGGCGTACGATGCGGTTCAAACGCGCCGTCGACAGCACCACGCCATCGGCGATGGGCAAGGCGCCGCCCGACAGGCCCGTGCCGGCACCGCGCGGTACGATCGGCACGTTCAATTCGCGGCAGACGCCAAGGATGGCGATGACCTGTTCTTCCGTGTCCGGCAAAGTCACCACCATCGGCAACTGGCGGTAGGCGGCCAGGCCATCGCATTCATACGGGCGCGTATCTTCGGCATCGGACAGCACGCAGCGTGCCGGCAGCACGGCCAGCAGGGCCGCGACGACGGCTTGCTGGCGCGCGGCGGTCAATCCGGATTCAGGGGCAGCATTGAGCATATGATTGGGAGGAAAAGGCATGGGCGTGCAACGATTGTAAGCACAAAAGTGGCGCGCACCGCATTTTTTGTCCGATTTGCAGGCAAATCCGCGGCCAGGGGGCGCACGGTGTCGTATGCTGCCCCCATTCTTCTTTACAGGATCGACATCATGGGCAACCGACTTTCGAAAATCGCCACGCGCACGGGCGACAATGGCAGCACCGGCCTGGGCGACGGCAGCCGCACCAGCAAGGACAGCGCCCGCATCCACGCCATGGGCGACGTCGACGAACTCAATTCAAATATCGGCTTGCTGCTGTGCGAAGCCATGCCCGAGGCCTTGCGCGAGGAACTGGTGGCCATCCAGCACGACCTGTTCGACCTGGGCGGAGAGATTTGCATCCCAGGCTATCAGCTGATCAAGGAAGAACACGTGCTGCGCCTCGATGCGCTGCTGGCGAAATACAATGCGGACTTGCCCGCCCTCTCTGAATTCATCCTGCCGGCCGGTTCGCGCGCCGCCTCGCTGGCGCACGTGTGCCGCACCGTGTGCCGCCGCGCGGAGCGCAGCATCGTCACGCTGGCGAATGCGGAAACCCTCCACGAGCATCCGCGCCAGTACGTAAACCGCCTGTCGGACCTGCTGTTCGTGCTGTCACGCGTGCTGAACCGCTTTGCCGGCGGCAGCGACGTGCTGTGGCGGCATGACCGCACGCGGGGATGAAATAAAGAACGGCGATGCCTGTCAAACAGCGTCGCCGTGCCTTATCGGGCTGGCAGTGTGTTACTTAGCCGCAGGCCTGAAGACACGCTTTATTGACACGCACGCATTCAGGAACCTTGAACTCCATGACACAGGCATCGAGCGCCATATAGCACTCGGCCTGGCATTCCGATATGTCGGCGCTACTACTGGCCATGGCATACGAGGCGCTGACGCCCATAGCAAACAAAAAGAAACCCAGTTTTTTGAACATAAGTACTCCTTTGTGGAGGGAATGCAAGACGGATGAGGTGATTCAGCCGGCCTGGCCAGCATACTGGCCAGCCGGTAAACTTCATTTAATCTGACGCACAGCTGGCGTAGCAAATCCGATGAATCTTGGAGCAAGCGCCTGGCGCGCCAGGATGGTCGGTCATACACTGTTCCAGATCGGCGTTACACTGCGAGTAGCATTCCGGCTCCCCGCCGCCGGCGATCGCATACGAGGCGCTGACGCCCATGGCAAACAAAAAGAAACCCAGTTTTTTGAACATAAGCACTCCTGTTGAATTGTCAGACGATGGGCAACATCCATGGCGCGCCGTCCCTTACGCGCCATCCATAAGCTGGTATTGCATCCGCGCGTCAATGACGCGGCGGACGAAGGCATTCCTTCTGGCAAGCCTGATAATTTTCCATGCAGGCTGGCTGGCCGAATTCCACGCAATCGAGCAGGTTGCGTTCGCAGACAAAGGTGCAGTCTGGCCCACCTGCATGGACACTGAAGGACAGCGCCGCGCCGGCGGCAAACAGGAATGCGGCTATCTTTTTGAACATGGTCAGCCTTTCAGTTTAAAAAGTTGCAACGTCAGATTTTCTTCAGCGCCGCTTCCATCGCGCCCGTATTGAAACCCTGGATCTTGCGGTTGCCGATCAACACCACCGGCACGCCGCCGCCGCCGAGTTCCGCATGGGCTTTTTTCGCTTCCGGCGATTTCTCGATATCGAGATCGACGAATTCGATCTTGTTTTCCTTGAGGTACGCGCGCGTCTTGGCGCAATAGCCGCACCAGTCCGTGCCATACAACACCACCTTCGCCTGGGCATTGGGGAAATACGCGGCGTAATTGCCCTCGGTGTAATTCGACTTGAGCAAGCCGGGCAACAAGGACAGGCCATAACCGCTGCCCAGGCCTGCGGCCAGGATCAAGCCATACATGGCGATGGTTTTAATTTTCTTTTGCATCATGAAGCCACCTTGACGTCGTTACTTCCAAGTCAAGGCGATTGTCTCGCCCCGACACACCCGGTTTTCTTAATTCACGGCGCATTCGGCCTTGCATCCATTCAACAATGCCTTGCATGTGTTGCTGGAATGGCCAGAATCCAGGCAATCCGTAA
This sequence comes from Janthinobacterium salmonicoloratum, assembly GCF_051380845.1. Taxonomy (NCBI): domain Bacteria; kingdom Pseudomonadati; phylum Pseudomonadota; class Betaproteobacteria; order Burkholderiales; family Oxalobacteraceae; genus Janthinobacterium; species Janthinobacterium salmonicoloratum. The sequence continues at coordinate 142,299 of NZ_JBNYXV010000006.1, read as the reverse complement.
AGGCGCCATAGCACTCGCGCTGGCAGTCGCTCAAACCGCTGCCGGCCGCTCCCACCGAATAGGATGCACTGACGCCGACGGCGAACAGGAAAAGTGCGATCTTTTTAAACATTTTCTACCTTTCGATTGACGTGGAAAAAGGAATCCCAGCTGTAGTTCCATGCTTTATTACAGTATGGAATTTACATCCTAGGAAATCGAATATAGACCGCACTTATTTTAGAGTCAACGTTTCCTTTCGATAAATTTTCAGTTTAGAAAATATATCGGGAAAGCCCACGAAATGTGGAATTTGGAGAGATTGGGCGGCGCCAAACGTCTATACAATATCGGCGCCGCAAGCAAAAAACGGCCGGTTGCGGGCGCAGCCGGCCGAGCGGCTATAACCCGCCGGAAAAACGCTGCAGGACGAGGATGTCACCGCGCGCCGTTCTCCATCGCCAGCACATGCTCGCGCAGCAAGCCGCGCAGCAGTTGCACCTGGGCCACGGCATCGGCTTGCAGGGCAGTCAAGCCCTCGGCAACGCACGGACCTGGCGCGCTGGCATCGGCTGCGCCGCGCAGCAAGGCATCGATTTCCCCGCTGACGGCGGCAATCCACCGTTGCAATTCGGGCGGCGCCGGCTCGGCCTGGGGACTCAGACTGATGCGCGCCGTGCTGCCCGCCACGCGGCGCAGCAGCGGCAAGGTGCGCAGCGCCGCCAGGCCCACGCCGCTGCTGCGGTCCAGGCGGCGCTCGATGCGCAAGCGCTGCAGCACTTGTTCCGCGTTATTGCTGGCCAAGCCCGCCTCGCGGCGCAGGCGCGCGATGGCGCTATCCCACTTTCCGCCTGCCGCCAGCACGGCCAGCAGGTATTTCAGGTTCGCCGACACGGCCTTTGCAAGGCGCTGGTCCAGGTCGTCCGCCTCGCGGTCTGGCCACAGGAAAAACGTGGCCAACAAGGCCAGCACGCAGCCGAGCACATTGTTGCCCAGGCGGCTCATCGCATACACCATCTCGCTGGCCGGCGCCGCATAGTCGGCCACCAGCACGAAGGCGGGCGTCATGAACAGCACATGAAGGCTGTAGCTGACCCTGCGCAAGGCCATGGTGGCGACGATCAGGGGAAACACCACCAGCGAGATCGCCAGCGGGGTGTGCACCGCCAGGCCGATCAGCACGGCCAGCATCGCGCCCAGCACGCTGCCCGCGACCCGCTCGATGCCGCGCGGCCAGGTGGTCGACACGGACGGCTGCAGTATCAGCAAGGTCGCCATGGTGGCCCAGTAGCCGAACGGAATGTGCAGCGCCTCGACCAGCAGGAAGCCGGCCGTCGTCGCCAGCGATACGCGCGCCGCATGGCGCCAGCTCAGCGACTGCGGCGTGGCGTTGACTTTTGCCGTTTGCCACGCCTGCCCCAGCGCCAGGAAAGCCGCCTCGCGCCACGGCAGCTGCGTCGCGCGCGGCAAGCCCAGCTCGATGAAGTCCACGTTCAGGCGCAAGGGCAGCAAGGCGCCCAGCGCCGCTTCCAGGCGCCGGCCGCAGCCAGCCAGTCGGCGCTGCAATTCCAGGGGCGGCGTTTCCGGCTGGCGTTGCACGGCTTGCCCCAGGCGGCGCAGCAGCACGGCCATCACTTCCAGGCTGCGCCGCGCGCGCGGGTCCTGGCGCAGGCGCTGCTGCTCGCGCTCGCATGTATGCGTGACGGCGATCAAATAGGCGAAGATGCGCTCGGCGTCGCTGAGCGCCAGCAGCAGGTTGTCGTACAGAGCGCTGCGGCCAGCGCGCGCGGGCGGCACGGCGGCCAGCGCCACCCGCGCCGCTTCCAGCGCCGCGCGCGCCTGCGAACGGTAGCTGGCGCCATGCGCGGCGGCATCCGGCTGCGCCGGCCCCTGTTCGAGGAAGCGCGCATTGTCGCGCGCGATGCCGGCCAGACGCGAATACGCGGCGCGGATGGCGCGCCGGCTTGGACCGAACGGGTGAATGCGCCAGACAGTAAAACTGAGCACGGTGGCGAACAGGCAGCCAAACATGTACAGGCCCAGGAAAGGCGCCGTCTGCGTCATCGATGCGAGCGGATGCGTGACCATCACCACGCAGGCCGTGGCCGCCAAGATGGCCACTTGCGCCGTGGCCGCCCCCCAGATGCGCGCCAGCGCGCCGGCCCAGGAAAACAGCAGCACGGCGATGGCCGCCGTCGCCACACCATGGCCGGCCGCCAGCGCCGTCAGGCCGCCAGCCACGGTGGACAGCAAGCCGAAGCCCACCATCGAGATAAAACGCATGCGCCGCGTGCCGGCCGCGTCCGCCAGGCACGTCCAGAAGGCGCCGATGGCGGCCCAGGAAAAATCGGGGTGGTCGAACAGCAGGCCCAAGAGCAACATGGCGCTCGAGGCGCAGGCGGCCCGCAAGCCTTCGGACAAATTCGTTTCGTCGATGGCCAGGCTGACCATCCACAGGGGACGGCGCTGCGCCAGTTTGTCGGTATAGGCGTGCATGCCCGTCAGCCAGCGGCCGGCCAGTGCGCGCGAACGGCGGTGAAGTTTCCTGAAATGCAAGTTGGACTTTGAGAAGGTATCAAAGCGTCATCGTAGCATTCCCGGGCAAAAAATGTTGCAGTGCAACGTAAAATCCCGCCAGACGAAAAAAAAGCAGCACCGCAGTGCCGCTTTTCTGTATGTAAGCCGACTTAGCTGACGGCGGCCAGGCGCGGCTGGGCGCCGCCAAAGCGCTGCTCGATCGACGCGGCGATGCCGGTGGCATCGAGGCCCACGCTTTTCAGCAGTTGCACGGGGTCGCCATGATCGATGAAGACGTCTGGCAAGCCCAGCATCAAAATCGGCTTGACGATCCCTTCGGCCGCCAGGGCTTCGGCCACGGCCGAGCCGGCGCCACCCATGATGCAGCCCTCTTCCACCGTCACCAGGTAATCGTGTTCTGCGGCAAGCTGTTTCACCAGTACCACGTCGAGCGGCTTGACGAAGCGCATGTTGGCGACCGTCGCGTCGAGCTTCTCGCCCGCCGCCACGCTAGGCGCCACCATGGAACCGAAGGCCAGGATGGCGATACGCTTGCCGTGGCGCTTGACTTCGCCCTTGCCAATTTCAAGGCTCGTGAGTTCCGGCACGATGGCCACGCCGGCGCCGGCGCCGCGCGGATAGCGGATGGCTGCCGGGCCCGGATAATGGTAACCCGTCGTCAGCATTTGACGGCATTCGTTTTCGTCGGATGCGGCCATGACGACCATGTTCGGAATGCAGCGCAAAAATGCCATGTCGTAGTTGCCCGCGTGCGTGGCGCCGTCGGCGCCCACCAGGCCGGCGCGGTCCAGCGCGAACGTCACGTCCAGGTTTTGCAGGGCCACGTCGTGGATCAGCTGGTCGTAGGCACGCTGCAGGAAAGTGGAATAGATGGCCACGACGGGTTTGAGGCCTTCGCAGGCCAGGCCCGCGCCGAAGGTCACGGAATGCTGCTCGGCAATTCCGACGTCAAAGTAGCGGTTCGGAAATTGCTGTTCGAACTTGACCATGCCCGAGCCTTCGCGCATGGCGGGCGTGATGCCCACCAGGCGCTTGTCGTGCGCGGCCATGTCGCACAGCCAGTTGCCGAACACTTCCGTGTACGTCATCTTGGCCGGCGCCGTGGCCGGTTTGATGCCCTCGGCCGGATTGAACTTGCCCGTGCCGTGGTACAGGATCGGTTCCGCCTCGGCCAGCTTGTAGCCCTGCCCCTTCTTGGTGACCACGTGCAGGAATTGCGGCCCCTTCAATTGCTTGATATTTTGCAAGGTTGGGATCAGCGAATCGAGGTCGTGGCCGTCGATGGGGCCGATATAGTTGAAACCGAATTCCTCGAACATGGTGGCGGGCACGACCATGCCTTTGGCGTGCTCTTCAAAGCGCTTCGCCAGTTCCAGTACGGGGCCGGGCAAGACGGATTTGCCGACATTTTTGGCCGCCGCGTAGAACTGGCCCGACATCAAACGCGCCAGGTGGCGGTTCAGTGCGCCAACAGGCGGCGAGATCGACATGTCGTTGTCGTTCAAAATCACCAGCAGGTTGACGTCTTCCTGCACGCCCGCATTGTTCATCGCCTCGAAAGCCATGCCTGCAGTCATCGAACCGTCGCCGATCACGGCGATCGCGTGCAGCGGGTCGCCCTTGATCTTGGCGGCTTGCGCCATGCCCAGCGCGGCCGAGATCGACGTCGACGAGTGCGCCGTGCCGAAGGTGTCGTATTCGCTCTCGTCGCGCTTCGGGAAGCCGGAAATGCCATCCTTCTGGCGCAGGGTATGCATGCGCTCGCGCCGGCCCGTCAGTATCTTGTGTGTATAGGTCTGGTGACCCACGTCCCAGACGATGCGGTCGTGCGGCGTGTTGAACACGTAATGCAGCGCGACGGTCAGCTCGACCGTGCCCAGGTTGGACGACAAGTGGCCGCCCGTCTTGGAAACGGAATCGAGCAGGAAGCTGCGCAATTCCTGGGCCAGCGGCACCAGTTGCGAGCGGGCCAGCTTGCGCACTTGCGCTGGTTCATTGATGGTTTCTAACAGTTTCATTTATGCCTTCCGCTGCACGACCAGGTCTGCCAGCTCGCGCAAACGGCGTGCCTTGTCCCCGAATGGCGCCAGCGCCGCATGGGCGTCGCACCGCAATTGTTCTGCCAGGGCTCTCGATGGTTCCAGCCCCAGTATCGATACGTAGGTGGGCTTGTTGGCGGCCGCATCCTTGCCTGCCGTCTTGCCGAGGGTAGCCGAGTCGGCTGTCGCGTCGAGCACATCGTCGACCACCTGGAATGCCAGCCCGACGGCGCGCGCATAGGCGTTCAGCGCCGTCATCTCGTCTGGCGTCAAGTCCTTGCCGGCCAGCGCGCCGAGAATCACGGCCGCGCGCAGCAAGGCGCCCGTTTTGAGTTGATGCATCTGTTCCAGCTGCGGCAAGGTCAAGGCCAGGCCGACACTGTCGAGGTCGATCGCCTGGCCGCCGCACATACCAGAAGAACCGGAGGCGTGCGCCAGCAGCTTGACCATGGCCATTTGCCGCGCCGGTGGAATGGCTGCACCGTCGGCCAGCAGCATGAACGCTTGCGATTGCAGCGCGTCGCCCACCAGCAGGGCCGTCGCTTCATCGTAGGCGATGTGCACGGTGGGCTTACCACGGCGCAAGGCATCGTCATCCATGCACGGCATGTCGTCATGCACGAGCGAATACACGTGAATCATTTCCAGCGCGCAAGCTGCGCGCGCGAGGGTATCTTGATCGGCATCAAACAATTCACCGGCCGCCATCACCAGCAGCGGGCGCACGCGCTTGCCGCCGCCCAAGAGCGCGTAGCGCATGGCAGCGTGCAGCTTGTGCGGCACTGCGTCCTCCGCAGGCAAAAACTGGTCGAGCCGGCCTTCCACGCCGGACTGGGTCGCTTGCATCCAGTCGCCGAAGGTCACGCCGTCTTGTTGCACGCTGGCCATCATAGCGCGGCCTCGCCAGCATCCACGAAGGGTTTCAACATGTCGCCTTCCAGTACCTTTACCTGCGCTTCGACGCTGTCGAGCTGGCTTGCGCAATATTTGACCAGTTCCGAGCCGCGCTGATACGCCGCGACCGATGCTTCCAGCGGCAACTGGCCCGCTTCCATTTGCGTTACCAGCTGCGCCAGTTCCGCCATTGCCTCTTCAAACGAGGCCGGCGCTGCGGCAGCGGCAGTTAATTTCTTCGACATAGACTCAGATCTCTTCGTGGCACGAGGGGTATATAGGGAGACGCCGGGGACTCCCGGCCAGCATAGAAGCGTTATTTTAGAACAAACCACACTATTAAGTGAAAACTAAAGCGTAATCGGCGTGTTCAATGGGGAAGACGTTGCCAGCTTGGCAGTGAATTCTAGCGCAATCGCCCCCATCGGCCGGAAATTGCACGGCAAATGACAATGTTTCTCATTAAAGTAGCGTATTGCCAGGGGGTTTTGGCAATGCCGAGGCCGATACGCGCTATAATCTCCGGTTCTGTCCGAAATACCGTTTCAACAAATTTGAATTCAGGTCTTTGCGGATTCTTTCTCTCTGTAGCGGTTGCCCAGGGAATGGCCTGGGGCACTGCTGACCGTTGTACATTTATGGGGGGTTGGGATGTCCGATCTGGCAACTCACGCCAAGCTGGCGCGTTCAAACGCGCAACTTCCGGTCCACGTCTATTTTGACAAAACGCTGTTGCAGCGTGAAATGCAGCAATTGTTCCAAGCCGGCCCGCGCTATGTCGGGCATGCGCTGATGGTGCCGGAAACCGGCGATTTTGCGACCCTGGCGTCTGAGAACGAAGGGCGCATGCTCGTGCGCAACGCCAATGGCATTGAAGTGCTGTCCAACGTGTGCCGCCACCGGCAGGCGCTGATGTTCAATGGCCGCGGCAATGCCAACCATATCGTCTGCCCGCTGCACCGCTGGACCTACGACCTCAAGGGTGAATTGATCGGTGCGCCGCACTTCCCCGAGACGCCGTGCCTGAACCTGTCGAAAACGCCGTTGCAAAGCTGGAATGGCTTGCTGTTCGAGCAAAATGGCTACAACGTGATGGAAAAATTGAAAGATTTGTCCGTCTCGAAAGACCTCGATTTTTCCGGCTACATGTTTGACCACGTGGAAATCCACGAGTGCGACTATAACTGGAAGACCTTCATCGAAGTCTACCTCGAGGATTATCACGTGGAACCGTTCCACCCGGGCCTGGGCAGCTTCGTCAGCTGCGACGACCTGCGCTGGGAATTCGGCAAGGATTACAGCGTGCAGACGGTGGGTGTGCACCGCGGCCTGCAGCAGGCCGGTTCGCCTGCCTACAAGAAATGGCAGGAGCAGGTGCTGCAATTCCGTGGCGGCGAAGCGCCACCGTATGGCGCCATCTGGCTGACCCTGTATCCGAACATCATGGTCGAATGGTATCCGCACGTGCTGGTCGTCTCGACCCTGTGGCCCGATGGTCCGCAAAAGACGCGCAACGTGGTAGAGTTTTATTACCCAGAGGAAATCGTGCTGTTCGAGCGCGACTTCGTCGAAGCGGAACGGGCTGCCTACATGGAAACCTGCGTCGAGGACGATGAAATCGCCCAGCGCATGGATGCCGGCCGCAAGGCCCTGATGGCGCGCGGCGTGAGCGAAGTGGGCCCTTACCAGTCGCCCATGGAAGACGGCATGCAGCATTTCCACGAGTGGTACCGCAACAATATCGAACTGTAATTTAGTGGAAGGGCCGCATTGCGCGGCCCTTTTTTTATCCCCGCGTTTTTCAGGAATCAGATGCAATCTTTGTGGATGCTGTTTGCCAGCTTTATGTTCGCCATCATGGGCGTGTGCGTCAAGCTGGCGTCGGAGTTGTATTCGACGTCCGAAATCGTCATGTACCGCGGCATCATCGGCATGACCGTTATGAGCTGCACCATCCTGTACCAGGGCGGCAGTTTTAAAACCACGATGCCGGGCCAGCATCTGTGGCGCGGCGTCGTGGGCGTGATCGCCTTGTGGCTGTGGTTTTATGCGATCGCCATCCTGCCGCTGGCTACGGCCATGACGCTCAATTACATGGCGCCCATCTGGATCGCCGTCATCCTGCTGGCCGGTGGCTGGTGGAAAGGCATGCAGCAGGTCGAGTGGCCGCTGGTGGCGGCCATTGCCATGAGCTTTGTCGGCGTGACCCTGCTGCTGCAACCCGTGTTCGAGACGGACCAGCTGGGCGGCGCCATCACGGCCCTGATTTCCGGCATGCTGTCGGCCCTCGCCTATTTGCAGGTGCGCAAGCTGGGCTTGCTGGGCGAACCCGAATACCGCGTCGTGTTTTATTTCTCGGTCGTCAACTTCCTTGCGGGCGTGATCGGCCACGTGGCCAGCGCTGGCGGCGGTCCCGTCGTCTGGCACGCACACACGAGCGGCTACGGCATCGGCTTGTTGGCCGCCATCGGACTGTGCGCCACCATGGCGCAGATGGCCATGACGCGCGCCTATCGTCTGGGCAAGACCCTTGTGGTTGCCAATTTGCAGTACACGGGCATCGTCTTTTCCAGCTTCTGGGGCGTGGTGATCTTTGGCGACCTGTTCGACTGGCACGGCTGGGCCGGCATCGGCATCATTCTCGCCTCGGGCATTGCCGCCACCTATTACAATACCCGCAACACGGCCCGTGGCGCGGCGATAGCGCGCACGGATCCCATCGCCAGCGAAGTGTAAGGAGTCATTACCTTGTATACGACCTTGATCCAGGCCAACAAACTGGCCAGCCACCTGAATGACAGCAACTGGGTCATCCTCGATTGCCGCCACGATTTGCTCAACCCGACAGCTGGCAGCGATGCGTTTGCCGCCGGCCATATCCAGAACGCGCAGTTCGCCGATATCGACACGGCCCTGTCCGGTCCCAAAACGGCGCGCGGCGTGGACTTTACCGGCCGGCATCCCTTGCCCGACCGCAACGTCCTGCTGGCCAAGCTGCGTGGCTGGGGCATCAATGACGACACGCAAGTGGTCGCCTATGACGGCCAGGGCGGCATGTTCGCCGCGCGTTTGTGGTGGCTGCTGCGCTGGGTCGGACATCCAGCCGTCGCCGTGCTCGACGGCGGCCTCGCTGCCTGGCAGGCGCAAGGCTTGCCCCTGGTCACGCCGGTGGCGCCCCGCCCTATTGGCAAGCTCACGGAAAAAGCCAGCCTGACGCGCACGGTCAGCGTGCAGGACGTTGTCGCCAACCTGGAAACCCAGGCCTTGGGCGTCATTGACGCGCGCGCGCCCGACCGTTATCGCGGCGAAAACGAAACCATCGACCCCGTGGGCGGCCATATCCCCGGCGCGAAAAACCGTTTCTTCAAGGATAATTTACAAGCCGACGGCCGTTTCAAGAATGCGGACGAACTGCGACGCGACTTCAGCGCATTGCTTGACGCACCGCAAGCGGCCGTCATGCAGTGCGGCTCCGGCGTAACGGCTTGCCACAACTTGCTGGCACTGGAAGTGGCTGGCTTGCCTGGCGCGGCCCTGTACCCGGGCTCGTGGAGCGAATGGTGCGCCGATCCGGCGCGACCCGTGGCGACGGGCAACTAAAAAAAAAGCGGACCTCGGTCCGCTTTTTCATGCCCAGTGGATAACTACGACGTTATCCCCAGCGATTGATTCAAGCGTTCCAGTTCCGCTTGCCACGCCAGCTGGCTGGACGGCTTCTGGTGGCGCGGCTTGCGGGCCAGGTCCTCGGCCAGCAATTGCTCCAGTTCGCACAAGCGTTCCAATTGCAGATCGACATCGGTTTGCGCTGGAGCAAGCGGTGACGTTTCCAGCCGCGCCACCGGCAACGACGCCTGCCCATCCTCAAGACTCAGCCGTGCATACGCGCTGGCCGCATCCGGCCACTCCTCCAGTTGGCCATCGGCCACTACCCAAAAACGGTTGCACGCCGTCTCGATCAGGTCGCGGTCATGCGACACCAGCAAGCAGCCGCCAGCAAAACCGCGCAACGCTTGCCCCAGTTCCGCCTTGCCCTGCATGTCCAGGTGGTTGCTCGGCTCATCGAGCAGCAGCAAATGGTAGCTGGCCAGCGACAGTCCCAGGAACAGCAGCCGCGCCCGCTCGCCGCCGCTCAGGGTGGCGACAGTCTGGCCATGGCGCGCATACGGAAAACCAGCCGAGATCAAGGCTTGCTTGCGCGCCACCTGGCTGCGCGCGGCCTCGTTTTGCACGGCAAACGGGTACAAGGCGTCGGACAGGTCGGCCGTATCCGCCAGTTGCTTGAGCGACTGGTCGTAATAGCCGATGTTGGCGGCGTGGTGATAGCGCAAGTCGCCGCGCTCCTGCTGCGCCTGTATCGCGTGCCAGCACAGGCGCAGCAGGGACGATTTGCCGCTGCCGTTGGCGCCCAGCAAGGCGACCCTGTCGCCGGGCTTGAGCCACAGCTGTCCCACGCGAAACAGCACGGGAGACGTCGGCACGGCGCGCACATCGAGTTCGTCCAGCGCCAGCAACTGGTCGGCCGCCAGCGCCTTGCCGCGCAGACTCAGGCGCCACGGCGCGCCATCGCTGACGAACGATTGCTCATCCTGCAACCTGGCTATGCGCCGCTGCATGGTCTTCGCCTTGCGCGCCAAGTCTTCATTGTCATAGGTGCGGCCCCACAGGGCCAGGCGGGCACTGCTGGCCGACAAGCGGTCGATTTCCTTCTGCTCGGCCGCGTGCCGGGCGGCAGCGGCAAGATCGGCTTCGGCCAGCGCCGCCAGCGCGGGCCCGCACGGCAAGTCGAAGTCATACAGGCGGCTATCGCGCAAGATCCAGCTGCGCGTGGCCACGTTGTCGAGCAGGCGCTGGTCATGCGAGACGAGGATGAAGGCGCCGCGCCAACCCAGCAGGAATTGCTCCAGCCACAGCAGCGACGGCAAGTCCAGGTGATTGCTCGGTTCGTCGAGCAGCAGCACGTTCGGTTCCTGCAGCAGGGCACGCCCCAGCAGCAGCCGCGTGTGCTGGCCGCCGGACAGCGAGTGCACGGGCACGTGCGCCGTCTCGACGTCAAAACCCAGTTCCGCAAGCAGGCTGTCGACGCGCCAATGCAGTTCCGGCTGGTCCAGCACGGGCGCCAGCAAGGCGTCATACAGGCTCAGGCTGGCAAGTTCTGGCGGCAAATGCTGCTCCACGTGCTGCAGGCGGCAGGCACGGGCGACATGGATCGTGCCGGAGGTGGCTTCCCGCGTGCCGCTGAGCAATCCCAGCAAGGTGGATTTGCCGCAGCCATTGTGGCCGATCAGGCCGATGCGGTCGCCCTGGCGCAAGGTAAAGGCGAGTTCGTTGAAGAGGAAACCGTCGTGGGTATCCAGCTGTAAAGCTTGGGTAGAGATAAGGGTAGTCATGGCTCTTGTCTTTGTTCGGGATGCAAGCATCCGCGTTAACAGGAGCGCTAACGAAAACCGTGAGCCGAGAAAGGACTCTAGAGAAAAACTCTATTCAGGAGGGTGGCTTTGCTCTGGCCAGGTTATCGCAGCGCGATAGAACGTGGGCAAGAGCTTGCAAATGTGCTTAAAGAACGCGCATCCCATAGGGCGAGCATAAAAATTTCCATATTTTCCTCCTTTCTGTGCAAGTTAGTCAGAAAGGCAATACTACACGCACCGAGTCAGTGCATCAACCGCCGTGGCGCTTATGCGTGAGGAACAGCACGATGCACACGCCCAGCGCGATCAAAAGCACTTGCGGAATGGTCTCGCGCAGGGTGGCGCGGCGCTGCATTTGCGGCATCAGGTCGGACAGGGCAATATAGATGAAGCCGGACGAGGCAAACACGAGCACGTAAGGAATCAGATTGCTGGCGCGGTCCAGGGTGAAATAGCCGAGCAGGCCGCCCGCCACCGCCATCAGGCTGCACAGCAGATTGAAGATATAGGCGCGCAAGCGCGAGAAACCGGCATTGAGCAGCACGATGAAGTCGCCGATTTCCTGCGGGATTTCATGCGCGATGATGGCCAGGCCCGTCACCAGGCCCAGCTTCGGGTCGGCCAGGAAGGCAGCGGCGATCAGGATGCCGTCCGTAAAGTTGTGCATGCCGTCGCCAACGAGTATCATCCAGCCAGCCTTGCCCGCCTCGTGCTTGTCGTGGCCGTGCGCATGGTGGTGGTCATCGCCTTCGTGGTGGTGCGAATGGCGCAGGATGGCGAATTTTTCCAGCATGAAGAAGGCCAGCAAGCCCGCCAGCAGGGTGGCGAACAGGCTGCGCGGATCCGCCTGCGATTCAAACGCTTCCGGCAAGGCGTGCAGCAGGGACGTCGACAACATGATGCCGACGGACAAGCTGACCATGCGCTCGACCACTTTGGACAGGAATGCAAACGAAAAGATCGCCGCCGCGGTAATGCTGAAGACGCCCGCGATCGTGGTCGCGAGCAAAATGGATAGAAGGACGGGATCGATGATTTTCTTACCTCAAAATGGCGCCGGGTCACTGGCGCCGCGATGCTGGCGTCTGGCCTGATGAATGCGTTGTTATCTATTATTTAATTTTTTGCGCGTTTGGCGGCAGCGTAGCGCGATGAAGATGCAATTGTACTGCATTGGCGCGCAGCGGGCATTTTACAGCCCGGTGCGCCTTTCGCGTTAACTGATGGTGAAAATTGTGATGATCAGGCACTTTTAGCGCCGTTCAGGTCGCAATCTCAGGCAACACCTTGCTTTTTGAACCAGGCCAGGCAGCGCGCATAGCCGTCTTTCGCATCGGCCGCCACATAGCTGGGGCGGTAATCGGCGTTGAAGGCATGGCCCGCGTCCGGGTACACGACGAATTCCGACTTGTTGCCGCCCTTGGCCAGCGCATCCTTCATCTTGCCGATCGATTCCTGGCTGATGCCCGTATCCTTGCCGCCATACAAGCCCAGCACGGGAGCCTTCAAGCTGGCGGCGATATCGATGGGATTGCTCGGCTGCAAGGGGGTGGGCTCGCCCACCAGGCGGCCATACCAGGCCACGCCCGCCTTGACGGCCGGATTGTGCGCCGCGTACAGCCACGTGATGCGCCCGCCCCAGCAAAAGCCCGTGATGCCCAAACGGCTCGTGTCGCCGCCATTCTGTTTTGCCCACGCAACAACAGCATCGAGATCCGCCATCACTTGCGCGTCCGGTGTCTTGGCGATGATGCCTTTCATCAATTCCGGGATGCTGGCCACCTTGGTGGGATCGCCCTGGCGCACGAACAGGTCGGGCGCCAGCGCCAGATAGCCCTGCTTGGCGAAGCGGCGCGCCATGTCGGCGATATGTTCATGCACGCCAAAGATTTCCGAAATGACCAAGACCACGGGCAAGCCCGTCTTGCCCTCCGGCTGCGCCGCATACACGGACACGGCCTGGCCATCGACCATCACCGACATGGTGCCCGTGACGAGTCCGGCGGAATCCGTCTTGATGACGTTTTGCGCCGCCACGGGCAATACGGCCACGGCAAAGCCCGTTCCCAACGCCATCTTCAGGAAACCACGCCGGCCATCCGGCCCGGACATGCTGCTCTGGCCCAGCAAACTTTCACAATCGGTGATCATGTCGCTCATGCGTTTCTCCTGAAGGTTGTGTTTAAATTTAGTGCGCTTCGTCCCAGTTCTTGCCTACGCCCACCTCGGCCGTCAGTGGCACTTTCAGCTCGGCCACGCCGGCCATCAGCTCCGGCAGCTTGCGCTTGACCAGTTCGAGCTCGGCGTCCGGCACTTCCAGCACCAGTTCATCGTGCACCTGCATGATCATCTTCGTTTGCAAGCCGTCCGTTTCCAGCCAGCCTTGCACGGCGATCATGGCCAGCTTGATCAGGTCGGCAGCCGTGCCCTGCATCGGTGCGTTAATCGCCGCCCGTTCCGCGCCCTGGCGGCGCGGGCCGTTCGGCGAATTAATTTCCGGCAACCACAAACGGCGGCCGAACACGGTTTCCACGTAGCCGCGCGCCTTGGCTTGCTGACGCGTGTCTTCCATATACTGTTTCACGCCGGAGAAGCGGGCAAAGTAACGGTCGATATAGCTTTGCGCGGCCGTGCGGTCCACGCCCAGGTTACCGGCCAGGCCAAACGCGCTCATGCCGTAGATCAAGCCGAAGTTGATGACCTTGGCATAGCGGCGCTGTTCGCTCTGCACTTCCGCGGCCGGCACGCCGAAGATTTCAGCGGCCGTGGCGCGGTGAATATCGATGCCGTCGGCAAACGCGCGCAGCATGGCTTCGTCGCCCGAGATGTGCGCCATGATGCGCAATTCGATCTGCGAATAGTCGGCCGAAACGATGTGGCTGCCGGGCGGCGCAATAAAGGCTTCGCGAATGCGCCGGCCTTCCGCGCTGCGGATGGGGATATTCTGCAAGTTCGGGTCGTTCGACGCCAATCGCCCCGTCACGGCCACGGCTTGCGCATAGTTCGTGTGCACTCTGCCCGTCGTGACGTTGATCATTTTCGGTAATTTATCCGTGTAGGTCGACTTCAGCTTGGCCATGCCGCGGTATTCCAGCAGCACTTTGGGCAAGGGATAATCCTCGGCCAGCTTTTGCAGCACTTCCTCATCCGTCGAGGGCGCGCCCGTCGGGGTTTTCTTGACCACCGGCAGTTTCAGCTTTTCAAAGAAAATCTCGCCGATCTGCTTGGGCGAGCCCAGGTTGAACGGCTGTTCGGCCAGTTCATACGCCTTCTTTTCCAGTTCGAGGATTTTCACGGCCAGCTCGGCCGACTGGATGTTGAGCAACTCGTCATCGATCAGCACGCCATTGCGCTCGATTTTTTGCAAGACCACGGCCGTCGGCATCTCGATCTTTTCATAGATGAAGGTCAGTTTTTCATCATTGGCCACGTTGCCCCACATATTATTGTGCAGGCGCAAGGTGACGTCGGCATCCTCGGCCGCGTATTTCGCCGCCTGCTCCACTTCCACCTGATTAAACGTGATCTGCTTGGCGCCCTTGCCGCACACGTCCTCGAAGGGGATCGTCGTGTAGTTCAGGTGGCGCAGGGCCAGGCTGTCCATGTCGTGCTTCTTGTGCGATTCGAACACATACGATACCAGCAGGGTATCGTGGGCGATGCCGCGCAACGTCACGCCATGGTTGGCGAAGATATGGCTGTCGTACTTCAGGTTCTGCCCCAGCTTGGGCTTGTTTGCATCTTCCAGCCACGGGCGCAGTTTCGCCAGCACGTGTTCGCGCGTCAACTGTTCCGGCGCGCCCGCGTAGTCGTGGGCCAGCGGGATGTAGCAGGCGGCGTGCTCGGCAACCGAGAGGGAGATGCCGACCATTTGCGCCGTCATCGGTTCCAGCGAGGTGGTTTCCGTGTCGACAGCCGTCAGGGGCGCCGCATCGATCAGGGCGATCCATTTGTCCAGCTGCGCATCCGTCAGCACGGTTTCATACACGGCTTCCACCGCTGGCGTGGCGTCGGCGAACATGTCGCCCGTCGTGTTGGCAGCAGCGCCACCGGCGACAGGTGCGCCGACTGGCGACATCGGCGGCGGCGTAGCGCTCAGTTCGCGCAGCAGGGCCTTGAAGCCGTAGCGGTTGAAGAAGGCCAGCAGCGCTTCCTTGTCTTCGTGTTTCGCCCCCAGCGAGTCGGCGATCGTCGTCATGTGGCCCGATAAATCGCAATCGGTCTTGACGGTGATCAAGGCGCGCGCCTGCGGCAGCCATGGCAGGGCCGTGCGCAGGTTTTCACCCACGGCGCCGCCCACACTGGCCGCGTTTTGCATGACGCCTTCCAGGCTGTCGTACAAGGTCAGCCATTTGACGGCCGTCTTCGGGCCGCATTTCGATACGCCTGGCACGTTGTCGACCGTATCGCCGATCAGCGACAAATAATCGATGATGCGGTTGGGCGGTACGCCGAACTTGGCCAGCACGGCCGCTTCGTCGAGCTTTTCATTGCTCATGGTATTGATAAGGGTCACCTGGCTGTTGACCAGTTGCGCCAGGTCCTTGTCGCCCGTGGAGACCACCACGTTCATACCGGCGGCAGCCGCCTGCACGGCTAGCGTCCCGATCACGTCGTCCGCTTCCACGCCGTCGACCATCAGGATCGGCCAGCCCATGGCGCGCACGGCTTCGTGGATGGGTTCGATCTGCAGGCGCAGGTCATCCGGCATCGAGGCGCGCGTGGCCTTGTACTCGGGATACATGTCATCGCGGAAAGTTTTACCCTTGGCATCGAACACGCAGGCGATGTAGGCGGCCGGGTAATCGGCGCGCAGGCGGCGCAGCATGTTGACCATGCCGTGCATGGCGCCCGTGGGATAGCCGTCCGGGCTGCGCAGGTCAGGCAGCGCATGGAAAGCACGATAAAGGTAACTGGAACCGTCGACTAACAGCAGGGTGTTTTGCATAATGCCAATAAAATAAGGTGAGCCGCGCCAGCCGGGAAGAAACAGCGGCGGGCGGAATATCGCACAATTATCGCAGAGTTTAGGACCGGGCCACCGGAGACGCGGCCCCCGTTTTTTGCGCAGTTTGACACGGCGGGTACCCCGCCTGGCCGCCCAGCCGGCAGCCAGGGCCTATTTCCGCGCAATTAATCAGCCGTATTAAGCAGCACTGCCTACCAGTTTGTTACAATGCCTTATAGATAAATTGACGGCATTACACCACTGCACGCGCTGCAGTCCCACACATGGAAGCGAACCCATCATGATGCGTACATCGACACTCTGGACATTCCTCGCCCTGCCCCTGCTGGCATGTTCGGCCATTGCCAGCGCCCAGACGCCGGCCAAACCGAGCGAAGCGCCGCCACAACTGGAACGCATCGAGGAAATGGGCGAAGCGCCCATCACTGTGGCGCCGGCCGCAGCCAAGCAGCAGATTACCGAAAAACGCGAAGCGGGCGTGACGTCCGAAGTGAAAGTCACGAGCGGCGGCAGCACCTATTACATGAAACCGGCCGCTGGCGCCGACCAGGCCCACGGCGGCACCCTGCGCGGCCCGCAATGGAAAGTGCTGGAATTCGACCTGGGCAAGAAAAAACAGAAACAACGCGATGAAGAGGCAGCGGACGCGCCAGCACCGCCCGTACCAGCGAAGTAAGCAGCCACTCTCTTCTGCCCCGCCCCGGCCACCTGCGGGGCAGCCGGCTTTTTTTGACCTTTTAGACCATTCCTCTCTTTCCCATGGCAGTTTTTACCGCGCTACACCTGGACGATATCGGCCAGTGGATCACGCAGTTTCCACTCGGCAAACCTCTGGCGCTCAAGGGCATCGCGTCCGGCATCGAAAACAGCAATTTCTTCCTGAGCACGGAGCGCGGCGAGTATGTGCTGACGATCTTTGAAAACCTCAGCTTCGAGCAATTGCCGTTTTATCTGCAACTGATGCGCCATTTGGCGGACCGGGGCGTACTGGTGCCGGCGCCGATCGCCAATGCCGATGGCGAACTGGTAACGGCCTTGCAAGGCAAGCCGGCCGCCATCGTCAGCAAACTCGACGGCAGCTCGCAGATGGCGCCGCAAGCCGTGCATTGCGCGGCTGTCGGCACCATGCTGGCGAAGATGCACCTGGCGGGGCGCGATTTCCCCCTGCAGCAGCCGAATTTGCGGGGACTGGACTGGTGGAACACCACCACGCCGCTGGTCTTGCACCACCTCGACGATGCCAAAGCGCACCTGCTGCGCGCGGAAATCCATTTCCAGGACGCGTTTGCTGCCTGCGATACCTATAAAGCCATCCCGCGCGGTCCCGTGCATGCCGACTTGTTCCGCAACAACGTCATGTTTGACGGCGAGCGCCTGACGGGCTTTTTCGACTTTTACTTTGCCGGCTGCGACACCTGGCTGTTCGACGTGGCCGTCACCGTCAACGACTGGTGCGTGGACCTGGACACGGGCGTGCTTGACACGGTGCGCGTGCGCGCCCTGCTCGACGCCTACCGGGCCGTGCGCCCGTTTACGCACGAAGAACAAACGGCATGGCAAGCGATGCTGCGCGCTGCCGCGCTGCGTTTCTGGCTGTCGCGCCTGTACGATTATTACCAGCCGCGCGAAGCGGAAATGCTGACCCCGCACGATCCGGCGCATTTCGAACGCATTCTGCGCGAACGTATCGCCACACCTGCTCCGGAACTGTTTTAAACATGGAAAAATTACCTGCAAGTACAGGTTGGCAATGGGTGAAACAAGGCTTCGCCCTGTTTCGCAAGCAACCTGGCGGCATGTCGATGCTGTTTCTCGGCTATATGTTCTGCATGCTGGCCGTCAGCATCGTGCCCGTGCTCGGTCAAATGCTGCCCGTCATCCTCGTCCCCGTGTTTTCCGTCGCCTTTGTGCAAGGCTGCCTGAATATCGACCAGGGCAAGCGCGTCTTGCCCAGCCTGCTGATCTCGGGCTTCCGCAAGCCGGCCTTTCCTTCCCTGTTCGGCCTGGGCGTGCTGTACATCCTCATGGCCATCGTCGCCATCGGCGCCTCGACGCTGGTGGACGACGGCTTGCTGTGGCAACTGGTCACCGGACAACTGACGGAAGAAGCGGCGCGCACCGCCATCCCCGAATCGCGCCTGGGCCTGGGCATCCTGCTGGCCATAGTGCTGTACGTGCCGGCCGCCATGGCCTTCTGCTTTGCCGCACCGTTGATTTACTGGAAACAAACCGGACTGGGCAAGTCGCTGTTCTTCAGCTTTTTCGCCGTCTGGCGCTCGCTGTCGGCCTTCATCGTCTTCGCCGCCACCTGGTTCGCCATCAGCGTCGTCACCAGCCAGTTGCTGGCCGTCATCTTTGGCCGCACGCCGCTGATGATGCAGCTGATGATGCCGTTGTCGATGATACTCACCATCATCATGCATTGCTCGTTCTACGCCGCCTACCGCCAGATCTTCGGCGTGCCCGTCGACGAGAGCAAGACGGTGTCGCTGGACAAAAATTAAAGCTGGGGTCAGACCCTCAACACCGCTAACGCAAAGCTTGGCGTTAACATGGCCGGGGGTCTGACCCCGGCATTTAGCGGCCCAATCGTTCCAGTTTCGCGATGCCCAGATCCAGCACCTTCATGCCGTGCTGGCCGAAGTTGATCTGCGCGCGCGCATTGCCGCCGCCGCCTTCGATATTGACGATCACGCCTTCGCCGAACTTGGCGTGCGCGACCGATTCACCGATGCGCCAGCCGCCGCCCGTGGCTTTTTGCGCGATCTTTTGCGCAATCGCATTGTCCGAACCCAGGCTGGCCACGCGGGGCGCCTCGTCCCAGGCCGACTTGCGGTTGCCGAACCAGTTCGCCTGCACCTTCGGCGACAGCCATTTCAGCGACTCTTCCGGCAATTCGTCGAAGAAGCGCGACTTCATGTTGTAGCGCGTCTGGCCATGCAGCATGCGCGTCTGCGAAAAGCTCATATACAGACGCTTGCGCGCGCGCGTGATGGCCACGTACATCAGCCGGCGCTCCTCTTCCACGCCGTTGTCTTCCTTCGAGCTGCTTTCGTGCGGGAACAGGCCCTCTTCCAGCCCGGTAATGAAGACGTTGTCGAATTCCAGGCCCTTGGCCGAATGCACCGTCATCATCTGCAGCGCATCCTGGCCCGCCTGCGCCTGGTTATCGCCCGCTTCCAGCGACGCGTGCGACAGGAAGGCGGAGAGCGGCGACATCACGGCCGGCAGCGGCGCGTCGGCATCCAGAATCTCGATGCCATCCTGGTTGACGACGGGCGCGCCCGACTGCGCCTGGGAGGCAGGCCCCAGATGCGCAGGTGCCGCCTGGCCGAAACCTTCCTCGGAAACGAACTGGCTGGCCGCGCTGACCATCTGCTCCAGATTCTCGATGCGGTCAGCGCCTTCCTTTTCATTCTGATAATGCTGCAGCAAGGTACTCGCTTCCAGCACCACCCGCACCATTTCCGGCAGGGACAATTGCTGCGTTTCGAAACGCACGCCCTCGATCAATTTCACGAAACCGGCCAACACGCTGCCCGCCTTGCCTGCCACATACGGCACGGATGCGTACAGCGAAATGCCGTATTGCTCGGAAGCGGCCTGCAATTGCTCGATCGAACGCATGCCGATGCCGCGCGTAGGGAAATTGACCACGCGCAGGAAGGCCGAATCGTTGTGCGGATTATCCATCAATTGCAAATAGGCAATCGCGTGCTTGACCTCGGCGCGCTGGAAGTAGCGCTGGCCGCCATACACATGGTACGGAATCGCGGCCGAGAACAGCGCGTGTTCGATCACGCGCGACTGCGCATTCGAGCGGTACAAAATCGCGATCTCACTGCGCGAAGCGCCATCGGCGATCAGGCTTTTCGCCTCTTCGATGATCCACTGTGCTTCCTGCAAGTCGGAACTGGCTTCATACACGCGCACCTGCTCGCCATGGCCCGCATCCGTGCGCAGATTCTTGCCCAGGCGCTTGCTATTGTTCGCGATCAACACGTTGGCGCTGTCGAGGATATGACCGTGCGAGCGGTAGTTCTGCTCCAGCTTGATCAAGTTCTTCACCTGGAACTCGTGCTCGAAGGCACTCATGTTGCCCACGTTGGCGCCGCGGAAGGCGTAGATGCTCTGGTCATCATCGCCGACGGCAAACAGGGCGCCACCATCGCGGCTGCCATGGCCGGCCAGCAATTTGAGCCAGTTGTATTGCAGGTTATTCGTATCCTGGAACTCGTCGACGAGGATGTGGCGGAAACGCGCCTGGTAGTGTTCACGCAGCGGCTGGTTGCGGCTCAGCAATTCATACGTGCGCAACAGCAATTCCGCAAAATCGACGACGCCTTCGCGCTGGCACTGATCGTCGTACAGCTGGTACAGCTCGACCATCTTGCGCTCGTGCGCGTCGTACGCTTCCACGTCCGTGGCGCGCAAGCCCTGGTCCTTGGCGTTGTTGATGAAATACATCACCGTCTTCGGTGGGAATTTTTCATCATCAATGTTATTTGCCTTCAACAAGCGCTTGATCACGGACAACTGATCCTGCGAATCGAGGATCTGGAAAGTCTGGGGCAAGGCCGCATCGCGGTAGTGCGTGCGCAGCAAACGGTTGCACAGACCGTGGAAGGTACCGATCCACATGCCGCGCGTGTTGATCGGCAGCATGGCCGACAGGCGCGTGAGCATTTCCTTGGCGGCTTTATTCGTGAAGGTCACGGCCAGGATGCCGGGCGGCGATACCTGCTGGGTCTGGATCAGCCACGCGATGCGGGTGGTCAGCACGCGGGTCTTGCCCGAACCGGCGCCAGCCAGGATCAGCGCATGTTGCGCCGGCAAGGTGACGGCAGCCAATTGTTCGGGATTGAGGTTGTGAAGAAGATTTTGCATGCCGTGATTATACCGGCATGGCTAAAAATACTGTGCATTTGTCCAGCGGTCGCGCCGTATTCGCCGCGTGCGCGCTACAATCGGCATCACTGCACAGCTGACAGAAACGATGCCCATGACACCTCCCAGCCACCTCGACGGCGCCCGCGTACTGGCCTGGGCCTGGTCCGACCTGCCCTTCGGCCACGTCAACGATGAGCATGGTGGCGCCGCCCCCATCGCCATCCACGGTCTGGCCGTGTGCCGCTACGGGGACGAGGGGCGTGTCTACCGTTTCAGCTGCGATGCGCGCTGGGACACGTTGCAGGATGACGTATATGCCAGCGCGGACGAGGCCCGGCAGCAATTGCCGGCGCAATACCGGGCCGTGGCCCCTGTGTGGAACACGCCGTGAGTTACGCCATCCGCGCAGCCACCCGCGCCGACCTGCCCCTGCTGGCCCAGGTCGAGCGCAGCGCCGCAGCCCTGCTTGCGCAGGCCGGCCCCGGACCGGCGTGGCTGGCGCACGGTGAACCCTTGCCACTGAGCACCTTGCAGGCGCTGCAGCAGCATGGCGGCGTCTGGGTGGCTGCCGATGGGCAGGACAGGCCATCGGGTTTCCTGGCAGCCCAGCCGCTCGACGGCAAGTTGTTCATCGTGGAATTGTCCGTTGCACTGCCGCAGCAACGCCAGGGACTGGGCGCGCGCCTGCTCGACGCGGCGGCGGCCCACGCCCGGGCGCTGGGCTGCCCCTGCCTGACACTGAGCACCTACCGCCATCTGCCCTGGAACGCGCCCTACTATGCGCGCCACGGTTTCAGCGACATCGATGCCGTAGCGCTGGGCGCGGGTCACGCGCTCAAGCTGGCGCGCGAAGCGCAGGACGGGCACGACCCGGCGCTGCGCTGCCTGATGCGCAAGCAGGTGGCTTGACCGCTCAGCGCACCAGCCGGGCCTTGCCTTCGCTCAGCGATTGCGCGATCACCTGCCGCGTTGCCTTGTCCGCCGCCCTGGCCGCTTTCTCTTGCTGGCGGCCAAGGTCGCTCATTTGCTTGCCCAGCGTTTCCATCGGCTTGCTGCGCTGATCCATCTGGCGCGAAATCGCTTCGGCCTGCCGGGCCTCGCTCTCATGGATGGCGGCGATGCGTTCGTTGGCCTCTTCCATTTCATCCTGGGCATCTTCCATCTGCTGCTGCAAACGTTCTACATCGCGCTCGGCCGTACGGCGTGCCGCATCGCTCGTTGCCAGTGCCTGGCGGCGCGACGCGTCGCCCAGCTTGCGGCCCAGCTCCTGCTGCTGGCGGGCCAGGACGCGCAGCTGTTCCGATTCGCGCGTACCGGCCTTGGCCTGCGCCTGGCCACGGGCGCCCATCTTGCCGCCCAATTCGCCCATCGCCTTGCCATGCGCACTCATCTGCGTACCGAGGCCACTCATCTGCTCACCCAGTTGCTGGGATGGTTTCCAGGCCTCGTTGATCCGCGCCAGCAGCGCGGGATCCTGCATCACATAACTCTTGCCCTGGTCTCGAAACCACAGGAACTGCCCATTGATGGACTGTTTCAACTGCTTGATCTGCTGGTTATCGACATCGCTGCCACTCATGGTGACCCTGTCCTTGCGGCTATCGACGAGGGCATAGCCATCGTTACTCTCCACGGAAATACTGATCTGCTTGCTGGGTGCGGCAGGCGGGGCCGGCGGCGCAGGCGGCTCGGGCGGCTGCACGGCCAGCGCGCTGCCGCCAAGCAGGATACCGGCAAGGCTGAGGATCAAACGGTGGGAAGTGGACATGGCTGCCTCGTGTGTATGGTTGGAGCGTCTACTCTAGCCAGGCGCGATGGGCTGCTCCAGCGCCGTGCGACAGGCTGCACAAATGCTGGCCTGGACGGCAGGCTTGCGCGATGAGTGGCAAACCACGGGCAAAAAAAAGGAGGCCAGGGGCCTCCGCAAAGCCGCTGTGGTACAGCGACGAGGATCAAGATAGCCGCTGGCGGCCGCCACCGCCAGCGCCGTGCGATGAATTGCCGGGATCAGGGAGTGGACGACAGCCAGGCCCGATGGATGGCAAAACGGCGGCAAAAAAAACGGAGGCCGCAGCCTCCGCAAAAACGCCGTGGTACGGCGTATAGCAATTAATTAATACAGCACGACGGAGCGGATCGATTCGCCGCTTTTCATCAAGTCGAAACCTTGATTAATATCATCGAGCTTCAAACGGTGCGTGATCAAATCATCGATATTGAGCTTGCCTTCCATATACCAGTCGACGATCTTCGGCACGTCCGTGCGGCCGCGCGCGCCGCCGAAAGCGGAACCTTTCCACACGCGTCCCGTCACCAGCTGGAAGGGGCGGGTGGAAATTTCCTGGCCCGCCGCCGCCACGCCGATGATGATGGACTGGCCCCAGCCTTTGTGGCAGCACTCAAGCGATTGGCGCATGGTGGTGGTGTTGCCGATGCACTCAAAACTGTAATCGGCGCCGCCATCCGTCAGCTGCACGATGGTGTCAACAACGTTTTCCACCTCGTTGGCATTGACGAAATGCGTCATGCCGAACTTGCGCGCAATGGCCTGGCGCGCCGGATTGATGTCCACGCCGATGATTTTATCGGCGCCCACCATCTTGGCCGCCTGGATCACGTTCAAGCCGATGCCGCCCAGGCCGAACACGACCACGTTGGCGCCCGCTTCCACCTTGGCCGTAAACAACACGGCGCCCACGCCCGTCGTCACGCCGCAACCGATGTAGCAAACTTTATCGAAGGGCGCATCTTCGCGGATCTTTGCCAGGGCGATTTCCGGCACGACGATGTAATTGGAAAAGGTGGAGGTGCCCATGTAGTGGAAGATGGGCTTGCCGTCGATGGAAAAGCGCGAAGTCGCGTCCGGCATCAGGCCGCGGCCCTGCGTGGAGCGGATCGACTGGCACAAGTTCGTCTTTTGCGACAGGCAGAATTTGCACTGGCGGCATTCCGGCGTGTACAGGGGAATGACGTGGTCATCCTTTTTCAGGCTTTTCACGCCCGGGCCCACATCGACGACGATGCCGGCGCCTTCATGGCCGAGGATCGAAGGGAAGATACCTTCCGGATCGGCGCCCGACAGGGTGTAGTAATCGGTGTGGCAAATGCCGGTGGCCTTGATCTCGACCAGTACTTCGCCCTCGCGCGGGCCGGCCAGGTCGACTTCTTCAATCGTCAGCGGGGCGCCCGCCTTCCATGCAATCGCTGCTTTGGTTTTCATGTGTGTCCTGTCTATGGTTGAACCAGGCGCGCCAGCGCGCCGTATCGTCACATCATAACAAGGCAGGCGCCGACATGCCACGCCGGCGCCGGTGCAACGCTTACTTGGTTTTCGCCCGGTTCAAAAAGGCGCCGTGCAAGCCGTTCAGGGTTTCCTCGGCCAGCAACAGCTGGCTGGCGATTTCATTGATCTTGCGCCGGCTCGAGCGTGCATGGTCGCGCAGCACTTCGAACGCCGTGTTGCGGTCCGTCTGGAACTTCCCCATCAAGAGGCCCACGGCCAGGCTCGTTTCGCGGCCGGCGGCCAGGGCCGCATTCAGGTTCAGCTCGGTGCGGCGCAGCTGGCGGATTTCATCGGCGCGCGCCAGGCCTGCTTCGAAAGCGGGCATCAAGCGGCCTTCGTCGACGGGTTTCACCACGTAGCCGACGGCGCCGTAGGCGGCTGCCTGCTTGCCCGATTCGCTGTCGCCGCTGCCGGACAGGAACATGAACGGCACGGCCGTTTCGCCGTGCAGGCGCTTGGCCAGCTCCAGGCCGGACATGCCCGGCATGTGGATGTCGAGCAAGGCCAGGTCGGGCTCGCGCTGGGCAATCAGCTGCAACGCCACTTCGGCCGAATGGGCCAGGGCCGTTTCGTAGCCCGCATGGCGCAGGACTTCGCCGAGAAATTCCAACAGGAGCTGGTCATCGTCAACGATCAGGATAAGGCGTTTGGCGGCGGCTGGCTGACTCATGGGTAAAGGGACCTTGGTAATGAATGATGCTCATATTATATGCCGATTATTCCCCCAAACCAGCGTTGCACGCCCATGCTCATGCCGCAAACAAGTGATTGAATTGCTGCACCGCAATATCCACCTCGTCCGTCTGGTAGACATTGCTCAATACGTTGCCAAATACGCTGCTGATGGCCGCCACCATGTCGGCGCCACGCGCGACCAGCGGCGCCGCGTTCTCCGGCGTCATGCCGCCGATCACCACGCAGGGCAAGGCGATCTCGCGCTTGGCCTGCAGCACAATATCCAGGGGCGTCGTCACCGGATACTTTTTCACCAGCGACGGATAAAAGCCGCCGAAGGCCACATAGCTGGCGCCGCCGGCCTGCGCCATCCTTGCCAAGGCCATGTCGCCATAGCAGGAGGCGCCGACAAGCTTGTCCTTGCCCAGGCGCGCGCGCACCTGCGCCACGGACGCGTCGGTGCCGCCCACGTGCACGCCGTCCGCGTCAAGCTCTTCGCACAGCTCGATAAAATCGTTGATGATGAAAGGCACGCCATACTTGCGGGCCAGTGCCAGCAAGGCACCCGCCTGTTCGCGCCGTTGCTCCGCCTCGGCGCTCTTGTGGCGGTATTGCAGCAGGGCCACGCCGCCGTGCAAAGCCTGTTCCGTGCTGTCGAGCAGGCGGTCGGTGTCATCCCAGTTCGGGGTAACCAGATACAGTCCACGCATGATGTTTTCCTTATTGAATGAGTCGTTGCGGCATCAGCTGACCTGGCGCAATCGCGTACGCGCCGGCCAGGGCAGCATGGCAATAGCTTTGCGCCAGATCCAGCGCTTCGGGCAACGCCTGGCCCAATGCCAGGCGCGCCGCGATGGCAGACGCCAAAGTGCAGCCGCTGCCGTGGAATTCGCCAGGCAGGCGCGGCCACCGCCACGCGCGCTCGCCGCCCCCGGCGTCAAACCAGCGGTTGACGATCATCTCGCCCTCGCCATGCCCGCCCGTCACCAGCACGTGCTTGCAGCCTTGCGCGCGCAAGGCTGCCTCGCCGCCCAGGGCCAGCGCTTCCGGCCCGTTCGGTACGATGACGGTAGTCACCGGCAGCAAGGGCGCCAGCGCCAGCACGGCATCGTCCCGGCTGAGCACGTCGCCATGGCCGCTGGCCAGCACGGGGTCAAGCACCACCGGAAAATCCGGCCGGGCCAGCCGCAATTGCGCGATCAGTTGCGCGATGACGGCCGCATTCGCGGCACTGCCGGGAATGCCGATTTTGACGGCGTGAATCGCCATCTTGTCGATCAGCGCCTGCGCCTGCCGGCGCAGCAATTCCGGCGCCACCGGTTCGACAGCAAACACGCGGTCGTTGTCCTGCACCGTCAGCGCCGTGATGACGGGCAAGGCATGTGCGCCCTGCGCCGCAATCGCCACAATATCGGCGGCGATACCGGCGCCGCCAGAAGGATCAACGCCGGCAAACACCAGCACAGTCGGACGCTGTGGCATCATCACGCCAGCCGGCCCGCCATCGGCGACGAGGGCGAAGCGGCGAATTTACGCGGCATGCGGCCCGCCAAAAACGCTTCGCGCCCGGCCCGCACGGCCAGCTTCATCGCATGCGCCATGCGCACGGGATCGCGCGCGCCGGCAATCGCCGTATTCATCAGCACGCCATCGCAACCGAGCTCCATGGCGATAGCCGCGTCCGAAGCCGTTCCCACGCCAGCATCGACGAGCACCGGCACTTTCGCCTGGTCGATGATCAGCGACAAGTTCCATGGGTTCAAGATGCCCATGCCCGAGCCGATCAGCGACGCCAGCGGCATGACGGCCACGCAGCCGATGTCTTCCAAAATCTTCGCCTGGATCGGGTCATCGCTGCAATAGACCATCACGTCAAAGCCATCCTTGACCAGCGCTTCGGCCGCGATCAGCGTTTCCGGCATGTGCGGAAATAATGTCTTTTCATCGCCCAGCACTTCCAGCTTGACCAGATTGCGTCCGCCCAGCAGTTCGCGCGCCAGTTGCAGGGTGTACACGGCATCTTTCGCGTTGTAGCAGCCGGCCGTGTTCGGCAATATCGTGTACTGGTCCGGCGGCACAACATCGAGCAGGCTGGGGGCGTTCGGATCTTGCCCGATATTCACGCGGCGGATGGCCACCGTGATGATCTGCGCCTCGGCCGCGTCCGTCGCCTCGCGCGTCTGTGGCAAGTCCTTGTACTTGCCGCTACCCACCAGCAAGCGAGATTGGTACTGCTTTCCCGCGATGGTCAGCAAGTCATTATTTGTTGCGGTATTCATGTGCTTTTCCTTAAGTTTTTAAACGTCCGAAGAAAACCGTAGCGAGCGGCGATGATTTGTGGCCGAGACGCGCAACCGTGCTTGAGCACGGTGAGCATCGCAGGCCGCAAAGCGCGACGCGCAGTAGGTTTGCCTGGACGTTTTCAGCCGCCGCCGATGGCGCGGACTATTTCAACCTGGTCTTGGGTTTGCAAGACCTGTCCCGGCCACGCCTTGCGCGGCACGACGTTGCGGTTGACGGCCAGCGCCAGCGCCTGGTTTTCCAGCGACAGCGCGGCGATCAATTGGTCCAGGGTTTGCCCGGGCGGCACCTGGTGCGGTGCGCCGTTGAGCGTGATGGATATCAATGCAGGCATCACGCTCTCCTTCAGACCTTGCGGTACAGTTCGGCGCCGTTCTTGATGAATTCGATGGCCTTGATTTCCATGCCCTGCTTGAGCGCCTTGTCTTCCGCGATGCCCATGCCGGCCGCGTATTCGCGCACTTCCTGCGTGATCTTCATCGAGCAGAAATGCGGGCCGCACATGGAGCAGAAATGCGCCACCTTGGCCGAATCCTTGGGCAAAGTTTCATCGTGGAATTCGCGCGCCTTGTCCGGGTCCAGGCCGATATTGAACTGGTCATCCCAGCGGAATTCAAAGCGGGCTTTCGACAGCGCGTTGTCGCGGATTTGCGCGCCCGGATGGCCTTTCGCCAGGTCGGCCGCATGCGCCGCGATCTTGTAGGTGATGATGCCGTCCTTCACATCGGCCTTGTTGGGCAGACCCAGGTGCTCCTTCGGCGTCACGTAGCACAACATGGCCGTGCCGTACCAGCCGATCATGGCCGCGCCGATGCCCGAGGTGATGTGGTCGTAGCCGGGTGCGATATCGGTGGTCAGCGGCCCCAGCGTGTAGAACGGCGCTTCGCCGCACTGCTCCAGCTGCAAGTCCATGTTTTCCTTGATCAATTGCATGGGCACGTGGCCCGGGCCTTCGATCATCACTTGCACGTCGTGCTTCCAGGCAACTTGCGTCAGCTCGCCCAGGGTTTTCAGTTCGCCCAGCTGCGCTTCGTCGTTGGCATCGTAGATGGAACCGGGACGCAAGCCGTCACCCAGCGAGAACGATACGTCGTACGCCTTCATGATTTCGCAGATCTCTTCGAAATGCGTGTACAGGAACGATTCCTGGTGGTGCGCCAGACACCATTTCGCCATGATGGAGCCGCCGCGCGAGACGATGCCCGTCAGGCGCTTGGCCGTCATCGGCACATAGCGCAGCAGCACGCCCGCGTGGATGGTGAAATAGTCGACGCCCTGCTCGGCCTGCTCGATCAGGGTGTCGCGGAAGATTTCCCACGTCAGATCTTCGGCCTTGCCATTGACCTTTTCCAGCGCCTGGTAGATAGGCACGGTACCGATGGGCACGGGGCTGTTGCGCACGATCCATTCGCGCGTTTCGTGGATATGTTTGCCGGTGGACAAGTCCATCACATTGTCGCCGCCCCAGCGGATGGCCCAGGTCATCTTTTCCACTTCCTCGCCTATCGACGAGGTGACGGCGGAATTGCCGATATTCGCATTGATTTTCACCAGGAAATTGCGGCCGATAATCATCGGCTCGACTTCAGGGTGGTTGATGTTGGCGGGAATAATGGCGCGGCCCCGGGCAATTTCCTCGCGCACGAATTCCGGCGTGATTTCCGCAGGAATGCTGGCGCCGAACGACTGGCCAGGGTGCTGGCGGCCCATCAGCTCTGCCAGGCGCTCGCCCATGGGACCGGAGGCTTTCAGTTCGCGCAAATACTCCTGGCGGCGCATGTTTTCGCGGATGGCTACGAATTCCATTTCCGGCGTGATGATGCCCTGGCGCGCGTAATGCATTTGCGTCACGTTCTTGCCGGCGATGGCGCGGCGCGGCTTGCGATGCAGATTAAAACGCAACTCGGCCAGCTTCGGGTCCGCCAGGCGGGCGATGCCGTAGTCGGAGGTCGGACCGGGCAATTCTTCCGTGTCGGCACGTTCCATGATCCACGGCAGGCGCGGCGTATCGAGGCCCGAGCGGATGTCGATCTGCACGTCCGGATCCGTGTAGGGGCCGGACGTATCGTAGACGTAGATCGGTGGATTCTTTTCGCCGCCGAACGACGCTTCCGTGTCGGACTGGCTGATCTCGCGCATGGGCACGCGGATATCGGGGCGGCTGCCCTGCACATAAATCTTGCGCGAATTGGGCAGCGGCGCGATAGCGGCTTCGTCGACCGTGGCGGTGGCGGAGAGGAATTTCGGGTTGGCGTTCATTTTGGCTCCTTGGCTAGACTTGTTTTAAGCCTGGAGCCAGCTAAGGAGGTTCGGCTGCGCGCACGCGGAAAAGCGGGGTGCGTTCATCCTAAAGCTTCCCTTCGCTGGCATTATCCAGATCAGGTTCGGAGGGTATTTCTCACCCGCGCTTGCACTGTGTTTCCACAGCGAAAGGCAGGACCCCTAGCGTTTGCCGCCTTGCGGCAGCGAGCCAATTATACGCGGTTCACGCCGCGTGGCCAGATGATTTCTTGCAGCTGTCGTCTTTGTGCTTCGGCGTTACTTCTTCTTGCCCCAGCGCCAGCTGGTCGGTTCGCCCTTCAGTTGGCAGATGAAAATGAGCACGGCAACGATGGCCACTTCATACACGATGTAGCCAACCAGCATGGTTTGCGGCGGGAACAGGAACGCGCCGCATGCGAACAGCGCCAGCGCGGCCAGGAACACCAGCCAGCCCTGCCAGGTAATGGGCAAGCCCCAGCCCCAGCCATAGGTCTTGGCGGGAAACCAGTAGGAGGAAGATTTGTCAGCCATGATGCTTTCCTTGTGGATATGGATAGCAGCAAGTATAAATCAGGCGCTCCGATGGCGCTCCGTGACATCGAGGCCGATGCCGCGGTAGCCGATGAAGCGGCTGCCATTGTCGAACATCGGTTCGCCGCTCACCTGCAGGTACTGCGTGCTGCCGTCGGGATTGGCGCGGCTATAGATGAAGTCGAGAAACGGTTCGCGCGCGGCGATCTTTGCGTCGAGCAAGGCGCGCTCGGCCGCGTTCCAGCGCTGCGGCTCTTCTTCGCTGCCGATGCCCAGCATTTCGGCCACGGGGCCGGAAAAGCGCGTCAGATTGCCTTGCGCATCCTGCTCCCAGTACCAGTCGGACGACAGTTCCGTGAAGCGCTGGAAGCGCGCTTCGCTTTCGCGCAGCTCCGCCGTGCGCTCTTCCACCATCTGTTCCAGCGACTTGTTGTATTCGGCCAGCTTCTGGTACAGCAAGCGCACTTCCAGCATATTGTGGATGCGCGTTTTCACTTCCACCAGGTCGAAGGGCTTGCTGACAAAGTCCTTGGCGCCGGCTTGCAGCGCGCGCAGCTTGTGGCCCGGCTGGGCCGTGATCACCAGCACGGGCAGATAGCTGCCCGCCTCGAGGTCGCGCAAGCCTTCCATCACTTCGAAGCCATCCATTTCCGGCATCTGCAAGTCGAGCAGGATCAAGTCGTAGCGGTGCTGCTGGTGCAGCGCGTGCACGGCTTGCGGGTCCATGGTGGAAGTGATGCGCGTATAGCCGGCATTGCGCAGCACCTGTTCCAGCAGCATGACGTTGGCCTCCTGGTCGTCAACGATGAGGATGCTGGCGTTCAGGATCTCGGTGGCTTGAAGCATGGCGGTATTCCTAAAATGAAGTGCTGAATTAGCGTACTGTGTGCATGTCGTCGGCCAGGCCGTGCGCGGCTGCATGGTGCAGGGCCACATCGAGCGCATCCATGAATTCGACGACCTTGATCGGCTTGGTCAGGTAGCGGAAGAAGCCCGCTTCCAGGCCCTTCTCGATATCGCGCGGCACGGCGTTGGCCGACAAGGCCATCACGGGAATATGGCTGGTGAGCGGGTCGTCGTGCAAAATATGCAGGGCGCCATAACCGCTGATGCCGGGCAGGTTGATATCCATCAAAATCACGTCCGGCTGATAGGTGCGCGCCAGGTCGATACCCAGGTGCGCATCGATGGCCGTGAGCAGTTTCAAATCGCTGCGGCGGGCGATCAATTGCTCCACCAGCGCCAGGTTGGCAGGATTGTCTTCCACGTACAGCAAGGTGCGCTGGCTTTCCTGTTTTTCCTGTACCACGGGCAAGGCTTCACCCTCTTCCAGGTGCAGTTCGGGTGCGCGCGAGGCCTTGAATTCGACCCAGAAAGTGGTGCCCAGGCCTACCGTGCTATCCACGCCAATCTGGCCACCCATCAGTTCGACCAGCTGCTTGGTGACGACCAGGCCGATGCCCGTGCCCTCTTCCGTGCTGCTTTCCTGTCCCAGGCGGTTGAATGGCTGGAACAGCTGCGCCATCTGTTCGGCATTCAGGCCGGCGCCGCTGTCGGTGACGCTGGTGCGCACCTTGTCGCCGCGCTGGCGGCAATCGACTTTCACGCTGCCACCGCTCTGGTTGTACTTGATGGCATTCGACAGCAGGTTGATCATCACCTGTTTCACGCGCGTGCGGTCGGCATGCACATAAAAAGCCTGGCCGCAGCGGGGAAAATGCATGCTGATGCCGCGCTTTTCCGCCTGCGGCGCGATCATCGCCTGGCAATCCTGCAACACATCGAGCAAGGACATCGCCTCTTCCGACATGGTGACCTTGCCCGACTCGATCATGGCCAGGTCGAGGATTTCATTGATCAAGCGCAAAAGATACCAGCCGCCCTTGAGTATCTGGTCGATCGAGCGCTGCTGCGGCAAGCTCGGCGCCGGCGTCTCGGACGCCATCAGCTGGGCAAAACCCAGCACGGCGTTCAAGGGCGTGCGCAATTCATGGCTCATGCTCGACAGAAACTCGGACTTCGCCAGATTCGCCTTTTCCGCTGCCTCGCGGGCCTTTTCCATTTCAATATTCGTGTCTTGCAACGCTTGCTCAAACTGCTTACGTTCCGTCACGTCGCGGGCGGCGGCAAACACGCCCTGCAGCTTGCGGTTGCGGTCGTGGAAGGTCGAGGCGTTGTACGACACCACCGTCTGCTTGCCGTCGCGCGCCAAGGCCGTCAGCTCGTAATTGGTTACTTTGCCTTCGCGCAACACGCGCGCGATCGCTTCCTCGGCCCGTTCCGGTTCCGTAAAATAATTCTTGCACGGCGCACCGATCAATTCGTCGCGCGTGCAGCCCGTCAGCGCTTCCATCTGCTGGTTGACGTCGCTGATGATGCCGCGCGGGTCCGTCGTCATCAGGGCGTCGATATTCGATTCGATCAGCGAGCGCGTGTAGAACTGCTGCTCGCGCAGGCGCTGGTCCAGCAACGCCTGCTCCGCCTCGACCTGCTTGCGCGCCGTGTTGTCGGTGCCGATCAGCAAATAACCGATGACCTTGCTCTGCGCGTCGCGCAGGGCCGTCACGGAGACGATGGCGGGGAAGCGGCTGCCATCCTTGCGGATGTAGGTCAGCTCATAAATGTCTTCGATGCCGCGCGTGGCCTTGAACACCAGCGCTTCCACGCCCGGTGTGATGACAGTGTCGAGTTCCGCACTGAGGGCGGCGGCGCGCGCGATGATTTCTTGCGCGTCGGAAATGCCGGCCGGCGTCAGCTTGTCGACGACATCGCTGGCTTCATAGCCGAGCATGCGTTCGGCGCCCACATTGAAAATCTGGATCACGCCTTGCGCATCGGTGGCGATGCAGGAGAAATTGGCGCTATTGAAAATCGCATCCTGCAAGGCGCCCGCCTTGAGCAGCTGGCGCGGCAGGCTGGCCGCCACCGTGCGCCGGTACAGCGCCACCAGCAGCAGCATCAGCAGGAAGACCAGCGCGTCAATGACGCATGCCGTTTCGAACGGCGCGCGCCAAGCCAGCACGCCGACGGCCAGCAGCACGACGGCGCTGAACGAAAATGCCAGCGCCATGGGCCAGCGCGATGGCGCGCGCGGGGGAGTGTTTTCGACAGATTGCATGTTAAGCCTGGGCAATGACAACGATAAGAGGGGAAATGCGGTACTCGGTACGGTGTTCAGTGCGCCTGGCGCTGGCGCACGTCCGATAGCAGGCGTGCGAATTCCTTTTTGACCACACCATAGCATTCGCATACATGGCCTTCGAGGCCGGCGCGGTCGAGCACGGAGATATGTCCGCGCCGGTAACTGATGAAGCCACGCGCCTGCAGGCGCCCGGCCGCTTCCGTCACGCCCTCGCGGCGTACGCCCAGCATGTTGGCGATGAGTTCCTGCGTCATGGTCAGCTCGCGGTTCGGCAGGCGGTCCATGGTCAGCAGCAGCCAGCGGCACAGTTGCTGCTCCACCGTATGGTGGCGGTTGCACACGGCTGTCTGCGACATTTGCGTGATCAAGGCTTGCGTATAGCGCAGCAGCAAACGCATGACGGGACCGGCGCGGTCGAACTCTTCCATCAGCAGGTGCGCCTTCAGGCGATAGCCGACGCCGCCCGTCTGCACCACGGCGCGGCTCGGTGTCGAGTTGCCGCCCATAAACAGCGACACGCCCACCACGCCTTCATTGCCGACGCCGGCGATTTCCGACGAGCCGCCGTTTTCCAGCAGGTAGTGAATAGAAACGATGGCCGTGGTGGGGAAGTACACATGCTGCAGCTTGTCGCCAGAATCGTAGATCACGTCACCGAGCAGCATGGACACTTGCTCCAGGTGGGGGGCCAGGCGCGCGAAATCGGCGTCGAGCATGGCGGAGAGCAAATGGTTTTGATTCGGGTTGT
Organism: Janthinobacterium salmonicoloratum; assembly: GCF_051380845.1. Taxonomy (NCBI): domain Bacteria; kingdom Pseudomonadati; phylum Pseudomonadota; class Betaproteobacteria; order Burkholderiales; family Oxalobacteraceae; genus Janthinobacterium; species Janthinobacterium salmonicoloratum. Next base: position 108,640 of record NZ_JBNYXV010000006.1, on the reverse strand, counting down.
GCAGCTGGGCATGCGGACTCGACATGGGCAGGTTTCCTGGTTTCCAGTCGTCAGCTAGGGGGTAGAAGTGAGACGTCCGAACGAGGGCCGCCATATGCAGCAGCCTAACACGGCGCTTGCACAATGACGCGACTATATTTCTTGCGGGCATGGTCGTCTGTACGCCAGCGAACGGACGGCCATGTGCAGCGCATCCTACAGTCAATCACTGCCAGGGCTGCCTGATCATGGATCGGCACCGGCGCTGCTACCGGACGCCATCATGCAATCATTCATCAAACGCATTTCCATTTCCGTTTCCACCTCGGCCCTGATCACCCTGGCGGTCGGGCTGTGCCTGACGGCGCTATGCTATGTCTCGGCGCGCCAGATCGAGTCGGAAAGCACCAGGCTGCTGCTGCAGTACCACACCAGCGGACACACGCTGCGCGCCGCCCTGCTGCCCGCCAACGGCATGAGCCTCGATGCAAACCATCGCGGCTCCCTGTATGTGCTGCTGGGCGGACTACTGTCGAGCCTGCTGGCCACCGCGTATGTCTTTCAGCTCGTGTCGCGCAATTCCGTGATTGCCCGCATCACGGGCGAGCGCACGGCGGCGCTGCAGTTCGCCAACCTGCGCCTGTCCGAAGACATCGCCGCGCGCATGCACAATGAAAAGTCGCTGCGTCTGCGCGAACGCATCATCGAAGTGTCGGCCAATGCCATCATCCTGTGCAGCGCCGACGCACCGGGCTATCTGATCGAATACGTCAATCCCGCCTTCGAGCGCATCACCGGCTATGCGGCCGAGGAAGTCATCGGCCAGCGCCTGGAAGACTTGCAGGGTCCCGAGCAAGGACGGCAAGACATGCACGCCATTACGGCGGCCCTGCGCGAACAGCGCGAAGGCAAGGCCATCGTGCGCAATTTCCGCAAGGATGGCAGCTGCTATTGGAGCGAGCTGTTCGTCGCGCCCGTACGCGACGATGGTGATGGCCCCGTCAGCCACTTTGTCGTGGCGCAATACGACATCAGCACCGTCATGCGCTTCGAACAAGAGATGGAATTCCAGGCCAGGCACGACATCCTCACGGGCCTGGCCAACCGGGCCCTGCTGCGCGAACGGCTGGAGCAGGCGATGGCCGTAACGCGGCGCAACGGCCTTCCCCTGTGGGTGGTGTTCATCGACCTTGACCGCTTTAAATTTGTCAACGATACCCTGGGCCACGATGCGGGCGACCAGGTGCTGAAAAACGTTGCCGAGCGCCTGCGCGACGCCACACGCGAAGTCGACACGGTGGCGCGCGTGGGCGGCGACGAATTCGTGCTGCTGCTGCCCCAGCATGGCAATGGCGAACCGGGCGCCGCCATCCTGCAGCGCATCCAGGACGCCGTGGCGCAGCCGCTGCAACTGGGTGAATATGAATTTTTTCTCAGCTGCTGCATGGGCGTGGCCGTGTATCCCGACGATGGCCAGAATGCCGACACCTTGATCAAGCACGCCGACATCGCCATGTACCGCGCCAAGGAACAGGGACGGGGCCATTGGCAATTCTATGCATCGGGCATGAATGCGGGCACCCTGGAGCAGCTGGGGCTGGAAAGCGAATTGCGCCACGCCCTGGAGCGGGGGCAATTCCACCTCGAATACCAGCCCCAGCTGGATCTGGCCAGCGGCGCGGTGGTGGGCATGGAAGCGTTGCTGCGCTGGCAACATCCGCAACTGGGACGCATTCCACCTGCCAGCTTCATCGGCCTGGCCGAGGAAATGGGCTTAATCACGCCCATCGGCGACTGGGTCCTGCGCACGGCATGCGCCCAGACGCGCGCATGGCAACTGGCCGGCCATGGTCCGCTGCGCCTGGCCGTCAACTTATCGGCGCGGCAATTCAAGCAAAGAAATCTGCTGCAGGCGGTAGCCCAGGCGCTGGCCGAGACTGGCCTCGATGCCGCCCACCTGGAACTGGAATTGACGGAAAGCATGGTCATGCATAACGTGGAGCAAGCCACGGCCATCATGGCCAAACTGAAGACGCTGGGCGTGCAACTGTCCATCGACGACTTCGGCACCGGCTATTCCAGCCTGGCCTACCTGCGCCACTTCCCCATCGACGTATTAAAAATCGACAAAACCTTCGTCAGCGACATCACGCACAGCGACGATGATGCGGCCATCGTGCGCGCCATCATTTCGCTGGCGCACAGCTTGCGCCTGAAAGTGATCGCGGAAGGCGTGGAAACGGTGCAGCAGCTGGCCTTCCTGCGCCAGCACGGCTGCGACCAGATGCAGGGCTATCTGTTCAGCCGCCCACTGGCCGCGCCCGCCTTCGAAGCGCTGCTGCACGAAGGCAGCATGCTGTCCGCTTAAAACGCGTGGCGCAGGCCGACGTTGAAGGCGCGGTTGCCGCTGCCCACTTCCGTGGCATTGCCCACCATGTAGGCGGCGTCGTTGCGGTTGCGGATGTGCGCGTAGGCAAGATACACCTTGCTGCGCTTGGACAAGGCATACGTGGCGCCGATGGCCAGCTGCTGCGCATCGCGGTTGGCAGAGTCGCGGTCATCCTTGTGGACAAACGAGGCCAGCAAGGTCGTCGCGCCCAGCGGCACGGAGACGCCGACGATGGCGTCGCGGCTGTCGCTCGACTGGGCCGGCGCCTGCGCCGCGCCATACGGGTTTTCCGCAAAGAACATGCTGCTGCCGTCGCCCGTGTTGCGGCCATAGCCGGCAAACGCCGTGGCCACGCCGAAGTTGTAATTGCCGGCCAGAATCGTGTTGTTGACGTCGGCCTTGCCCGGCTCGCCGGCACGGCTCTGGCGCGCAAGGCGCAGGGTCAGGGGACCGTTGACATAACCGAGGGCCAGGCCCAGCGAACGTTGATCTGCCGCAATTCCCGTGTGCTCGCCAGCACCGTACATCACCGTCGCCGTCACGCCGCGCAGCTCGGGCGAGGTGTAGCGCACGGTATTGTCAATGCGCGTGGCCGAATAGCCGGCCAGGTTGGTCGCCGCGCCGGCCAGGCCGCCCTCGAACGGATCGGCCACATCGGTCAGCGCCTGGCTTTGCAGGTTGTACTGGCGCCCCACGGTCAGCATGCCCAGCGGGCTGTCGATGCCGACAAAAGCCTGGCGGCCGAACAATTGCCCCGCCTGGTCGGAGCGGCCAGTGTCGCTCAGGACACCCGCTTCCAGGGTGAACAGGGCATGCAAGCCATTGCCCAGCGATTCCGTGCCGCGCAAGCCCAGACGCGAGCCGGCCGACACGCCGCTGGTGAGCTTGCTGACGCCGCCTTCCTGCACCAGGCCCGCATCCATCAAGCCATATATCGTGATTGACGACGGGGTGACTGAAGACGGGTCGATGGACGACTGGGCGTGGGCGGCAGGCAAGGCGCCCAGGGTAGCGAGTGCCATGGTAATCGAGATTTTTTTCATGCTGGTTTCCTTGTAAAAGCAAAACCGGGAAAGCGCGCGGCCATGGCGCGGCCACAGGCGTCAAGGCGCGCTGTAGTTACATGCCGTATCGAAAGACGACGGGCCAGATAACAACATTCCTGGCTAAGCTGTGGCGGCGCGGCCGGCAACGACAATGGCACGCGGTATTCCGCCGTGAATGGTGCACCGCTGGCGGTGCGCGTGGCTCAGGCGCCCGGCCCGAAGGGGACGCGCTGAAGGTGGCCGGCATCGCAGATGCGCTGGCCTTGAGACGCGGACGGGAGTTGGATAAAACTGCGTCTGCTGGCGCCGTCCGCAAAGATGGGGGAGGAGGCGCCGAGGCCCGCATTATAGCATCGGCAGCGCCTTTATCCCCATTCTGTTGCAGGAAAACGACTCGCCAGGCCGCCAAAACACGGCGATGTCGCCGCGCAAGATGGCGCATGCCTACCAGGCAAACGCTATTGCAGCGGCAGGCCGGCGGCCTTGTCCTTGCCCTTGTGCAGCGGTGCGGCTGCCGGAGGCTAGCGCGCTGCGGCGGCCCCCTTCAGCAAGGTCAGCACGGCTTTACTTTCCGGCGTCGACGCCCGTTGCTGCGCCATCTTCAACACGGAGAATTCCCCGCCCTGCGGATTGGCTCCCAGGCCCAGCAACAGCTTGACCATCGCCGCGTCGCTATTTTCGACGGCCGCCAGCAAGGGCGGCAGATAACCGTCGTTGACGATGGGCGCGCCCATCGCGGCCAGGCGGGCGACCCAGTCGTGCCGCTGGCTGCGCACCGCATGCCACAGCAGCGTCTCCTTTTCCAGACGCCGCGAATCGAGCGCCGCCTGCTGTCCCTTGTAAGACTCTTCGGCGGCGGGTCCGACTTGCTGCCATGGCATGCCGGGCATCACCAGTTGGCGCAGCACGTCCTCGGACGCCGGCTGGTAGTTGTACATGGCGCGCATCGCGGCATCGAGCCAGCGGTCCCTTCCCTTCGCGTCATGCCGGGGCACGCGCTGCTTGAGCCAGTCCAGCGCGCCGGCGTTGCCCGCTTCGGCGGCATAGGCGTACAGCGACTTGTCCTGCTCATCAGTATTCGGCGTGGTGCCGGTGGCCAGCATTTTATCGAGCACTTCGGTGCCTCGCGTCAGGCGCAGCAAGCGCCCCCATACCAACGAATCGGCCAGCGGCCGTTCGGCTGGCTGCGCAGCCCCGCCTTTTTCGGCTTTTTTCTCTGCCAGGTACTGATCTACCAGCAAATACGGCCGGCCCGCGCCTGCGTCGAGCAAGGCGATCATGCTGGCCGTCCGTTCATTCGCGTCGATCAATTCCGGCAAGATGTCCGCATCCTCCTGCTGCAAGGCGTATTCCAGCGGCGCCATCGTGTGGTTTTCGCCGCCGTATTGCCGGACATCGGCGCCATGGGCCAGCAACAGGCGCACCATCGCGGCATTGCCGTACAGGGCAGCCAGATGCAGGGGCGCGGCGTGGTACAGCGTATCGCCTTCGCCAAGCGGCACGCCGCGTTGCAACAGCAGCGTCATCATGCGCAGCTTGGCGGGCAACAGCGCGGCGTGCCGCTCACGCAGCGCCTGGCGGCGCGCCTGCAGCGACGCCTGCGCCAGTCGCTCCTGATCGTCGTCCTGCCACGTTTGCGCCTTCAGCCATGCCGCTTCGGCTTTGAACATGCTGGATGCGGGCAAGATCAAATAGTTCAGCAAGGGAAGCCTGTCGATCGCATAGTTGCCCGGCTCGGCGACGCCGGCAAGCAGCTTGCCGAAGGCCGCTTCATCGCCCTCTCTGGCAGCCTTGAACAGCGCCGTCACCTCGGGCGTCGGCGGCAGCTTGTTGCGTGCCTCGCGCACATAATTGATCAAGCGTTCCATGCCGTGCACCGAGACCTGCGGCAATGGCATGCCCACCTTCCATGCCCGCGCCAGCTGATCCGCCTCGGCGTGTTGCGCCGCATTCAGTTTCTTTGTCCAGCGGGCCACGGCGTCGCCGGCCTCCGCCGCGCCGCCCGCCGCCGCCAGCTGGCTCAGCATGGAAGCGAGCACATAGTCCTGCGGCACACCCGCCTCCTCGCCATACAGCACGGCCAGCTGTAACTGGGCCTTGGCACTGCCGCTTTCGGCGGCCTTGCGCAGCCAGCGGGCAGCCTGCTTTTCATCCAGGCCGCCCGTGCCTTTCCAGCACAGCAAGCCCAGCTGGTAGGCGGCTTCCATGTCGCCACCCTCGGCGGCGCGACGGTACCAGTCCTGCGGCGAACGCTGTCCCGTCAGCGACGTCGCCGGCAGGGGCGCGCCGCGCTTCCAGCGGCCGGCCAGGCGCACGGCCTCATCGACCTGGTCCGGCGACATCCTGCCACGGCGTGCCGGCAGGGACTTCTCCATCGCGGCCGCACCGCTCCACTGCTTGTCTTGCAGCGCCAGCAGGTTGAGCGCATACGACAACACCCGGTCGACCGGCCCGCCTTCGCCCCGTTCATACATTTGTGCCAGCTCCTGCAGCGGCTTGCCGTCACCCTGCGCCGCCATGACGCCCAACCAGGGCCGTGCGCGCGATGGATTGCGCATGCGGCCCGGCGCGTATGCATACATGAAAACCAGCGCCTCCTGCGCGGCGCGATCGCCGCCCTTGGCCGCCAGCAGATACCAACGCTCCGCTTCGGCCTCACTGCGCTCCACGTCCCGGCATCCTTTCTCGCCCTGGTAGATTTCGGCGAGGACTTTTTGCGCCTCGACATCGCCACCTTGCGCCGGTCCGCGCAATTGCCTCACGGCCTCGCTGCAGCGCCCATCCTGGAAAGCCGCCATCCCCTCCGGAACGCCGGCGCATGCGCCACCGGCAAGCAATCCAGCGCCGAGCACAGCCAACTGCCACATTTTTTTCATGATTACCTGAATATTAAAATAATGTTGCAAAGATGATAGCTTGAAAAAAATACAATGAGGCAATATTGCTCAATCGTGCGCGGCTTTTCGGGCCTGACATCCCCGCTATTTGCTGCGCATGCTTTATGCACCCCTTATAATGGTTCCTTTTGCCAATCACACGCCAAATCATGGAATTAGCCAAGTCTTTCGAGCCCGCCGACATTGAACAATTCTGGCGCACCGAGTGGGAACAGCGCGGTTACTTCACCGCCACCCTCGATGCGGGAAAACCTTCCTTCAGCATCCAGTTGCCGCCGCCGAACGTCACCGGCACCCTGCACATGGGCCATGCGTTCAACCAGACCATCATGGATGGCCTGACCCGCTACCACCGCATGCTGGGCCACAACACTGCCTGGATTCCCGGCACCGACCACGCGGGTATCGCCACGCAAATCGTCGTGCAACGCCAGCTGGACGCGCAAAAGATTTCGCGCCATGACCTGGGCCGCGAGAAATTCGTGGAAAAAGTGTGGGAATGGAAAGAAAAATCCGGTTCCATCATCACCGGCCAGATGCGCCGCCTGGGTGCTTCGGCCGACTGGCAGCGCGAATATTTCACGATGGATGAGCCGCGCTCGAAAGTCGTCACCGACGTCTTCGTGCGCCTGTTCGAGCAAGGCCTGATCTACCGCGGCAAGCGCCTCGTCAACTGGGACCCCGTGCTGGGCACGGCTGTCTCGGACCTGGAAGTGGTGTCCGAAGAAGAAGACGGCTCCATGTGGTACATCAAGTACCCGCTGGCCGATGGCAGCGGTTTCCTGACGGTGGCAACGACCCGTCCTGAAACCATGCTGGGCGACGTGGCCGTGGCCGTCGATCCGACGGACGAGCGCTACACAGCGCTGGTGGGCAAGATGCTGAAACTGCCGCTGACCGACCGTGAAATCCCCATCATTGCCGACGAATACGTCGACAAGGAATTCGGCACGGGCTGCGTGAAGATTACCCCAGCGCACGACATGAACGATTACGCCGTGGGCCAGCGCCACAAACTGGCGCAGATCGTCATTTTGACCTTGGATGCAAAGATCACCGACGACGCGCCAGAAGCCTACCGCGGCATGGACCGCTTCGCCGCGCGCAAGCAGATCGTCGCCGACCTCGATGCGCAAGGCTTGCTGGAACAGGTCAAACCGCACAAGCTGATGGTGCCGCGCGGCGACCGCACGGGCGTCGTCATCGAGCCGATGCTGACGGACCAGTGGTTTGTCGCCATGAGCAAACCGGCACCGGAAGGCACGTTCTTCCCAGGTAAATCGATCGCGGAAACGGCGCTGGACAAGGTCGCCAACGGCGAAATCAAGTTCGTGCCGGAAAACTGGAGCACCACCTACAACCAGTGGCTCAACAACATCCAGGACTGGTGCATTTCGCGCCAACTGTGGTGGGGCCATCAAATCCCGGCGTGGTACGACGACAAGGGCAATATCTTTGTCGCCAAGACCGAAGCGGAAGCCATCGCCAAGGCGCAGGCCGCAGGCAGCACGGGCCCCTTGAAACGCGACGACGACGTGCTCGACACGTGGTTCTCGTCGGCCCTGGTGCCGTTCTCGACCATGGGTTGGCCGGAAGAAACGCCGGACATGAAGGCTTTCCTGCCGTCGTCCGTGCTGGTGACGGGTTTCGACATCATCTTCTTCTGGGTCGCGCGCATGGTCATGATGACAGCGCACTTCACGGGCAAGGTGCCGTTTGAAACCGTCTACGTGCACGGCCTGGTGCGCGATTCGACGGGACAGAAAATGTCCAAGTCGAAGGGCAACACGCTGGACCCGATCGACCTGATCGACGGCATCGACCTGGAAGGCTTGATCGTCAAGCGCACCACTGGCCTGATGAACCCGCGCGACGCGGAAAAGATTACCAAGGCGACGCGCAAGGAATTCCCGGAAGGCATTTCCGCCTACGGCACGGATGCTGTGCGCTTCACCATGGCCAGCTATGCCTCGCTGGGCCGCAACATCAATTTCGACCTGGGCCGCTGCGAAGGCTACCGCAACTTCTGCAACAAGATGTGGAACGCCACCCGTTTCGTCATGATGAATACGGAAGGCAAGGATTGCACACCGAACGACGCCGACCTGTCGCAAGCGGACAAATGGATCATCTCGCTGCTGCAAAAGGCGGAACTGGACGTCGCCAAAGGCTTTGAAGACTTCCGTTTCGACAACATCGCCGCCACCATCTACAAGTTCGTCTGGGACGAGTATTGCGACTGGTACCTGGAAGTAGCCAAGGTGCAAGTCCAGCAAGGCACGGAAGGCCAGCAGCGCGCCACCCGCCACACCCTGCTGCGCGTGCTGGAAGTGGTGCTGCGCCTGGCCCATCCGATCATTCCGTTTGTCACGGAAGCGCTGTGGCAAACAGTAGCGCCATTGGCCGGCAAGACGCTCAAGGCTGAAGGTGATTCCATCATGATGCAGCCCTACCCGATCGCCAACACCGACAAGATCGACGAATCGGCCGAAGCGTGGATGCAGCAGCTGAAAGCCTTGACGGATGCGACGCGCAACCTGCGCGGCGAAATGCAAATTTCCCCATCGGTGCGCGTGCCGCTGATCGTCGAAGCAGGCAATGCGACGGAAAAGGCCGCGCTGGCGTCGTACGCACCCTACATCCAGTCGCTGGGCAAGCTGGCCGAAGTGCAGATCGTCGATGCCTTGCCAGACTCGCCTGCGGCCGTCGCCATCGTCGGCACCACCAAGCTGATGCTGAAAGTGGAAATCGACGTGGCTGCCGAACGCGAACGCCTGGGCAAGGAAATCGCCCGCATCGAAGCAGAAATTGCCAAAGTAAATAGCAAATTAGGCAATGAAAGCTTTGTCGCGCGCGCCCCGGCCGCCATCGTTGCGCAAGAAAACGAGCGTTTGCTCAGTTTTTCGGCCACAATTGAAAAATTGCGCGAACAGTTTGCTAAACTAGCCAGCGCATAAGGCAAGTTTGGAAGGATTGCGCGGCGTCATCCGTGACGCCGCGCAGCACTGCTGGTCTTGCCTTGGTATATAAACTGTTCGTGACCCGATCAAAAAAACCATAGGAGACTAGCGATGCATAAACTATTCAAAGCAAGCGTACTGGTGGCCGCCCTGGCCATCGCCGGCGGCGCCACCGCGCGCGACGGCAACTACACCCCCGTCGGCACGTGGAAAACCATCGACGACGCCAGCGGCAAGCCGAAATCCCTCGTCGTCATCACGGAAAGCAACGGTGTCTTGCAAGGCAAGATCGACAAGCTGTTCCGCGGCCCGGAGGAAGACCAGAACCCCAAGTGCGACAAGTGCACGGGCGCCAAGAAAGACCAGCCCATCATCGGCCTGGTGATCCTGTCCGGCCTGAAATATGACGGCAAGGAATGGACGGGCGGCGAAATCACGGACCCTGCCAATGGCAAGACTTACAAAAGCAAGGCCGAACTGACGGAAGGCGGCACCAAGCTGCAAGTGCGCGGCTATATCGGCGTGCCGATGTTTGGCCGCTCGCAGACATGGGTGCGTGAAGAATAATCGCAGCCGCCCCCTAACCGAAGCCGGCCCAGCGCCGGCTTTTTTACGCCCTGCTCCCGTACTCCTGTTGTTTTCCCAGCTCGAATTCGCTTGTATTTTAGCCTGTATCAAGGTGGCTGAACGCTATGCGCGCCAACGCACATACCGGCAGTTCCCTCCGTGAAATAGTGCATGCCTGTGACGCCATCGCCCTGTAGCGAAGGGCGGCATGGCTCTGCCGGATGACCTCATCCGCAGATGCCCGGCAGTGACTGCCATGCACAAAGGAACACAAATGAACCTCTTCAAACGATATCTGAACCCGCTGCTCGTCGCGGCAGGTTTGCTGGCCTTGGCCGCCCTGGCTGGTTGCGGCGGCGGTGACCAGGGACGCGATCCCATCCTCGGCTTGCCGGCTGCCACCTTGTCCAGCCTGGCCGTCACGCCAGCCTCGGCCACGGTCGCCATCGGCGCCGCCCAGCAATTCACGGCCATCGCCACGTATAGCGATGGCTCCGCGCAAGACGTCAGCGCCAAGGCGGCCTGGACATCGGCCACGCCGGCCAGCGCGACAGTCAATGCCGCCACAGGCCTGAGTACCGGCGTCGCTGTCGGCAGCAGCAGCATCAGCGCCGCGTTTGGCGGCAAGAGCGCCAGCGCAGTGCTGACCGTCTCGCCAGCGACCTTGCTGTCCATCGCCGTCACACCGCAAAACCCCGTCGTGCCCCTCGCCGCAACGCGTCAGCTGGCCGTCCTTGCCACGTATTCGGATGGCAGCATTGTCGACGTGACGAGCGGCAGCAGCTTCGTTTCAGTCACGCCCGCCACGGCCACCGTCGCCAGCGGCGGCCTGGTCACCGGTGTTGCCTTCGGTACCAGCGTCATGAATGCCAGCTTCAACGGCAAGACGGCCAGCACCACCGTCACCGTGCCTGCCCTCACCCTGGTCAGCATCGCCGTCACGCCCGCTACAGCCAGCATCGCTGTCGGTGCCCAGCAGCAATTCATTGCCACGGCAACGTATTCGGACAGCTCGAACGCCATCATCACCGGCGGCGCCGCCTGGACCTCGGGCACCGTCGCCACCGCTAGCGTGCTGAACACAGGCGTCGCCACCGGCATCGCCACCGGCACCAGCAGCATCACCGCCACGGCCGGCGGCCAGTCGGGCAGCGCGCTGCTGACTGTCACGGCCGTCGCCATCCCGCCCGCGGTCAACCCGATCATCCTGGGCCGCGCAGCACCGTTCGGCGTGCTGGCCGGCACCTCGATCACGAACAATTCGGGCGGCACCACCCTGATCACGGGCGACGTCGGTGCACCGTCGCAAACGGTCGATCCGACCCAGGCGGCCGGCTTTACCAATTACAAGTCGGGCGCCATCCTGGCCGGCGCCATGACAGATTTACAAGCGGCGATCACGGACGGCAATAGCCGGACCTGCGATGTCAGCTTTGCCGGCGGCATCGACCTGGGCGGCCAGACCTTCGGCCCCGGCGTGTATTGCTATGCGGGCGCCATCAGCATCACGGGCACCCTGACACTGAACGGTCCCGGCGTATACATCTTCCGCACGGCGCTGACCTTGGATTCGACCGTCAATTCCATCGTTGCCCTGAACAATGGCGCCACGGCCGACAACGTCAGCTGGCTACCCGTCGGCCCCACCACCCTGGCCGCGAACAGCGTCTTCAAGGGCAATATCCTGGGCCAGTCTGCCGCCATCACGGTAGGCGACAACACGACCCTGCTCAATGGCCGGGTGCTGACGGCTGCCGCCGTCACCCTGCGCAACAACCAGATCACCAAATAATCAGGACATGACCATGACTATTGCACACACACTGGGCGCCCTGAGCGTGATGACGGCCGCCCTGCTGGCAGCGCAAGGGGCGCAGGCGCAGGACAACACCTTCATCAACCCGGACTGGGCCAACAGCGCCTGGTACCTCGGTGCCGGCGTGGGCCAGTCGCGCGCCACCATCGACGAGCCGCGCCTGCGCGCCAGCCTGGCCGCCAACGGTGAAACCGTCACCGGTTTTACCAAGGACCAGCGCGACACGGGCTATAAACTGTTTGTCGGACGGCAACTGAACCAGTATTTCGCCGTGGAAGGCGGTTACTTTGACCTGGGCAAGTTCGATTTCCGGTCCACCACCAGCGGCAACGGCGTGCTGAACGGACAAGCAGCGTTTCGCGGCGTGAACCTGGACTTGCTGGGCCAGCTGCCACTGTCGCAGCGACTGTCCCTGCTGGGCCGTGTCGGCATGCATTACACCAAGACCAACACGGAATTCAGCGGCAACCGCCTGCTGGGCTCGATAAACACGCATGCCAGCGAGCGCAAGCTCAACGCCAAGCTGGGTCTGGGCCTGGAATACAAGTTCAGCGAAGCGCTGGCCCTGCGCGGCGAAGTCGAGCGTTATCGCTTGAACGACGCCGTGGGCAACCGTGGCGATGCAGACCTGTATTCCGTCAGCCTCGTGTACAAGCTGGGCCGCCCGGCCAGCGCCACGCCCGCCTACCAGCCGGCGCCCGAAGTCGCTCCTGTCGTCGCGATGCCGGCGCCGCTGATCGAAGCCAAGCCCGCACCGGTGCCAGTGGCGGAAAAAGTGTCGTTTGCTTCGGAAGCATTGTTTGATTTCGATCAATCGACGCTCAAGCCACAAGGCAAGGCGGCGCTGGACCAGCTACTAGGTCGATTGACCGGCATGGACCTGGAAGTGATCGTCACGGTCGGTCATACGGATGCCGTCGGTTCCGATGCCTACAACCAGAAACTGTCGCAGCGCCGCGCCGAAGCCGTCAAGGCTTACCTGGTGGCGCAAGGCGTGGAAACGAGCCGCGTCTACACGGAAGGCAAGGGAGAAACGCAGCCCGTGGCCGACAACACGAGTGCCGCCGGTCGCGCCAAGAACCGCCGCGTGACGGTGGAAGTGGTGGGCACGCGCAAAGTTGCACGCTAAGTTATCCACGCACGTAAAAAAACCGGCTTGCGCCGGTTTTTTTACGTCTGGCGCAAGGCCGCCACGGGCTTGCGGTGATGCTTGCTCAGGTGCCTGTCGAGGCTGTTGGCAAACTGCTGCCGGTCGGACTGGCTGAAGGCGGCCGGGCCGCCCGTATCCACGCCGCCGCTGCGCAATTCTTCCATGAAGGCGCGCATCGTCAGTTGCTGGGCGATATTGTCCTTCGTGTAAAACTCGCCGCGCGGATTGAGCGCAAAACCGCCTTTGGCCAGCACGTCGGCGGCCAGCGGGATATCGCCCGTGATGACCAGGTCGCCGGGATTGAGCAGGCGCACGATTTCCTGGTCGGCCACGTCGGCGCCGGACGGCACTTGCACGGTGCGGATAAAACGCGAGGGCGGCACGCGCAAGCCCTGGTTGGCTACCAGGGTGAGCGGCAACTCCAGGCGGTCGGCCACGCGGTACAGGATTTCCTTGATGACAACGGGACAGGCATCGGCGTCGATCCAGATTTGCATGCCGGGCGGCTGGCCGCCCTGGCTACCGTCCGCCATCACAGTTCCCACGCTTCGCCGCTGGGGCCCATGCGCGGCGCGCTGACGCCAAAGTGCAAATAGGCGGCCGGGGTGGCGACGCGGCCACGGGGCGTGCGCTGCAAAAAGCCTTGCTGTATCAGATACGGTTCCAGCACGTCTTCGATGGTATCGGCCGCTTCGCCGATGGCCGCCGCCAGGTTGCCGATACCGACGGGGCCGCCGCCGAACTTGAACAGCACGGCTTCAAGCAGCTTGCGGTCCATCACGTCAAAGCCGGCGGAATCGACATCGAGCATGGCCAGCGCACGGTCCGCCACCACCTTCGTGATCTCGCCATTGCTTTTGACTTCCGCGAAATCGCGCACGCGGCGCAGCAAGCGGTTGGCGATACGGGGCGTGCCGCGGGCACGCTGGGCGATCTCGTGCGCGCCTTCCGGGTCGATCGGCGCCTTCAGCAAGGCGGCGCTGCGCGTGACGATCTTTGTCAATTCGCCCGTGTTATAAAACTCCAGGCGCGCGACGATGCCGAAGCGGTCACGCAGTGGATTGGTCAGCATGCCGGCGCGCGTGGTGGCGCCGACCAGGGTGAACGGTTGCAAATCGAGCTTCACGGAACGGGCGGCCGGGCCTTCACCGATCATGATATCGATTTGATAATCCTCAAGCGCCGGATATAAAATTTCTTCGACAACAGGCGACAACCGGTGGATTTCATCGATGAACAGGACGTCGTTCGCTTCCAGATTCGTCAGGATCGCCGCCAGGTCGCCCGGACGCTCGAGCACGGGGCCGGACGTCTGGCGCAAATTCACGCCCATTTCGCGCGCAATGATGTGCGCCAAGGTCGTCTTGCCCAGACCTGGCGGGCCGAACAGCAAAGTATGGTCGAGCGCTTCCTTGCGCTGGCGCGCGGCCGTGATAAAGATCTCGAGCTGGTCGCGGATCTTTTCCTGTCCCACATACTCGTCGAGTTGCTTCGGGCGCAAGGCCCGCTCGATGGCCTCTTCGTTATGCGAGATGGGGGCCGCGTCGATGATGCGCTGTTCCGTGAAGCTGTCGGTCTGGATGCTCATGCGTTATCAGCCTTTCGACAGCGCTTTCAGCGCCAGTTTGATGCCGTCCGAGACACTGCTGCCGGCCGGCACGTTTTTCACGGCGGCCAGCGCTTCCTTGTCCGAATAACCGAGCGCCACCAGCGCATTCAAAATGTCCGATTTCGCGTCCGGTGCCGCATGCGCGCCGCCGGCGCCGATATCGGCCCCCAGCTTGCCCTTCAATTCCAGCAGTAAGCGTTCCGCCGTCTTCTTGCCGATACCGGGCACTTTGACCAGGCGGCCCGAATCTTGCAAGGTGATCGCCTGCGCCAGGTCGGCAATCGTCATGCCGGAGAGAATCGACAAGGCCATGCGCGCGCCCACGCCCGTGATCTTGATCAACTGGCGGAACACGGCCCGCTCGGCAGCATTGCCGAAGCCAAACAGCAAATGCGCATCTTCGCGGATGGCCTGGTGCGTGAACAACACGACTTTTTCGCCCACGTGGGGCAAGTTGTAAAACGTGCTCATCGGCACGTCGACTTCATAGCCGACGCCCTGGCAATCGACCAGCAATTGTGGCGGATTCTTTTCAAGCAAAATACCGGAGAGACGGCCTATCATCGCGTGTTCCTAATGTTGTGTATATATATGAGGGCTATCCTAAGCCTAACCGACCAGGCGGCCGCGCTTCATGCGCAAGCCCTGCAGCTGGGGCGCCAGCGCGCCGATCATGGCCAGCGCATCGATGCTGTTGGCGTGGCAAATGGCCACGCCCAGCGCATCGGCCGCATCCGTGCCGGGCAAGCCGGGCAAGGACAGCAGCCGCGACACCATTTCCTGCACCTGCTCCTTGGCCGCCTTGCCATGTCCCGTGACAGCCTGTTTCACTTGCAGCGCCGTGTATTCGGCCACCGACAAGTCGGCATGGACGAGCGCGCAAATGGCCGCGCCACGCGCCTGGCCCAACAGCAAGGTCGATTGGGGGTTGACGTTGACAAACACTTTTTCGATGGCCGCACAGTCGGGCTGGTAAGTGCCGACAATTTCGCTCACGCCCTGCAGGATGATCTTCAGGCGCGGCGGCAATTCCCCTTCGGAACCCGTCTTGACGGTTCCCGACGCGATATAGCGCAGCTTGTTGCCGTGTTTTTCAATGACCCCAAAGCCGGTGGTGCGCAGGCCAGGATCGATGCCAAGAATAATCATCGCCAGATTCTATAATGAATACGGCAGGCACCGGTGAATAACCGATGCCTGCCGCTGAGTTACTGCCGACTGAGATGTTGAATCTCAGCCTGTTCCATATCAATGACGGAAGTGACGCGTTCCTGTGTACAACATCACGACGCCGCGCTCGTCCGCCGCATCGATCACTTCCTGGTCGCGCATGGAGCCGCCCGGGTGGATGACGCAAGTCGCGCCTGCGTCGACGACCACGTCGAGGCCATCGCGGAACGGGAAGAAGGCGTCCGACGCCACCACGGATCCGGTCAAGCTCAGGCCCGCGTTTTGCGCCTTGATGGAAGCGATGCGGGCCGAGTCGATACGGCTCATCTGGCCTGCGCCCACGCCCAGGGTCATGTTATTGCCGCAGAAGACGATGGCGTTCGACTTGACGAATTTCGCCACTTTCCAGGCGAACATCAAGTCGGCCAGTTGCTGCGGCGTTGGCTGCAGCTTGCTGACCACGCGCAAGTCGCCGATACCGACGTTTTTCGCGTCCGGCGATTGCACCAGCAAGCCGCCACCGACGCGCTTGAAGTCCATCGCGTGCACGCCGGTACCCAGCGGGATTTCCAGCATGCGCACGTTTTGCTTGCTCGACAGAATCTGTTTCGCTTCCGCGGAGAACGACGGGGCGATCAGCACTTCCACGAACAGCTTAGCGATTTCGCCGGCGGTGGCGCCGTCGAGTTCCGTGTTGAAGGCGATGATGCCGCCGAATGCCGAGGTCGGGTCCGTCTGCAGGGCGCGCGCATACGCTTCAGCTGCATTCTTGCCCAGGGCGACACCGCATGGGTTCGCATGCTTGACGATCACGCAGGCAGCGCTTTGCTCGAAGCCGCCCATGCTCTTCACGCATTCCCAGGCCGCATCGGCATCGGCGATGTTGTTGTACGACAATTCCTTGCCTTGCAACTGGCGGTAGTTGGCCAGCGCGCCATCGGTGGTGACGAGGTCGCGGTAAAACGCGGCGCTCTGGTGCGGGTTTTCACCATAGCGCATGTCTTGCACTTTCTCAAAGGCAACGTTGAGGATTTGCGGATAAGCGCCGCGCTCGGCGTGCACTTTCGTCGGGCCCAAGCTGGTCAGGTAGTTGGTGATGGCGCCATCGTATTGCGCCGTGTGCGCAAAGACTTTTTTCGCCAGCATGAATTTGGTGTCGTAGCTCACGTCGCCAGCCTTGCCGTCGGCCGAACGCATTTCCGCCAGCACCGCGTCGTAGTCGGTCGGGTCGCAGATGACGACCACGTCCTTGTGGTTCTTGGCCGCCGAACGCAGCATGGTCGGGCCACCGATATCGATGTTTTCGATCGCATCTTCCAGCGTGCAATCGGCCTTGGCAACCGTGCCCTGGAACGGGTACAGGTTGACCACCACCATGTCGATGGTCGGCATGTCGTGCTCGACCAGTTTCGACATGTGCTCAGGGAAATCGCGGCGCGCCAGGATACCGCCGTGCACTTTCGGGTGCAGGGTTTTCACACGGCCATCGAGCATCTCCGGGAAACCCGTGTAGTCGGCAACTTCCGTGACGGGAACACCGTTGTCTGCCAGCAATTTGGCGGTGCCGCCGGTGGACAGGAGGTTGACGCCGAGGGCAGACAGGGCACGGGCGAATTCGAGAACGCCGGTCTTGTCGGAAACGGAGAGGAGAGCTTGTTTGATCATGGCTGTGGCTAGGTGGTTAAGTGTTCTTGGCGAATGGCGCAGTTCAGCCTTCAGGCGAAGACTGCTGCGGCGGATTCAAATCTTGGCGTCACTTGCATGCCGGCATTACAGCAAACCGTGCTCCTGCAATTTCTTGCGCAGGGTATTGCGGTTGATGCCCAGCATCTGCGCGGCGTGCGACTGGTTGCCATCGGCGCGTGTCATCACGACTTCTAGGATGGGCTTTTCCACGGTCAGCACGACCATGTCATAGATATTCGATGCTTGCTGTTCGCCCAGGTCATTGAAGTAATCTTCTAGACTTTTCTGTACGACTTCCTGAATGCTTTCTTTGCTCATTTGTATGCTTCAACCGGCTGAACACCTGGCAATCCGGCGCCGCGCCGCTCATGCGGTCCGCGTGCTGTCCTCTTGCCTCAGTGTTGTAATTAATATTGCATGACGCTCTGTATAGGCGCTCGCCCTTGTACTGCTGGTAACTGATTTGCACTGCTTGTTGCTATCTGCTCATGCTGCCGTGGCCGTAGGTTTGATCACATCGATCAGGCCACTTTCACTGGATTCGGAGAGGCGGTATTGTAACCGTTCGCCAAATTTCCATTGCGACTCAAAAAATTGATCCACGGCCAGCAATTGCGCTTCCGTCGACTCCAGCAAGTTCATTTGCTGTCGGAACGCTTCGCCGCCTTCCAGATCCTTGACATACCAGCCGATGTGCTTGCGCGCCGTGCGCACGCCGAGGAATTCACCATAAAACGCGTAATGGGCGCGCAAATGCTCATCCATCAGGGTGCGCACTTCATCCACGTAGGGCGCCGGCAGCAAGGTGCCGGTGCGCAAAAAATGGTCGATTTCACGGCAAATCCACGGCCGACCCTGCGCCGCGCGGCCGATCATGACGGCATCGGCGCCCGTTTGATCCAGCACAAAGCGGGCCTTTTCCGGGCTGCTAATGTCGCCATTGGCCACCACGGGAATGCCCACCGATGCTTTCACAGCGGCAATGGTTTCATATTCGGCATCGCCCTTGTAGCCATCGGCCCGCGTGCGGCCGTGCAAGGTCAGCATCTGGATGCCGGCCTGCTCGGCGATGCGGGCGATAGTCAGGGCGTTCTTGTTTTCGCGGTTCCAGCCCGTGCGAAATTTCAGGGTGACGGGCACGTCAACGGCATTGACGACGGCGTGCAAGATCTTTTCGACCAGGCTTTCGTTTTGCAACAGGGCCGAACCACACCAGCTGTTGCACACCTTCTTCACGGGGCAACCCATGTTGATGTCGATGATCTGCGCGCCCCGGTCCACGTTGAACTTGGCGCAGTCGGCCAGGTCTTGCGGGTCGGCACCGGCGATCTGCACGGCCTTCGGCTCCATTTCGCCTTCGTGGTCCGTGCGGCGCGCGCTTTTTTCCGTCGCCCACAGGCGCGGATTCGACGCCGCCATCTCCGACACGGCATAGCCGGCACCCAATTGCTTGCACAACTGGCGGAAAGGCCGATCCGTCACGCCCGCCATGGGAGCGACGAAAACGTTGTTGCGCAGAATGTGAGGGCCGATTTGCACTGAAGAACCTGAAATGGACGGGGGAACCTGCTATTTTAACCGATTCCCTGCCTATTTAATAAGCACTATTTTTTTGTTTCAATGCGCCAGAGTGGGCGCCACGCTTGTGCAGCACAGCAAAATGGGAGACCGGCGAGCCGCTCCGGCGGGCCGCTCCGCTGTTCACCCAACTTTTAACCCAGCTCGTCCATTGCAGGCGCGCTCAGGTGTTCGATATTTCCCCAGTGCACTAAATGCAGCTTGCCGTCGGCATACGAAAAACGGTTGACGCTGGCATTTTTCACCTGGAAGTCGCGCGGGCTGTCGAGCGTCATGCCGACCGCCTCGCGGTAGGCGCACTCGAGCACGCCGCCGTGGGCCACGATGGCGATCGTCTGGCCGTCATACTGCTGGGCCCAGCGGGCGATGGCGCCGTTCGCGCGCACATAGAACTGGCGAAAGCTCTCCGCCTGGCGCTCGCCCGACGGCATCACGGCATCG
The DNA here is from genome assembly GCF_051380845.1 of Janthinobacterium salmonicoloratum. Taxonomy (NCBI): domain Bacteria; kingdom Pseudomonadati; phylum Pseudomonadota; class Betaproteobacteria; order Burkholderiales; family Oxalobacteraceae; genus Janthinobacterium; species Janthinobacterium salmonicoloratum. The sequence continues at coordinate 89,352 of NZ_JBNYXV010000006.1, read as the reverse complement.
ATCTGCCGCGATTGCCATTGCGCATACTCGTGCGGATAGCGCGAAGCGATGTCGGCATACAGCAAGCCTTCGAAGGCGCCATAGCAGCGTTCGCGCAGCAAGAGGTCCGTCTGCACGGGCAGCTTGTTCACGTCAGCCACGGCTTGCGCCGTCTGCTGGGCGCGCTGCAGATCGCTGGCGATGATGGCGGCCAGCGGTTCGTCCGCCAGCGCCTGCCCCAGCGCGGCCGCTTGCGCCAGGCCCGCCTCGTTCAGGGCGATGTCGATATGGCCCTGCAGGCGGCGGCCCGCATTCCAGGCCGTTTCGCCATGGCGTATCAGTAAAATCGTGGTGCTCATGCGTTATTTCTTCAGGGTAAGTGCCAGCTCGGGGTTGAGCGAGTAGGCAACGACGAGCTGGGCTTCGTCGAGGATGTGGCCGTACAGGGCGGCATGCGCTTGCTTCCCTGTAAATCGCTCGGGCAGCGCCAGGCGCGACACGTCGAGCGCATACAGGCGGAAGATGTAGTGGTGGAGGCGCTCGTCATTCCACGGCGGGCACGGGCCATCATAGCCATAATAATCACCGGCCATGGCGGCATCGCCGGCAAACCAGCCCGTGTAGTCGTTGATGCCCTGGCGCAACACAGTACTAGCAGGCTTACCGCGCGGCGTGATGCCGCTGGAGAACTCTCCGGCGGCAATAACCCGCTTGGCTGGCGGCAAGTCGAGCAAGCTCCAGTGATAAAAGTCGCCGCGCAGCGCCGTCAGCGGCAGGGATTGATCGTCGCGGTTGGCCAGGCTGGCGTCTTGCGGCGCATCGGGGTCGATGCAGAACAGGGCCAGCGATTCGGTGCCATTCGGCACTTCATCCCAGGCCAGATGGGGATTGCGGTTGCCGGCGAGGCGCACGCGGCTGGCCGGATCGATCTCGGCAAAGGCATACTCGGCCGGCATCAGGCCGCCATCACGAAACGTCTCGCTCCACAATTTCATCGCTTGCTCCTCTTTATATTTTTTAGTTATTGCTTTGCGTTCACTTGCAGCCAGAACGTGACGGGGCCGTCATTCGTCAGCGACACTTGCATATCGGCACCGAACTGCCCCGTTTGCACGGTCGCGTGGCGGCTGCGCGCCTGGTCCACGAAATGCGTGAACAGACGCAAGCCGTCCTGCGGCGCGGCCGCCGGCGTGAACGACGGACGCGTGCCGGACTTGGTGTCGGCCGCCAGCGTGAACTGCGGCACCAGCAGCAAGCCGCCAGCCACGTCCGTCACGCTGCGGTTCATCTTGCCCGCTTCGTCGGCAAACACGCGGTAGCCAAGCAGCTTGGTCAGCAAGGCGTCCGCTTCCTTCTCCGTATCGCCCCGCTCGGCGCACACGAGCACCATCAAGCCCCCGTCGATAGCGCCGACGGTGGCGCCGGCGACATCCACCTTTGCCTGCGTGACTCTCTGCAGCAGCGCGATCATGCCGTCAAGGTGACGCGCGCGAAACTGCGCTTGCCAACTTGCAACACAAACTGGCCCGCCGCCACTTGCAGGCCCTTGTCGCTGATCACGGTGCCGTCGATGCGCACGCCACCCTGGTCGATCTTGCGCATGGCTTCCGACGTGGAAGGGCACAGACCAGCCTGTTTCAACAACTGCGGGATGCCCAGCGGGGCGCCAGCCAGCGTGACTTCCGGGATATCGTCGGGAATGCCGCCCTTCGAGCGGTTGACGAAGTCGGCCAGCGCGTCTTCCGCTGCCTGCTGCGAGTGGAAGCGGGCGACGATCTCTTGCGCCAGCGCAACCTTGGCATCGCGCGGATTGCGGCCGCCTTCCACTTCGCTCTTCAGTTGCGCCAGTTCGGCGATCGAGCGCCACGACAGCAGCTCGTAGTAGCGCCACATCATGACGTCTGAAATGCTCATCAGCTTGGCGAACATGGTGTTGCCCGGTTCCGTGATGCCGATGTAATTATTCTTCGACTTGGACATTTTTTCCACGCCGTCCAAACCTTCCAGCAGCGGCATGGTCAAAATACACTGCTGCTCCTGTCCGTACTGCTTTTGCAGTTCGCGGCCCACCAGCAGGTTGAACTTCTGGTCCGTGCCGCCCAGTTCCAGGTCCGACTTCAGGGCCACCGAGTCGTAGCCCTGCATCAGCGGGTACAGGAATTCATGCACGGAAATAGGAATGCCGCCCTGGAAGCGTTTGGTGAAGTCGTCGCGCTCGATCATGCGCGCCACCGTGTAGTGGGAAGCGAGCTGGATGATGCCGCGCGCCCCCAGCGGATCGCACCACTCGGAGTTATAGCGGATCTCGGTCTTGCTGGCGTCCAATACTAAAGACGCTTGCGCGAAATACGTCATCGCGTTAATCTCGATCTGTTCCTTGGTCAAAGGCGGGCGCGTGACGTTGCGGCCCGAAGGGTCGCCGATCATGGACGTGAAGTCGCCAATGAGGAAAATGACTTGATGGCCCAGGTTTTGCAACTGGCGCATCTTGTTCAGCACGACCGTGTGGCCCAGATGCAAGTCGGGTGCAGTCGGGTCCAGGCCCAGTTTGATGCGCAGGGGAACACCGGTTTTCTCGGAGCGTGCTAATTTTTGCGCAAATTCGCTTTCGATCAAGAGTTCGTCGACGCCACGCTTGGTAATCGCGAGGGCTTCTTGTACTCTGTCCGACAGCACAAGCGCGGTCTGAGCGGCGTTAGCCTTTGTAGGCGATGCGGTGGTGTTGATTTCCATAAAATTTGACTGTAGATCTCAAAATGGTAGTAGGTTTGCGGAGTTTGCTATAATGCTCGATCCCATCAATCTTGCCGTATGAAAACGAACCAAAATAACAATAACAAAGAGCACTAGTTCACGAATCGTTCAAGGGCAAATTTTAACTGATTGCATGAACCCTATACATAAAATCACAGGCTCACGCTTGTACACACAGCTGACGACGACACGCAAGGCACGCATTATCGGCGTGTCCGCAGTGCTGCTCGCTGCGGCCGCCTTCGGCGCGGTCGCTGTGTCGCCCATGGCGCCCGACGCATCCGACTTGCCGGTCACGTCCATCGCCCAGAACCTGGAAATGCCTGATCTCGCCTCGCAAATTTCCGCGATGGAACAGGTAGACCAGAATTTCACCCACGAAGAAAAAGTCCGCGCTGGCGATACCCTCGCCACCCTGCTGACCCGTCTCGGCGTGGATGATCCGGCGGCCGCCAATTTCATTAAATCCGACAAGATCGCGCGCGGCGTGATGTTGCTGAAATCGGGCAAGCGCGTGCAAGCGCAAACGACCGAAAACGGCGACCTCAACTGGATGCGCGCCACCCTCGTCGACGGCACGGACAAATCGGTCAAGAACATCCTGATCACCCGCAAGGGCGACAAGTTCGTGGCTACGGAAGTGGCAGCCCAGCTGGAACGCCGCGTTGAAATGCACGCGCGCAAGATTACTTCCACCCTGTTCGCCGCCACCGACTCCAGCCTGGACGGCACACGCCTGCCAGACTCGATTTCCGCGCAAATCGTGGAAATGTTCTCCACCAATATCGACTTCCGCTCCGACCTGAAACGCGGCGACTCGTTCAATGTTGTCTACGAAACATTCTGGCAAGATGGCGAATTCGTCCGAGCGGGCCGCATCCTGGCCGGTGAATTCACCAACCGCGGCACGACTTACCAGTCCGTTTGGTTCGAAGACCCAGCCAGCAAGCAAGGCGGCGGTTACTACAGTTTCGACGGCAAGTCCCTCAAAAAAGCCTTCCTGAAATCCCCCCTCGAATTCTCCCGCATCTCGTCCGGCTTCTCCATGCGCGTGCACCCGATTTCCGGCAACTGGAAAGCCCACAAGGGCATCGATTTCGCTGCAGCAACGGGCACCCCTATCCGCGCTTCGGGCGACGGCGTGGTCGATTCCGTCGGCATGCAAAACGGCTACGGCAATGTTGTTGTTCTGAAACACTGGGCCAACTACACTACTGCCTACGCCCACATGAGCCGCTTCGCTTCGGGCCTGAAAAAAGGTCAAAAAGTGAGCCAGGGCGATGTGATCGGTTACGTCGGCACCACCGGCTGGTCAACGGGCGCCCATTTGCACTATGAATTCCGCGTCGGCGGCGTGGCACAAGATCCAAGCAAGCTGAACGTACAAGCCCAGGCGCCATTGACGGCCGCCGAGCTGAGCCGCTTCCGCATGGTGTCGAATGACATGATGCACCGCTTCACCTTGCTGCGTCCGAACGACACGGCACTGGCTTCGCGCTAAGCAACACTGCCTTCGGGCAACAACCAAGGCACCGCCCATGCAGATGGCCGGTGCCTTTGTTTTTTTCCGCGCGCTTTTGCGTACGGCACAAATGCGGCACAATGTACCCCATCACTTACGCACGCGAGGAAACACCCATGCTGTATATCGGTTTAATGTCGGGCACCAGCCTCGACGGCGTCGACGGTGCGCTGGTCGATTTTTCCGACGAGGGCACGCGCAGCCTGGGCGACGCGTACATACCCTTTCCCGCCAGCCTGCGCGCCGAGCTGATGGCCCTGCAAAGCGCCGGACAGAATGAAATCGAACGCGAAGCACTGGCGGCAAATCAACTCGTGCACCATTACGCCGACTGCGTCGCCATGCTCTTGAGCAACGCAGGCATTGGCCGGGACGCCATCACCGCCATCGGCGCGCATGGCCAGACCATCCGCCACCGCCCCGAGCTGGGCTTTACGCGGCAGTTGAACAACCCGGCCCTGCTGGCGGAACTGACGGGCATCGACGTCATCGCCGACTTGCGCAGCCGCGACGTGGCGGCCGGCGGCCAGGGCGCGCCGCTGGTGCCCGCCTTCCATCAAGCCATTTTCAACCTGCCCGGCCACACGCGCGTGCTGGCCAATATCGGCGGCATCAGCAATATCAGCGTGCTGCACGCGGACGGCACGGTGACGGGCTACGACACGGGCCCTGGCAATGCGTTGATGGATGGCTGGGTCTTGCAGCATCTGGGCCAGCCGTACGACGCCAACGGCGCCTGGGCCGCCACGGGCAAAGTCTTGCCTGCCCTGCTGGCAGAGTTGCTCAATGAACCTTATTTTGACTTGCCGGCGCCGAAAAGCACGGGCCGTGACCTGTTCCATGCCGACTGGTTACAGGACAAACTGAGCAACTATCCGCATGCCAAACCTGCCGACGTGCAGGCGACCCTGACGCAGCTGACGGCCGCCAGCCTGGCGGGCGCCATCGCGCGCGACGGGGCGCCGGCGGAAACGGTGTATGTATGTGGCGGCGGCGCGCAGAACGCCAGCCTGATGGCGGCGCTGGCCCGGGAATTGCCGGGTATGGCGGTGGAGTCTACCGAAGCGCTGGGTGTGGCGCCCAGCCAGGTCGAGGCGCTGGCGTTTGCCTGGCTGGCCTGGCGTTTTACGCAGCGCAAGCCGGGCAACTTGCCGGCCGTGACGGGCGCAGCGGGGCTACGAGTACTGGGCGCGCTGTATCCACGTTAACGAGAAACAACTGCTCCAGAAACACAAATAGCGGATCATCGATCCGCTATTTTTTACATTCCGGCGAAACTACTTTATACCGAGAACGAAGAACCGCAACCGCAGGTAGAAGTAGCCGTTGGGTTTTTAATCACGAACTGCGCGCCTTCCAGGTCATCCTTGTAGTCGATTTCCGCGCCGACCAGGTACTGGTAGCTCATGGAATCGATCAACAGCTGGACGCCGTTCTTGACCATGGTGGTGTCATCTTCATTGACGATTTCGTCGAAGGTGAAACCGTACTGGAAGCCGGAACAGCCGCCACCCTGCACGAACACGCGCAATTTCAGGTCGGGATTGCCTTCTTCTTCGATCAGCTGCGCGACTTTTTCGGCGGCGCTATCGGTAAAGATAATGGGTGAAGGGATCACATCTTGCATTTCAGCGACGGCATTCATATCGGACACTCCTACTAGAAAACATTAACTCATTATAGACTGTTGCCGCAACTCGCGCTGCGACGGCCACTGACGCGGCTGGATGGTGTTGTTCTTGCTCACATTTCCGATACGGCCAGGTGCAGCACGGGGTCGGCGTTGTCGTGGCGACTCAGCCTGCCTTGCACCAAGGCGCCGCTGTGCATTTCCAGCACCTTGTAATAGACCTCTCCTACAATGCGGGCTTTGGGCTGGATTTCAAGCATTTCAGACACATACACGGGGCCGTTGATCTCGCCGCTGACGACCAGGCTGGAGCAGCGCACTTCGCCATCGATGCGGCCCGCCTCGCCCAGCACCACATACGTGGGCTCGCCCGGCTCGCCCGTGACGTTGCCGCGCACATGACCATCAATGCGCAGGCCGCCGCAAAACAGCAAGTCGCCCTCGATCCGCGTGGAAGCGCCGATCAGGGTGTCGATGGGGTTTTTCGCGTTGCGCTCGAACATGAACGTCATCCTGTCGGGGTACGTGGCAGTCCAATTTATCACAGGTCCGGCAAAAAGGCGCCGGACCTGCGCAAGCACCGGCGCCGATCGTTACGGCAGCAGGGCGATGTGTTGCAAACCGGCCGTTTCTTTCAAGCCAAACATCAAGTTCATGCATTGCACGGCCTGGCCTGATGCGCCCTTGACCAGATTGTCCTGTACCACCAGCACGATGACGGTATTGCCGCCTTCGGGACGGTGCAAGGCCAGGCGCAGCATGTTCGAGCCGCGCGTGGAGCGCGTTTCCGGATGCGAGCCGAATGGCATCACGTCGACGAAAGGTTCATCCTTGTATTGCTCTTCGAACAAGGCTTGCAGCTCATCATTGCTGACATCCTTGTTCAGCTGCGCGTACAGGGTCGAATGCATGCCGCGTATCATCGGCACCAGGTGCGGCGTAAAGGTCAGCGCCACTTTGTCATCCGTGAAACGCTGCAATTGCGCCGTCGTTTCCGGCAGGTGGCGGTGGCCGGCCACGCCATAGGCTTTAAAGCTGTCGCTGCTTTCCGAGAACAGGATGCCGATTTCCGCCTTGCGGCCGGCGCCGGACACGCCCGACTTGCAGTCGGCGATCAAGCCGCCCGCGTTGACCAGACCAGCCTTGAGCAACGGGTAAAAGCCCAGTTGCATGGTGGTCGGATAGCAGCCTGGATTGGCGATCAGACTGGCTTTTTTAATATCTTCACGGTTCAGTTCCGGCAAGCCGTAAACTGCTTGCTCAATCAGCTCGGGCGCCGTGTGGGGAATCTTGTACCACTGCTCGAACTTGGCCTGGTCTTTCAGGCGGAAGTCGGCGGCCAGGTCGATGACTTTTACGCCGGCGGCCAGCAGGGCTGGTGCTTGCGCCATGGCAACACCATGCGGCGTGGCAAAGAAGACCACATCGCACTGCTCCAGCTTGGCCTTGTCCGGCGAGGAAAACGCCAGGCTCACATGGCCACGCAGGGAAGGATACATGTCAGCAACGGGCAAGCCATCTTCCTTGCGCGAGGTAATCGCCGTCAACTCGACATCTGGATGGGTAGCGAGCAAGCGCAGCAATTCCACGCCCGTGTATCCAGTGCCGCCGACGATGCCAACTTTGATCATGTTCTTTCCTTGTGTATAGATTGCATAAAGATGAGGGAAACGCTAACCCAGCGGGTTTTCCGCGTATTTTACAGCGCAACGGCGCATCCCGCTGAAATGCAAAAAAGCCGCGGGACCGAAGTCCAGCGGCTTTTCGACCAGCACCTCGTAAGGTGCTGTAGCGTAGAAATTAACGCTTCGAGAATTGCTTTGCGCGACGTGCTTTGCGCAGACCAACTTTTTTACGCTCGACTTCACGTGCATCGCGGGTCACGAAGCCGGCTTTCGCCAGTTCCGGTTTCAACGCTGCATCGTAGTCGATCAGAGCGCGGGTGATGCCGTGACGAACTGCACCAGCCTGGCCCGACTCACCGCCGCCATGGACGTTGACTTTGATGTCGAAACGCTCGACATTGCCGGTCAGTTCCAGTGGTTGACGGATGACCATCAGACCCGTTTCGCGCGAAAAGTATTCGTTTGCTGGTTTGCCGTTAACAACGATCAAGCCTGTGCCAACTTTGATAAAAACCCGAGCCACTGCACTTTTGCGACGGCCGGTTCCATAATTGTAATTACCGATCATGTCAGTTCCTTAGAGAACAAGTGCTTTAGGTTGCTGAGCAGCGTGCGGATGGGAACCTTCCGCGTACACTTTCAGCTTCTTGATCATTGCGTAGCCGAGTGGGCCTTTAGGCAGCATGCCTTTGACCGCTTTCTCAAGCGCGCGACCTGGAAAACGCTGTTGCATTTTCTGGAAGTTGGTTTCGTAGATGCCGCCTGGATAGCCAGAGTGACGGTAGTAAATTTTCTCAGTAGCTTTGGTACCGGTCACACGCAGTTTGCCCGCGTTGATGACGACGATAAAGTCGCCGGTATCGACGTGAGGAGTAAATTCTGGTTTGTGTTTGCCGCGCAGTCGGAGTGCCACTTCGCTGGCAACACGTCCGAGGACTTTGTCCGTCGCGTCAACCACGAACCAATCGCGCTGGACTTCATGTCCTTTAGCGGAAAATGTTTTCATGTTGACTTCCTAATAGATTACACGCTCAAATGGTGGTTCCGCCGATGCTGCTATGCGGACTCTGCCTTATTTACTTTTCCTGAGCGAACGGAAAGCCGACAAGTATAAGCGGCTTTGCCTTGCTGCGTCAAGCCACAATGCAGGCAGGCTGCGGCCCGGCGGCCGGCACATGGATGGGCATTCCTCTATTACAATACAAAACGCTTACAATTTTCGGAGAGTACGATGGAATGCAAAGTCAGCTGGAATGGCCCGTCGGGCATGAGTTTTCGGGCAGAAACCGGTTCCGGCCACCTGGTCACCATGGATGGCGCGCCCGATGGCGGCGGCCACAACCTGGCGCCACGCCCCATGGAAATGGTCTTGCTGGGCACGGGCGGCTGCACCGCCTATGACGTGGTGCTGATCCTGAAACGCGGGCGCGAAGCCGTCAGCGGCTGCGAAGTGACGCTCAAGGCCGACCGCGCCGAGACCGACCCGAAAGTGTTTACCAAGATCCATTTCCACTTCACGGTGCGCGGCAAGGCCCTGAAACCGACGGCCGTGGAACGGGCCGTAGCCTTGTCGCATGACAAATATTGCTCGGCATCGATCATGCTGGCCAAGACGGCAGAAATTACGCATTCATTCGAAATCATCGAGGAATAATCGGCACAATTTGCTTGGATGCAGCAGAAAACTGGGGTCAGACCCGACGGGTCTGACCCCGGCTCTTTTCTGCGTCTAAATATAGTAAGCCGTTTTTGTCATCACTTTACCCATCAGCCCCATCAGCGCCTTCACGGGCGCCGGGGTGTCGATGGCGCCCAGGCGCTGGGCGGCGGCGCCATGTTCCACTTCATCGATGGCCATCTGCTTGACGATGGCGCGCGATTTGGCGTCCTGCGGCGGCAATTCCTGCAAGTGGCTGGCCAGGTGCGCTTCCACCTGGCGTTCCGTTTCCACCACAAAACCCAGGCTGCGGCCGTCGCCCATGCGCGCGGCGATGGTGCCCAGCGCAAACGAACCCGCATACCACAGGGGATTGAGCAGGCTCAGACGCGAGCCCAGCTCCGTCAGGCGCTGCGCCGTCCAGGCCAGGTGGTCTTCCTCTTCGCGTCCCGCTTCGTCGAACTGGGCGCGGATGGCCGGGCTGTGCGCATAGCGCGCCTGCGAGTTGTACAGGGCTTGCGCGCACACTTCGCCCACATGGTTGACGCGCATCAAGCCGGCGCTATGGCGCTGTTCGGCCGGGCTCAGTTCCGCATCGGGCGCATGTGCGGCCGGCGTGGGGCGCGAGGCCGAGGCCACGCCTGCCATGACGCGCAGGGCCTTGTCGGCGCCAACAATCAAACGATCCAGGGGGTCAAAATGGCGGTTCGCGGTCATCGTGGCTATTCATGTAAGGGAAAACATGAATTATAGGACGATCAGGCCCAGCCGTACCCACGCTGCGCGCAGGGTGAACGGGGCTTTATTGACTTGTGCGCGCTTTTTCCTGCTCGATCCAGTCCACCACGGGGCCAACGGCGTCCAGGCCGGACAGGCTTTTCGCCACGCCCAGGTTCAGTGAAATCAGGAAAGAAATGCTGTCGACGGGAATGTCCGGGCAATGCTCGGCAAACGCGGCGCGAAAACGCTCCGATTGCAGCACGCGCAAGACTTTCTCGCCGCTCATGAATTGCAGCACGCTGGCGATGCTGTGCCCGCCGTCTATCGAGTGGTAAATAAAACGGTTGTACTTCGCATCGATCTGCTTGAAATCGAGGGTTTCTTCCGTCATCAGGCCGGCCAGGTAGTACAAGCCCAGGCTGACGCGGAAGAAACCGATGGCTTCGGCACTGGTCATGCCGGCGCGCGCCACTGCCAGTACCTTGTCCTGCATCGCCTGATCGATCGTTTGCATTGCGCTCTCCCGCGCCGTCCGCCGGCGCCCACCGGGCCAGCTTGCATGAAGATGCTGTTTTTTTCAATAGACCAAACGATATTTCCATCTTGCAAGTTACATTTTTTGCATGCTACTCTCGTTCTTCACCGTTGATTGGATGATGCACATGATTGAGGTCAAGCACCTGGCAAAACGTTTCCGCATGCCGCCCCACAGGGGCAAGGGCGTGCACATCAGCGATCCGCGCGAACATGAGGGCTGGTTTCACGCCGTGCGCGACGTCAGTTTCAGCTGCGCCCCCGGCGAAGTGCTGGGCCTGCTGGGGCCGAATGGCGCCGGCAAGACGACCACCCTGCGCCTGTTGTCGACGGCCTTGCAAGCGGACGCGGGCAGCGCCCTCGTGAACGGTGTCGACGTGCTGCAGCAACCGCTGGTGGCGCGCCAGAGCATTGGTTTCCTGTCCGGTTCGACGGGGCTGTATGGCCGCCTGACGGCGCGCGAAAACGTGGAATACTTTGGCCGCCTGCACGGCATGCCGGCCGACAAGCTGAAACGCCGCTGCGATGAACTGTTTTCCCTGCTGCAAATGGAAGAGTACGGCGGCAAGCGGGCCGATCAGTTGTCGACGGGCATGAAACAGAAGTGCGCAATCGCCCGCACCGTCGTGCACGAACCGCAAGTGGTGATCCTCGACGAGCCGACGACGGGCCTGGACGTGATGTCGGCCAAGATCCTGCTCGACTTCATCGCCAGCTACAAGGCGCTGCGCGTGCCGCTGATCTTTTCCACGCACCACCTGCACGAGGTGGAAAAGCTGTGCGACCGCGTCTGCATCATCAACCGCGGCACCACCGCCTTCAATGGCACGGTCAACGAACTGCGCCACCTGGGCGGCAGCGCGGACTTGTACGACGCCTTTGTCAGCGTCATCAACCAGGGAGCCTGAGCCATGTGGACCATTTATCTGAAAGAGTTGCTGGAACTCACGCGCGACCGCAAGACGCTGATCTTCACCATCCTCATCCCCATCTTTGCCATGCCGCTGATCTTTGGCGGCTTCGCCTATGTCTCGAACAATATGTTCAAGAACGCGAAGACGGCGGAAATGCGCTACGCCCTGTTCGGCAAGGACCATTCGCCGGGCTTGAGCACGCGTTTTGCCCAGCAGCACAATCTGCGCGAAGTGCCGCTGGCCAGCGAGGGCGACATCCGCCGCGCCATCGGCGACGACACCATCAAGTTTGCCGTCGTCATTCCGCCCCAGTTTGAAGAGGCACTGAAGCAACAGCAGCAAGCCAAGGTGGTGCTGCACTACAACAGCGCCAGCACGGTCGACGTGACCCAGCAGCGCGTGCGCGAGATCGTCGAAGCCTACAACGCCAGCCTGCGCGAAAGCGCGCTGTCGGCTTTGAACCTGAGTCCGGCCCAGCTGGCCTTTGCGCTGCACCCCATTGTGCTCGACAAGCAGTCGACGGCCAACGAGCGCGAGCAGATGGGCGCCATCGTCGGCGGCATGCTGCCTTATTTGCTGCTGATGGTGTGCCTGACGGCGGCCATGTACCCGGCCATCGACCTGGGCGCGGGTGAAAAGGAGCGGGGCACCCTGGAAACCCTGCTGCTGGCGCCCGTGCCGCGCAGCGCCATCGTGCTGGCCAAGTTCCTCGTGCTGTTTACCGTCGGCATGACCTCGGCCGTGCTGATGGTGGGCAGCATGGGGGCCTTGCTGGTCATCTTCGGCAGTTCGCTCGAGGGCAACATGGCCGTCATGGTGCGCAGCATCGGCTTGCCCGACCTGGCCATGGTGACCCTGATGCTGGTGCCGACGGCCGCCATCTTTGCCTCGCTGCTGCTGTCGATCTCGATCTACGCGAAAAGCTACAAGGAAGCGGCCGGCATGATCACGCCATTGATGCTGTTCGTCATCCTGCCCACGGTGGCGGCCATGCTGCCCGGTGTCGAACTGAACTGGATGTGGGCCATGGTGCCGTTGACGAATGTATCGCTGGCCATGAAGGAGCTGGTCAAGGGCACCATGGATTACCGCATGTTCGGCGTGATCCTGGCCTCGACCACGGTGATCGCGGGCGCGCTGCTGATGCTGTGCCGCTGGTGGTTTAACCGGGAATCGGTTCTATTCCGTAATTGATAGTCATGCGGCGCGCCAGCGGGGCAAAACAGCCCCCGATATGGCGCGCCGCCCACCCCGCCCATCTGCACTCTGGGCACGCGAAAATGCCGTGTATCGCATGCAACTGCCCAGTACGTCTTAAATTCAATACAATGCCAGCATAGAGTAGCCCTGTAGCATCGGGCAACAACGCATGAATTAGGAGTTGTATGGAATTGCAGATTCGCAAATTGTCGAAGACCTACGCGAATGGCGTGGTGGCGCTGGATAACGTGTCGCTGACGATACCGCCAGGGATGTTTGGCTTGCTGGGCCCGAATGGCGCCGGCAAGTCGACCCTGATGCGCACCCTGGCCACCTTGCAGGAATGCGATTCCGGCTCCATCTTCTTCGGCGACTACGACGTGCTCGACGACAAGGACGAGATCCGCCGCATGCTGGGCTACCTGCCGCAAGACTTCGGCCTGTACCCGAAAGTGACGGCCTACGAGCTGCTCGACCACTTCGCCACCTTGAAAGGCTTGTCGCAACGGGCGCGCCGGCGCGAGGTCGTCGATGGTCTGTTGCAGCAAACCAACCTGTTCGACGTGCGCCACCAGCGCCTGGGCGGTTTTTCCGGCGGCATGCGCCAGCGCTTCGGCATCGCGCAAGCCCTGCTGGGCGACCCGAAACTGATCATCGTCGACGAGCCGACGGCCGGCCTCGACCCGCAGGAGCGCGTGCGCTTTCATAATCTGCTGTCCGACATCGGCGAAGACAAGACGGTGATCCTGTCGACCCACATCGTGTCCGACGTGGCCGACCTGTGCGCCAACATGGCCATCATCAACAAGGGCCATTTGCTACTGTGCGGCAAGACCCAGGAATTGATTGACGAAGTCAGCTGCAAGATCTGGGCGCGTTTTGTCGACAAGAAGGAGCTGGCCAGCTTCCAGCAGCGCCACGCCGTCATTTCCACGCGCTTGCTGTCGGGCCGCACCTTGATCCACGTCTACAGCGACGACGACCCGGGCGATGGCTTCGAGGAAGCCATCGGCGACCTGGAAGACCTGTATTTCGCCACCATTGCCGGGCGCCACCGCGTCGCCCCGCAGTGCGACTAAGGGGCGCCCATGTTTGCCATCGCCCGCTTTGAAGCGCGACAGCGGCTCAAGCTGCTGTCCACCTGGGTGTATTTCCTCATGTTTTTGGCGCTGGCCATGCTGTGGATGGCTGCCGCCGGCGGCGTCTTCAAGGAAGCGAGCATCAGTTTCGGCGGCAAGTTCCTGATCAACGCACCACGCTCGCTGGCGTTTACCTGCAGCCTGCTGGGCTGCTTCGGCGCCGTCGTAGTGGCGGCCATGATGGGCCGCTCGGTGCAGCAGGATTTCGAATACGGCATGCAGCATTTCTTCTTCAGCGCGCCGATCAAAAAATACCAGTACGTGTTCGGCCGCTTCCTGGGCGCCTACCTGGTACTGGCGGTGGTGTTTTCCAGCATCGTCATCGGTGCCTGGCTGGGCGCCTGGCTGCCCGGCATCGATCCGGAACGGCTGGGGCCGCAACGGGCGCTGGCCTATCTGATGCCGTATGTGTTTACCCTGCTGCCCAACCTGTTCATCTTTGGCGCCATCTTCTTCGTCATCGCGGCCCTGACGCGGCGCATGCTGCCCGTGTACATCAGCTCGGTGGTCATGCTGATCGGCTACCTGGTGGCCCCGTCGCTGGCGCGCGACCTCGATTACAAGACCCTGGCTGCCCTGATCGACCCCTTCGGCACCACGGCGCTGATACGCCTGACGGAATACTGGCCGAATGCGGAGCGCAATACGCGTCTGGTGACGCTGGAGGGCGTGTACCTGCTGAACCGCGCCATCTGGTCCGGCTTCGCCCTGGTGGCCTTGCTGCTCGGCTACTGGCGCTTCCAGTTCCACGCCACGACGGACGCGGGCGCCGGCAAGCGCCGCAGCGAAGGCGACGTGCCACTGCGCCTGTCGAACGCTTCGCTGTCCACGCAGGAAACACCGGACTTCGCGCAACGCAACCTGGCCGCCCTGCTCGTCAAGATGAGCTGGCTGAACCTGCGCGAAACCATCAAGAACATCTATTTTGTCGTCATCGTGCTGGCCGGCGTGCTGACCATGTATGCGGGCGCGCTGGACATGGGCTCCATCTATGGCACGAATACCTATCCGGTGACGGAAAAAGTGCTGGAAATGGTCAACGCTTCGTTCGCCCTGTTCATGCTGATCATCACCACCTTCTACGCGGGGGAGCTGGTATGGCGCGAACGGGAAGCGGGCACCAATCTGATGCTCGACGCCCTGCCCGTGCCGAACTGGCTGCCCCTGCTGTCGAAACTGTTTGCGCTGGTCGGCCTGCAAGCCTTGCTAAGCCTGGTCATCATGCTGTGCGGCATGTCGATCCAGGTCTTCAAGGGCTATTACCGCCTCGACCCCGGCCTGTACGTGGAATCGCTGTTCCTGTCGCACCTGCCCTACTATGCGCTGGTCGCCGTGCTGGCCATCTTTTTGCAGGTACTGATCAATCACAAGTACCTGGCGTATTTCGCCATGATTCTGTACCACATCGCCAGCATCAGCTTTTCCTCGCTGGGCCTGGGCGACCCGCTGCTGCTGTACGGCAACACGCCGGACTTCGTGTATTCGGCCATGAACGGCGCCGGCCACTATGTGTTGCGCGAGCGCTGGTACTTGCTGTACTGGAGCGGCGCGGCCGTCATGCTGACGGTGCTGTCGCTGCTGTTCTGGCCCCGCGGCGCGCAGGACAGCTGGCGCATCCGCCTGCGTCTGGCGCGCCACGGCCTGACGCAAGGCGTGCTGGCCAGCTTTGCCGGCGGCGCCCTGCTCTTCCTCGGCGCTGGCGCCGTGCTGTTCTACGTCTTCCACGTGGCCAACGATTACAAGTCCGAATTTGCCCGCGATGCGGACCGCGCCAGTGTCGAACGCCAGTACCGCAAGTTTGCCGCCACGCCGCAGCCGAAAATCACCGACGTGAAACTCGACGTGGCCATCTACCCGGCGCAGCGCACCCTCGCCGTCACGGGCCGCTATGTGCTGCAAAACAAGACCAGCCTGCCGATCAGCCACATTTTTGTGCAGCAAGATCCGACCTCCACCATGCGCCTGCGTTTCGATACGCGCGTGCATCCCGGCCTCGATGACGGCAAGCTGGGCTTTTACAGCTACCGCCTGGCCGCGCCGCTGGCGCCGGGCGCCACTCTGGGCCTCGATTTCGACGTCCGCTACGCGCCGCGCGGCGTCTTCGGCCTGGGCCAGGACACGCCCGTGGTGGCCAACGGCACCTTCTTCACGAATGCCGTGCTGCCGCACATCGGCTACCAGCCGCAACAGGAATTGACGGACCCGCGTGACCGCAAGAAACACGGCTTGCCTGCGCGCGAACGGGCCTTGCCGCGCGACGATGCGCGGGGGCTGGCCGACAATTACGTCAGCAACGACGCCGACCGCATCAACTTTGACGCCACCGTCAGCACCGTCGACGGCCAGACGGCCATCGCGCCGGGCATGCTGGACAACGACTGGATCGCCAAGGGCCGCCATTACTTCCATTACACGATGGAACAGCCGATCCTGAATTTTTACGCGTTCCAGTCGGCCCGCTACGCCGTCAAGCACGAGCGCTGGCAAGACGTGGCCATCGACGTGTATTACCACCCGGGCCACGAATACAACCTCGATCGTTTCGTGCGCGGCAGCAAGGAAGCGCTCGAGTACTACACGAAGAACTTCGGCCCCTACCAGCACAAGATCCTGCGCATCGTCGAGTTCCCACGCTATGCCACGTTTGCGCAATCGTTCCCGAACACGATACCGTACTCGGAAGGCCTGGGCTTCATCGCCAAGGTGGACGACAAGAATCCGAAAGACATCGATTATCCGTTCTACGTGACGGCGCATGAAGTGGCGCACCAGTGGTGGGCGCATCAATTGGTAGGTGGCAATACGCGCGGCGCTACCGTGCTCAGCGAAACCCTGGCCGAATATTCGGCCCTGATGGTGATGAAGAAAACCGTGGGGCCGGCCAAGATGCGCCGCTTCCTGCGCTATGACTTGAATCAATACCTGATGGGGCGCAGCGAAGAACGCAAGAAGGAACTGCCGCTGGCCGAGAATGAAAACCAGGCCTACATCCACTACAACAAGGGCAGCCTGGCCATGTATTTGCTGCAAGACATCATCGGCGAAGACAAGGTCAACGGTGTGCTGCGCGAGCTGCTCAAGACCCATGGCAAGAAAGGCCCGCCGTATGCCAGCGTGACGGCCCTGATTGCCGGCTTGCGCCAGGTCACACCGCCCGAGCAGGCTTACCTGATCGACGACCTGTTCGAGAAAATCGTGCTGTTCGACAACCGCGCCCTGTCGGCCACGGCCACGAAACGCAGCGATGGCAAGTACGCCGTCACCCTCAAAGTGCAGGCGAGCAAATTGACGGCCGGCGAACAGGGAGAGGAACACGACGCGCCCCTGCACGACTGGATCGAGATCGGCGTCGATGATGCGAACGGCCATCCGCTGCTTCGCGAACGCCTGCGCATGACGGCGCGCGAAGCGAGCTATACCGTCATCGTCGGCAGCCGGCCCGGCAAGGCAGGCATCGATCCCGACAACAAGCTGATCGACCGCAAGCCGGACGACAATATGGTCACCGTCGAGCTCGAAGAACCGTGACGAAAGTGGCCGCCTGTTCAGGGCGGCCACTTTCGGTATCATTGAGCGTCAGGCTGCGGCGGAGCGCGTCACCAGGCTCAGGCTGATGCCCATTTCCGTCAGGTGCTGCATGTCGCCCAACGAGAGGTCGAGTGGCGCGCCCACCGTATCGTCGCCATTCAACTCCAGTTGCAGCTCAGCCACGATACGCGGCATGGTGAAACTGACGCCGCGCGAGCGGCATTCGGCCAGGTAGCTGCGTATGCGCGAAGGCAATACTTGCGATTTGGGCGCCTGCGCGATCAGCACTTCGAAGCCGGAATCGAGATGCACGCGATTCGCGCCCTTCGCCTCGCCCTTGCGCCATTGCCGCTCGGGATCCGTGGGCAAGACTTCGAGGATGGATTTGAGCGTGGGGTCGTCCCCATGCACCGACAGCTTCGCCATATTCATATTGCAAGACTTTCTAGTCAGGACGCCGCCAGGAAGACGGTGCGATCATCAGACCGACAAGTCTACGCATGGAAGGCAAATATGTCCACACGGCAATATTTACAATAGTTGATATCCAGCTCTAATTTGTGTTGCATCAAACAGGCGGAACAAGCTTGTTCCGCCTGCAACAGCGTATTACACGGTCGCGCCGCGTGCCTGCAGGGCGGCGCGCACGCCGGCGCCGTAGGCGGCATCGGCCCGGTCGAAGTGGCCCAGCTGACGCTGCAGGGTTTCAGGCCGCACCTGGCTCAAAGGACCGGCCAGGTTGTCGAACAGGTTCTGCTTCGCCTGTGCCGACATCAAACGGAACAGATTGCCGGCCTGCGTGTAATCGTCTTCCGCGCCGCGCCCATCGTAGCGCGCCGCGCCGCCATCAAGCGCCAGCGCCGGCTCGCCATGGCCCAGGCCTTGCGGCTGCGTGCCTGCCGCCGCCACGTTCGCGTAATTCTGTGCCGCGCCGCCATTGTTGATGGCCATGCCGCCGTCGCGCTGCTGGTTGTGGAAGGGGCAGCGGGCCGCATTCACGGGCAGATGCTGGTGGTTCGTGCCGACCCGGTACAGCTGAGCGTCGTGGTAGGCGAACAGGCGGCCTTGCAGCATCTTGTCCGGCGAATAGCCCATGCCCGGCACGGCGTTGGACGGCGAAAAAGCCGCCTGCTCGACTTCCGCGTGGTAATTGTCCGGATTGCGGTTCAGCTCGAAAATACCCACCGGCAGCAACGGGAAGTCCGCATGTGGCCACACTTTCGTCAGGTCGAACGGGTTCCAGCCCGTACGCTGCTCCCATGCATCGAGTTGCTCCTGCGTCGCCACCTGCAGCTTGACTTCCCACTGGGGGAAATCACCGCGTTCGATGGCGCCGAACAGGTCGCGCTGGGCGTAATCGGGATCGGCACCGGCCAGGCGGCCCGCTTCTGCGGCAGGCAGATTCTTGATCCCCTGGCGTGTCTTGAAATGCCATTTCACGTACACGCGCTGGCCGTCGGCGTTGATCAGGCTATACGTGTGGCTGCCGAAACCATCCATGTGGCGGTAGCCGTCCGGCGTGCCGCGGTCCGAGAACAGCATGGTGACCTGGTGCAAGCTTTCCGGGGCATGGCTCCAGAAGTCGAACATCATCTCGGCCGATTTCAGATTGCTTTGCGGATCGCGCTTTTGCGTGTGGACGAAATCGGGGAACTTGATCGGGTCCTTGATGAAGAACATCGGCGTGTTGTTGCCGACCAAATCCCAATTGCCCTCTTCCGTATAGAAACGCACGGCGAAGCCGCGTGGGTCGCGTTCCGTATCGGCACTGCCGCGTTCGCCACCGACGGTGGAAAAGCGCGCGAAGGTCGCCGTCTGCTTGCCCACTTCACTGAACAGCTTGGCCTTGGTGTAGCGCGAAATGTCGTGCGTGACGGTAAAAGTACCGTAGGCGCCCGAGCCTTTTGCATGCACGACGCGCTCAGGGATGCGCTCGCGGTTGAAATGCTGGAGTTTTTCGATCAGGTGGAAGTCTTGCAGCAGCAACGGGCCGCGGGGACCTGCGCTGATGGAATTCTGGTTGTCGGCGACGGGGATGCCCGAAGCGGTACTGAATGGCGGCTGTTGGCTCATGGCTGCTTTTCCTTCGTTGTTGACTAATGGAACTAGTGTAACGAGGTCAACAACAAAGGAAAAGATAATTGATTTTATCGAATCAATAGTTATTTACAATGAACACCCTTGTGCGTCGCATATGCCGCCCAGTTGCGCCTGTAACTTCGCCGGCTGGCCCAAAAAGCCCCCGATATCGATCACGGACAACTTGCCGCTGCCATCGTCGAGCACGAACGTGGGAAAGCCCTGTCCGCCCACCTGCGCCAGCAAGGCGCGGCTGGCGTCGATATGCTGCTGCGTGGCGGCGCGCGCCTGCTGCGCATATTCGGCCTGGAATGCCGTCCCATCCATACCCAGCTCTTGCGCCAAGGTCACCAGCACGGGCAGGTCGGCGATGCGCAAGCCGTCCACGTAATGGGCGCGCTGCACGCGCTGCAGCATGTCCAGGCCCTTGCCGGCCAATGCTTCAGCCGCCAGGATGGCCGTGATCGGCGGTTCTGAATCCATCATGGCTGTGGTGTCGTTGAGCAAGCCATTCACATAGGCGTCGCCGAAGGGCTGGCCAGACAATTGCTCGATGCGCCGGTCATGTGGCAGCACATAGCCACGCCATTCGGGCGTGATCTGGCGGCGATTGCTGCCCGTCATCATGCCGCCGCCGTGAAACGCCACCGTCAGGCCGGGCACGGCGCGCGCCGCCTCGACCAGCGGCGCGGCGCCGTAGCACCAGCCGCACAGGGGATCGAAAATGTAGTGCAGTGTAGGCTTAACAGGCTCCTGGTTGCCGCTTACCATTTCATTTCACCTTTGGCCACTTTCGCGCTCGTTTCTAAAGCGCCATCGAGGCCCAGGCTTGGGTAGTGCTGTTTCATGGCCTCGATCAGGGCGGCCGAATTGGCGGCCTTGGCCGTTTCCGCTTCGAACGTCACCAGGTAATCGCGCGTAAAACCGATGCTGTCCGGCGTCAGGCTGGAACCGACCTTGAAGTGGCCGGGCACGACGGTGACAGGTTTCAGGGCGGCGATACCGTCCAGGGTCTTGAGCCAGTCCTGGCGCGATTGCAGGCTTTGCGTATCGGCCGTCCACACGTGCAAATTGCCAAACAGCACCACGCCGCCGACGACGGCCTTGATCGAGGGAATCCACACATAGGTGCGCGCTGGCGTCGGGCCGGCGATGTCCAGCGACTGGCCTTCCAGGGCGATGCGTTTGCCCTTCAACGCTTCCGGAATGACGATGCTTTTCGGCGCATTGTCTTTCAAGATAGGGCCCCAGTAGGCGACCTTGGCATCGGCCTTGCGGCGAATTTCCGCGACCGTTTCCGGTGTGGCGACGATTTTTGCCTGCGGGAAAGCTGCCTTGATCACATCGAGGCCAAAGTAAAAATCGGGATCGCTGTGGCTGATGTAGACGGTCGTCAGCTTCTTGCCGCTGGCGCGGATCTTCTCCACCAGCTTTTGCGCTTCGGCGCGCGAAAACTGGGCATCGATCAGCACGGCGTCATGCTTGCCCGCGACCAGTACGGAAGCGACGGGGAAGATGGCCGCTTCGCCCGGGTTGAATACTTCCAGGGTCAAGGGAGCGCTGGCGGCGGCCGAGGCGGCACCGGCGGCAAACAGGGTGGAAACAAGAACGCTGCTGATAGATTTGGAGAACATGATGTGCCTTCACAAGATGATTGGGATGCATGCATCTTACGTTGCTCAATCCGGTAGAAAAACCCGTTAAAGCGCAATAGTTTGTTGCTTATTTCGATTCAATCATTGATACCATTGCACGCTGGCAATCCCGGCACAGTGTACTCTTTCAGCAAGGACGTACGCTAAAACAACATGCCAGGCGGACGCGCATCGGCGTATCCAATGTGTCACAGCGTCATGAGGGTGTCACATTGGATTGTTATCTTGCTAGCTCTTTCAAACCTAGCCGGATGAACCACATGACACGCAGAAAAATTTCCGTCGCTGGCTGCAGCGTCGCCATCACCCTGATGCTGGCCGCCTGCGGCAGCGACGCCAAAAAAGAAGAGGTAGTGGCTGAAGCGCCACCGAAAAACGTCATCTTCTTCCTCGGCGATGGCATGGGCCTGACCACCATGACGGCCGCGCGCATCTATTCGGTGGGCGAAGACGGTGCGCTGACCATGGACACCTTGCCGGAAACGGCCTTCGTCAAGACGTTCTCGAACGACGCGCAAGTGACGGACAGCGCGCCATCGATGGCCGCCTACATGACCGGCGTCAAAATGAACAATGAAGTCATCTCGATGTCTGCCAATACGGTCGCCATCGATCCGGGCGTGGATGCGAACGGCAACAAGCTGGTCAACAAATGCGGCACCGGCAACGGCTCGCCCGCCACTACCTTGCTGGAACTGGCCAAGGCCAAGGGCTTTGCCGCCGGCGTCGTCAGCACGGCGCGCGTGACGCACGCCACGCCGGCCGCAACCTACTCGCACATCTGCCACCGCGACCTGGAAAACGATATCGCCGCAGCCCTGGTGCCAGGCGGCACGGGCTACAACAGCGCGCTGGGCACCACCGGCCTGGAAGTAGTCCTGGGTGGCGGCGCACAATTCTTTACGCCATTCAAAAGCGGCGGCAAGCGTTCCGACGACCGCGACCTGGTGGCCGAATTGAAAGCGAAGAGCTACACGGTCGCCAACAACGCCACCGACTTCAAGGCCGTCGATGCGGCCAAGACGGACCGTTTGTTCGGCGTGTTCACTTCCAGCCACATGAGCTACGACCTGGACCGCGATGCAGCCAAGGAGCCGAGCCTGGCGGAAATGACCACCAAGGCCATGGACGTCCTGGCCAAGAACAAGAAGGGTTATTTCCTGATGGTCGAAGGCGGCCGCATCGACCATGCGCTGCACGAGACCACGGCCAAGAAAGCGCTGCAAGACACCGTCGCGTTCGACAACGCCATCAAGGCCGCCATCGAGAAAGCCAAGCTCACCGATCCGACCCTGGCCAATACCCTGATCGTCGTCACGGCCGACCATGACCACACGCTAGTGCTGAACGGCTACGCCAAGCGCACAGGCAAGACGGCTGCCGGCAATCCTGGCGTGCTGGGCGTGGTGAAGAACTACGTGACCGGCGCGGTCGAGAAAGACCTGGACGGCGCACCGTATTCGATCATCGGCTTCGGCAATGGCGAAAACCGCACGCAATCGAGCCGCGCCGCCATGGCCAGCCTCGATGAAACCGTCACCAGCGCCAATACTTACCACCAGGAAGCCGTGATACGCACCGCGGCAGGCAATGAAACCCACGGCGGCACCGACGTCTTCCTGGGCGCCATCGGCAAGGGTTCGGAAACCTTCCTCGGCACCATCGACAACACCAAAGTATTCGGCCTGGTCAAGACCGCCGGCGGTCTGTAATCCCCAAGAGACAAGAATTGGACAAGCACATGAAACTTGCATCGAAACCCGCCGCACTGAAATCGGCCCTGAAACTCTCCTTGCTGACCACGCTCGTGGCCGCCAGCGTTGCCAGCGCCTATGCCGCCGACGCCAAGAACGTCATCTTCTTCCTCGGCGACGGCATGGGCCCGTCCGTCGTGACGGCGTCGCGCATCTACAAATACGGCGAAGACGGCAGCCTGACGATGGACACGCTGGAGCGCACGGCGCGCATCAAGACCTTCTCGAACGATGCGCAAACGACGGACAGCGCGCCATCGATGGCTGCCTACATGACCGGCGTCAAGATGAACAATGAAGTCATCTCGATGGCGCAGGACACGATCGCCAAGGAACCCGGCCGCGACGCCAACGGCAATCTGGGCGTGGACAACTGCCCGGCCGGTGGCAAGAGCGCGCCGACCATCCTGGAACTGGCAAAAGCCAAGGGCAAGGCCGTGGGCGCCATCACCACCACGGAATTGACGCACGCCACGCCAGCGACGACCTTCTCGCACATCTGCAACCGCAATGCACAATACGCGATCGCCGCGCAAACGGCGCCAGGCGGCGCGGGCTACAACACAGCCCTCGGCGACGGCGTCGACGTACTGATGGGTGGCGGCCGCAACCACTTCACCCCATGGTCGGCAAGCAACAAGTATGGCCGCGCCGATGGCCGCAACCTGCTGACGGAATTTGCCGCCAAGGGTTACACCGTGGCCGCGACGAAAGCGGAAATGGCGGCAGCGCCGAGTGGCAAGAAATTCATCGGCCTGTACAGCACCCGCAGCCACCTGGAATATGAACTGGACCGTACAGCCACGCCGCCACTGGGCGAGGGCGCGACCCAGCCAAGCCTGTCGGAAATGACGCTGAAAGCCATCGACTTGCTGTCGAAAAACGCCAACGGCTACTTCCTGATGGTCGAAGGCGGCCGCATCGACCACGCCCTGCACGGCATCAACGCCAAGCGCGCGCTGAGCGATACCATCGCCTTCGACGACGCCATCAAGGCGGCTATCGCCAAGATCAAGGAAACAGATCCTAAGCTGGAAAATACCCTGATCGTCGTCACGGCCGACCATGACCACACCCTGGCCTTCAACGGATATGGCAAGCGCGGCAACAATATCCTCGACATCAACCGCGGCTACAAGGATAACCAACCGAGCAAGGATGCCGATGGCAATACCTACACCACCCTGGTGTTCGGCAACGGTCCGAACCGCCCTGCCCTGCGCAGCAACGTCGACAGCGCCACGGCCCTGAAAGACAACTACCTGCAAGAAACAGGCGTACGTCTGGCCAGCGAAACCCACGGCGGCGGCGACGTCAAGCTGCTGGCCACGGGCGCCGGTGCCAAGACCTTCAAGGGCACCCTGGACAACACCAAGGTGTTTGACTTGCTGAAGGCGGCTTTCGGCTTCTGATCCACATCAACACGGTAACCCACCGGGGCGGATGGCAGCGTTGCCTTCCGCCCCTCTGCACGTAAAGGCAACACCATGAAATCGTCCCTGATCGCCGTCCTCCTCGCCGCCGGCTTTGCCGCCAGCGCCCAGGCCGCTCCTTCCGCCCCTGTCGACCTGGACCTGGGCATTACCTATTACAGCCGCGTGCTGACGCCGGAAGGCGTGACGCGCGAGAGCCGCTACGAAGAAAAGATGCTGCGCCGCCCCGGCCACGTGTGGGTCGAGCGCGTGCTGGCGCCATCGACGGACGCGCATGCGGGTCACAAGCATGGCGAAAACACCAAGGTGGCGCTGAAGGCCACGCAGCATGAACACAAGCACTTCAATCCCGTGCTGATTCCCCGCCACGTGATGCTGGAAAAGAACACCGTGCGCGTGGAATACATCGATGCGCATGACAAGGTGGTGGTGGCGATACCGAAAGCGGAATACGAAAACGTCAATTTCGACGGCTCTTGGGAAAACAGTTTTTATCTGCTGGACCCGAAACTGGTGGCCGCCATGCCGCTGTCGAAACAGGCATCGAACGTGACGGGCGCGCGCTGGCGCGAAGTGGAAAAGAATGGCGTGTTCCAGCGCATCCTGTGGGATGAGCAAAAGCAGATTCCCCTGATCATCGAGAGCGGCGACCGCGCGAATACCTTCTATCGCCGGGTCGACGTCAAGCTGCAGCCCACCGTCAGCAAGGCGCAGCCGTGGGCCAACTTGCAGAACTACGCGCAGCGCGAGTATTCCGACTACCTGGATTAAGCGTCAAGCTAGCACCAGGCAACATCGGGACGTAAAAAAAGCCAGGGAAAATCCCTGGCTTTTTTTTGACTGGCGCCGGATTACTCCGCCGCTGCCGCTTTCTTTGCCGGCGCCTTCTTGGCGGCCGGCTTTTTCACGGCCGCCGCTTTCTTGGCCGGCGCCTTTTTGACGGCTGCCGCTTTCTTGACGGCCGTTTTCTTCGCTGGCGCCACGCCTTCTTCGCCTTCGACCTCGGTCGCTGCCGCTTTGGTCTTGGCGCCCGGCTTG
Organism: Janthinobacterium salmonicoloratum; assembly: GCF_051380845.1. Classification (NCBI taxonomy): domain Bacteria; kingdom Pseudomonadati; phylum Pseudomonadota; class Betaproteobacteria; order Burkholderiales; family Oxalobacteraceae; genus Janthinobacterium; species Janthinobacterium salmonicoloratum. The sequence continues at coordinate 64,191 of NZ_JBNYXV010000006.1, read as the reverse complement.
GCCTTGCGTTCTTCAAACTCGAAGCTCACCTTGCCATCCTTGCCGCGCACGAGGAAGGCCTTGAACGGACGGCGGGTACGCTGGGAAACAAAGCCCGGCAGCAGATCCGTCTTGCCATCGTTGAGCAGTTTCGCCATTTGTTCCGGCAGGATTTCCTGCTGCAAGATGATGCGGCCGCTGCGGAAGTCGCATGTCTTCGGCTTGGCCATGCTGTGTTCGCACACATAGGCCAGGCCCATTTCATACACGCCGGCGTTGCACTTGGGGCAAGGTCCCACAGGCGTCTGGCCCGTGAAATCGACGCCTTCGCCATCTTCGCTCTCGTCGTTCTGGCCGAAATCGAATTCCAGCTTGAAGTTCTTGATCTCTTCATCGCGCACGATGCGCAGGATGGCGGCGAACGGACGACCCATCTTCGAACGGAAGCCTTGCAGCGGGCCGATGGTGCGGTCCTTCAGCAATTGCTCCACTTCGGCGATTTCGAACTGGCGCGAACCCGGTGTCTTGCTCATCGAGAATTCGCACTTGGTGCAGGCGAAACGACGGTAGTTTTCCTTCACCACGCCGCTGCAATTCGGGCACGGCGTTTCCAAGGTGGCGTAATCGCCGGGGATCGTGTCGTTGTCGTATTCCTTGGCGCGCTTGACGATGATTTGCGTCATCTGGGCGATTTCACGCATGAATTCTTCGCGCGAAATCTTGCCTTTTTCCATCTGCGACAGCTTGTATTCCCACTCGCCCGTCAGCTCCGGCGCCGTCAATTCATTGACGCCCAGGCCTTTGAGCAAAGTCATCAGCTGCGACGCCTTGGCCGTTGGAATCAGTTCGCGGCCTTCGCGGATCAGGTAGCGTTCCGTCAGCAAGCCCTCGATGGTGGCGGCGCGCGTCGCTGGCGTGCCCAGACCCTTGCCGGCCATCGCATCGCGCAGTTCGTCGTCGTCGATCAGCTTGCCAGCGCCTTCCATGGCCGACAGCAAGGTTGCCTCCGTGAAGCGCGCAGGCGGCTTGGTGACCAGGCCGTTGGCGTTGACGCTTTCCGTCTGTACTTTCTCTCCCTTGGCGACTGGCACCAGGTTGCCGTTGCCATTGCTTTCCTTGTCGGCGTCCGTCGACGCTTCCTTGCCGTAGATGGCCAGCCAGCCCGGATTGGTCATGACCTTGCCTTCAGTCTTGAACTGATGGCCGGACACTTCCGTGTAGCGCGTGGTGACCTGGAATTCCGCAGGCGGGAAGAACACAGCCATGAAACGGCGCGTGACCAGGTCATACAATTTTTGTTCCGGCTCGGACAAATTCTTTGGCGCGATCGTCGTCGGGATGATCGCGAAGTGATCCGAGATCTTGGTGTTGTCGAAGATGCGCTTGTTCGGCTTGACCCAGCCCTTGTCGATGATTTGCTTGGCGAACTGGTGGTAGTTGCTGTTTTCCTTGACCGTTTCCAGCGCCTGCAGCACGGTCGGCATGTAGTCTTCCGGCAGGTGGCGCGAATCGGTACGCGGATACGTCAGCACCTTGTGCTTTTCATACAGCGCCTGGGCCAAGCCCAGGGTGTTCTTGGCCGAGAAACCGAAACGCGAGTTTGCTTCGCGCTGCAAGCTGGTCAGGTCGAACAGGCCCGGCGCCATCGAGGTGGTCGGTTTCGATTCTTCCGTGACGATGCCTTGGCGGCCGCGGCAGGCGGTGGCGATCGAGTCGGCAGCCGTCTTGCTCCACAGGCGCTCGGCGCGCTTCTCAGGGTCGTTCTCGTCCTTCTTGAACTTCGTGTCGAGCCAGCGGCCTTCATAGATGCCGGCCGCACAGACGAATTCGGCGCGCACTTCCCAGAAGTCGCGCGGCACGAATTTCTTGATCTTGTCTTCGCGTTCGACCACGATGGACAGGGTTGGCGTCTGCACGCGGCCCACGGTGGTCAGGTAGAAGCCGCCTTCTTTCGAATTAAACGCCGTCATGGCGCGCGTGCCATTGATACCGATCAACCAATCGGCTTCCGAACGGCAGCGGGCCGCGTCCGCCAGCGGCAGCATTTCTTCGTCGCTGCGCAGGTGCGAGAAACCGTCGCGGATGGCGCCCGGCGTCATCGACTGCAGCCACAGGCGCTTGACCGGTTGCTTGGCTTTCGCATTTTGCGCGATCAGGCGGAAAATCAGCTCGCCTTCGCGCCCCGCATCGCATGCGTTGATGAGGGTGGTCACGTCTTTACGCTTGATCAGCTTGTTTAATACTTTGAGGCGCGCTTCCGTCTTGGCGATCGGGTTCAGCGCGAAATACGGTGGAATCATCGGCAAGTGCGCGAAACTCCATTTGCCGCGCTTCACGTCGAATTCTTCCGGTACGGCGATCTCCAGCAAGTGGCCGACCGCCGACGACAGGACGTATTCATCCGATTCAAAGTACTCATCGTGCTTGGTGAAGCCGCCAAGCGTCTTCGCGATATCGTTCGCGACAGAAGGCTTCTCGGCGATGATGAGGGTTTTTGTCATATTTTTTAGTCTCGAAAAATGCTCTAGGATAGTTTCAGCATGCGCATCATACAGTGCATTGCCAGGCGTCGACGCTTTTGTCTGCGCAAGGCCTTGTGACTTGTGGTCTTGTCAAGCGGCCAATGATAAGCGCCTATTGAAGAATTCGGCAAGTTATCTGCAAGCAAGAATGCGCAGGCGCAAACACAATGGGCTGGCGGGCGTGGTGCCGCAGCATATAGTAAGGGAGATGGCGCGGCAGCGGCGCCAGGTGCGGCCAGGGGCGTTTATAGACTAGTGCAACAGGCGCGGCGGGAGATCTTCGTCGTCAACGAACAGGTCGTCAAACATCAGGGCGTCCGGTTCCTTGCCCTGGCTCCACAGCAGCATCAGCACGATGACTTTCAGCTTGCCCAGCGAGACAGGCGCCTCGTCGAGCGCCAGCGCCCGTTCGATGACGATTTCGCGCTGCAGCGGCGAGAGCACCTTGGCGCTTTCCAGGAACTGGATGAAGCCAATGGCGGCCGTGCCCAGCACGTCGCCTTCCTGCTGCACATAGAAACGCGTACCCGTGGAACTGGCCGTCAGGGTTTGCTCGACACCGGCCATGGCGTTCAAGTCCGTCAGCCAGACGAGCGCCTCGGAAATCTCCACGTCGTCGAAACCGACGGCCGACAGTTTGCGCGCCAGGACCGCCGGCTCGGGGCAGGCGTCGGGGCGATAGTAAGTCTCGTAGAGGTACACCAGGATATCGAACATGGCTCTACTCTATCAGCTAAGTTCGCTGCGACACAAGGGTGCGCACGGACAAAGCGCCCCCGTGCGGCAAGGCCGCCACACAAGTGACAAGCTGTCATTTACAGCGTTGAAACAGTCCTCCCGGCAAGCGTTCGACCCTGCCTGCCAGCTCCAGCGCCAGCAATTCCCCCATCAGCGCGCCCATGGCCATACCGCTGCGCGCGGCCAGGGTATCAGCATCGAGGGGATCGTGGCCCAGCGCGGCCAGCAGCGGCATCTCGTCTTCCACCGCTGGCGGCGCCGTGGGGACGCCGCCCAGCCACTGCAGCTCTTGCAGCACGTCATCGGCCGACTCGACCAGCTTGGCGCCCTGCTTGATGAGCGCATGGCAGCCCTTGGCCAGGGTGGCATGGATGGAGCCAGGCAAGGCATACACATCGCGCCCCTGCTCGCCGGCCAGGCGCGCCGTGATCAGGGAGCCCGATTGCGCGGCCGCCTCGATCACCAGCACGCCGCGCGCCAAGCCGCTGATCAGGCGATTGCGGCGCGGAAAGTTAGCTGGCATGGCCGGCAAGCCCAGCGCATACTCGCTGACGATGCAGCCCTGTTCAGCGATTCTTTGCGCCAGATCAAGGTTACGTCGTGGATACACCAAATCGGCGCCCGTGCCGATCACGGCCACGGTGGCGCCCGCGCCGCGCAAGCCGCCCTCGTGCGCGTGCGTATCGATGCCCAGCGCCAGCCCGGAAATGATGCTCAAGCCTGCCGCGCTGAGGGCCTGTGCAAAGGCGGCCGCATTCTGCATGCCTTGCGTGCTGGCATTGCGGCTGCCGATGATGGCCACGCCGGGACGCGACAGCAGTTCCGCCCGCCCCCGTATATATAACAACAGCGGCGGATCGGCGATTTCCAGCAGCAGGGGCGGATATCCGGCATCGGCCAGGGTCAGCACGGCATTGCCGGGCCGCTGCAGCCACTGCAAGGTGAGTTCCAGCTGGCTGTTGGCCACTGGCTTGGGCGGCTGCACGATGGCGCGCGCCACGCTGGCCGGCACCACTTCGCGCAAGGCCTCGAATGGAGCGGCGAAGACCTGGGGCGGCAAGCCGAAGCGGGCCAGCAAGGCGCGCGCCGCTACCGGCCCCACGCCGGGCAGATGCTGCAGGCGCAGCCAGCCCGCCAATTCCATGGCCGCGTCTGCCGTCGTTGCATGTGCATGCATGACAACCTCACTGTGTACTGTGCCATCCCATGCTAGCGCCATGGCGCGCACGCGATACCGACGCGCGCAAGGATGCGTGCGATGGCGCTGCAAAACGGCCCGCCGCCCACAGGGCCATGGGCGTCTGTGATAAAATTTCCCTTTGCAGCAAACGAATAGCGCACTGGCAAACGCATCTGCCGCGCCGTTGTGCCATACGCGCCCAACCGTAGCGTACTCAAATAAAATAGCCCTGCCATCGTTCGCATGGCCCAGGCATGAATAATCCGGCGCACCGGCGCCCACCTTAACCAGTCGAATCCGTATGTCCATATTAAATATCCTGCGTTACCCCGATCCTCGCCTGCACACGATCGCCAAGCCCGTCACCGAATTTGACGCGCGCCTGCAAACCCTGATCGACGACATGGCCGAAACCATGTACGACGCCCCGGGCGTCGGCCTGGCCGCGTCGCAAGTGGACGAGCATATCCAGATGATGGTGATCGACATCACCGAAGAAAAAAACCAGCTGCAAGTGTTCATCAACCCGGAAATCACCTGGGCCAGCGAAGAAAAGCAGGTCTACGACGAAGGCTGTTTGTCCGTGCCTGGCGTCTACGATGGCGTCGAGCGTCCGGCCCGCATCAAGGTGCGCGCCCTGGACCGTCATGGCAAGCAGTTCGAACTGGAAGCCGATGGCTTGCTGGCCGTCTGCATCCAGCATGAGATGGATCATCTGCTGGGCAAGGTATTCGTCGAATACCTGTCGCCGCTCAAGCGCAACCGCATCAAGACCAAGATGATCAAGGAAATCCGTGGTCTCGAGCGCGAAGCGAGCCTGCGCGCACAGAATCGCCGCTTTTAAGCTGCTTTTGCAGTACTGCTGATAGACTAAGCGCCAACAGTAGTCGTCACACCACGCCAGCCTGGCGCCTCCGGCGCAGGCCTGCGCACCTCACGTCAAGGAACCATATGAAAGTGATCTTCGCAGGCACGCCTGAGTTTGCCGCCACGGCCCTGAAAGACTTGCACGAAGCGGGCTTTGAGATTCCGCTGGTGCTGACCCAGCCCGACCGCCCTGCCGGACGCGGCATGCAATTGCACGCCTCGGCCGTCAAGCAGTATGCGCAGCAGCATGGCATCGACGTGCTGCAACCGCTGTCCTTGCGCATGGACAGCAAGGACCCGCAGCGCGCCGCCGAGGCAAAGGCGGCCCACGAGCGCCTGCTGGCCACGGATTACGACGTGATGGTGGTGGCGGCCTACGGCTTGATCTTGCCGCGCAGCACGCTAGACATCAAACCCTGCATCAATATCCACGGTTCATTGCTGCCGCGCTGGCGCGGTGCGGCACCTATTCACCGCGCCATCGAGGCCGGCGACGATGAAACGGGCGTGACCATCATGCAGATGGAAGAAGGTCTCGATACGGGCCCCATGCTGGCCATCGAGCGCACGCCCATCGAAGCGGGCGACTCCACCGCCACCCTGCACGACAAGCTGGCCACCCTGGGCGGCAAGATGATCGTCGAGACTCTGCGCAAGATGCAGCAGCAAGCGCTCGAAGCCGTGCCGCAGCCGGAAGCGGGCGTGACCTACGCGGCAAAGATCGCCAAGGATGAGGCGGCGCTCGATTTCAGCCAGCCTGCGCTGGAACTGGGCCTGAAAATCCGCGCCTTCAATCCGTTTCCCGGCGCCTGCGGCCAGGTCGATGGCACCACCATCAAGATCTGGGCCGCCGACGTGATCGAAGCGGACAGCAAGGAAGCGCCGGGCCAGGTGCTGGCGGCCGACGCCCAGCACGGCATCGTCGTGGCCTGCGGCAATGGTTCCCTGCGTCTGACGGAACTACAAAAACCGGGCGGCAAGCGCCTGCCTGCGGCCGAGTTCATCAAGGGCTTCCCCCTCGAAGGCAAGCGTTTCGCCTAAGCTCACTGGATCGCAGCGCGCCGTCATCTCGACGGCCATAAAAAAAGGGCTTGCCGCGGCAAGCCCTTTTTGCATCCGGTCCGCTGGCTTAGCGGCGCTGGACGTTCAGCAGGCGCGCGCGGACGGACGACGACAGGCTGACCTCGAAACGGCCGCCGGCCGGCAAGGCGCTCACGTCGACGCTGGCTTTGCCATCCGTTAAGCCGCTGGCGACCACCGTCTTGCGGCCATCGGCGGCCACGTGCAGCACGGCCGCATATGGCTCCGCTTGCGCATCCCAGACCAGCGCCAGCTTGCCGCCGCTTTGCGTTACCTCAAAGCTGCCATCGTTGGCGGCCTTGCTGCGGCGAAGCGGGCGGTCCAAAGTGGCCAATGCCTTACCTTTTGACAAAACTTTCACGTCACTGATATCGCCTGGATTGGCGAAGCTGACGCGGAAGTGGCTCATGGCGCTGTCGCCATGGTCGGCCAAGCTCACGGCATCGAAGGGCAAGTCGATAGTCGCTCCGGACGCGGTCAGTATCCGCAAGGTGTACGCCTGGCCGCCGCCGCTGGCAGCTGCGCCAACGCGCGTGGACGAGGCAACGGCTGGGCGCAAGGCCACGCCGCTAGGCGTGATGCGGCCGGAAATGGTCAGGTAGCCGTTTTCGGCCACGGACATGCTGGCGGCCAGCACATTGCTGCCCGTCACCTGCATGCTGCGTTTTTCCAGGAATTGCTGCACCCGCGCATAGCTGTAGTCGGAGAACCAGGCGCCGCTGCAATAGCTCATCACGTCCTTCATCGGCGTGCTGCCATAGACTGCCTTGCTCAGCTGGCCGATATTGCCTGCATAGTTGCTGTTGTACAGCGGCTGCGGGCCCAGATTACCATCCGCATATGGGTAGTCGACAGCGGCGCCAGCCGGGCCGCCGCAGGCAACGTGCTGCAGCGAGTGGTTGTGGCCCAGCTCATGCACGAGCGTGGTCAGCCATTCAGGCCACTCATTGCCGAAGGGATCGACGGAGGCGATGCTGTTGAACCTGGCATCCAGGCCGATGGCCGACGTGAAGTAGTTGGTACTGCCAGGCGGGTTGATGTAGGCCAGGCCGGCGGCGCGTGTGGCAGACATTTTCGGCACGAAACCATAATAATAGGCGCCGCTGTCTTCCAGCGCGCGCTTGCTGTCCAGCTTGCCCAGGGCATCGCTCCACCAGCTGTCGGCCGTGCTGCTGCCTGGCATGCTCAGCGCCGCGCGCGTGGTGATGCTGATATTTTCCGTCGCATACGGATACACACGCAGCAGCGCAGCACGGATCACCTCGGCGTCAGGCAGTTGCGCCACGCCATCATCGGTGCTCAAGGGTACGAGTACCAGGCGGATTCGGGCCAGGCTGGCCACCACGGGTGCCGCTTCCTGGCTCACTTGCACGCCGTCATTGCCGACGGCCGTCACGCGCACGCGCACGCCGGGCAAGATCCAGCCAGCGGGCAGGATGGCACTGAAATTGCCGTTGAAACTGTAATCGCTTTTCGCCGTCGGCAAGACCGATGGGCCGCTCATGCTGATGCTGCCCAGGTTGCTGCCATTGGCGGCGGTCGCATTCAAGGTCACTGCCGGGCTGGCCTGGCCCGCTTGCGCGGCCAGCACGGACACGCGCACGGCGGCTGGCTTGCCGCGCGTCAGGCGCAAGGCCGTATTGCTGGCGTTCAAATTCAGTACTTGCGCGAAATCAATGCTGCCCAGGGTAAAGGCCGACACCGTGCCCGCATTGACGGCGATGCGCGACGCGGCCGACAGCATCACGTTGCCCGTTGCCGCAGCTGGCGCGGACAGCAGCAGTTGGCTGGCACTGGCACTGACGATGACAGCCGGCGTATTGCCCACCGAGGCCGAGCTGACCTGGTCGAGATTGCTGCCCTGCACCGTCACCGACAAGGTCCCGCCGTTGACGGCCGAGCTGATCGACGTCACCGCCACGCTCGCCAAGACCGTATAGGTGTCGCTGCTGGCCACATCGTTGTAGGGACCGCGCACCATCAGCGCGCCTGTCGCTGCGCCCGCAGGCACCACCACGGTCACGCTGCTGGCCGTCTGGCTTTGCGGCGTTGCCGCCGCGCCATTGCCAAACTGCACCGCCGTCACGGCGCCCATGCCGCCGCCCGTGATCGTCACGCTGGAACCGGCACCGCCCGTCAATGGCGCAACGCTGCCCACGCTCAAGGGCAAGTACACATTGACGTTATAGCTGGTGGCCATCGTGCCGCTGGCGCTGACCAGGCTCAAGGCGCCCGTCACGGGCACGCCAGGCATGGCCAGGGTAACGCTGGTCTCGCTGACGGCACTGGTGGCAACGGTCACGCCCCCAACCTGGAAGGCCGTCACGCGGCCCAGGTTCGTGCCCGTGAGCACCAGGCTGCCACCAACAACGACATTCGCTGCCGAAACGGCTGTCACGGCAGGAATCAGGACGGGAGTACCCGAAGTGGTCGCCACCACCGTGTCGCTACCACCACCGCCACCACCGCCGCAGGCGGACAGGCCCAGCATGACAAACAATGCGACAAGCAGATAGTTTTTCATGGCTGACAACCAGGTTGATGCAGCGCGGTGCCGGGGAGGACACAAGATAAATGTGACATATTGGTGACTTTTGGTGAGAATTTAATTTCTAAGAACCAATATTATGGGTTAATTCGATTCCCAAATACAACTATTAATGCTTTTGATTCAATTGGTTTTGATAATAATGAAGATATCTGCTTGGCAAACTTTATTCTGAGAATTATTCCTCTCACTCTGCACTGGCTGAAATCGAATTTATTTTCCTTTGCAGCTATTGCCATTCAACTCATTAAAAATTGGCTGAAATCGCATAAATAATGTGGAAATTTTTCCACAGCCTAGAGGGCATATCTTCCCGCCAACCTTGGCGGAAGAATTAACGTTTCGAGTAAGATTTTCAGAAATGTAATTTTCAGGAGCAGGCGCGGCGGAAGGCGATGTGTTGCAAGAAGGCCTGCCGTGGGGCGAACGAGGGCTTTTGCTTAAAACCAAAGCAGCCTGATGCCGTATAATTTTAGACCCGGTGAAATCAGGCGATTGCCACCTTCTGCCTGCCCTACCCGGCCGGCAACTCCCCGTCAGCTGATCCTGCTGGCCCGCATCCGCCTCGTAAAGTCTTGTCGCCGCGCCGCCGCCCGTTTGCCTATTGAAAGCATGAAATGAACGATACCGTGATCCCCGCCATGTCCCCGACCGAAGCCACCTTGCGCGCCATTCTGGCGCAGCGGATCATGATCCTCGACGGCGCCATGGGCACGATCATCCAGCAATACAAGCTCGACGAGGAAGCCTACCGCGGTGGTCCCGCTGGCCGCTTCATCGATTTCGCCGCCCCGGCCGACAGTGGCGCGCGCGAACTGTTCGTCAAGGGCAATAACGAGCTGCTGACCCTGACGCAACCGCACATCATCCAGGAAATCCACGAGCGCTACCTGGCGGCCGGCGCCGACTTGATCGAAACGAATACCTTCGGCGCCACGACGATCGCCCAGGACGATTACCACATGGCCCACCTGGCCTATGAAATGAACGTGCAAGCTGCCAGGCTGGCGCGCGCCGCCTGCGACAAGTATTCCACGCCGGACAAGCCGCGCTTCGTCGCCGGCGCCCTGGGTCCCACGCCGAAGACGGCGTCGATCTCGCCCGACGTCAACGACCCGGCCGCGCGCAACGTCAGTTTCGACCAGCTGGTGGCCGCCTACCTGCAGCAGACGCAAGGCCTGGTGGAGGGCGGCGCCGACGTGCTGCTGGTGGAAACCATCTTCGACACCTTGAACTGCAAGGCGGCCCTGTTCGCCATCGACCTGTTCTACGAACAGAATCCGGACGTCGTGCGCCTGCCGCTGATGATTTCCGGTACCGTCACGGACGCCTCGGGACGCATTTTGTCGGGCCAGACCGTGCCCGCCTTCTGGAATTCCGTGCGCCATGCGAAACCGCTGACCATCGGCCTGAACTGCGCGCTGGGCGCCGCACTGATGCGTCCGTACGCGGAAGAGCTGGCCAAGATCGCCGACACCTTCGTGTGCATCTACCCGAACGCGGGCTTGCCCAACCCCATGAGCGACACGGGCTTTGACGAGTTGCCAGCCGACACGTCCGCCCTGCTGCGCGAATTTGCCGACGCGGGCTTTTTGAACATGGCGGGCGGCTGCTGCGGCACCACGCCCGAACACATCGCCGCCATCGGTGAATTGCTGTCGAAAAACACGCCGCGCACCGTGCCGGCCCCGTCGCACGACTTGCGCCTGGCCGGCCTGGAACCGTTCGTCGTCAATGACGAGTCGCTGTTCGTCAACGTGGGCGAGCGCACCAACGTCACGGGGTCGAAAGCGTTCGCGCGCATGATTCTCAACGAGCAATATGACGAGGCGCTGTCGGTGGCGCGCCAGCAAGTGGAAAACGGCGCGCAAGTGATCGACATCAACATGGACGAGGCGATGCTCGATTCGCTGGCGGCCATGACGCGCTTTCTGAACCTGATCGCCTCGGAACCCGATATTTCACGCGTGCCCATCATGGTCGACTCTTCGAAATGGTCGGTCATCGAAGCTGGCCTGAAGTGCGTGCAGGGCAAGGCCATCGTCAATTCCATCTCGATGAAGGAAGGCGAGGAAGAATTCCTGCGCCAGGCGAAACTGTGCCGCCGCTATGGCGCGGCCGTGATCGTCATGGCTTTCGATGAAAAAGGCCAGGCCGATACCTTCGAGCGCAAGATCGAGATTTGCGCCCGCGCCTACCATTTATTGATCGATGCGCTGGACTTCCCGCCGGAAGACATCATTTTCGATCCGAACATCTTTGCCGTCGCGACCGGCATCGAAGAGCACAACAACTACGCCGTCGACTTCATCAATGCCACGCGCTGGATCAAGGAAAACTTGCCGTACGCGAAGATATCAGGCGGCGTGTCAAACGTGTCCTTCAGTTTCCGCGGCAACGATCCAGCCCGCGAAGCCATCCATACCGTCTTCCTGTACCACGCCATCAAGGCCGGCATGACCATGGGCATCGTCAACGCCGGCATGGTGGGCGTGTACGACAACCTGGACCCGGAATTGCGCGAGCGCGTGGAAGACGTGGTGCTGAACCGCCGCGAAGACTCGACCGAGCGCATGATCGAATTTGCCGGCACCCTGAAGGCGGGTGGCAAGGCCGAGGCGCAAACCCTGGCCTGGCGCGAAGGTAGCGTGCAGGCGCGCCTGTCGCACGCGCTGGTGCACGGCATCACGCAGTTCATCGTGGAAGACACGGAAGAAGCGCGCCAGGAACTGCTGCACAATGGCGGACGCCCCATCCACGTGATCGAGGGCCCGCTGATGGCCGGCATGGACGTGGTCGGCGACCTGTTTGGCCAAGGTAAAATGTTCTTGCCGCAAGTGGTGAAATCGGCGCGCGTCATGAAACAGGCCGTGGCCCACTTGATTCCGTATATCGAGGAAGAAAAGCTGCTGGAAGAAAAGCGCACGGGCATCGTCGCCAAGCCCAAAGGCAAGATCATCATGGCCACCGTCAAAGGCGACGTGCATGACATCGGCAAGAACATCGTCACCGTCGTTCTGCAGTGCAATAACTTCGAAGTGGTGAACATGGGCGTGATGGTGCCGTGCTCGGAAATCCTCGCCCGCGCCAAGGTGGAAAACGCGGACATCATCGGCCTGTCGGGCCTGATCACGCCGTCGCTGGAAGAAATGGCGTATGTCGCCAAGGAAATGCAGCGCGACGAACATTTCCGCATGCTCAAGATTCCCCTCCTGATCGGCGGCGCCACCACCAGCCGCGCCCACACGGCCGTGAAGATCGCCCACAACTACGAGGGGCCCGTGATCTACGTGCCGGACGCCTCGCGTTCCGTTTCCGTGGCGCAATCTCTGCTGACGCCGGAGCAGCGCGACAAATACGTGGAAGACATCGAACTCGACTACGCCCGCATCCGCGAGCAGCATGCCAACAAGAAAGCGCTGCCCATCCTGCCGCTGGCGCAGGCGCGCGCCAACAAGATGATCGTGCCGTTCGACGGCCCGTGCACACCCGTGAAACCGAAGTTCATCGGCCGCCGCGTCTTTAAAAATGTCGACCTTGCCACCCTGGCCAACTATATCGACTGGGGCCCGTTCTTCCAGACCTGGGACCTGGCTGGCCCCTTCCCCGCCATTTTGACGGATGACGTGGTGGGCGACGCGGCCACCAAGGTGTATGCGGAAGGCCAGGCCTTGCTGAAAAAACTCATCGACGGGCGCTGGCTGACGGCCAATGGTGTCGTGTCCCTGCTGCCGGCAAATAGCGTCAATGACGACGATATCGAGGTGTACACGGACGATACGCGCAGTATCGTGGCGTTCACTTACTACGGCATGCGCCAGCAGGGCGTGAAACCCGTGGTCGATGGCGTGCAGCGTCCGAACCAGTGCCTGGCCGACTTCATTGCGCCGAAGGCATCGGGCGTGAAGGATTACATCGGCATGTTTGCCGTCACGTCCGGCCTGGGCATCGAAAAATACGAAAAACGCTTCGAAGATGCGCACGACGATTACTCGTCCATCATGCTCAAATCCCTGGCGGATCGCCTGGCCGAGGCCTTCGCCGAATACCTGCACGAGCGCGTGCGCAAGGATTTGTGGGGTTATGTGCCGGACGAGCACTTGAGCAATGACGACATGATCGGCGAGAAATACATGGGCATCCGCCCGGCGCCAGGCTACCCTGCCTGCCCCGAGCACACGGTCAAGAAAGAGATGTTCGAGGTCATGCAGGCCGAGGAAATCGGCATGCAGCTGACGGAATCGTATGCCATGTTCCCCGGCGCGGCCGTGTCCGGCTTCTATTTTGCCCACCCGGAGTCGAAATACTTCGTCGTCGGCAAGATCGGCATGGACCAGGTGGAAGACATGGCCAAGCGCCGTGGCGCCAGCATCGAGAACGTGGAACGCTGGCTGGCACCCAATCTGTCATGATATGCACAAGGCGCGCGGAACTTATCGCGCGCCGAAGCGCACTAACGCAGTATGCCGGTCGGCATGCTGCATGCCCGCTCCGGCCCGTTCCCCAACTGGCAAGGAGGATATATGGCAAACAATTTCAAACTCAAACGCTGGCAGGATCAAGTGATCCTGCTGCTGGGCCTGTGGCTCGTCGTCTCGCCCTGGGCATTTTCCTACCCGGAAGGCTCGCCGCAGATGCTCAACGCCTTTGTCTCGGGCCTCGTGATCGCCGTGCTGGCAGCCTTCGACCTGTACAAGACCTATTTCTGGGCCGTCGTCGTCAACCTGCTGGTCGGCGTCTGGGTGGCGGCCTCGCCATGGCTACTGCGGCTGGCCGATCAGCGCGCCGTCATGTGGAACGAGCTGCTCGTCGGTGTCGCCGTCGTCGTGCTGGCCCTGTGGGAACTGCGCACCGACCCCGAGCTGCACAAGCACTGGCCCGGTGCCGCCGTATAGCGGCGTTAAAAAACCCTGCCACGGCGACGCCGTGCAGGGTTTTTTAACGTTACGGGAGGCGTCAGTTACAGCGCATACCTCACCACATTGTCGCTCCATTCGTAGGCGGCCATTTCCAGCTCCACCAGGTCGTCCGGCGACATGGCCAGGTCGCGCAAGGTTGGCACGATCTCGCCTTCCATGTCTTCGATGCGCTCGATGCATTCGGCCAGGCGCAACAGGTCGCCGTAGAAGCCCTCGCGCGACAACAGCGCTTCGGCCACTTCATCGATGACTTCGATCTGGCTGAGGATTTCCGACATCGGCACACCGAACAGGGTATCCATCAGGGACATGATGCCCACCGTAAAGGCGATATCGGCCGAATGGGCATGGTTAGGGCGCAGTTTATGCGCCAGCAGCTCCAGCAAACGACCGCGCGTGGTGGCCAACATCAGCAGCGGCGTCATGCTATGGCCACGCTTGCTTGGTTCCGCGTACAGCATGATTTGCAGCCAGCGCTGCAACTGGCGGCGGCCCAGTACAGTCACGGCCTGACTCAGCGAATCGATGCGCTGGCGCGCGCCCACGGCCGGGGTATTGACCAGGCGCAGCAGGTTCAGGGCCAGCGACACGTCGCGCTTGATGGCCCGCTCGATATCCATATTGTCGGCTTCCGACGTCACCAGGGTCATCAGTTCCATGACGGCCAGTTGCGACGGAGACAGCTTCTTGCCCGTCATGATGGCAGGCTTGGCGAAATAATAGCCCTGGAAATAATCGAAGCCCAGGTCCAGGCCCGACTTGAATTCTTCGCGCGTCTCGACCTTTTCCGCCACCAGTTTCTTTTGTTCCCGCTTGAAACGGGGCGCCAGCGCAGCCAGCACTGTCGGGTCGACCGTGCTCATGTCCATCTTGACGTATTGCACCAGTGGCAACAGTTCCTGCACTTGCGACGTATCCGCGACGACATTTTCCAGCGCGAAAGTAAAACCATGGCCCACCAGTTCGCTGATGCGCGCACGCACTTCCGGCGTGACGGGCATCGATTCGACGATTTCCAGCACGACTTTTTCACGCGGCAGGAACACGAAGATGTCGCTCATGATCACGTCGGCATCGACGTTGACGAAACCGAGCGCGTCGCCGATGACCTTTTCCATGCCCAGTTGGGAAGCGTGGGCGATGACGGACGCCGTGGCGGACAGGTCGCTGGTGATGTTGGCGGGGCCGACCGGAGCGTTGCGGAATAGCAACTCATAGCCAAACAGGGCTTGATTACGGTCAAGAATAGGTTGTCGCCCCAGATAGAACTCGCGCACGCGCAAGGGCTTCGGGGTGATGTCATTACTGGAAATATCGATCATTAACTCTTCATCAATCACGTCGAGTGACACCGGCCGCGCCGCGCCCGCATCAAGGTTCACTATTGACAATACTTTAGCTGAATTCCGCCCGCGCTGTGGGTATTTTGGCAGCAATCAAGCATATTGTCGTCAACAAATTAGGCCACTGGCGTGTCTTGCACCATCCCGTCGACAAATAATTTCAATTCGCCCGGCGCAAACGCCGTCCATTGCTCATTCGTCGTCAGCGGCTGGGTAACGATCACGGCCACTCTGTCCTGGGGCGTCGTCACCTGGGAAAAGTCCACGCTCAGGTCTTCATCGGAGAGTTTAGCAGTTGGAAAAGGATGTTGTCGCACCAGATAGTGCAAGCTGGTCGAGCAATGGGCAAACAGCGCCTCGCCGCTCGACAGCATCATGTTGAAGGTGCCGTGGGCCGCGATGCTGGGCAACAACTCCGCCAAGGCGGCATGCAGTTGCGGCAACGCCGGCGGGGCATCGCCAAAGCGCGCGTGCAGTTCCTGCAGCAGGTAGCAGAAAGCCAGCTCACTGTCCGTGCAGCCGACGGGGCGGTAACTGCCCGTCAGCACGGGGTTGAATTCCTTCAAATCGCCATTGTGGGCAAAGACCCAGTAGCGTCCCCACAGTTCGCGCACGAAGGGGTGGCAGTTTTCCAGCGCCACCTGGCCTTGCGTGGCCTTGCGGATATGCGCGATGACATTGCGCGACTTGATGGGATAGCGTTTGATCAGCTCGGCCACGGGCGAGGCGATGGCCGCCTGGTGGTCGACGAAATGGCGCACGCCGGCGCCCTCGAAAAAGGCGATGCCCCAGCCGTCATGGTGGGTATCGGTATGGCCGCCGCGCATGGCGAAGCCAGTAAAACTAAAGACAATGTCCGTGGGGACATTGCAATTCATTCCGAGAAGTTGGCACATGGTCTGTTTGCAGCTGGATAACACAACCACCATACCATGCCGTCAGACGGATTGGTATGGTGGCGATAGCCATCAGACTAGTGCAACAGGACAGGCTGGCTCATGAGGGAATCATAGCTGCCCAAAAATTCATCGATCTCTTCCATGCTGGGTTCGCTGGCGATCAGTTCCGTGACGTCGCGGCGGAAGTTTTGGGCAAGGATGCCGGCGATAAACGTTTCCCGCTTGCCGCCCTTGTCGACGATTTCATAGCCGCCAAAGCGCAGGGCTTCCAGGTCGACGTCGGCGCCGAATTCCACGACGCTATATTGTTCGCTGTTATAGATCAGGTTCATTTTGCATCCTTCGCTCAAGCAGGAGAAGCTCCTGCGGTGTCAGAACAGAGGTGGGGTTCACACAGCGCCATTTCAAGCGGCCATGCCACCCTGCGGGCTACAGAGTTGTAACGAGATGCAAACTGCTATTGCCGTAAGTCGAACGAGAAATTGTCAGGCAAGCACTATGTCTGCTTGCAGCGCCAGCAGGGCATCGTAGGGACTGGCGGTGAGCCAGGTGCGCAGTTGTTCGATGTGCGAGGCGTCAGCCAGGCTGATGAACAAGTGTGCGGGTGGATGGCGCAGCAGACGATTCAATGTTACACGCAATACGAGATTGCCGCTGCAGCACAGGCAACCGGGCGCGATGCGCAACAGTTGCAATGGAAATGGTGGAGTAATGGAAACTTGCTCGGCCAGGTCGGCCAGGATGGCGTTGCCGTCAGCGAGGCCCTCAAGAATCACGGCGACCGGCTGGCCAGACGGCAAGGCTTGCGCGATAGCCGCTTCGCGCCCGGCGGCGCGTCCACCGCTGACCAAAGTCAGCGGCGTCGGACGCCGCACGGCTGCCGTCACAGGCTTTTCTTGGCCAGCTTGCCCGGTTCGACGCCCAGCTGTTTCAGCTTGCGGTACAAATGGGTGCGCTCGAGGCCCGTTTTTTCCGCCACGCGGGTCATGCTGCCGCCTTCGCGTCCCAGGTGGTGTTCGAAATACATGCGCTCGAACGCGTCGCGCGCCTCGCGCAGGGGCAAGTCGAACGACAGGTTGTAGCCATGGCCTTCGGCCACCGCCGGTACCGCGATGCCTGGGCGCACCATCAGCTGTTGCGGAGCACTGCCGCCAAAGCTGGGCACAGGATGGTTGCTTTCCTCGGCTATCACGGGTGCCACGGGACGCGGCGCCACACTCGGCGCTCGCACGGTTTCCTGTGCCCGCGTCAAGCCTTGCTGGACTGCCTTCAGCAGTTTTTGCAGGGCAATCGGTTTTTCCAGGAAGTTCATGGCGCCGATGCGCGTCGCCTCGACCGCCGTATCGATGGTGGCGTGGCCCGACATCATGATCACCGGCATGGTCAGCAAGCCGTCGCGCTGCCATTCCTTGAGCAAGGTGACGCCATCGGTGTCGGGCATCCAGATATCCAGCAATACCAGATCCGGCGCACCGGCGGCACGCGCTTCACGCGCCTGCTGCGCATTTTCGGCCAGCTGGATAGCATGTCCTTCGTCGCCCAAAATTTCCGAGAGCAACTCACGGATACCCATTTCATCATCCACTACGAGTATGTTTGCCATTCGTGTCTTGCCTTCCTCATTTCGCCGGCCCTCGCGCACAAGATGCACACGGCGGACAGCTATGATTTTATTAGTGTTTTAAATACTAAACCAGACCCTCACGCCAGGAATTCCTGGGCAGGAGTGTCGGGAGCTAACTTTAACAGCAAAATGACCACCGAAGCGCCATTGCCGTCGACCCGGTTCTCGATATCGATGCGTCCGCCGTGTTCATCGATAATTTTCTTTACCATCGCCAGGCCCAAGCCCGTGCCGCGCGCCTTCGAGGTCACATAGGGCTCGAAGGCGCGCGCCAGGATTTTTGGCGCAAAACCGGGACCATTGTCGCTGATGGCCAGCCGCACGGCGATATTCACGCCGCCGTCCGCACTGCGATAATGAATTGCTTCCGTCCTTACGTCAATCCGCGGATGCGCCGAGTCCGGCGGCAAGTCAGCCATGGCGTCCTGCGCGTTCTGCAGCAAGTTATGAATCACCTGGCGCAACTGGGTCGGATCGCCCATCACCATCGGCAGATTCGGCGCCAGCAGCGGGTGGATGATGTCGCCATCGTCGCCGCGCAGGTACAGGTTCAGTATCTCTTCGATCAGCTCGTTCAGGCGCAGCGGCGTGAGCACGGCCGGCGGCGTGCGCGCATAGTCGCGGAAGTCGTCGACCATGCGCTTCATCGCATCGACCTGCTTGACGATGGTGGTGGTGGCGCGGCTGAGCAGGTCGGCATCGGGCTGCTCCAGTTTGCCTTCGAGCTTCATCTGCAGGCGCTCGGCCGACAGCTGGATCGGCGTGAGCGGATTCTTGATTTCATGCGCCAGGCGGCGCGCCACCTCGCCCCAGGCGATCGAGCGCTGTGCGGAAATCACATCGGAAATATCATCGAACACGACGATGTAGCCGCTGCCGGACTCCAGCGGCAGGCGCGAACCGCGCGCCAGCAAGGTGATGTCATGCTCGTCGGCACTACTGCCCAGGCGGCGCGGAATTTCGATCTGGCGCTGCCAGTGCAGGCGCTGCTGGTTGCGGCCCGATGCCGATTGCGCGCTTTGCGCCGTGAAGGCGCTGATGATGGCGCCGCCAAACTCTTCCATTCCAACAATATTGGCCAGCGGCTGGCCCACCATGCTCATGCCCGAATGCTGCAAGATGCGCTCGACCGATTCATTGCAGGTCACCAGCTTGAAATCGCCGTCGAGCACCATCACGCCGGCCGACATGTTCGCCAGCACCGATTCCAGGTGGGCCTTGGCGTTTTGCAAGGCGGCGCGGTTGCTTTCCACGGCCGTGCGCGCATCGAGCAACTGGCGCGTCATGATATTGAACGACTGCGTCAGGGTGCCCAGCTCATCCTTGGTGGCGACGATGGGGCGCGGCGACAAATCGCCCTCGGCCACGGCGCGCGTGCCTTCGGCCAGCAGCAGCAGGGGCTGGGCCAGGTTGCCCGCAATCAGGAAAGCGCTGCCGATGGCGCCAAAAATGGCCAGTAGCAAGGTCAAGGTGAGGATTTCCATGTACATCTTGCGCAAGCCCACGCGCGCGACGAAACGTTCCTTGTATTCACTGTAGGCGGCGCGCAGCACTTCGCCATTCGTCGCCAGCTTGGGCGGCACCGATTGCAGCAGTTGCAGGTAGCGGGGCGAGACGGAAGGCCCCGGCACTGCCACCAGCACGCGCAGGCGCAGGCTGGCCGCCGTTTCCAGCGACGCTGGCAGGCCCGAGCGGAAACCGCCGCCGCCCGACTCCGTGCCATCGTCGTGCAACTCCAGGCCCCCTTCCGCGGAGGCATAGCCGGCCGGCGAGGCCGCCTGCACCAGCATGGCAGCCGTTGGCACGTCGGCCGCGCTATGCGGCCCGGCGCTGGCCAGCAGCACGCCGTCACTGCTGACAATCATGACATTTTGCATGCCCTCTTCGCGCAGCAGGCTGGTCAGCACGGCGGGGCCGGCCACCGGATCGGCGCCCAGTTCTTCGACGGCCTTGTGGCCCCGGTGGTCGAGCTCGACCAGCGCCGCATCGAGGCCGGCACGGCCCAGCTCAATCCCCGATTCCAGCGCCGCTTCGATCTTGACGTTGAACCAGGATTCGATGGAGTGGGAAACGAATTGCACTGACACGAGGAAAATCACCAGGCCCGGCAGGATGCCGACGGCGGCGAACAGCATCACCAGGCGCGTCATCAGCTTGGAGCCGAACTTGCCGCTCTTGTAGCGTGCGTACAGGCGGGCCAGGGAAATGCCCACCAGCGCCAGCAGGGACACGGCCACGGCCGCATTCAGGCCCAGCAGCCAGGTGTAGTAACGGTCGAAAAAGCCGGAATTGTCGGAAGCCGACGCCAGCAGGAACAGCAGGATACTGACAATGCCGCCGCCCACCACCAGCAGATAGCGCAATGCTTGACTCACTACTCCGCCGTATACAAGAAGGTTTTTTTATTCGAAGCCAGGCGCCAGTCGCTGTTATTGAAGGCATTGACCTGTATCGGCTTGGGCAGGTAATCGCGGTCCATACCCATGCGCAAGGTGACGTTATACGTCTGCCCCACTTTCAGCTCGCCGCGCCGCGCCACCAGCCAGCGGCTGGGACGGCGGATCAGGAACAGCGCGTCGTCGAGGGTGGGGAAGCTTTGCTGCAAGCCACCACCCGACACATGATACTGGCGCGTGAGCACGTTGTACGACAGCTTGCTGGTCTGGCGCGCCACGATGGCTTTTTCATCGAACCAGTACCAGCGGGGCCGGGTCAGTTCGATTTCCGTCGTGAAATACAGCGGCACGCCATGCTGTACCGCATCATCAAGGTCGTGATTGAGCTCGAAGGAATACGTGGCGGCCAGCTTGTAGCCCTCTTCGCTCGACTCGATGTAGGCACGGGTGATCTCGACCATATCGGCGGCATGCGCGCGTGGCATGGTACACGCCAGCATCAGCAGCAGGGCCAGGAGTCGGAAGAGTCGTGTTGTCACAAGTGTGCCGGTCGTGTCCGTAGGAAAAGGTTCGACGAATCGCTCAAGCCGCATTTTTTTGGAATAGCGCATAGAACAAACCGTCGTGGTCCTGCTCCGCGCTGCCGGTCGGCAACAGCTGGCCAGGCGCTGTCAATCGGGTCGCATTATTGCGCACCGCAAATGCCGCCGCCTGTGCCTCGGACTCTTGCGGCCACAATGAACATGTCACGAATAGCAATTTACCATCGGGGCGCAGCATCTGCCACAGGTTGTCCAGAATTTTGGAGGAAAGTGTTGCAAGTTGGAACGCGTCACCCTTGCGGCGCAACCAGCGGATGTCGGGATGGCGACGCACGATACCCGAGGCCGTGCACGGCACGTCGGCCAGGATGCGGTCGTACTGCTGGCCGTCCCACCACGCGCTCGATTGCGCATCCTGCGCCTTCAGGGTGGCGTCCAGGCCCAGGCGCTCGAGGTTTTCCGCGATGCGCGGCAGGCGCTTGGCATCCGCATCGATGGCCGTCACCTGCACGTCGGCCAGCTCGAGGATGTGGCAGGTCTTGCCGCCGGGCGCCGCGCAAGCGTCCAGCACGCGCATGCCGTCCTGCAGATCGAGCAACGGCGCGGCCAATTGCGCGCCAGCATCCTGCACGGAGACGACGCCCTGCTCGAAGCCGGGGATCAGCGCCACGCCGATCGGCTTGTCCAGGCGCACGGCGAATGGTCCCACCTGGCGCGCGGCAATGCCCGCCTCGGCCAGCACGGCCAGGTACGCTTCAACCGTGCTCTTGCGGCGATTCACGCGCAAGGTCAATGGCGGCACGGCATTGCCGGCCGTCAAAATGGCTTGCCAGTCGCGGGGATAGGCCAGGCGCAGCGAGTCGATCCACCACTGCGGATAATTCCATTGCGCCAAAGGTTGCTGCAGGGCCGCTTCCAGCAAGGACTTGCGCTCGCGCAAGAAGCGGCGCAGGACGGCATTGACCATGCCCTTGGCGTGCGCCAGGTCAGGGTGCGAGGTGGCCACCGTGACGGCCTGGTCGACCACCGTGAATTCTTCGTACGGCTGTTCGCCCGGCTCGGCCGACATCAGGGACAGCGCGCAGCACAGCAGCGCGGCCAGCATCGGCGGCTCGGGCGCCTTCGACGTCATCAGGCCAACCAGAGTTTCGCTGCGGCCCAGCTGGCGCATGGTACGGTAGGAAATATCCTGGATGGCGCCGCGCGCCTGCGGGCTGGCGTTCGATTGCGTAAACACCTTGGCCAGCGCCTGCGGCAGGGCCGTGCCCGTGCGCACTTGCGCCACGGCATTGGCCGCGCCCAGCAGGCAAAACGCCAGCGAGTCGGCGCGCAAATCGGGTTGGAAGCCTGGCTGCAAGACCGGTTTCAGGTCGGGATGGTAGCTGGGACGCAATTTCGGTGCGGCAGGAGCCTGGCCTGGCGCCGGCTTGGTTTTCAATTTCAGCGTGGGGCGCTTGTTCATAGTTATCCGGTGTGGCTGCGCGCGGCGGGCTGCATGGTGGCAAAGGCGCGGCCGCGCGTCATCAATAAAGGGTCGATTGTAGCGTTTGTGGCGCCCTCTGGCCCAAGCGATTGCAGCGATACCTGTAAATTGCGGCAAAAAACTGCATATATACAAGCAGAATGCGCCATGCTGATGTTTTCATGCACCAACATAAGCATGCTGTCCTGATAATATCGTGAAATGCGCCGGCACGGGAACACTGCCGGCCAGCGTATTGTTCCCGGCAGCAAACCAGTATAATTAAGCCAGTGTGGGCGGCTTGGGTACTTGCCGTCCGTTTTGCTTTTTGATTCATTCTATTCATTCTTAACGCGGTTCCGCCGCCATCCTGCTCATGCTCGCCCAACAGAAACAAGAAATCATCGCCCTGTTCCAGGCCGCCCTCGCTCCCGTCCTGGCCGGCACTTCGCTTGAGCCTACCGTGGTGCTCGAGCGACCACGCGATGCATCGCATGGCGACGTCGCCTGCAATATCGCCATGCAACTGGCCAAGCAGCTGAAACAGAATCCCCGCGAACTGGCGCAAACCATCGTCAGCGCCGTGCTGGCCAACCCGGCCGGCAAGGGCCTGGTCGAGGCAGTGGAAATTGCCGGTCCCGGCTTCATCAACGTGCGCGTGTCCGCCGCCGCCAAGCAGGCCGTGGTGAAAACCATCCTGAGCCAGGCCGACAGCTATGGCCGCAGCACGGCAGGCGCCGGCAAGCAAGTCATCCTGGAATTCGTCTCGGCCAACCCGACCGGTCCGCTGCACGTGGGCCACGGCCGCCAGGCAGCCTTGGGCGACGCCCTGTCTTCGCTGTTCGACGCGCAAGGCTACCAAGTGACGCGCGAGTTTTACTATAACGACGCGGGCGTGCAGATCCAGACCCTGGCCAACTCCGTGCAGGCGCGTGCGCGCGGCTTCAAGCCGGGCGACGCCGAATGGCCCGAGTCCGCCTACAACGGCGACTACATCGCCGATATCGCCAACGACTTCAAGGCCGGCAAGACGGTCTCGGCCAGCGATGGCCAGCCAGCTTCGGCGAATGGTAACGTGGAAGACATCGATTCGATCCGCCCGTTCGCCGTCACCTACCTGCGCAACGAGCAAGATATCGACTTGCAAGCCTTCGGCGTGAAGTTCGACAATTACTATCTGGAATCGTCGCTGTATGCGGACGGCAAGGTCAATAGCGCGGTCGAAACCTTGATCAAGGCGGGCCACACCTACGAGCAGGATGGCGCGCTGTGGCTGCGCACCACCGACTTCGGCGACGACAAGGACCGCGTCATGCGCAAGACGGACGGCACCTACACGTATTTCGTGCCGGACGTCGCCTATCACCTGGTGAAATGGCAGCGCGGCTTCGTGCAGGCCATCAATATCCAGGGCAGTGACCACCACGGCACCATCGCGCGCGTGCGCGCCGGCCTGCAAGCGGTCGACATGGGCATCCCGCAAGGCTACCCCGACTATGTGCTGCACAAGATGGTCACCGTCATGAAGGACGGCGAAGAAGTCAAGATTTCGAAGCGCGCCGGCTCCTACGTGACCGTGCGCGACCTGATCGAATGGTCGGGCGGCGGCGACATCGCCAAGGGCCGCGACGCCGTGCGCTTCTTCCTGATCTCGCGCAAGGCCGACACGGAATTCGTCTTCGACGTCGACGTGGCGCTGAAAACCACCGATGAAAACCCGGTCTATTACGTGCAGTACGCGCATGCGCGCATCTGCCGCATCCTGGAAAACTGGGGTGGCGATGCAAGCACGGTCGCCAACGTCGATCTGTCCCCACTGACGGCACCGACCGAAGCGACCCTGCTGGCGACCCTGGCCGCCTACCCGGAAATGCTGGCGCGCGCGCAAGCGGAACTGGGACCGCATCAAGTCGCCTTCTACCTGCGCGACCTGGCCGCCAACCTGCACAGCTTCTACTTCGCCGAAAAAGTGCTGGTCGAGGACGAAGCCGTCAAGATGGCCCGCCTGGCCCTCGTCATCGCCGCGCGCCAGGTGCTGCGCAACGGTCTGGCACTGATCGGCGTGTCCGCGCCAAACAAAATGTAATCGCGAAGGTCTAACAGTCAATGAATCACGCCTCCCGTTTCTCTTCGACCCGGCGCCAGCAGGGCAATACCCTGGTCGGCATCATCATCGGCCTGGTCATCGGCCTGGGCATCGCCGTGGTGGTCGCCCTGGTGATCACCAAGGGTGCCTCGCCCTTTACCGACAAATCGGGCAAGGCCGGCAAATCGGCCGAACCGACGGCCGGCCAGATCGCCGACCCGAACAAGCCGATGTACGGCAACAAGGAAGCTGCCAAGGAAGCGGCGCGCGACTTCTCCAAGGAGCCACGCGAGATCGTCACGCCGACGCAGCCTGCTGCGCCGGCACCTGCTCCTGCGCAGCAGCCGAAGGCGCCGCCGCCGGACGCGCTGCAGGAACTGATCGGTACATTGAAGGACAAGCCGGCGCCGAAAACGCCAGCGGCAGCACCGGCAGCACCCGCGCCGCAAGCCAAGGCCGACGTGAAAGAGGCGAAGGCCGATGCAGCCAGCGACAAATGGATTTATTATCTGCAGGCCGGCGCCTTCCATGACATGTCGGACGCCGAAAGCACGCGCGGCAAACTGGCGCTGCTCGGCTTCGAAGCGGCCATCAGTGACCGCAGCACCGACGCCGGCGTGCTGCACCGCGTGCGCATCGGACCGTTCAACCAGCTCGAAGCGATGAACCGCGCGCGCACCAAACTGTCTGAAAACGGCATCGATGTCGCCGTCGTCCGCAACCAAAAATAAGGAACCAGCATGCGTTTTCTGAAGAAAATCCTGTTCGCCGCCGCCCTGTGCACTGCCGCCATGGGCGCATCGGCCTCGCCGGCCGAGCCGAAGAACGGCGTCGAGTACGAAACCCTGGCCACGCCGCAGGCGACGGAATCGGGCAAGAAAATCGAAGTGACGGAATTCTTCGCTTATTACTGCCCGCATTGCAACGTACTTGAACCGCAACTGGCGGCCTGGGTCAAGAAACAGGGCGACAACATCGTCTTCAAGCGCGTGCACGTGTCGCGCGATGACAGCGTGGCGCCGCAGCAGCGGCTGTTCTTCACCCTGCAAGCCATGGGCCTGGTCGACAAGCTGCACACCGGCGTCTTCCACGCCATGCACGTGGAACGCAACCGCCTGAACACCGACGACGCCGTCTTCGATTTCGTCGCCAAGCAGGGCGTGGACCGCCAGAAATTTATCGACACCTACCGTTCGATGGGCGTCTCGGCCCGCGTGCGCCGGGCGGATGCCATGATGCAGGGCTATAACGTGACGTTCTGGCCCATGATCGCCATCGATGGCCGCTACATCACCTCGCCTTCGCAGGCCGATCAGGGCAGCAAGTCGGCCAAGAACGAAGAGCAGCTGAACGCCCAGGCTTTGAGCGTGATGGACGTGCTGGTCGCGAAAGCCAAAGCGGAAAAGAAATAAGCATGGCCACTTCCCTGGCGCGCCCGGGCATCGCCTGATGCAACGCGTTTTCATCACGGGCGCGTCGAGCGGACTGGGCGCCGCCCTGGCGCTGCAGTACGCGCGCCAGGGCGCCCAACTAGGCTTGCTGGCCCGCCGCGGCGACACCTTGCAGCAACTGATCGCTTCCCTGCCCCACCCTGAACTCCACCGCGCCTACGCCGTCGATGTGTGCGACCACGCCGCCCTGAAAAG
The DNA here is from genome assembly GCF_051380845.1 of Janthinobacterium salmonicoloratum. Taxonomy (NCBI): domain Bacteria; kingdom Pseudomonadati; phylum Pseudomonadota; class Betaproteobacteria; order Burkholderiales; family Oxalobacteraceae; genus Janthinobacterium; species Janthinobacterium salmonicoloratum. Next base: position 38,360 of record NZ_JBNYXV010000006.1, on the reverse strand, counting down.
CGCGGCCGATGACTTTATCGCCGGCGCCGGCGGCATCGACGTCGTCATCGCCAGCGCCGGCGTGTCGTACGGCACCTTGAGTGAACACGCGGAAGACCTCGACGCCTTCGCGCGCCTGATGGCCATCAACGTCACGGCCACCGTCGCCACCTTCGCGCCCTTCATCGCAGCCATGAAAAGCCAGGCCAACGGACGCCTGGTGGGCATCGGCAGCGTGGCCGGCATCCGTGGCCTGCCCGGCGCCGAAGCCTACAGCGCCTCGAAGGCGGCCGTCATCAGCTACTGCGAATCGCTGCGCCTGGAACTCAAACCGGCAGGCGTCAAGGTCGTCACCATCACGCCCGGCTACATCGACACGCCGATGACGCGCCACAACGCCTACCGCATGCCTTTCCTGATGCCGGCCGAAAAATTCGCCGTGCGCGCCGCGCGCGCCATCGCCGATGGCGACAGCTACCGCGTGATCCCGTGGCAGATGGGCGTCGTCGCCAAGCTGCTGCGCGCGCTGCCCAATGCCATCTACGACCTGGCCTTCGCCAACGCGCCGCACAAGGCGCGCAGCAAGCCATCCGGCGACAGCCAGTAAAACCAAGCTCTCCCCATGACGAAGCACTCAGACCTGAACAGCGCGGCCATCGCCGCCCATTGCGCCACGGGCGCCTCCCACGTGACCATCGAAGTGGTCGACGAAACGGGATCGACCAACGCCGACCTGCTGGCGCGCTGCGCCACACTGGCCGGCCCCACCCTGCGCATCGCCGGCCAGCAGACGGCCGGACGGGGACGTGCCGGGCGGCCCTGGGTGTCGCAGCCGGACGCCAGCCTGATGTTCTCGCTGGCCTGGCGCTTCAAGGGACCGCTGCATCAGCTGGTCGGCCTGCCGCTGGCCGTCGGCGTGGCGCTGGCCGAAAGCATGACGGCGCTGGGCGTGCCGGTGCAGCTGAAGTGGCCGAACGACCTGCTCAAGGATGGCCACAAACTGGCTGGCATCCTCGTCGAGACGCAGCAGGCGACCGACGGCGGCGTGTGGGCCGTCATCGGCTGCGGCATCAATCTGCTGATGCCCGATGCGCTGGAACGGCAGATCGGCCGCAGCGTCTCTGCCGTGCCCTGGCTGGCGCAGATGGAGCGCAATACCCTGGTGGCGGCCTTGCTCAGCCGCCTGGCCGGCGTGCTGGCCGAATTCGACGATACGGGCTTTGCGCCATTTACGGAGCGCTGGAACACGCTGCATGCGTGGCAGGGGCAGCACGTGAAAATTCTCGACAACGGCCAGTTGCTGCAGCAAGGCGTGGCGGCCGGCGTGGACCAGCTGGGCCGCCTGCTGCTGCGCACCGATGGCGGCCAGCAGGAAATCATGTCCGGCGATGTGTCCTTGCGCCTGACCGGGGAGTAAGCGCATGCTACTGCTGATCGACGCCGGCAATACGCGCATCAAATGGGCGCTCGTGACCGCCGATAGCCCCCTCGGCGGCTGGCTGGCCAGCGGCACCGTCACGCACGCGCAGATCGATACGCTGGCTGCGCAGTGGGAGACACTCGCCATCAATGAGGCGCTGCTGTCGAACGTGGCAGGTACCGTCATCGGCACGCGCCTGCGCGCCATGCTGCCGGTAATGCCCCATGACTTCGTCTCGCTGCCGCAGCTGGCCGGACTGACGAACGCCTACCGCGTGCCGTCGCAACTGGGCTGCGACCGCTTTGCCGCCGCCATCGGCGCGCAGGCGCTGGCGCCTGGCCAGGCCGTCATCGTCGCCAATTGCGGCACAGCCACCACCATCGACGCCATCACGGCCGATGGCGTTTTCCTCGGCGGGATGATCTTGCCAGGACTGGGATTGATGGCCAGCTCGCTGGCGCGCAACACGGCGCAACTGCCGCAAATCGCCAGCGACGCCGTGCTGCCGGCCGGCTTTGCCGACAACACGGACGACGCCATCCTCTCCGGCTGCCTGGCGGCGCAGGCGGGCGCCATCGAACGGGCCGTGCGCATGCACGGCGCCAGCGCCTGCCTGCTGTCGGGCGGCGCCGCACCGCGTATCGCACCGGCCCTGGCGCTGGCGGTGCCGCTGCAACTGGTGGACAATATCGTCATGCTCGGCCTGCAGGCGGCCGCGCGCGCCGGGGCCGCAGGAACACAAGGAAACCACGTATGCTGAAATTCGTCTTCTGGCTGCTGGCCGGCGTCAACCTGCTGGTGCTGGCCATCGGCCAGGGCTATCTGGGCAGTTTTCGCACCGAGACGCGCGAACCGGCGCGTCTGAAAAACCAGCTGCAGGCGGGCAAGCTCACCTTGCTGACGCAGGAGCAGGCCACGGCGCCCGCCGCGCCGGCTGCTGCCGACGAGGGCGCGACGCCGGCGGCGGCCGCACCGGCGACGGCGCCATCGTATGCCTGCACGGAAGTGGGCAATTTCCTGCTGGCTGACGGGCGCCGCTTTGAAGCGCAAGTGGCGGCGCTGGACCTGGGCGACCGCCAATCGCGTCGCAACGTAGCCGGCCAGGAGGTTTCCAGCTATATGGTGTACATCCCGCCGCAGGGCAGCAAGGAAGGCGCCGACCGCAAGGCCGGCGAATTGAAGCAGCTGGGCGTGACGAATTACTTCATCATGAACGAAAGCAGCCCGCTGCGCTGGGGCATTTCACTGGGCGTATTCAAGTCGGAAACCAGCGCGCAAAGCCAGCTGGCATCGCTCAACAAACAGGGCGTGCACAGCGCCCGCGTCGCGCCGCGCTACAGCGCCGGCAAGCAGCTCGCCTACCAGTTCCGCGACCTCGACGCCACCACACGCGCGCGTCTCGAGAAGATCAAAACGCAATTCCCTGAACAGGAACTGCGCAACTGCAAATAAGCACCTGACTAAACCTACTGCGCGTCGCGCTTTGCGGCCTGCGATGCTCGCTGTGCTCCAGCACAGCTGCGCTTCTTAGCCACAAATCGCTGCCGCTCGCTACGGTTTTATCAGGCGCTTTGCGCCGTCAGGCGCGCCTATCGCTGGATCACGATGGGCTTGATACCAGTCGATTCCGGTAAATTCGCCGCCGCGCGCGCCGCATCGGCGCGGCTGGAGAATGGTCCGCCGTACAGGCGGAACAGGTTACCAGCCTGCACCACGCCCAGGGTCCCCAGGGCTGCCGCGTACGGCGCCAGGCGCGAACGTCCCGATTCCGCATTGTCGGCGCGCGTGTAAGCGCCCAGCTGCAAATAGAAGCCGCTGGCCAGCGCCGCCGGGGCCGGCATGGCGACCGTCGCATCGACGGGCAGCATCTGCGTCGACACTTCCGGCTGCACTACGGCGCCCGTTTCCACGGGCGTGTCGATGGAGATCGCCACCACGGAAGGCACCGGTTTTGGCGCCGCACGGGCCGCCAGGATGGCATCGATATCGGCTGGCAGCAGCCGTTCGACCACCACCTGGTGGCTGCCCTTGCCCAGGAAGCCCAGTTTCAGCGCCGCCGTGTAGGACACGTCGATGACGCGCGTGGCGTGGAAGGGACCGCGGTCATTGATGCGCACGATCACCTGCTCGCCGCTGTCGATGCTCGTCACGCGCGCATACGACGGAATCGGCAAGGTCGGATGGGCCGCCGTCATCTTGTACATATCGTAGATTTCACCCGACGAGGTGCGCTGGCCATGGAATTTCTTGCCATACCAAGTGCCCGTGCCCTTCTGCTTGAATGGTTCATTGTCGGTAATCGGCGTATACGTCTTGCCGAATACGACATACGGACGGTTCGAGCGCGTGGAATATGGCTCGTTGCGCACTTCCGCGTCGGGCACGTCGCGCAGGTTGGCCGGCGGATTGTCGCCCGGACCATCGTCCTTGTAGTAGCCGCCGCGCCCGGAGCCGGCCGCCGGCAATACCGGCAAGGTGGGATCCTGGCGCACGGGCACCTTGACCTTGCCGCCGGATGGCAGCGGCACATTATTCGATGCGGGCTTTTGCGGCGTGGTGCCGCAAGCGGCCAGGGTCAGCAAAGCGGCCAGGCTCAGCCCGCGCATGGCGAAGGTATCGAAAGGCGCGCGCATCAGGTCTGCACCAATTTGCGATGGCGCTGAATGCTCATCAGGATACCGGTGGCCACGCCCAGGGTCAGCAGCGCGGTGCCGCCATAGCTGAGGAATGGCAAGGGAACGCCGACCACCGGCACGATGCCGCTGACCATGCCCATGTTGACGAAGGCGTAAGTAAAGAAAATCATAGTGATCGCTCCTGCCAGCAAACGAGTGAAAAAACTGGGGGCGTTGGCGGCGATCATCAGCCCCCGTCCCACCAGCAGCAAATACATCAGCATCAGGATCAAGTTACCGACCAGGCCGAATTCCTCGGAATACACGGCAAAAATAAAATCGGTCGTGCGTTCCGGAACAAACTCCAGGTGGGCTTGCGTGCCGTGTGTCCAGCCCTTGCCCGTCATGCCGCCGGAACCGATGGCGATGATGGACTGGATGATATGGAAGCCCTTGCCTAGCGGGTCCTTGGTCGGGTCGATCAGCATCATCACCCGGTCGCGCTGGTAATCATGCAGATGCGACCAGGCGATCGGCAGGCAGGAAACAAAGGTGATCAGCAAGCCGGCCAGCACCTTCCACGACAGGCCTGCCAGGAAAATGACGGTAAAGCCGGCCGCCACCACCAGCAGCGCCGTGCCAAGATCGGGCTGGCGCGCGATCAGATAGACGGGCGCCAGCAACAGCACGGCCGCCATCAGGAACGATTTCCAGCGCAGGGCGCCCGCATTGTGCTGGAAGAACCAGGCCAGCATCAGCGGCGTGGCGATCTTCAGGAATTCGGAGGGCTGGATGTCGATCACGCCGATATGCAGCCAGCGCCGCGCACCGAGCTTGATGGTGCCGAACAGCGCCACGGCCACCAGCAAGATCACCGACACCGTATATGCGGGCACGGCGATGCGCATCATCATCTGCGGCGTGACATTGGCCGCCACCCACATGACGAAAAAGCACAGCAGGATGTTGCGCAGGTGGTCTTCGATCTTGCCCGGGATGCCGATGCTGGCCGAATACAGGGTCAGCAGGCTGGTGCTGAGCAGCATCAGGATGATGATCATCAGCGGCGGATCGAACACCGCCAGATAGGGTTTGGCGCGCCGCCACAGCGAGCGCCTCTCGTTAATGGGCATGTGCTTCCTTATTGCCTGGCAGGTACCGCCGGGGCGGCCTGCTCGTCAGTGATTTCTTCCAGGGTGCGCACTTCGTCGACATCTTCCTTGGGCACCTTGGTGGTGTCCTTTTCCTTGTCGCTCGGGCGCTTACCCAGCAAGTAGTAGTCGAGCGCCTTGCGTGCGATCGGCGCGGCCACGCCGGCGCCGAAGCCCGCGTTTTCCACCACGATGGCAATCGCGATGCGCGGCTTGTCGGCCGGCGCAAAGGCCGTAAACAAGGCGTTGTCGCGCAGGCGTTCGGCCAGCAGCTTGGCATTGTACTTCTCGTTTTTCTTGATGCCCACCACCTGCGCCGTACCCGTCTTGCCACCCACCGTGTACTGCACGCCGGTGAAGATGCGCGCGGCAGTGCCGCCCTGCTCGCTGGTCACGCCCACCATGGCGCGCTTGATGGTGTCGATGTTTTCCTGCTTGAGCGCGATGCGGTAGCTTTCCTTGGGCACCGTCAGGGTGCGCGCGCGCGTGGCGGCGTCTTCGATGATCTTCACCAGATGCGGTTTCATCACCACGCCGTTGTTGGCCAGGTTGGCCGTCGCGTGGGCGATCTGCAGCGGCGTGTAGGAATTGTAGCCAGAGCCGTTACTCACCGAAATCGTATCGCCGCCCACCCATTTTTTCTGCTGCGGCGTCTTGAAGCGGTTGCGCTTCCATTCCGTCGACGGCAGCACGCCCGTCTTTTCGTTATTCAGGTCGATGCCCGTCAACTGGCCGAAACCGAACGGTTTCATGAAGTCGTGAATGGCGTCGATGCCCATGTCGCGGCCCAGTTGGTAGTAATAGGTATTGCACGAAACGACGATGGACTTGTGCATGTCCACCGTGCCATGGCCGCCCACCTTGTCGTCGCGGAAGGTGTGGCCACCGAGGATGAAGAAACCGGGATCGGAAATCGACTGGCTCGGCGTGCGCTTGCCCAATTCGAGCGCGGCCAGCGCCATGAAGGGCTTGAAGGTCGAGCCGGGCGCGTAGGTGCCGGACAGGGGACGGTTGACCATCGGCCGGTCCAGCGAGGTATTGAGTTCGTTCCAGCTTTGCTGGTCGATACCGTCGACGAACAGGTTGGGGTCGTAGCCTGGCTTGGACACGTAAGCGAGGATGTCGCCCGTGGCCGGGTCGATGGCCACGGCCGCGCCGCGCCATTCGCCGAACGCTTCCTCGACCACTTTTTGCAGTTCGATGTCGATCGACAGGATCAGGTTATTGCCAGGGGTGGCCGCCGTGCGCGACAAGGTGCGCATGGCGCGACCGCCGGCCGATACTTCCACTTCTTCGTAGCCGGTGGTGCCATGCAGCTGCTTTTCGTAGCTTTTTTCCAGGCCTTCCTTGCCGATATGGTCGGTGCCGTTGTAGTTGGCCGCGTCCTCGCCCTCTTCCAGCGCCTTGGCTTCACTACGGTTGATGCGGCCGATGAAGCCCACCACGTGCGATGCTACCTCGCCCATCGGATACTGGCGGAACAAGCGCGCCTGCACCTCGACGCCGGGGAAGCGGAAGCGCTGCGCCGTGAAGCGCGCCACTTCCTCGTCCGTCAGGCGCGTGCGCAGCGGTACGCTGACGAAGTTCTTCGACTCTTCAAGCAGCTTCTTGAAGCGGCGGCGGTCCTTGATGTCGATCTGCACCAGGGTCGACAGCTCGTCGATCACGGAATCGAGGCTGGCGCTCAATTTCGATGGCGTGATTTCCAGGGTATAGGCCGAATAATTGCGCGCCAATACCACGCCGTTGCGGTCGAGGATCAGGCCGCGCGTGGGCACGATGGGTACCACGGCGATGCGGTTGTCCTCGGCCTTGGTCGCGTAGTCCTCGTGCTTGATCACCTGCAGCCAGATGAAACGCGCCAGCAGCAGCGAAAAGCAGACGAAGACGAGCGCGCCCAGGATGGTCAGGCGCATGCGGAAGAAATGCAGTTCGCGCTCGGTGTTCTTAAGTTCAGTCATGGCAGGCGCTCGTCAGATCGGCCGGTTATGGTCGCGGTCCACGGCGCGGCGCTGCGGTGCCAGCAAGACCCACGTGACGACGGGCCACAGGGCGACGGCGACGAAGCTCTCGATGAAATTGAGCCAGCCGGGGAAGCGGCCCGAGACGATCAAACGCGTCAGCAATTGCAACGCCTGCGTCAGCAGCAGCAGCGGCAGCACGTGCAGCGCCTGCGTCAGGATGGGGAACCACAGCACGCGACGGTGCATCATGATGGCGAAATACGACAGCAAGGTATAGGCCAGCGCATTCTCGCCCAGCAGGGTCGAATCGTGCACGTCCATCATCAGGCCCATGAAGAACGCCACGCCGATGCCGACCTTGCGCGGCTGGTGTATGCCCCAGAAAACCAGCACCAGGGCGACGAAATCGGGCACGCCGACGAACTGCCCCCATGGCAGCAGATTCAGCAGGAAAGCGCACAGCAGTGAAAACCCGATGAACAGGGGGCTGACCGGCAACAGGATGTAATGCGGGCGGTTCATCGTGTCGCTTCCTTCGGTGGCACGGCGGCAGGTGTTGGTACGGCGGCAGGCGCAGCCGGTTTCGGCGCGGGGCCGGCAGGCGGTTTCGCGGCCGGCGCGGCGGCCGTATTGGTGGCCGGTGGTGTCGCAGCGGCGGCGGCAGGCTCCTTGGCCGGATCCTTGATCGGCGCCATCTTGCCGGCGATCTTGCGGCCCGTCTTGACATCTTCAGCGGGCGGGCGCGGTGGGATCTCGGGTGACGTCATCAAGATGAGCAGCTGGGTATTGCGTTCGATGCCAGCCAGCGGCTGGCACACGACACGGCCGAACGGGCCATGCGCATTGCGCTCGACCAGAGTCACGCGCGCCACAGCCAGGCCGGCCGGGTACAGGCCGTCGAGGCCCGAGGTAATGACGATATCGCCGATCTGGATGTCGGCGCTGGGGGCCGTAAAGCGCAGCTCCATGGTGCCGGACTTGCCGCGGCCGATGGCCACGCTGCGCACGCCATTGCGCAGCAGCTGCACGGGAATGGCCTGCTCTTCATCGGTCAGGAGCGTCACTTCGGAGGTGAATGGGAACACGCGCGTGACCTGTCCCACCACACCCAGGTTGTCGATCACGGGGCGGCCCAGTTCGACGCCATGCTGAATGCCCCGGTCCAGCACGATCTTGCGCGTGGCCGAATCGCGCGTGTCATACAGCACTTCGGCCATCATGGTCTTGACGGGGACGCGCTCGCGCGCTTCCATCAACTTGCGCAAGTGATTGTTTTCAACGATGTTGAGCTGCGCCTGCTGCATGATCTGCGCCGAGGCGATCTGTTCGTGCTTCAGGTCGCGCACCTGTTTTTCCAGGGCGGACAGCGAAGAGAAGTAATTACCGACACCGAACGCCACATCGCGCGGCACCAGGGCCGCCATCTGCACCGGATACAGCACGGTGCCGACGGCCTGGCGCACGGCCGTCAGCGCGTGCATGCGCGAATCGACCAGCAGCAGGGCGATAGAAATGCCGGCGAACACCATCATCTTGACGCGGGCAGAGGCGCCTTGTTTGAAAAGTGGCGGAGGACTGTATTCCATGACTTCCAATAATCAGGCCAGGCGCAGTGCGCCAACGTGCAGGCCCCGGTCAGACGCCGGCGCCAAAACCAAAAAAAGGCCGGAGATGGTTTCCGGCCCTTCTGTCAGATTATTCGTAGGAGAAGATCGAGCCGAGCTTGTCCATACGTTCCAGGGCCATCCCGGAACCACGCACCACGCAGGTGAGCGGATCCTCGGCCACCAGCACAGGCAGGCCGGTTTCCTCCATCAGCAGGCGGTCCAGGTCGCGCAGCAGTGCGCCGCCGCCCGTCAGCATCATGCCTTTTTCGGCAATATCGGCGCCCAGTTCCGGCGGCGTCTGTTCCAGCGCGTTCTTCACGGCCGAGACGATGTTGTTCAGCGGGTCGGTCAGCGCTTCGAGGATCTCGTTGCTGGAGATGGTGAACGAGCGCGGGATGCCTTCGGACAGGTTGCGGCCCTTGACTTCCATTTCCTTCACTTCCGAACCAGGAAAAGCCGAACCGATGGCCTTCTTGATGGCTTCAGCCGTCTGTTCGCCGATCAGCATGCCGTAGTTGCGGCGGATGTAGTTGACGATGGCTTCATCGAACTTGTCGCCGCCCACGCGCACGGAACCCTTGTAGACCATGCCGCCCAGCGAAATGATGCCCACTTCCGTGGTGCCGCCGCCGATGTCGACCACCATCGAGCCGGTCGCTTCCGACACGGGCAAGCCCGCGCCGATGGCCGCCGCCATCGGTTCTTCGATCAGGTACACCTGCGAGGCGCCGGCGCCCAGGGCCGATTCGCGGATCGCGCGGCGTTCGACCTGGGTCGAACCGCACGGCACGCAAATGATGATGCGCGGCGAAGGACGGAAGAATTTCGAGTCGTGCACCATGCGGATGAATTGCTTGAGCATCTGCTCGGTCACGGTGAAGTCGGCGATCACGCCATCTTTCATCGGACGAATCGCTTCGATATTGCCCGGCACCTTGCCCAGCATCTGCTTGGCTTCCTTGCCGACTGCCTGAATGGTCTTCTTGCCATTCGGACCGCCTTCCTGGCGGATGGCGACGACGGACGGTTCGTCCAGGACGATACCGAGGCCGCGCACATAAATAAGGGTGTTGGCCGTGCCCAAGTCAATGGCCAGATCGGTGGAGATATACCTGCGTAAAAAACCAAACATGAGTGTCCTGTAGCGCATCGAGCTGCGCAAAAGCTGTTTATGGGGAGTTTCAAAGCGGGCGCTTTCAGGCACCCTGAAAATCCATGAAGGCGATTTTCCCGGGTTTCGCTTGGCGCTTGCGCAATCTTTTCTATGCTGCGGCAGCAGTCCATCGGCGCCGACAACGCATTAACCCGCCATTCTACCTTATAATTTGAATGCGATTTGCTCAAAAACCATGGAAAAGTGCGACTCTTGCGGCCGCGACTTACGCGGCATTCCTCGACTTTTGTGAGCAAAAAAGCAGCAAATACCCGCGTTTTATCAAAACGCCAACTTAATACTCATGCGCGTCACTCCGCGCCATTCGCCATGTCCCTGACACTATCCGACGTAAAACGCATCGCCCACCTGGCACAACTTGAAATGGCCGACGATCAGGCCGTCACGTCGTTGGCCCAATTGAACAAGATTTTTGCACTGGCGGAACAAATGCAAGCCGTCAATACCGATGGCGTGGCCCCCCTGAGCCACCCGCTGGCCGCCCACATGGACAATATCGCCCTGCGCCTGCGCGAGGACGTCGCCACGGAACAGAACCGCCGCGACGCCTACCAGGCCGTGGCGCCGAAAGTCCAGGATGGACTCTATCTGGTGCCAAAAGTGATCGAGTAACTGCGCCGCTCCATGCTGTTGCCTTCCCGTCGAATATCAAAATAGAAACGCCATGCATACAAAATCCATCAAACAGTTGTCCACGCTTTTGCAGAACAAGGAAATTTCCGCCGTTGCGCTGGCGACGCATTTCCTCGACCGCATCGAAGCGGACAACTCGAACGCCTTTTTGCACGTCGACCGTGCCCTGACCCTGGCGCAAGCTGCCGAAGCGGATGCACGCATCGCCGCCGGCACGGCCACGCCCTTGACGGGCGTGCCGATCGCGCACAAGGACTTGTTCGTCACTAAAGGCTGGCGCACGACGGCCGGCTCGAAAATGCTGGCCGACTACGCCAGCCCGTTTGACGCCACCGTGGTGGAAAAATTCCAGGCGGCCGGCATGGTCACCCTGGGCAAGGTCAATTGCGATGAATTCGCCATGGGTTCCGGCAACGAGAATTCGGCCTTCGGCGCCGTGCAGAATCCGTGGGACAAAAACGCCGTGCCAGGCGGCTCGTCCGGCGGCTCGGCCGCCGCCGTTGCTGCCGGCCTGACGCCGGCAGCAACCGGTACCGACACGGGCGGCTCGATCCGCCAGCCAGCCGCGTTTTGCGGCATCACCGGCATCAAGCCGACGTATGGCCGCGTCTCGCGCTTCGGCATGATCGCCTTTGCCTCGTCGCTGGACCAGGGCGGCCCGATGGCCCGCTCGGCCGAAGACTGCGCCCTGCTGCTGACCGCCATGGCCGGCTTCGACGAACGCGATTCGACCAGCCTGTCGCCGGAACAGGGCGGCGTGGCGGAAGATTTTTCGCGCAGCCTTGATGAACCCCTTACGGGCTTGCGCATCGGCGTGCCGCGCGAGTACTTCGGCGAGGGCCTGGCCAAGGACGTGGAAGCGGCCGTGCGCGGCGCACTGGCGCAATATGAAAAGCTGGGCGCCACCCTGGTCGACATCTCGCTGCCGAACACGGCCCTGTCGATTCCCGCCTACTACATGATCGCCCCGGCCGAAGCGTCGTCGAACCTGTCTCGCTACGACGGCGTGCGCTACGGCCACCGCGCGGCCGAGTACAAGGATTTGCAGGACATGTACAAGAAGTCGCGCGCCCAGGGCTTCGGCCCGGAAGTGCAGCGCCGCATCATGGTCGGCACCTATGTGCTGTGCCACGGCTACTACGATGCCTACTACCTGAAGGCGCAAAAGATCCGCCGCCTGATCGCGCAGGATTTCGACGCCGTGCTGAATGGCCCGAACGCCGTCTGCGACGTCATCATGGGACCGGTCGCGCCGACTGTCGCCTGGGACCTGGGCGACAAGACGGATGACCCGGTGGCGAACTACCTGGCCGACATCTACACACTGTCGACCAGCTTGGCCGGCCTGCCCGGCATGTCGATCCCTTGCGGCTTTGGCGATGGCGAGAAAAACAGCAAGCGCCCCGTCGGCCTGCAAATCATCGGCAATTATTTTGGCGAAGCCAGGCTGCTGAACATCGCCCACCAGTTCCAGCAAGTGACGGACTGGCATACGCGCAGCCCTGCAGGCATTTAAGAAAAAATTCGCGCCGCCCAGGTGGCGCCACCAAAAAATAAGCGAGAACACTATGCAATGGGAAGTCGTCATCGGTCTTGAGAACCACGTACAGCTCACGACCGAATCCAAAATTTTCAGCGGTTCGCCGATCAAGTACGGCGCCGAAGCCAACACGCAAGCCAGCCCCGTCGACCTGGCGCTGCCAGGCGTGCTGCCGGTGATGAACAAGCAGGCCGTCGACCGCGCGATCCGCTTCGGCCTGGCCGTCGGTGCCACCGTGGCGCCACACTCGGTCTTCGCGCGCAAAAACTATTTTTATCCGGATTCTCCCAAGGGCTACCAGATCAGCCAGTTCGAAGACCCCGTCGTCATCGGCGGCGCCCTGACCTTCGGCTATGAAAAGGATGGCGAATTCGTCACCAAGACGGTGAACCTGACGCGTGCCCACCTGGAAGAAGACGCCGGCAAGTCCCTGCATGAAGACTATGCGGGCATGAGCGGCATCGACTTGAACCGCGCCGGCACGCCGCTGCTGGAAATCGTCTCGGAACCGGAAATCCGCAGCGCCGCCGAGGCCGTGGCCTATGCCAAGGCGCTGCACTCGCTGGTCATGTGGCTGGGCGTTTGCGACGGCAATATGCAGGAAGGCTCGTTCCGCTGCGACGTCAACGTTTCCGTGCGCCCCGTCGGCCAGAAGGAATTCGGCACCCGCTGCGAGATCAAGAACCTGAACTCCTTCCGCTTCATCGAAGAAGCCGTGCACGTCGAAGTACGCCGCCAAATCGAACTGATCGAAGAAGGCGGCAAGGTCGTGCAGGCGACGCGCCTGTACGATCCGGACCGCAAGGAAACGCGCGAAATGCGCAGCAAGGAAGACGCCCAGGATTACCGCTACTTCCCGGATCCTGACTTGCCGCCGCTGGTCATCTCGCAAGCGTGGATCGATACCGTCAAGGCCTCGATGCCGGAACTGCCGGCCGCCATGCGCGCCCGTTTCATCAGCGAATACGCGCTGCCGGACTACGATGCGCTCGTGCTGACGCAATCGAAAGCCATGGCCACCTATTTCGTCGCCGTGGTCGACAAGGCCGGCAAGGAAAACGCCAAGGCCGCCGCCAACTGGCTGATGGGCGACGTATCGTCGACCCTGAACCGCGAAGGCGTGGACCTGGACGACGCGCCCGTCTCCGCCGCGCAGCTGGCCGCCATGCTCAAGCGCATTGCCGACGGCACGATCTCGAACAAGGCGGCAAAGGAAGTCTTCGCCGGCATGTGGGAAGCCAAATCGAACGACGAGCACCTGGTCGACGCCATCATCGATGCCAAGGGCTTGAAGCAGATCTCGGATTCGGGCGCCCTGGAAGCCATCGTCGATGAAGTGCTGGCGGCGAACGCCAAGTCAGTGGAACAGTACCGTGCCGGCAAGGAAGCGGCCATCAACGCGCTGATCGGACAAGCCATGAAGGCATCCAAGGGCAAGGCCAACCCGGCCCAGCTGACGGAACTGCTGAAGGCCAAGCTAGCGGGATAATTCCCACGCCCCCAAGAAAAAGACGCCGCGGCGTCTTTTTTTCTGCCTGGCCGCTCCACGCATAAACAAGCTTGTCTAGTTTTTCCCCATGCCTGTAAGGCACTGATGCGGCATATAAAATTAAAGTATACATTTCTGTCTACAACGATTAATCTAGCTACATTGAAATTCCAGCAAGAGGAAAAACAGCATGGCCAAGACTCCCGATATCCCGAAACCAACGGCTGCCGAGCTCGATCTGCTGCAAGCACTGTGGCCGCTGGGCGCCGCCACGGCCAAGCAGGTGCACGAGGCGATGACGTTGGCCAAGCCTGCCATCACGTATGGCACCGTGCTGCGCCTGATGCAGATCATGCATACCAAGGGCTTGCTGATTCGCGATGCAAGCCAGCGTTCGCACGTGTATGCGCCGGCCCAGGCGCAGGACAGCCTGCAGACGAATCTGCTCAAGGAATTGATGCAAAAAGCCTTTGCCGGTTCGGCCAAGGCGCTGGTGCTGGCGGCACTGCGCACGGGTGTGTCGCGCGCCGAACGCGAAGAGATAGAAAAAATGCTCAAGGACGATCAATCATGAGCGGCTTCGTGCCAGCGCTGGGCTGGACCCTGCTGCATTTCCTGTGGCAAGGCTTGCTGATCGGCTGCGCCACGGCGCTGGCGTGGGCAGTCTTGCGCAATGCGCGTCCCGAGGCGCGCTACGCCGTCGGTTGCGGCGCACTGCTGGCATGCCTGGCATGGCCGGCAGTGGGCTTGTATTTGCGCCTGGCCGATGGTGATGCCACGGGTGCCATGTTCTCCAGCACCTTGCTGCCGACCGCACTGCTCATGCCCACGACCCTTCCAGACCTGGACCTGCTTCTTCGCGCCATCGTCGGCGTCTGGGCCCTATGCGCCGCAGTGCTGGCCGTGCGCATGGCACTGGGCATGCTATGGATAGAGCGCAGCGCCAGCAAGACGGACGCCGCACATGGACAACTGCAGACAAGGCTGTCGCGCATGGCGCAGGATGCCGGCGTGGCGCGGCCCGTGGGCCTGCGCGTACTCGACAACATCGCCAGCCCGCTCACGGCCGGCATCTGGCGCCCCATGGTGCTGGTGCCTGCAGCGCTGATCACCGGCATGCCGCCGCACCTGCTCGATGCGCTGCTGGCGCACGAACTGGCACACATCCGGCGCCACGATTATCTGATCAACCTGCTGCAAAACGCCATCGAGGCGCTGCTGTTCTTCCACCCTGCCGTCTGGTGGATCTCTCGCGGCGTGCGCCTCGAACGCGAACATATTGCAGATGATTTCGCAGCAAGACAACTGGGCGAACCGCGGCGTCTGGCTCTTGCACTCTCGGAACTGGAACGTCTCCAGTTCTCAACCCACCACCTGGCCCAGGCGGCCAACGGAGGAGATCTTATGTCACGTATCAAACGATTGCTGCGCCCTGCACCACAAACCCTGAACTGGAAAGCGGCCGTGCCGCTGCTGGCACTGGCCGGCGCCTGCCTCGGCATCTACGGCCAGGCCGTCGCCGCCGACAGCGCTCCCGTGCTGGAACGTCGCCCCGTCATCGACTTTGGCGTCTGCGGCAAACCGGTCTATCCAGCCGCATCGCTACAGGCGAAAGAAGAGGGCACGGTCAACATGTCCTTTGACGTCAATGCCTCCGGCAAGGTATTGGGCTCGAGCGTGGTCAAAAGCAGCGGCCATCCGGCCCTCGACGAAGCGGCGCGCAGCGGCATTGCCAAGTGTACGTTCAAGCCTGCCCTCGCTGGCGGCAAGCCTGTCAGCGCCAGCGTCAAGGTGCAATACGTCTGGAGCCTGAACTAATTCAGGAGCGGCGGCTCGTCGCAGCATTGCAGCAGCGGTGCCGCCGCCCGCTTGCGGGTATGATCATGGATTCTTCCACGCACCTGTGAATCCGCCATGAACAAGATCAAGACCGGCCTGGTCGGCTACGGCTTTGCCGGCTCCACCTTCCACGCTCCCGTGCTGTCTACCATCGATGCCCTGGAGCTGGCCGCCGTCGCCTCCAGCAAGCCGGACCTCGTGCACAAGGATTGGCCGAACGCCACCGTGTATGCGGATGCGGCGCAACTGTTTGCCGATCCGTCCATCGAGCTGGTCGTCATCGCCGCACCCAACGAGGCGCATTTCAGCCTGGCGCAAGCGGCCCTGCAGGCGGGCAAGCACGTGGTGGTCGACAAGCCCTTCACCATTTCCAGCGCCGAAGCGCAGAGCCTGATCGCCCTGGCGCAAGAGCGCAAGCTGGTGCTCAGCGTGTACCACAACCGGCGCTGGGATGGCGACTTCCTGACCCTGAAAGCGCTGCTGGCGCAGGGCACGCTGGGGCGCATCGCCAGCGTCGAATCGCATTTCGACCGTTTCCGCCCCGAAATCCGCCAGCGCTGGCGCGAGTCCGGCGCACCGGGCGGCGGTTTGTTGTACGACCTGGGTCCGCACATGCTGGACCAGGCCATGCAGCTGTTCGGCCAGCCGGAAAAGCTGTACGCAGATATCGCCCTGCAGCGCGATGGCGCGCAAGCCGTCGACTATATGCACATCGTGCTGTACTACGACCGGCTGCGCGTGGTGCTGCAAGCCGGTTGCCTGGTAAAGGCGCCGACGGCGCGCTTCGCCGTGCATGGCGACAACGGTAGTTTCGTGAAGTTTGGCCTCGACCCGCAGGAAGATGCCTTGAAGGCGGGCGGCAGGCCGGGACAGCCCGGCTGGGGCGTGGACCCCGTGCGCGGCGCGCTGCACCTGGGTGCGCAGCCGGACGGACATGTTGAACACCTCGAGATGCAGGCGGGCCGCTACCAGGACTTTTACCAGGGCATGGCCGACGCCATCCGCCACGGCGCACCGGCGCCCGTGGCAGCCGAAGATGCGGCGGCAACGATACGCCTGATCGAACTGGCGCTGCAAAGCGCCGCCGAAGGACGCGTGCTCACGGCCAGCTGATTCGATGTCAACCGACCGAGGTCAGTTGATGACGAAGGCCAGCACCACGGCGCCCAGCGCCAGCAGGGCCAGGCCGCAAATGAACAGCAGTTCACCCCACCATTCGTAGCGCAAGCGCGACTGGCCGGGGCGCAGCGACATGAACGAGAGCACGGCGCTGACGAGAAAGACGATGGCATCGACGGCGAGCAGCTTGTCGATGGCCACGCGCACCTCGCCGCGCGGCGCCAGGTGCCCGATCGACAGCACCGTCATGCATACGCCGACCATCGTCGCCGACGTGGGCAGGATATGCGCCGACAAGCCCCGTTCGGGCGCCTTGCCGTCGCCTGGCATCAAGGCCGGCCCTGATTCGTTCCCGCCGGCCAAACCAGCTCCACCCGCGTGGACGATCCCGCCTTGACCCGCACCTTGCGTTCCAGTGACTTGCCGGCCAGCGTCGCGTGCAGGCTGTAGCTGCCCGGCGACAGTTTCGCCAGCAGGAACGGTCCGCTGGCCGTCGTTTCCAGCGCCAGCACGCCCTTGGCGTCGCGTATCTCGAGCTTCACGTCGGAGGCAAATTCCGCCTTGCCCGCCGCCTGCACGGAAAACACGAGACTCAGGGGCCATTGCCGGCTGGCGCTCTTGATGGCGGTCGACTCCTCAAGGCCGATGCCGCCGCTCAGGTACTCCACCGCCCCGCTCTTCTGCACGGGCGGCAGAGCGCTGTCGGTTTGGGCCTGCGCCGCACTTCCCAGCAACAGCCCTGCGGCCAGCATCGCCGCCGCCAGGCCCAGGGTACCGCGTCTGTTTGATGCCATCTCACTCTCCTCATGTCGGTTGAATCAAGATAGGAAGCGCAGCTTAAACAGGGCTTAGCCCCACATCAGCGCCGGCGCATGGCCTCGGCAATTTTCTGGTCCGTCTTGTACTGGCTCAGCGCATACACGGCCCAGATCGTCGCTGGCAGCCAGCCGATCAAGGTGATTTGCAGGATCAGGCAAATGATGCCCGCAATGGGGCGGCCGATGGTGAAAAAGGTCAGCCACGGGAGTAACAGGGCAATCAGCAAGCGCATCGTTCATTCCTTGAGTATTCCCCTGTGCCGCGGGGACCGGGCCGGCGCACCGGCGGTAAAATCAATTTATCCGATTATAACGATACCTGGCCCTCAAGCCGGCACGGGTGCCAGCAGTTTTTCCATCCAGGCCAGGATGGCGGCAAAGATCACGTCACGGTTCACTTCATTGAAATTCTCGTGGTAATTGGCCGGATAGTAGTGATAGTCGAGCAAGCCCTCGGGCACGCTGCGCAGCAGGCTTTCCGTGGCGCGGCTGTTGGCCAGCTTGTCGTCGCCCGCCACCACGGCGAACAGGGGGAAGCGCCAATCCGACAAGCCGCCCGCCAATTCCTTTTGCGCCGACGTCAAGGCATGGGCAAAGCGCACCGACGCTGCACTGGCGCGGATGCCGTCGCGCTCGTCCTGGAAATGGCGCGCGGTGATGGTTTGATCATGCGTCAGCAGCATGGTCAGATTCCCCAGCGGCACCTTCATCGTGGGGTAGCGCTGCGCCAGCCAGCCGGACAGCATCTGCAGCACCTTCGGCACGGGAATCGCGTTCACGTAATACGGCGATGAAATCACAAACCCCTTGATGGCCGGGTCGCCCGCAAAGCGCCGCAGCCCCAGGTGCGTGGCGATCAGGCCGCCCATGGAGTGGCCCATGACAAAAATCGGCACACCCGGATACGCCTGCTTGACCCAGGCAAGGAACAGCTCCTCGTCGTCGAGGAAGGCCTCGAACGAAGGGACATCGACCTTGCGCTTGCCATCGTGGCCCACCATGTCGAAGCTGACGGTGGCGATGCCGTGCTGGCGGAAGGTCAGCGCCGGCGTGACGTAGTCGCCCGCATGCGCCATGCCGCCGTGGATCGCCAGGATCACGGCGCGGGGGTGGTGTGGCTGTGGCGGCTGCCAGATGTGGATGGGCCGCTCGACCTGGTCGCTGCACAGCAGGCTGGCCATCTTGTCTTCTGAAAAACGCATCGCTGCTCCTGTCATGCCCTGTCACGCTTTCAGATGATCGATCAACTGGCGCGCATACAGGGGTAATTCACTGAACTGGCGCACGCAGATCGTCAGATTGCGTACCGACCAGGGATCGGATAATTCCAGGCAGCGCAGCGCCATCGTCTGCTGGCAGCGGCTGGCCGCCGCCAGCGGCACCACGCTGATGCCCACGCCGCTGGCCACCATGCGGCAGACAGCATCGAAACTGCGCAGGCGCACGCGCACCTTCAACGGACGCCCCAGGCGCGCCGCGTGCATGCCCAGGTACTGCTGCATCGCGCTGTCGTCGGCCAGGCCGATGAAATCGTGATCAAGAACGCTGGCAAAATCGACGACGCCATCCTGGCCGAGCGCGCGGTGATGCACGCCGTCGGCTGCGGCGATGACCACCAGCCGGTCGGGGCGAAACAAGAACGTCTGCAAGCCGCGCATGTCGACCGAATCGGACACGATGCCCATGTCGGCCAGCCCTTCCGAGACGGCCTTGACGATATCGTAACTGAGGCGCTCTTCCAGGTCGATGGTCAGGTTCGGATGGCGGTCGAGAAAAGCACCGAGCGCCTCGGGCAAAAACTCGCTGAGCGCGGCTGTATTGCACAGCAGCCGCAACTGCCCTTTCAAGCCGCGTGCAAATTCACCGAGTTCGCCGCGCATTTTTTCCATTTGCAGCAGCACCAGGCGCGCGTGATGCAGCAAGGTCTGGCCCACGGGGGTCGGCTCGACGCCGCGCCGCCCGCGCAGCAGCAGGGGCATGCCCAGCATCTCTTCCATGCCGCGCACGCGCGCACTGCTTGAGGCCAGCGCCAGGTGGCTGCGCGCGGCCCCCGCCGTCAGGCTTCCCGCCTCCACCACGTTGACAAACAGCTGCAAGTCGACCAGATCAAAACGCATGGCAGCTCTCCTTTTTGCCATCTTATCAGCCTTCGTATTTTACTTAGGCTAACTCAAAATAATCCACCTTGGCGAAAGTCCCGGGTGAGCGCAGAATCCACGCAAAATCACTGTGGAATAAAAAAGATGGAGACGTCATTCCTGCTGGCAGTCGGCGCCAGCTTCCTCGTCGCTGGCTTCGTCAAGGGCGTAGTCGGATTGGGACTGCCGACGGTGGCCATGGGCACGCTCAGCCTTGTCATGCCGCCCGTGCAGGCGGCGGCCCTGCTGATCGTGCCATCGATGGTGACGAATGTCTGGCAGCTGGCGGCCGGCCCAGGCCTGTGCGCCCTGCTGCGGCGTCTGTGGCCCATGCTGGCCGGCGTCATGACCGGCACCCTGGCGGGCGGCGCCCTACTAGCGGGCGACAGCGGCGCCTGGGCCGTCGTCGCGCTGGGCGTGGCGCTGATGCTGTACGCGCTGGCGGGATTATTCTCGCTGCAGCTGCGCGTGCCGGCACGGCACGAAGCCTGGCTGGGGCCCGTGGCAGGCGCGGTGACGGGCTTGGTGACGGCGGCCACGGGCGTCTTCGTCATCCCCGCCGTGCCGTATCTGCAGGCACTGGGGCTGGCGCGCGATGCGCTGGTGCAGGCGCTGGGCCTGGCGTTTACGGCATCGACCGTGGCGCTGGCGGCCAGCCTGGCCTTGCACGGCGACTTCAGCCTGGGCGCGGCGGGCGCTTCCGCGTATGCGCTGCTGCCGGCGCTGGCCGGCATGCTGGCCGGCCAATGGCTGCGCGGGCGCATCGCGCAGCAAGTATTCAAACGATGTTTTTTTGTCGGCCTGTTCGCCCTGGGCCTGCATGCGGCGCTCAAACCATGGCTGGCGTGATGCAGATAGACTGGCAAGGGGACAGCGCGCTGTGTGCGTGGATCGACGGCCAGCAGGTGGCCATGCTTGACATCAGCAAGTGCGCGAACGGGGTGACGGTGAACATGCTGTTCGTGAAACCGCCGTTCCGGCGGCGCGGCATCGGTGGCGCGCTGTTGCGGCGGCTGTTGCAATGCCACCCGCAAGCTGCCATCGCCTGCAGCGACCCGCGGTTGCGGGCGCTGCTGGAAAAAACTACTTAAATGCCATACCTGGTGCGGTAGGCGGAAACGGCTTCTTTATGTTTCAGCAGTTCCGGATCGGCACCAGCGCCATTCAGGTAGCCGAACAAATCGTCCAGGTTGCCGATCGAGATGACAGGGATGCCATACTGTTTCGACACTTCCTGCACCGCCGAACTTGGCGACAGCTGGCCGTCCGGGCCGGAACGCTCCATGCGGTCCAGGGCGATCAGCACGGCGCATGGCTCGGCGCCGGCGGCGCGTATCATGTCCACCGATTCGCGTACCGAGGTACCGGCCGAGATCACATCGTCAATGATGACAACTTTGCCATGCAGCTTGGCGCCGACGATGGTGCCGCCTTCGCCATGGTCCTTGGCTTCCTTGCGGTTGAAGGCGAACGAAGTGTTGCGGCCCTTGCCGGCCAGCGCCACGGCGGTGGCCGACGCCAGAGTGATGCCCTTGTAGGCGGGGCCGAACAGCATGTCGAATTCGACGCCCGAGTCGAGCAGGGTCTGCGCGTAGAACTGCGCCAGCTCGGCCAGGGTGGCGCCGTCATGGAACAGGCCCGCATTGAAGAAGTACGGCGACTGACGCCCGGCCTTGGTGGTGAACTCGCCAAACCGCAAGACTCCCTTGGATACTGAAAACGCGATAAACTGCTGGCGTAAATTATTCACATTAGCCTCATTTTTTAAAAGTGCCTGTATTTTAATCCGCGCGCACCGGCGAGACAATCGCCATGCCGCGCCCGCCGGCCCCGTCCAGCGCCCTTTCACTCTAGACCTATGCCAAAAATTATCTCCGCCAACCTGAACGGCATCCGTTCCGCCGCCAAAAAAGGCTTTTTCAACTGGATGGGCACGCAGACGGCCGATTTCATCTGCGTGCAGGAATTGAAGGCGCAGCTGCCCGACATGACGCCGGAATTCCTCAATCCGCACGGCTACCATGGCCATTTCCACTATGCCGAGAAAAAAGGCTATTCCGGCACGGGCGTGTACAGCAAGGTCGAACCGGATGCCGTGCATATCGGCTTCGGCAGCCCTGAATTCGACGCCGAAGGCCGCTACGTGTGCTGTGATTTTGGCAACCTGTCCGTCATTTCCGTGTACTGCCCGTCCGGTTCGTCCGGCCCGGAGCGCCAGGAGGCCAAGTTCCGCTTCATGGAACTGTTCCTGCCGCACCTGCTGGAATTGAAGGCGCTGGGCCGCGAAGTAGTCATCTGCGGCGACTGGAATATCGCCCACCACGAAATCGACCTGAAAAACTGGAAGGGTAACAAGAAAAATTCCGGCTTCCTGCCGGAAGAGCGCGCGTGGCTGACGCGAGTCTTCGACGAAGTGGGCTTTGTCGACGTGCACCGCGGCCTGGACAAGCGCGAAGACCAGTACACGTGGTGGAGCAACCGGGGGCAAGCCTACGCGAAGAACGTGGGCTGGCGCATCGATTACCACGTCGCCACGCCCGGCATCGCGGCGCAGGCGCATACGGTCAGCGTCTACAAGGACGAGCGCTTCTCCGACCACGCGCCCCTGATCATCGATTACACCATCAAGGCGTAAGCATCGCTACAGGCTGCGCCGGCTTTCAAAATGGCGCGGCTCGCCGCTCAAAGGGTCGGTGAAATCGATCGCGCGCGCCAGCAACTGCAGCGGGTGCGACATGTCGTCTTCCTTGCACGGCAGGGCCACCGGGTAAAACGCATCGTTGACGATGGGGATACCCAGCGCGGCCAGATGCACGCGCAGCTGGTGCTTGCGCCCCGTGTGCGGCTGCAGCCGGTACAGGTTCACTTCGCCGCGCTCTTCGATCACGTCGATGACGGTTTCCGAGTTCGGCTCCCCCGCTTCCTCGCGCATGAGAAAAAACTGCGCGCCCTCGACCATGTGGCTGCGGTAGGTAAATGGAAAATCGCGGCCATCGAGACGAGGCGCCAGCGCCTCATACGTCTTGCGCACTTCGCGGCGCTGGAACAGCGATTGGTAGGCGCCACGACTGGCTATCTGGCGCGAAAAAATCACCACACCGGCCGTCTCGCGGTCGAGGCGGTGAATCGGCGTCAGCTCGGCGCAGTCCAGGTTTTTCTTCAGGCGCGTCAGCAGGGTCTCCTGCACGAAGCGCCCGGCCGGCGTCATGGGCAGAAAATGCGGCTTGTCGACCACCACCAGGTGTTCGTCCTGGAACAGGATCTCTTCCAGGAACGGGATCGGTGCTTCGCGTTCCAGCTCGCGGTAGTAAAAAATGCGCATGCCGCGCCGGTATGCGCTGTCCGGTCCAAGCACGGCGCCGTCGCCGTTGACCACGTCGCCGCGCGCCATGCGGTCCTGCCATTGCGCCGCGCTGATCTGCGGATAGCGCTCGAGCAGAAACGACAGCATGTCCGGCCACTGCCCTTCCGGCAGCCACAGATAGCTGGCCGCGACACCGTCGCGCATGGGCAAGGGTGCGGCGGTGTGGCGGTTCGACATCCTAGCGCTGCGCGATGGCGTTGCTGCGGTAGGGCGGCAAGGCATCCACGCTGACGCCCTTGCTGCGCGCGTACAGGGGCAGCACTTGCGCCATATGGCTGTTCATCTGCGAGATGCGGTCGCTGCCCGACGGGTGCGTCGAGAGGAATTCCGGCGGCGCGCCCTTGCTGACTGCCGCCATCTTCTGCCACAGCGCCACGCCGGCGCGCGGGTCGAAACCAGCGCGCGCGGCCAGGTCCATGCCGATCAGGTCCGCCTCGCGTTCATCGTCGCGCGAAAACTTCAGCATCACGCCCTTGGCCGCCATATTCGTGGCAGTGCTGGTCAGATTCGGGTCGACGCCGAGCCAGGCCGACAGGCCGGCGCCGGCCAGCTTGGCGCCAACGGCGGCCAGGTTACCCTTGCCTGCCTGCGCCTGCGAGTGTTCGCGCAAGGCGTGCGAAATTTCATGCCCCATGACGACGGCCACTTCATCGTCGGTCAGGTTCAGCTTGGTGATAATGCCGCTGTAAAAAGCGATCTGCCCGCCCGGCATGCAAAAGGCGTTGACCTCGTCCGAGTTGAGCAGGTTGATCTGCCAGTTCCAGTTTGCCGCCGCCTCGTTCCAGCGCGTGGCGAACGGGATGATGCGCTGGGCGATGGCGCGCAGGCGTTTGACCTGTGGATCGCTGTCCGGCACCAGCGCATTTTTTTCCTTCGCTTCGTTGACCAGCTGCGTATATTGCTGCTTCGATTGTGCATTGAAATCGGCGCCGCCGGCAAAGATGCGCGAGGTCGACAAAGGACGCACCTTGATGCCATCCTGTACCGTCGCCTGCTGGGCGTGGACGGACAGCGGCGCCAGTGCGGTGGCCGCGCACAGGCTGGCCAGGACGGTGTAACGTTTAAGGGATATTGGTGCCATTGGCAGACCTCCATGGAGCGATTTTAGGCAGCATCATCATGGCCGGGAAAGCCAGGAAGAAGCAAACGATGAAAAACGAGAACCAGCCCAGTTCGGCGACCAGAAAGCCCACCGAGGCGTTGATCAGGGTGCGCGGCACGGCGCTCAGGCTGGAAAACAGCGCATATTGCGTGGCCGTGTAGCGCGGGTCCGTGGTGCGCGACAAGAACGCGACAAAGGCTGCCGCACCCAGGCCCAGGCTGGCGAAAGCTTCAAAACCGATCACGGCGCTCAATAACATGGTATTCGGCCCCACCTGCGCCAGCCAGGCAAAGCCAAGAATCGCGATGGCCTGCAGCGCGCCGAACACCCACAGGCCCCGGTTGATGCCCAGCTTGAGCATCCATATGCCGCCCACCACGCCGCCGGCCAGGCTGGCCCAGAAACCCGTGGTATTGGCGGCCAGACCGATCTGCGTCATGCTGAAACCCAGGTCGAGATAAAACTTCGTTGCCAGCGCCGTGGCCATGCTGTCGCCGATTTTGTAGAGTAAGACGAAAGCGAGGATCCACATTGCGTTACGCCAACCATCGCGCGCGATGAATTCCTGGAATGGCAGAATGATCGCTTCGCGCATGGTCTTCGGCGGCGAGCCATACACGGTCGGCTCCCTGATCAGCAAGGTGCAGACCAGGCCAGGCAACATGAAGGCGGCCGTAATCCAGAAGACGGGCTGCCATGGCATGCGGTCGGCCAGGATCAGCGACAGCGCACCCGGCACCATGCCCGCCACCTTATACGCGTTGACGATGACGGCGGCGCCCAGTCCCTGCTCGTTATCGGAAAGGATTTCGCGCCGGTAGGCATCGATGACGATGTCCTGGCTGGCCGACAGGAAGGCGACGCCGCCGGCGGCCGCCGCGATCAAACCGATCTGCGTGAGCGGGTCCAGCATGCCCATGCCGCCGATGGAAAAGAACAGCGCCACTTGCGTCAGTGCCATCCAGCCGCGCCGGCGTCCCAGCCCGAGGATGCGGTAGCGGTCCATCAAAGGCGCCCACAGGAATTTCCAGATATACGGGAACTGCACCAGGGCGAACAGCCCCAGCGCCTTGACGTTCAAGCCCGACTTGGCCAGCCATGCCTGCAACAAATACAAAAGGATGAACAGGGGCAGGCCGGAACTGAAGCCCAGCACCAGCACGGCCAGCATGCGGCCATTGGCATAGGAACGCCATCCTGGCGCCGGGCTTGTGGTCATCAATGCACCGCTTTTTTACGCAGGCGGAAGACGGCCAGGTCGCCGCGCAGGTTCGGCAGCACGGAGACCATCTTGCCTTCGGCCAGGGCCACGCATTCGATCACTTCCAGGCCGCATTCCTCGGCCAACTCGCGGAAATCGTTGATGGTTGCGCAGCGCACGTTGGGCGTGTCGTACCACTGGTAGGGCAGCGATTTCGACACGGGCATGCGCCCTTTCAGCAATGCCACGCGGTGCGGCCAGTAGGCGAAGTTGGGGAACGAGACGATGGCCTCGGCGCCCACGCGCACGATGTCGCGCAACAGCGGCTCGACCTGCTTCATCATCTGCAGCGACGACAGGCACAGCACCGTGTCGAAGCTGTTGTCACCAAAGATGGCCAGGCCTTTTTCCATGTCTTGCTGGATCACGTTCACGCCGCGCAGGGTGCTGGCCAGCACCTTGTCGTCGGCGATCTCGATGCCGTAACCGCTGCACTCCTTGTCGCTTTGCAGGTACTGCAGCATCACGCCTTCGCCGCAGCCCACGTCCAGCACATGCGCGTTGTTCGGCACCCAGTGGGCGATGAAGGCCAGGTCGGGGCGCAGTGCGCTCAATTCGTCAAAAGTCATGCGGTCTCCTTCGCGCCCTGGCGGACGGCGGTGTGCTGTGCTGCGGCGGGCAAGCCCGCCCCGATATCGTTCCATACCTGGCCATAGTAGGCGCGCACCATGTTCATGTAGCGCGCATCTTCCAGCAGGAAGGCGTCGTGGCCATGCGGCGCGTCGATTTCCGCATACGTGACCTGGCGGCGGTTGCACACCAGCGCCTCGACGATTTCGCGGCTGCGCTCGGGCGAGAAGCGCCAGTCGGTGGAGAACGAGGCGAGGAAGAACTTGGCCTTCGTGCCCGACAGGGCCTTGGCCAGGTCGCCGCCATGCGCGCGCGCCGGATCAAAGTAATCGAGCGCCTTGGTGATCAGCAGATACGTGTTGGCGTCGAAATATTCGGAGAACTTGTCGCCCTGGTAGCGCAGATATGATTCGATCTCGAAATCGATGCCGAAGCCGAATTTATAGTCGCCCGTCTGCGCCGGATCGCGCAGCTTGCGGCCGAATTTCTCAGCCATGTCGTCATTCGACAGATACGTGATGTGGCCCACCATGCGCGCCACGCGCAAGCCGTTCTTCGGCACCACGCCATGGGCATAGAAGTCGCCACCACGGTAATCGGGGTCGGACAGGATGGCCTGGCGCGCCACGTCGTTGAAGGCGATATTTTGCGCCGACAGCTTGGCCGTCGAGGCGATCACCACGCAGTGGCGCAAGCGCTCGGGGAACATGATGCTCCACGCCAGCGCCTGCATGCCGCCCAGCGAGCCGCCCATCACGGCGGCGAACTGGCGGATGCCCAGTTCATCGGCCAGGCGCGCCTGCGCGCTGACCCAGTCTTCCACCGTGACGACGGGGAAAGAGGCGCCATACGGCTTGCCGGTGGCGGGATTGGTGTGCATGGGCCCCGTCGAACCGAAGCAGGAACCCAGGTTGTTGACGCCGATGACGAAGAATTTGTTGGTGTCGAGCGGCTTGCCGGGACCGACCATATTGTCCCACCAGCCCGTGCTTTTCGGCTCATCGGCATACACGCCGGCCACGTGGTGCGAGGCGTTCAGGGCGTGGCAGACCAGCACCGCGTTCGATTTGTCGGCGTTCAGGGTGCCGTAGGTTTCATACATCAACATATAGTCCCGCAGCGATGCTCCGCTTTGCAGCTGCAGGGGTTGCGCAAAATACATGGTTTGCGGCGAAACGATTCCAATGGATGACATGTGTGTCGGTTTATAAAAAGGGGTGGCCCCACGGGCCATGGTCGATGCAGCACCGCGATGATAGGTCCTGCAACTTTAGCATCAGGAACCATCTTGCCGCGCGCGATGTGTCCTGATGCTGATATGGTGACAGTTTACATGAGCTGCAGTTGCCGGACGGCTTCCGCGATCACATTTGGTTCCATCGAACGCAGAATTTTGCGCATTTGTGGTGCAATCAGGCCCAGATCGCTGTTGAGGATCTCTTGCTTGACCGCCAACAGTTGCGCCGGATGCATGGAAAACTCGCGCAGCCCCATGCCCAGCAGCAAGCGCGTGAGCTTCACGTCGCCCGCCATCTCGCCACAGACGGCCACGTCGATGCCCGCCTTGTGGCCGGCCGCGATCGTCATGGAGATCAGTTGCAGCACGGCCGGGTGCAGCGGATTGTACAAATGCGCCACTTCGTAATCGACTCGGTCGATGGCCAGGGTGTACTGGATCAAGTCATTCGTGCCGATCGACAGGAAATCCATGCGCTTGACGAACATGGGCAGGGCCAGCGCGGCGGCCGGAATCTCGATCATGGCGCCCACTTCAACCGTGTCGTCGAACTTGACGCCCTCCTCGCGCAGGCTGGCCTTCGCTTGCGCGATCATGGCCAGCGACTGGTCGATCTCGAAGGCATGCGCCAGCATGGGAATCAGGATGCGCACCTTGCCGAAGGCCGAGGCGCGCAGAATGGCACGCAGCTGCGTCAGGAACAGCTGCGGCTCGGCCAGGCAGTAACGGATGGCGCGCAAGCCCAGGGCGGGATTCAAAGCCGTATGATCGGACTGGTCGAGCGGCTTGTCGGCGCCGATGTCGAGCGTGCGGATGGTCACCAAGCGCCCTTTCATCGACTGCACCGTGTTGCGGTAAGCCTCGAACTGCTCGTCCTCGGTAGGAATCTTGTGGGCGCGGCCCATGAACAGGAATTCGGAGCGGAACAGGCCTACGCCACTGGCACCCGACTCCAGCGCAAACGCGCAATCCTCGGGCAATTCGATATTGGCCAGCAGGGTGACGGGCGTGCCGCATCTGGTCACGGCTGGCGTCTTTTTCAGCTTGCCCAGCTTCTTGCGCGCGCGCTGCATGGCCACCTGGCGCTCGCGGTACTGCTCCAGCACCAGCGCGCTGGGGTTGGCAATGACCACGCCGGCGTCGCCGTCGATGATCAGCCAGTCGTCCTGATCGATCAGCATCGACGCCTGCGACATGCCGACGGCGGCCGGGATATCCAGGCTGCGCGCGACGATGGCCGTGTGCGAGTTCTGTCCGCCCACGTCGGTGATGAAGCCGATGAAGGAGCGGTCGCGGAACTGCAGCATGTCGGCCGGGGAGATGTCGTGCGCGACGACGATCATCTGCGCCAGCAATTCATCGTCGGCCGCCACCTTGGGCAGCAGCTGTTCGGTGCCAAGCAAGACCTTCAGCACGCGCTCTGCCACCTGCTGGATGTCGGCCTTGCGCTCGCGCAAATACGGGTCTTCGATTTCGTCGAACTGGGCCGACAATTCATCGATCTGCGTCAGCAGCGCCCATTCGGCGTTGTAGTGACGCGAACGGATGATGTCGAGCGGCGCTTCGGCGATCAGCGGGTCCGACAGGATCAGCGCATGCACGTCGATGAACGCGCCCAGTTCCGTGGGCGCGTCTTTCGGCAACTCGTTCCACAGGGTTTGCAGTTCCTTGTGGACGGCGGCGATGGCGTTTTGCAAACGCTGGACTTCGGCTTCGATCTGTTCCTGGGCGACCAGGTAGTGTTTGACGTCAAGGGCGGCCGGCGCCAGCAGATGCGCGCGGCCAATGGCGATACCGCGGGAGACCGGGATGCCGTGGAGCGTGAAAGATGCCATGGGGTGACCTGTCGGAATGCGGCTGCGGCTGCGTTCGGCGAGCATTACTCGCCTTCGCCAAACCTGTCATTAATCAGGGCGGTGAGGGCATCGACACATGCCATCTCATCATCGCCCTCGGCTTCCAGGGTCACTTTCGCGCCCTTGCCGGCGGCCAGCATCATCACGCCCATGATGGATTTGGCGTTGATGCGGCGCGCGTTGCGGGTCAGCCAGACGTCGCTCTTGAACTTGGCGGCGAGCTGGGTAAATTTGGCGGAGGCGCGTGCGTGCAATCCCAGCTTGTTGATGATTTCGAGTTCTCTTTGAATCATTTTTGTATGGTCTCTATCCCTGAATGCACTACGCTGATGACAATCTTGGCCTATAAAACCCGCCGCCTTCAGGGCGGCGGCCATGCACTTCCTTATTCGCCCACGCGGATGCGGTTATCGACGCGCACGGCGCCGCTTTGCGCACCGGCCAGCGCCATCTCCACCACCACGTCGAGCGTGTCGCGGCGATACGTGATGGCGCGCAGCAGCATCGGCAGGCTGATGCCGGCGATGACTTCCACCCGCCCCGCATCGGCCAGCTTGTTGCAGCAGTTCGACGGCGTGCCGCCCTTCACGTCGGTAATCACCAGCACGCCGGAGCCATCGTCGAGGCGGCAGATGGCGTCCGACGCCAGCTTTTGCACTTCCGCCAGGTCCTGGTCGGCGACGACGTCGATGGCTTCAAAACGTTCCGTTGGCCCCCGAAACACATGCGCGCAAGCGGCGATGAACGCCTGTCCCAGCGGTGCATGTGTCATGAGCAAAATCCCTACCATAGTCATTTCACCTTCTAGCGCTGCTGCGCTTGCGCAACGCCGTGCTCGACGGCGTCGACAAACATGGCCGCCACGTCAAACCCCGTCTGCTGCATGATTTCCTGGAAGCAGGTCGGGCTGGTGACATTGACTTCCGTCAGATAGTCGCCGATCACGTCCAATCCTACCAGCATCAGGCCACGCGCGGCCAGGATCGGGCCCAGCTTTTCTGCGATTTCCAGGTCGCGCGCCGTCAAGGGCTGCGCCACGCCCGTGCCGCCGGCCGCCAGGTTGCCGCGTACTTCGCCCGCCTGCGGGATGCGCGCCAGCGAAAACGGCACCGGCTTGCCGCCGATGACGAGGATGCGCTTGTCGCCCTTGTCGATGTCGGGGATAAACCGCTGCGCCATGATGGTCTGCGCGCCGTTCTCGCTCAAGGTCTCGATGATGGCGCCCAGGTTCAGGCCATCGGCCTTGACGCGGAAGATGCCCGTGCCGCCCATGCCGTCGAGCGGCTTGAAGATGACGTCCTGGTGCTTGGCGTGGAAGGCGCGCAGGCGCGCTTCGTTCGACGTCACCAGGGTCGGCGAGGTGAATTCGGAAAACTGGGCGATAGCCAGCTTTTCATTGTTGTCGCGGATGGCGGACGGCTTGTTGAAGACGCGCGCGCCCTGCTTTTCCGCCAGTTCCAGCAGATACGTGCCGTACACGTATTCCATGTCGAACGGCGGGTCCTTGCGCTCGATGATGGCGTCCAGGGTCGACAGGCGCACTTCTTCGGTGGAGACCACCTTGTACCAGTCGTGTTCGTCGCCCGTCAGCTCGATGTGTTTGACCAATGCCGTGACGATGCCCTCTTCCAGCGCCATGTCCTTCTGTTCGAAGGCATACACGGCGTGGCCGCGTTTGGCCGCCTCGCGCATCATGGCGAAGGTGGAATCTTTGTAAGTCTTGAAGCCTGCCAGCGGGTCGGCAAGGAATGCAATTTTCATGGTGCGTCCAATCGGGGAGCCTGGATAAGGAATGCTTGATTCTAGCCGAGATCGCCAGGCGCGGTAGTCGCCACGCCCGGCAAGCCTCCGTGATGGATCAATACACCTCGGGATTCGGGTCCGTGCGCTCCATTTCCAGCGACGCGGCCAGCAAGGCCAGGCGCGCCACCACGCCATACACATAGAAGCGGTTCGGCGCGGCCGTGCCCGGCTTGGCCTTCAAGTCCGGCACCGCATGCTGCTGGGCAAACGCCAGCGGCACGTACTGCGAGCCGGGCGCGTTCAGGTTCTGGTCCACGCCCCGCTCCGCGTGCACGCGGTAAAAGCCGCCCACCACATAGCGGTCGATCATGTAGACGACAGGCTCGGCCACCGCATCCTTGATGCTTTCGAAGGTGGGCACGCCTTCCTGGATGATCACGTCGGTGACGACTTTACCGTCCTTGACGATGGACATCTTGTCGCGCTGCTTGCGCGACAGGTCGCGCACTTCGCTGGCGTCGCGCACCGTCATGATGCCCGTGCCATACGTGCCCGCATCGGGCTTGACGATGACAAATGGCTTTTCCTTGATGCCGTATTCCTTGTATTTCTTGCGGATCTTGGCCAGCAGCACGTCGACGCTGGCGGCCAGCGCGTCTTCGCCCTCGCCTTCCTGGAAGTTCACGTCGCTGCACTTGGCGTGGAAGGGGTTGAGCATCCACGGGTCGACATCGATCATCTTGCCGAATTTTTTCACCACTTCATCGTAAGCCGTGTAGTGGTTGCTCTTGCGGCGCAAGGCCCAGCCCGCATGCAAGGGCGGCAGCAAGCTTTGCTCATGAATATTTTGCAAGATATCGGGGATGCCATCCGACAAGTCGTTATTCAGCAGAATCGTGCACGGGTCGAAATCCTTCAATCCCAGGCGGCGGCCATTGTTCAGGCGCACGAGCGGCTCGATGACGAGCATGTTGCCATCTGGCAACGCCAGCGGCGTCGGTTGAGTGATCTCGGGCGACCAGGAGCCGAAGCGCACATGCAGACCCGTCTGGCGGAATATCTGCATCAATCGCGCCACGTTCTGCAGGTATTGCGGCGTGGTGTTGTGCAATTCCGGCACGATCAGCAGGTTGCGGGCGTCCGGGCAATACTTGTCGATGGCAGCCATGGCCGCCTGCACGGACAAGGGCAGCATTTCCGTGGCCAGGTTATGAAAACCGCCAGGGAACAGATTGGTATCGACAGGCGCCAGCTTATAGCCCGCATTACGCAAGTCTACCGAGCAATAAAAGGGCGGCGTGTGCTCTTGCCACTCCATGCGAAACCAGCGCTCAATGGCCGGCGTCGCGGCCAGAATCTTTTTTTCGAGGTCGAGCAGCGGTCCGGTCAGGGCCGTGACGAGATGGGGAACCATAGTTACATCCTTAAATTATGTGCAGTATTCAAAAAAGCACACAGAACTGCCGACTATATTACCGTGTAAGTACCCCAAATCGGGGCAAAAGCCTTGTTTTAAAGACCTTTTCCATTCCCACAACGAAAAAAAGGCGCCTCGGTGAGGCGCCTCTCCAGCCGGACATGCTGCGCCGGGGCGCGGGCATGCCAGATAATTGCTATTTAGCCATGGTAAGCCTGCTCGCCGTGGCTGGTGATATCGAGGCCTTCGCGCTCTTCTTCTTCCGGTACGCGCAGACCGATGACGATGTCGACCAGCTTGTAGGCGATGACGGAGACGACGGCAGACCAGATGATGGTGGTGCCGACGGCTTGCGCCTGTACCCACACCTGGTGGCCGATCGAGTACGGATCCGCCGACATCTTGTTGGTGACATAGTCGAAGATGCCTTGACCGCCCAGTTGTGGTGCAGCAAACACACCCGTCAGCAAGGCACCGAGGATACCGCCCACGCCATGCACGCCGAACACGTCGAGCGAATCGTCGGCGCCGATCAGGCGCTTCAGGCCATTCACACCCCACAGGCAGATGACACCGGCCAGCAAGCCGATGACCAGGCCGCCCATCGGGCCGACAAAGCCTGCCGCCGGGGTGATCGCCACCAGGCCGGCCACGGCGCCGGAAGCGCCACCGAGCATGGAGGGCTTGCCTTTGCTGATCCACTCGCCAAACACCCACGACAGGGTGGCGGCAGCCGTTGCCAGCAAGGTGTTGACGAAGGCCAGGGCAGCCACGTCGCCCGCTTCCAGCGAGGAACCGGCATTGAAACCGAACCAGCCCACCCACAGCAGCGACGCGCCGATCATGGTCATCGTCAGCGAGTGCGGTGCCATCGATTCGCGGCCGTAGCCGACGCGCTTGCCGATCATGATGGCGCCCACCAGGCCGGCGACAGCGGCGTTGATGTGCACCACGGTGCCGCCGGCGAAGTCCAGCGCGCCTTTTTGCCAGATCCAGCCAGCCTTCAGGGCTTCGCTGGCCGAGGTGGCGGCGTTGGTGATCAGGTCAGGACCGGTCCAGAACCACACCATGTGGGCGGCTGGCAGGTAGGCGAACGTGAACCACAGCACGACGAAGGCCAGCACGGCGGCAAACTTGGCGCGCTCGGCAAAGGCGCCGACGATCAGCGCACAGGTGATGGCGGCAAACGTGCCCTGGAAGGCGACAAAGACGAACTCGGGAATGACGACGCCCTTGCTGAAGGTGGCGGCGGCGGCAAACGTGCCCTTGGCCGGATCCCAGATACCGTTCAGGAACAGGCGGTCGAAGCCACCGAAGAAGGCGGTTTTTTCCGTGAAGGCGATCGAGTAGCCATAAATACACCACAGCACGATAACCAGCGCGAAGACCATGAACACTTGCATCAGCACCGACAGCATGTTCTTCGAGCGCACCAGGCCGCCGTAGAACAGGGCCAAGCCGGGGATCGTCATCAAGATCACCAGCAAGGTGCTGATCATCATGAAACTAGTGTCGCCCTTGTTGGCGACGGGCGCGGCGGCTGGCGCAGCAGCGGCCGGGGCCGGAGCGGCGGCCACCGGTGCTGCTGCGTCAGGAACCGGCGTGACGGCGGGGGCGGCGACGGCCGTGGTCGTGGCCGCCTCCGTCTTGGCGGGAGCATCGGCAAAGCTCGGCGTGGCAATGCCAAACGCACACAGGCAGGCTATCCCGGCGAGCAATTTTGTTATATTTTTATGCATCAATATTCCCCTTAGAGCGCTTCGTTGCCGGTTTCACCGGTACGGATGCGGATGACCTGTTCCAGGTTGTAGACGAAAATCTTGCCATCACCGATTTTACCGGTACGCGCGGCACCTTCGATCGCTTCGATGGCCTGGTCGACAATGGCGTCATCGACGGCCGCTTCAATCTTGGTCTTTGGCAAGAAATCAACGACATACTCGGCGCCACGGTAGAGTTCCGTGTGACCTTTCTGGCGGCCGAAACCTTTCACTTCGGTGACGGTAATGCCTTGCACATTGATAGCCGACAAGGCTTCGCGCACTTCGTCCAGTTTGAACGGTTTAATGATTGCTGTAATCATTTTCATGGCAGTCTCGCTTAAAAGGTTTTGGACACGGTCAGCACGAGACCGGATTTCGCCAGGTTCTTGCCGTTCGGTGCCAGCGACGTGATATTGGCTTTAACGGCGGCCAGAGCCACGGTCACTACGCCAAAATCCTTGGTCACGCCGATCTTGTAGTCGCTGTAGCTGAGGGAATCGTTGTGCTCGACCTTCTGACGCCCCGCATGCAGGTTCAGCATGTAGCCATCATGCACCTCGACGTTGGCGCCCACGTCTAGGTAGCCGCTGTTCTTGCTGTCGGCAACACCGAACAAATTGGTGGTCGAATGCGAGTACTTGATATAGACCGGGCCGTAGCCGAGCTGGCCGTACAGCTCGAACGTGTTGGCATTGGTGCTCAGTCCATTCGAGGGATAGAAATAGTACAGGCCGCCCACGTCATAGGTAAAATCCTTGCTGATCTCGCCCCGCTTGCCGCCGTAGATATCCCATTCCAGATTGGTATCGCCGCCGCCGTCCTTGATCCATTTGATGCTCGACAGCCAGGTGCCCACATACAGGCCCGTTGGGTTATGGGTATAGTCGGCACCACCGCTGATGGCCGGTTTCAAGCGGCTTTGCGAGATGCCGCGGTAACGGTAGTCGCTGGTCAGCGCCACGTTGTAGCTCACCACGTTATCAGGTACTGCTTCGGCCGCAGCAGGCGCCGCCACTGCATCCTGAGCCATGGCGCTACCGCACATGGCAGTCATGGCCAGCGTCAACGCTGCAGCTAAAGTCATGTTCTTGGACAGATTCTTCATGGCGATTCCCTTTTATTGAACTTTTAAAGCGGTTGAGGTTTAAAATCTTGGCTGGAGATCACAAAGCGTTCATCACTTCTTTAGCAGAATACGTGCCAGCTCTCTTGCCACCTTGACAGGTGCATTTCCGTCCATACATACCCTGCACACCGCCAGGAATGCGGATACGGACTGCTGAAGCACGATGAAGCGCCCAGTTTCGCACCAGATTAACGCCGCTGTGCACCGCAATGGTGCGATGCACAGGCCGCACCATAAAAGGACTGACCATGGACATGAATACCTTCTTTAACGACTTGCAAGGCAAGATCCATCAAGCCATCGAAAACTCGCCGGCCAAGGATATCGAGAAAAACGTGAAATCGATGATGACCCAGGGCTTTGCCCGCCTCGATCTCGTCACGCGCGAGGAATTCGATATCCAGGCGCAAGTGCTGGCCAAGACCCGCGCCAAACTGGACGCACTGGAGTTGCGCCTGATCGAACTGGAAACGCGCCTGAACGAGTCCAAGGCGTAAGCTGCGGCCGGCAAGGCCCCGTTATTGACGGCCTTGCTGGCATACCTCAAGCCTGATGGCGTTGCAAGCGCTAGACTGATCCTGCCCGCGCCCGCGCCACAGGGGAGTCTGATGAGTCTGGCCGTCCTGAAAAGCCGCGCCCTGGCCGGCATGGAGGCGCCCGAGGTAAGTGTCGAAGTCCACCTTGCCAATGGCTTGCCTTCGTTTACGATTGTCGGTCTGCCGGATACGGAAGTGAAGGAATCGCGCGACCGCGTTCGTGCCGCGCTGCAAAACTGCGGCTTTGACATGCCGGCACGGCGCATCACGGCCAATCTGGCGCCGGCAGACTTGCCCAAGGAATCGGGCCGCTTCGACTTGCCCATTGCGCTGGGCATCCTGGCCGCCTCCGGCCAGTTGCCGGGCGACCAATTACACCACTATGAATTCGCGGGCGAACTGTCGCTGTCGGGCCAGTTGCGCCCCATCCGCGGCGCCCTTGCCATGACCTTTGCCATGCAGCGCAGCCAGGCGGGTGCGCCACGCGCCTTCATCCTGCCGCAGGCGAACGCGGACGAGGCGGCTCTCGTCAGCGATGCCTGCATCTATCCTGCCCACAGCCTGCTCGAGGTCTGCGCGCATTTCGCCGCACACGCCAGCCAGACTGCCCTGCAACGCCACCGGCCCGTACTGGCAGCGCACGCTTTTCCCTATCCCGACTTTGCCGACGTGCAAGGGCAGCAGCAGGCGCGACGCGCACTGGAAGTGGCGGCAGCGGGCGGTCACAACGTCCTGATGGTGGGGCCGCCTGGCGCCGGCAAGACCATGCTGGCCAGCCGCTTCCCCGGCGTACTACCGCCCATGAGCGATGAAGAGGCGCTGGAATCGGCTGCCGTGCATTCGCTGGGCGGCAACTTCAAAGTTGAGCATTGGAAACGCCGCCCCTATCGCGCCCCACACCAGACGGCGTCCGGCGTGGCCCTGGTGGGCGGCGGCAACGTGCCGCGTCCGGGAGAAATCTCGCTGGCACACTGCGGCGTGCTGTTTCTCGATGAAATCGCCGAATTCCAGCGCCGGGTGCTCGATGTGCTGCGCCAACCCATGGAATCGGGCGTTATCAGCATTTCACGCGCGGCCCGCCAGGCCGAGTTTCCTGCGCGTTTTCAATTGATCGCCGCGATGAATCCCTGCCCGTGCGGCTATCTGGGGCACGCTTCCGGCCGTTGCCGCTGTACGCCAGACGCCGTACTCCGCTATCACAATCGCCTGTCCGGCCCGTTGCTCGACCGTATCGACCTGCAGATTGAAGTGGCCGCCATGCCGCTGGCGGCGCTGGGGCGACATGCAGGCGCCGGCGAAAGTACGCAAGCCATCGCCACCCGGGTAGCGGCAGCCTTCGCCTTGCAGCTGGCACGCCAGGGAAAATCAAACCAGCGCTTGAGCAACGTGGAAATCGAACAGCATTGTCGCCTGGAACCACATGGCGAACAGTTGTTGCATGGCGCTATGACGCGCCTGCATTGGTCGGCCCGCACCTACCACCGGGTACTGCGCGTGGCGCGCAGCATCGCGGATCTGGCGGACAGCGCCGCCATCACGCCGCCGCATGTCGCCGAAGCGATCCAGTACCGGCGCGTGCTGCGCGAGATATAAGGCGGCCAGTGACCGCCACACGTGCACGATTGCGCGTGAATGACGGCGCTGCTACCATCTGCTGATGAAAAAACCATCACTTGCCCTCTTTCTGGCTACGTTCGCGGCCGCCAGCATCCTGTCCGCCTGCAGTCCGAAATTCGACTGGCGCGACTATCGCAGCCCCGACGCCCAGTTCACGGCCCTGTTTCCAGGCAAGCCGGCCGTGCTGACACGCGAGATCGATCTCGATGGCAAGAAAGTCAGCCTGACCATGGCGGCCAGCGAAGTCGATGGCGCTACCTTCGCCATCGGCAGCGCGGTGCTCGACAGTGTGGAACAGGCACAGGCGGCCCTGCCCGCCATGAAGACGGCCCTGCTGAAAAATATCAGCGGCAACGTGCGCAGCGAAAAACTGGCCTCGGCTGCCAGCAGCACGGCGGCAGGCAGCCATCAACGCAGTTCGCTGAGCGTCGAAGCGACGGGCACGCAGCAAGGCAAGCCCGTCTTGCTGGTCGGGCGTTTTGTGGCGCAGGACAAACGTATCTTCCAGGTCATCATTCTTGGTGAAGAAAGCAAGCTATCGCGTGACACCATCGACACCTTCATGGACTCAGTCAAACTGGATTAAGACTTAACGATCGCTTAAACGGGTGTTTTCACGCTCAGCCAGCCCTTGTAAATACGTGCGTTGTCCAACAGATGGCCGTATCCGGCTTGCAAATATGCAATCCGGGTAATCGGACGGCCTGTGCGACATTTCAAGTCGTGATATTGTTTCGACACTAACAACAAGTTTCAGAAAGCGCTTATGTTGATCTCATTCAAATCCAAATCTTCCCCTGAAGTGCTGATGTACCAGGAACATGCCCAGCGTATCCTCGACATCCTGCACAAGAATCCCACGCGCGGCGTCATCACGCCAGCGGAAGCGGGCGATGCCCTGGCCTTGCTGGAAAAAGAAGTCGCGGAAAGCAAACTGCATCCGGAAAATGACATCGAACACGATGCGCATACGCCGGAAACGCTGGAAGATGGTGAAACGGGCGCACATGCGCGCGCGCAGAAAGTGCATTTTTCACAGCGCGCCTATCCGTTGATGGAAATGCTGCGCGCGGCCAAGGCGGAAGGTGAAAGCATCACCTGGGGCATCTAGTGCGATGAATGCTGCAGACGAAAAAAAACCCCGCACCTAGCGGGGTTTTTTTATATAACAAGCCTGACGATAACCTACTTTCACACTGGTTGCAGCACTATCATCGGCGCAAAGTTGTTTCACGGTCCTGTTCGGGATGGGAAGGGGTGGGACCAACTTGCTATGGTCATC
>NZ_JBNYXV010000005.1:0-368188 GCF_051380845.1 Janthinobacterium salmonicoloratum | reverse complement strand
TTTGCCGAGATCAATGCCGATGAGCGTAACGGTTTCCATGATGGCCTCCTTCAGAAATGAAAACACCCTACAAGTTTAGTAACTTATAGGGTGGAGGGTGACCATCTCATTAAGCCCTGTCATAGTTGGTAAACTCTTCCCAGTATTCCAGTATCGTGGGATACAGCGCGCGCAGATCGGCTGTCGCATGGCCGGCGCTGTAAGCCAGGCTGAGCAGGTCTATGCCATCCCAGGCCCGTTCGCGCGTGGCTGTCATGAAATTTTCTGGCGGAACATCGCGCAGCACTTCCGCCGGCTGTAGCAAGCCGGCGGCCACCATGCCGATGCCTTCTTCCATACCGTGCTTGCTTTCAAGGTAAATCGCGTAGGACAGCAGCGGTTCCCTGCGCCTGGCCAAAAAAGTGTATTCGTTCAGTGTCTGCATTCTTACTCCCGAAAATCCGTGTCACGGCAGGGCTGTATGCCATCGACATGCCCGTCATCGCCCGCCTCATTCATATCTATGCTGGTATAACGGTTTTCCTCGCGCAGTGCACGCCCATACGCAACGAGATCTGTCGGATAGGCGAAATGATCGATACCGCTGTCATCGAGGTCAAAAACAAAGGCCATTGCGCCCGCTTCAAATGCCCAGTAACCGTAATAGGGAGCGTAGCCTTCGTCGCTAATGCGCAGATGGCCGTTATACCAGCGTGGATGATCCTTCATGGCAGGGTACCACTGCGTCAAATATTTTTTGATGAGCGCTTGTGCCGCATCCTCATCGCTTTCATATACAGTCTGCAGCAACGTGTCGTAGGGCTGGCCTAGTATGCAGGTATCGAGGGTCATCTCATCGTCCACATACGCGCCAATCAGCTGTTCGAACAGGCCGTCCTGTCCCCGGTGACTGCGAAATATGCGGATGATGCGCATGACCGAGCGCTGATCGCGCAATAATATGGCGACACTTAGTAATTGCAGCGTATCTTCATAATCGGACAGGTCGCCGAAATTCGGCGCTGCCCTGTATCGGTATGGGCCATATTCGGGATATTGCGACAAGATTTCCTCTTGTCGATACTGATCGGCTTCGTTCCATTCCGAAAACCTGTCCACGATATCAGACAGCCGTGGCGCAAGTTTCTCGATTGGCACGCCAGCGGTGTAATCGAGTATCCAGATCCAGAAATTTTCAAGATATAAGAAATGGTGCGCCAAACTGATGTCGTCAGCGAATTCAGCTGATTCCTTGTTTTTCAGCTGAACTTGTAGCAGGGCGCGTGAATTCTCCAGGGTTTTCTCATATAGTTGCTGACAAAGGAATTGTTGGCGACGACGATCATCAAATGGTGGATTTTTCATTCTATACACCGGGTTCTCGTTCGGCCGATGGTTTCATCTCCAGGCTGGTGTGGCGGCCTTCTTTCCATAACTGTCGCGCATAATCGACCAGGTCTTTGGGGTAGACGAGATGGTCGATCTGGCTGTCGTCCAGGTCGAGCATAAAGACGGTCGCACCGGCTTCAAAGGCCCAGTAACCGTAATAGGCGGCATAGCCTTCCTCGCTAATATGAAGGTGCTCATCATGCCAGCGCGGATGATTTTTCATGGCCGGATACCACTGTTTTAGGTATTTCTGAAGCAGGACTAAGGCAGCGTTCTCGTCTTCCTCATAGAATACTTGCAGCAGGGTGTTGTAGGGCTTGCCTATGATGCAGGTGTCGAGGTCCTGCCCGTCTTTGACATATTCGGCTATCAATTGTTCGAACAGGCCATCGCGCCCACGGTGGCTGCGCAGTACGTGGATGATGCGTCGCACTGAACACTGATCGCGTAGCAGGATGGCGATGCTGAGTAGTTGCAGTGTGTCTTCATAATCGGAAAGGATGGAAAACTGCGGCGCACCTTCGTATTCATATGGCCCATCTTCTGGAAAATCGAGCGCCACTTCCTGCTGATAGTGTTGATCCACCTCGTTCCATTCTTCAAATTTATCCACGATACCCGCGATGCGGGGCGCCAGTGCCTCGATCGGCTCGCCAGCGGTGTAGTCGAGCATCCAGATCCAAAATACTTCCAAATACAAAAATTGGTAAATGACCGTTTGACTTTGTGCCGATTCGGCCACATTTTTGTTGAGAAGTTGTCCTTCAAATAATGCGAGTTGATTTTTTCGCGTGTTATGGTAAATATCTTCATGGAGAAATTTCTGCCGGCGCCGTGCATTGAATGGACTGGTACTCATTGTTTCCCTGTAGGTTTATCAGCATAAATACCGTAGAGCGTTCATTTATCCCAGCGCTGACGCACTTCGGTGGGGACATCCTCCACGCTGTCACGGAGGTTACTGTTCCGTACTCCAATGCCAAATTGTTTCGCCGTATTCCGCATCGTCAAAAACAGGCATCACTTGCCCTTGCGCGAAGTGGCTACGGCTGTATAACTTTGCTGGGGTTTCCAGAAACCAGTTTGAGGGCAGGGCTGGCTGCCCTCGACGCGTCCCTTGCGCATCAGCGGTTCTGAGTCCAGGCTGGTATAGCGGCCTTCTTTCCGTAGCTGGCGCGCGTAGTCGACCAAGTCCTTGGGATAGACAAGATGGTCGATCTGACTGTCGTCCAGGTCAAGTAAAAAAACCGTCGCACCCGCTTCAAATGCCCAGTAACCGTAATAGGGCGCGTAGCCTTCGTCCCTGATTCTCAGATGCCCGTCGTACCAGCGGGGATGATCTTTCATGGCTGGATACCACTGTTTCAGGTATTTCTGAAGCAGATTGAGTGTGTCTCTCTCATTATTTTCATAGAAAACCTGAAGCAAAGTATCATAGGGCTTTTTGAGAATGCACGAATCAAGATCTTGCTTATCCTTGACATATGCGCCAATCAATTGCTCAAATAAGCCATCCTGGCCACGGTGACTGCGTAGCACGTGGATGATGCGTAAGACCGAATGTTGATCGCGCAGTAATATCGCAGTACTGAGTAGCTGTAGCGTGTTCTCATAATTTGCAGAGTGGAAAAGTCTGGTGCTCCGTTGTATTCGTACGGACCATAATCCGGAAACTCAAGCGCCGCTTCCTGTTGACAGAATTGATCGACTGCATTCCATTCTTCAAACTTATCCACGATACCGGAGATACGCGGCGCCAGTGCAGCGATCGGCTCACCCGCTGTGTAGTCCAGCATCCATAACCAGAACGCTTCCAAATACAAAAACTGATGCACTACAGAGTTTTCCAGCGTTGATCCTACTATCTTTTTATTTGCAAGCCGGACTTCAATTAATGCGAGTAGATTTTCTCGAGTTTTAGTGTAAAGCTCGTGATAAAGGAATTGATGGCGATTGCGCCGGTGAAATGGTAAAACTTTCATACCAACAAACCTTTTTTTCTTGGATAAATAGTATTCGTGTCAAAGAGGGGATGTGCGAGCTGGAACCGCAATGCATGATTGCCTTTTCCAGTCGAGCATCAGTTTGATGGTCTCAAACATCAGTACAGTCGCTGTTTCCTCATACGTTCAGGAAGCGCCACACCGTCAAGTCATAGGCAGAATCCAGATTGCTCATGATCTCGCCCTGTTCAAATCGCTAGGTTTGCGGCGGAATATCGAGCGCTTGCCACTGACCGGTCTGCGGGCAGGCCTCGCCGGCGTAGTCACGTAATTCCAATGGCTCCTCCACTGGCGCAGCTCGGCGCTGGGCCAGCCGCTGACTGTGCGAGATGGAAAATTGGCTATTGTTCTTCACTCCAATGCCAGATGGTTTCACCGTATGCCACATCATCAAAAACAAGCATCACTTGGCCTTGCGCGAAGTGGCTACGGCTGTATAACTTTGCTGGGGTTTCCCAGAAGCCAGTTTGAGGGCAGGGCTGGCCACCCTCAACACGACCGGCCTTATTTATTAAGTCAGTATCCATGCTTGTGTAACGGTGTTCCGCGCGTAACTTGCGGCCATAATTGACCAAGTCTTTAGGGTAGACCAGATGATCGATAGCGCTGTCGTCCAGGTCGAGAATAAAGACCGCCGCTCCGGCTTCAAATGCCCAATAGCCATAATAGCCATAATAGCCAGCATAGCCCTCTTCGCTGATCCTAAGGTGCTCGTCATACCAGCGTGGATGATCCTTCATTGCCGGATACCACTGTTGTAAATATTGCTTGAGCAAGCTGAGTGTGGCCGTCTCATCTTCTTCATAAAACACACGTAGCAAGGTGTCATAAGGGACGCCAAGCACACAGGTATCGCGCTCGACGACGTTGTCGACATAAGCACTGATCAATTGCTCGAACAGGCCATCTTGACCTCGATGGCTACGTAGTGCGTGGATGATGCGTTGGACCGAACGCTGATCGCGCAGCAAGATGGCAATACTGAGTAGTTGCAGTGTGTCTTCGTAGTCGGAAAGTGTCGAGAAATCGGGCGCCCCCGAATATTTATATGGACCATATTCAGGCAGCTTCAGTGCACACTCCTGTTGATACTTTTGATTCACTTCGTTCCACTCTTCAAATTTGTCCACGATATCGGCGACTCGAGGTGCCAGTTGATCGAGGGCTATGCCAGCCGTGTAGTCAAGCATCCATATCCAGAGTAATTCCAGATACAGGAAATGATGAACGGAGGAACTTTCGCCTATCGAATATGCATCCTTTCTGTTTTCTTCTCCTCCCCGGATCAAGGAAAGTTGATTTGTCCGTGTTTTTTTATAAAGTTCCTCATAAAGAAATTGTTGCCGACGTCGTTCGTGAAAGGCGCTATTTTTCATGGGGAAGTACCATTTTTTTTGTTCGGCGCAGATTTCTGCAAGATGTTGTCGGACTTGCGTTCAATGTAAATACCTAACATACTTGGCTGTGTGAGATGAAAAATTGACTATTGTTCTTCACTCCAATGCCAGATTGTTTCGCCGTATGCCGCATCGTCAAAAACAGGCATCACTTGACCTTGCGCGAAGTGACTGCGGC
This sequence comes from Janthinobacterium salmonicoloratum, assembly GCF_051380845.1. Lineage (NCBI taxonomy): Bacteria > Pseudomonadati > Pseudomonadota > Betaproteobacteria > Burkholderiales > Oxalobacteraceae > Janthinobacterium > Janthinobacterium salmonicoloratum. Next base: position 363,242 of record NZ_JBNYXV010000005.1, on the reverse strand, counting down.
TGTGTAATTTTGCTGGGGTTTCCCAGAAACCACTTTGGGGACACGGATTTCCCCCTTCAACACGGCGGACATTGTGCTGCTGTTTCGTATATAAGCTGGTGTAACGGTTTTCTTCGCGTAATTTTCGCCCGTAGTCTACAAGGTCTTTTGGATAGACCAGGTGATTGATGCCGCTGTCATCGAGATCGAGTAGATAGACTGTTGCGCCTGCTTCGAATGCCCAGTAACCATAATAACCGGAATAACCTTCCTCGTTGATATGCAAGTGTTCGTCATACCAGCGTGGATGATCCTTCATGGCTGGATACCATAATTTCAAATACTTTTTCACAAGATTGAGGGTCGCACTTTCATCTTCTTCATAAAATACCTGCAGCAGCGTGTCAAAGGGTTTTCCAAGAACGCAACTGTCTAGATTTATTTCTTCTTCGACATATCCTCCAATTAATTGTTCGAATAGGCCATCTTGACCACGGTGACTACGTAGTACATTAATGATGCGCATGACCGATTGCTGGTCGCGCAGTAAAATGGCAATGCTAATTAATTGAAGGGTATTTTCGTATTCAAAAAGATTGGAAAATTGCGGGGCGCCGACATATTCGTAAGGGCCAAATTCTGGAAATTCAAGTGCAGCATCCCGTTGGAACAATTGATATACATCATTCCATTTTTCAAATGCGTCGATAATGGCGGCAAGGCGCGAGGCAAGTTCATGGATGGGGACGCCTGCGGTGTAGTCCAACATCCAGAGCCAAAATAGTTCAAGATGCAAGAACTGATAAATCGAATTTTTGCTTTGTGTTGTGCTGGCTATTTTTTCATTATCATGTCCTACTTTAATGAGGAGGAATTGATTTTCCCGTGTTTTATTGTAAAGTTCTTCGTGGAGAAATTGTTGCCGACGTCGTTTGCGCAAGACGCTATTTTTCATGGCGAAGTACCATTTTTCTTGATTGGTGCAGATTTCTGTAAGATGTTGTCGGACTTGCGTTCAATGTAAATACCTAACATACTTGGCTTTGTGAGATGAAAAATTGACTATTGTTCTTCACTCCAATGCCAAATTGTTTCGCCGTATGCCGCATCGTCAAAAACAGGCATTACTTTGCCTTGCACGAAGTGGCTGCGGCTGTGTAATTTTGCCGGGGTTTCCCAGAAGCCAGTTTGCGGGCAGGGCTGGCCGCCCTCGACACGCCCTTTGTGTATCAGCGGTTCTGCAGCCAGGCTGGTATAGCGGCCTTCTTTCCGTAGCTGGCGCGCGTAGTCAACCAAGTCCTTGGGATAGACCAGATGGTCGATCTGGCTGTCGTCCAGGTCAAGTAGAAAAACCGTCGCACCCGCTTCAAATGCCCAGTAACCGTAATAGGGCGCGTAGCCTTCGTTCCGGATTCTCAGATGCCCGTCATACCAGCGGGGATGATTTTTCATCGCTGGATACCACTGTTTCAGGTATTTTTGCAGCAGGTCGAGCGTGGCCTTCTCGTCTTCCTCATAGAACACTTGCAGCAGTGTGTCATAGGGCTTGCCGAGGATACAGGTGCCAAGCGCCTGCCCATCCTCCACATACCCGTCAATCAATTGTTCGAACAGGCCATCACGGCCACGGTGGCTGCGTAGCATGTAGATGATGCGTTTAACCGAATGATGATCGCGCAGCAAGATGGCAATGCTGAGTAGTTGTAGTGTGTCCTGATAGTCGGAAAGGACGGAAAACTCCGGTGCTCCCTCATATTCGTACGGCCCAAACTCTGGAAGCTCAATTGCCGTTTCCTGTTGATAGAGTTGATCGACCGCATTCCATTCTTCAAATTTCTCGACGATGCCTGCGATGCGCGGCGCTAGCGCATTGATTGGTTCGCCTGCCGTATAGTCGAGCATCCAGATCCAGAGTTTTTCCAAATACAAGAATTGATGAATCGCAGCATTTTGTTGCATCGTCTTAGTAATTTTTCTATTTTCAATTCCTCCTCCAATTAGCGACAATTGATTCAATCGCGTTTTATTGTAAAGTTCTTCATAGAGAAATTGCTGTCTGCGTCGGTGATGAAAGGATAAATCTTCCATGTCTACGTGCTTTTTTCTTGGGTAAATTGTATTTTTGTCAAGGAAGGTATGCGCATGCTGAAACCGTAATCCATGATTGCCCTTTCCAGTCGAGCATCAGGTCGATGGTCTTGAACATCAGTACCGTCGCTGTTTCTTCATGCGTTCAGGAAGCGCCACACCGTCACGCATAGGTAGAATCCAGATTGCTCATGACTTCACCCTGTTCAAATCGCCGGGTTTGCGGCGGAATATCGAGCGCTTGCCACTGACCGGTCTGTGGGCATGCCTCGCCGGCGTAGGCGCGCAATTCCAAAGGCTCCTGCGCTGGCGCAGCTCGGCGCGGGGCCAGCCGCTGGCTGTGCAAGATGGAATTTGGCTATTGTTCTTCACTCCAATGCCAGATGGTTTCACCGTATGCCGCATCATCAAAAACAGGCATGACTTGGCCTTGCTCAAAATGGCTACGGCTGTGTAACTTTGCCGGGGTTTCCCAGAAGCCAGATTGAGGGCAGGGCTGGCCACCGTCGACGCGTCCCTTGCGCATCAGTGGTTCTGTTTCCTGACTGGTAAAGCGGCCTTCTTCCCATAACTGTCGTGCATAATCGACCAGGTCTTTGGGGTAGACCAAATGGTCGATCTGGCTGTCGTCCAGGTCGAGTATAAAGACGGTCGCCCCTGCTTCGAATGCCCAGTAGCCGTAATAGGCGGCATAGCCTTCCTCGTTGATGTTGAGATGCTCATCGTACCAGCGCGGATGATTTTTCATGGCTGGGTACCACTGTTTCAGGTATTTTTGAAGCAGGACTAAGCTAGCTTTCTCATCTTCCTCATAGAATACTTGCAGCAGGGTGTCGTAGGGTTTGCTGATAATGCAGGCGTCGAGGTCTTGACTGTCCTCGACATATGCGCCAATCAACTGCTCGAACAGTCCATCGTGGCCACGGTGGCTGCGCAGTACGTGGATGATGCGTCGCACCGAACACTGATCGCGTAGCAGGATGGCGATGCTGAGTAGTTGAAGCGTGTCTTCATAATCGGAAAGGATGGAAAACTGTGGTGCTCCCTCGTATTCGTATGGCCCATACTCTGGAAGCTCAAGCGCCGCTTCCTGCTGATAGAGTTGATCCACTTCGTTCCATTCTTCAAATTTATCCACGATGTCTGCAATGCGCGGCGCCAGTGCATCAATCGGCTCGCCAGCCGTATAGTCGAGCATCCAGATCCAGAATTCTTCTAAATACAAAAAATGATGGACGGAAGATTTTCCCTGCATTGAGTCGGTTATTCTTTTATTTTCGAGTTCAACATCTATTATCGCGAGTTGATTTTTTCTTGTCTTCGCGTATAGATCCTCATAAAGGAATTGCTGGCGGCGGCGCTGGTGAAATGGCAGAATTTCCATTGTTATTTTCTCTTAGATCTATTATTTGAAATTGGTTTTCCTGATTTTTTATCTTTTTCTGGTTGCTCTTGTTGAGTGGTGATATTCTTCGATGATAATTTTTTGACGCGCCTACGATTTTTTTCTATGAGATCGATTTCAATATGATCAAAGGTATCGCTTATGCCGTGAGTTTTTTTGTGTTTGTCATGTATTTTTATATTGTAGTGATCGCCTGAGGCGAGTAACTCCAATGTCGCTTCAAGATGATCGGCAACTCCAGGCGCTGCTACTAACTTGAGCTTGCCGTGCGGGTGGCCTGCTGTTACGAAAGGATTGGAGGATGCGGTGCTTCCCAGCATCAGATACACCCAGCGGTTTTTTAAGTTTCTGTCTAATTTCATTGCGGGGGTTTTTGTGCTGTTGCGTAGCCATTCTGTGCCCATCTGTGTACCCTTTATACGTTCACCGAGCAAAGTCCATAACATCAGCTGTCTGTCGTTGAGGGATGCTGGGGGGCGTGGGATGTTGCCACGTTCCACTTCCTTTTGCAGTCTCTTGAACAGCGTGTAGACAGTGCCGCCGAATTTTGCTTCGATGAAATGAAAAGTATCGCTATTCGTCTGCCAGATGGTATCCACACCATTCTGTACCATTTTTTTTAAGTCTTCGGGTACAAGCTCTGTCGGGCGTCTGTGTGCGTTATCGGGGCCAACAATGCGCGGGTAGTCAAAGCGCCATTTTCCATTAACGTTACCGTGCGGCCAGGCCGTGGCTTTTTTAAGCACGTGTTCCATATGATAATAATCTGCCATATGCTCGCCGAGGAGTCCCTTTGGCCCGAATGGTACTTCGGACAGCAATTCGCGAATCGGCCGCGACGTATTCTTGACCGGCGCGGTGCCGCCGTCGCTGCTCTGGCGGTGCGAGTCGTCAACCGGTTTGTGTTCCTTGCCCTTGCCCGGCGAGTCCCGTTCTTTGGTTTTTGCTTTGGCATCCACGCCCTTTGACTTTTTATCTGAGCTTGTCGTGGGCGACTTGAACTGGGCGTTGGCGCTGTGCGGATGCGTGTTGCCTGGCTTGTGATTGTGCCTGGCTGCCGTATTGGCGCCGGTGCCGGCTACGACGGCGATTTTTTTTGCCGCCCACAAGGCGTCTTCACCCAGCATGTCTTCGATCAATTCCTGCAGCGCCTTGGCGCCTTGCGCAATGCCGGCTTTGAGCGGACCGCGTACCGCTTCGACTTGCGGCTTCATGTCGCGCGCCAGGTGCTGCAAGTCCGACGGCAGCCACCAATGGCTGGTCGACAGGTAGCCGAGCAATTGCACGCAGTTGTCCAGCGCGCTCATGGCCGTGCTGATTGCCAGCTGGGTGTTTTGCGCCCACTGGAAGGTTTTCAGGAATTTGATCGCGGCGCCCTTGCTCTTGCCCAGCATGGCTTCGATCATGACATTGCCGCCAGCGGCCGCCGCGCCAACCTCCTTGCGATACTTGCGCAAAGGCTTGATGATGGTCTTGAACAGGCTGCCGACTTCCGGAATGCAGCCGAACGCCGCCAGCGCCATGTCGACCCAGTCATCGCGGGTCGCGCGCGACACGCCTTTCCTGCCGACCCGGTAGATCATGCCCGAGACATCGCGCACGTCCATCACCTGGTCAACCACGGGGATCAGGGAAATGGCGCCGCCGACGATCATGGCGGCCTTGCCCTGGTCATCCTCGAAGTCGCCCAGGATCAGGTCCTTGAAAAACTCTACAATCTCATCGACAAAATTCTGGCTCATGGTTGGGGATCCGGTTTACTGGTTTTCCTGGCCGCTTCCAGCAATGCGGATGCTTGTTTCAGCTGCTGTCTCGCTTGCTGCAGACGGGGTTCCGCTACCAATGGCGGCGCTACCCAGTCGCGCTGGTCCTCGCCATATTCAATGTGGTATGCGCCGGGAGGAATGTTTTCGAGGCGGGCATGGCCCTTGTCGTTGAGCAATCCACTGAGGGAAGTGCCGTTGGCGAACGTGATTTTGTAGGGCGAGTTAATGACAGGCTCGAGATCGCCATAATGCAGGTTCAGTTCGACTGCCCGGCCCAGGTCGGCCGCATTCGGCAGTGCTGGCAAGGTGGGCTGGCTGCTCGCCGGCCCCGTCAATTCCTTCATGCTGGCGTTGAAGTCGATTTTTCCGGGGCCATGCAGCATGATGTTGCCGCCTTCGAGGCGGATGTACGCGCCCTGGGCCGTCATCAGGATGTGCTGCTTGGCTGCCGCCGTGACGCTCTTGGCGGTGCTGCTGACGGTGATGGCCTTGTCCGCCGTCAGCCGAGTCGCATCGGACTGGCTTTGACTGCTGACCTTGCCGCTGGCCGCATGCAGGCGGATGCCGGTTTCCTGGTTGGGCTTATCATTGCTGCTGGCCTTGCCGTAGGTGAACAGGCTGATACCCTTGCCCAGCGCGTACAGGCTGTTGCCTTGCGCCGCAAAGTTGAGATCCGCGCCCGCCGCCAGACTGCCATTGCCGCCAGCGACCAGCACGGCGTTTGCCGGCGTAGTGGCGGCGATGCCGGACGGACTGGACAATTGCAGCTGCGGGTCGCCATACGCGCTGGCCTGGCCTTCGCCGCCCGCCGCCTGCTGGCCCTGGCCCGTAGCGGCGGCGCCCTCGGCCGTCGCGCCCAGGACCTCGATGCTGTGCTGCATCTGGGCGAGGGCGGGGAGCTGGGCGGCTGGCGAAGGCGTCTGCGCCTGGTCCGGCGTGGCAGCGGAAGCTGGCGCGGCCGCACCGGCTGTGGCCGGGCTGGGCATTTCGAGCGCGAAATGTTTCTGCGCCTGCTCGGCCAGCGAGGTCTGCAGTTGCAAGCTTTGCCTGAGCTGTTCCAGCGCTTCCTGCGCATCCATCTGGCTGCCGCTGGCATCGCGGCTATGCGCCGACAGCAGCATGCCCGCTCCCGCGCGCAGGGCGGCGCTGTGTTCCGTTTTCAGCTCGGCGCCAAAGCCGGCCGGCGCCAGCCGCTGGTTGTCGCTCTGGTGCCGCAAATGGCCCAGGTTCAGTTCGGCCGTGCCCTGGTGAGGGCCGGCGTGGCGCTGCAAGGCGACGCGGCCCTGGCCCGGGCTGTCGTCGAACACCAGCTGGCTGTAGGCGCCGCCGCCGCCCTGGCTGGCTTGCATGGCTTGCGTCTTGATGCCCGACAAGGCCGCCGGGTGGGCATGGGCGCCGGCCTGGCCGGGAAACCAGGCCGGCGCGTTGCCCGTCGCCGCGCCCGTGCCCTGGCTGACCTGATTGTTTTGCGCGTCGGCCTGGCCGCGGCCGTTGTACAGCGTGCCGATGACGACGGGGCGGTCGATATTGCCTTCCAGGAAATCGACGAGCACTTCCTGGCCCACGCGGGGCAGGGCGTTGCTGCCCCAGTTGGCGCCAGCGACGGGGGCCAGCGGCGTGGCGACCCTGACCCAGGTGCCGGCGCTATCGTCGCCGGGCGCGCCCGTGTGGCCGTCGGCCGCCGGATGCGCCAGCCGGCTATGGCTTTGCGCCCCCCGCTGCCAGTGGAATTGCACCTTGATGCGGTGGTCGCGGTCCGTATGCAGCTGGGCGCCGGCCGGACCGACGACGATGGCGGTCTGCTGGCCCATGATGCTGGGGCGCGGATGCAGCAGTTGACCATGCTGGTTGGAATAGCTGCTGCGGTAGGGAATCTTGCTGTGGATGGCGTCGATGCGGTTGCGGTAGGGCGGGCGTTCGCTGATGGTATCGCCGACGGCATGCAGGCTGCCGGCCGCTTCGTCGCCGATCAGCGCATCGAGCAAGCCCTGGCCGAAGCGCTGCAGCAGCCCGCCGCCGAGCTCCGCATCGAGGTTGTTATGCATCAGGTGCACCGTGCGGGTGACGAGGAAGGTCGCTGCGTCGCCATCGCCCGCCGCGTCCGTTTGCGCCTGGCCACTCAGGGTGAACGTCGTGCCAGGCGCCAGGGTGCGTACGGTACCGGCGCCGGTAAACACTTCCCTGGCCGCCGTCAGCGCCTGCAACTGGCGCTCGGCAAGGCGTTGCCCCTGCTCGCGCGACGGGTAGGCATAGGCGCCGGGAGCGTCGCGGCTGACCAGCGCCATCGTCCCGTCCTTGGCGCCAGCGGCGCTGATGGGACGCTGGCCCAGCGCGCGGTAATCCCAGCTCGACAGTTCGATGCCGTTGGTTTGCTGGCGCAGCTGCATGCGCCAGCGGTCCATCGTGTCTTGCGGCATGACGGCGCCTGGCTGGCTGTAGGCGATGCTGGACTGTACGTTGGGCTTGAAGCTGCCGTTGTGGTCGGCGATGATGAGGGTATGGCTGCCCAGGCTGGCGCTGCCCGCATCGCCCGTGTGTTCGGCATAATAAAACAGCCCTTCCTCGCTCATCAGCCGTTCCGCAAAGGCCCAGTCGCTTTCCTGGTACTGGCTGCAGATGCTGCGTTTCGGATAGGCCGCGCGGTCGAGCAGGTCGAAGCGCCAGGCGGGCGCCAGCATGCCCTGGCCCTGGTATCGGGCGAAGACGACTTCGAGAATGTCCGGTACCGCCAGGTCCTGGAAGACGCGGCTGTCGCGGCCGTGGGTCAGGAAGGCCGTCCATGGCTGCATGGTCAGGTTGTAGCGGGCAAAGCCGCCGTTCGCGCCCGCCAGTTCGGCCGCGGTGACATGGCCATGGAAAGGGCGCCAGTCCTCGGTGCCGGCGGCCGTGCGCAATTCCAGCAGGATGGGCTGGCCGATCAGCGACTTGAGGGGAATGGCCGCATCGAGCGACAGGGCGGCGATGTTGAAGACATAGCCCAGTCCCAGGCCTTCCTCGCCGCGCACGCATTCGGCCAGCAGCTTGTCCGGGCCCAGGGGCGTGCTCAGCTTCAGCAGGCGCGTGGCCTGGCTGAAGCCGTTGGCGACGGGTGACGTAGCAGGTGACGGCGACGCGCTTGCTTGGACCAATTCGGACATTGATGGGAACTCCGTGTGGCGAAATGTGGGTACTTGCAATTAATTCAATGATTTGCTTATAAGATTACACCTTAGAAATAGTTATTTAACAAGCGCGATTCAATTGAATCGTGTCGCAGGGGCCGTCGTCCGATAGCCGTGCGGGCCGTTTTCTCCCCATCAGCTAGAGTGCAGCTCTTGCCAATGCCACCATCAGCAAAAAATTGTGCAAGATATTATGTAGAAGCAACATAATGGCGTGCCGTGCCTGTTTTTCGGCTGCCATTGCCGTCCCACACGAACCGGAGCAAGAATGAATATGATGCAATGCGCGGCAGCCGCCGCGCTGTGTTCCAGTCTGTCGCCCGCCATGGCGGCGGCGTCCCCCGCCGCACCACCGTTTCTTGATGTGCTCGCCTATCAATACGCCGCTTGCGTCAAGCCCGCCTATCACCAGGTGGACCTGTTGTTGCAGGACGGGACGGGGCGCTACCAGATCGATGTCAAGGGCGAGGCGTATACGATCGAGTTGCAGGAACGCATGGGTTTTTCGCTGCAGGCGGGGATAGGCGGGCCCGTGGCGGCCGTCGTCAAGCTGGACCGGCCGCCAAAGGAACAGTTCGGGGAGCAGGCGCGCTGGCGCGAACGCTGGCTGCGCGATGTGGCCGAGCGCAGCGGCGTGGAGCTTGAAGAGCGGACGCTTGCCGGCGGCGCGCGACTGCTGGCCGTGAACAAGGGCGAGATCAAGGGGAACTATGTGGGCCAATCCCTGCTGATCGATGCGAAACGGCAGTTGTTCATCGATATCGCGTGGCCGAACACCCTGGACACGTATCGCGGTCCGGAAGGTCCACGGTATGTGCGACAGGTGCAGGAAGATGTCTGGCAGCGCATCCTGTCTTGCCCACCTGCCGCCTGACGCCGGCAGCCCTCGCATACCCCTACCGCGCACGCGCGCATACATAAATAATAATGATTCTCATTTATAATGCGTGGCAATAGGGTGGCAATAGGGTGGCAATAGGGTGGCGATGGGCCGGCGCAATGGCGCCATGCGTGTGAAGGAGGGCATGATGGGCAGTATGTATGGCAACGAGGATTTGATCGCGCATGAGCATCGTGTGCTGATGGGTGAATATGGGCGGGCGCAGGCGCGTTGCACCGCGATGCAGGCCGAACAGGCGGCGCAGCTTGCCCGGATTGGGCAACTCGAAGCGCAACTGATGCGGGTGCAGGCGCAGGTCGTCATCCGCGATACGAAGCTGGCGCTGGCGCGCGAAGAGCTGGCCGAGCTGGTGGCGGCCGCGCCGGGTTTGCCGACGCGGGCGCGGCTGGCGCGCAAGGTCGAATGGCTCAGCGAGCGGGTACAGGACTTGATGCGCGAATTGCTGCGCCTGCAGTGGATGCCCTCGGCCGTGCCCCGCTCCGCGCTGCAAGCTGATTTGCTGGCGGGCGTGCGCGAAAAAGCGGTGCTGTATGTGGGCAACTACTTAAGCCGGGAAGCGGGCCAGGAAGGGGACGGCGCCAACGTGGCGCAGCAAGCCATCGAGCAGGCAGGCGGGCGCTTCCTGCATCACGCGGGTGGTGACGATGGCGCCGACGATGCGGCCGCGCTGGAAGCGGGCTTGGTGGCGGCTGACCTGGTGATTTGCCAGACGGGCTGCGTCAGCCACGATGCTTACTGGCGCGTGCATGACCATTGCAAGCGCACGGGCAAACAGTGCGTGCTGGTGGACCAGCCGCAAGCCATGCATTTTGTACGCAAAGAGGTACTGGCCGCTTCTTAACGCCGGCTTAATCCGCATGGGCCACAATGGCCGTCCCTCGACGATCCTGAAAGCGCCCATGTTGTCCCTGCAAATCGGCCCCCTGGCCCTGCCCACGGGCCTGGTCCTGCTGTTCGTTTCCCTGTGCGTCGCCTACGGCGTGGCGGGCTGGCTGCGGCGCTATCGCCAACTGCCCGATGCAGGCCCCCTGGTTTCCGACATGCTGATCGCCGGCCTGCTGATGGCGCGCCTGGCGTTCGTGCTGCGCTGGCACGAACAGTATTTCAGCTCCCCCTTGGCCGCGCCCTGGTCCATCCTCAATATCCGCGACGGAGGGTTCCTGGCGCCGGCCGGCATTGCCGCTGCCCTGGCCATCGCCGCGTGGCGTTGCCGGCGCGCCGCCATGGCGGCAATGCGCCGTCCGCTGGCCATCAGCGTGGCGTCCGGCGCGCTGGCCTGGAGCGTGTTGAGCGCAGGGATCTTGCTGGCCTACGACAAGCCGACGGCCTTGCCGGTCGTGGCGCTGCAGACGGTCGATGGCGCGCCGGTGACCCTGGCGGCGCTGGCCGGCGGCAAGCCCATGGTGGTCAACCTGTGGGCCAGCTGGTGCCCGCCGTGCCGGCGCGAGATGCCCGTGCTGGCCGCCGCCCAGCAGGCGCGCGCCGATATCGTCTTCGTGTATGCGAACCAGCGCGAGGATGTGGCGGCGGCAGGCGCTTTCCTGGACAGGAGCGGCGTGACCCTGCGCAATGTGGTGCTCGACAGCGAGGCGGCGCTGGGCAAGGCGGCCGGCTCCTCGGCCCTGCCGACCACGCTATTTTATGACGCGCAGGGGCGCCTGGTCGATACCCACCTGGGCGAATTGTCCGACGCCTCGCTGGCCAGCAAGCTGCGGAAGATTGCGCCCGTTCCCTGACGGGCGTTCGCCTGGTCGACATAGCCGCCATCGTTCGCGATGCGCGGCTTTTTTTACGCCTGGTCGTAGTCGACGCGGTTTCTGATAGTATACCCCCCTATAGTATTTATCGAGGTGGAATCATGGGACACACAGCGCACAACAAGACCAGGCTGCTCAATCGCGTGAAGCGCATCCGCGGCCAGGTGGAGGGGCTGGAGCGGGGCTTGGAAGAGGGGCGCGACTGCGGCGAAGTGCTGCAACTGATCGCCGCCGTGCGCGGCGCCGTGAATGGCCTGATGGCCGAAGTCATCGAAGAACACTTGCGCGAGCACGTGGCCAGTCCCGACCTGGCCAATGAAGAACGGGCCAGGGGCGCCGACGACATCGCGGGCATCCTGCGCACCTACCTCAAATAAGGAGAACGTCATGAAAACGCAATCCCTCAGCGAAGACCTCTCCGCCTGGCAGCATGAACACGTCTTCGGCGGCGCCAGCGACAAGGCGGAACGCAGCGCGCGCATCGTCATGTGGATCACCCTGGCCACCATGGTGCTGGAGATCGTCGCCGGATGGTGGTACAACTCCATGGCCCTGCTGGCCGATGGCTGGCATATGAGTTCGCACGCGCTGGCCATCGGCCTGGCCGCGTTTGCGTATGCGGCGGCGCGCCGCTATGCGCGCGACCCCCGTTTTGCCTTCGGCACGTGGAAGATCGAAGTGCTGGCTGGCTATACCAGCGCCATCCTGCTGCTGGGCGTGGCCGTGCTGATGGTGGCCGCTTCCGTCGAGCGCCTGTTTTCGCCGCAGCCCATCCACTATGCGCAGGCCATGGCGGTAGCGGCCTTCGGCCTGTTGGTCAACCTCGTGTGCGCGCTGATCCTCGGCGGGCACCACGACCACGACCACGACCATCACCATGGCCACGGCCACGACCATCATGACCACCATCATGGCGAAGACCTGAACATGAAGGCTGCGTACATCCACGTACTGGCCGATGCCGCCACGTCCGTGCTGGCCATCGTCGCGCTGGGCGGCGCATGGCTGTACGGCTGGAGCTGGCTTGATCCCGTGATGGGTATCGCAGGCGCCGTGCTGGTGGCGCTGTGGGCGAAAAAGCTGATGCAGGAGACGGGCAAGGTCTTGCTGGACCGCGAGATGGACCATCCCGTGGTGGACGAAATCCGCGAGGCGGTGGAAGTGGAAAGTGCCGGCGACACGCCGCGCATCGTCGACCTGCACGTGTGGAGAGTCGGCAAGCAGCTGTATTCGTGCGCCTTGTCCGTCGTCAGCCGCGACGCCTCGCTGACAGCGGCCGAGCTGCGCACGCGCATCGGCATCCATGAAGAAATCGTCCACAGCACCATCGAGATTATTCGCCGTCCTTGATAATGATGGCGAAAAAAGCGCGCTGATACGGGGCGTAGGCACTATACTGTCGGCTTTTACAGCACGCGCTGTTCACCAGACAGAGAAGAAAATGAGCACATTACCACCATGCCCGCAATGCAAATCCGAATTCACGTACGAAGACGGCAGCCAGTTGATCTGCCCTGAATGCGCGCATGAATGGTCGGCCACGGCTGGCGAAGCAGCGGAAGAGGGCGCCAAGGTGTACCGCGATTCGGCCGGCAATATCCTGCAGGACGGCGACACGGTCAGCGTCATCAAGGACTTGAAATTGAAGGGCGGCGGCGGTGTCGTCAAGATGGGCACCAAGGTCAAGAACATCCGCCTGGTCGATAGTGACCATGATATCGACTGCAAGATCGACGGCTTCGGTTCCATGAGCCTGAAGACGGAGTTCGTCAAGAAGGTGTAACGCTTTTACCCGTAACACGGCGCGCTGGCTTCATTCCTGCGCGCCGTTTTTTTATTCAGAATCCATGCAAATCGATCATCTCCGCCAGCGCCTGCGCGCCCTGGGCGCCAAGCCCCTGCACGAACAACGCGTGCTGCGCGACTGGATACAGGCGCAGCCGCACGACCAAGGCCGGCGCCGCGCCGAAGACTTTTTGCCGCTGCCCGTGCGCGAGGCACTGCCTGCGCTCGACCTCGAATTGCAGGGTATGCTGAAATTGCTCAGTACCCATCCTGGCGCGGACGGTTCCGCGCGTCTGCTGGTGGGACTGCATGACGGCCAGACGGTGGAAAGCGTGCTGCTGCCGCGCGACGGCCTGTGCGTATCGAGCCAGGTCGGTTGCGCCGTCGGCTGCCAGTTCTGCATGACGGGCCGCGACGGCTTGATCCGGCAAGTCACCAGCGGCGAGATCGTCGCCCAGGTGGTACTGGCGCGCACCTTGCGCCCCGTGAAAAAAGTCGTCTTCATGGGCATGGGCGAACCGGCACATAACCTGAACAATGTGATGGAAGCCATCGAGCTGCTGGGCACCGAGGGCAATATCGGCCACAAGAACCTGGTGTTTTCCACCGTGGGCGACCCGCGCGCCTTCGAGCGCCTGCCGCAGGGAAGGGTCAAGCCGGCGCTGGCCCTGTCGCTGCACACGACCAAGCCGGAGCTGCGCGAACAGCTGCTGCCGCGCGCGCCAAAGCTGTCGCCGCGCGAACTGGTGGAGTTCGGCGAGTCATATGCACGCCTGACCGGCTACCCGGTGCAGTACCAGTGGACCTTGATGGAAGGTGTCAACGATGGCGAGGACGAGATGGATGGCATCGTCGCGCTCTTGCAGGGCAAGTACGCCGTGCTCAACATGATCCCGTACAACACCATCGATGACTTGCCGTTCAAGCGCCCCAGCTGGGAAAAGGCGCGGGCCATTGCCGCCGCTCTGCACGCGCGTGGCGTGCTGACCAAATTGCGCGATTCGGCCGGGCAGGACGTGGAGGGAGGCTGCGGGCAGTTGCGGGCGCGTGAAGCAAAGGGCAGGGTCATTCCCATCCGCGCCAGCGTCTAAACCCCACCGAGCAAATCGTTGTCATTCAAGATCGCAAACGCGATTTCGGGATGCGCGGCCAGGCAGCGGCGCACGGCGGCCGGAATGGCGGCGCGCGTCTTGCGGCACAGGCCGGGCCGCTCCAGCAGGCGGATCTGGAAGCCGCGCACGGTGCGCACTTCGCCGCTGCCCGGTGCAATCTGCAATTCCACACCCAGCTTGCTTTTCAACAGCAGCTGCAGCTTCTGCAACTGCGCATAGGTGGCGATGCCATCGATGTGCGCCAGCAGGCGCTTTTCTTCCGTCAGGTTCAGGCGCAGGATGGCAAGGTCTGCTTGCGCATCGTCGAGCAGGCGCACGCGTTCGCAGTCGCACAACTGCGGCGGGCACTCCTTGCGGACTTCAAAATCGATGATGCGCATGCGGGCATTCCAGTGGCGAGCCAGTATCAATCAAGTATCGGCCGGCGCCCGGCGGCTGTCAATCTGCGCCGCAGCATCACCTGCCTTCAGCGCGGACTGACGATCAGGCGCCAGCGGATAGCACCTTGCTCGCTGCTGTGCTGATGGTGGTTTTGCGGCGGCATGACATGTCCTTCCGTCGATACGATCTCGTGCGCGCAGCCATCGCAGCGGTAGATGCCCGAATACGGCACGGCTTCGCCGGGCGAGGTCAGTTCATCGAAACGCGGGTGCATGGAGCGGGCCACGTAGCTGGGGTTTTTGTAGTCGGCCATGGATTCCTCGGTATGGGGGCAGGCCCCATTCTGGCACACAATCGTGCGCGGCCTTGACCGCGTGTCTTGGCGCGCGAGCCGCCCTGTGTTGTAATGTTGACCATCCCTATTGAGCACGCAAGGCCATGAGAACCCGTATCAAGATCTGCTGCATCGCTTCCATCGACGAAGCGCAACTGGCCATTGCCGCCGGCGCCGACGCACTGGGCCTGGTGGCCGCCATGCCGTCCGGCCCCGGTCCGATTCCCGACGCGCGCATCGCACAGATCGCCGCCTGGACGCCGCCCCCCGTGGCCACGTTCCTGCTGACGTCCGAGACGACGGCGCAAGCCATCGCCGAACACGTGTGCGCCACGCAGCCGTCCACCGTGCAGATCGTCGGCCATATCGACCCCGGCGAAGTGGCGCAGCTGGCGCGCTTGCTGCCGCACGTGCGGCGCGTGCAGGTGATCCACGTGGAGGGGCCAGAGGCTTTGGCGCTGATTCCCGCGTACGCGCCCCATGTGCATGCTTTCTTGCTCGACTCTGGCCGCCCCGGCGCCTTGGTCCCGGAACTGGGCGGCACGGGCCGCACGCACGACTGGTCCGTCAGCGCGCGCTTCGTGCGCGCCAGCCCCCGTCCCGTCTTCCTGGCCGGCGGGCTGGATGACACCAACGTAGCCGATGCGCTGCGCCAGGTGCGCCCCTACGGCATCGACCTGTGCTCGCGCGTGCGCACCGATGGCAAACTCGATGTCATGAAGCTGGCCTTGCTGATGGCGGCCGTGCGCGACGTGGATGCCGCGCTGTATGCGGAAGGTTAGGCGGCCGTTGCCAACGCGTTCATCTCGCGCACGAACGCTTCCGTAAACGCGGCCACCATGCCGCTGGCCGCGCGCGGCGAAATCAGGCCCACGACGGAATGCGATTCCTCGTCCGGCAGCGCAATAAAACGCACGCCGGGCGGCGCCACCAGGCGCATGCTGTCCGGGACGATGGCGATGCCCATGTTGGCCTCGATCAGGTTCAGCTGCGAGGTCTTGCGCGACAGGGCGCGCGCCGCCTTCGGAAAGAAGCCCTGCGCCAGGCACAGGCCCGCCACCAGGTAGCTCAAGCCTCCCCGGTCCTTGTGCGGAATCGAGACGAAGGCTTCGTCGCGCAGGGCGGCTATCGTCGTGCGCTCCAGCGCGGCCAGCGGCGAGGCCGACGACACGGCCACCACCAGCTTTTCCGCGTACAGCTCGCGCACGACGATATTCGCATGCTTGCGCAGGGTGGGCAGGCGCACGAGGCCCAGGTCGGCGCGGCCTTCCTCGATGTCAGCCGCCTGGTTTTCCGACGAGCCTTTCGACACATCCAGCGAAACGCCGGGGAACTGCGCCAGCAGGCGGTTCAGCACGGCGCCGATGGCGGGCGTGAGGGTGACGGAACTCGAGTGCAGCAGGCGGATGATGCCTTGCGCCCCTTGTCCCACGTGGCGGGTCTGGCGCACGGTTTCCTCGATATCTTCGAGGATGCGCCTGGCCCGTTCATAAAAGACCTGTCCCGCAGGCGTCAGTTCGATATGGCGCGCGTCGCGCGTGAGCAGCAGGGCCTGTACTTCCGTTTCCAGCTCCTTGATTTGCCGGCTCAGGGCCGACTGCGCGATGTACAGCTTTTCCGCCGCGCGCGAATAGCTGCCCGCATCGACGACTTCGACAAAATAGCGGAACTGTCTGATGGAAATCAATCGTATGCCTTTTCGAGATCGGAGACTGCCTGATTTGATATTAGCCTGGCCCCGGTGTTCGCGTTAGAGTGGGCTGGTCTGCTTCATTGCAAAGGAAAGACCATGCTGGAATTGATCGGGGTGCTGGGATTATTCGTCAGTATTATCGTAAAACTGATTTTCGTCCAGATCGGCGGTAGCGTTAGCAGTAGCGGCAAAGGGAAGGAAGATTAATATGCCAGGGTCGCCACATGCGGCGCAGCCAAGGCCAGGGCGTGCAAGCGGCAAGCCGGTGCTGCCCCGTTCCACTCCGCCAGCTGCAAGCCCGCACGCTTCAGCGCCGCCTCGCGCGCCGTCCACGCCTGCGCCAGGGCCAATGGGCGCTGCGCAGCGGGGCGGGCCGCCAGTTCATCGGCTGCCTGCGGTCCCAGGTAGTCGCGCGCCAGATTGAACCAGTCGGATATGTCCTGCACCCGCATGACGTCGATGCCGACAGGGCCATGCAGGCCGATGGCGGCCAGCGACAATCCCTCGTCATGGCTGAACGACAGGGTCGCCGCGCGTCCTGCCAGCAGCAAACGGGGAGGGGTGCCCGGCGTCGACGCCACCGAGATGGCCTCGATGTCCATCTTCAGCCACCGGGCCGCCGCTTCGCGCACGGCGGCGCGAATGCGCAGGCGGGCTTCGGCGCGCGGCAGCGCGGCGGCGACGCCGATCACCAGCACGCCGTCCCCCGACCAGAGCACCGTACAATTCATCAGATGCGATCAGCTGCGCAGCGGCGCCGCCGGGCAGCCCGCCCAGTTGCTGCCGGCGGGGATGTGTTCACCCTTCATCACCAGGGTCAAGGGCCCCAGGCGCGCATTGTCACCCACCTTGGCGCTGTACAGCACGGAGCTGCGCGGGCCCATGTAGACGCGCTGGCCGATGTCCACGTGGTCGATCTTCATCACGCGGTCTTCGAACAAATGCGTCTGTGGGCAGGTGAGCGCGTTCAATTCGCTGTAATCGCCGATGTGCACGCAGTCGAATTCCGTAATGTCGGTGGTGTCCATGTAGACGCCGCGGCCGATCTTGCAGCCGAACAGGCGGAAGGCCAGCGGCAGCCATGGCGTGCCGCGCAGGTAGCGCATGAAGTTGGGCACGGCGATGCCTTCGTACAGGTTGGTCACGCCTTCCGAAATCCACACGAACGGCGTCCACATGGGTGCCGCATGCTTGCGGTAGCGTCCCAGCAACAGCCACTTGAACAGCACGACGACGAGGAAATTGCCGATGCCGTAGGCCAGGCCGGCGATGGCCAGGTCGCCCACCACTTCGCCCCAGCGTCCGGCGCCCGCGATCGGCATCACGTCCAGCACCAGGGTATAGCCGACGGCGATCACCACCGCATGCGGCGCGACGATGCGGAAGGCTTCGATCAGGCTGCGGCCCAGGCGGCGCAACAGCGATGGCTTGAAGGTCAGGTGCTCGGCAAAACCGCTGACCTGTTCGCGCGCGGGCAGGTGCATGGGCGGAGAGCCCAGCCACGTGTCGCCGCTGTGCATCTGCTCATTGCGCGGCGCATGCGTGTGCACGCCGATCAACACGTGTTCGGGCAGCACGGTGCCATCCGGGATGTAGCTGCCGTTGCCGACAAAGCTGCGGTGCGAGATGACGGTGGGGCGCATGGTCATCCAGCCGCCGTCGATCTGCTCGTCGCCCAGCATGACGGCGTCGGCGATGAAGGTGTCGTCGCCCAGGGTCAGCATGTCGGGCACCACGCCCAGCGCCGTGGAAATCTCGGCGCCCTTGCCGACCTTGGCGCCCAGCAGGCGGTACCAGTACGGTGCGTAGACGGTGGCGTAGATGCCGTGCAACACGTTCAGGCTCGATTCCTGGATATGGCTGACCAGCCACTTGGCGCAATAGATATTGCTGTGCACGGGCGAGCTGCCCGGTTTCAAGCGGGGCAGCGCCCCCCAGCGGATGGCGGCCGACAGCAGGGCGGTCAGCACGATCAGCACGGCGCTGGCGGGGAAGGCCAGCAGGAAGTAGCGGGCCAGCTGGGTCGTCACGTCGCGGCCCTGCAGCCACGGCATCATTTCGCGCTCGTCGAACCAGTCGATCAGGACGAAGCTGGGGAAGACGGGCATGAAGAACAGCACGGCGATGAGGACCATGCCGAAGCAGAAGAACAGGGTTTCGCCCGTCAGGCGCAGGCGCGAGACGGCGGGGCGCGGTGGCTGGCTGGCGGGATCGTAGGGACCGATGTCGCGCGCGGGCGAGCCCGTCCAGACCCTGCCGGCCGGCACCGAGGCGCCATCGGCCAGCGCGGATTGCCCCTCCAGGTGGCCGAAGGCGCCTACGCTGGTGTTGCCTTCCATGATCGCGTAGGAACTGATGCAGGCATCGTCGCCGATGCTGATTTGGCCCAGCAGCAAGCGGCCCCGTTCGACCCGGGCGTTTTCAAAGTTGACGGCATTGCCCACGCTGACGTTGTCGCCGATGGACAGCAGGTCGGGTGCGCGCAGGGTCATCGAGCCGATGACCACTTCCTTGCCCACTTTCGCGCCCAGCGCGCGCAGCCACCAACTATTCAGCGACGAGCCGCTGAGCAGGTAGGCGGGCGCCGATTCGACCAGGCGGTCGGCCAGCCACCAGCGGTAATAGGTGACACCCCACAGCGGATAGCTGCCCGGTTTCAAACGCCCCGCGATCAGCCACTTGCCGCCGATGGCGATGGCAAATTCGGCCAGGGTCGCCAGCAGGAACACGCCGATGGAAGCGGCGATGGCGCGCGGCACGGTATCGCCCGTGTCGCCCGTGAAGAAGTGATACGTGAAGAAGGGCGCCATCCATTGCGCCATGCGCAGGGTGACGAGGCCCGGCACGGCCGCCGCCTGCGCCGCGCCGCAGATCCAGCGCTTCATGGCGGACGGCGGCGTCCATTCCGCCTCCGGCGTGGCCAGCGCAGGCGCCTCGTTCAATACGGCGGCGATCTTGCCGATCTGCCGGTTCTGGTAAATGTCGCGCACCGTCATGTGGGCGTAGGCCGGATCGGCGCGCAGGGCGGATGCCAGGCGCGCGGCCAGGAAGGAGTGGCCACCGAGGTCGCTGAAGAAATCGAGCTGGCGCAAAATCGCCTGGCCGGGGAACAGCTTGGCCAGGGCCGCGAACAGGGCCGCTTCGGCCGGCGTTTCCGGCACGTCCGATTCACCCGCCTCGCCCGCCGGTGGCGCGGACAGGGGCATGGCCTTCAAGGCTTTCCTGTCGATCTTGCCGGACGTCAGGCGCGGCATCAGCGGCAGCAATTCAAAACGGCCCGGCACCATATACGGCGGCAAGTGCAGGTTCAGGGCTGCGCGCAGCGTTTTTGCCGCAAGGGCATCGTCGGATGCCTCGTCGCTGCCGACGATGTAAGCCACCAGTTGGTCGATGCCGTCATCCTTGCGCAGTAATACGGCCACCGTGCCCACGCCTGCCTGCTGCGCCAGCACGGCTTCGATCTCGCCCAGCTCCACGCGGAAGCCGCGAATTTTCACCTGGTCGTCGGCGCGGCCCAAGCACAGCACCTGGCCGTCGGCATCGATGCGCGCCAGGTCGCCCGTGCGGTACAGGCGCGCGTCATCCTCGCTGGTCGCCCACGGGTTGGGCAGGAATTTCTCCACCGTCAGGTCGGGCCGGCCCAGGTAACCCTCGGCCAGGCCGGGGCCGATGATGCACAGCTCACCCGTTTCGCCGCGCGGCAGCAGGGTCAAGGGACGATTTTCTCCCGCTTCAGCCACCTGCAGCACCAGCAATCCATAGTTGGGCAGCGGCGTGCCGATGGTGACGGCTTCACCGGGCCGCAGGCGCGCCAGGCTGCACGAGACGGTCGCTTCCGTGGGGCCATAGGTATTGAACATGGCGCGGCCCGGGCGCGACCAGCGCTCGACCAGGGATTCCGGGCACATCTCGCCGCCCAGGTTGATCAGGCGCAGGCTCGGTACTTCCTCGGCGAACAGGGCCAGCAAGGTCGGCACCGCGTGCAGTACGGTGACGTGATTGGCTGCCAGCGCGCGCGGCAACGCTTCCGGGTCGCCCGAGATATCCTTGGGGCCCAGCCACAGGGTGGCGCCCACCAAGTAGGCGATCCAGATTTCCTCGAACGACATGTCGAAGGCGACGGAAAAGCCCTGGTAGACGGTGTCCGCTTGCGTCACTTCCAGCACGGCGTTTTCGCTGCGCAGGAAGTGGCAGATGCTGCGTTGATTGATCAATATGCCCTTGGGTTTGCCCGTCGAGCCGGAGGTGTAGATGACATAGGCGGGGTGTTCGGGCTGCACGGCGCCGCGCGCGGGCAGCACTTCGCCCGGCGTGGCGGGGGCCAGCAAGCTTTCCGCCGTCCACACGGGACGCTTGACGCCGGCATCAGACAGGCGCGCCGCGAACTGTGCGCAGCTGATGACGCCAGCGCCATTGGCGTCATCGAGGCACACTTGCAGGCGCTCGACGGGGGTGTCTTCATCGACGGGCAGCCAGGCGGCGCCCGCCTTGGCGATGGCCGCCTGCATCAGCAGCAAATGGGCGCCGCGCGGCAGCCACAGGCCCACGATGTCGCCAGGCTTGACGCCGGCGGCCACCAGGCGCGACGCCGCCAGGCCCGCCTGGGCATCGAGTTCCGCATACGTGATGCGGCGCTCGCCATCGATCAGCGCGATCTGTTCGGGGCAGCGTCGGGCCGTTGCCTCCAGCAGGTCGGCCAGCACTTCCTCTCGCAGCAGATCCGGTCGCGGCGGGCCGTACAGGATGTCGGCATGGGTGGAAGGGATACATGGGCTGACTGCGGTGAAATCGTTCATGGATGACGCTTATCTGTAATGCGGAGTGAGGAATCTGACCGGCTGCGCGTGGTGCGCGGCACAGTTGATACATTACAGCACGCAAGACATTTCAGCGTTGTAGAACGGGGAATTTTGTGGGGCTTTGCGAAATTATGTGGCTGCCGGCTTAATTGGCATGGTTACGGAATGTAAAACGGGGAAACATGGCGCCGATTTGCGCCACAGTACGCGCCGCCGGATAGCCGTGCAGGGGGCGGCCGGCCAGCGCCGCATCCGCGCAGCCTTCGGCGCGGAATTGCTGCAGCACGTAGTTATCGACGCCTTTTGCGGCCAGGGTGGTGGCCAGGGCCAGCAACTGCTCGTCCGGCAGCAGGTCCGGGTGGGTGGTGGTGCGGCACTCGTAGGCGACGCCGCTGGCGAGGATGGCGTCCAGGCAGGCGCGCGCCGGGTCGCCGCTGCCGGCCACGCGGGTCACATGACGATAGTCGCTGAACGGCGCCTTGATATCGAAGCCTACCCAATCGACCAGTGGCAGCACTTCCTGCAGGCGCTGCGGATAGATGCAGGCCGTATGCAGGCCGATGCCGAAACCGAGCGCTTTGACGTCTTGTATGGCGCGCCCCAGCGCCGGGTCCATGCACGCTTCGCCGCCGCTGAAGACGACGGCGTCGACCAGGCCCACGCGGCGGCGCAGCCAGGTCAAGACGTCCTGCCAGGGCATGGCGCCTTCCGGCGTGCGCGCCTGCAAGTGGGGATTGTGGCAATAGCCGCAACGCCAGGGGCAGCCCTGCACGAACACCACGGCCGCCAGTTTTCCCGGGTAGTCGGTGGCGGAAAAGGGCGTCAGGCCGCCCACTTTCAAATCAGCCGCCATGGCAGGCGGGCTGGCCAACACGGGCACTCGCTTCCGTAAAATACTGGCGCTCGTGGAATTCGCCCTGCTTGCCGATGTTGAACGAGGCGACGGGGCGGTGATAGCCCATCACGCGGGTCCAGATTTCGCAGCGCTGGCGTTCGCTGTCGAGCAGGGTGATGGCGGGAGTGAAGTCGGGACGTGCGTTCATGGCGTTTCCTCAAGTGATGGAACAGGGTGGGCTTGCTTGCGGGCGATCAGTTCCGCGTCGCAGGTGGGGCAGAATTCATGTTTGCCGGCCAGGTAGCCGTGGCGCGGGCAGATGGAAAAGGTGGGCGTGACCGTGATGTAGGGCAGCGAGAAGCGGCTCAGGGCACGTTTCACCAGCTCGCGGCAGGCGTTCGCGTCGGACAGCGCTTCCGTCATGTACAGGTGCAGCACCGTGCCGCCCGTGTACTTGCGCTGCAGCGCATCCTGCAATTCCAGCGCTTCGAACGGGTCGTCCGTGTAGCCGACGGGCAGCTGCGACGAGTTCGTGTAATACGGATTGTCGACCGTGCCGGCCTGCAGGATGGCGGGATAGCGCTTGCGGTCTTCGCGGGCGAAGCGGTACGTGGTGCCCTCGGCCGGTGTCGCTTCCAGGTTGTACATATGGCCTGTCTCTTCCTGGAATTGCACCATGCGGGCGCGCACGTGGTCGAGCAGGCGCACGGCCAGCGCATGGCCTTCCGGCGCCGTGATATCGTAGGCGTCGCCGCTGAAATTGCGGATCATCTCGTTGATGCCGTTCACGCCCAGGGTCGAAAAGTGATTGCGCAGGGTGCCCAGGTAACGCTTCGTGTACGGGAACAAGCCTTGCTGCATCAGTTCCTCGATGGTGCGGCGCTTGATTTCCAGGCTGGTCTTGCCCAGTTCCAGCAGGCGGTCCAGGTCCGCCATCAAGGCTGGCTCGTCGCCGCGCCACAAGTGGCCCAGGCGCGCGCAATTGATCGTCACTACGCCCAGGGAACCCGTCTGCTCGGCGGAACCGAACAGGCCATTGCCCCTTTTCAGCAGCTCGCGCAAGTCCAGCTGCAAGCGGCAGCACATGGAGCGTATCATGTTCGGCTTGAGTTCCGAATTGATGAAATTCTGGAAGTAGGGCAGGCCGTAGCGGGCCGTCATCTCGAACAGGCGTTCGGCATTTTCGCTATGCCAGTCGAAATCCTCGGTGATATTGTAAGTGGGGATGGGGAAGGTAAACACGCGTCCCTTGGCGTCGCCCGCCATCATGATCTCGATGTAGGCGCGGTTGATCATGTCCATCTCCGCCTGCAGCTCGCCATAGCTGAAGTCCATCTCCTGGCCGGCGATGACGGGAATCTGCTCGCGCAGGTCGTCCGGGCAGACCCAGTCGAAAGTGAGGTTGGTGAACGGCGTCTGCGTGCCCCAGCGCGATGGCACGTTGAGGTTGAAGATCAGCTCCTGCATGTACTGGCGCACGTCTTCGTAGCGCAGGCTGTCATTGCGGATGTAGGGCGCCATGTACGTGTCGAAGGAGCTGAACGCCTGCGCGCCGGCCCACTCGTTTTGCAGGGTGCCCAGGAAATTGACGATCTGGCCGATGGCGCTCGACATGTGTTTCGGTGGGCCGGATTCGATCTTGCCCGGCACGCCATTCAAGCCTTCGTGCAGCAGGGTGCGCAGCGACCAGCCGGCGCAATAGCCGGCCAGCATGTCGAGGTCGTGGATGTGCAGCGCCGCTTCGCGGTGCGCCGCACCCACTTCCGGCGGATACACCTGGTCCAGCCAGTAGTTGGCGATGACCTTGCCCGAGACATTGAGTATCAGGCCGCCCAGCGAGTAACCCTGGTTGGCGTTGGCGTTGACACGCCAGTCGCGCCTGTCCAGGTATTCATTGATGGACGCGGCGACATCGACCTGGCCGCGTGTGGGGGAAACTGCATTTGTCGTCATGAAACCTCCAATAAACACAACATGCGGTGTTTTTATGAAGGTTATCTACTAAATATAGTGTAGTCAAAGGTGGCGTGCAAGCGATTCG
Source organism: Janthinobacterium salmonicoloratum (assembly GCF_051380845.1). Lineage (NCBI taxonomy): Bacteria > Pseudomonadati > Pseudomonadota > Betaproteobacteria > Burkholderiales > Oxalobacteraceae > Janthinobacterium > Janthinobacterium salmonicoloratum. The sequence continues at coordinate 339,205 of NZ_JBNYXV010000005.1, read as the reverse complement.
CGTATCCTTGATCCAGGTGAAAAATATACCTCAGCCGGCTTTGTTCCAGCGCGTTTCGCGCAGGATCAGCCAGCTCGCGCAAAAGAATGCGGCGCCGCATGCGGCGATGCTGGCGACGGAGGCGGGCAGCACGTGCGCCCAGATTTCCAGCGGCGAAAAGGTGCTCCAGCTGGCGACGCGGATATCGAAAGTGACGTAGTTCGCCAGCAGCCAGTAAATGGCCAGCAGACCCGTGCAGATGGCGGCCTGACGCAGCAGCGGCAGTTGGCGGCGCGCGAACACGGCCAGCAGGAACAGCAGCAGCACGCCCGGATACGCGCCCAGCACTTCCGGCGACAGCACGGAGATCGTCCCTGCGTCATAGCCATCGGCCGGGCCGGCCCACTGCACTTGCAGTGCGGTGAGGAACAGGGTCAGCAGGAAAATCAGCAGCGGTTTACGGGTCATGGCGGGCAATCGAAGAAGGAGAAAAATGGGGCATTTTACAGCCAGGTCAAGCAAGTTGAATGCGCGCCAGCCATGCATGCATTTCTTCACCTGCGTCAAGGACTGGGCATTAGGGGCGGGGCTATAGTCTGCACCCTGAGCCGATACAGGACTGTGAACATCATGATGCTTGAATCAACCACCGCCACCCGCGTGGCCGGACCGCTGGAACTGGTCTGCCCCGCCGGCAGCCTGCCTGCCTTGAAAGCGGCCGTCGACAATGGCGCCGACACCGTGTACCTGGGTTTTCGCGACGCCACCAATGCGCGCAATTTCGCCGGCCTCAATTTCGACGAGAAGGCCATCGCCGAGGGCGTGCGCTACGCCCATCAATATGGACGCAAGGTGCTGCTGGCGCTGAACACCTATCCGCAGCCGCACAACTGGGCCGTGTGGCGCAGCGCCATCGACCGTGCCGCGCAGGCCGGCATCGACGCCATGATCGTTGCCGACCCAGGCCTGATGGCCTATGCGGCCCAGCACCACCCGCAACTGCGCCTGCACCTGTCCGTGCAGGGCTCGGCCACCAACTACGAGGCCATCAACTTCTATCACGAGCACTTCGGCATCGCCCGCGCCGTGCTGCCGCGCGTGCTGTCGATGGCGCAGGTAGAGCAACTGATAGCCAAGACGGAAGTCGAGATTGAGGTCTTCGGCTTTGGCAGCCTGTGCGTGATGGTCGAAGGGCGCTGCGCGCTGTCGTCGTATGCGACGGGCGAGGCGCCGAATACGCACGGCGTGTGCTCACCCGCGAAATCCGTGCGCTGGCTGGAAACGCCGAACGGCCTCGAATCGCGCCTGAACGGCGTGCTGATCGACCGCTATGCGCCAGGTGAAAACGCCAGCTATCCCACCCTGTGCAAGGGGCGTTTCGAAGTCAATGACGAAGAGTATTACGCCATCGAGGAGCCGGCCAGCTTGAATACCCTGGCGCTGCTGCCGCAGCTGATTGCCATGGGCGTGCGGGCCGTGAAAATCGAAGGACGCCAGCGCAGCCCCGCCTACGTGGCGCAGGTCACGCGCGTGTGGCGCGAAGCGATCGACGCCTGCCGCGAAGGCAATGCGCGCTACGCTGTCAAGCCTGGCTGGATGGCGGCCATGGACAAGCTGGCCGAGGGCCAGCAGCACACGCTCGGTGCCTATCACCGCTCCTGGAAATAAAGGATGAACATGTTAAAACTCTCTTTGGGCCCTTTGCTGTACTACTGGCCGCGCGCCACCGTCTTCGAGTTTTACCAGCAGATCGCCGGCACCGCCGTTGATATCGTATATTTGGGCGAGACTGTCTGCTCGCGCCGGCATGAAGTACGCCTGGCCGACTGGCTCGATATCGCCGACATGCTGGCCGCTGCCGGCAAGGAAGTGGTGCTGTCCACGCAGGCGCTGATCGAGGCGGGCGCCGAACTGGCGACCCTGCGCCGCATCACGGGCAATGGCCGCTACGGCGTCGAGGCCAACGACATGGGCGCCGTGCACTGCATGGAAAAGGGCGCGTCCTTCGTCGCCGGCCCCCATTTGAACCTGTTCAATGGCCCCAGCCTGCAACTGCTGGCGCGCCTGGGCGCACGGCGCTGGGTGATGCCGCTGGAAATGGGGCAGACGGCGCTGGCCGAGATGCAGCGCCAGAAACCGGAAGGGCTGGAGACGGAAGTATTCGCCTACGGCCGCATGCCGCTGGCGTTTTCCGCGCGCTGCTTCACGGCGCGAAACCGCAACCTGCCAAAGGACGATTGCGGCTACAGCTGCCTGGAAGAACCGGACGGCCTGCTGCTGCGCACGCGCGACGAAGTGCCTTTCCTCGTACTGAATGGCACGCAGACGCAGTCGGCGCTGGTCTACAACCTGGTGCGCGAACTCGACGCCATGCGCGACATGGGCGTATCGGTGGCGCGCATCAGCCCGCAGGCCATGCATACGGAACAAGTCATCGCCATCTTCGACCGTGCCCGCCGCGGCCAGGTCAGCGGTATCGGCGCCCAGGCCCAGCTGGCGGCCTGCCAGCCGGCAGGCGCCTGCGACGGCTACTGGCATGGCCAGCCCGGCATGGAACAGCACGCCGCCCATTGAACGCATCGAAAGGAAGCACCATGCAAGATCAACTGGAAAGATTGCCCGTCCCGGCCAAGCCTCCCATGAGCAAGCCCGCCATGTCGTACCGGCTGCCGGAACCGCTGGCCGAATTGCTGTCCAAGCTGCCGCCGTATCCCGCCTCCTGGCTGTTCGTGCAAGGCTTGAACCGCCTGCTGGCGCCGCAATTACCCGACGACGTGCGATGCAGCCTGGAAGGGCGCAGCCTGCGCTTGCGGCTGCTGGATGCGGGCATAGCCTTCGATTTCGAGTGGCAGGGCACGGTGTTCGTGGCCGAGCGCTATGTCGACGCGCCGGACCTGTGCATCGCCGCCAGCGTGCATGATTTGATGCTGCTGGCGCGGCGCCAGGAAGATCCGGACACCCTGTTCTTCAGCCGCCGCCTGAGCCTGGAGGGCGATACGGAACTGGGGCTGCTGTTCAAGAATACGCTCGACGCCATCGAATTGCCGCCGTTCGACCTGCAGGCGCTGGGGCCGCGCCGCGTGCTGGCGCATCTGCGCGACCGGGGCGCGCGGGAAGGCTGAGCGGTGAGGTGGCGGCAGCAGGCGTTCAGTGGCGGCAATGGCCGCAGGCGCCGCTGCACGAGGCCAGCTGTTCTTTATCCGTCGCTTCGCCCATGAAGCCGGCGTCATTGACGGCGGCCAGCAGGCGTTCCTGCGAGGCCAGCCGCTCGTCAAACTGTACCGTGGCGCCGTGGCGCGCCAGCGAGACGCACACGGTGGCCACGCCCGTGACGGCTTCGAGCGCGCCCGTCAGCCTGTCGGCGCAGCCTTCGTGATCCATCCCGATGATATTCAAGCGTGCTGTCTGCATGGGTTCCTCTTGTTTTTCAAATAAAAAAACAGCGTAGGCGAGGGGTGCACATGCCGTCCAGAGCAGCACGCAAGATTTATTTTTTATATGCGGTTTTATTGATCTGGATTAATTCCCCCTCTGTAGTGCAGCCTGGAATTGATGTTGTTTTATATACAGTTTCCTTATTCCAGTCGACAAGCGTGCTCTGCTGCGCGATACTGTCATTCTGATAAGAACGCTGATGATAGCGCTGGAAAGGAGGGGCCATGCAGCGCCGCCCTCTGCTCATGCTTGCCGGCCTGTGGCCGTTCGGCGCGGCTGTCGCCGGCACGTTGTCGCCGCTGCCGCTCGTGTATCCGCGCCACCAGGCCCTCAACGATCCGCAGCAAGGCTATGTGACGGCCTTGCTGCAACTGGCGCTGGCGCGGTCGGGCCAGGCCTATGCCTTGCGCCGTTCCGAACTGCGCATGGTGCAGACGCGCGCCATGCAGGAAATCTCCACGGCGTCGGGCAGCGTCGACGTCGTGTGGGCCATGACGAGCCGGGCGAGCGAAACGCAATTATTGCCGATACGCATCCCTATCGACCGTGGCTTGATCGGCTGGCGCGTGGCCCTGATCCAGGCGCGCCAGCCGGACCTGCTGCGCGCCGTGCGCAGCATCGCCGCCCTGGCGCGGCTGTCGGCCGGCCAGATGCGCGACTGGCCAGACTCCGCCATCCTGCAGGCGAATGGCTTGCGCCTCGACACTTCGAGCACCTATGAAGGCCTGTTCCAGCAATTGGCGGCGGGCCGCATCGACTACTTTCCCCGGTCCGTGATCGAGGCGCAAAGCGAGTTGGCCAGCCACGCGCAATTGCCGCTGGCGCTGGACGCCCACCTGGTCATCCGCTACCCCGCCGCACTGTACTTTTTTGTCGGCAAGCACCGGCCGGAACTGGCGCGCCACATTGAAATCGGACTGGAAAGCATGCTTGCCGATGGCAGTTTCGCGCAGCTGTTCCAGCGCCATTTTGGCCGCCTCGCGGATGGTCTGAAGCTATCCCGGCGCCACGTGCTGGAACTAACTAATCCCGACTTGCCGGAGGAGACGCCGCTGGCGCGCCAGGCGCTTTGGTATCGTCCAAAACATTACTAATAGTTTTATTGACCAGTGTCAAACAGCCGCTTCAATCGTGCGCGTGATGTTTGATGAAACGCAAGGCGAGTTCAACAGAACACCTGTTGACACTTATAAAATTTTCGCCGAACATAATTCCACTTTGCAACATTTTCCCAGTAGAAGCCGCCGTGGCGGCTGTCGTGCGGGACCCGTGCGCCCGTTCAAAAGCAAGCCGCTGCCAGCAGCCGAACGCCCTGTTCCCTTGTAATCATCCGTTATCTTTTCGAAGGTTTGCCCATGCTCGATTCGATCACGTCCGTATTGCACCAGGTGCCGGAATTGGCCTTGTTCCTGGCGCTGGCCCTGGGCTACGCGGTAGGGCAGATACGCTTCGGTCCCATCCAACTCGGCGGCGTGTGCGGCACCCTGATCGCCGCGCTGCTGATCGGCCAGCTGGGCATCACGCTGGACGCCAGCGTCAAGAACGTTTTCTTCATGCTGTTCATCTTTGCCCTCGGCTATGCGGGCGGTCCCCAGTTCTTTGCCAACCTCAACGCCAAGGGCTTGCGCCTGGGCCTGCTGTGCCTGATCGAAGTGGTGGTGGTGCTGGCGCTGGTGCTGCTGGCCACGCGTTTCCTGGGCCTGGACCAGGGCACGGCGGCCGGCATGATGGCGGGCGCGGCGACGGAGTCGGCCGTCGTCGGCACGGCCACGGACGCGATCTCCAAGCTGGCGCTGCCTGCGGCCCGCATCGCTGAACTGCAGGCCAACGTGGTCACCGCGTATTCCATCACGTATATTTTCGGCCTGATCGCCATCGTCATCGTCACCAGCCAGATTTTTCCGCTCTTGTTGCGCGTCAATCTGCGCGAGGAAGCGGACAAATTGTGGGCGCAGATGGGCGGCGCGCAGACCGATGGCGATGGCGTGCAGGCCACGCCGGAAATGGTGGGCCGCGCTTATCGCATCAGCCGTGGCGCGGGACGCCGCCTCGACGCCTTACAGCATATTTTCGCGGGCCGCGCCAGCATCACGCGCGTGCGCCGGCATGGCAAGGTATTGCCTTTGGAGCCTGCACTGCGCCTGCGCAACAACGACGAAGTGCTGGTAATCGGCCACCGTCCCGCGCTGGTGGCGGCCGAAGCCATCCTGGGCGAAGAATTTGCCGACACGACGGGCTTGAACATGGCTGTCTCTGCCGTGGAAGTGGTGCTGCAGCAGGCGGCCCTTGTGGGGCAGCCCTTGCGTCAGCTGGCCTTGCCGTCCGGCGTGCATGTCGCGGCCGTCGTGCGTGGCGAACACAGCATGCCGCCCTTGCCGGACCTGGCCCTGCAGCGCGACGACGTGCTGCGCCTGTACGGCACGACGGAAGGGCGCGAGCTGAACATGGCGCTGGCCGCCATCGGCAAGCGCGTGCCTACTGGGGACCGCAGCAATATCGTCTACGCCAGCATCGGCATCGTGCTCGGTGTGTATATCGGCGGCTTCAGTGCCAAGCTGGGCGGCATCCCGTTTTCGCTGGGCACGGGTGGCGGCGCCTTGCTGACGGGCCTCGTGTTCGGCTGGTACCAGGCGCGAAAGCCGGGCATGCCGGACATCCAACCCAGCGCGCTCGACATGATGAAGGATATCGGCCTGGCCACCTTCATCGCCTGCGTGGGCCTGGCGTCGGGGCCGCAGGCGATCGATTTGATCCGCCAATACGGCCTGTCGCTGCCGTTGATGGGCGTGCTCATCGCCGTCATCCCCGCCTCGCTGTCCCTGCTGGTGGGGCACTTTTTCCTCAAGCTGGAAGCGCCCGTGCTCCTGGGTGCCATCGCCGGCCAGCAGTGCAGCACGCCGGCCCTGTCGGCCGTGCAGAACGCGGCCGGCAATTCCACGCCCTTGCTGGGCTACACGATCACCTATGCCATCTCGAACGTGGTGCTGCCCCTGCTGGGGCCGCTCATCGTGGCGCTGGCCGGCTCGGTGCATGCATGAGGCATACGCAGTAAAGAATTCCTTCAATACGAAAGGCGGTCCGCATGGAATGGTTGCATGAGTTATTCAAGAAGTCGCCCGAAATTGCCTTGTTTCTCTCCCTGGCAGTGGGCTACTACATCGGCAAGATCAAGTTCGGCTCGTTCCAGCTGGGCGGGGTCGCCGGTTCACTTCTGGTGGCGGTACTCGTCAGCCAGGTAGGCGTCGCCATCGATCCCGGCGTCAAGTCGGTGCTGTTCGCCCTGTTCATTTACGCGGTCGGCTATGAAAGCGGACCGCAATTTTTCAATTCCCTGGGACGCCAGTCCGTGCGTGAAATCATCCTGGCCGTCGTGCTGGCCGTGACGGCGCTGCTGACGGTGGTCATCCTGGCCAAGGTCTTTGGCCTGGACAAGGGCCTGGCGGCAGGCGTGGCGGCGGGTGGCTTGACGCAGTCGGCCATCATCGGCACGGCCGGCGACGCGATCACCAAGCTGGGCCTGGCTGCCGACGAGGTGGCGCGCCTGCAGGGCAACGTGGCCGTCGGCTATGCCGTGACGTATGTGTTCGGCTCGTTTGGCGCCATCATCGTCTGCGTCAATATCTTGCCAAAGCTCATGGGCCGCAGCATCCGCGAAGATGCGATCAAGGCGGAAACGGCGCTGCAGGCGGGCGTGCAGGTGCTGGGACCGGGCCAGACGCCGGCCGCGCCTGATTTGATCGGCCGTATCTATGACGTGGGTCCGGGCGCCGGGCGCTCCGTGGAGGAGATCGAAAGCGCCCATCCGAACACGGCCATCACCATCGAGCGCGTCAAGCGAAATGGCCAGATCATCGACGTCAGCCCGGACCTGGTGCTGGCGGCCGACGATATCGTGCTGCTGGTGGGCCGCCGCGAAGCCATGCTCAGCGTTTCGTCCCAGTTGGGCAAGGAATTGCTTGCCGTCGAAGGCATGGAGCTGGTCATGCAGCGCCGCGACATGGTGCTGACCAACAAGGCTTACCACAACAAGACGGTGGGCGAAATCCGCAATGCGACGGCGCCGGGCGTGCGCCACGGCATCTTTGTCGTCCAGCTGAGCCGCATGGGGAAAATCTTGCCCATGCAATCGGAAACCGTCGTGCAGACGGGCGACGTGGTGACCATCTATGGCGCCGAGCAGGACGTCAAGCGCGTGGCGGCCGAAGTGGGCTACATGATCGTGCCGAGCGCCAAGACGGACTTCGTCTACATGGGCGCCGGCCTCGTCGTCGGTTTGCTGGTGGGCTTGCTGGTGGCGCGCATCGGTTCGATACCGCTGACTTTGGGCAGCGGCGGCGGCGTGTTGCTGTCGGGCCTGGTATTCGGCTGGTTCCGCGCCAAGCGCCAGACCTTCGGTTACATGCCCAGCGGCGCCGTGCAAATCCTGAAAGACCTGGGCCTGGCCGGCTTCGTTGCCGTCGTCGGCCTCACGTCCGGCCTGCAAGCCGTGCAAACCGTGCGAGAACATGGCCTGACCCTGTTTGGTGTGGGCGTGGTGGTCACCATCCTGCCGATGATTTTGACCATGCTGATCGGCCGCTACATCTTGCGGTATGACAACGTGGCCATCTTCGCGGGCGCCTTGTCCGGCTCGCGCAGTGCCAACCCCGCGTTCGGCGAAGTGCTGAACGCGGCGCAAAACTCGATTCCCACCGTACCGTTTGCCATCACATATGCCTTGGCCAACGTTTTCCTGACCTTGCTTGGGCCGCTGATTGTGGCCTTCGTTTGAGTCTGCATGTATTTGCAAGAACCTTCAACATTGTCAGTCTATAAGGAGTAGCAAAAATGGATTTCAGTAACCCAAACAAACTCGCCCTGTTGAGCCCCTTCGAATTGAAGGATGCGCTGATCCAGACGGCCAAGCAAAGCAACCGCCTGATGCTCAATGCGGGCCGCGGCAACCCGAATTTCCTGGCGACTACGCCACGCCACGGCTTCTTCCAGTTCGGCCAGTTCGCCATGACGGAAGCAGAGCGTTCCTATGTCTACATGGACGACGTGGGCGGTTTCCCCACGCGCGACGGCATCGAGGCGCGCTTTGAAATCTTCGTGCGCAAGCACGAAGGCAACCCCGGCGTGCATTTCATCGAGGCAGCCGTGTCGTATGTGCGCGACCAGCTGGGCTTGAGTGCGGGCGACTTCCTCTATGAGATGTGCGAAGCCATCCTCGGCTGCAACTATCCCGTGCCGGACCGCATGCTGCGCCTGTCCGAGAAAATCGTCGGCCAGTATATCCACCGCGAAATGATCGGCGACCATCCCTTCGTCGGCAATTTCGACATGTACGCCGTCGAAGGCGGCACGGCGGCCATGACGTATCTGTTCGCCAGCCTGAAATCGAACCACATCATCCAGGAAGGCGACACGATCGCCCTGGGCATGCCGATCTTTACGCCGTATATCGAAATTCCCCAGCTGAACGACTACAAGCTGAACACCGTGCACATCGATGCGCCGCAATCGAACAATTGGCAATTCACCAAGAAAGAGCTGGACAAGCTGCTCGATCCGAAAGTGAAAGCCTTCTTCCTCGTCAACCCCAGCAATCCGCCGTCCGTCAAGATCGATGACGAGACCCTGGAATACATCGCCAAGATCATCAAGAAGCGCCCGGACCTGATCATCCTCACCGATGACGTGTATGGTACCTTTGCGGACAATTTCGTCTCGCTGTTTGCCATTTGCCCTTTCAACACCATCCTCGTGTATTCGTTCTCGAAATACTTCGGCGCGACGGGCTGGCGCATGGGCGTGGTGGCCACGCATGAAAACAATGTGCTTGACGACAAGATTGCCAAGTTGCCGGAAACCATCAAGAAGCAGCTCGATGCGCGCTATCACTCCATTACCACCGAGCCGCGCGAGCTGAAATTCATCGACCGCCTGGTGGCCGACAGCCGTACGGTGGCGCTGAACCACACGGCCGGGCTGTCCACGCCAGTGCAGGCGCAGATGACCTTGTTCTCCTTGTTCTCGCTGATGGATGAAGAGCAAAAGTACAAGCAGTCGATGAAACGCATCGTGCTGCGCCGCAAGGAAGCGCTGTACCGCGAGCTGGGCTTGCCGATGGTGCACGACGCCAATTCCGTGCGTTACTACCACCTGCTGGACATGGAGTCCCTGGCCGCGCAAATGCATGGCGTGGAGTTTTCGCAGTGGCTGCTGAAAAAACTGAAACCGAACGAAGCGCTGTTCCGCCTGGCCGAGGAAACGGGCGTCATCCTGCTGCCGGGCCGCGGCTTCGGCACGACGCACCCGTCCGGCCGCGTGTCGCTGGCCAACCTGAACGAATACGACTACGCCAACATCGGCCGCGCCATCCGCAACATGGCGTCCGAGTTCTTTGCCGTGTTTGAAAAGGAAAAAGAAAAGGGCGCCAAAAAAGCCAAGAAGTAAGTTGGTAGCCGCTTACTGTGCGTAAAACGGGCGCCCCGCAAGAGGCGCCCGTTTTTGCGTATCAGCTACCGTAACCAATAGTGTAGGCTGGAATAGACATCCGTAGATATAATTGCTATTGTGAAAGTATAAACATGGCAACCCCGTGCTTTCCCCTCATTCATTGACTGGACGCTACATGGGCAGATTGCAAGGACACTTATCATTATTACTGGCGAGCGCGCTGGGCGCGGCCCTGCCCGCCCTGGCGGAACCGCTGACATTTAACGAAGCGCTGCAGCAAGCCGCCAAGGCTTCGGGCACCGTGCAGGGCGCGGCGCTCGACGTGCGCGCAAAAACCTTGAAGGCGGAAGCCTTGTCGAATATCGATGGCCCTTCCGTGGACTTGACGGCGTTTCGCGGCCGATTGTCGACGGATTTGAGTATCGATACGAGCGGTTTGTCGGGCGTGGTGGGCGGCATCGAATCGGTGCTGCCACCGATTCCCGGCTTGCCCACGCCGCACATTCCCAATTCCCTGAACCGCGAAGTGGTGACGGACCTGACCTCGTTCGGCTTGCTGGGCATGTGGCCCATCTACACGGGCGGGCGCCTGGACGCCGTCAAGGGCCTCGCTTCCAGCCTGACCCTGGCCGCGCAAGCGGAGCGCACGGAAGCGGAAGAGCAACTGGCCACCCTGGTGGCGCAGCGCTATTTTCAGTTGCTGCTGGCGAAAAGAGTGGTGGCCGTGCGCGCCGAAGTGACGGCCGGCGTGACGCAGCACCAGCGCGACGCGGCCAAGCTGGAAAAGGGCGGCCTGATTTCGCGTGCGGAACGCCTGCGCGCCGACGTAGCCCTGGACAGCGCCCGCAGCGAGGAAGCGCAGGCGCGCAGCGATGAGGAAATCGCGCAAGTGGCGCTTGACCGTTTGCTTGCCGTCAACACGCAAGTGCTGCCCAGCACGCCGCTGTTCGTCAATAGCTTGCCGGTTGGCACCTTGCAATCGTTCATCAGCACGGGCATGCGCGAAAACGCGAACTGGAAAAAGATCGACAGCAAGCGCGTGCAGGCCGAGCAAGCCTTGAAGCTGCATGGCAAGGAATACGCGCCCACAGTCTTTGCCATCGGTAACTACAACTTAAATCGCGGCAGCGAAAAGCTCGTGCGCTCGAACTGGGCCATCGGCCTGGTTGTGTCCGTGCCGCTCGTGCACCGCATCAATACGGGCAAGATGATCGCCGCCGCCAAGCTCGACCAGGAGCGGGTGGAAGTGGTGGCGCGTCAGGCCGAGCGCGACATTCCCACCCTGATCGAGAAAAACTGGCGCGCGCTGGAAAATGCCCGCATCCAGTATTTGTCCACGGCCTCGTCGGTGGAGCTGGCGCGCGAAAATATCCGCTTGCAAACGGTGGCCTTCCAGCAAGGGCAAGTGACCTCGCTGGAAGTGGTCGACGCGCGCCTGAACCTGGCCAAGGTGGAAACGCAGCGCGCGCAGACGGCCTATAACTATGTGATGGGGCTGGCGCAATTGCTGGAAGCGACGGGCGAGACGCAGCGCCTGGGCAGCCTTGCGGCAGCGGCCGACATCCAATTACCTGTGGACAAATAATAATGAGTACCTCCAAAAAACCATTGGCCATAGTCGCCGCTGTCATTGTTCTGGCCTTCGTGGGCTGGGGCCTGTACCAGGCCTTCCAGCCGCAGCGCCTGCCGTTGCAGGGACAGATGGATGCGCAGGAAGTCAATGTCTCGTCGAAAGTGCCGGGCAGGGTGGGCGAGCTGTACGTCAAGCTGGGCCAGACGGTACCGAAAGGCGAGCTGCTGTTCCAGCTGACGAGTCCGGAAGTGGACGCGAAGATCGCGCAAGCGACGGCCGCCACGCAGGCGGCCGATGCCGTGGCGAAAAAGGCGGAGGCCGGTGCGCGTCCGGAAGAAATCGCCGCCGCCAAAGCCAACTGGGAGCGGGCGCAAACGGGGGCGACCATCGCCAAAACCACGTATACCCGCGTCAACAACATGTTTGAACAAGGCGTGATCGCCCAGCAGAAACGTGACGAGGCGCAAGCGCAATGGCGCGCCGCCGACCAGCTGGCGCAGGCTGCCCGCGCGCAATATGATATGGCGCAAAAGGGCGCCCGTCCGGAAGACAAGACGGCCGCCGCCGCCCAGGCGCGCCAGGTGGGCGCCGTGTTGACGGAAGCGCAGATCGCCCTGGCGGAAACGAAGATCGCCGCGCCGGTGGCGGGCCAGGTCAGCAAGATCCAGATACAGCCGGGCGAACTGGCGCCGCAAGGTTTTCCCGTGATTACCCTGGTGAACCTCGACGACGCCTGGGCCGTGCTGCAGGTACGCGAAGATGAAATGGCGGCGTTCAGCATGGGCAGCACGCATACGGCCAACGTGCCGGCGCTGAAACAGCAGCTCAGCTTCAAGGTCAGTTCCGTGGCCGTGCTGCCTGATTTCGCCACGTGGCGCGCGGCGCGTCCGGGCGGCACGGACTTGCGCACGTTTGAAATCCGCTTGCGCCCCGCCATCAAGGTCGAGGGCTTGCGTCCGGGCATGTCGGTCGTGTTTCCACCGCTCTGATAGCCGATGAGCGAAGCGGATAAAGAGCCGGTTTCAGCGCTGGCGCGCGAGTGGCGGCGCTTGCGCGGCGACTTCTGGGACTTCGGCATGCTCAGCTGGATTCCCGTCGTGCTGTGCGGCATGTTGTGGCTGGTGTTTTCGGCCGGCATCGCGCGCGACTTGCCCATCGTCGTCATCGATAACGACAATTCCACCTTGTCGCGCCAGCTCACGCGCTGGCTCGACGCCTCACCTGGTATCGAGGTGGCGGCGAAAGTGGCATCCAGCGACGAAGCCCTGCACCGGCTGCGCGAGCGCACGGCGTTTGGCTATCTGCTGATCCCGAACGATTTCGAACAGAAACTGCTGGGGGGCCGGCAAGCCACCGTGCAATGGCTGTACAACGCGCAGTTTTCCTCGCACGCGGGCGCCTTGCTGCGCGATGTGCGCACGGTCAGCACGACCTTGTCGGCTGGCATCGAGATGACGGCGAGGATGAAAAAGGGCGTGTCGGGCGTGCAGGCGGCGGCCCAGTTCGAACCGATCCGCACGACCTTGAACAGCCTGTATAACGACAACGTCAGCTATGAAGCGTTTTTAACCTTGGCCCTGATGCCGGCCATGCTGCAGATTTTCATCGTCGTCGCCGTCGTCACGAGTATGGGACGCGAGTTGCGTGACGGCACGGTGCCGCAATGGCTGGCCTCGGCCCATGGCAGCTGGCTGCGCGCCGTCGGCGCCAAGCTGCTGTTTCCCCTCATCGCCTACTGCGCGTTGGCGCTGTTGTACTTGCTGTTCTTCAGCCTGGCGCGGGACTGGGCCGTGGCGGGCAGCTTGCCGGCCTTGCTGCTGAGCATGCTGCTGCTGGTGCTGGCCTATTGTGGCCTGGCCACCCTGCTGATCGCCGCCACCCTGTCCCTGCGCCTGGCCCTGTCGGGCGCCGCCTTCATCACGGCGCCGGCCTTCGCGTTTGCGGGCCAGGCATTTCCCTTGATGGCCATGCCGGCGCCGGCCCGCGCCTGGGCGGAAGCCTTGCCGCTCACGCATTATCTGCAACTGCAAACCAAATACTGGCTGGCCGGCGCGCCGTGGCGCTATGGCGTGCAGGAAATGCTCATTTTGGCTGGCTTTGCCGTCGGCTGCAGCGCCGTGGGCGTATTGCTGCTGGCGCGCCGCGCGAATGCGCCTGCCGCCTGGGGGCGCACATGATGTGGCCGGCCTTTCTCGCCACCTGGCGCGCCATGCTGACGGACAAGGGCGCGCTGACCTTGCTGTTCATCGGCGGCATCATCTATTCCTTCTTTTATCCTTTGCCGTACTCGACGGAAATTGTCCAGCGCGTGCCCGTGGCGGTCGTCGACCAGGATCGCAGCGCCATGTCGCGCCAGCTGACGCGCTTTGCCATGGCCCATCCTTCATTGCAAGTCGTGGCCGTCACGCCGGACTTGCCCGTCGCGCAAGATTTGCTGTGGCGCGACAAGGTCATGGGCGTATTGATCCTCCCCGCCGGCTTGCAGACGGACGTGCTGGCCGGCCGCGCCGCCCATGCCCAGGTGGCGGGCAATGGCTTGTATCTGATGCTCAACAAGGTGGCCTTGAATGGCCTGGCTGAAGTGGTAGGCACCGTGTCGGCCGGTATTGAGCTCAAGCGTTTGGGCGCGGGAACACCGTCCACCGTCCAGGCCAACCAGCAGCGTTCGCCCATCGCCTTTGACGCCGTGCCCCTGTTTAACGTCAAGGAAGGCTATGGCGCCTATGTCGTGCCGGGCGTGGCCACCTTGATCGTGCAGCAGACCTTGCTGATCGGCATGACCATGCTGTTCGGCACCTGGTACCAGCGCAAGAGTTTTCCCCTGGCGGGCAAGCGCACGACGGGAGGCTATGCGGGCATGCTGCTGGCGTTTGCCTGCGTGGCGTTCCTCAACTGCTGCTATTTCTTCGGCTTTGTCTTCTGGTTCCAGGATTACCCTCGTGGCGGCAACTTCGGCGGCATGCTCTTGCTGCTGGTGCTGTTCTCCTTGGCGGAAGCGGCCTTCGGCATGCTGCTGGGCATGCTGTTCCGCACGCGCGAACGGGGCACGCAGCTGATGATCGCCACCTCGATGCCGGTGCTGTTCCTGGCTGGCCTGACCTGGCCCGTGTCGTCCATGCCCGTCGTGCTGCAATGGCTGCGCTGGCTGCTGCCATCCACGGCCGGCATCCAGGGCTTTGTCGCGCTCAACCAGATGGGCGCCTCGCTGTATGAAATCCGCCATGAAGTGGCGGGCTTGCTGTGCTTGCTGGTGGCCTGCGTGGCGCTGGGCTGGTGGCGCTGGCGCGCCGAGGTGCCAGCGCCCATCATCAAACAAGGATAACCATGATACCTGGGAAAGAGCTGGAGCCCCAACTGGCTGTGGCGGAAGAAAGGTATGCCACGATTTTGGCATCGATACAGGCTTATGCGCAGTTCTGTGACGCACATGGCGACGACGACAACGCCGAATACGACAGACTCGCGGATCGATTACAGGTACTAAGCGGAAAAGATATCTCCCGCTTCAATTTGCGCGAATGGTGGGAAGAGGAGGGCGCGGAAGTGCTGGCGTTCAGGATCGCCTTGCCCGACCCCGTGAAACTTGACGGCGTCAGCAGGCCGGACATCGCGCACATCGTTGCAAGGATAGGCCGCTTCGAACTGCAAGAGAAAGACGCAAGCGAACCAGGCTTCCAGCAGACATTCAGCGCCTTTCTTGATGACTACTACCACGCCTGGTTGAAGCTGCACTGCAAGACCTACAACTACAAGAAAATATTTGGTGCGCACAATGACAAGGACGGGAAGCGCTTGTGCTTGACCGACGACGAGAAGGTTGACCTGCTCTGGCCGCATCGCTAGCAACGGAATCCATGATGCGTACACCATGCAAACCTGGCAGACCAGGGCGGTGGCGTGCTGTCGTGGTGGGTCAAGGCCGGCTCACAATCGCTTGCTCTGCAATGCCGTCAGCAGCAGCTGGCAAAAACCGTCACGCACCGGGTCGGGCAGCTTGTCATTGGCCCTCAGCAGGCTGGCGACACGGGGCAGCGGTGCCAGCCGTTCCAGTGCCGCATGCCGGTGTATGCCCTGGTCCAAGTTGCGTTCATTGACCACCGCCGTGCCCAAGCCGGCGGCAATTGCGGTCAGCATGCCCGCCACCGACGGGCATTCCAGGCCCACGCTCCAGGCCATGCCGACCTGACCCAGCTTTTCCTCGGCCAGCCGGCGGTAAAAGCAGTGCGGCCCGTAGGTGATCAGTTTGACGGTCTCCCCCGGCCAAGTCTGCTCTGCCGTGGCGGTGCACCAATGCAGCGTTTCTGTCCATAACAGCGTGTCGCCCGGCACCACCGTGCCGGCAAAATCCTGGTGCAAAATCACATCGAGCACGCCGTCGGCAAAGCGTTCGCGCAATACCTGGCTTTGCTCCACCACCAGCTGCACGTCCACCTTGGGGTGGTGATGCGAAAACTGCGACAGCACCGCACACACGTCCGTCAATGAAATCTGCTCCGTCACGCCGATGCGCAGCCGGCCGTGCATCGCCGATGGCGAAAAATGGGCGATGGCATCATCGTGGGCGTCGACAATGTTCACCGCATGCCGCAGCAGCACGGCTCCCTGGTCGGTCGTGCCAAACAGCCCACCGCTGCGCGCCAGCAGCTGGCAATCGAGCTGCTGCTCCAGCCGCTTGATTTTCCAGCTGACGGCCGACTGGCTCAGATGGAGCAGGCTGGCGGCCTGGCTCATGCTGCCGGTTTGTACCACTGCCCTGAACACACGCAGGGCGTCGACGGATAGGCGCAAATTCATGGGTTATGACAAAAGTTGGATTAAAGTTCAAGAGAATGTCACTGGCGTCATGCTGAGTCTAGCCTTAGCCTTCAGGTTCTGCAAACAAAAGGACATCTGATGACGTATCAAGAACCGCTGTTGAATGGCCACGCCCTGATCCACGGCCACCGTATCGCCACCGGCATCCATGGCGCAGGCACGCCGCTGGTGCTGGTGCATGGCACGCCGGCGCACAGCATTATCTGGCGCGAACTGGTGCCGCTGTTCGTTGATGCCGGTTTCCACGTGCACCTGTATGACTTGCTGGGCTTCGGACGGTCGGAGCGACCCGTTGACGCCGATACCTCGGTGGCGGCGCAAATGACCTTGCTGGCGGCCTTGCTCGACCACTGGCAACTACCCACCACCCATTTGTTCGGCCACGATATCGGCGGCGCCATTGCGCTGCGCCTGGCGTTCGGCCACGCGGCGCGCCTGCGCAGCTTGAGCATCGCCGACGCGCCCAGCTACGATTCCTGGCCATCGCCCACCTGGAAGCATATGCGCGATGAATTCGCCGGGTGTGCTTTGATGCCGGCCAGCGAGCATCGCAGCACGATGGCGCGCCAGCTCGGCATGGCCGTATTTCACAAGGACAGGATGCAGGGCGAGCTTCTGCGGTCTTACCTTGAGCCGCTGTGCGGCGTGGTGGGCCAGCCCTCGTTCTATCAGCATCAGGTTGCGCACTATAACGGCTGCTACACCATGGACTTTGCCGAAAAATTACCATACTTGAAGATGCCGGTGCAGATATTATGGGGCCGGCAGGACGAGTGGCAGCCGGTGGCCTATGCCCATCGGCTGCAGCGCGATATTTCTGGCGCCAGCTTGCATCTGTTTGACGAGGCCGGGCACTTCCTGATGGAAGACGCGCCATTGCCCGTCGCTGCACAAGTCATCGCGTTTGTACATCACACAGAGAGGAATAGACCATGATATTGATCGGAATGCTCGATTCGCCCTACGTCCGGCGCGTTGCCATTGGTATGAAAGTGCTGGGCCTGGAACATGAACACCGGCCTCTGTCGGTGTTTTCCGATTTCGACAAGGTACAGAGCATCAACCCGGCCGTCAAAGTGCCGACCCTGGTCACCGACGACGGCCAGGTGCTGATGGAATCGAGCCTGATCCTGGCGTATCTGGAAGAACTGGTCGCGCATGCTCCCCGCATCAGGCAGGAACCGGGGCCGGCCCGCCTGCGCGCGCTGTGCCAGACCAGCTATGCTTTGGCAGCCTGCGACAAAGCCGTGCAAATCGTTTATGAGCGGCGCTTGCGCCCGCAGGAAAAACAGCACCAGCCTTGGCTGGACCGAGTCCAGCTGCAGTTGCATGGGGCCTGGAAGCAGCTGGAAGCATCGTTGCGCGAAGAGACGCCGGACTGTTTGAGTGTTGCCGGCATCACCATCGCAGTGGCATGGAGTTTTGCGCAACAATTGGTGCCCGACGTGATGGCGGACAGCGACTATCCGGCCGTGGCCGCGCTGACGGCGCTGGCCGAGCGGCAGCCGGTGTTTCTGGCCACGCCGATGGCGGGCTGAGTTGCCGGGCTGGCCGGCGGCGTGTAGCTCACGCAGCAACTGGGCCTGGAACGGGTCGGCCAGCGGCCATTTTCGGATATGCATGTAAAGGAGCAGCGCGCTATTATGATCGCCAGCGGCAGGCAGTGCGCCTGCGCGCGCAGCTGGCGAACTGAACAATGCTAGCTGGTACTTTATGTAATAATTTTACTTACGTGACCCCAGCAAATGGCTGGGTTTGAAATTACTGATTTTCTGAAAATTGTCCATGGCTTTCAACCTCTTCCAGCGCCTGTCCCAAGCACCTACAAAGCCCAAAGCGGCGCCCGCCGCGCGGCAGTTCGACGTGGCGGACTTGTACCAGGGACCCATCGCGCTGGGAGCAGAAGGCGAGGCGCAAGCGCGGCCTTTCGATGAAAAGCTGCGCCAGGCCTATTTCTGGATCGTCAATCACGCCATCATCAGCCCCCATTACGACATCGAATACAACGATGGCCCGTCGCAGACGTATTCCGTTGGCGACAGCCGGCGCACCCTGAATTTACCGTCGGCGCAAAGCTATTCCAGTTTTATTTTGCTGCCCTTGCTGACCTTTGCCACGCGCCGCAAATGCCTGTTCGTCGGCGGGCCGGGGCGGGGCAAGACGGCCAGCGCCCTGCTGATGGGGGTGCTGGCCGGTTCGACCGTCAAGGAAGTCAAACGGGCCATGCAGCATGGCCACCCGCAGATGACGGTGGCCGATTTGCTTGGCAATCCGCTGCCGGCCGACCTGGTGAACGCGCAAAGCATGGACGAGATCCGCATCGCGTGGCGCGCCTGGCTGGGCATGCGCGTGAAAATCGTCGATGAATACAACCGCATCCCCACGCGCACGCAAAGCGCGCTGCTCACCGTCATGGGCGACAATTACGCGGAAGTGCTGAACCATATTTACGAATGCCCGGAAGCGGCCTGGTATTTGACGGCCAACGACGACCAGGGCGGCGGCACGTATCAGGTGATCGAAGCGCTGCGCGACCGGGTCGACGTGACGGTGCAGGCGCTGGCCTTCAACCCGCGCTTCCTGAACGAACTGCTGCTGCGTGTGGAAGAAAACGTGCGTCCCGAAGAACTGGTGCCGCCCGAGATCATCTTCACGGAAGGCGAGGTGGACCAGATCGGCGAATCCATCCGCCAGGTGGCCATACCCGACGCCGTGCGGCGCCGCCTGGAATTCTTCGCCAGCCAGTTCGAGCTGTTCGAGACGGCCGGCGGCCAGTTCGAATACATGACCAAGGATACGGCCCGCCTGGCCGGCGCCGACCGTGGCGCCGCGCAGGCGGCCGACAATGGGCGCGACCGCCTGAAGGACCTGGGTTGCCAGACCCTCAACGGCATCTCCGTGCGCACCCTGATGGCGCTGCTGATCTACGCCAAGGCCATGGCCTACTTCCGCGGCAACGGCGAGGTGGAGCTGGAAGACTTGCGCCAGGTGCTGCCGTTCGTCTTGCATAACAAGCTGCAGCCGGACCCGGACGCACCCTTTTTCGCGCTGCCGGAAAACGCCGCCTACCGCAGCGACAGGCTGGGTTGGCTGCGCCGTTTGTTCGATTTGTCGAACGATGAATTCAACCGCCTGGACCTGGACCGAGATGATCCCGTCGGCGTGCTGTCGGCCGAATTCGACCTGGGCCTCGATGGCGTCAGCGAGCGCGAGACCCTGGCGCGCCTGAACCGCATCGAAAAGCTGATCGGCGAACGCACCAAAGGGCGCAAGCTGTATGGCCCCCTGTACGACGACCTGCTCAAGCTCAAGTACCTGCATCAGCGCTATACGAATTACCGCAGCTGGCTGCGTTCGCAATGAGCGTCCTGCATTGTCAAGGCTTCCTGGAAGCGCTGGCCATGCTCAATGGCGAGGCGAGCGACTTGTGCGCGAGCTACGAGTTGCAGCGCCTGCCTGACGCGCCGGACCTCGCCACGGCGCTGGGCTTGCGCGTCGAAGATTATGCCTTGCACGTCATCGAACCTGGACGCGACTTGCCGGCAGCCCTGTGGCACGTCAATGCGGCGCCGTGCGGGCGCGCGCACCTGGAGCAAGTGTGCCAGCGCTGGTTTTTCTCGTCGCAGCACATGCAGGCGGCGCCACCCGGGCGCTTTCGCACGCAACTGGTGGCCGCGTTCCTGGCGTCGCTCGACGGCGCGCTGGGCGGATTTTCCCTGCACACAGTGACGATGAGGCCGCCCTCCGGTTTCTGGTACGCCATCCACTGGGACGAGATCGCGTTCGAACTGGGGGATGAACGCTATCTGCTGCACTTCTCGCACAGCGATTGAGGAGCGGTGATGATCTCTCCTTCCTTTGCCTCGATACTTGCCAGCGGCCGCGCCCAGTTCAATGCGCGCGCACTGGAAGCGCGCCGGCGCTTTCCCTCGCTCGACATGGCCGCCTTTGGCGCCTTTTTGCACGATGGCGTCGATCCGCTGGTGGTGGCCGTGGCCGCCGCTGCGCCCGAGCGCGCGGGCGGCGTCACCCTGGCCGCCTATGACATGGCCCTGGAACTGGTGGGCCATGGCCTGGCCGGTCCGGCGGCGAAAAATCCCTTCCTCAATAGCGTCTGGCGCGAACTGGCGCCATCGTTTGCGCCGCTGCTGGCGACGGCCCCCATCGAGGTGCTGGGTATGCTGAGCAACGCCGCCATCCACCTTGGCGCCGTGGCGGGAGCGCGTCCCGTGCAGTGGCAGACCGGGATGGCCGCCGTGGCGCCGCAAGTCGGCAGCGTCGCGCAGCTGCGCGCCGTGGGCCAGGTGCTGGCCTGGCGCGCCGGCGTCGCGCATTTCCGCCAGGGCGCGCTGGCCGCCGCCGACACCTTGCCGCAAGCGCTGGCGCTGGCCGCCTTTGGCGAGCCGGGCGCGCAATGGCCGCAGGTGCATGCACAGTTGCTGGCGAATCCCTGGCGCGGCAATGCCGATGGCAGGGAGTTCGGCAGCTTCAGCGGCCTCGGTGGCGATTTCGGCACGCCGCCACAGGTACGTGCCACGGCAGACGGTTGCGGCTTTGCGGTACGCAGCGCCGAACGCCACTACCTGCTGGTGGCCGACGCCTATGGCACCGTGCTGCACAGCGCCACGGCGCAGGAGTTCGAGCAGGCGCCAAACGAGCTACCGTCGTCCGTGCGCCTCGATGGGGCGACCGTGCATATCGGCGCGCGCAGCATCGCGCTCGATGTGCCGGCCGGCGACATCGCCCTTGCCGCCAATGCGCACACGGTTGCCATCACGTCGCCCTGGACGCACGCGATCCGCCTGCTGCCGCTCGCATGAAGAAGGCCACCGACACCGCGTTGATCGACGCCTGGCGCGCCGCCTGGCCCGAGGCCCTGGCCGTGTGGAGCAAATTTACGCGCTTGCGCGACCCGAGCCTGTGCGCCAGCCGCGTCGAGGCCAGCAAGCAGGGCTTGTCCGGCAGCTTTGCCATGATCCGTTTGCTGGACCAGAGCGTCGTGGTGGACTTGCCGCTGGTGACAGAGCTGGGCCTGGACGACTATGCGCTGGAAGTGCTCGCGCATGAAATCGGCCACCACATCCTCGCGCCCGGCAGCGCCAGTGACCAGTTCCGCCTGCTGGCGCGCATGCGCCGCGCCTTGCCCACCCTGGAACAGCACGCACCGATGGTGGCCAACCTGTACACGGACCTGTTCATCAACGACCGCTTGCAGCGCCAGGCGAACCTGCGCATGGCCGACATCTACCGCAAGCTGCAGCAGGGACGCACGGCGCAAGCTGACGCCAAAGGCAGCGGCGGCGTATGGACCTTGTACATGCGCATCTATGAAAACCTGTGGCAATTGGAGAAGGGCGAGCTGGGCGGCGGCCAGGCCGATGAGCGCCTGGACACGGACGCCTGGCTCGGTGCGCGCCTGATCCGCGTGTATGCGAACGACTGGATGCTGGCGGCGGGCCGCTTCGCCACCTTGCTGCTGCCTTATCTGGTGGAAGACACGGATGCCTTGGGTCACAGTCTTGATCCCAGCCGCTACCTGCTCGATACGCGCGACGCGGCCCGTGGCTGCCAGACGTATGGCGCGCAGCAGATCGAGGATGACGAGGAGGACGGCGCCATCCATCCCGTGCACGACAAGCGCATCTCCGGCCTCGATGGCGAGGAGCCGCAAGCCGTGGCGCCGGCCAGGCCGGGTGGTGGCCAGTTGCGCGAACCGTTCGAGCTGGGCGACATTTTAAAGGCCTCGGGCGTGGACCTGAGCGACCATGAAATCGCCATCCGCTACTACCGCGAACGGGCCTTGCCGCACCTGGTGGCGTTTCCCAGCCGCCCCGCGCCCGAATCGCAGGAGCCGCAGATGGAAGGGCTGGAAGCATGGGAAATCGGCGACCCGCTGGAAGACATCGACTGGCTGCAATCCGTGATGCAGTCGCCGCGCCCCGTGCCGGGCGTGACCACGGTGCGCCGCGTGTATGGCCGCGAACCGGCGCGCGCCATCGATGCCGTGCCCGTCGACCTGGACATGTACGTGGACAGTTCCGGCTCCATGCCGAACCCGCAGGCGCACACCTCGTTCCTGACCCTGGCTGGCGCCGTCATCGCCTTGTCCGCCCTGCGCGCTGGCGCGAAAGTGCAGGTGACCCTGTGGAGCGGCAAGAATGAGGTGGTGCAGACGCCAGGTTTCGTGCGCGATGAAGACATGATCCTGGGTGTGCTGACGGATTTTTTTGGCGGCGGCACCTGTTTCCCCATCCACTGCTTGCGCAAGACCTATGCGGGCAAGCGCGAGCGGCCCGCGCACATTTTGATGATTTCCGACGATGGCATCACCACCATGTTCGACAACGATGAACTGGGCAACAGCGGCTGGGATATTTCCGCCAAGGCGCTGGCCCAGGGCGGCGCGGGCGGTACCATGGCCCTGAATCTGGAGCGCGACTGGGATGGCGCGGCGGCCAACAAGTGGCTGCAGAAAACCTATGACGACCTGAAACGCGCGCGCCGCGAACAGGGCTGGGATATCCACGCCGTCGAGCGCTACGAGGACTTGCTGGACTTTGCGCGGGCGTTCAGCCGGCGCCACTATATACAATCATGATATGCACACTCCCGGTCCCCACCTCGAAACCCTGACCCACCGCCTGGCCGACACGCCCGTCGAATTCCTCGCCGAGCCCCGTATCGTCGGCGTCGCCAATGCGCAGGCGGTGGCGGTTGCCGCGCTGGTCAACGACATCCTGCTGCTGCATGGCGCGCGCGCCCCGGCCGCGTCACTGCAGGGTTTTATCGGCGCGCAAGTGAAGGCGGACCGCAACCGGCTGGCGCTGGCCATGATCCTGTGCTGGCTGCTGGCCGACGACTGGTTTACCGGGCAGCAGCTGCCGCAGCACGATTTATTGCAGTTGCTGGGTGAGGCGGCGCGCGAACTGGCCGCCGCCACGCCCGCCCACCAGTTTACGCAAGACCCCGAGCGGCGCGAGGAACTGGCGCGTATCGTGCTGGCGCGCCTGGGATTTCGGCCGCGCGACGAAAGCGTGGCGCAGGCTACGGACAGATTGTCCGCCATCAGCGGTACGGAGCGCCGGCGCCTGCTCGAAGCGAGCCGGCTGGCCGAACAGCGCGCGCGGGAAATCCGCGAGGCGTTGGCGAAAAAGGCGGCCGAGGAATCGGCCGACAAGTGGTCGCGCGAATGAGCGTGGACGTCAATCTGCCTGGCGGCGCCTGGGAATCGGACCGCGACTACTGTCCCACCCTGACGCAAACGGGCGCGCGCATGCTGGAAAAACTGCGCAGCCATCCTGCGGCGCCCGTTTATCGCAACCGCAGCGGCAACAAGCTGCAGGCCGGGGAAGTGGCGGCGCTGCGCGCCTATGAGCAGGAAGTCATGGAGGCGGCGATCGGCTGGAGCGATGCCGCGCCGCCGCCCTGGCTGGCGGATTTTCTCAAAACGGTCTACGCCACGGTGCCGCATTACCGCGCCTGCGGTTCGCCGCCCGCCCGCCTTGCCGACGTGGCGCCCATCAGCCGCGCCGAACTGGCGCACGATATCGCTGCCTTCGTGCCCGACGATGCGGACCTGGCGCGCATGATCAATTTCCAGACGACGGGCACCACGGGCCATCCGCTGCTGATCGCTTCGCACCCGCTGGTGGCGGGGCGCTACCTGGCCTTCCACAAGCGCGCGCTGCGCCGCTTCGGCGTCACCCTGCGCCATGGCGCGGGGCAGGTGGGCGTCATGCTGCTGGGGTATCAGCGCCGCTGCTTTACCTACGTTTCCGTCACACCCACGATGAACGAATCGGGCCTGGCGAAGATCAACCTGCATCCGGACGACTGGCGCGACCCTGGCGACCGCGCGCGCTACGTGGACGCCATGGCGCCCGAGCTGATCGCGGGCGACCCCATCTCGTTTGCCGAGTTGCTGACCCTGCCCATGACGCACAAGCCGGCCGCGCTGCTGTCCGTCTCGATGATGCTATTGCCCGGTATGCGCGCGCGCCTGGAACAACGCTTCGACTGTCCCGTGCTCGACATCTATTCGCTCAATGAAGTGGGACCGGTTGCCGTCTACGACGAACAGGCGGGTGGCCACGTGCTGCTGCAGCACCGGCTGTACGTGGAAATCCTCGATAGTGCGGGCCAGCCCGTGCCGGATGGGGGACGCGGCGAAATCACCGTGACGGGCGGCTTCAATTTTTGCCTGCCGCTTGTGCGCTATCGCACGGGCGATTACGCCTCGCTCGCGCATGGCCCGCACGGCCCTGTACTGGTGGGCCTGGCCGGCCGCAGCCCCTTGCGCTACAAGACGATCAAGGGCGAATGGATCAACAATATCGACATCACGCATGCCTTGAAACCGCTGGCCATCGCCCTGTTCGGCGTGCACCAGCATGGCGATGGCGGCATTGCGCTGCGCCTGGCGCCGGGCGCCATGCCGCAAGCCGATCAGGCGCGCGCCTTGCTGGCGCCCTTTTTCGGCGCCATTACGGTCGAGACTTTACTGGCGGAAGACAAGATCATTCAATACACCTCGGATTTGCAGGAAGCAGCAGCATGAACCTTTATAAACGCGGCCTCGTGGTGGGCAAATTTTGCCCGCTGCACAAGGGCCACGAACTGTTGATCAATCGTGCGCAGGAGGCCTGCGAAGAGCTGCTGCTGGTCAGCTACACCAAGCCCGAATTTCCCGGCCTGGAACCGGCGCGCCGGGAACGGTGGTTGCGGGCGGAATTTCCCCAGGCTGTGATCGTCGTGCTGGACGATGCGCGCCTGGCCGCCCTGTGTGCGGCGCGCGGCATGCCGGCGCGCGTGCTGCCGCACAACGACGCCGATGGCGACGAGCACCGCCACTTCATGGGCTGGCTGTGCTGGACGCTGCTGGACTTGCCCGTCGATGCCGTCTTCACCAGCGAGGATTACGGTCCTGGCTTTGCGCGGGTGCTGGAACGCCATTTTGCAAGCGGGCCGGTGGCGCACATGAGCGTGGACCAGGCGAGAACTGTGGTGCCCGTATCGGGCACCAGGGTGCGGCAAGACCCGCATGCGCACAGCGCCTTCCTGTCACCCATCGTGCGCGCCGATTTCGTCATGCGCGTGTGCGTGCTCGGTGGCGAATCGAGCGGCAAGACGACCTTGACGCAGGCGCTGGCGCGGCATTTCGAGACGGAATGGGTGGCTGAATATGGCCGCGAACTGTGGGAAAGCCAGGATGGCGTGCTGGCCTATGATGATTTGCTGAAGATCGGCCGGGAACAGCTGCGGCGCGAAGCGCAGGCGCTATTGGCTGCACGGCGCTGGCTTTTTTGCGATACATCGCCCATGACGACGTATTTTTACTGCGTCGAGATGTTCGGCAGGGCCGAGCAGGAACTGGCGCAGCTGGCCGAACACCGCTACGACCTGGTGCTGCTGTGCGCCCCCGATTTCCCGTTCATCCAGGACGGCACGCGCCGCGACGAGGATTTCCGTGCGCGCCAGCATGCCTGGTATCAGGCCGAGCTGGCGCGGCGAGGGATCGCTTTTGTCAATGTGTCAGGTTCGGTGGCCGAGAGGGTCAAACAGGTGGCACAAGTGTTGGCGGCCGCATGATGCGGTGGCCGGGTCCATCGCCGTGGCGGCGGAGTAGCGCTCGAAGCACTGGCGCTCGTCCCGGCATTGCGCATTGCCTGATCCGGATTGCTATCTTGCCGGCGCAGGCGCATGGCAACAGGTAGGGGAATTCATGCCGTCGATGATGGCATGAAGACCCCTGCGGGCGGCTTGAGGCAGGTCCTCAGGCCGCGTTCAAGGCCTGTTCCAGATCTTCGCGCAAGTCGTCGATATGCTCGATGCCCACGGACAGGCGCAGCATGTCTTCGGACACGCCCGCCTTGGCCAGTTCTTCGGGATTGAGCTGGCGGTGCGTGGTGGAGGCCGGGTGGGTGGCCAGCGACTTGGCGTCGCCGATATTGACCAGGCGCGTGAACAGCTGCAGGGCGTCGAGCACGCGGGCGCCGGCCGCGCGTGGATCCTCGCCGGCGGCCAGTTTCAGGCCGAAGGACAGGATGCCCGAGGCGCGGCCGTTCATGTATTTTTTCACCAGCGCGTGGTCCGGGTGGTCTTCCAGGCCTGCGTAGTTGACCCACGCGACTTTCGGATGCTGTTTCAGGTGTTTGGCCAGGGCCAGCGTGTTGTCGCAGATGCGGTCCATGCGCAGGGCCAGGGTCTCGATGCCCTGGATCAGCTGGAAGGCGCTCAAAGGCGAAATCGCCGCGCCCATATTACGCAGCGGGACGACTCTGGCGCGGCCGATGAAGGCGGCGGGGCCGAACGCTTCCGTGTAGACGACGCCGTGATACGACACGTCCGGTTCGTTCAGGCGCTTGAAGCGTTCCTTGTGTTCGGCCCATGGGAACTTGCCGCTGTCGACGATGGCGCCGCCCACGGTGGTGCCGTGGCCGCCCAGGTATTTGGTCAGCGAATGGACGACGATGTCGGCGCCGTGCTCGATGGGGCGGAATAAATAGGGGCTGGGCACCGTGTTATCGACGATCAGCGGGATGCCGTGCGCGTGCGCGATTTCGGCCAGTTTCGCTACATCGGTGACATTGCCCAGTGGGTTGCCGATCGATTCGCAGAAGATGGCCTTGGTGCGCGCATCGATCAGGGCGGCGAAGGTCTCGGGCTGGCGCGCATCGGCGAAGCGCACTTCGATGCCGATCTGCGGCAGGGTGTGGGCAAACAGGTTGTAGGTGCCGCCATACAGCTGGCTGGCGGAGATGAAATTGTCGCCCGCTTCGGCGATCGTCTGGATCGCGTAGGTGATCGCCGCCATGCCCGAGGCGACGGCCAGCGCGGCCACGCCGCCTTCCAGCGCCGCGACCCGCTTTTCCAGCACGTCCTGCGTGGGGTTCATGATGCGTGTGTAGATATTGCCGGCGACCTTCAGGTCGAACAGGTCGGCGCCATGCTGGGCATTGTCGAAGGCGTAGGCCACCGTCTGGTAGATGGGGACGGCGGCGGCCTTGGTGGTCGGGTCGGGGGTGTAGCCGGCGTGCACGGCCAGGGTTTCGATTCTCATGTGGTCTCCGGTTCGAATGGTCTGCGATGGTGAAATCCGCAGCCATTGTGCCATGCGCCCGTTAGCTCGATGCTACGCTTGATAGAATATTAAGTCATAAGCTAGTGCTGTCTTGATATAAGTCATGCAGCTCTGCCAGCCCGATAAACCGTTCATGCGTGCCGCGCTGGGCGCAGGCAAACGCGCCGCCGATGGCGCCGCGGCGCATGGCAGTGTCCAGGCCTGCATCGCCCAGCCAGGCGTGCAGGAAGGCGGCGACAAACGAATCGCCGGCGCCATTCGTGTCCACCACGGGCAATTTCAAGCCTGCCGTCAGATAGTGGCGCATGGACGCGCTGCCCCGTTCCAGCAGGTAGGCGCCGTCCGCTCCGGCCATGGCCACCACGGCTTGCGCGCGGCCTTCCGAAACAATTGCGCGCATGACGGACTCCATGCGTTCGCCCAGTGCGGCCGTGCTCAGGAAGACCAGGTCGGCGCGCAGCGCGAATGTCCTGTGGTGCGGGTTGACGCCATCCCAGTCGTGCAGGTCGGTCGACACCGTGGTGCCGCATACTTGCGCATCGTCGAACAGCTCGGCCACCCAGCCCATGATGGAAAAGTGCGCGTGGCGGGCCGGGCCCAGGTAGGGCAGGTAGAAGTTGGGCGGCATGCGCACGTCTGCCGGATGGCGACCGTCGTATAACGACAGTCTGCGCCCTTGCGGGTCGACCAGATTGACGCTGCGCCGCGTGCCCGAGGGTTCGACGAGATGTGAAAAGTCGAGTCTTGCATCTTTATAGCGCTGCAGGATGGCCGCGCCTTGCGCATCGTCGCCGATGAAGTCGATGAACTTGCAGCGCAAGCCCAGCGCATGGCAGCCCAGCGCCACGCCATTGCCCGTGTGCGCCACATAGTCGTGGATGGGCGGCACGTGCACGGAATCGGCCACGGGCAATTGCAGGGAAGGGACGCGCACTATTGTGTCGATGCCGGCGCCGCCGACCACTAAAATGTCATAGGTACTCATGGTGCAGCTTTCTCCAGCAGGACGGTGCCGGCCGCGTTCACCGCGACGGCGCCATCTTTGACGATGTAGGTTTGATTGGTGTAGGCGTCGCGCACACTGGTGCCGTCGGTGAACACGCCGTGCACTTTCAGTACGAGCGCGCCTTGCGCCTCGGGCACGGCGATGACGGCGTCATCCTGCATCACGCGGGCGAACGCATACGGTTTTTCATCGATCAAGCGATGCTCGCCTCGTGCCAGGGCAGGGTGGCGCAGGCGGAACTGGCCCAGCTTGCGCGCATGCGCCAGGGTGGCGGCATCCATGCTTGTCCAGTTCATGTCGGAGCGTGTGGCTTGCTGCTCGTCGCCGACGGGCGCGGCGCCAGGCGGGCGCGCGCTTTCATCGCCATAGAACAGCTGCACGCCACCCGGCGCCAGCAGCAGGGCGGACAAGCCATGTTTCAGCCGCTCGCGCGGGAACAGGCTGGTGTCGTGCGAGGAGATGTACGACAGGATGTCGTAGCGGGGACTTTTTCCCAGCAAGCCCGCGTATTGGCGGTACACGCCATCGATGCTTTTCCAGTCGTCGGCCGCGCGGTTTTGAAAGTCGAAATTGATCATCGAGTCGAAACCGGCGTCATGCCAGCTGCTGCGCTCGGGGCCGTGGCCCCACGCTTCGCCCGTCATCCAGAATGGCGCGTCGTCGATTTTCTGCTCGGGATGGCGCGCCTTCCAGTCTTTCAGTGCATCGGTGGCGGCCGCGCGCAGGGCCAGCCAGCTGGCCGGCTCCACATGCTTGACGGTGTCGGCCCTGAAACCGTCGACGCCGAATTCGCGCACCCAGTCGGCCAGCCAGTGGACCAGGTAGGCGCGCACGGTGGTGTCGGGCAGGGCGACGGCGCGCGTGTCGGCCTTGCGCTGCAGGATAGGCGGCAAGCCCACGGCCTTGCCGCTTTCCGTGCGGAAGTCGGGCAGGTAGGCCAGCTGCATGGTGAAATCATCCTTGCCGCCGTCGGTATAGCCGGGCAAGCCCGCGCGCACCCAGTCCGGGCCCCACCACTGCTTGAATTCAAAGTTGTTGTAGTCGATGAAGCTGTGATAGTCGCGCAGCACGGCCTTTTCATGGCCCGGCCACAGCACAGGCACCTTGTATTGCGCCAGGGTGCGCAAGTCCGCGTAACCGGGATGGTTCAGCACCACGTCGAACAGCACGCGGATGCCTTGCGCGTGGGCCGCGTCTATCATCTCGCGCAATTCTTCGCGCGTGCCCATGTTGGCATCCATGGTCGTGTAGTCGAGCGCCCAGTAGCCGTGGTAGGCATAGTGCTGGAATTGCTGCTTGCCGCCCACCACCCAGCCGTGGATCTGTTCATACGGCGCCGTAATCCACAGGGCGTTGACGCCCAGGTCGCGGAAGTAGCCGGCTTTGAGTTGCTGTGTGATGCCAGCGATGTCGCCGCCGTGAAAACTGCCCGCGTCGCCGCCTTGCGGGTCGGCGGCGCGGCCATAACTGTGGTCGTTGCCGGGATTGCCGTTGGCGAAACGGTCCGTCACGGCAAAGTAAACGATGGGATTTTCAGCGAAGCTCCCTGCCTGCGCCGAAGCGCACAGGAGCAGGGCGGCCAGCGTAGTCAGGGGGCTGCGCATGGTCAGCCCTTCACGCCGCCAGCCGTCAGGCCGGAGATCATCCATTTTTGTGCCAGCAGGAATACGGCCGTGATGGGCAAGCCGGACAAGATGGCTGCCGCGGCGAAGTCGCCCCACAGGTATTTTTGCTCGTACAGGAACAGCTTCGAACCGACGGCCAGGGTCAGGTTGTTCTGTTCATGCAGCAGCACGGAGGCGATCGGGTATTCGATGATGGCGCCGATGAAGGACAGCAGGAACACCACCATCAGAATGGGCACCGTCATCGGCAGCAGCACGTAGATGAACGCTTGCCACTGCGTGGCGCCGTCGACCTTGGCCGCTTCTTCGATCTCGACGGGGATGGTTTGATAGTAGCCCTTGATGGTCCAGATATGCAGGGCGATGCCGCCCGTGTAGGCCAGCACCAGGCTGCCGTGGTGGTCGATGCCCAGCCATGGCACGTAGCTGCCCAGCACATCGAAGATGGCGTAGATGGCCACCAGGGCCAGCACGGCGGGGAACATCTGCAGCAGCATCAGCGCGGACAGGGTTTGCGACTTGAAGCGGAATTGCATGCGCGCGAACGCATATGCGCAAGTGGTCGACAGCAGCACGGTGACGGTGGCGCTCATGCTGGCCACCTTGATGGAATTCCACAACCACAGCAGCACGGGGAAGTCCGGTTCGACCAGGGTGCCGTTGGGCGCCTGGTAAGACATGCCCAGCGCCAAGCGCCAGTGCTCGAAGCTGATTTCGGGCGGTATCAGGCTGCCCGAGGCGAAATTGCCGGGCCGCAGGGAGATCGACAAAATCATCAGGAAGGGGAACATCACCAGCGCGATCAGCGCGATCACGGCGACGTGGGCCGCCAGGATGCGCCAGCGGTTGGAACGGTCGACAACGATAGCCATGGTCTGTCCTTTATGCTTTATTCATGCGCGTCAGGCGCATGTTGACCAGCGAAATCGCGGCCACGAGGAAGAAGATCAGGGTCGAGATGGCGGCGGCCAAGCCAAAGTTCTGGCCCGAATCCTCGAACGCGATGCGGTAGGTATAGGACACCAGCAAGTCCGTCGTGCCGGCAGGCAGCGTCGTGTCGAGGAAATCGGGACGCCCGCCCGTCAGCAAACTGATCAGCACGAAATTATTGAAGTTGAAACCCAGGCTGGCCACCATCAAGGGCGTGAGCGGCTTGATGATCAACGGCAGGGTGATCTTGAAGAAATTCGTCAGCGGTCCCGCGCCGGCCAGGGCCGAAGCTTCGTACAAGTCCGACGGGATCGCCTTGATCAAGCCCATGCACACCACCATCATGTAGGGGTAGCCCAGCCAGGTGTTGACGATCAGGATCATGGCCTTGGCCAGAGTGGTGTCCGAGAACCAGGCGGGCTTGATGCCGAACAGGGCGTCTAGAACGAGGTTGATTTCGCCAAAGTTGTTATTGAACAAGCCCTTGAAGACGAGGATGGAAATGAAGCCCGGCACGGCGTACGGCAGGAACAGCAGGGTGCGGTACAAGCCGCGGAAGCGCAGCGCATCCCAGTTCAGCAGCACGGCCAGCACCATGCCCAGGCCCGTCGTGGTGGCCACGCTGATCAGGGCGAAGACGATGGTCCAGACGAAAATGCGCAGGAAGGGGCCGCGGAACGCTTCATCGGAGAAAATCTTCACGAAGTTGGCGAAGCCCACGTTGACCTTGAAACCCGGCTCCAGTTTCGTGCCATCCGGCATTTCATAAAAGCCCGTCTTGAAGTTCGGTTTGACCAATTCGCCCGTGGCGATTTTCTTCAGGGTTTGGTCGGGCAATTGCTTGTAGACATGCGCGACGGGGCCGAATTCGCGCAAGCCCACCATGCGCAGCTCGATCTTGTTCGGCAGCACGAGGGTGAGCAGCTTCAAATCCTTTTGCAGGGCGATGATGTCCTTGATGGGCAGCGGCGGGGCCAGCACGGGCGCCTGCACGGGATCGAGCGGCGCCACTTCCACGTTCAGGGGCACGGCGCGCTTGAGGGCCAGCGGCTGCGTCAGCAGCACTTCACCTGTGTCCGGGCTTTCCAGGCGCAAGCGGTATTCCTTGTTGTCGGCATGCACGGTCATGGCATAGCCGGCGCTTTCCACGCGCTGCGTCTCGTCGAGCAGGTATTGCGTGGCCCGCTCGTAGGTGAGCAGGTTGCGCGAACTGAAATTGGTAAAGCCGATCGACACCGTGTACACCATCGGCAGCAGCACGAAAACGATCACCGCCATGATGCCGGGAAACAGATAACGGTAGGCATAGGCGCGCGGCGACGTGAAAACGAACGTCGTCAAGGTCAGCAAGCCGAGGAAAACGGCGGCCAGCATGGTCTGGCCGGAAATGTACAACATGAAGAGCAGATACAGACCCAGCGCCATGCTGATGGTCAATACCGTAGGGCCGATAAACTTGCGCACGATGGGATACCTGTGAAGATGGTGAAAGACCTGGGGGGCATGCGCGCCAGGGCGCGCATGCCGGTCCCGCAGGGGCAAGCCCCTAGAGATGACTTAATTCGCCGTCGTGATCCGCTTCGCCGCCGCGTCCAGGCCATCCTTGGTCGTCTGGCGGCCTTGCGTGATGTTTTCCAGCGCCGATTGCATCGACGACCAGAAGCGGCCCATTTCCGGATTGTTTGGCATCGGGCGGCCCGCTTGGGCGCTTTCCATCGTCGCCTGGATGTTCGGATTGGCTTTCAATTCCGCGAACAGCACCTTGTTCGCTGGCGTGCCCAGCGGGACGTCGGCGTTGATGGTTTTCAGGCCATTCAGCTGCAGCATCTGGTTTTCCAGGAATTCCGTGGCCAGGTCCTTGTTCGGGCTGGCTTTCGAAATCATCGCTCCCAGCACGCCCACGAATGGCGTGGCCGCCTTGCCGGCGACGGTAGGGATGGTTGCCACGCCAAAGTTGATCTTCGATTTGCGTGCGTTGTCCCACGACCATGGGCCGTTGATCATCATGGCGATCTTGCCCTGGTTGAAGCCCGCTTCCATTTCCGCGTAGCCGGCGCCCTTCGGCATGGCGCCGCTGTTGATCAGGGTCATCAGCGCATTTACGCCTGCTTGCGAGCCGGCATTGTTGACGCCCGTCTTGGCCGCATCGTAGCGGCCATCGGCCTTGACTTCAAACGGGAAGCCGCCGCCCGCGCCCAGCAAAGGCCATGTGAAATAGGTGTTCGTGTAATCCCACAGGATGGCTTTTTTACCTTGGGCAGATAATTTTTTGTCCAGCGCGGCGATTTCCTCGAAGGTTTTCGGCGGGTTCGGCACCAGGTCCTTGTTGTAGACGAGGGCGACGGCTTCGATGGAGATCGGGTAGCCCCAGGTCTTGCCGCCCACCGTGAAGGCGTTCCAGGCCAGCGGCAGGATGGCGGCGCGCGCTTCCTTGCTTGGCGTCAATGGTTGCAGCAAGCCGGCGTCGATCCAGGTGCCGATGCGGTCATGCGGCCAGATCCAGATGTCCGGGCCCTTGCCGGCGGCGGCCGCTTGCTGGAATTTGTTTGGTGCATCTTCCGGGTGCTCGACGACGACCTTGATGCCCGTTTTCTTGGTGAATTCCTCGCCGACCTTGGCCAGGCCCTTGTAGCCTTTGTCGCCATTGATCCAGATCAAGAGGGTGCCTGCTTCGGCCGCGTTTGCCATGCTGACGGCGGCCAGGTTGCCGATGCCGCCCAGGGCGGCGGCGATCAGGGTGGTTTTGATGAAGCTGCGTTTCGGGTATGTGAAGGACATGTCAATCTCCAGTGTCTTTTTTTATGTTAAGTATCAAGGCTGAAACGATACAACCAGGCCAGGCGGCGCCTGTAGCGCCTGGCCCCTTAAAGCCGGGTGTCAGGTACGGGTCTGGCCATGCTCGTCGAACACGTGGACGCGGGCGGGCGCCACTTGCAGCGCCACGCTCTGGCCAATGGCCCAGTCCGTTTCCGCATCGGCGCGCACCACCAGCGGTTCGTCGCCGCCCGGTACCTGCACATACAGATAGCTGATGTCGCCCAGTTTTTCCACCGCCTGCACGGTGGCTGTGATGGCGGCAGTGGCGCCGGGCGCGCACGCCTGCACATGTTCGGGGCGCGCGCCGACGGTGACGGGCGTGCCGCTGGCCAGCGGCTGCGTCAGGACTGCCTGCAGCATGCCGCCCGCGTTGGTGGCGATGGTGGCCACGCCGTCGGCGTAGCTGTGGATCTTGCCTTTGAGGAAGTTCATGCGGGGCGAACCGAGGAAGCCGGCCACGAACAGATTGGCGGGATGGTGGTACAACTCCAGGGGCGCGCCCACTTGCTCGATGCGGCCCGCGTTGAGCACGACGATGCGGTCGGCCAGGGTCATCGCTTCGACCTGGTCATGCGTGACGTAAATCATGGTCGAGCGCAATTCGCGGTGCAGATTCGCCAGTTCGATGCGCATCTGCACGCGCAGGGAAGCATCGAGATTCGACAGCGGTTCGTCGAACAGGAAGACGTCGGGTTTGCGCACGATGGCGCGGCCGATGGCCACGCGCTGACGCTGGCCGCCCGACAAGTCTTTTGGTTTGCGTTCCAGCAAAGGTTCGATGCGCAGGATCTGCGCGGCGCGCTGCACGGCGTCGGCAATCTGCACCTTGCTCATGCCGGCCAGTTTCAGGCCAAACGCCATGTTTTGCGCCACGCTCATGTGCGGGTACAAGGCGTAGCTCTGGAACACCATGGCGATGCCCCGCTTGGCGGGCGGCACGTCGTTCATGCGCGTCTTGCCGATGAATAAGTCGCCGCCGCTGATTTCTTCCAGGCCGCAGATGCTGCGCAGCAAGGTGGATTTGCCGCAACCCGATGGGCCCACGAAGACCATGAATTCGCCATCGGCGATCTCCAGGTCGATGCCGTGCAGGGTTTGCACGTCGCCATATGCCTTCTTCAGGCCTGTTAACTTCAGTCCAGCCATGTCTGTCGTCCTCAATCTGTCAATTCGGCCCCGCTGATGCGCGGGGCTCGTTATTGTAATTGGCGGCATGCCCGCCAAAGCCTGCGATTTACGCCAAGGTGCCGAACCAGCCGCCATGCGGGGGCAGGCTGATCTGTTGGCCATCTTTGTTACCTGGCAAGCCGTGACCGGCCAGGTCGGCCGCTGGCGCCGCATCGGGCCAGGCGAACGTGACCGCTTCCGTGCCCAGATTGAAGGCGGCCAGTACGGACGGTTGGCCAGGCAAGTCGCGGCGCAGGGCCAGCACGGGCTCCGGTGCATCGAAGAAGACGATGTCGCCGCGCAGCAATTGCGGCAGGGTACGGCGCCAGGCGAGGATATTCTGCGCAAAGCGCAGCGGCGACGCGGCATCGTCCTGTTCCACGTTGACGGCGCGCGCGAGGTGTTCGGGCGGCACGGGCAACCACGGTGTGGTACTGCTGAAGCCGCCATGCGGCGCATCGGCCACCCACGGCATCGGCGTGCGGCAGCCGTCGCGGCCCTTGAACTGTGGCCAGAACGGGATGCCGTACGGGTCTTGCAGCGCCTCGAAAGGAATGTCCGCTTCCGTCAGGGCCAGCTCGTCGCCCTGGTACAGGCACGGCGTGCCTTTCAGTGCCGCCTGCACGGCCAGCACCACCTTGGCCAGCGATGGCGACGGGTTCTCGCCGCCCCAGCGCGTCATGACGCGCACGCTGTCGTGGTTGCCCACGGACCAGGAAGCCCAGCCGTCGGCCACCTGGGCCTCGAATTCCTCGACTTGCGTGCGGATGTGCGCGGCCGAAAATTCCGCCGTCAGCAAGTTGAAACTGTAAGCCATGTGCAGCTTGTCGGCGCCCGTGTAGGCGGCCATGGTGGCCAGCGCATTGTCGTCGCCCACTTCGCCGATGGAAATGGCCTGGTATTCATCGAGCACGGCGCGTACGCGCTGCAGGTAGGCGATGTTTTCCGGCTGCGTCTTGTCGTACACGTGCGCTTGCATGCCGTAGGGGTTGATGGCCGACACGCTGCTCGCGTCGCGCTGCGCGGCTGGCGGGTTGTCGCGCAGCAGCTGGTCGTGATACGGGAAGTTGCAGGAATCGAAGCGGAAACCATCGACGCCGCGTTCCAGCCAGAAACGCAGGTTGTCCAGTTGCGCCTGCTGCACGTCCGGGTTATGGAAGTTCAGGTCGGGCTGGCTGGCGAGGAAATCGTGCAGGTAGTACTGGCCGCGGCGCGGCTCCCATTGCCACGCGGAACCGCCGAACACGGACAGCCAGTTATTCGGCGCCGTGCCGTCCGGTTTCTGGTCGGCCCACACATACCAGTCGGCCTTGGCATTGTCGCGGCTGGAGCGGCTTTCCACGAACCACGGGTGGTTGTCGGACGAGTGCGACAGCACCTGGTCGATCATCACTTTCAAGCCCAGTTCATGGGCGCGCGCCACCAGGCGGTCGAAATCGGCCAAGCTACCAAACATGGGATCGACGTCGCAAAAGTCGGCCACGTCGTAGCCGAAGTCTTTCATCGGCGACGTGAAGAAGGGCGAGATCCAGACGATATCTGCACCCAGGGCGGCGATGTAGTCGAGCTTGGAGGTAATGCCGGGCAAGTCGCCGATGCCGTCGCCATTGCTGTCGAGGAAGCTGCGTGGATATACCTGGTAGATGACGGCGCTGCGCCACCAGTCGGCGGGCAGGTGGGCGAGATTGTTCTGAATGGTCGGCATGAATGATTTCTTAAAAGTTGCCTGTAGCCTTGGCTATCAGGGCAGCGCTGCTGGTTGGTAGGCTAACGTCTTATTTTAAAATTCAAAGCGCTTTGGGTATGAAATGAGTATAGTTCAAAGCGCTTTGAAAAGTAAAGCGATACACGCGCCAGACATACGATTTTTTTATGAGGGTGATTCAGGACAACGATGCGGCGCTGCCGGCCAGGCGGCCGGCGGCGTAAGGGAGGGGGAAACGCTTAGTTCGGCACGGGTCCCGCCGACTCGCCTGGCAACAGTTCGCACGGCCACAGTTCCTGCAAGTCGGTGACGGGCGTGCCGTCCATCAGGGCCAGCAGCATGTGGATCATCTTCGCGCCCGCGCCGCGCGGGTCGGGCTGGACGACGGTAGTGACGTTGTGGCCGGCCAGGGAATCTTCCATCACGCCCCAGACGATCAGCGACATCTCGCGGCCGATGGCGATGCCCGCGTCGAGCAGGGCGCGCACGGCACCCACGCCCGACATGTGATTATCGACGATGACGGCCGTGGGGCGGGGCGAGCGGGCCAGCAGGCGCTGCATGGCCTGGTAGCCGGCGCGGCGGTCGTGCGCGTTGTCGACCAGGTTGTCCGGGTCGACGGCGAGGCCGCCCGCCTGCATGGCGTGCTGGAAACTTTCGACGCGCTGGCGCACGAAATTCAGGTCCGGCGTGGCGCTGATCAGGCCGATGCGCTGGTGGCCCAGCTGTGCCAGGCGCTCGACGGCCAGGCCCATGCCCGCCTCGTTGTCGTAGTCGAACCACGCGTGCGGCTGGTTCAGCTGCGTGCGGCCATGCGCGACAAACGGCATGCCCTGCTGCGCCAGGTAGGCGATGCGCTCGTCGAACGGTTTGGTACGTCCGACGATCAGGCCATCGATGCGGCGCCCCTTGACCATGCGTTCATAGGTGTGAAATTCATTGGTGGCCGACGCGGGGGCGATCATCATGTCCATCTGCTGCGCTTCCAGCGCTTCCGACATGCCGCCCACGATCTCGATGAACATGGGGTCGGCCAGGTCGTTCGGCATCAGCGGGTAGATGATGCCGACGATATTCGTGCGTCCCACGGCCAGGCTGCGCGCCATGGGATTGGGACGGTAGCCAGCCGCCTGCGCGGCGGCCAGCACCCTTTCGCGCGTGCGTTCACTCACTTCCGGATAGCCATTCAAGGCGCGGCTGACGGTGGTTTCGGATATTCCTAGCGTTTTGGCGAGATTTTTGAGGTTCATGGATGCTGCAGTCGGGGTCTATCTTGGATGGGTCTTGCCGCTGGCAGCGTCCTGCCGGTGGGCGGGAGCGGAGCAGTGCAATGCGATTAGGGGTAGTTTATCTGATAAATGCCGGAATGATCAGGGTCATGACGACCGGCGGCAGCGCCCAAAAAAATACGCGGGCAAACCCAGGGGCGCCCGCGCTAAAAGAGGATACTGCTGAATCACTACATTGAAGCTGCCGGCCATCGCGTGCAGCGGCGAAATGGTGGGTCCGGTTAAAGCATGCCCCTTGGAGAGCGGGCGGTGTTGCTGCCAGTGGCAAGCGTCCGTGGACGCTTGCCAACGTTCTAGAAGCCTGCGATTACCACCAGGACTCGACCTGGAAGCCGACGGAGCTACCGTTTGTTTTTCCACCGAACACGCCCGTCGACGACAGCGCCGATTCCGCAGCGGCGGCCGACTGGGCTGCCTTGTTCCATTTGGCGTAGGTGTAGAAGGCGCGCAGCACGGGGCGCGACCAGAAGCTGTTGCCGGCCGACAGTTGCGGCGCGAAGGTCAGCTTGGTCAGGTTGCGGCTCTCGCCGCCTTCCGGCTTGACGATGTCGTGGCCCAGTTCCACGGCCAGGCTGTAGTTGTCCGTGAAGTGGTAGATAGGACGCGCGCCGATCGACGTCCATTTGCTGCTCACGCCTGCCGTTTCCTTGTCTTCGTAGACGAAGGTGCCCATGCCCGACCAGGCGCCTTTGGGCTGGATCATGATCTGTTCCGTCAGGCGTACGACCTTGTCATCCTTGCTGGCGCCCAGGCTGAAGCCGCCCGTGTTGGCGGCGCTGCCTTTGCCGTACTGTAAGGCCACCTTGTTGAAGCCGCCCAGCAGATTACCTTGCGTATGCATGATGGTCAGTAAATGGCCGCTGGCGATGGGGGCCGCGCCTTGCGCGTTGCGTTTCTGATTGAATTGCAGGCCCAGCGTCAGTTCGCCATCCGGGTTGACCTTGATACCGGAGAAGCGCAAGTCGTGGGACAGGCCCATGCGCTTGCTGTCCGTGTCGTCGGCCGTGCGCACGATGGCGTAGGCCAGCTTGGCGACGCCCAGGTCGATGTTTTCCAGGCCAGCGCCAGGGCCGCTGTTATTCCAGAAGTAGTAATCGGTGATATGCACGTCCTGGCGGTCGTAGTAGCGCTTGCCGACCCAGGCGCGCGCTTCGGCGAAGGCGCCCGTGCCGATCTTGTCGGCCACCACGTTCATTTCGCGCCACGACGGGTCCGATTGTTCCCAGTCCTGATTCTGGTTGACGGAGAACGCCACCAGGGTATTGATGCGGAAGGTGGTGCCGTTGGCTGCCTTGAAGGCTTCGCCGCCGAATTTCAGTTCGCCGTAGGTTTCGCACTCATTGCCCAGACGATATTTGGACGATGCGCCGGCCAGGCCGAAACACGCTTCCTTGCCGCCTTCGCTGCTGGTGCCGAAGCCCGAGCGGATGTAGCCGCCGAAGTCGATCGGCAGGGCAGCCTGGGCCGACGCGCTCAAGGCCATGAGCACTGCCGCTGGCAACGCTTTCAAGAAGAATTTGTTCATTGTGTCTCCAGTGTTTTTATAGGTGTGGGATCGGCGCGCATCACTTCGCACAACCAAAGCGCTTTAAATATGTTTCAAAGCGCTTTGAGTATAGTTCAAAGCGCTTTGATAAGTAAACTCGTTTTGTTCTTTGAATTCTTCTTACACTTTTGAGGTGTTGCGGAGAAACATCAGGAAGGGCGGCGGCGCTTGGGGCGCCGCCGTGTACGGCAGAGTGGATGGTGGTGGATCAGTGCGAGGGTTTAGTTCCGCAGCTTACAGGCGGGCAGTGCGGTGGTATCCGCCATGGCGTCGGACGGATGACGCAGGAAGGCCAGGATCAGCAGGGCCGAGCTTGTCGTAATACTGGCCAGCACATACAGCAAGTGGCGGAAGGCCGTGCCATACGCTTGCGCCAGCTCGGCGGCGCCGGCCTGCGGCAGCAGGGTGCCGGCATGGCGCAACTCGCCCAATGCCAGGAAGGGTGCCGCCAGCGCGGCCTGCTCCGGGGCGAGGCCGGACACCTTGCCCAACGCTGCCATCGTGAGCGTGCCCAGCAGCGCGCTGACGATGGCCAGCGCCAGGCCTTCGCCCGCCACGCGCGTCGTATTGAAGATGCCGGCCGCCATGCCGGCCCGCTCCACGGGCACGACGCTGATGGCCAGGCCATCCATCAAGCCCCAGGGCAGGCTGATGCCGCAGCCGATCAGCAATAGCGGCCCCAGCAAACTAGCGGGCGAATGGCCCGGTGCGCAGGTGGACAGCCACAGCAAGCCGCCCGCCGCCAGCAGCAGGCCGCTGGCGCAAATGTGCGCGGGGGCAAGGCGCTGCGCCGCCATGCCGGCCAGGATAGGTAGCACCAGCATGGGCGCGGACAGGGCGATCATCATGCGTCCCGCCTCCAGCGCAGTGTAGCCTTCGATGCCGATGAAGCGGGCCGGCAGCAATACCAGCAGCACGACAAAGGAAAACGCGGGCGCGGCCGCAAGCAGTTGCACGCCTGCAAAGGCGGGCAAGCGGAACAGGGTCAAGTCCAGCATGGGCCGCGCGGCGCGCCGCTCCACGCGGATGAAAATGGCCAGCAGCAAGGCCGCGCCACCGAGCAGGCCCAGGCTGGCGACGCTACCCCAGCCACTGTCGGGCGCCTGCAGCAAGCCATACGTAAACAAGGAGAGGGCGCCGGTAAACGTCAGGGCGCCGGGCCAGTCCACGCCCTGGGCTTGCGGGTCGCGCGATTCACGCATGGCGCGCGCAGCGGTCAGCAGGGCGGTCAGGCCGGCCGCGGCTGTGGCGACAAAAATGGCGCGCCAGCCCGTGTGGGTGATCAATATGCCTGCCAGGAAGGGGCCGAAGGCCAGGCCCACGCCGAAGGCCGTGCCGATCAGGCTGAAGGCGCGCGTGCGGGCGGAGCCTTCGAATTCCTGCGCCAGGGCCGCCAGTCCGCTCGACAGGGCCATGGCGCAGCCCAGGCCCTGGACGGCGCGCAGCACATCGAGCCACAGGAGGCCCGGTGCGGCCGACAGCGCCAGCGCGGCGGCGGAAAACACGCCCATGCCCAGCAAGAACACGCGCTTGCGGCCGTAGCGGTCGGCCAGCGCGCCGGCCACCATCAGGCAACCGCCAAAGCTGAGCATGAAGGCATTCGTGATCCACGCCAGCGCCAGCGGCGTGCCGTGCAGGTCGGCGGCGATGGCGGGAATGGCGATGGCCGGCCCCGTAAAACTGAGCGGCATGCATAGCGCGGCCAGGCAGACGGCGGCCAGCACGAAGGCGCGCCGGGCCGGGGAGGCAGGCTTCATACGGTGATTCGTATCCATGGGAATGATTCCAAAAAGAGGGAATCTGATGATAATATGGACGCAATCCATGAAAAAGTGGTTGAAAATCCACTCATAGCGGACAAATATTCCCCAATCGAGGTGTCATGGATAATTTGAACGGTATCGCCGCCTTCGTGCGCGCGGCGGAAACGTCCAGTTATGTGGCGGCCGGGCGCTTGCTCGGTGTGTCGGCCTCGGCCGTAGGCAAGAGCGTGGCGCGGCTGGAAGAAAAGCTGGGCGTGCGCCTGCTCAACCGCAGCACGCGGCGCATCAGCCTGAGCAACGAGGGCGCGCTGTTTTACGAGCGCTGCCAGCGCATCCTGGCCGACCTCGGTGATGCCGAGGCGGAACTGTCGCACCTGGCCGAGGCGCCACGTGGCAAGCTCAAAGTCAGCCTGCCCGTGATCGGCTACCGCATCATCCTGCCCTTGCTGGCGGACTTTACCCGCCGGTACCCGGAGATCGAGCTCGACCTCGATTTCAACGACCGCCTGGTCGACGTGGTGGCCGAAGGCGTCGACGTGGCCGTGCGCAGCGGCACTCTGACGGATTCGCGGCTGATGGCGCGCGAGCTGGGGCCGTTTGCCTTTGCCATCGTGGGCTCTCCCGCGTACTTCGCCCGCCATGGCGTGCCGGCCACGCCGCGCGCGCTGGAAGGGCACGCCTGCGTGCGCTATAAATTTCCCACCACGGGAAAATTACAGGAATGGGCGCTGCAACGCGCCGAGGGCGACAGCGGCGGCGAGCTGCGCTTGCCGACGGCCTTGACCTGCAACAATATCGAAGCGCTGATCGGCGCCGCCACGCAGGGCGTGGGCCTCGCTTACCTGCCTGACTTTATCGTGCGCGACGCCATCGCGCGCGGCGAACTGCAAGCCGTGCTGGCCGAACACTTGCTGTACTCGAGCAAGTTCTGGGTGCTGTGGCCATCGAGCCGCCATCTGTCGCCCAAAATTCGCGTCTTTGTTGACCATTTGTGTACCCACCTGCATTTTTCTTCACCCCATCCCGACCCTGCATCATTCCTTTGATGCCCCTGGCCGCCGCACTGGCGGCTGGTTGGGGAATATTCCTACCCCAAAGCGATTATTCCTAACCGCGTTAGATTTATATTTGCTGCGCCGCATCACGCCATGCCGCACGGCATCAGCTTATGGCCTTCCTGAATACCGGTCATGCGTTATGGAAATTGCCATAAGGAATTTATTTATGTTAATTTCATATCTGTTTCTGCAACATTGCATCGGCTGGCCGCTTGCGGGAACATGTGCAGGATTAGGCGCCATAAGCGTGTAGTAACCAACAATTAAGGGGTGGTAACCCCGTTCCGTTCAGGGAGTGTGCATGAAGACAGTGATGACGACGCCGCCAAATCAGGCGCCAGCCGCGACAGCGAAACCGGCTCGTAAAACAGGTCTGCTGCTTGGTGGCGGCGCACCAAATTCCACCTTGATCGCCGGTGCCCTGGCCGCTTTCCTCGACGAGGGCATCGAGTTCGACGTCATTTCCGCCTCGGGCGCCGGTGTGTTGATGGGCTTGCTTTACACGACGCCGCATGAAGCCACGCCGCGCCAGGCCTTGCAAAGCTGGGCCGACACGGGCGTGGCCGACAGCATCTACAAGATGATCCCGATCAACTACAAGGTGTTCCAGAAGCCGGGCATGCACGCGAGCACCTTTCGCGACGCCTTCCAGCCGCCGGCCAACAATCCTTTTTTTCAGGCGTTCCAGCAAACGTTTGCGGGCGTGCCCACGGCATGGTCGGACTGGGGCAAGCTGATGGTGTCGTCGCTGTCGCCATCGGACCTGTCGGCGAAAAGCCTGGGTCTGTGCGCGCACTTGCCTTTCCTGGAAAAAGCCGTGGATTTCTCCGGCGTGGCGCGCATGCGCCCCGATTTCTACATCAATGCCTACAACCTCAGCGAGCATCGCATGCAAATCTGGGGCAAGCACGAGATCGAAGCCATCCATGTGCGTGCGGCCCTGTCATTTCCCTTCCTGTACGCACCCACGACCATCGCTGGCGACGATTACATCGAAGGCGCGGCGCTCGATACGCTCAATTTCGATCCGTTTATCGAAGGCAAGGGCGAGCACCATGACGCCGACACTCTGGTCATCCTCGACATCCTGGGCGACGAGCGCTTGCTGCGCAAGCCGCGCAACCTGTACGACGCCTGGGTGCGCTCCATCATCACGCCGCTGGTGAAAATTTCCAAGAGCGAGCTGCGCCTGTTTGAACTCGAGCACAACACGGACAGGAGCACGGGCCAGCCCAAGCGGCGCTTGCTGAAGCTCGACCTGATGGGCGGCATTCCGGAGCAGCACTGGCCCGACACCCTGGACTGGTCCAGCTCGAACATGCAGTTGCTGTTCGACGTGGGCCACAAGGCGGGCCTGGCGTTTTGCCGCCAGCATGGCGACTTGCTGCGCCGCACGCCTGACGCTTCCCCGCTGGCGGCCTAGCCACCGATCCCCGGCCGCCTGATCGGCAGCTACTTATCCTGCCTGGCCTTGCCAGGCCACATTTTTTACTGTGAAACACCATGAATATCACCAAGCAATTAATTCTGACCCTGACCATCGCCTTGCTGGCCCTGCTATTGCTGGGCGCCGGTGGCGCCATCCAGCTGCAGCGCGCCCAGGAGCGTTTCGATACCGTGCAAAACCGCATCATTCCCAGCATCCAGGGCTTGAATGCGGCCAAGGGTTTCCTGGCCGACTCGCGCCTGGCCGGCTACCGCCTGTCCGTGTTCTCTAATTTGACCGACAAGACGGCGCTGGACAAGGCCGTGGCCGATGCCAATACGAATTTTGACAAGGTCATCGCCACCTATCGTGCCGAGCGCCTGTACGACGCGACGGACAGCAAGATGCTCGACGCCGACCAGGCCGCCATGGAAGCCTATCGCCGCGCGCTGGCGCCATTCTTTGCCGCCGCCTACGCGGGCGACATGGATGGCGTACGCGCTACCTTGCTGGCCGGCACGCCACTGGCCATCACGGCCGCCGCCGCGAAAAAGAGCATGGATGACCATATCGCCTACAACAACAAGCTGGTCGACGACGTGAAGGCGGAAAGCCTGGCCGCCTACGACACGGCGTTCAACACCATGCTGGCTGTGCTGGGCGTGGCCGTGCTGCTGACGGGCGCGCTGGCCTGGCATATCTACCGCACCATCAGCGGTGGCCTGGGCAATATCGAACACACACTGGAGCGTGTCAGCGCCTCGCTGGACCTGTCCGCCGCCATGCCCGTCGAGCGCATGGATGAAGTGGGCCGCACGGCGACCGCCTTCAATAAATTCCTGGAGCGCATCGTCGGCGTGATCGCCACCGTGCGCGCCTCGGCCGATACGGTCAGCGTGGCAGCCGCGCAGATTTCCGCCGGCAATGCGGACTTGTCCGTGCGCACGGAGCAGCAGGCGTCTTCCTTGGAAGAAACCGCTTCCAGCCTGGAAGAGCTGACCTCGGCCGTGCGCCAGAATACGGACAATGCGCGCCAGGCGAACTCGCTGGCCGTGTCCGCCTCGGACGTGGCCCGCAAGGGCGGCGCCGTCGTGGCGCAAGTGGTGGGCACGATGGGCTCGATCAATGAATCGGCGAAAAAGATCGCCGACATTATCGGCGTGATCGACGGCATTGCCTTCCAAACCAATATTTTGGCGCTGAATGCGGCCGTGGAAG
The DNA here is from genome assembly GCF_051380845.1 of Janthinobacterium salmonicoloratum. Classification (NCBI taxonomy): domain Bacteria; kingdom Pseudomonadati; phylum Pseudomonadota; class Betaproteobacteria; order Burkholderiales; family Oxalobacteraceae; genus Janthinobacterium; species Janthinobacterium salmonicoloratum. Next base: position 294,332 of record NZ_JBNYXV010000005.1, on the reverse strand, counting down.
CGGCCCGCGCGGGCGAGCAGGGCCGTGGCTTCGCCGTGGTGGCCACGGAAGTGCGCAACCTGGCGCAGCGTTCGGCGGCTGCCGCCAAGGAAATCAAGGGCTTGATCGAGGATTCCGTCGACAAGGTCAACACGGGCAGCGCGCTGGTTGACCAGGCTGGCGCGACGATGGAAGAAATCGTCGCCAGCATCTTGCGCGTGACGGACATCATGGGCGACATCGCCAACGCCAGCCACGAACAAAGTGCCGGCATCGAGCAGGTGAACCAGGCCATTGCGCAAATGGACCAGGTGACCCAGCAAAACGCGGCCCTGGTGGAAGAGGCCGCCGCCGCCGCATCCTCGCTGCAAGACCGCGCCGTGGAACTGGTCGACGTGGTGGCCGTGTTCCGCCTGCGTGGCGACACCCAGGCAAAATCGTTGAAAGTGGCGGGCGGCTCGCCGGCCCGGGTTACACCTGCCGTCGGCCAGCGCCTGGCGCTGCCCGGCCGCAGCGCACGCGCTTAAACTTTGTGACGGCCCCGGTACGCCGGGGTTTTGGTGGTGGCGCTTTATCCTGTGGGAGCGTTGATGTTCGGCAGCTGTAAGCGGGACGTGACGTTGCCCGGGCTGGCAAGGCGGAAGGAGGGGTAACAGCCGGCTCCTCGCTAGTCAGGGGGGGGCTGTCTAGCTTTTGGACGTGTGAGTCCGCTTTTGCAGCCAGCAGCAGACATTCATATAACGTTACGAAAGACGCTATGCACGCGTAAATTACTCATGAAGACTATGTCCAATCGGTTTCTCGGCGCAAGAAAGCTTGACGCACTTCGACACGATACTTCGTTAAAAGACGACGATTCAGCTGTCCGGGCTGCGGTGGGCCTTGCGCCCCCCGATCAATAGCAGGTCTTGGGCGCCATCCTGCGTCAGTTCGATGATATCGCCGGTCTCGGGGGACACCAGGCTGGTTTTGCCGGTCGGCACCAGCCGGGTGGCGCCGATGTCCGGCATCACCATCGTCCAGTCCTTGCCGTCGAAGCGCAGTTCGTAGCGGTTGGCGAAACGGCCCTCGAAATTGTCGAGCTGGTAGATGCCGACGTGGCGTGTGGCCGTCGCCAGGTCCAGCGCCGCCGTCTGGGCCAGGCGAGGTTTGAAGTCCGGCCAGTCGTAGGCGGACGCCACCGCCTTGACGATCTCGCCGCCAAGATAGCTGCCGTTGTCGCCGTCGGTCATTACTACTACGCCGTTGCCGCTGTCGAGATACATCGCGTAGGTGCTCTTGAAGCCGGTGTTACCGCCGGAATGCATGAAGCGTTTGTGCTCGCCATCGCCGACCACGAAGAAGCCCTGCGCATAATTGTTCAGCGCCGGCGTCAGCAGGTCGCGCGCCTTGGTGGGGCTCAGAAAGTCCGTGCCGATTTTCCACGACTGCTGGACACCGATGGCGAAGCGCGCCAGGTCGCTGGCCGTGGTCCACAGGCCGGCGGCCGCCAGTTCGGGATAGACGAAGGCCCCGCCTTCGACTTCGCTGCCATCGGCGTAATGGCCGCGCGCGCGGTTGTGTTCTGCCGCCGGCAATGGCTGCGCGAATGTGCTGCGCTGCATCCGCAGCGGCTGAAGTACTTGCTGGCGCATCAACTCCGCAAAAGGCGTGCGCAGACATTGCTGCATGGCGACTTGGGCGATGGTGTAGCCGCCGCCGGAATACGCATAGGCGGCGCCCGGGATGGTCTGGATGACGACCGCCGGCGTGAGCGACGGCGGCTCGCCCTTGAATACCTGAAGGTCCGTAGCGATCGCCTGCGACGGTGGATAGCCGGGGAAGCCGGACACGGTCGCCCCTGCGGTGTGGTTGAGCAAATTGCGCAAGGTCACCGGATGCTCGGGGCTTTGCTGTCCGGCGGGCAGGATCCACGGCCGCAGGCAGACGTCCACCGGACCATCGAGCTGGAGCTTGTTGCTGCCCGCCAGCCGCTGCGCCAGCACGCCGGTCACGCCCTTGCTGATGGACGCGGCCTGATACAGCGTGTCGGTGTTGGCCGCAGGTGCGGACGGTTGCCGGTAGACGCCGGCCCAAGCGATCTTGCCGTCGCGGATGACCGCCACGCTGACGCTGGAGACCTTATAGCGGCGCAGGCGCTGCTGGATATCGAAGGTCTGCGCCGGCTCGCCTGCGATGTCCACCCGCGGCCGCAGCCCGCCGGCGATACGCCCGGCTATATCGGACTCGCCCGCGTGGGCGGAGCCGCTACATGCCGCCACCCCCAGTAAGGCTCCCAGGCGTAGCGCGCGGCTTGAAGCATGGACTGGCGATAGCCATAGACGAATGCGCATAAGTTTCCCTTTCATTAATTGGATGGGCTAATCTTATCGAGCGTTGCCCGAGGCTCCCTGGATTTGCGACGGACGGTGGAAAGCTTGGTCTAGGCCGTTTGTTTTCACCAAAATCTCTACGCGGCGCTAGCATTACCTACAAAAACAGCGGGGTCAGTGCCGACAAAAGCAGAGAGGAGCAGCCGGGGACAGAGCAGCAGACTGCCATGTTGCTCGCCCTGGATCTGATGGTAGGGTGGGGCGCCGCAAGCAATATCGCCGATCATCCGCTCAGCCGGGTCGACGACTTCCTGCCCTGGAACTGCGCCGCACAGCTCCCCTCAGCTTAAAAAAACATGCCGCTACCCAGCGGTGTGATGCCATCATCTGCCAAATCAACGCCAGGCTCAAGACGGCGCTGACTTTACGCTTACTGAGACCATGGGAGAGCTCATACAGGAGATGCCGCTAGGGGCGAATGATATAGTGGCGGGAATGGATACACTGAAAGAAACTGCCATGAAAAACGACGCAACCGCTCGCCCGAAAGCAAACCAAGCCCCTGCCAGGCTCAGCAAAGGGGACTTCGTCACCGCACTGCGCAAACTGCTGCAAGAAGCAGGAAAGGCCGGCGAGACCAGCGTGGACGTGCGCGCTGCGACCCTGCACACCGACGTTGGCGTGTACCCGGCGCGCGGCCATTCGATGCCGACCTGCTGCACGGTGATGTATGAAGAGATGCAGCCGGGTGACGAGATACTGCTGACGCCACCCAGCGGCAAGGGACCTACGCTGCTGGTACGGTATAAATTCCCACGCTGAAAATCGCGGTCTGAGAGACAGTTTATAACTTGGCGGAAATGTAGCCGATGCAGTAGCAGCGAACCCATTGCCAAGTCAATCATGTTTTCTGATACGTCAATGCGCTGCTCGTAATCACGCACCTGTCGTCGGCAACTTATAGCGCGCAGAAGCAGGCGCTCTGCTACCGACTCGGTCGGATATGCCATCCTCGCCGTTTGTTATGGCGAGGGAAGACCAGCTGTTGCCTGCGCGCGGCGAAAGACTGTGTAGGGCAGGGGATAGACAGGTCGGACCCGATCTCGCCGTTGGATCAGGCAGCTACGAGATATCTCCCCCGGCGCCTGGCAGGGCACCCAGGCCCATAGCACGATCCATCGGTTTCTTATCATTCAAGAACGATGGATCAGGAGAGTCTAAGCTACTGTCGGCAATTCAGAGCGCTAATCGGCTCCGTCCGCTTCCGCCCCAAACCGGACGATCACTGCTGCCCAACTGATTTCAGATACGCAAGTCGTCCGATCTGAACTTATTGAAAAGTGACTCGTACCGCCAGCCATCCGCAGCAACAACGGTGCAATCGGTGGCAGTAACGTTGCGATGAAAAACCGCGATGGGATCCGAAATCTCTTGCATAGCCAGGACCTTCATCAAATGCGTCCTCGTACTGTCTGCGACTTCTTCTGCATATCTTCCGTTTACAAGTTCAGCTGTTCTTCGCATCTCTGCTAGGTCGCCACCGCCCGAAAAATGGAGCAAGTCTTGCCAGTAAGGTACTGCTACAACGATGGCGAGCCATTCACTGAGATTGGAAGCGACCTTACCCGCCTGGCCTTCGGACGTTACATAAAGTATTGGCATTTGGTCGAAGTCGCCGTCGCCGTACGCGAGAAATGCGCCGCCCGTGCTTTCGCCTGCGATCACAAGGAACCTGTGTTCCGGAGTGAATCTTATCCACGAATAGTCCCGGGAAGCGCGGTCGATGTCGAAATCATAGGCCTGTGCAAGGTCGTCAACAACTGCGCGAGAACTTTGTAAATCCGTAAGCTTGATCATTAGTTGAGAGTCATTTCGCTCTAGGTGCTGGCTGCATTTAAAGGTCCGCTTGTGGCCGGCAGCTGTCGTTGGTGGCGTTCCGCCCGCATACCTGACTATCATCTAAGGCTAATGCGACGGCTTGGTATGAAGATGCTGGCTAGCGAGCTGACGGGTGTCAGTTGCTTGGGGCCGTTGCCGATACCACGGGTTTGCAAATTGACGGGCATTGTTTGCTTGTCTCATTCAAGGTCTGGCAAGCGCCGCCGGGACCCGCATAACAAGCACCACCTGGGCCTGCATATAGCGGACCACCAGGTCCTGCGTACATGGCACCGCCCGGACCCGCGTACAGTGGTCCGCCTGGTCCTGCGTAGCAGGCACCACCCGGAGAGGTTAGACAGGAACCAGCTACTTGGGTTGTAGTGCAGCCAGAAACAGAAACAGCAACAGCGAAAAGAAATGCCAGTGACGACTTCAGTAGGATCATCAGATGCCTCGTTTGTGAGTTGCGAATTAAAAACTAAAACTCTATCTGTGAGCTAGATTTATTTTTCTCGAATGTCGGCTTGTGGCCGATAGCCGTCTTGTTATTTCTTAACCTCTGATGACAAATTGGAGCTCGTATCAACCCATCGTGGGCGGAGTTCTTTCGCCAACTCCTCCCTGACCTTGGTTAACGAATACTCGTCGCCCATGTCTGCTTCAATTTCGCCGATGCAGCCCCAACAATCGCCACCACAGTCAACTGATAGAGGGTCATCTTTCTGGTCCAGTTTTCGACCGCATATACTGCATGTATTTCGCATCGTCAAACCTCTATCCGACTACAAGTTGTTTGCTGCCACGGCGAGCGTCGGCTTTTGGCCGGTGGCTGCCGTTGGCAGGTTACGCTCCGAAGCTACTTCTCAAGAAGTTGCAAAGCAGCAGTGATGACCGATGGACATTAGGCGGGCGACCGACAATCGACACGACGTGCTCGTCGATTGCCAAATTAGATCGCATCGACTTCATAGGCGCGTGCATCCTGTTCAAGCGGTGCATCGTAATAGCCTACGGAAGCAATCTGGGCCAAGTACACAAGCATGAACGCTTCGATACTTCCGAAGCTCTCGTACTGTTGTACGTGGCGCAGCTCATGGGAAATGAGCCGTACATCAGCATATCTCTCCACGATGAAAATGCCATAGCCAAGGGTCATTCCCGCCAAGTTCGGACCAATTAGGCCGGTAGCATCGACGACTTCACGCAGCAACGGGTCTTCCGGCATCGGCAGCTCCGAGACGTGCTTGATTCGGACTAGTCCAGGCTTCGCAACGCCCACGTGCGTCGCGAGCGCCTGTCCCTTCTCATTCAAGGTAAAGCCGCTGCGCAGTATGAGATGAGACTGCTCCTGTGCCCAGGCGATTGCTTTCGGAACGAGGAGTGGCAGGCGTGTTTGGATATCCATGAAAGATGCCAATCAAGTAGAGTTCACAATCAACGTATGCTGCTATCAAAAAATTTCGGACAGAACGATATCAATTACAGGGAAGGAGTGACCGTCTGGAAATGGCCGAATCCAGCCAATCGTCCACGAACTATATCGGGTCTAAGTCCTTGGGAAATTGGCCGGCGCGCTGCCACTGCTCTTGATCGAGGTCTTCCGTCAAGTCACGCAGATGCCAAGCCCTGTTCAAGTGCGCAAACACATGGCCGAGGTCAATGCGAAGATTTACCTCATCGTAGTCAGCCTCGCTACTCATCTTCGATATGAGCGTGGTCAAGTGTTCTTGCGCATCTTCAAGCTCGTACATCAGTATGGCCCATGCTGCCGGAGCGTTATCTTTACTAATCATAGGACAACCTTTAACTACACTTCAATAACGTCGTGAACTTCCGCTTATGGCCGGTTGCCGTCATCGGCAGGTTCCGCCCCAAAACGGACATCTGAACGCAGGCCTGGCGATATTGAATTCTACCCAAGGTCGATATCTTCGTTCGCCACATCAAATGCAAGAAGCATCTCCACGCCCTCCTGATCGTCGCAGTCAATCAATAGCTCGCCGGAATCGAGTATGCCAGTGATTGGAACCGTCATGCCAAATGTGCCGCTCAATCCAATCTGAAGTGACATCCCTAGGGAAACAGCTCCCGACGATAATGAACCACGAACAATTGCTAATCGGCCGTTGCCATAATCTTCGATCGAGGTGCAATGAAAATTTGTTCTCACGAGTAGCCCAAGGTAAATGATCAGCTGCGCAGCTAAGCTCGGCCGAAGGAAAGGTTAAAAACGCGACCGTCCGCTTCTGGCCGGTTGCCGTCGTTGGCAGGTTCCGCCCCAAAGCGGACGAACGGTTAATCTGTTCTGTCGTCGCAAAGCGGGCATTCTCTGGTCGAGGTGATGCCCCCTGTCGCGACACTTATGAGAAAAACTCTCGACAAAAGGGACGGGCTTGCAGTTTGCCAAGACATTCGATTGACTACGGGGTCAGCCGACACGAACTTGAGATGCACCGGCATCCAATATTTGGAACAAGAGGTCTTCAACTGCGCTCACCGGCGACGAGCCAAGATCCACCGTAACTCTCCAACCCGCCTCCGTGGGTTCCAGCTCAGACATGAAGTGTACGACGCCGAAAAGGCCTTCTTCGGTAGGTGCATTTTCGTCGTCGGTGTCGAACCACTTCAGGAACCAGGACTTAAAGACGTTTGAAGCGGCCTCTTGGCTCAGACCAAGCACTTCGAGTGGCATCCAATCCCAAACGAACGGTGAAAGAACCACTGTACCTGCACCCGACGCAAAAGTGACTACATCAAACTCCAACTGGGTCTCAGAGTCGACTTGAATCGTCTGGCCCGCAGTGTTCCCTTCCATCGGGATGACGTCGACTCTGCAAGGAAGGCCGAGTGAGCCTTCGACGGCCAGCGATCCATCGCTTTGCCTGTATGCCGGCTCTACATGCGATACAAGTTGAGTGGCGACCCGTGCGAAGGTGTCAATGTATGGGGTGCGAACGTCGGTGAGAAATTCGGAAATCGTCATGGTGGTGGTAAGTTTAGAAAAAATATTCAGGACCGATGGGCCGCTGCATAGCTGCCGATCCAGTACACGGGGTGCGCTTGATCGTCCCGTTGTGGTCGGTGGGAGTCACTCCGCTGATGCCACTGGGGCTACGCGGAGTATGAATCTGCTGGCCATCCTGTTCCAACTAGCGGCCCGCCCTTGAAGAAACAATAGCTGTCCATACTCATCCATACTTGAATTCCGGTGAGTCAATCGTAGCCATTTCTCATAAAATACGTCAAAGTCTTCCTGAGTCAGTTGCGGTAAAAACTTGTCGGAATAATCGAAGAGCGCAAGGAACTCAGTGTTAAACCGCAACGATATGGAGTGCAATGGTTCAATGCCAAGCAAACCCATCAGCAACTCCAATTCACCATCACTAGCGAGCGTAACCTCGAAAAGCTCGTCACCGGCTGCCGCCGTTAATGCTTCAAACGACAAAGACGCGCTTGCACTTGCTTCGTTTGACGATGCGAATAGATAGCTTTGAATTCCCGCCTCCACTACAGTTGAAATAATATCTGCGTTCCAGCAATCCGTCCGCTTTTGGCCGAACGCGACCTTTCATCAGAAACAATGCGCTGCCCCACCTCGAATTCATTCTCATGGCAATAAAACAGGATAAGCGGCGTGTCGTTCGAATAGACCATCGCGTCGTCACGCGAAGGGACAAAAATATCCGACCAGTTTTCGATCAGGAACACGCTGCTGCATAAGAAACATTCGTTTTCTCCAAACACCACTACGACCTGCTGAATTTCCGGCACACGCGCACGTAACCACTTGGTCGCGACGGCCGCATCATTGCCGAATTCGAGCCGCTCGATTGAGCCAACGGTGTTAATGTCCAGGCCGAGATGCGTCTTCGAGTCATGTAGGCCCACTAAATCATACGCACGGCGAGCACCCTCGGCATCAAGCCAAACGATATCCGCTGCGTGATGCTTCAGCTCTTGAACCCGCCAATGTGTTGCTTCCATAGTTTCTTAAAATGCAATATTCTTACGGCCAGCACGGCCTGACATTGTCTGCGACAAATACCGCCAAGATTCAATTATATTGATATGGCCGACAAACTACAGTGTATCCTCCAATCCCGGCAAGTCTATTTTTGTCGATGCAAAGGAAAAGCCGCGGTGTTTGTTTCGGCTAGCGCAGTATCTTTTGCCTGGCGCAATGATCATGGAGACATTGCATGATGAATGCTATGCCGCTGACCAATATCCAGATGCTGCACGGCGCCGGATAGAAGGCTCAATTACTTCAACTTCATCAAAATGATAGGGAGATACCCAATTGACGCATATCGAAGAAAGCATCCGCATTGCAGTCCCGCCCACGGTCATCGACCAAATTTGGAGCGAAGTCGACCGATGGCACCTGTGGGATCCGGATACAAAGCAAGCCCGGCTCAATGGAGCATTCGCGGTTGGAACACAGGGCAGGATAGTGCCCAGCAAGGGGATGGGTATTCCGATGCTTGTCACCGAGCGTACTGCAGGCCGCTCGTTCACCGTGGAGGGCTACATCCCCCTGTTTCGCATCCACTTCGAGCACACGGTTGCCGTGGTAGATGGCGGATCGGAAGTCGTTCACCGCGTGTGGTTCACTGGAGCGCTTGCCTTTCTGTTCGGGCCAGGCGTTGCCAAGCAAGTTCGGGAAGGGCTACCCAGAACGATGCGCTCGCTCAAGGCCTATGCCGAGAAACGCAAGGAAACGCTCCATGATGGCGAGGCGGACAGGGCTAACGCGACAACAGCCTGATAGATAGTTTCCCCTCGTCAATTCCTTTCAAACTGCCGCGTCAAATTAACGTGCCGTTCCCGTCATGATGGAATACAATTCTTGCGTGGCAGCCAGCTTGCCTGGCAAGGCCGGGCATGGCGCCACGCTTTGACCTCGGAAAGATGTTGGCTTATGACTCTGCAGTTCTCCCAGCGAACGGCGCCTTGCGCGCCTTTCACGCTCCGCCTTTCACGCAAGCCCCTCGTTTCCCTGTTCGCCCTGACGTTTTCGTATCTGCTGGTCACGCCCGTCATGGCTGCTGCGCCTGCCAGCAGCAGTGTCATGCTGGAAGAGCTGACCAGCACGGAGCTGCGCAGCCGTATCGATCACGGCGCTACCACCGTGCTGGTGCCGATTGGCGGCGTCGAGCAGAGCGGGCCATATATCGCGCTGGGCAAGCACAATGTGCGTGCCGGCATGCTGGCGAAGCAGATCGCGCAAAAGCTGGGCAACACCATCGTCGCGCCCGTCGTTTCCTACGTGCCGGAAGGCGCGATTTCTCCGCCGGCCGGCCACATGCGCTTTGCTGGCACGATTTCGATACCGCCCGCCGCCTTCGAAGCCGTGCTGGAAGGGGCGGCCGCCAGCCTGCGCCAGCATGGTTTCCGCGACATTATCTTCCTCGGCGACCATGGCGGCTACCAGAAGAACGAACAGAACGTGGCCAACAAGCTCAATCGTGCCTGGGGAAAAGCTTCTTCCGCCAAAGATGCGCGTGCTTACGCCTTGCTCGACTACTATGACATCACGCAATCGGCCTATGTTGCCGAACTGCAAAAGCGGGGCCACAGCAGCGCCGAGATCGGCCTGCACGCGGGTTTGGCGGACGCGGCGCTGATGCTGGCGACGGATCCGTCGCTGGTGCGCAGCGAAGCCATGGCCCACGGACCGAAGCCCGGTGTGGCGGACGGCGTGCGTGGCGACGCCACGCGTGCCACGGCTGAGCTGGGCCAGATCGGCATCAAGCTGCAGGTGGACACTTCGGTGGCCGCCATCCGGCAACTGCTGCAACGTAATCAATAATTTCCGCTGGAAGTGCTTAACTTCCGGCTTTTGCAACGAAACGACGCGAAATCACATGAAAAAATCTCAACGACGCACCATCGTCACCTTGTCCGCCCTGGCTGCCGCACTGGCAGGCCTGGGCGTGGCCAGCCAGGTCATCGGCGCCAGTACGCCTGCCCCTGCCGCCGCAGCGCCGGCAGCCGCCTATTCCCCGCTGCCGGGCATGCCGCCGCTGGTGGATCCGAAAAACGTGTACGGCAGCATCGCCAGCAGCAATATGAGCCCCGTCGTCAAGGATCACTTGCGCAGAGTCTACGTGCCCAACTTGCGCTCGAACGATGTCTATGTGATCGACCAGGAAAGCCTGAAAGTGGTCGACAAGTTCAAGGTCGGCAGTGGGCCGCAGCACGTGGTGCCGTCGTGGGACTTGCGCACCCTGTGGGTGGCGAATAATGCCGAGCGCACGGACAAGGGCAGTCTGACGCCGATCGACCCCTTGACGGGGAAGCCGGGCAAGGAAGTGCCCGTTGATGATCCCTACAATATGTATTACACGCCGGACGGGAAGTCGGCCATCGTCGTGGCCGAAGCGCGTCACCGCCTCGATTTCCGCGATCCGAAGACCATGGCGGTGCAATATTCGATCGACACGCCCCAGTGCGGCGGCATCAACCATGCCGATTTTTCCAATGACGGCCGCTACGCCATGTTCACCTGCGAATTCGACGGCACCATCGCCAAGATCGACCTGGTGGGCCGCAAGGTCGACGGCTACCTGAAATTGCAGATGCCGGCCAAGCGCTTTGCCGAGTCCGGTCCCGTGGGCGGCCCGGCGAATGAAATCTGCAGCGTCAAGAAGGGCATGCCGCAAGACATACGCATCTCGCCGGACGGCAAGAAATTCTATATCGCCGACATGGACGCCGATGGCGTGCACATCGTCGACGGCGCCACCCTGAAGGAAATCGGCTTCATCCAGACGGGCGTGGGCGCGCACGGGCTGTACCCCAGCCGTGATGGCAAGAAACTGTACGTGGCCAACCGCGGCACGCACCGCATTCACGGCAAGCGCAACGGCAAGGGCAGCGTCAGCGTGATCGATTTCGCCAGCGAAAAAGTGGTGTCGCAGTGGCCGATTCCCGGCGGCGGCAGCCCCGACATGGGCAATGTGTCCGCCGACGGCAAGTATCTGTGGTTGTCAGGCCGTTTCGACGACGTGGTCTACCGCATCGACACGAACAGCGGCGATGTATCCAAGGTGAAAGTCGGCCAGGAACCGCACGGCCTGACCGTGTGGCCGCAGCCGGGCCGTTATTCGCTCGGCCATACGGGCAACCTGCGCTAGGCAGGCGCATGGCGATCTCCCTGGAGCAGCCGGATTCGTAGTTGCGGTTGCTTAAAAGGCAATGTTGGAGCATACTGTACTTCCATTCCACTATCTCCAGGGAGCGCCATCATGATTCTTGATCACATCGGTTTGAATGTCAGCGATGCACAGGCCAGCAAGGCCTTCTTTTCGGCCGCCCTGGCGCCCCTTGGTGTATCGGTGGTGATGGAAGAGCAGGGCTGGGTCGGTCTGGGCAAGGATGGCAAGCCCGATTTCTGGTTCGGCGTGGGCGGCGCGCCGCATGCCGGCATGCATCTCGCCTTCGCGGCGGATAACCGTGCCCAGGTGGATGCGTTTTACAAGGCCGCGCTGGGAGCAGGCGGCAAGGATAATGGTGCGCCAGGCATCCGCGCCCTGTACCACCCGAATTACTATGGCGCTTTCGTGCTGGGGCCGGATGGTCACAATGTCGAAGCCGTCTGCCACCATCCCGAGCCTTGACGCCGGGCATTTCCTGAAGAGAGCAGCATGAAGCACAGCGCCACCTTGTTTGCCGACGATGCCGGCCGCTATGCCTACGTCAAAGCGGGTTTCTCCTGGCCAGCCCTGTTTCTGGGCTCGTTCTGGGCCGTCGCCAAGCGCCGCTGGTGGCTGTTGCTGCTCATGCTGGCAATGGACGCATGCTTGTGGTTCGGCAGCCACCTGGCCTCCGAACTGCGCATCGGCCCGATGATGCTGCTGATGGGCGCTGCGGAACTCAGTTACCTGCTGGCGCGTGGCTGGTATGGCAACCGTTGGCTGGAAGCCTCGCTGCGCAGCCATGGCTACAAGCCCGTCGTACCTTGCACGGGCGCCGCTTGTTGAGCGTGCCTGGCACCGATTTTCCTACCCCTCACTGACGTTTGCCAAGGGCAAGCCGTCCAGTAAAAACTTTCTGCGCGGCCTAGCGTACCTTTGATCCAGATCATCCCTCACTTGTGGTGCTCACGTAGCCTTAAGACTCGCGTTGCAAAGCATCTCTCCACCAATTGGATATGTTTTTTCGCGTTTCATGGCGTAAGCCGCTTGTCTGCCTAAGCTTTCGACAGCCGGTGGTGTCGCCATCTGTTTGTGTCCACCAACCGCTATTTAGTGAGGAACTCCATGTATCCATATTCCCGTAGTGTTACCCCCGCCGTCAAAAACCACCTGGAAGCGCAACTGGCTTTTTTTAATGGTCTGTCGAAGTCGCTGTTCCAGTCGGTGCAGCAATTTAGTGACCTGAACATGCAGCTGGCGCAAGGCTTGCTTGAAGAAAGCACGATTACCAGCCAGAACCTGCTGACGCTCGAGCGCGCTGAAGATGTGTTCCAGGTGGCTGCTGCCTCGGGCCAGCCAGCCGCCGAGCAATTGCGCAAGTACCAGCAACAGGTGTCGCGCCTGGCAGCCGATGTGCAAGTCGAACTGGCCAATGTGGCAGAGCAGCATGTGAATGAAACGAGCCGTACTGCCAAGGCTCTGGCTGAAGAAGTGGCCCGCACGGCTTCGGAAGAAACGCAGAAAAACGTGCGCAAGCAGCAGGAAGCCATGCAGCGCATCGCCGAACCATTCCAGGCTAACCATCAAAACGGCAGCAACCGCGACCAGCAGCGCGGCGCGCAAAGCCGTGAGGGCCAAAGCGTGCAAAGCGCCAGCCACCAGGGCAGCCAGCAGTCGGCCGGCAGCGAAAGCTCGGCCAGCGGCAGCGGATCCCAAGCGGGCTCCGCACAAAGCAAAAGCAGCAGCGCCAGCCGTAAAGAGTAAGCACGAGGCTGCTTGCGGCTGAGCCGCATCGCGAGGGCCGAGCCTTGAGATGCGGCTAGCCGGCACACAGCATCGTGTATTCGTCCGGGCAGAGCGCCCGCCCTTCAGGGGGCGGGTGTTTTGTCGTCTGCGTGCAGCTCAGGGGCCGGCGTGGCCGCGCCAGGTGAGCGAGTTGGCAAGGCTATGCTTGCCGGCAAGGCTGTCTCGGACAAGATCGCATCAGCCGTTCCGCTGTTGGCATCGATGAAAGCGCTGATGGCGTCCAAGGTGGGTGCCAGCTTGTGCAGGGGCGCGGCCAGCGTGGCGACCAGGGTGGCGTGGCCCACGTGGTCGAAATAGATTTCCGTTACTGGCCGGTGCAGCGCGCGCAAGGCCTTGGCCAGGCCACCCGTGTTGCGTTGCGGATTGACCAGCTTGTCCTGTCCGGGCAGAGGGGCGATCAGCAGGGCGGGCGGGGCTTCGGCCGTCACGTGATGGATGGGCTGTGAAGAGGCGGGCGTGTCCGGGTAAAAGAAAACGGGCCGGGTGGTGGTGTTTTCGATGGGCAAGAAATCGTAGGGGCCGGCCAAGCCTATCCAGCCCCGCAAGTCGTGCGGGCGCATGCCGTGGCGCGCCAGCAAGCTGGCGTCGAGCGCCACCATCGCCGCATTGTAGGCTCCGGCGCTATGGCCCAGGACGAACAAACGTGCGGGGTCGCCGCCATGGCGGCTGGACTCCATCGCGGCCCAGGCCACGGCGCGGGCCGTATCCTGCAAGATCTCGGGGTAGTGCACGTCCGGATACAGCCGGTAGTCGGCGATCACGGCCAGGTAGCCGCGCGCAGCGAGCGCGTGGCCAACGAAGGCATAGTCGGCGCGCTCGCCCGTTGTCCAGTTGCCGCCATAAAAGAACACCACCACGGGCACGGGCCCTGAGCGGGTCTTGGGAGCGTAGACATCGAGTTTCTGCCGTGGCAGGGGGCCGTAGGCCAGGCCGCGCGTTACTTGCGAGGCACTGCCTGACGACAGGGCATTGATGGCCATCAAGGGCGAGCAGGCAGCCAGGCCGGCAGCCAGCGGGATGGCAGCCAGCAAACCGAGCATGGTGGTACGCAGAATCGTCATGCTGGCTCCTGATTTTGAACGACGATGCTTGCAGTGTAAGCCAGGCAGGGCAAGGCGCACATGGGGAATTTGCAAGCTGGCGTAGGTAACTGTTTCATGTTTTATTTTAACCCTGCAACAGCCATTTGCGCGCCGTGGCAATGACGGCATCCGACAAGGTGCGCGTGAGGGGCGTCTGGATATCCCAGGCATGCCAGGTCAGGGGTACGTCGAGCGCCTGACCTGCCGCTACGTCGACGAGCCGGCCTGCGGCCAGCGCCATTTCCGCCTGCAGCAGGGGCACCATTCCATAAGCATAGCCCGCTTCAATGAAGCGCACGAAGTCGCGCGCTGAACCGAGCACATGGTGCGGATAACGGCCCGTGTAGCCGAGCCGATGCTGCAGATAGCGCTCGTGCAGCGCATCCTTGCTGCCAAAGGTGATGGCGGGCGCCTGGCTGACGGCTTCCACCGTAAAACCATGGGGAAACCATTGCTGCGCAAACGTGGGCGAGGCCACGCACAGGTAGCGCATGCCGCCCAGCGGCGTAGCCGTGGTGCCGGCCACCAGGTCGTTGGCGCTGGTGACGCAAGCAAACACGCGCCCTTCGCGCAGCTGGCTCAGGGTGTGGTCCTGGTCGTCGAGGCGGATATCGAGCAGGCACGACGGCGGCGACAGCAGCGGCCCCAGCGCTTCCGGGATCCAGGTGGCGGCGCTGTCGGCATTGACGGCAATGGCCAGCGCCGGCAATTGCGTGGTGGGTCCCGGCTGGGCGTCGAGCGCCGCTTCGAGCAGCTTGACTTGCCGGTAGTGGGCGATCAGGCGCTGGCCCGCTTCCGTGGGCAGGGGCGGATGGCTGCGGATAATCAGCAAGGTGCCTTCCAGGTTTTCCAGAGTGCGGATGCGCTGCGACACGGCCGGCTGGCTGATCGCCAGCGCCTGTGCGGCCTTTTCAAAGCTGCCCAGGCCGATCACGGCGTCGAGGGCGGCCAGTCCACGGTAATCGACGACGCGCATAAGTTTCTCTTATATATAGTTAGAATCATTCATTATACTTATATTTACTTTTTCTTTACACTGTTGAAATAGGGTAACAACTCCACTCTGCCGCGCGGTCCTCCTGGTTCCGCTACACCCTCCACCTACCTCTGATGACTTTGCCGTTGCCGGCAGAGCGTGGGCGGCCGTGCGCGTGATGGAAAGCAATAGAAAGGATGGAATATGGACAGCGCAATTTTCTTGAAAGGCATGGGGCTCGGAGCGAGCCTGATCGTGGCCATCGGCACGCAAAACGCATTCTTGCTCAAGCAGGGCTTGAAGCGCCATTACGTGCTCACCTGCATCCTGGTGTGCTTGCTGTGCGATGCCATCCTGATCACGGCCGGCGTGGCTGGCATGGGCACGTTCATTGCCGACAATCCTGATTTCCTGCTGTGGGCCAAGGCCGGCGGCGCTACCTTCCTGATCGCGTACGGCTTGCGTGCCGCCAAGTCGGCCTGGCGTCCAACGGCCCTGACGGTGTCGGCCGCCAAGGCGCCCGAAGGTTACTGGGCCGTGATCGGCGCGGCACTGGCGTTCAGCCTGCTGAACCCGCACGCCTTCCTCGACACGGTCATCTTGCTCGGTTCGATCGGCGGCCAGCATGAAGGCGTGGGACGCTTCTACTTTGCCGGCGGCGCCATCATGGCTTCGGCCCTGTGGTTCTTCCTGCTGGGCTTTGGCGCCCGCTACCTGGCGCCCGTGTTTGCCAAGCCCATGGCTTGGCGCGTGCTCGACGGCATTATCGCCCTCGTCATGTGGGCCATCGCTGCCTCGCTGTTCCTGTAATCAGCGGGTCAGGAAGGCCAGCACGCGGCTGGCCAGCTTGCCATATGGCGGCCACAGCAGTTTTAGCGCGCTGTAACGGGCCTGGTAAAACACGGGCCGCAGCTTGCTGAACGTGTGAAAACCTTCGACGCCGTGGTAGTGGCCCATGCCGGACTCGCCCACGCCGCCGAAGGGCAAATCGTGCTGGCCCACATGGAACAGGGCGTCGTTGACGGACACGCCGCCCGACATCACCCGGTCGATCAGCAGCTGCACGGTGCCTGCATGATTGCTGAATGGATAGATGGCCAGCGGTCGCGGTCCCGCGTTGATGCTGTCGATCACGGTTTCAAGGTCCGCATAGCCGCGCAGCGGCAGGATGGGGCCGAAGATTTCCCGTGTCAGCAGCAGGCTGTCTGCGGGCGCGTCGAGCACGATGTGCGGCGCGATCTTGCGCGTGGCCCGGTCGTGGCCCGGGCCCGGCAACAGCGAAATCACTTGCGCTCCCCGGTCCCGCGCCTCGTCGAGCGCCTGCAGCAGGCGCTCAAAGGCAGCCTCGTCGATAATGGAGGTGTAGTCGGGCGTATCGAGCCCGGCATAACGGGCTGGCACGATCTGGCGCGCATGCGCGACGAAGGCGGCGATGCTGGCCTCGGGCAGCCAGGCGTGGTCGACGCTGGTGCAGATTTGCCCCGCATTCAGGTACTTGACGAACAGGATGCGCTCGGCTGCCGTGCGCACATCAAAATCGGCGCAGACGATGGCCGGCGCCTTGCCGCCCAGCTCCAGGGTGACGGCACACAGATTGCGTGCGGCCGCCGCCATGACCGCGCGGCCCGTCTGGCCGGAACCCGTAAACAGCAGATGGTCGAACGGCAACTGTGAAAACGCTATCCCCACGCCGCCTGTCTCGTCAAAAAACTGCAACTTCTCTGGCGGAAAGTAGGCGGGTATGGTGTCGATCAGCAGCCGCGCCAGGTGGCGCGAGTTTTCGCTCATCTTGACCATGGCGCGGTTGCCGGCGGCGAAGATGTAGGTCAAGGGCACCAGGCTCAGGTTCACGGGGAAATTCCACGGCACGAGAACGCCCACCACGCCCAGCGGCTGCGGCATCACGCGGTTGCTGGCACCGGGGAAAGTGCGCCAGTCCACGCCACGGCGCTGCGGCCGCATCCATTTTTTCAACTGTTTCAAGACATGGGCTATCCCATCGATGGCGGGAAAGATCTCCGCCAGCAGGGTTTCGTGGTGGGAACGGTTGCCATAATCGGCGCTGATTGCCACGCACAGCGCTTGCTTGTGCTCGCGAATGAAGCGCTGCAAGGTTTGCAGGTCGCGCCTGCGCTCGGCCAGGGTCGGCACGGGGTGGGCCAGGTAGGCGGCACGCTGCAAGGCCAGGGCGGCAGCGAGTTCCGCGTGGGCCGGCTTGGTGTTCAACTCCATGTTTTCTGCGACATCAGGCATTGTTTTCCTTGGCCGGCTCGGCAATGTGCGTGCCGTTCCAGCGCACTATAGTGGACTATTCGCAAATGTGCCGCCAGCGTGCCGACGGCGCTGTACGATACGCCGTAAAATGTCCGGCAACTGTACGCCACCCTTTCCAGGACTGCTATGACCTCGACCAACCCAGATTCCCTGCACATCGTGTGCCCCCATTGCGACGCCGTCAACCGCTTGCCGGCAGCGCGCTTGATTGAGCAGCCCACTTGCGGCAAGTGCCAGAAGGATTTGTTTACGGGACAGCCCGTGGATCTGGCCAGCGCCCGTTTTCTCAAGCATATCGAGCGCAGCGACATTCCCGTGCTGGTGGATTTCTGGGCGCCCTGGTGCGGCCCGTGCCGCAGCATGGCGCCATTCTATGTCCAGGCCGCCAAGACACTGGAGCCGGCGTTTCGCGTCGTCAAGGTGAATACGGAAGCGTCGCCGGACCTGGGCAGCCGTTTCAATATCCGCAGCATTCCCACCCTGGCCCTGTTTCGCAAGGGCGTGGAAGTGGCGCGCCAGCCGGGCGCCATCGATACGCAGTCCATCATCGCCTGGGCGAGGGATAACGCCCGCCTTTGAGCCGACAGGAAAACCATCAATGTTTTCTATTTGACATTTAGTATGGCGACATATTATATTGCGCCATATGATAAAACTCGAACAGAAATACACGGCCTTGCTGGGCGACGTGCAGCGCCGCGCCAGCGGTCTCGACATGATGCAGTCCACGGCGCGGTTGCGCCTGTGCTTTGAAGTGCTGGGCCTGGCATCGGCCATCGATGGCGATTGCGCCACGCGCCTGGGCCGGCATGGCTTGTCGGAAGGCAAGTTTGTCTTGCTGTCGCTGCTGCGCGATGTGCCCGAGGGACTCTCGCCCCACGCACTGGCCGAACGGGCCGGCGTGACGCGCGGCACCATCACGGGCTTGCTCGACGGCCTGGAGCGCGATGGTTTCCTGGCGCGCCACGCGGACCAGTTCGACCGGCGCAAGCTGTTGGTGCGCCTGAGTCCCAAGGGGAACATGGCCGCCGCGACCCTGGTCGATGAACACGCGCAATGGATCGCCAGCCTGTTCGCCGATTTCACGCCGGAAGAAATGCAGGTATGCAGTGCGTTGCTGGAAAAAGCCTGGCGCAAGACGGACCGAGGTGCTGCATGAGCCGTGGCGTCGCTGACGTGACTCCCGCGCGCCTGGCCCTGCTGAACGCGGGGAGTGTGGCCAGCGCCACCCTGACGGAAGGGCTGGCCATCGATTTCGCCGTACTGCTGGCCGCGGCCTTGCCCGATATCGGCGCCGCCAGGCTGGACCGGATGCGCGCGCAGGCCGCAGCCGGCATCACCAGGCGCATGGCGCTGGCGGCGCAGCTGCTGCTGGAGGCCGACGCCGAACTGGCTTTGCTGCAAGCGCACCCATCCGACACGGTGCGGGGCTGGGCCTGCTTTGCCATCGCTGCCCAGACGGGATCAACCTTGCCGCAACAGCTTACGGCCATGCGGCCGCTGGCCGACGATGGGCACTTCGGCGTGCGCGAATGGGCCTGGCTGGCGCTGCGGCCCCGCCTCGCCGCCGAGATCGAGGACGCCATCGCGCTGCTGGCGCCATGGACGGCGGACTCTTCGGAACGCCTGCGCCGCTTCTCCTGCGAAGCGCTGCGCCCGCGCGGCGTGTGGTGCGCGCATATTGCACAGCTAAAAGAAGAGCCGCAGCTGGCCTTACCCCTGTTGCTGCCCCTGCGCGCCGACCCGGCCGTCTACGTGCAGGATTCCGTGGCCAACTGGCTCAACGATGCGGCCAAGAGCCAGCCGGACTGGGTGCGCAGCTTGTGCGCGCAATGGCTGCAGGAAAGTGACAATGCCGCGACGCGACGCATCTGCAAGCGCGCCCAGCGCTCGCTGGCCTGACGATACCTCACTCCAAGGAGTAAACATGCATTACCTGCTAGAACTGTACAGCCCGAAACCCGCCTGGCTGGCCCTCGACGGCGCCGCGCGCCAGGCGTATTTCGACACGGTGGGCGCCGGCATGGCCGCCTTGTCGGGCAGCGGCGCCGAAGCGCTGGCCATGGGCGCCATCGACGGAGGCAAGCTGCATGCGGCTGCCCAGCAATTCTATGCCGTCTGGCGCTTCCCGGGCGAGGCGGCACTGGACGCCTTGCTGGCCGGCATCGCCGCCACCGGCTGGCATGATTACTTTGAGACCATCAATGCGGCGGGACCGGCCGTGGATTTCCCCGCGCACCTGGCGCAGCTGGCGGGCGTAAGTAACCCTCAGGAAATTATTGTGAAATTATGACGAACAGAACCGGATGCTATGCAAGGCGCCCGCTGCGACGCAGTGCGAGCACTGCTAGCAGCGGGCAACGCCGCAGAGCGCCGGTTATGGAAGTCAGAAGTCACAATAATTTATTGGGGGGTACTTAGCGTCCGACGTTTTCCTTGCCACTGCGGTAAAGTTGGCATTTCCATCCGACCACCGACGTTGATGCCAATCAAACTGCTCTCCACCCTGATTCTTGCCCTGGCGCCCATGCTGGCGTCGGCAGCCCCTGCCGCCAGCCCGCAAGCCCTCGTCGTCGCCGCCCGCAAGCAGGTGGGCGTGACCCTGCAGTACGATCCGCGCTATGAACGGCTGGCCTATCCGGGCGGCGACGTGCCGCTCGAGCGGGGCGTGTGCACGGACGTGGTGGTGCGCGCCTACCGCCAGCTGGGGCAGGACTTGCAGGTGCTGGTGCACGAAGACATGCGTAAGGCGTGGCAGGTGTACCAGCAGCAGGGACGCTGGCAGATGAAAGGGCCGGACCGCAATATCGACCACCGCCGCGTGCCGAACCTGGGCACGTACTTTGCCCGCCACGGCACCAGCTTGCCACCAAGCAAGGACGCGAACGCTTACCGCGCGGGCGACATCGTCACCTGGCGCTTGCCGCGCAACCTCACGCATATCGGCATCGTCAGCGACAAGCAGTCGTGGAGCGGCGTGCCGCTCATCATCCACAATATCGGCGAGGGCGCGCGCGAGGAAAATATTTTATTCAGCTATCCCATCACGGGACATTATCGTTGGCAACCACGTTGACGGCCAGGGGCGCTATTTCCTGCAGTATCGCCAGTACCTTGGCCAGTGCCGTGTCGATATCGAGTTTGTCGATGGCGCCATAGCCGAGGAACAGGCCTTCATGGCGGGCGGGTCCGTGGTAAAAGCCAGATAGCGCATACAGGCTGACGTCGGCCAGGCGCGCGCGGCGCAGCAATTCCGCGACATCGAGCGGCGCCTGCGCCAGGGCCGCCACGTGGAAGCCGGCGCTGGCAGGCACCAGGCGGAACCACGGCGACAACGGGCCGTTGAACCAGTGCTGCAACCGTTCGCGGCGCCCCGCATAAATGTCGTGGCAGCGGCGGATATGGCGCAGCAAATGGCCATCGTCGATGAACTTGGCCAGCGCATGCTGGCCCAGGCTGGCCGTATGGCAATCCGTCAGGTATTTCACCGTTTCCACGGCGGCCACGAGGGCTTGCGGCAGCACCGCATAGCCGAGCCGCAATTCCGGCAGCATGATCTTGGAAAAGCTGCCCACGTGCGCGACGACGCCGTAGCGGTCCATGCTTTGCAGGGAATCCTCGGGCCGGCCTTCGTAGCGGAAGGCGCTGTCGTAATCGTCCTCGATGATGATGGCGCCCAGTTGCTGCGCCCGCTCCAGCAAGGCATGGCGGCGCGCCATGCTCATCGGCATACCGAGCGGAAATTGATGTGCGGGCGTGACATAAATCAGCCGCGTACCGTCCGGGATTTGCGTGACGACAAGGCCATCCTCATCCACTTCGACGCCCACCACGTGCGCGCCCTGGCTGGCGAACACGGCGCGCGCCACCGGGTAGCCGGGTTCTTCCACGGCAACCGTGTCGCCCGGCTCCAGCAGGGTTTGCGCCAGCAGATGCAAAGCCTGCTGTGCGCCGCTGGTGACGAGCACTTGTTCCTCGGTGCAATGGATGCCGCGGCTGAAGGCGGCGTGGCCGGCGATCGCCGCGCGCAGGGACGGCAAGCCAGCGACAGGGCCATAGCGGCCGCGCGCCTGGCCACCCTGGCGCAGCGCGTGCAGCATGCAGGCGCGCCATTCATCCTGCGGGAAGTGCGCGGGCGTGGCGCGCCCGCCGATGAAGGCGTAGCGCGCCGGCGTTTCCTGGCTGGCCTGGCGCAAGGGCGTGGGCGTCGCTTCCCAACGCGCGATGCGCTGCGCGCTGGCCAGCGGGGTGCTGGCGTGGCGGCGCTGCGGCGAGGCGTGCGGCGTCTGCACGAAGCTGCCCACGCCGACCTTTCCTACCAGCAGCTTTTCATACGCGAGCTTGTCATACACGTCGGACACCGTCTTGCGCGACAGGCCCAGCTGGCTGGCCAGCAGGCGCGAGGGTGGCAATTGCTGGCCATCCGCCAGGCGGCCCGAGCGGATCGCCTCGCTGAGCTGGCGGTACAACTGGCCGCCCAGGTCGCGCGTGCCGTCGATCAGGATATGTAATTCCATGGAGTATCTGTTGGTGGTCTGCCGTTTTTCGGCAGGATTGGCCTGCCGCGCGCTGTTGTCGCGCTTTTACAATGGTGCATCTCTACTCATCAAGGAATGCATCATGACACAGCAACGATTCGATTTTACACAAGCTTCGCCGGACGCCGTCAAGGCCATGTATGCGCTGGAAGCGGCGATTGCCAAACTGGGCGTGGAACACTCGCTGCTTGAACTGATCCGCTTGCGCGCCTCGCAAATCAATGGCTGCGCTTTTTGCGTGGACATGCACACGAGTGACGCGCGCAAAGCGGGCGAAACGGAACGCCGCCTGTATGCCGTGTCCGTCTGGCGCGAAACGCCGTTCTTCACGCCGCGCGAGCGTGCCGTGCTGGCCTGGACGGAAGCGCTGACCCTGTTGCCACAGAATCACGCTTCGGACGAAGACTATGCGGCGCTGGCGGAACAATTGACGCCGGCGGAAATGGTCAACGTGACCCTGGCCATCGGCTCCATTAATACCTGGAACCGCCTGGCCGTGGGCTTCCGCAAGATGCCCGAATAAATCCTGTGTTCGTTCGCGAACAGACGCCTGGCTGGTCCCTGCGTAGTCTGGCATGATGATTGATCAGCCAGGGAGCAGCCATGCAAGTACCTATCGGGGAAGGTGCCGGGAAGACGCCGCAGCAGGAGGAAGAAGCACAGGAACAGGCGCGCCGCGAATTCATCGCCGAACTGTGGCGGCGCTTTGAAACCTTGCAGGAATGGGCCGTCAGCCACTGGCCGGACCAGCACCACCCCTTGAGTTCCGCCGACTTCGTCGAGGCGCGCAAGGAAATCTTGAGTTTGCGTTCGCCGGCCGGTTCCTTGCACCAGCCAACTACGCGCGATGCGGCTGAGCCGGAGCAGGGCGGGGTGCAATACCAGGATGTGACGCCAGCGCCGTGGCCTTGATTAACTGCTGGGGTCAGACACGCGGGGTCTGACCCCGGTTTTTACCGGCTTGGTATGCGTGATTTTACTTCGCTGCGACTTCCGCCGAACCACCCTGCGCAAACACCCAGCACAATAAACTCACCAGCAGTCCCGCCATCACGCCATACGCCAGGTTCAGCGCGCTGTCGAACAGCAGCGGCGCCACCAAGCCCGAAACCAGCGCGAACAGCAGCATCTGGATGAACGATTGCATCGACGATGCCAGGCCGCTGTTGTTGGGAAAGTGGTTCAGCGCCATCAGGGTCATCGGCGGCATGGCGATCGACAGGGCGAACGAGTAGAAGAACAGGGGCAGCACGGCCCACGGCACTTCGGCGGCAAAGACATAGTTGTAGCCGATGTTGGCCAGCGCCGCGACGAGCATCAATATGAAGCCGGCCCAGATCATCTGGCGCTGGCTATAGCGGTGGGCGATTTTCGCCGACAGGGCCGAACCGAACACCATGCCGCTGATCAGGGGTATGAACAGCCAGGCGAACGCCGTCTCCGGCAGGTGCAGGATGTTGATGATGAAGTAGGCGGCCGAGCCGATATACAGGGCGAAGCCGCCAAAGGCGGCGCCGATGGCCGTCGACAGCAGCAGGAACTGGCGGTGGCACAGCACTTTCCAGTAATTGACGGCGATGTCGCCCAGGTGGAAGGCATGGCGCTGTTCCTTCGGCAGGCTTTCCGGCAGCGCGCGCCAGACGACAATGAACATCAGCACGCCAAACGCCGTGAGGAACCAGAAAATCCAGCGCCAGCCCATGCCCACCTGCAGCCAGCCGCCCAGCACGGGGGCGATGGCCGGCGCCAGCGCGAACACCATCATGATGTGCGAGAGGATTTTCTGCGCGGCGGCGCCCGAATAGCGGTCTTGTACGATGGCGCGGCCGATCACGGAACCGGCGCCGGCCGAGAGGCCCTGCAGCACGCGCCAGGCCAGCAGCCAGCCCAGCGACGGCGCCAGCGCGGCGCCCACGGAGGCGATCACATACAGCACCAGCGAGACGAGAATCACGGGACGGCGGCCGAAAGAATCGGACAGGGTGCCGTAAAACAGCATCATGAACGCGAACGTGAACAGGAAAAAGCTCAGGGTTTGCTGCACCAGCAGGGGGCTGGCATTGAAATCGTGCACGATGGCGGGGAACGACGGCAGATAGGTGTCAATTGCAAGCGGTCCGACCATCGCCAGGCCCGCCAAAATCCATGTTAATAATTTAGTCATGTTGAAGAGTGTTTTTGTTAGCCCGTCATTTTACGCTAGTGGCAACAATCGGGTTTGGCGCCGACGCTGTTTGTCATTCATATGCGTTTTTCGCATATGAAATCTTGAAATTCTTCGTTTGAATCGCGGTGCCTGGCCGCTAAGCTGGGGCGACCCGGCCTGTTTGCCATTTTTTTGGAAGTGATACGCCATGCACAGCATTTATCCCGCGGCGCCCGCCGACGACACGGCCCAGTGGAACCTGGGGCCCGTGATCCAGGCCTTGCGCAGCTCGCGCGAAGACAAGCACAAGATCCGTCATAACGGCAGGGTGCGCGAACTGCCGTCGCGCGAAGCTCTCACCACCATCGTCAACGGCTTGTCGGCGGCCCTGTTCCCCACCCATTACGGGCGGCCGAATCTCACCGATGAAAGCATCGATTATTTTGTCGGCGACACCCTCAACACCACCCTGAACCGCCTCAGCGAACAGGTGCGGCGCGGCCTGCTATTTTCCGTACCTGCCGGTGAAGAGGGGGACGCAGCCAGCGACGATGCGACCTTGGCGCAGCAGGCGCGCGACATCACGCGCGCCTTCGCCGCCAGCCTGCCCGACATCCGCGCGCTGCTGGTGTCGGACGTGCAGGCCGCCTACGCGGGCGACCCGGCCGCCACTTCGGTAGCCGAGATCATGCTGTGCTACCCGGGCACCATCGCCATTTTGTACCACCGCCTGGCGCACCGCCTGCATGCGCTGGGTGCGCCGTTCCTGGCGCGCCTGATCGCCGATATCGCGCATACCCTGACGGGCATCGACATCCACCCGGGCGCGCACATCGGCGCGTCCTTCTTCATCGACCATGGCACGGGCGTGGTGATCGGCGAGACGGCGATCATCGGCCAGCGCGTGCGCCTGTACCAGGCCGTCACCCTGGGCGCCAAGCGTTTTCCGGCCGACGCTTCCGGCGCGCTGATCAAGGGCACGCCGCGCCACCCCATCGTCGAGGACGACGTGGTGATTTACGCGGGCGCGACCGTGCTGGGGCGCATCACCATCGGCGCGGGGTCGACCATCGGGGGGAATGTGTGGCTGACGCAGAGCGTGCCGCCAGAAAGCAATGTATCGCAGGCGCAGATGCGCAACGATTGAAGAGTGCCCGAGAAAAGGTCCTTGGCGGCGTTGCAGCGCCTTGGCGTACTAGCGTACTGCCTGCGGCGCCGCGCCTGGCCCTGAACGTTTTTCAGGTACTCTTCAAATGCGGGAGTGCGGGTTTTATTTCACCGTCAGCGCTTCATACCGCGCCACGGGCACGCCATCCTTCAGCAGCAGCAATTCCTGGTCGGCGTAGCGGTAGCCATTGACTTCGCCCAGGGTGGTCAAGAGCAGGCGCTCCAGGTCCATGTCCTGCGGCTGGCACATCATCATGGTGCCGGCCAGCTGCGAGAAGGCCAGGGTGCTGACGCCATCGCTGGTGTAGCCGCCCATCATCTGGTTGCAGCCGCTGTGGCCACTGGCGCGGCCTTCGGCCAGCAGCAGGGTCACTTCGCGCTGTTCAGGCGCCTTGCGCACCACTTGCTTGCCCTTCAATTCCTTCAGCTTCCATTGCGTCTGTGTCAGCTTGGGCGCCGGCTTGGCGGGCGAGGTGGCGCCTGGCGTGGCGGCGGCAGCGTCGCTGCGCACGGGCGTTTGCGCGCAGCCGGCGGTGATGGCGACGATGGCGGCGAGGGGAATCAGTCTGGCGAGTTTGAACATGGCATTTCCTTCTTCAAATGAATGGCGCCAGCGTAGCAGATTGGCGTCAAGCCAGCGTGCACGGTTGACAAGTTCATGGTTGTTTTTCCTGTTCCAGGCGCGCATCAAGCAAGTTGCGCGCCGCCGCCACGTAGGCGCGACAGGCCTGCGGATCGACAAAGGCATCGCTGCCGCCCGTAACGCTCGCCTCCAGCCGCTCCCATAATTGCGACGCTTCCGGGTGCGCCGAAATGAGCACGTCGCAAGTCAGCTTTTCCAGGGTCTCGAAGCTGTGGCGCAAGTCCGCCACCGCGTTCGGATACTCGCTGCTGGCGCTGAACTTGAAGCCGGGACGCGAGACGGCGTTGATGCTGTCCGCGTACACCATGTTCAGGCAGCGGGGGCCGTCGCACGATTGCCACGTCCAGCTCAGGCCTCCGGGCGTGTGCCCCGGCGTGGCATGCGCCGTCAGGTTGATGGGGCCGACATTGAACTGGCCGCCGTCGCGCGCCAGGCGCATGTCCTTGACGGGCGGGTACTTGGGTAGCGCGTGGTATTGCGGGTCATCGGGGCCCACTTCGCCCGACGCAAGGTCCAGCGCGGCCGACGGACTGGCGGCCACCAGCGCATTGCTGCGCTTCTGCAGCTCGGCCAGGCCGCCCGCATGGTCGATATGGCCATGTGAATTGAGGATCAGTTTCACGTCCTCGATGCGAAAACCCAGTGCGCCGATATTGGCGATGATCTTTGGCGCCGATTCCGGCAAGCCGCCATCGATCAGCACGTGGCCCTGCGGCGACGTCACGAGCACGGAACTGAGGCCTTTCACGCCTACATAATAGGTATTGCCGAAGATGCGGAACGGCGCCTGGTCGGCGTTCCAGGTGGCGCAGACGTCGCAGCCTGGTGTCTGCGCCTGGGCGGCGGTGCTGGCCACCAGCAGCGCCAGGGCCAGCGCGCGTGTCAGAGTGAGGGGCATTGCAGTCCTTATCCGTGTTGCCAAGGTGGCGTATGCTGACACGGAACGGGGCGCGACGCAAACGTTTACAGGGAGGCAGGCGGCGCGGCGCCAGTGTCCTTGTAGACCAGTTCGATCAAGGTATCGTCCGCATAGCGGGTGTCGCCCAAGGGGGCCAGGAAGGACGTGCCGCTATTTTTCACCTGCAGCGCGACGCGGCGCCCGCCATCGAGCAGGGTGGCGCTGGCGATGGCCGGATCGCTGTACGTGCTCATCTTGAGTTCAACGGCGGAGCACCAGTCGGTGGTGCGCAGCTTGGTGGCGACCAGGGTGCGTAGCAAGAAGGGCGTCTCTTTCTTTGCAATGGCGATGCCGACCTGGCATTGCAGGCGCAGGTCGCCCAGGCGGCGCATGCCGGGCGGTACATCGTCGCTGCGGACGCTGGCTTGCCAGCGGTACGCGTCCTTCTTCCTGTTGGTGACCAGGTCCGCGTCTTCGCGCTCGGCTTGCGCGCTGCGCGGCAGCGTAAAACTGCCGTCGGCGGCCAGGGACAGGACGATTGAGGTTTCATTGCCGGCGATACGCAAGCTCAGATCCTGCATGGCGTTGTCCGGTGCGCCGGGGCCGGGAATCAGCTGGAAGCGCACTTCGCGTGCCCTGGGCGCCAGTGCATGGTGGTCGTCAAAGGCATCGAGGCCCGCGGTCATCACGCGGTAGGACTTGAGTTCCGGGTTGCGGATGCTGCTGACGTGGATGGACTGGCTGGTGTCGACCGCTGCGTCGGCAGGTGTGTCAGCCTGCGTATCCGCGTGCGCCGCGATGTGGCTGAGGGCAAGGATGGCGAGAACGGGAAGGAAAGGAAGATGCACGTAGCCGCCTGTTTGTTTTCAAGATGGCAAACTAACATGAATGCCCAGGCCTGTCACTGGCGGCCATGCAGCAGCCTCAGAACGCATGCGCGGCGTGCAGTTCGCCGAGGATGGTCTCCTTCAACGCGGCTTGCGCCGTCGGCGTGCGCAGACGGGGCCGGGATGCTGTCACTTGGTAATGGGCGCGCTGCGGTCCGGCGCGCGTGTCGAGCATGACGATGCGGTCGCTCAGGTACAGCGCTTCGTCGATATCATGCGTGACCAGCAGCACGCTCAAGCCATGGCGCGCGGCGACGGCGGCCAGCAAATCTTGCAGTTTCATGCGGGTAAATGCGTCAACGGCGGAAAACGGTTCGTCCAGCAGCAGGATGCGGGGCTGGCCAAACAGGCCGCGGGCGATGGCCGCGCGCTGCGCCTGGCCGCCAGACAGCTGCTTGGGCAGGTTGTCCGCGTGGCCTTGCAAACCCACTTCCTCCAGCAATTGCGCGACCCTGGGATCGTGTTCGCCACCAGCACCGAGGCCGAAGGCGATGTTTTGCGCTACCGTCAGCCAGGGAAACAGGCGCGGCTCCTGGAAGATCAGGCCAATGTCAGCGTGCACTCCCGCCAGCAGCTTGCCGTCGAGGCGCAGGGTGCCGCGAAAGTCCGTATCGAGACCGGCCACGATGGATAGCAGGCTGCTCTTGCCGCAGCCGCTGGCGCCGATCAGGCTGACGATCTCGCCCTGGCGCAGCTGCAATTGCAGATTGTGCAGCACGCGCCGCGCGCCATAGGATTTGTCATGGATGGCAATGTCAAGCAGGGCAGTCATGCGGGGCCGCTTTCGTCAGGGAGTGGCATAGCTGTCGCGCCAGGCAAGCAAGCGGGTTTCCAGGCGCTGCATCAGGCTGTCGCTAGCCTTGCCCAGCACGGCCAGCAGCACGATGGCGGTCAGTACGATGTCGGCGCGGCTCGTTTCGCGTCCGTCGCTGAGCAGATAACCGAGGCCCTGGCTGGCGGCGATCAGTTCGGCCGCCACCATGAACATCCAGGCCAGGCTCAAACCGTTGCGCAAGCCCGTGAAGATGGCGGGCAGCGCGGCCGGCAGCAGCACGCGCCGCGCCAGCGCGGGGCGGCTCAGGCGGTACAGGCGTGCCGCGTCGATCAGCTTGCGGTCCACGTCGCGGATGCCCGACGCCACGCCCATGTAGACGGGGAAGAAGGCGCCGATGCCGATCAGGACCAGCTTGGGTGCTTCATCGATGCCCAGCCATAGCAGCAGCAAGGGCACCCAGGCCAGCGAGGGAATCGCGCGCAGGGCCTGGAACGTGGGGTCGAGCAGCGCCTCTATCGTGCGGTTCAAGCCCACGGCCGCTCCGAGCACGACGGCCAGCAGCGCGCCGCCCGCAAAGCCGATGGCCACGCGCACGGTACTCGCCAGCACGTGGCCGGCCAGTCCCTGGCGCGCCAGCTCGGCAATGGTGGCGCCGATGTCGCTGGGCGCCGGCAGCAGGTTGGCGGGAATGGCGCCCGTGCGCACGCCCAGTTCCGCCGCCAGCAGCGCCAGGGCGGGTAGCAGCATGCCCAGTGCCGCGCGTGGCAAAGGCTGGCGAAAGAGCCTGTGCCGCACACCGGTGTCGTGGGCCGATGCTGGCGCGGCGAGCGTGTCTCTGGACATGATCGCTTACGCCTTGCTGATGAAGGGCGCGGCAAAGCGCGTGTCGACCAGATCCGCGATGGCGCGGTTCAAGTCGGCGCCCGGCTTGACCAGCGCTTCGTCGACGAGGATGGGCGCGGCCACCAGCAGGGCCTTCACATGTTCGCTCGACGGCTGCGGATTGCTGAAGTCACTGCGCAGTTTTACCTGCAGCAGCGCCACCGGCAGGCTGACCTTGGCCTCCTCCGACAGGATTTTTGCCGCTTCTGCCGGATAGGTGCGTATCCAGGCGCGCGCCCGTTCGTAGGCCTGTATCACCTTGCCCACTTCGGCCGGGCGGCTGGCCAGGAAGTCTTCGCGCACGTTCAGGAAACCGTAGGTATTGAAGGCCACGTTGCGGTAGATCAGGCGCGAACCAGCTTCCAGTTCGCTGGCGGCCATGTGCGGATCGAGTCCGGCCCAGGCGTCGACTTTGCCCTGCTCCAGCGCCGCGCGGCCGTCGGCATGCTGCAGGCTGACGTGTTCGATGTCGCCGCGTTTCAGGCCCGCCGTCTTCAATGAGCGCAGCAGAAACAGATATGGGTCGGTGCCCTTGGTGGCAGCGACCTTCTTGCCCTTCAAGTCGGCGATGCAGCGGATGGGGCTATCCTTGCGTACCACCAGCGCCGTCCACTCGGGGCGCGAAAAAATATACGGCGCGCGGATGGGATTGCCGTTGGCGCGCGCCAGCAGCGCGGCCAGGCCTGCGCTCGAACCGATGTCGATGCTGTTGGCGTTCAGGTATTCGAGCGCGCGGTTGCTGCCCGCGCTGAGCACCCACTTGATGCTGGTGCCATCCGACTTGAATGCTTCTTCCAGCCAGCCGAAGCGGCGCAGCACCAGGCTGGTGGGCGAATAATAAGCGTAGTCGAGGCGCAGCTCCTTCAGCGGCGCTTGCGTGACTGCGCGGGTGAGGCTGGGCAAGGCGGCGAGGGTGGCGCCGCTGGCGGCCAGTTGCAAGATGGTTCTGCGTTTCATGGTGTCCTTGAATGGTGAGTCTGATACGTCAGCTGATGTGTCAGGCCGCTGCCAGGGCTGCGTCGGCGGGTGCGATGCTGACCTGGCGGCCCGCATGACCGGCGGGCAGGTGCGGACCCTGGCCGAAGACCTTGTGGCGCAAGCTGCCTTCCTCGTAGTGGGTGCGATAGCGGCCGCGCCGCTGCAGTTCCGGCACGATGTGGGCCACCACGTCGGCCATGCTGTCGTGGGCCACGGCGAAGGCCAGATTGAAACCGTCGATGCCTGTCTCGTCCAGCCAGCTTTCCAGCTGGTCGGCCACCTGGCGCGCATCGCCCACCAGCACGGGGCCGCGTCCGCCCAGGCCTATGTATTCGGCAGCCTCGCGCACCGTCCACGTGCGGTCCGGGTCGGCTTGGCTGAAGGAGGCCAGCGCCGAACGGCCGGCCGGGGAATCGATATAGTCGATGGTGGCGTCGAGCGGATAGCGGCTGAAATCGACGCCCGTCCAGCCGGACAGCAGCACCAGCGCCGCCTCGATGTTGCCGTGGCGCAGATAGTCGGCGTGCTTGGCCCGCGCCTCTTCTTCCGTGGCGCCCGTGATGACCAGCGCCTGCGCGTAGATCAGCAATGCGTCGCCATCGCGCCCGCTTTGCCGCACTGCGGCGCGCAAATCATCGGCATATCGCTTGACGACTGTCTTGCTGGGACCACTGACAAAGGTGGCTTCCGCGTGGCGCGCCGCAAAGCGCGTGCCGCGTGGCGATGTGCCCGCCTGGTACAGCAGCGGCGTGCGCTGCGGCGACGGCTCGCACAAATGGATGCCGGGCACCTGGTAGTGGCGCCCGGCATGGTTGATCGGATGCACGCGGGCCGGATCGGCGTAGATGCCGCGCACCTTGTCGTTGACGACGGCGTCGTCATCCCAGCTCTTTTCCCACAGCTTATAGACGACGTCCAGGTATTCGTCGGCCAGGTCGTAGCGCTCGTCGTGGCCAAGTTGCTGTTGCAAGCCCAGGTTGCGCGCCGCGCTATCGAGGTAGCCGGTGACGATATTCCAGCCGATGCGCCCACCCGTCAGGTGGTCCAGGGTGGAGATGCGCCGCGCGAACGTGTACGGGTGTTCGTAGGTGAGGGCGCAGGTGACACCGAAACCCAGGTGCGCGGTGGCCTGCGCCATGATGGGCACGAGCGCCAGCGGGTCGTTCAGCGGCACCTGCACGCCGTGTTCCAGGGCCGCATCGAGGCTGCCCCGGTACACGTCATACACGCCCAGCACGTCGGCCAGGAACACCGCGTCGAACAGGCCCGCTTCCAGCAGCCGCGCCAGTTCCGTCCAGTGTTGCGGATCGGTATAGCGATGGCTGCGGTCGCGCGCATGCGTCCACAGTCCCGGCGACTGGTGGCCCACGGTATTCATCTGGAAGGCGTTGAAGCGTATCGTCTTTGCCATGGCTTACTTTGCGGCCGTCTGCAAGGCTTGCTGGTAATCGGGTTTCGAATAGCCGGCAAAGTGTTTATTGGTGATGTCGAGGAATTCGCGCGAACGGTAGGCGGCCGCCAGGTCTTTCGCGAACTGCTTGTCCTTGTCCGCCGTGCGCACGGCCACCAGGTTGATGTAGTTGGGCGAGATTTTCTCGGCCACCAGCGCATCCGTCAGCTTCAGCCCCGACGCCAGTGCGTAATTGCCGTTGATGAAGGAGTAGTCGGTGTCGCCCAGCGAACGTGGCAGTTGCGCCGCTTCCAGCGGCAGCAGCTTGATTTTCTTCGTGTTGACGGCGATATCCTTTTCCGACGCGCGCACGGGGTCGAAGCTGGCGCGCAGCTTGATCCAGCCCAGCTGGTCGAGCAGCACCAGCGCGCGCGCCTGGTTGGTCGGATCGTTCGGCAAGCCCACCGTCGTGCCTTCCTTCACGTCATCGAGCGTCTTGTGCTTCTTGCTGTAGATGGCAATCGGCGCCGTGGGAATCGTGATCAAGTCCGTCAGGGCCAGCTTGTGTTCCAGCGCGAATTTCTTCAGGTAGACGATGTGCTGGAACACATTGGCGTCCAGCGAACCCTCGGCCAGCGCGAAGTTCGGCTGGATGTAGTCATTGAATTCCACCAGCTTGACCTTGTAGCCCTGTTTTTCCATGATAGGCTTGATGCCCAGCTTGATCTGGTCCGCGTACGGCCCGGCGCTGGTGCCGATGGTGATGTCTTTCGGGTCCTTGGCATGGACAAAGCTGCTGGCCAGGGCGAGGCTCAAGGCGGTAAGCAATACGGTGCGGCGGGCGATGGTCATGGTGGCTCCTTGGTGGTTGAATTACGAGTAAGCCGTCGGCTCGGGCAGCGTGCCATTCAAGGCAAAGCGTCCCAGGTCGCGCAGCTTGTAGTCGATGGGATCGTGCAGGGTATGCACGCGCACGTTGCGCCAGTAGCGGTCGAAGCCGTATTGGACCGAGGTGGAGCGGGCGCCCGTCAGTTCGAACATCTGGCTGCTGATTTCCAGTCCCGCCTTGTGCGCCAGGCACTTGGCTTCGGCCACGGCCACGGCCAGCAAGCCCCGTTCGCGCGCCGTCACCAGCGCGCCCTTGCGGAACACTTTTTCCAGTTCCTGCGCCGCCGCGTCGGCCAGCACTTGCGCGGGACGCAGCAAGAGCCACAGCTGGCCGTAGCGGTGCTGGATCAAAGGGTCGTCCGTTGCCTTGGCCACGCCCGAGGCAAACCAGGCTTTCGCCTGTTCGTCCGTGTAGCGGCGCGCCGCCTCGAACGCGCCTTCGGCGATGCCCAGATACAGGTTGCTCATGATCAGCTGCGCAATCTGCGAGCGCACGGTGGCTTGCGGCGTGGCGGCCTGCGAGGGCGCCTGCAGCACCAGTTCCCGCGGCAAGGCGACTCCTTGAAAATGCACATTGCCGCTGTCCGTCTGGCGCTGGCCGAAGGCGTCCCAGTCCGCCTGCACGGTCACGCCATCCTGGCGCGTGGGCAGGGCGGCAATCAGCGCCGTCTGCGTGGGCGCGTGCCAGGCAGAGATCGTCAGCCAGTCGGAACCGACGGAGCCGGAAGAAAAGCTCTTGATGCCGTCGAGGAGGTAGCCGTCGTCGCTGTCGGTGGCCGTGACTCTTTTGTCGAGGGGATTCAAGGCATTGCCCCAGAACAGGCGCTCGTCGACGGTCAAGGTGAGCAGGCGGCGCTGCTGCTGCGCGCTGCCATACAGCTGCAAGCCGGCCAGCTGCAAATGGTGGAAGCCGAAGACATGCGCCAGCGCGCTGTCGGCCCGTGCCAGGATGCGTATCACCTGGTACACGAGGGGCCAGGATGCACCCTGGCCGCCGAATTCCACGGGGATCGACAAGGTGAGCAAGCCTGATTCGCGCAGCCATTCACGCTCCTGCGCCGCATGGCCGCCGGCCTGGTCGCGGGCATTGGCCGTTTCGGCCAGGCGCGCGGCCAGCTTTGTTGCGATGCTGATGGCGTCCTGCAGGGGTTCGGCTGCGGGAGCGACGGGGCGGGCTGCGTGGAGAAAAGCACTAGACATGGGACAGATTCCAGAAAGACGATGAGACCGATATTGCACCGCCAGGCGTGCGCCGTACACGAAGAAAACCGCGCAAGGATATGCGGAAAAAGCCGCGCGTGGACCGGCGCCTTCGCTTGCGGGGCGTCAGGCCCGGATAGTCAAAAAACGCATATCGAAGCGCGAAAGCATTCGTTTTACACGGCTGCTGATGGCGATAGGCTGCAAGCATCCGAGCAACTCCAATCCGACAACGTACAGGGACGGGCATCACATGAGCATCTTGTTATTGGGCGGTAGCCCGCAACTCCCATCGAGTTCCAGCCGTCTGCTGCTGCATATCGGCGACCAGCTGGCGCTGCAGGGCCATAGCTACGCCAAGCTGCATGTGCGCGACTTGCCGGCGCGCGCCTTGCTGCTGGCCGACTACGACGACGCGGCGATTGCCCGGGCCGTGCGCGCCGTGGCCGACGCCGACGCCATCGTGATCGCCACGCCCATCTACAAGGCTTCGTATACAGGGTTGCTGAAAGCCTTCCTCGACTTGCTGCCGCAAGATGGCCTGGCCGGCAAGCTGGTGCTGCCGCTGGCCACGGGCGGCGGCCATGCCCACACCCTGGCGCTCGACTATGCGCTGCGTCCCGTGCTGCATGCGCTGGGCGCCAAGCAAGTCTTCACCAGCATTTATGCCAATGCGCAGCAGCTGGACTGGCACGAAGAGCGGGGCCTGAGCCTGGACGCGCCGATTGCCGAACGCGTGCAGGCCGGCATCGAGGAACTCTCCAGCGGCCTGTTCGTGCTGCAGGGCCGGCGCCCGTCCGCGCCCAGCGATATCTCCGTACCCGTGCGTTCGCTGCAAGACCAGCCGTACGCGCCCCACTATCAAGCCGCCTGATTATTCACCGACCAAGGAACCGCCATGACACACCGCCACGCACAACGACTCTCGCGCCGTACCACTTTGGGCTTGCTGTTTGCCGCTGCCGCCGGCGTGATGGCGGCCGGCATGCCGGCCGTGGCGCAGGCGCAGGCCAAGGGAGAGGTACAGTTGCGTATCGGCTACCAGAAATACGGCACCTTGACCCTGCTCAAAGGACGCGGCACGCTGGAAAAACGCCTGGCCGAGCAGGGTGTGGGCGTGAAATGGACGGAGTTCCCGGCCGGCCCCGTGCTGCTCGAAGGCTTGAATGTGGGCAGCATCGATTTCGGCACGGTGGGCGAGGCGCCGCCTATTTTTGCCCAGGCGGCCGGCGCCAACCTGGTGTATGTCGGCAATGAGCCGGCGTCGCCGGCCAGTGAGGCCATCGTCGTGCCCAAGGGTTCCGGCCTGCGCACCCTGGCCGACTTGAAGGGCAAGAAGGTCGCCCTGAACAAGGGCTCGAACGTGCATTACCTGTTATTGAAGGCGCTGGAAAAGGCCGGTGTCGCGTACGCCGATATCCAGCCCGTGTTCCTGCCGCCGGCCGATGCGCGCGCCGCCTTCGAGCGGGGCAGCGTGGATGCCTGGGCCATCTGGGATCCGTTCCTGGCGGCCGCCGAAAAGCAGCTGGGCGCCCGCTTGCTGGCCGATGGCAAGGGCCTGGTGGCGAACTACCAGTTCTACCTGGCCTCGCGCACCTATGCGGAAAAAAATCCCGAAATCCTGCGCATCGTGCTCGATGAAGTGGCCAAGGTCGACGACTGGGGCCGCAACAATCCGGAGGAAGTGGCGACGATCCTCGCCGCACAGACAGGGTTGAGCAAGGATGTGGTGGCGCTGGCCGCCTCGCGCTATGCGTATGGCGTTAAACCCGTGTCGGTTGACGTCATCGCTTCGCAGCAAAGGGTGGCGGACGCCTTTTCCAGCCTGAAGCTGATTCCGAAACCGATCATTGTCAAGGATGCGCTGCTGCCTGCGCGCCAGCTGGCTACCAGCACAAAATAAACAAACAAAGAAAAAACTAAGAAACAAGCAAAGGAAAGCGCACCATGTCATTGAATGTCTTCTGGTTCATCCCTACCCACGGCGACAGCCGCTACCTGGGCACCTCGCAGGGCGCGCGCCCCGTCGATGCCGATTATTTGCGCCAGGTGGCCGTGGCCGCCGACACGCTCGGCTACGACGGCGTGCTGCTGCCGACGGGCCGCTCCTGCGAAGACGCGTGGGTGGTGGCCTCGTCGCTGATCAGCGTGACGCAAAAACTCAAATTTTTAGTGGCCGTGCGGCCCGGCCTGTCCACGCCCGGCCTGGCCGTGCGCATGGCGTCCACGTTCGACCGCCTGTCGAACGGGCGCCTGCTGATCAATGTCGTCACGGGCGGCGACCAGGGCGAGCTGGAAGCGGACGGCCTTTTTGCCGACCACGCCAAGCGCTATGAAATCTCCGATGAATTCATCAAGGTGTGGCGCGCCACGCTGGCGGGCGAGGGCGGCGCGGCCGGCTATGATTTCGAGGGCAAGCATATCCAGGTGAAGCGGGCGAAAACCCTGTATCCGCCCGTGCAGAAACCGTATCCGCCGCTGTATTTCGGTGGCTCGTCGGAGCCCGCGCATGAACTGGCGGCCGAGCAGATGGACGTGTACCTGACGTGGGGCGAACCACCCGCCGCCGTGGCGGAAAAGATCGCCGATATCCGCGCGCGCGCCGCCAAGCGTGGCCGCACGGTGCGCTTCGGCATCCGCCTGCACGTGATCGTGCGCGAAACGAACGAGGCGGCCTGGCGCGCGGCCGATGAATTGATCAGCCACCTGGACGACGACATCATCGCCAAGGCGCAGGCGGCCTTCAGCAAGATGGATTCCGTGGGCCAGCAGCGCATGGCGGCCCTGCACGGCGGGCGGCGCGACAAGCTCGAAGTGTCGCCGAATCTCTGGGCCGGGGTGGGCCTGGTGCGCGGCGGCGCGGGCACAGCCCTCGTGGGCGACGGCCCGACGGTGGTGGCGCGCATGCAGGAATACGCGGACCTGGGCATCGACACCTTCATTTTCTCCGGCTATCCGCACCTGGAAGAGTCGTACCGCTTTGCCGAACTGGTGTTCCCGCTGCTGGGCAAGGGCAAGGCCCTGGGTGAGCAGTCACTGACAGGACCCTTCGGCGAAGTCATGGCCAGCAACATCGTGCCGGCCGCGCCGCAGAAAAAGGCGGCCTGAGATGGGTGCCGGCCCCGCTTTCACCACCAAGCGTCCGCCCGGTACGCTCTGGCGTCATGCGCTGGCGCCGTGGGCCCTGCCCGTGGCGCTGCTGCTGGCCTGGCAACTGGCGGCGCAGTGGGGCTGGCTGTCGAGCCGCATCCTGCCCGAACCGTGGGCCGTGGCGAAAGCCTTTTGGCACCTGGCCGCATCGGGCGAACTGTGGCTGCACCTGAAAACGAGCTTGTGGCGCGCGACGGTCGGTTTCGTCATCGGCGCGGGACTGGGCTTGCTGCTGGGCTTATTGACGGGCAGCTTCCGCCATGCGGAAACCCTGCTCGACACCACCCTGCAAATGGTGCGCAACATCCCCGCGCTGGCCTTGATCCCGCTGGTGATCCTGTGGTTTGGCATCGACGAGACAGCCAAGCTGTTTCTGCTGGCCGTCGGCGTGTTCTTTCCCGTCTACCTGAACACCTTCCACGGCATCCGCTCCGCCGACCAGGGCTTGATCGAAATGGCGAAGAGCTATGGCTTGTCCGGCTGGCCCCTGTACCGCGACGTGATCCTGCCGGCCGCCATGCCTTCGATTCTGGTGGGCGTGCGCTTTTCGCTGGGACTCGTGTGGGTGCTGCTGATCGTCGCCGAAACCATCTCGGCGCAGGCCGGCATCGGCTACATGACCATGAATGCCCGCGAATTCCTGCAAACGGACGTGGTGCTGGTGGGGATATTGCTGTACGCCTTGCTGGGCAAACTGGCCGATCTGTTCTCGCGCCGCCTGGAACGCCATTGCCTGCGCTGGAATCCCGCCTACCGATAGTGACGAAATAAGGAAAGAACACCATGCTGCTCGCCCCCATCCAGATCGAAACGGATTTTTTGTCGCACTTCGTGCAGTACGACCCGGCCGGCGCACCGCCGCAGGCGAAGGTTGCCCCGCAAGCCCCTTTGGCGCGCCGTGGCGTGCCGCTGGCATTGACGCAATTGAGCAAGGCCTATGGCGAACGTCCCGTGCTGAAAAACGTCGACCTGCAGCTGGAAGCGGGCGAATTCGTCGCCATCGTGGGGCGCAGTGGCTGCGGCAAGAGCACCTTGCTGCGCTCGATCGCGGGACTGGAAAGCGTCGACGAGGGCAAGGTCGCCATCGGCAGCGGCGTGGGTGCGCCCGACATCCGCATCATGTTTCAGGAGTCGCGTTTGCTGCCGTGGAAGACGGTGCTCGACAACGTGGCCCTTGGCCTGCCCCGTTCCGTCGGCGCGGCGGCCGCCTCGCTGTGGACGGTGGGCCTGGCCGAGCGGGCTGACGACTGGCCGGCTTCCCTGTCGGGCGGGCAGAAACAGCGGGTGGCGCTGGCGCGCGCCCTCGTGCACGAACCGCAACTGCTGCTGCTCGACGAGCCTTTGGGCGCGCTCGACGCCCTGACGCGCATCGAGATGCAGCAGCTGATCGAGTCGCTGTGGCTGGCGCGCGGCTTCACGGCCGTGCTGGTGACGCATGACGTGGCCGAAGCCGTGGCCCTGGCCGACCGCGTGCTGCTGATCGAGGAAGGGCAGATCACCATGGATGTGCAGGTGGACTTGCCGCGCCCGCGACAGCGCGGCCATGCGGCTTTCGCCGCGCTGGAGCAGGCTATCTTGTCGCGCGTGTTGCTACCGACTCCGCCAGCACGATGAAACCGTCCCCATCGACCGTCGCCACGATGCTATCGTAGCTGTCGATGGCGGGGTGGCGCGTGGCCAGCGGGTGCGCGTGCGTGGCGGTGACGACGATGACTTTCGCGCCGGCCGCCTCGCCCGCCTCGATGCCGACGGACGCGTCTTCGAAGACCAGGCAATCGGCAGGCGCCACGCCCAGTTTTTCCGCCGCCAGCAGGTAGCAATCGGGTTTGGGTTTTCCTGCCTTGACGTCTTCCGCCGTCACCATGATGGCGGGAATGGGCATGCCGGCTGCCTTCAGGCGGGCCGTGGCCAGCGCGCGCGGCGCCGAGGTGACAATCGCCCATTGCGCGGGCGGCAGCGACTGTAAAAAACGCAGCGCGCCCGCAATTTCAATAATCCCTTCCACATCGATGATTTCCGCATCCGTGATGCCCTGCGATTCGCGCTGCGCGTCGACGCCGGGCAGGCGCAGTTTGGCGATGGTGTCGACCGAACGCGCACCGTGGATGGTGGGCAAAAAGGCCGTCACGTCGAGGCCCTGGCGCTGCGCCCAGGTGCCCCAGATGCGTTCTGCGGCGGCGATGGAATTGATGACGGTGCCGTCCATGTCAAAAAGAAAAGCCCGGTAGCGGCCGGCGACCGATGGTGTCGGGGATGAAGACGGCGAGGGCAGTGCGGACATGGCTTCCTTCCAGATGATGGGCTGGAAGCCATTGTAACGGCAGTCGATTTTTATTTCACAGGTAGACCGATTCAAACCTGGCCACGGGCGCGCCATCCTTGAGCAGGATCAGGAATTCGCCATCGAAGCGGTAGCCCGTCACGCTGTTCAAGTTGGCCAATACGGCGCTTTCCAGCTGCATCAGGGGCGGCGGGCATGCCATGCGCGTGCCGGCCAGCTGCGTGAAGCGCAGGGCCGTGCCGGCCAGCGTGTAGCCGCCCATCACGCGGTTGCAGCCCGTAAAACCATGGACCTTGCCATCGTCGGTGAGGGTGATGCGCACTTCGCGCTCCTGCCCCGGCGCCATCGTCACCGGGGCGCCATCGAGTTCCGTCAGCTTCCAGTAGGTATTCGTCAGGCTGTAGCTGGGCGTCAGGCCGGTGTCCGGCTTGGCGCTGTCGGACGTGGTGGCGCAGCCACCGGCCATGGCGATGGCGGCGGCGAGGGACAGGTATTTCAGGCGATGCAGCATGGGGCGCTCCTGTGAAGGGTGTAATGCCTGCAGACTAGCAGGTTTTTCGTGCCGGCCAGCGTACTGTAGCGGCGATTGCTTTCCATTTTGCCAGCCTTGGCATTACACTCATGTTTTGTGCCGTTTTCAACATTTATCGGGAGCCGGGCCGATGCTGCAAGCGCAAGCGCTGGATAATCGACTGGTCGCCACCAGTGCCGACGACGTGCTGGTCGACCGCATCGTGCCCGGCGCGCCGCTGGTGATCGCCTTCGGCTTCGTCTCATGGACCACGCGCCCCGCCTTCGATTTTTACGGACGCCTGAGAAAGCTGGAGCAGGCCAGCGGGCAGCCTCTGAACAAAATTCTCGTACGCGATTCGGGCAATGCCTGGTACCACCGCCGCATCGCGGGCCTTGGCAGCCATGTGGATGAAACGGCGCAAGCCTTGCGCGAACTGGTGCGCCGCATCGCACCGAGTCAAGTCACCACCCTCGGCCAGTCCATGGGCGCGTATGCGGCCGTCATGTATGGCTTGCTGCTGGACGCGCAGCAGATCGTCGCCTTCGGCTCGCTGTCCTTCCTCGACGTGCAGCAGGCGCACTTGTACCACGAGCTGCGCTGGCTGCCCGTGATGGAGTCGCTGGCGCAAGACCCGCCGCCCTCGGGCTATTACGACCTGGCGGCCCTGTGCCGCGCCAGGGCGACGGAGCATACGCGGATGCACCTGGTGTTCGGCACGCGGCCGGACGCGGCCCGGCCGGACGTGGCCAGCGCGGGCGGCAGTGCCAGTGCGAGCGCCAGCGAATCGGTCAACCTCGACGCCATGCACGCGCAGCGCCTGGCCGCGTTCGGCCGCTGCACCCTGCATCCGTATCCCCACTCGGGCCACGCGGTGGTGCAGCACCTGATCGACACGCAGCGCATCAACGGCTTGCTGGCCGCATGCATACTCGGTATCACTTTGGCGCCGGAACCCATGCCGGACATCAGCCGCGAGTGGCGGGACTGGGTGGCGGAAAATCTGCGCCTCGGCTGCGCCGGCGAACAGCTGGTGGCGGTGCTGCAGCAGCATGGCTTTTCGCTGGCCAGCAGCGTCGCTGCCGTGGATGCCGTTCGCGCCGCGCCGAAAGCGCCATGACGCCACAGTTCGAACTCGACACCCTGAAGATCCGCATCGCCGCCCCTGAACTGGCGGCGCTCGACTTGCGCGTGCGGGTGCAGCGCGCGCTGCGCTAGCTGATACTCGATGGCGTGCTGGCGCCCGGCCTGCGCCTGCCTGCCACGCACGCGCTGGCGCAATCGCTGGGCGTGTCGCGCGATACGGTGGAAATGGCCTACGCGCAGCTGCGTCTCGACGGCTATCTGCGACGCCAGGCGGGATCGGGAAGTTTTGTCTCGCCGACGATAGGCGCGAGCCTGCTGGGCAAGCCTGCGACTGCGCTGTTGCCCTTGTCCGCGCAGCCGGCGGCCCTCAGCGCCCGCGGCGCGCACATCCTCGCCAGCGGTGGCGTGACCGACCAGCAGAGCGTGAAGGCCTTCGCCACGGGCTTGCCGGAAACGCGGGCCTTTCCGCTCGACGTGTGGGAGCGCTTGCGGCGCCAGGCGGCCAGTAGCGAACACCATGTGCTGCTTCATGGCGACCCGCAAGGCGCAGAGCCGCTGCGCCAGGCCATCGCCGACTATGTGAACCTGGAGCGGGGCGCGCGGGCCACGGCCGGCCAAGTACTGGTGCTGAGCAGCACGCGCCAGGCCCTGTACCTGTGCGCGCAAGTGCTGGCCGACGCACATGGCCCCATCCTGATGGAAGACCCCGGTTATTTCGGCGCGCGCAAGGCGTTCGAGATGGCGCAATTGCAGGTCGTGCCCGTGCCCGTCGATGCAGATGGCTTGTGCATGAACAGCCTGCGCGCCGACCGCAGCGGGGCCAACACGATTTACGTCACGCCGTCGCATCAGTACCCGACGGGCGCCACCCTGGCGCTCGAGCGCCGCCTGGCCCTGACTGCCTGGGCTGCGGAGCGCCAGGGCTGGATCATCGAGGACGATTACGACAGCCAGTTTCACTACGCAGGCT
The DNA here is from genome assembly GCF_051380845.1 of Janthinobacterium salmonicoloratum. NCBI lineage: Bacteria > Pseudomonadati > Pseudomonadota > Betaproteobacteria > Burkholderiales > Oxalobacteraceae > Janthinobacterium > Janthinobacterium salmonicoloratum. Next base: position 252,493 of record NZ_JBNYXV010000005.1, on the reverse strand, counting down.
TGCCGACGGCTTGCGTGCAGGGGCTCGACACGCAGCAGCGCACGATTTACCTGGGCACCTTCGCCAAGTCGCTGTATCCGGGCCTGCGCATCGGCTACATGGTGCTGCCGCCCGCGCTGGTGAAACCGATGACGTATGCGCGCAGCATTCTCGACGGGCATACGCCGCAACTGGATCAGCTGACACTGGCCCGTTTCATCGCCGATGGCCATTTCGCCGCCCACGTGCGCGCTATGCGCAAGGTCTACGCCGTGCGCCGCGATGCGATGGCGCAGGCCGTGCAGCGGCACTTGCCGCACGTGGTCACGGCGCAGCTGCCTCCGGGCGGCTTGCAGATGCCGTGTCTGCTGCACGAGGGCAGGGACGAGCTGGGCACGATACGGCTGGCGGCGCAGGCGGGCATCGTGCTGCCTGGCCTGAGCCGGCTGAATGCGACACCGCCTGCGCGGGGCGGCTGGCTGCTGGGCTTTGCGGCGCTCACGCCGCACGAGATCGACAGCGGCATCGTCCGCCTGGCCCGCGCGCTGGGGTAAGCGCTCAAGTGGTCTGTTGAATGTGTGGGAATTGGCCTGCCTGAGCAGTCCATGTGAGCGCTAAGATGCCCTTTTTGAACCTCAGGCAAGGGCACACGCATGCAGACTAGTTCCACATCCTCGGCGGCAATCGACAACAGGCGCCAAGCGCGCTGGCGCGACCTGGCGTCCCCCACCATGGCGGCCTTCATTTCCGTCCTCGTCAACTATGGCGGCACCTTCGTGCTGGTGTTCCAGGCGGCCCAGCTGGCCCAGCTCAGCGCTGCGCAGACGGCGTCCTGGGTCTGGTCGCTGAGCATCGGCGTGGGCGTGACGGGCATCTGGCTCAGCTACCGCTACCGCGCGCCCATCATCACGGCCTGGTCCACGCCCGGCGTGGCCTTTCTGGCCACCGTCATGCCGCACACGCCATATGCCGAGGTGATCGGCGCCTACATCGTGTCCGCCATCGCCTTCATTCTGCTGGGCATGTCCGGCGCTTTTGAGCGCCTCGTGCGCCTGATCCCCGGTGGCATCGCCGCCGGCTTGCTGGCCGGCATCTTGCTGCAGTTTGGCGTGAATGCGTTCGGCGGCGCCAGCGCCGATCCGCTGCTGGTAGCGGTGCTGTTGCTGTCGTACGCCGTGCTGCGCCGTTTCACGGCGCGCTTTGCCGTGGTGGGCATCATGCTGATCGGCCTGGGCCTGCTGCTGGCGCAGGGACGCATCGATGCGCAAGGCATCGAACTGGCCCTGGCCGCGCCCGTGTTCGAGATGCCGCGCTTTTCCGCGGCGTCCCTGCTGGGCGTGGCGCTGCCCCTGTTCCTGATCACCTTGACGGGGCAATACATGCCCGGCATGCTGGTGCTGCGCAATGACGGTTACGGCGTCAGCGCCAATCCCATCCTGACGGTGACGGGACTCGGTTCGCTGCTCATGGCGCCGTTCGGCGCGCACGCCTTCAATGTGGCCGCCATCACGGCAGCCATCTGCACGGGCAAGGATGCGCATGCGGACCCGGCTAAGCGCTACGTTGCAGGGCTGGCTTGCGGCATGCTGTACATCCTGGTGGGTATTTTCGGCGTCACCCTGGCCAGCCTGTTCATGGTCTTGCCGCGCAGTTTCATCACGGCGCTGGCGGGTCTGGCCCTGCTGGGCGCCATCGGCAACAGCCTGGCGCAGGCGATGGCGGACGTGCGCATGCGGGAAACGGCGCTGATCACTTTCCTGGCGACGGCCGCGAACGTGACCCTGCTGGGCGTGGGCGGCGCCCTGTGGGGATTGGCGGCGGGACTGGCGGCGCATGGGCTGATGCATGGCGGGCGCAAGGCGGCTTGACAGCGGCATCGCTAGATAGCTTGCCCGTTTTGCCAGCCGCCGCATACAATTGCTGCGCCCGTGCCCGTTGGCACTACCGAACGCTATGAGCGATGCCCGAGATCACTTCCCTGGCCCAGTATCTGCTGGCGATCACGCCCGCCTTCCTCGTCTGCGTCGCCTTGTTGCTGGTGTTGCCAAGTACTGCGCCACGTACCGTGCCGCTGCTGCGCGTGCTCGTGCACATCCTGTTTTTCGTGCTGGCGCGCGATGCGATGACGGCGCACGGCTACTGGCAAGTGGCGGCGGGCGGCTTGCGCTTCACGGCGCCACCGCTGGTCATGCTGGCGCTGGGCGCCATGTCGCTGGGGCTGGTGGCCTCCACGTGCTGGCTGGAAAGCGAAGCGCGCCGCCAGATCCGCTGGCTCGGCATGCGGCCGGCCCTGTCCGTGCTGCTGGGCGTGGCGGGCGCCATCCTGATCGTTGCACTGGCGACGGGCTTGAAAGCCCTGTTCGGCTTGCCGTCGCTGGCGCCCGTTTCCCCATCCGCGCTACCCTTGCTGCTAGGCTTTGCGCTGGCGGCCAACTGTTATGAAGAATTGCTGTTCCGCGGCATACTGCAGCAGCAATTGCGCGCCTGGCTGCCGGCTTGGCGCGCGGCGCTGGTGTCGGGCTTGCTGTTTGGCCTGTGCCACGCCTTCCTTGCCACTACCGTCACGCAGGTGGGCGCCCCCATCCTCGTGTTCACCGTGATCGAAGGCGTGGTGGCGGGACTGGTATATTGCCGTGCCGGCTTGCTGGGCGCCTCCCTGGCGCATGGCCTGGCCATTTTTGCACTGGCCGCCGGCTGGGTGTGAATCTTGTTGTTTACTATCACTATTAATGAAAAGCGAGAAAGCGATGCCTGTCAGTTCCTACCTGAATACCCGTCCCGTCGTGGGCGAGCGCGTCTACCTGCATGACACGGCGCAAGTGATCGGCGATGTGCAGATCGGCGACGACTGTTCGATCTGGTGCAACAGCGTGCTGCGCGGTGACGTGAACCGTATCGTCATCGGCGAGGGCAGCAATATCCAGGACTTTTCCATGGGCCATGTGTCGCACAAGAATGCGGCCAAGCCCGACGGTTCACCCTTGACCATCGGCAAATACGTGACCATCGGCCATTCCGTGATCTTGCACGGCTGCACGATAGGCGACGAATGCCTGATCGGCATGGGTAGCATCGTCATGGATGACGTGGTGGTGGAAAAGCACGTGATGCTGGGCGCGGGCAGCCTGGTATCGCCGGGCAAGGTGCTGGAAAGCGGCCACCTGTACGTGGGCCGGCCCGCCGCCAAGGTGCGCCCCTTAACCGAAGCGGAGATCGCCTACCTGCGCTATTCGGCCGAACACTACGTGCGTGTAAAAAACAATTACCTGGCCGGTGGGGACGACGCCTGAGCTGCAGCGCCGCCCAGGCGGCGCAGTTCCGGCCGCGGCGCCAGGTCTTGCGGCAGGCGCAGGCTGGACACGAGGCCCAGGCGCCGCAAGAGCAGCAGTACCCACCAGCCCGGGTCCCACTCGCCCGGCAGCAGGCCCAGCCTGGCTGAGCCCGGATAGGCGTGATGGTTGTTGTGCCAGCATTCGCCCATGGTCAGCAGCGACGTCAGGCGGATATTCCGGCCTTGTACGGCGGCGCCTTGGATCTCAAAGTGCATCTGCCCATGGTTGTGGGCGAAGTAGCCGATCAGCCAATGGCCGAGCACGCCGGCGCTGACACGCGCGCAGACGCCCCAGCAAACCAGGCCCCAGCCGCCCCAGGCGAAGAACAGCAGAGCCCACGGCAGTTGCTGCAGCATCCAGGTGGCTTCCAGAAAACGGTAAAAGCGGTCGTGCGCAATGCGCGGCTCGATGGCGATGTGCGGCGGGTGGTCGAGGTCCAGACGGCAATGTAATTGCCACCAGGCGTCGCGCCAGAAACCGGCGCCGTGGCGCAGGTAGGGATGACAGTCAGGCAGGCGCTGGGCATAGTCGCGCAATTCGTGCTGACGCAGCAGGCCCAGCGGGCCGCTGAGGCCAACCAGCACGCCCAGGTACACGAGCAGGTATTCCAGCCATTTCGGGCAATGAAAGCTGTCGTGGATCAGTTTGCGGTGACTGCCCAGCGAATGGCCGAACAGCAGGACGATGGCCGTGCCGCTCACAAACAGCAGCAGGCCGGTCCAGCTGAAGAAGAACAGGGCGCCAGTCACGGCGCCGGCCAGCATGGCCGTCAGCCACAGCGAGGTCAGCGGCGCATAGCGCACCGTGCCCTCCAGCACGCTGTCGGCATGGGTGGCGCGGGCGCGGTGGCTGTCCAGGCTGGCTGTGGACATCAACCCTTGGGGGCCGACGACGGTTGCGTGTACTTGTCGAAGTTGGTGATGTAGTCGTTGAAGTTGTCGGTCAGCATGCGCTTGTACTGTTCCGTGAAGAACGCCACGGCGCCTTCCTTCTCTTCCTGCATCTTGACCACGTCGTTGCTCTTGCTGGCGACGAGGAAGGCGTTGAAGCGGGCGGCCGCGTACAGCAGCGAGGTGGCCACTTCATTGCCGCCGCTGTGCATGCATTGTTCGTTGGCCAGGGCGATGACCTGGTCGGCGCGTTCCCAGAATTCCGGGCCCGGTGCTGGTTTTGTCGTTGGTGTGGTCATAAAAATCCTTCATGAAAGTGCGCGCCAGTCTACACAGGGGGCCGCGGGCTGTCCAGCCGCGCGCCTGTCACGGCGCTTGCAGGATCTGTTTGACCAGCACGGCCAGCGGGTGGCGGATGTCGAGCACGATGCCGGCCTCGTCCGCTTGCAGGGGCTGCAGGGTGGCCAGCTGGCTGTCGAGCAGGCTGGGCGGCATGAAATGGCCGGGGCGCTGCAAGCGGCTTTCCAGTACGGCGCGCGGGCCGTCCAGGTGAACAAAGCGTAGAGCAGGGTCGCCCTCGCGCAGCACGTCGCGGTAGGCGCGCTTCAGGGCCGAGCAGGAAACGACGAGGCCGCCGCCTTGCACGCGGGCCGTGGCGATGCGCTCGCGCAGGGCAGCCAGCCAGCCGGCCCGGTCGGCGTCGTCGAGCGCAATGCCGGCCGCCATCTTGGCCACGTTTTCCGGGGAATGCACGTCGTCGCCTTCCACGTAGGGCACGCTCAGCGCATCGGCCAGCAGGCTGCCGACGGCGCTCTTGCCGCAGCCGGACACGCCCATGACGACCCAGCGCACGGCGGGCACGCCCACGCTCAAGGCGCCGAAACGATGACGGTGACGCGACGGTTTTCCGCCTTGCCCGTCTTGCTGGCGTTCGAGGCCACAGGTTTGCTCATGCCCAGGCCCTTGATGGCGATGTTTTTACGTGGAATGCCCGATGCGCTCATGGCGTCGGCCACCACGTTGGCGCGCGCCAGCGACAGATTGTTGTTGTACGCTTCCGTGCCTTCGTTATCCGTATGGCCTTCCACGCGCATGTGGGTGATGCCCACTTTCAGCAGGGCAGCGCTGATTTTCTGGATGGCGTTGCGGCTGGGCGGGATCAGCTTGGCGGCGTCGAATTCGAACAGCAGCTTGTCGGTAAAGCTCAGTTCCCAGCCTTCGTCCGTCTGGTTGAAGCCTTGTTCCTTCAAGGTGGCGACTTGTTCGGCGTTGAACAGCGGTTTTTTCTCTGGCGTGCTCTGGCAGGCGGCCAGCAGGCCCAGCATGAGCAGGCCGAGGAAGCCGCGGCGTAATTGCTTGTAGATGAATTGCATGGTGTTGCTCCTTGGTTCAGGGATGAGTATGGGGTTGCGGCAGGCGCGCCACCTGGCGCGTGCCGCGCTGCGCCTGCTTGGCGCGGTACATGGCTTCGTCCGCCGCGCCGACCAGCGAAACGGCGTCGATGGCGTGATCGGGGAAGACGGCCACGCCGATGGTCAGCGAGCTGACGATGCTGTTGCCAGTGGGTAGTTCAATGGCTTGCGCCATGGCGGCGATGATGTTGTCGGCGATGTGCATGGCGTCACTGCTGTTGCGCAGCGGCTTGAGCAGGATGGCGAATTCGTCGCCGCCCAGGCGCGCCACCAGGTCACCCTCGCGCAATTGCTGCTTGATGCGCGCGGCGATAGTCACCAGCACGCGGTCGCCCGAGGCATGGCCGAAGGTGTCGTTGATGTATTTGAAACGGTCGCTGTCGAGGAACAGCACGGCCACCTTGCCATTGCTGACGCGTGCTTCGAGGATGGCGCGTTCCAGCTCCGCTTCCATGAAGGAGCGGTTCGACAGGCCCGTCAGGCTGTCGTGGTTGGCGCGGTGCGACAGCGAGGCGTGTTCCTTTTGCAGATGGCTTTGCCACGCTTCCAGTTCGTCGAGCAGGGCGTTGAAGTCGTCATTAATCTGGTTCAGTTCGGCGATGTTGGCCGGTGGCACGCGCAGTTCGAAGGAACGGTCGCACCGCACGCGGTGCGCCGTTTCCGCCAGGTGGCGCAGGGGCGAAGTGATCTCCGTTTCCATGCGGCGCGACAGGCGCACGGCGACTGCCAGGCTCAGCACCAGGCAAGCCAGCAGGCAGGAGAGGCCGCTCAGCAGGAAAGGCAGCAGGCTGCGACTGTGCGGCACCAGCGTGATGTTGCCGATGGCCTGTTCATTGCGCATGATGGGGAAGGTCAGGGAATCGGGCAGCATCCAGCCTGTCAGCGCGCGTTCGATGTAGTAGCGCGTGCCATGTTCGCCCCGTTCCCAGCGGGCCAGCACCTTGCCGGCCTTGTCGCTCACCTGTGCCTGGTCGATATCTTCATTGACGCCGATCAGGGCCAGCGCTTCCTTGGCTGCCAAGGAATCCCCAAAGACGACTGCCCCCTCCACCGTGTAGCTCATCGAGCGGGCCACCAGGCGCAGGTTCTGGTCCGAATACACGCGCAGAGCCAGCAGCGCCACGGCTGTCAGAGTCAGGCCGGCCGCCATCACGGCGATCAGCGACACGCTCAGGTGGGCGCGCCGCAGCACGCTGTCGAGCGTGGGGCGGAGCTTGCGGGAAAGCTTGTTGCTCATCCGGGTGCTCATGGCTGAGGTCCCTTGCGACGTGCAATTTGCAAGGCGTTCGGATGCACGCGCAGGCCGCTGCGGGCGATGGCGTCGAGGTTGACATCAAAACCGATCTGCGCCTCGTTCAGGCGCAGGCAGAACATGGTACCCACGGTGCAGGACGTGCCGGGTTCGGCGACCGATAAAATCGGCTTGCCGATGATCTGCGCCAGCAAGTGCTCGCGTTCGCCATCCGGCAGGCTGCCCAGGTAGACGACGTCGCATTCGTTGACAGTGGCGGCTGCCGCCGGGATTTTCACGCGGATGCGCTGTCCCAGGCTGGAAGCGGGCGTGTCGACAATGGCCGCGCCGTAGCGTGGCGCACCGAGCATGCAGACGCGCACTTCCTGGCGCGCCACGGGCCAGCGCACATAACTGATGATGCCAAACAGGACCTGGGCCACCTCGGCGGGACGCCTGGCGTCGGCGACCGCGCCCGTTTGCGCCCACGCCGCGCACGGCGCCAGCGCGCTGCAGGCGAGCAGCGAGGCCAGCAGCACGATGGCGAACAGGGTGGGCAGCGCGCAGCGCTGCCGGTGGCGAGGGGAGGAGGGCACGGCGTCGGTGTCTTTATGCAGGTCGGGTGGCTATTCAAATTCTTACTCAGCAACACAGACTGTACGGAAGTCCCTGTTGAAAGTAAAACACGGCGCTTTGCCATAAACATTGCATTATAAACACGAATACTAAAACTTTCATTCTTTACCATGAAAATTACTTATCAACACTGTCGTGGCGCGCCAGAGTGTTGCTATTCTTCCAGTGTCGCTTCCAGCAAGTCGATTTCGCGCAGCAGGCGCAAATGGATGGTGTCGTCCAGCTCGCCCGAGATGCGGCGGCGGAACAGTTCGTCCCGCTCCGCATTCAGCGCTTCCAGCCGCAGCGCGCGCTCGGCCTTGGCCAGTTCCTGCAGCCGCATCGCCTCGTCATTGCTGCTTTCGCCATACGCCAGGCGGCGCCGGTAAGCTTCGATCAGACGGTTGGCCGCCTCGGTGACGACTTGCTGCTTGTCATTTTTGTCGATGCCTTCGCACACCTTTTCCAGCCGCGCGATGGCCGCTTCGGCGGCAGCGGCGCGGGCATTGCGCTCTTCCGTCGAGCGGCGCGCGGGTGGTGCGAACACCAGGCCCTTGGTCAGCAGGGGCAGCGTGACGCTGGCCAGCAGCAGCGACAGCAAAATCACGCCCATGGCCAGGAAGATGACGAGGTCGCGCGCCGGGAAACGATTACCGTCTGGCAAGAACAAGGGCAGGGTCAAAATGCCGGCAAGGGTCAGCGCGCCGCGCACGCCCGCAAACGACGCTACCAGCAGCAAGCGCAGGCTTGGGCGGGCCAGCAGCGCCGCATCCTTCGGTTCGCCGGCCATTTTCTTGTGGTGCTTGAACAGGGTCAGTTTCATGGAAATGAAGACCCAGAGGAAGCGCATGAAGGTCAGCCCCACCGTGATGGCGATGACGAACAGCGGCAGTTTCCAGGCGCTGCCGGCGCCGATTTCGGCGGAGGCGGCTGGCAAGCCGGCAACGGTGGTGGGCAACTGCGCGCCCAGCATGACGAAGATCACGCCATTCAAGACCAGTTGTACGGTATCCCACACGGCCTTGCGCTGGGTGCGCGTGGCGGCCAGCGGCCGGCCGATCAGGTCGGCGTAATGCATGGAGACGCCGGCTGTGGCGGCGGCCAGGATGCCGGAGCCGTGGATTTGCTCGGCGCCCAGGTAGGCGGCAAACGGGATCAGGATGCTGATCAGGATTTGCAGGCCCGGCTCTTCGCCGACCTTGCTCACCAGCCATTTATTTGCCAGGCCCACGCCCCACGAGATGGCCAGGCCGATGATGATGCCGCCGCCCGCTTCCTGCAGGAAACTCAGCGAGGCGGCGCCGATGGAAAAGCCGCCCGTCATCATGGCGCCCACAGCAAACGTGAAGCAGACGAGGCCAGAAGCGTCGTTCAGCAGGGATTCGCCTTCGAGGATGTGCATCAGGCGCGGCGGGATGGGATTGCCGGCGGCGATCGCCGACACGGCCACGGGGTCGGTCGGCGACAGGATGGCGCCCAGCGCGAAGGCGACGGCCAGCGGCACGCTGGGGATCAGCCAGTCGATGAAGAAACCCATGCCCAGCACGGTAAACAGCACCAGGCCGATGGCCAGCATCAGGATCGAGCGCGCGTCGGAAAAGAAGGCGCCCTTGGGGATGCGCCAGCCATCGAGAAACAGCAGCGGCGGGATGAAGAGCAGGAAGAAAATGTCGGGATCGAGCGGCACTTGCACGCCAAACACGGCCAATCCCGTGCCGCCGGCGATCTGGATCAGGGGCAGCGGCAGCTTGACCCAGCGCGAGCGGGCGAGAAAGCCGCACAGGACGACGGTCAAAACGAGGATGAGGATGATGGTAACGGTATGCATGAAGGCGCGGCGGCGTGCTGAAACGCTGATTATAAGGCGCTGCCCGCCTGCAGGCATTGCCTGCGTGTCATTGCGTACATACAACAAGTCACAATCGCGGTAAGATTATCATTGTGGCCCTGTCGCCGCCGTCAGTCGGCGGCTGGCCACCTTGCTTTATTTCTTTGCTTTATTTCCTTGCTTTCACCCTGGCTTTTACTTTTCATTGGTTCCTGTTTTGCTCAAGAAAATCTTCACCGGCCTGCTGCTGTCGCTGGCATTGCTCATCGTGGCGGCCCTGGCCGCGTATCTGTATTACTGGCGCCCCGCGCTGGCGCCCATCGATCCGCCTGCCGCCACGGCATTTTCGCCGCAAGTGGTGGAGCGGGGCCGTATCCTGGCTGGCATGGGCAACTGCGCCGCCTGCCATACGGCCAAGGGCGGCGCCGAATACGCAGGCGGCCACGGCCTGGCCACGCCGTTCGGCACGATTTACGCGACGAATATCACGCCCGACAGGCAAACGGGCATAGGCCGCTGGTCGCTGGCCGCCTTCCAGCGGGCCATGCGCGAAGGCGTGGGCCGCGATGGCGCGCATTTGTATCCCGTCTTTCCGTACACCCATTTCAACCTTGTATCGGATGCGGACTTGACGGCCCTGTACGCGTATTTCATGACGCGTCCGCCCGTATATGCGGTGGCGCCTGCCAACAGCGTGCCTTTTCCCCTGAACCTGCGCCCCTTGCAGGCGGGCTGGAAACTGCTGTTTTTCAAGCCAGCCAGCTTTCAGCTCGACCCCGCGCAAGGGCTGGACTGGAACCGTGGCCGCTACCTGGCCGAAGGCCTGGCCCATTGCGCCGCCTGCCACACGCCGCGCAATGCGCTGGGCGCCGAGCTTGCCGGTTCGTCCTATCTGGGCGCGTCCATCGATCACTGGTATGCGCCGGCCTTGACCAGCGCCAACACGGCGCCCTTGCCGTGGACGCAGGACGAGCTGTACGCCTTCTTGCGCACGGGGGCGACGGCCCTGCACGGCGTGGCGGCAGGGCCCATGTCGGCCGTCGTGCACGAAGGCATGGGCGCTTCGCCCGATAGCGATATCCGCGCCCTGTCCGTCTATTTTGCCGGCGTGGCCGGCGTCGAGCAGCGCCAGGTCGATACCGATACCGTGGTGAAAGCCGGCATTGCCCGTTCGCAACGCGTCAGCCTGGTCGACAACGACCGTGGCGCCAGCCTGTACGTGGCCGCCTGCGCGTCGTGCCACTCGAATAGCGATGGCCGGCCCGTGGCCCTGCGTCCGGAACTGAGCCTGAACAGCGCCGTCAGCGCGCCCGATCCCGCCAACCTGATCCAGGTGATATTGCACGGCATCAGCAAGGATGAGGCGATGCCCGGCGTGCTGATGCCCGGCTTTGCCGCCTCGCTGACGAACAACGACGTGGCCCAGCTGGCCGCCTATTTGCGCCGCAGCCGCAGCCCCCAGCCGGCCTGGACGAACCTGGAAGCGGCCGTGGCGCGCGCGCGTGCCGGCAAGTAATTCTTGAAAGTTTCTTATGTGCAACACTTATGTATAACATTATTGTGAATGGCCAGCCCTTCGGCACCGAGGCCGACGCCGAAACGCCGCTGCTGTGGGTACTGCGCGATGAAGTCAACTTAAAAGGCACGAAGTTTGGCTGCGGCATCGGCATGTGCGGCGCCTGCACCGTGCACGTCGATGGCCGCGCCATGCGCTCGTGCATCACGCCGATTGCCGCCGTGGCCGGCTGCGCCATCACCACCATCGAAGGCCTCTCGCCGGACGGCACGCATCCTTTGCAGCGGGCGTGGCTTGCCACGCAGGCGCCCCAATGCGGCTATTGCCAGTCGGGCCAGATCATGCAGGCGGCCACCTTGCTGCGCGATTACCCGCAGCCGACGGATGCGAATATCGATGCCGTCATGAGCGGCAATCTGTGCCGCTGCATGGCGTATGTGCGCATCCGCAAGGCGATCAAGCTGGCGGCCGGCATGCAGGAGGCGCCCGGTGTATAAGCTGCCGAAAGAAAATGCCAGTGCCCGTCCCCCTGCGCTGGGGCGGCGCGGTTTCCTGATCGCCGCCGCCGGCACGGGTTTTACCCTGGCCTTCTTGCGCGCCGACAGCTCATTGGCTGCCGGCAAGGTGGCGCCCGCGCCGCCAAAACACGGCGCCGCACCCGTGTTCGATCCCGGCATCTGGTTCCAGATCGACCGTGACGGCATCGTCACCGTCAACATCGCCAAGGCGGAAATGGGCCAGCACATCGGCACGGCCCTGGCGCGCATCGTGGCCGAGGAACTGGAAGCGGACTGGGACAAGGTGCGCCTGCACTACGTGGACACGGACCCGAAATGGGGTTTGATGGTGACGGGCGGCAGCTGGTCCGTCTGGCAGAATTTCGACCCCCTCAGCCGCGCCGGCGCGGCCGGGCGCCTCGCGCTGGTCGAAGAGGGCGCGCGCCTGCTGCGCGTGCCCGTGTCCGCCTGCCACGCCAGACTGGGCGTCGTGCATGGCCGGGGACGCTCGATCAGCTATGGCGAAATCGTGCGCCGTGGCAAGCTGGCGCGCCAGTACACGCCCGAACAATTGAAGGCCATCGTGCTCAAGACGCCGCAGCAGCGCAGCCTCATCGGCCAGCATGTGCAGGCGCTGGACATCCCCGCGAAAATCAATGGTACGGCCGTGTACGGCATCGATGCGCAGGTCGAGGGCATGCTGTATGCGCGTCCGAAGATCCCGCCCACGCGCTATGGCTCAAAAGTGGTGTCCATCGACGATACGGCCGCGAAAAAGGTGAAGGGCTATCTGCGCTCGTTCGCCTTGCAGGATCCCAGCGGCACGGTGCCCGGCTGGGTCATGGTGGTGGCGGACACCTATGCGGCCGCCATGCGCGCGGCCGATCTGGTGCAGGTGAAATGGCGGGCTGGCGCGGCCGCCCACGTGTCGGAGCAAGATATCCTCAACTACGCCACCAAGCAGCTGGCCGACGCCAGCCTGGGTGCCCGCGTAGTCGATGATGATGGCGTGGAGCAAGCTTTCAAGGATGCCAGCCTGCAACTGGAACGCCACTACACGACGAGCACCGTGCTGCATTTCCAGTTGGAACCGGTGAATGCCCTGGCGCAGGAAATCGACGGCGTCTGGCACATTCATGCGGGCAACCAATGGCAGTCCCTGATCCTGCCCGTGCTGGCGCAGGCGTTGAAAGTGCCGGAGAGCAAGGTGATGCTGCATACCTATCTGCTGGGCGGCGGCTTCGGGCGGCGCCTGAATGGCGATTATTGCGTGCCGGCCGCGCTGGCGGCGCAAGCCGTGGGGCGGCCCGTCAAGATGATTTGCACGCGGGCCGATGATGCCCGTTTTGATTCGCCCCGTTCGCCGTCCGTGCAGCACGTGCGCATGGCGTTCGACGACGCCGGCAAGGTGTCGGCGATGGTGCACGAGGCCAGTGCGGGCTGGCCTACGCAAGCGATGATTCCCGCCTTCCTGGCCAAGGATAAGCAGGGCCATCCGTATGACCCGTTCGCCATCGCCGGCGCCGACCACTGGTACACGGTAGGCGCGCAGCGCGTGCGGGCCGTGTCGAACGACCTGGCTAACAGCAGTTTCCGCCCCGGCTGGCTGCGCTCCGTGGGCCCCGGCTGGACGAATTGGGCTGTGGAAAGTTTCATGGACGAGGCGGCGCAGGCGGCCAAGGTCGATCCGCTGACTTTTCGTTTGTCGCTGCTGCGGGGCACGGGACGCAACGCGGGCAGCGCGCCGAACGCCGTCGGCGGCGCCGCGCGCCTGGCCCACGTGCTGCGGCGGGTGGCGGACAAGGCCGGCTGGGGCACGGCCATGCCGCCCGACACGGGCCTGGGCATTGCCGCCACGTTCGGCCAGGAACGCGACATGCCCACCTGGACGGCCTGCGTGGCGCGGGTCAAGGTGGACCGCAGCACATGCATGGTAAAAGTCGAAAAACTGTTCATGGTGATCGACGCGGGCAGCATCGTCGACCCCGACGGCGCGCTGGCGCAGGCGGAAGGGGGCGCGTTGTGGGGCGTGAGCATGGCCTTGCATGAAGGCACGGCTTTCCTGAATGGCGAAGTGAAGGATACCAACCTGAACACCTACACGCCCCTGCGCATGGCCGACGTGCCCGAGCTCGACATTGAATTCGTTGCTAGCACGGCAACTTCGACGGGCATGGGCGAACCGCCCACGACGGCCGTGGCGCCGGCCATTGGCAACGCCATCTTTGCAGCCGTGGCCTCGCGCGTGCGGCATTTGCCGATCCGCCCGGAGGCGGTACTGAAGGGACTGGACCGGCACGGCGCCGTCTGAGGCGGCGCGTGGCAAATTTGACGTGCGCCGCGCGTGAACGGACGCAGGCTGGTACACTGGGGATTGCCGCTCAGGGCGCGCAGGCGGCGCCCGTTCCGGCAAAATCAGCGCAATAGCAGCGTGATTTCAGCGCGATGTTAGCTTGATCCCAGCTCGATAGCGGAGGCAGCCATGCAAGAACAATTTGTCAGCATCACGGCCGATGAACTTCAAATGGACGGCGTGCTTGAAATGCCCGAGCGACCGGTGGGCATCGTCCTGTTTGCCCACGGCGCAGGCGCCGACAGCGACTACCTGGGCGCCTCCAGCCACGCCACCTCCCAGGATTTTCTGCGGGCGGGTATCGCCACCCTGCGCTTCGACCAGGGCGGTGTCGGACCCGGCGGCGGCAGCAATGGCCACGCTTATTTCGTGCGCAGCGATATCGTGCTGCTGGCGCGCCAGCTGGAAAAGGCCCTGGGCTGGCTGCAAATGGACGCTTCCACTCGGCGCTTGCCCTGCGGCCTGTATGGTTATGGCACCAGCGCGGCCGTGGTGATGCAGCTGGCGGCCTGGCGCAGTGCGGAAATCGCCGCGCTGGCTGTTTGCGATGGCCAGGTGGAAATGGCGGGCAAGGCGGCGCTGGAAAACGTGCGCGTGCCATCCTTGCTGATCGTGGGCGGGCGCGATCCCGACGTGGCTGGCCTGAACCGCATGGCTTTCGCCACCTTGCGCTGCGACAAACAACTGGAACAGATCGCCGCCCCCGGCGGGCCCGACACGCGCCACCAGGCCGCCTTGCTGGCCACGGACTGGTACACGCGCCATTTCAACGGGCATACCAGCATGGCGCAATAGCTCAATCAGGCAAGGGCGTCAGGCCACGGCGCGCAAGTTCTTCGCATGGAAGCGTACATGCTCTTCCATGAAGCTGGCGATGAAGTAATAGCCGTGGTCATAGCCGGCATGGCGGCGCAGCTGCAATGGCTGACCGGCGTCGCGGCACGCCGCTTCGAAGACGTCGGGGAACAGTTGCTCGGGCAAGAACTTGTCGGCCAGACCCTGGTCGATCAAGATGCCTTCGGGGAACAGTGGCCCCTGGCCCTGCCGGCCGCGCATCAGCGCGCTGGCGTCATATTGCTGCCAGCTGGTTTCGTCGCTGCCCAGGTAGCCCGAAAACGCTTTCTTGCCCCACGGACATTGGCTCGGTGCGGCGATGGGGGCAAAGGCGGAGACGGAGCGGAACAGGTCCGGGTTGCGCAAGGCCAGCACCAGCGCGCCATGGCCGCCCATCGAATGGCCGAAAATACCCGTGCGTTGTACATCGATCGCCAGTTCCTGTTCCAGCAGGGCGCGCAATTCCAGCAGGTAGCTGTACATGCGGTAGTGGCTGCTCCACGGCGCCTCGGTGGCGTCCACGTAAAAGCCGGCGCCCACGCCGAAATCCCAGGATGCGCTTTCGCCCGCGATGTTCGCGCCACGGGGGCTGGTGTCGGGCGCGATCAGGATCAAGCCTTCGTCGGCCGCCACGCGCTGCGCGCCGCCCTTGATCATGAAGGTTTCTTCCGTGCAGGTCAGGCCCGCCAGGTAAAACAGGGCGGGGCGTTTGGTGGTGACCACGCTGCCTGGCGCCGTGTCGGGAATGAAGGCCGAGAAACGCATGGGCAAGCCGATGGCTTGCGCGTCGTGGCGATAAAAGCGTTGTACGCCGCCAAAACAGGCGTGTTCACTCAACAGTTCCAGCATGAATTCTCCTCGTTAATCTCACAGTATAGCCAGAGTGGCGCACCGCTGACACGGGATCAGCCCAGCATGGCCGCTATCGCTGGCAAGATGTCCTGTGCCGGGGCTTCGGTCTTGAAGGCCAGCAAATGGTCGGCGCGCGTCTTGCCCAGATTGATGGCGGCCACGGGCTTGCCCGTTTCGGCCGCCATGCGGCACAGGCGAAAGCTCGAATACACCATGACCGATGAGCCTACCACCAGCAGGGCGCCAGCTTCCATCATCTTGCGCTCGGCTTCGGCCGCGCAGGACGAGGGCACGCCATCGCCGAAAAACACCACGTCCGGCTGCAGGGTGCCTCCGCAGCGGGGACACACTGGCACGTGGAAAGTGGCCAGTTGCGACGGCTCCAGCAAGGCGTCGCCATCGGGCGCCGGTGTGGCAGTGGCGCCCAGCAGCTGCGGATTGTCGTGTTCGAGCTGATCCTGGATCAGGCGACGCGTATGGCGCGTATGGCAATCGAGGCACACCACGCCATGTATGCTGCCGTGCAACTCCGTGACGGCTGGGCTGCCGGCCTGTTGATGCAGGCCATCCACGTTTTGCGTGACCAGGCCGCCTATTCTCCGACGCTGGGCCAGTTGCGCGATGGCCAGGTGACCGGGATTCGGCGCGGCGCGCGCCAGGGTCGGCCAGCCCACCATGCTGCGCGCCCAGTAGCGGCGGCGCACGGCTTCCTGGCGGCGAAAATCAGGGCCTTGCACGGGCGCGTTGCCGCGCCGCACGCCTTCCGTGTCGCGGTAAGCGGGAATGCCGGACGCAGTGCTGATGCCGGCGCCCGTCAGCAGCAGCACGTCGGGATGGCGCTGCAGGAACTGCGCCAGTTGATCGAAGGCAGGATCGTCGCTGGCGGCTTGCAGGCTGGCTGAGGGAAAGTTTTGCATGATGCGCCATGCTAACCGAAAAGCGCGGCGCCGTTGCAAGGGCAGTGTTTACTCCAGCTTCATGCCGAAACGCTGCAGCCGCGGCTGCCAATGCTCGCCGATATTGGCCGAGACGAGGATGCGCTCGGCCTTGCCGATCAGCAATGCGCGCGGCACGAAGCCGAAGTAACGCGAGTCGGCGCTGTTGTCGCGGTTATCCCCCAACATCATAAAGTGGTCGGCCGGCACCGTCACGGGGGCAAAGCTGCGCCGCGCGCCTGCGATTTGCGGCAAGACCTGGATGCGGTGCTGCTCGGTCTGGTTGCGTTCCTTGATGCGCTGCGCCGTCAGCTGGCCCACGTGGGCGATGGTTTCTGGCGCCGTGTCGAGCGCCGTGTACTGCGCGGGCTGGCCATTGATGACCAGCTCTTCATTGCGCATTTCCACCGTGTCGCCGGGCAGGGCGATGATGCGCTTGATCAGGCGTGTGCCGTCTTTCGGCGAAGAAAAGGTGACGATGTCGCCCCGCTGCGGTTCGCCCAGGCGCTGCAGCACGATATCGGTGAGCGGCACTTTCAGGTTGAAGGCGAGGCGGTTGACGAAGACCACATCGCCTTCGAGCAGGTTGGGGCGCATCGACGCCGACGGTATCGGATTCCAGTCCGCCACGGCGGTGCGGAACACGCCGAAGAGCAGGAGGAACATCAAAAAACCTTTGTTGGCGCGCATCCATGTGCTCATGTCGGCTCTTTCGCTGGGCTGTGCCCGTGATGGTGTAGGGAGGCGCCATTGCTGCTGGCGCCCTGTCACGATGCACGGCGAGGCTGAAGCCAGTCTTAAATCAAGTACATGCACGACCGGCAGCGCGGTCTATGTTGCGCGCAAGCGTCAGCAACGAGCTATTTGAAGGCCTTGATGACGGCGTCCAGCTTGACCTTCAGCGATTTGTCGTGCGCGTGGATGGCCGGCACTTCGCGCTGTACGCCGAGCAGCTGGTAGACGGCCGTCTGCGCCGCACGCACCGAGTATTCGACGGTGAAGACGACATCGTCGGCGATTTCCACGAACTGGCTGACGAAGGCCAGGTTGACGGAGTTGGCCGGCACGGGCAACGGGCGGTCGCTCTTCGCGCGGGGCATGAACATGCTGGTGATGTACGGCATGCGGCAGGGTATGCAGTTGGCCGTGGCCATGATGTCGAGGTCGAAGTTCAGATGGCCACACAGTTCGCGCAGGATGTCTTCGCCGCTGCAGTCGGACATGGGCTTGGCGACGAAGTTGCCGATGCGGTCAGGGTGCAGCGCATAGCCCCAGAATACTTGCACGCCTGCGGGCTGGCCGGCGAAATGGGGCTGGTGCGCCAGCACGATGGACATGAACCAGTTGCTGTCCTTGAAGGTGACAAGGCCGCCCGTGCCCGCGCTGTTGCCCGTGAATTGCTCCATCCTGTCAAAGAAGGCGCTGTCCTTCAAGGTGACCGTGTACGACGCCCAGTACGATTCGGGGATGCTGCTGTTGAAGGCGGCGGGGCGTCCCAGTTCCGGCCGGCCCTCGGCCAGCTTTTCCCACAGGCGCCAGCCATGGCTGTCGTTCTTCGTGCGCCTGGCCGGCGCGCGGTGCATGCTGCCATAGCTGGAGGCATCCGTCATCGAGGCATTCTGGAAAAAGACCAGGTCGCCCGTGGCGACGGGGATCATATCGCTCAGGCCGCGACGCTGGCAGGCAATGGCGGTGGCGCTCAGGCGGCCGCCGGATTCCTGCACCTCGATATCGGTCACCGTGCAATCCATGATGAGGTTGACGCCTTGCGCCTGCAGCCACGCGACCAGGGGACGCACCAGCGAATCGTACTGGTTGTAGACGGTGCGCTTGACGCCGGCCAGGGTTTCGATGCGCGAAAACTCCATCATGAAGCGGTGCAGATAGCGCTTGAACTCGACGGCGCTATGCCAGGGCTGGAAGGCGAACGTGGTGGCCCACATGTACCAGAACTTGGTGTCGAAGAATTCGGGCGAGAGCCAGTCCGTGATGGCGCTGCTGCCCAAGGTGTCTTCGTCGGCTTCCGTCAGCTTCAGCAATTCCAGCCTGTCCTGCATGGAAAAGCCCATGCTGCTGACATCGACCTTGAAACGATTGCGGTCGACCAGTCGCGCGCGCGAGTGGGGAATGTGCAGTTCATTGAAGGCGATGGTTTCGTCGTAGACGCTCTGGCCCGCATGCTCGAGTGAGGGGATGCTCTTGAACAAGTCCCAGGTGCACTCGTAATTGTCCGTGGTCAGCATGCGCCCGCCGCGCAGGGTATAGCCATCTTCGGCATTGCCGCCGCCATCGAGGCTGCCCCCGGTCACGGGCGACGCTTCGAAGATGGTGATGTTGCTGCCTTGCATGCCGCCGTCGCGTATCATGAAGGCGGCGGCTGCCAGCGAGCCGATGCCGCCGCCGACGAGGTAGGCCTTTTTGTCTGTATTGCGCATGTTTTTTCCTGAGTGTGAGTGCATACGCGTGCGCGAAAGGCCGGCAAGCGACACGGCCGATGCCGCGCCATATTTGCCTATTTTACAATGCCAGGGGAGGGGCAGCTGAGAAATAGAGCGATCGCTTGGTTTTTGTCGGCTGCGAGACCGCGACCGAGGCGGTCGAGGCCTGGCTGGGGATCGTGTCGGAAAGCGGTGCGCCATTATAATCAGCGGGCGCATTTCGCCGCCCATGCTTGAATTCAGGAAGGAGCAGCATGCTGTCCCATATTTGCCTCGGCACCAACGACTTTCCCCGCGCCTACGCTTTCTATACGGCCCTGATGGGAGAACTCGATCTGATCGAGAAATTTCATGATCCGGCCCACCCCTGGGCGGGCTGGATGGCGAAGGATGCACCGCGCCCCCTGTTCGTGCTGACGGCGCCGCATGACGGCTTGCCGGCGACTCCCGGCAATGGGCAGATGACGGCCTTGCTGGCGGCCAGCCGCGCCCAGGTGGACGGCAGTTACCAGGCCGTGCTGGCGCTGGGCGCCGTGTGCGAAGGACCGCCCGGCTTGCGCCCCCATTACCACGCCGATTACTATGGCGCCTACTTCCGCGACCTCGACGGCAACAAACTGTGCGTCTGCTGCCACGCCGAGGAATGACTCGGAGAATGACTTAGCGCGGTCCCCAGACGTCATCTTCCGTCCAGCCCAGTTCGAGGAAATCCTGCGCCCGTTCGCCAGCTTCGCCGGCGCAATAGAACTCGTCGAGCTGGGGCGGCGCGATGCGCGTGCCAGCCAGCATGGCGTGCACTTGCCCCCGGTGGTGGATCTGGTGCTGGAACAAATGCGCCAGCATGCGCTGGCGCGTGTCGATTTGCGGCGTGTCGCGCAGGATCGTCACCGGCCGCGCCAGGTCCGCATCGCACAGGCTGCGGCAATGGGCGATCAGGCGCAGGTCCGATGCGCGCTGCGCCGCGTGCAGGGCCGCGCAATCGGTGTACGGTTCGTCCTGTTCAAAAAAAACATAGCAATCTGGATGGGGCGCTTCGCCGCGCAGTTCGCGCTCGAGCGCGTCGAGATAAAACCAGTCGCAGGTGAGGATGTGGTTCAGGGTGAACTGGATGGTGGGGAAAAAGCTGACGCGCGTGGCCTGGAACTCGGCCTGGCTCAGCTGCCCGCAAGCCTTCAGCAAGCGGTGGTTGGCCCAGGCGTTGTTGTACGCCTGGCCGGTGACGTAACGGGCCAGCAGATTGTTCATGATGTACCTTGCAAGACAGGGGAAGCTGCGAGAGCGCCACTGTAGCACTTTGTTGTAAGTGGACAAAGCCGGTCACGCTCGCCGCACCGGCACGGCTGTCATCAAGTAAAATCGTGCAGCGGATGTCGCGATAGTGATGCATAAAGGTTTGGATAGCAAAATGGGTTGGATAGGAAAATTACTGAACGGCGGCGACGAAAAAAACAAGGCTGCGGCGGTCACGGCAGCGGCGGCGCCCGAGATGGCACGGCAGCCAGCCACCATCACCGAAATCGATGCCATTTACTACCGCTGGCTGGCGGCCGCCGGTTCGGCGCAGGCTTCCGCTCAGGCGGAACAGCAGATTCTGGACGAATTGACGCGCCTGGCCCGTGAGCCGATCGCCGGTGCCGCGCTGGTGCCGCGCATTCCTGCCATCATTCCGCAGTTGATGCGGACCTTGCAAAATGAAAATATGAGCGCGGCCGAGCTGTCGCGCCAGCTGGCCCAGGACGTGCTGCTGGTCGCCGAGGTCTACCGCGAAGCGAACCGGCCCCGCTACCATTCGCGCTACAACGCCAGCCCGTCGATCAACAACATGGAAGGCGCCATCATGCTGCTCGGGCAAAATGGCATGCGCATGCTGCTCGCCCGCGTCGCCTTCCGCCCCATCGTCAGCATGCAAAGCGGCGGGTTGACCATACGCACGGCGCCCCTGATCTGGCGCCAGTCCGAGAAATGTGCGCTGGCGGCCAACCTGGTCGCGCCGGCCATGCAGGCCAACGCCTTCGACGCCTATCTGGCGGGATTGATGGCCAATGTCGGCCTGGTGGTGGCGTTCCGCCTGATCGACCAGATGCATGCGCCCGATGCCTTCCCGCAATCGGACGCCTTCATTGCCCAGGTGTTTGCGCAAGCGCGCATCCTGTCGGTACGGATCGCCGAATTATGGGAGTTTCCCGAGTCCGTGACCAATGCGATCGAGCATGCCGGCGTCGATGCCCATGCCGATGCCGATCCGCAGGCGCAAGCACTGGCGCTGGGCGATCGCTTGAGCAAGCTGCGCATGCTGGTCGATACTGGCCGCTTTCCTGCCGACGATCCGTTCGTGATGGCCGGACTGGGCAAGAGTGAGCTGCTGGTGTTCGACAAGCTGGCCGACGACGAGGACGACGAGGAGTGATGCCAGCTGCATGCAGCGGATATCACTCAGCGCGCAAAATAGAGTGCGTGCAGGTGATCGAGGTCGACCTCGGAAGCTGCCTGCGACAGCGCCACTTTGCCGCTTTGCATCAGGTAGACGTGATCGGCCACGCCCACGGCGCGCGCCGTGTTCTGCTCCACCAGGATGATGGTGCGCCGGCCGTCGTTCAGGCGCGCGAGGATCTCGAACAGCTCGTTGACCACCAGCGGCGCCAGGCCCAGCGACGGTTCGTCGATGATCAGCAGCGACGGGTCCGACATCAAGCCCCGCGCCATCGCCAGCATCTGCGCCTCGCCGCCGGAGAGTGATCCGGCCAGCTGCTTGCGCCGCTCCTGCAGGCGCGGGAACATGGCATAGGCTTCGGCCAGGCGCGCCGGCATGTGGCTGCGGTGCTCTTTCGGGAAGGCGCCCATGATCAGGTTTTCTTCCACGCTCATGTCGCGGAAGGTCATGCGCCCCTCGGGTATCATCGTGACCCTCGCGTCGCTCATCTTCCAGGTGGGCGTGCCGTTGATGGCCACGCCATCGAGCGCGATGCTGCCCGCGCCCACGGGCAGCAAACCCATGATGGCGCGCAGCAGGGTAGTCTTGCCGGCCCCGTTCGGGCCGATGATGGTGGTCAGCTTGCCCTTCTGGATCGAGAGCGACACATCCCACAGCACATTGATGGCGCCATAGCCGGCGCGAAGCTTACTTATCTCAAGCATGGGCGGCTCCCGTATAGCTTTCGATGACGGCCGGATCGCGGAACACGGCATCGGGCGTGCCGTCGGCGATCAGCTGGCCAAAATTGAGCACGGCCACGCGCTGGCACAGATTGCTGATAGTTTCGATGTCGTGCTCGATCATGACGATGCCCACGCCAAAGGCCGCGTGCAAGTCCTTGAGCATGCCCATGAAACGGCGCTTGCCGTTCGTTTCCAGGCCGGCCAGCACTTCATCGAGCAGCAGCAGTTTCGGGTTGGTGGCCAGGGCCTTGGCCACTTCCAGCGCTTTCAGTTCTGTCAGCGCCAGTTCGCTGGCCGCGTCGCGCCCGGCCTTGTCCGCCAAGCTCGTGAAATCGAGAATTTCGTCGATCTTGCGCATGTCCACCTTGCCGGTGCCGAAGCGCTGCGCCACGATCAGGTTTTCGCGCACCGTCAATTCATGCATGGGCTGTGGAATCTGGAAGGTGCGGCCCAGCCCCAGACGTGCGCGCTGGTACATGGGCGTAGCCATGATATCGCGCCCCTCGAAGCGGATGCTGCCGCTGGTGGGGCGCACCAGGCCGGAGATCGCATTGAACAGGGTGGTCTTGCCGGCGCCATTCGCGCCCACCAGGCCGATCACGTCGTGGCTGCCCACGTTCAGGGTGACGGCATCGACGGCAGTGAGGCCGCCGAAGCGCACGGATACATTATCGAGTTCAAGCATGTGCGTTCTCCTTGACCAGCGCTTTTTTCAGCCATTTTTGCAGCAGCGGCAGCAGGCCGTTCGGACTGAAGACGATCATCGCCACCAGCAGCACCCCCAGCACCAGCTGGTGGCCCGTGGGGATCAGCGACTTGAAAATCAGCTGGTCGACCAGGTAGACCGCCACGGCGCCCAGCACGGGACCGAGTATCGTGCGGTAGCCGCCGAAGATGGCCGCCACGATCGGCAACGTCACCCACAGGCTGTTGAAGGCGTAGTCCGGTTCCAGGAAGTTGATATAGTGGGCGTTGAAGGCGCCGAACAGGCCCGCCATGAAGGCCGACACCAGCAGCATGGCGCCTTTCAGCAAGGTGCTGTTGACGCCGACGACGCGCGTGGCGTCTTCGCTGTCGTGCATGGCGCGCAGGGCGATGCCGTAGTGGCTGGCGCGGATACGGCTGTAGGCAAACGCACATGCCACCACCAGGGTCAGCACCACTAGGTAGGCGCCCGTCTTGCTGGCCAAATCGAAGCCGAAGACGGTGGGCAAGGTCGGTATATTGTTGATGCCGCCGGCGCCGCCCGTGACGGAGCTCCATTCCGTGGCCAGGATGCGGAAGATGTGGGCGTAGGCGAGGATGGCCAGCGCAAAGTACGGCCCGCGCAGGCGCAGCACGGGCAGCATGATGACGGCGGCGATGGCAGCGCCCGCGCCGCCCAGCAGCATGGCGGCAAACACGGGCAAGCCCAGTTTCACGGTAGTGAGGGCGGAGACATACGCGCCTACGCCGAAGAAGGCCGCATGGCCGAAGCTGACCATGCCGCCCAAGTTGCCGAGCAGGGCCCAGGACATGGCCACGCCGCCGATGATCAGGGCCGCCACCACCATGCTCATCACATACTGGTTGCCGCCCAGGGCCAGCGGCACGGCGATATACGCGGCCAGCAGCAAACCGGCCGTTGAAATCAGTGTTGAGCGCTTCATCCGCGCCTCCGTTGTGCGCCGAACAAGCCGTTCGGCATGATGAACAGCACCAGCAGGAACAGCACCATGCCGGACAATTCCTGCAGCGCGGAGCTGGCCAGGGTGACGGTCAGCGCTTCGGCCACGCCCAGCAGCACGGCGGCGATCAGCACGCCGGGGATGGAACCGATGCCGGCCAATACCGTGATGATGAAGGCTTTCACCGTCAGTGCGCCGCCGTAGGCGGGCTGGATCACGCCATAGCTGAACAGGGCGACACCGGCGAAGGCGGCCAGGATGCCGGCGACCAGAAACGACACCAGTTCCGTGCGGCCCGGGTCGATGCCCATCAGCTTGGCCGCGTCGCGGTTGCTGGAAACGGCGCGCACGGCGCGGCCATACCAGCTGGTGGCCAGCCAGCGCCACAGGGCCGCCATCAGCACCAGGCTGACGGCAAAGAAAATCACTTCGCTGCGCATGCTGAAAAACGGGCCGATCTCGATGCCTTCCTGCAGCCAGCTCGACGAGGTGGAGCGGATATCGGCCTTCCATACGAGCAGGATGAAATTGGTGAGGATCACGCCGATGCCGTAGGTGAGGATCAGCGAATTGATTTCGCGGTCTTTCTTGATGCGGCTGACGATCAGGTAGACGCCCACGGACGTCAGGCTGACGATCACCAGCGCGAGGGGAATGGCGAACATGGGCCCCAGGCCCAGGCCGGATTCCACGCTGTAGGCGATGTAGGCGGCCAGCAGCACCAGTTCGCCGTGCGCCAGGTTGATCACTTTCATGGTGCCGAAGACCAGCGCCAGTCCCAGTGCGATCAGGGCGTAGGAGCCGCCCTGCAGCAGGCCCGAATACAAGGCTTGCAAGATTAATTCTGTCATGTCGTCATCCCGTCAGGCAGCCCTGGCGCGGGCCAGAACTGCCGTTCATCGGTGCGCGCCCTGGCGGACACGCGCGTGTGCAGGGGGCGGCGGCTGCTACCAGGGCAGGGCCGGATAGGCCAGCTTGCCCGTCGCGTGTTCCTTCGGCCAGACGATCACCACTTTTTTGTCCTGGTGCTGCGCCATGCGGTGCACGAAGTTCTGGTTGTCGCCATTGGCGGCGAACTGCACGCGGCCGATCAGGGTTTCACGGTCCGTCTTGCGCATTTCCTCGGCCACGCCGCCTTTCTTGAGCGTGCCCTTGTCGGCCGCGCGCGCGATGGCTTCGAACAGCAGCATAGACTGCACATAGCCGAACTGGCCCAGGTAGTCCGGCTCTTTCTTGTACAGCTGCTTGTAGGCGTCGCTGAAGGCCTTGCCGTCGGCTGTCTTGAATTCGGTGGGGAAGGGCAGCAGGGCCGTGCCGAACACGTTCGGCATCAGATCGGGGAAGTCGGCCGCCATTTTCGGCGTGGCCAGCGACCAGACGCCCACCATGGCCTTGATTTTCGGTTTGAGCACGCGGGCGGCGCGGATGATGCCCACGTAATCGTTTTCGTAGCCGACCATGGCCACCACTTCCGACTTGTCCTGCAGCTTGATCTTGTTGATGATGGGCTTGAAGTCCGTAATCGCCGGGTCGAACGAGTGCGTTGTCACTTTCACGCCCTTGGCCGTCAGGGCTTTTTCCACGTCTTTCGCCAGGCCCGTGGTGGCGTCCTTGGTCGAATACACGATGGAGACGGACTTGGCGCCCACGTCCTGCAGCAATCCCAGCATGGCTTTTTCGTAGCCGGCCGTGTTATTGATGCGGAAAAAATTCTTGCGTCCGCTGGCCACCAGGCTGTCGTCCACGCCGCCCGAGGTGATGTAGACGAGGCCCAGTTTATTTGCCGTGTCCGAGGCGGGCGAGATATTGTTCGAGCCATAGCCGCCCGTGATGGCCACCACGCCCTGGCTGGCCAGCTTTTCCACGGCGGCGATGGCCTTGGCGGGCGCCGATTCGTCGTCGACGGTGACGATCTTGATGGTGTGCTTGCCGTTGGTCTTGTTGAAGACTTCGGCCGCGACCATGATGCCTTCCTGCATGCCGGCGCCGACCCTGGCCAGGTTGCCCGTCAGCGGGATTTCCGCGCCGACCAGGAATTCGTCGGCGCTGGCCTGCGTCATCCAGGCGCTGGCAACCAGCGCTGCCATGGCAATGCGTGTGTAGGTGCGTTTCATCGTGTCTCCTCCGGTGATGTGGCTTGGTTTTATTGTCGTGTCTGGTACAACATGGTCAACTTATCAGGCATTCTGCGCCATTTGCCGCAGCTGCCCCTTTAAAATCTTGCCCGTGGCGGCCGCCGGCAGCGCTTCCATCACGATGATGGCGGACGGGCACTTGTACGGTGACAGGGTTTGCGCCAGCCAGGCCTGCAATTGTGCCACGCTGGCGGGCTGGCGCGGGTCCAGCTCCACATAGGCGATGACGTCCTCGTTGCCATCGTCCAGGGTGCGTCCCACCACGGCCGATTGCACCACGGAAGGGTGGGCGTTGAGCGCCGTTTCCACTTCCAGCGGATACACATTGAAGCCGGAGCGGATGATCAATTCCTTGGTGCGACCCACGATGAACAGCGCGCCGTCGGGATCCTGGCGCGCCATGTCGCCCGTGTTGAGCCAGCCGCCGTCGCGCATGGTGGCCGCCGTCATGGCCGGTTCGCGGTAATAGCCGGCCATGATGTTCGGTCCGCGTATCCACAATTCTCCCGGCTCGCCCGGCGCCACGTCCGTGCCGGCCACGTCCACCACGCGCACTTCCACGCCGGGGATGGGCATGCCCACCGAATCGTCGCGGCGGGGCGCTTCCAGGCGCGTCTGGCTGATGGTGGGCGCACTTTCCGTCATGCCGTAGCCATTGTGCAGCGCGGTGCCCAGCAGCTTTTCCACGTCGCGCTTGAGCGACGGCGCCAGCGGCGAGCCGCCCGCATAGGCAAAGCGCAGCCGCGTGGGCAGCGGCGTATCGGCGCCGCCCAGGGTTTGCAGCAGCTTGGCGTACATGGCGGGCACGCCCTGGACGATGGTCAAGCCGTCGTCCTTCAAGGCCGAGAGCAGTCCATCGACGGAAAAGCGCGGCACCAGGTACAGCGCGGCGCCCGCATACAGGGTGCCCAGGGCAACGGAGGCCAGGCCGTACACGTGCGAAATCGGCAGCACGCCGTAGGCGCGGTCGCTGCGCGTCAGGCCCCGCAAGGTGCTGGACACGGCGGCGATGAACAGCAGGTTGCGGTGCGTGAGCATCACGCCCTTCGACTGCCCCGTCGTGCCCGTCGTGTAGATCAGCGCGGCCACCTGTTCGTTGCCGGGCACGCAGGCTTCCGCGATGGCCGCCTCGTTCAAGTCGCCCGCCAGCAGCTCTCCCATGCCGTCGACGGTGGTGGCGCTGGCGCCGCGCCGCGCCGCATGTGCAGCCGCTTCCGGCGACGCGCCGGCCAGGAACAGCACCCGCCGCGCGGAGCTGTGCGTGGCAATGGTGTCGATCTCGCGTGCCGACAGCCGCGCATTGACGTTGACGATCCACGCGTCGATGCTGGCCGCCGCGAAGATCAGCGCCACCTGCAGCGCGCCATTCTCGCCCACCACCATCAGGCGGTCGCCGGCGCGCACGTCGAGCTGGCGCAACAACTGTATTGCATTTTCTATACTGTGCTGCAGCTGGGCGTAGGTCCAGCTGCGGCCAGCTTCATGCAGCGCCGGCGCGTCCGGCGCGCGCGCGGCCCAGTGGGCGGGAATGGCCGACAGGCGCGCCGGCAAACCGGCCAGCAAGGCGGGAATATCCATCGCGGCCTCCTTCACTTTTGCGCTGCCTTGATCATGTTGCGGGCGATGACGATCTGCTGGATCTGCGTCGTGCCCTCATAAATGCGGAACAGGCGCACGTCGCGGTAGAAGCGCTCGGCCGCGTATTCGCTGATGTAGCCGGCGCCGCCGTGAATCTGCACGGAGCGGTCAGCGACTCTGCCGCACATTTCGGAGGCGAACAGCTTGCAGCACGACGCTTCCGTCGAGATGTCTTCCTTGTTGTCGCGCCGGCGCGCGGCGTCGAGCACCATGCTGCGCGCCGCGTAAATCTCGGCCTTGCTGTCGGCCAGCATGGCCTGGATCAGCTGGAATTCGGCGATGGGCTGGCCGAACTGCTGGCGCTCCATGGCGTAGGCCAGGGCGTCGGCCAGCATGCGTTCGGCCGCGCCCACGCAGACGGCGGCGATGTGCAAACGGCCCTTGTCGAGCACTTTCATGGCTGTCTTGAAACCCACGCCTTCCTTGCCGCCGATGATGTTCGCGGCCGGGACGCGGCAGTTTTCAAAGATGACGTCGCAGGTATGCGCGCCTTGCTGGCCCATCTTCTTGTCGATTTTCCCCAGCGAGAGGCCCGGCGTATCCTTTTCCACGATGAAGGCGGAAATGGCCGAAGCGCCACGTTTGACGGGGTCCGTGCGCGCCATGACGGTAAAAATGCTGGCTTCGGGCGCGTTGGTGATGTAGCGCTTGCTGCCGTTGAGGATATAAAAATCGCCGTCGCGCACGGCGCTCGTGCGCAGCGATGCCGCGTCGGAGCCTGATCCCGCCTCCGTCAGGGCGAACGAGCCGATGATCTCGCCGGCCGCCAGTTTCGGCAGGTAATGCTGTTTTTGCGCTTCCGTGCCGTCGATAACGATGCCTTGCGAGCCGATGCCGTTGTTCGTGCCGATCAGCGAACGGAAGGCGGGCGAGGTGCGGGCGATTTCAAACGCGACCCTGACTTCCTCTTCCATGCTCAGTTCCAGGCCGCCATAGGCTTCCGGGATGGACAGGCCGAACAGGCCCAGTTCGCGCATCTGCGCCACGATGGCGGGCGGTATCGTGTCCGTTTCGGCCACCAGCGCCTCGTTCGGCACCAGCACTTCGCGCACGAAACGGGCGATGCTGTCGAGCAGGATGTTCAGGGTTTCTTCGTCGCGTATCATCGGGGTCCTCGGCGCTTTGATTTGATCTGTCGTTGAGAGGGGGCGCGCAGTCTAACCGCGTCCCAGGTTTTTTTCCACTGTCTTGACCAGGGCGACCAGGCGTGGTCCCAGGTCGGATTCGAGTTTTTCGCGCGACAGCAAAAAGGCGGGGCCGCCGCAATTGAAGGCCATCACCTGTTCGCCGTCGGCTCCCAGCATGGGCACGCCCACCGCATGCACGTCGTTCTGCCACTCGCCGGCCGAGATGCAAAAGCCCCGGTCCTGGTAATCCTTGAAGCCTTGTTCGATGCCGGCCTTGATGCGCGGCCAGCGTTCCGTCTCATGCACCCTGGCGTGGTCCATCAGGTAGTCGCGTTCGGCCTGCGGCAGGATGCACAACAGTGCCTTGCCCATGGCCGTCGTCATCAAGGGAATGCGCGATCCGACATCGAGGCGCAGCGTGACGTTGGCGCTGCTGCGGCAGGTTTCCACGTAGACCATGCTGAGGCGGTCACGCGTGCCCAGCGACACGGAGGCCTGCGCATGTTCGGCCAGCTCCTCCATCAGCGGGCGCGCCATCTTGCGCACATCGAGGTTCGACAGCATGCGGTAGCCGAGGGCCAGCACGCCAGCGCCCAGCTGGTACTTGCCCAGGCTGTCCGAATAATTGAGGTAGCCGAGTTTGGTGAGGGTGTAGGTAAGGCGCGAAATCGTCGGTTTCGGGATGCCCGTGCGCTTGGCCATGTCCGCGTTCGACAGATAGACTTCGCCGGGGCGAAAGCATCGCAGCACTTCCAGCCCGCGCGCCAGCGCGTTGACGAACTGGCGGTCCTTGCTTTCCTCGTCATCGCTGAAGGCGATGAGTTCCGGATCTGCTGCGGTCTGAATATTTGTCATATTTGCATTCATTTTCAGGCTCCCTGGAAATCAGTTTGCCTAGTCAAATGGGACGTGTCAATCGTTTTGTGAAACATTCGTTCGCACAGCGAAATGCTGCAATGCGGGAATTTTTCAAGGAAAATTGACTTGTGCAGCTGTTTCTGGCCTTGTTGCTTGAGCATCGCTATATACATCTGTATATTGCGCTGCTGGATGACGACCAGCCGTAGCAGTGGCCGCCGCATATCGCTATATAAAGCGATATATAACGAAAGAGAACAATATGACGATGGTGAAACAGGTAATGGCGGGCGCTGTGATGCTGGTGCTGGCGCAGCAGGCCGCTGGCAAGGAAGACGCGGATGCGGCGGCGCCGTTCGTGCTGGGCACGGTGACGGTGATCGGCCAGCGCGAGCAGGCAGGCCAGCTGGAACAACAGGTGGGCGCGCAAGTGAGCCGCGCCGAGATGCGCCGCTTTAACCGCGACAATGTGGGCGATGCCTTGAATCTGCTGTCCGGCGTGTCGCTGTCGACCAATGCGCGCAATGAAAAAACCGTCGCCATCCGCGGCTTCGATGCGCGCCAGGTGCCGCTGTACATCGACGGCATTCCCGTCTACGTGCCGTATGACGGCTATGTCGATTTCAACCGCTTCACGACGGCCGACCTGGCCGCCATCCAGGTGGCCAAGGGCTACAGTTCCGTGGCCTATGGCGCCAATACCCTGGGCGGCGCCATCAACCTGGTATCGCGCAAGCCGTCAGCGCTGATGGAAGGCGATACTTCCATCGGTTTCGGCTCGGCCAGCGAGCGCCAGGTATCGGCCAACGTAGGCACGAATCAGGGCCTGTGGTATCTGCAGGCGGGCGTGTCGTACATCGACAGTGACGGCTTCCCCCTGTCGTCCGACTTCCGCCCCACGGCCACGGAAGACGGCGGCACGCGCAACAATGCCTACCGCAAGGACCATAAACTGTCGTTCAAGGTGGGCTACACGCCTGTGGGCGGCGACGAGTATGCACTCAGCTACTACAAGCAACATGGCGAAAAGGGCCAGCCGCCATCGACCAATCCCGTCGGCGCGCGCTACTGGCAATGGCCATACTGGAACAAGGAAAGCGTGTATTTCGTCTCGCAGACGCGCCTCGGCGAGGCCGAGCGCCTGAAACTGCGCCTGTACCACGACAGCTACGACAATGAAATCACTTCGTTCACGAATGGCCGCTATACGACCCTGAAGACCAGCGGCCAGGGCAGCGTCAGCGGCGGGCGCAGCATCTATAACGACCGCACGAACGGCGGCGCGTTGGAGCTTGAATCGTTCCGCCTGGCCGCGCACAGCCTGCGCGTCGTTGCCAGCTACAAGGCCGACGAACACCAGGAACTGGACGCCAAGGGCGTGCGCACCACCTGGTACAAGGATGCCCTGTGGACCCTGGGCGCGGAAGACAGCATCGCCCTCAATGCGGCGACCGAACTGTCGCTGGGCGCCTCGCGCAATGCGCTGCGCCCGGACACCGTCTACAGCGCCGGCAATGCGTATACCTTGCCGGGTAATCAATCGGCCACGGACCTGCAGGCGGGCCTGTTCTACAAGACCAGTCCCGAGGCGAGGGTGTATGCCACGGTGGCGCGCAAGTCGCGCCTGCCGACCCTGAAGGACCGCTATTCGCAGCGCCTGGGCACGTATATCGAGAACCCGGCCTTGCGCGCGGAAGAGGCGATGAATTATGAACTGGGCTATCAGGGCAAGGCGCAAGGACTGGCGCTGGACGCGGCGCTTTTCTACAGCGACGTGAAGGACAAGATCCAGAGCGTGGCGAATGTGTCGGGCGTGCGCGCGCAGATGCGCAACGCGGGCAGGGCGCATATCAGCGGCGTGGAGCTGGGCTTGCGCGGCAGCGCCGGCGCCTGGCTCGATTGGGGCGGCAATTACACCTATACGGAGATGAAGAACGTCAGCGACCGCGCCACGCGCCTGACGGACGTGCCGCGCCACAAGCTGACGGTGCACGCCGTGCTGCACGCAGCGCGCCAGGTTGACGTGGTGGCGATCGCGGAAACGAACAGCGGACGCTGGGTCTCGAACACCCTGGAACTCGGCGGCTTTGCCACCGTGAACCTGAAGGCCGTGTACCGCCCCTTGCCGGCCTTGAGCCTGGAAGCGGGCGTGAGCAACGTGGCTGACAGCAATTACGCGTTGGCTGACGGTTTCCCCAGCGCGGGCCGCACCTGGCTGGCCAATGCGCAATACCAGTTCTGATTTATCACTGTCATGAAAGGACACAGCATGTTGAAGACAATACTGACTAGCCTCGTTTCGGCCGCACTGCTGGCGGCGGCGCCCGCGTGGGCCGACCCGGCGCCGGCACGCGAGAATATGAGCCACGCGCTTGCCGTGACGGGCAAGGTGGCAACGCCATTGATCCTGAAGGTGGCCGACCTGCGCCAGCTGCCGCCGGCGAATGGCGGGGACATCGCCGTCACGCGCCATAACGGCGACAAGGCCGAGACCATCACCAGTTACAAGGGCGTGCGCCTGCGCGATATCCTCGACAAGGCGGCGCTGGATGCGCCCGGCCACAACGACGTCAAGAAGCTCGCCATCATCGCCACGGCCACGGATGGCTATACCGTGGTGTTTTCCTGGGGTGAGCTGTATAACGCGCCGGCCGGCGAGGGCGTGATCGTCTACTACGAAAAAAACGGCAAGGCGCTCGACGACAACGATGGCGAGATCGCCCTCATCTCGGCGAAAGACATTCGTACGGGTCCGCGCCATGTGAAGTGGCTCAACGCCATCGAGGTGCGCAAGCTGGTGGAGTGACGCGAAGCCGGTGAAAAAAAACGCGCCGTGGAGCCATCCCCGGCGCGTTTTTTCATGCCGCCAGCGCTTTTCGCATCGCCTGGCCCGCCACGTCAAACAATCCCCGCGCAGCTGGCGTCAAGCCCAGCATGTGCATCGACGCATGGATCATGCCGTCGAGCTGTACGCACTCGGCCGCCGCGCCGTCCTCACGCAAGCGCTGCGCATACGCCGCGCCTTCGTCATGCAGCGGGTCGTACTCGCATACCAGCACGGTCGCCGTCGGCAAGTCCTTGAGCGTAGCTGCCCGCAGGGGCGCCGCGTAAGGCTGCATGCCGTCAGCCGGCTCGTTCAGGTACGCCGACCAGCAAAAACGCATGGCTTCCCGGGTCAGCGAATGGCCCTCCGCATAGCGCTGGTAGGACGGCGTGTCGAAGGAAAAATCGAGCGCCGGGTACAGCAGCAACTGATGCGCCAGCGCCGGACCGGCCTGGTCGCGCGCCATCAAGGCCGCTGCCGCCGCCAGGTTGCCACCCGCGCTGTCGCCGCCCACGGCCAGGCGTCGTGCATCGATGCCCAGCGCCGTGGCATGTTCGGCGACCCAGCACAACGCCCGGTAAAAGTCGTCAAGCGGCACGGGGAACTTGTGCTCGGGCGCCAGCCGGTAATCGACGGAAAAGATCACGCAGCCGGTGGCGTTGGCCAGCGCACGGCAAGGATTGTCGTACAGGTCCAGCGAGCACAGACACCATCCTCCCCCATGCGCAAAGACGATGGCGGGCAGAGGCTTGCCAGTATCCGCGCCGGCCGGCACATAGGCGCGTACGGTCAATGCATGTTCACCGGGCAGCACGTAATCCCTGATCGACGCGACGTCTTCCAATGGTCCGTGCAGCTGGCGCAAGCCCGTTTCCGTAGCGGCGCGCAAGTCAGCCAGCGAGGCGGGCGGCGGCGCATCGTTTGCCTGTGCCAGGAAAGCCGCTACTTGCGGGTCCAGGCTCATGCCGGCTCTCCCGCGAGGAAGGGCAGCAGGTGGGCGATGAACGCTTCCGGCTGTTCTTCCATGATGAAGTGCCCGCATTCGGCGACGATGGCGCCTTGCAAAATGTCGGCCTTGCCCTGCATGGTCAGCAGGGGCGCGTCATTCGTCGCGTGGTCGGCGCCGATGGCCAGCACGGGCATGGCCAGGCTCTTTTTCGCCCGCTCCAGGTTTTGCCGGATGGTTTCGGGTATGGCGCGGTAGTAGGCGAAACCGGCGCGCAGGGCGCCCGGCGTGGCGTAGGCATCCGCATACACATCGACGGCCACCTTGTCGCGGCGGTACGACCAGCGGTCAAGAATGAAACGGATATATTCGCGCTCCTTGCCCGCCGTGAGCATTTCCGGCAAATCGAGCACCTGATTGAACATGAAGTGCCACAGGAAGATGTTGTCAGACGGCGCCACGAAGATGGGCGGCGCCGGCGCCAGGCCGGGGATCACGGCTTCCGTCAGCGCCAGTTTCGTCACGGCCTGCGGGAAATCGCTGGCCAGCGCATAGCCGACCCACATGCCGATGTCGTGGCCGACGACGTCGTACTGTGCATGGCCGAGGGCCAGCATGGTGCGGTGCAGGGTGGTGGCCACGGCGCCCGTGTCGTAGCCATCCGCAGGACGGCTTGAGTGGCCGCTGCCGGGCGGATCGATGGCGATGGCCTGGTAACCGTTGGCGGCCAGGGCCGCCA
The DNA here is from genome assembly GCF_051380845.1 of Janthinobacterium salmonicoloratum. NCBI lineage: Bacteria > Pseudomonadati > Pseudomonadota > Betaproteobacteria > Burkholderiales > Oxalobacteraceae > Janthinobacterium > Janthinobacterium salmonicoloratum. The sequence goes on along the minus strand of NZ_JBNYXV010000005.1, from coordinate 218,691 downwards.
TCACGTGGCGCCAGGCGTACCAGGTTTGCGGCCAGCCGGGAATCAGCAGCACGGGTTTTCCTTCGCCGGCGATGACGCAATGCAGGCGCTGGCCGTCGATGCGGACGTAGTCATGTGTAAATTCGTGAGTAAAATCGTTCATGGGGTTTCCTTGTTTAGTTGTGCTCGATGCCAAGCAGGGTATTGATCTGTTGCGCGCTGACGGGAGCGCCGGCGAAGTCGTCGAAGATCTTGCTGGTCACGGGAATGATGTGGGCGTTGATGAAGGCCACGCCTTCGCGCGCGCCCACTTCCTGGTCCTTCAGGCAGCATTCCCATTCCAGGGTGGCCCAGCCCGCGTAATCGTTTTGCGCCATCTTCGAGAAAATCGCCTTGAAGTCGACCTGGCCGTCGCCCAGCGAACGGAAACGCCCGGCGCGGTTTTCCCACGACTGGTAGCCGCCATAAATGCCTTGCCGCCCCGTCGGATTGAATTCCGCATCCTTCACATGGAACATGCGGATATGGTCCTTGTAGATATCGATGAATTCCAGGTAGTTCAGCTGCTGCAGCACGAAGTGGCTGGGGTCGAACAGCATCTTGCAGCGCGGATGGCGGCCCACGCGTTCATAAAACATCTCGAAGCTGATGCCGTCATGCAGGTCTTCGCTCGGGTGGATTTCGTAGCACAGGTTGATGCCCTGTTCCTCGCACACGTCGAGGATGGGCAGCCAGCGGCGCGCCAGTTCGTCGAAGGCCGCCTCGATCAGGCCGGGCGGGCGCTGCGGGAACGGGAACAGATATGGCCAGGCGAACGAGCCGGAAAACGTTCCCATGTCGGTCAGGCCCAGGCGTTTCGAGGCCATGGCCGCCAGCTTGACCTGTTCGATGGCCCACTCGGTGCGCGCCGCCGGCTGGCCGTGCAGGTGGGCTGGTGCGAAGCTGTCGCACAGCGCGTCGTAGGCCGGGTGCACTGCCACCAGCTGGCCGAGGATGTGTGTCGTCAGTTCGCTGATGACGAGGCCATGGCTGGCCAGCATGGCGACGAGCTCGTCGCAATATTGCTGGCTGTGCGCGGCCTGCGCCACGTCGAACAGGCGCGCATCCCAGGCGGGAATCTGCAGGGCCTTGAAGCCCATGCCGGCCGCCCACTCGGCGATGGAGGGCAGGGTGTTGAAGGGCGCCGTGTCGGCGGCGAATTGTGCCAGGTGCAGGCTTGGTCCTTGAATGGTTTTCATATCGGCTCCTATTGTTTGTCGATCGACAAAGAATAGGCGAAATTTTTTGCGCGGTCAAGGTGCAACTGCAAAATAAATCGCAAATACAGTGGCATGCCAGGCGTTATACTGGCCGCCAGTTTGCAAGAAGAGGATCAAAATGGCAGGAAGACCGAGGGAATTTGACCGCGCGCTGGCGCTGGAAAAAGCGCGCGACGCATTCTGGACGCGTGGTTACGAAGGCGTGTCGATGGCCGACCTGGTGGCGGCGCTGGGCATCGCCTCGGCGCGCATCTATGCGGCGTTCGGCTCGAAGGAGCAGCTGTTCCGCGAAGCTGTGGAATTGTATGAAACGGGCGAGGGCGCCTTTGCCGTGCATGCGCTGGCCGCCAGCCTGAATGTGCGCGACGCGGTGGCGCGCATGCTGGAAGAAGCCGTGCTGCTGTACACGCGCAGCGGCCAGCCGCAAGGCTGCATGGTGGTCACGGCCGCCACGAACACGAGCGCGGAAAACGCGGGCATCGCCGACTGGCTGGCGCAGCACCGCCGCGCACGCACGCAAGCCGTCATCGAGCGCTTGCGCGCGGCGCAGGTGGCGGGAGAGTTAACAGAGGGGGCGGACGTGCAGGCGCTGGGCGACTACTATGCGGCCTTGCTGCATGGCTTGTCGGTGCAGGCGCGCGACGGCATTCCGGCCGAACGGCTGCTGGCGCTGATCACGCCGGCCATGGCGCCGCTGGCGCTGGCTACGGTGTAGATAGTCTCAGGGCTTCAAGTCTTGACGTCGATCAGGCTGCCCAAAGCCTGGTCGGCTGCCTTGACGACATTCGCCGATAAATTAAAACCGGCTTTGTAGACGAGGTTATCCGTCAGTTCGGAGGCCAGGCCCACGCCGTTCGGCCGGCTTTCGGCCGCCTTGGCCGCATTCGCATTCGCGCCGCTGACGCTTTCGCTGGCGGCCAGCTTGCGTCCTTCGACGGAGAGGGTGACGCCCGTGCCGGCCGGACTGGCTTCCTGGAACTCGGCTTGCTGCGGCTGGAAGCCCGGCGTATTCGCATTGGCGATATTGTTGGCGGCCACATCCAGCGCGCGCTGGTTGGCGGTCAGCCCCGAGGTACCGGTGGTGAGAGCGGATATGGACATGGAAACTCCTTCGGAATGCACGTAGTTTACTCCTGTCAGTGGGAAAAATGTGGTGGCGTAAGGCAATAATTTTTTCGCAGCTGACGGCCACAAAAATAGGTGCGTCACGTAGTTCTTAATATTGTTTTAAATCGATGAAAGCGTCGTTTGGCCGGTTGCCGGCGCCAGTGCGTGCGCCGCCGGCGGCGCGCAATAGGCTGCCGCGCACGATAGTTGTCGCCGAAACTGGGGATGGGCGAATATACTAGGCGAAAAGGGAGGCGTTGCGCTTCCCGTCCGCCCTTATCATCCAGCGAGAATTCATCCTTATGGCGTCATCCCCAGAAAACCTCAGCATGGCCGTGTTTTGCGACTTCGAGAACGTCGCGCTCGGCGTGCGAGATGCAAATTACGAAAAATTCGATATCAAGCCCATCCTCGAACGCTTGCTGCTCAAGGGCAGCATCGTTGTCAAGAAGGCATATTGCGACTGGGATCGTTATAAAAGTTTCAAGGGCACCATGCACGAGGCGAACTTCGAGCTGATCGAAATTCCCCACGTGCGCCAGTCCGGCAAGAATTCGGCCGACATCCGCCTGGTGGTCGATGCGCTGGACCTGTGCTACACCAAGGCCCACGTCAACACCTTCGTCATCATCAGTGGCGATTCCGATTTTTCGCCGCTGGTGTCGAAACTGCGCGAAAACGCCAAGCAGGTAATCGGCGTGGGCGTCAAGCAGTCGACCTCCGACCTGCTGGTGGCCAACTGCGACGAATTCATTTTCTACGATGACCTGGTGCGCGAAAGCCGCCGCACTGCCGCCAAGCGCGACGCGCGCGAAAGCCCGGCTGCGGGCGCCAAGCGCTCGCCCGACGAAGAAGTGCGCCGCAAGGAAAAATACGAGTCGCGCAAGACGGAAGCGATCGAGATGGCCGTCGAAACTTTCGACGCGCTGGTCTCGGAGCGCGGCGACAGCGGCAAGATCTGGGCCTCGATGCTGAAAGAAGCGATCAAGCGCCGCAAGCCGGACTTCAGTGAGTCCTACTACGGTTTCCGTACCTTCGGCAACCTGCTGGAAGAAGCGCAGGCGCGCGGCTTGCTGGAATTTGGCCGCGATGAAAAATCGGGCGCCTATGTCTACCGCAGCAGCGGCCTGGTGGCCGTGCCGGCCGTCGTGAACGCGGATGCAGCCGGCGAGGCAAGCGTCAGCGGCGAGACCGGCGTGACGGCGGAAGAGGGCAACAACCGCGAAGGCGGCAGCCGCCGCGATTCGCGCCGCAATAGCCGTGGCGGCCGCAAGCAGAACGAGCAACGCCGCGGCGAAGCGCCACAGGCCTTCGTGCCGGTGGCCGACGCCGAAGCAGTCGTCGTCGAGCAGTATGCGCCGGCGCCGCAGCCGGAAGTGCAGCATGAGGTAGCCGAAGCGGTGGCCGAGGTGGTGGCCGAAGAAGGCAACGCCAAGCGCGGTTCGCGCCGCAATGGCCGCGGTGGCCGCAAGAATGGCGATGGCGGCCGCGAAGCGCGCGCCGAAGTCGTCGAGGTGGCGCCGGTGGAAGTCATGCCTGCGCCAGTGCCTGAACCTGTAGCCGAAGTGCCTGTGGAAGCCGTCGCCGAAGCGAAGGCTAAGGCCAAGCCTCGCACGCCGGCCCGCAAGGCCGCAGCGGCGAAGAAGCCGGCCAAGAAGGCGGTCGACGTCGCGGTGGAAGCGGCGCCTGTCGTTGAAACGGTGCCGGTGGCAGTGGCTGTCGTGGCCGAAGACAAGCCAGCCAAGGCGCCACGCAAGACGCCGGCGCGCCGTCCCGCGCGCAAGAAGGCGGAAGAAGCTTGATTGAAATCCACAGTGGGAAGCCGGGGTCAGACCGGACGGGTCTGACCCCGGATTTTTGCTGCGTCTCGATACGCTCGGCTTAAGCATGTATCACGGTGAACGCTTCAACAGCATTTCCCACGTGGTGGGCGCCGCGCTGGCGGCCATCGGCGGCGTCATCCTGATCGTCGTGGCGGCCCGCACGGGCGATGCCTGGAAAATCGTCAGCTGCAGCGTGTATGCGGCCATGCTGCTGACCTTGTACCTCACTTCCACCCTGTATCATAGCGTGCGCGGCAAGGCCAAGGCCGTGCTGCAGCGGCTCGACCACTGCGCCATCTACCTGCTTATCGCGGGGACCTACACGCCCTTCATGCTGGTGACCCTGCGCGGCCCGTGGGGCTGGTCGCTGTTCGGCGTCGTGTGGGGCCTGGCCCTGCTTGGCATCGTGCAGGAATATGTGTACGCGAAAGGCGCGCGCATCCTGTCGCTGGTGATTTACGTGGCCATGGGCTGGCTCATCGTCATCGGCATCAAGCCGCTGCTGGCGGCGCTCGAGTGGAACGGTTTCCTGTGGCTGGTGGCGGGCGGGTTGTGCTACACGGGCGGCATCGCTTTTTACGCCACCGACCACAAGCTGCGCCATGGTCACGGCATCTGGCATCTGTTCGTGCTGGCCGGCAGTAGCTGCCATTTTGTCGCCATTTTGTTCTACGTTGCCTGACGTAGCGCGCAGCCTGGCCAGCCTCCCTGACTATTGCCTGTAATCCATTATAATGCCCTGATCTGTGAAACAAGGGCAAGAATGGACATTAACTCGGACGACCTGAAAATCTTCGTCACCGTCATCGACAGCGGCACCCTGAGCGCGGCCGCCGTACACCTGGGGCAAACCACTTCGGGCGTCAGCCGCGCCCTGTCGCGCCTGGAAGACAAGCTGGCCACGTCGCTGCTGACGCGCACCACGCGCCGCATGGAACTGACGGAAGAGGGGCAGCTATTCCTCGACAAGGCGCGCGCCATTCTTGCGTCGATGGAAGACGTGGAGGAGTCGATCCGCATCCGCCGCCAGAAGCCGGCCGGGCGATTGTCCGTCGATGCCGCCTCGCCCTTCATGCTGCATTGCGTGGTGCCGCACGTGGCAGAGTTCCGCGCCATGTACCCGGACATCCGCCTGGAGCTGACCAGCAACGACCAGATCGCCGACCTGCTCGAGCACCGCACCGATATCGCCATCCGCATCGGCGCCCTGGTCGATTCGACCCTGCATGCGCGCCCGCTCAGTGCCAGCCCGCTGCACGTGCTGGCCACGCCCGCCTATCTGGCGCGTCATGGTGAACCCGCCACGCCGGAAGCGCTGTCCGGCCATGCGCTGCTGGGCTTTGCGCAATATGAACTGGGCAACAACTGGCCGCTGCGCCACGAAGCCGGCAACAGCCTGCAGATCGTGCCCGCGCTGGCCGCATCCAGTGGCGAAACCCTGCGCCAGCTGGCCCTGCACGACCAGGGCATCGTCTGCCTGTCCGACTTCATGACGAAGGACGACATCGCCGCCGGCCGCCTGGTGAAAGTTCTGCAGCCGTTCTATACGGGCTACCGCCAGCAGATCCACGCCGTCTACTACCGCAACACGCAGCTGGCGCAGCGCATCAGCTGCTTCCTCGAATTCCTGCAGCACAAGCTATAGTGGCGTTCCTGGCGCAAGCGGGTCTCGAACCCGATTGGCAAGCGCTGCAACGGGGCGCCAGGGTGCCGCCGGTGTCTACAGCATGACGTGCGTTTCTTCCGCCCGCAGCAGCGCCTCCACCTCGTGCGCGGGCAGCGGGTGGCTGAAGTAATAGCCTTGTGCTTCGTCGCAGCCATGGCGGCGCAGGTAATCGAGCTGCTCGGCCGTTTCCACGCCTTCGGCCACCACGCGCAGCTTTAAATTGTGCGCCAGGGCGATGATGGAAACGACGATGGCCGCGTCGTCCGCGTCGCGCGCCACGTCGCCGACGAAACTGCGGTCGATCTTCAGCACGTCGATGGGGAAGGTGCGCAGGTAGGCGAAGCTGGAATAGCCGGTGCCGAAGTCGTCGATCGACAGCTTTACCCCCAGCGCCTTCATGTCGTGCAACTGGCTGACGGCCAGCGCCACGTCGTGCATGAACAGGCTTTCCGTCAGTTCCAGTTCCAGGCAGGCGGGCGGCAAGCCCGTCTCAAGCAGCACTTCGGCGATCGACGTCACCAGGTTCGGCTCGTTGAACTGGCGCGCCGACAGGTTCACGGCCAGGCGCAGCGTGTCCAGTCCCGCCGCATGCCAGCGTTTCACCTGCGCGCACGCTTCGCGCATGACCCAGGCGCCGATCGGCACGATCAGGCCCGTATCTTCGGCCAGCGCGATGAAGCGCTGCGGCGCCACCATGCCCAGGTCCGGGTGCTGCCAGCGCAGCAGCGCTTCCACGCCGACGATGCGCCCGCTGGCCAGGTCCACCTGCGGCTGGTAATGCAGCACGAACTGCTCGCGTTCGAGCGCGTTGCGCAGCGCCGTCTCGATGCGCAGGCGCTCCAGGGTGGCCTGGTTCATGGCCGTCGTGTAGAACTTGATGTTGTTGCGGCCCTGTTTTTTTGCGCAGTACATGGCGATGTCGGCCTGCTCGATCAGGTTCTGCGTCTCGCCATTCAAGGTCACGTCGCCGGGGGCGTCGTAGCGCGACATGTCGTAGACGGCCACGCCGATGCTGCAGGTGACGAAAAATTCCTTGCCGTCGAGTAGTACCGGCTGCGCCACGGCATCCATCACGCGCTGCACGATGGCGCCGCTGAGCACTTCGTCCGCCTGTTCGCACAGGATGGCGACGAATTCATCGCCGGAAAGGCGCGCCACCGTATCGCTTTCCCGCAGGCTGGCCTGCAATCGCGTGGCGATGGTTTTCAGCAGCAGGTCGCCGGCCTTGTGGCCCAGGCTGTCATTGACGAACTTGAAACGGTCGAGGTCGATCAACAGCACCCACAATGCGCGGTTCTTGCGGCGCGACAGGGCCATCGCCTGGGCCAGGCGGTCGCGCAGCAGGGCGCGGTTGGGCAAGCCCGTCAGCACGTCGTGGTGGGCGATGTGCTGGATTTGCTGCTCGGCCAGCTTGCGTTCCGTGATTTCGGAACCTGTGCCCCGGTAGCCGCGAAATTCGCCCAGGTCGTTGAACAGCGGTTCACCATTGATGCTGAACCAGCGCAGCTGGCCATCGCGGTCCTGCATCGCATATTCGAGGTTGGAAAAGGGCAGGTGCGCTTCCAGGTTAGCGATATGCTGCTTGCCCCAGCGCGAATTGCGCATCTCCGGGTTGTTGTCCCAGCGCGTCATGCCGATGAAGCGTTCCAGCGGCATGTTCGACTTGTCCGTAAAACCGCTGGTGATGTGGGTGAAGCAGAAGTTGGCGTCCTGTTCCCAGTACCAGTCCGAAGACAGGGCCAGCAGGCGGCGGAAGCGCTTCTCGCTTTCCTGCAAGGCGCGCTCCGTGCGCTGGCGCGCCCGCACGTCGGCGCTGAGCAGTTCATTGCTGCGCTTGAGGTCGGCCGTGCGCTGCTCCACCAGCAGTTGCACGCGGCGCGAGCGCTGCGTCAGCGACTGCACGAAGGCGGCCGTCAATACGCTGAACAGCAAACCCGTGATCAGGGTAAACAGGGAACCCAGATGGTCGGCCAGGAAGGGGCGCGGATGGGCCACCACGCGCACATGCCAGGGCCGGCCGGCGGAAGCAAAGGCCCGGTCATAGTGGCTGTGGTAGGCAAAGTGCAGCCAGCGGGGCAGCGATTCCCAGGCGTCGCCCGCTTCGTCGGCAGGCGCCTGGCCATGCCGGAAGATCAGTTGGCGCGGGTCGGCGCCGGCGTCGGCGTAGACGCTGAGTTCGAGCTGCGAGTCGCCCAGCAGGTCGGCGCCGGCGAGGATTTTCTGCACCAGTTCCCCCGCGCGCACGATGACCGCCGTATCGCCGATCAGCGCCGCGCGCCGCTGCTGTATCGTCTGCAGGGGCATGCCGTGGCGGTACACGGGACGCACGATGACGAAGCCCTGCTGCGGTCCCTGCGCCAGGGCCAGCAGGCCGGTGGCGGTGGTCTGGCCGCTGATGATCGCCTGTTCCAGCGCGCGCGCCAGCACGCCGTTCGGGCTGACGTTCAGGCCGAAGGCGGGGCGGTTGCCCTGCAAGGGGACGAGGTAGTCCACCACCAGGTAGCTGGCGCGCGTCGTGGCGGGCACGACGACGCCATCGCGCATCTCCGTCATGGCGTAATCGGGCACGATGCGCCGCAGCTCGGCCTCGAATGCCGCGCGCTGCGCATGCGGCACGATGCGGTGGAAATTGAAGGCCTGGATGAACGGGTGGCGCTGCAGCAGCGGCGTGGTGAAGTCGTGGAACTGTTGGCGCGTGACGGGCACGACGGCGGCAAACAGCTGGTTCGTCGTGGTCAGCACCTCGACCGCATCGTCGAGTCCCTGCTCGATGGCGGCCACTCTGGCGCCGGCGCGCTGTTGCAGGCTCAGGCTCATCTTGTCGTATTCGAGCTGGCTGATGGCGGCAAACAGCACGGCCGTCACGCTGACGCCGCAGGCAAAGGTCAGCGCGGCCGCAGCAGAAATCGACAATGGCAGGCGGCCACGCAGCATGGTTTTTCCTATCTCACTTCATGGACACTTGGGTTCGGCGGCGCCTGCCGGCCCCACGCAGGCCGTAGTTTGTCATAAACCACATCCATCATGCGAATTTTGCACCAAATCACTGCTAATAAGCAACAAAATCTATGGCCGGGGAAGACGACTTTCAGTCGCTGCCCGCGCCTGACTGGCGGCGCAAACGCCACAACTGCCATGCCGGCAGCCAACGGTTCAGGAAAGCCAGGCCGGCCATCCGCCGCCAGCGCACCAGGCGCACCACGCGCACGGCGCGGCCGCCGGCGCCTTGGCCTTGCTCCGGCTTGGCGGCGAAGACGATGCGGTTATTGCCGGCGATGCCGTCGAAGTGGCACACGGCGCCGCGGAAGGTGAGCATCAGGCGCGCCAGCATGGCAGGGTAGTGCTCGTCATAACTGAACAGGTTGGCTACCAGCACGCCGCCGGGCAGCAGGGCGCGCAGGCAATCGGCGTAAAAGCGCGCGCTGCCCAGGGCGGGCGGCAAGCCCGTTTCGTCGTAGCCGTCGAGCAGCAGCACGTCGGCGCAGCCCGGATGATGGCGGATATAGCTGACAGCGTCCGTTTCGATGATGCGCAGGCGCGCGTCGTCGGGCGGCAGCATGAACTGCTCGCGCAGGGCGATCACGTCGGCGCGCAATTCCAGCACCGTGATGCGCGTCTCGGGCAAGTGGCGGTGGCAGAATTTCAGCAGTGAGCCACCGCCCAGGCCCACCATCAGGACGTGCCGCGGACGCGGCACGAACAGGGTAAAGCACATCATGGCGCGCGCATAGCGCAACAGCAGATGGTCGGGGCGCGACAGCAGCATTTCGCTCTGGATCATGCCGGGCTGGAATTCCAGGCGGCGCCGGTCGCCACAGGTATGCACCTGTGGGGCAAGTGGGACGGTGCTTCTGTTTTCCGGCATGGGACGACTTCGCTGAGTGGACTGGGGAGATGCTTTGTTGCATTCAGAGAAATCTGATAAGCTCCCGTGAGCATACCCGATTAATCCGCGCCGAGCATGCGTATAGTGGCGCGCGGCGGCACGGCCGCGCAGTCGGGCCCCATGGAGACAAGCATGTTTTTGGATCACCCCATTATTACGGCGACGAACAGTTTTACGGAGCCTGACCGCATCGAGCGCCTGACGCGCGTGTATGGCTACTCGGCGGCGCTGGCCGACCAGGCCGACAATGTCGGCTTCATTGAAAAAGTGGCGCAAATCCACGATCACAAGGGCACCCTCATCGTGTTCTGGCACGAGGCGCCCAGCGAAGTGGAAAAGCAGTATTTCGTGCAGGCCTGGGCCAGCAAGATCGGCGACGGCAGCACCAATGTCGAACACGAAATCTGACCTGGCGCGCCGCGCCTGCGCATCGATAGCGTAGCCCATGGATATCAAGACCCTGGTACTGGCCCTGGCGCTCGGCAACCTGAGCCTGTGTGCGGCCCTGTTCTTCTTCGAGTACGAGCGCAAGAAGTCGCTCAGCATGTCCACTTGGGCGGTCGCCAAGCAATGCCAGGCCGTGGCCTGGTGCTTGCTGTATTTCCGCGGCGTGCTGCCCGATTTCCTCTCCATCTTGCTGGGTAACAGCCTGCTGTTTGCCGGCATGGCGCTCGATGCGGGCGCGCTGTGGCAGGCGGCCGGGCGCGGCGGCTGGCGCCGCTATGTATTGCCGGCGCTGGGGCTGGCTGTGGCGCTGTTTGCGGCCTGCTATCTATTCGACGTGGCGCCGCTGTTGCGCAGCGCCGGCGGTTCGCTGATCGTGGCCGGCTTCTTCCTCGCCGGCGTGGCTGCGCTGTGCCTGAAGTGGCGTGAGGCGAGCATGCTGCGCCGCTTCCTCGTCGTCAGCATGGGCCTGTTGTCGCTGCTGATCGCCGCGCGCGGCGTGCTCGCCGCCGCCGTCCCCGCTTTTGACGCGGAGCTGCTGCAGCTGGCCGGCTTCGGCGCCCTCTACCTGATGATGCTGACGAACGCCTTCGGCTATCTGCTGCTGTCGCGTGAAAAGCTGGGCGGCGAGCTGGCGCGCCTGGAAGTGCTCGACGCGGCCACGGGCGTGCCGAACCGGCGCGGCTTTTATCAGGCGCTGGCGCCATGGATGGCATTGGCGCGGCGGCCCGGCTTGCCGACGGCGCTGGTGGTGCTCAATATCGATCACTTTAAAAGAGTCAACGACAGCTATGGCCATCCGGTGGGCGATGCGGTGCTGAAAACCATCGTCGACACCTGCCGCCAGCAACTGCGCGACAGTGACCTGATGGGTCGCCTGGGCGGCGCCGAATTCGCCATCCAGTTGCCGCGCACGACGCTGGCCGATGCGCTGATGGTGGCCGAGCGCATCCGCGCCGCAGTCGAAGTGCTGCCCGTGAAGACGGAGCGCGCCGTGCTGCAGCTGACGGCCAGCCTTGGCGTGACCACCATCCGCGCCGAAGACAGCACCGTCAGCCTGTTCAAGCGGGCCGACGAGGCGCTGCAGGCGGCCAAGCAGGCCGGCCGCAACAGAGTGGTGGAAGCGCAGGGCGCCAGCACCTTGGATATTTAAATCGGCTTACTTCTTCAGCTTACTTCTTGCGCGAACCGAGCCAGCTGGGCTCCTTGCCGCATTCCTTGGGCAAGAACAGGGCGTCCAGGCCGGGATCGCAGCGCCGGTCAGGCGTTTTCATCGGTTCGGCGGTGAACCATTCGCTACGGGGAAGTATCTTTTCTTCGCGTGGTTCCACGGGCGGCGCCGGTGGCAGGCTGTCTTGCCACCTTGACTCTGCGGCAGGCGCAGGCGGGGTGGCCCAGTTTGCGTCAACCTGCGCTTCGGGCGCTGGCGGCGTGTCCGCATGTGCGGCGGCGCACAGCAAGCTGCCCGCGAAGATGAACGTACGCATGGCGGTACTGTTTACTGAAATCATGGTCTGTCCTTGATCGGTGCCGGGAGGGCGGACCCTGCATTATGACGGCAGCCGGAAGCAAAAAAAACAAGGAAATTGCAACGGCATGTTACCAAAGGGACTATAGTTACTGGTAGCAAGCAGGTGCATTCTAGCAAGGTGATGAGGCGCGAGGCGCCGGCACCCGAACGTGTGCATTCCCTAACTTTCATTTAAGCTAAGCAAGTTATGCTATGGAGCGCACGCCAGGCTCGCCTTTGCTGTCCGCACCGCACCCCTCTTTTTTACTCTTGCCAGGCCCATAATGAAAATGCTCAAATCCCTGCCTGTATGGCCGCTTGCCGCCCCGCTTGCCGGCTGGTTGTTCCTCTTCGGTTCCACCTTTAATGTCGGCGGCGCCTACCAGATATTGCTGGTGGCTGGCCTGATCGGCAGCGTGCTGGCCGCCGTGTACCACGCAGAAGTGGTGGCGCACCGCATCGGCGAACCGTATGGCACCCTGGTGCTGGCATTGGCCGTGACCCTGATCGAGGTGGCATTGATCGTCTCGCTGATGCTGGCCGGCGGTCCGGAAACGACGGGCCTGGCGCGCGACACCGTGTTTGCCGCCATCATGATCATTTTGAACGGCATCGTCGGCATTTGCCTGCTGCTGGGCGCCGGGCGCCACCGCGAGCAGACCTTCGGCCTGCTGGGCGTGAGCGCTTCGCTGGCCACCCTGGCGGCCATCGCCGTTCTGACCCTGGTGCTGCCGAACTACACTTCGAGCGCCGCCGGCCCCTTCTACAATTCCAGCCAGCTGATCTTCATTGCTGTGATCTCGCTGGTCCTGTACGGCACCTTTGTACTGGTACAGACGGTGCGCCACCGCGATTACTTCCTGCCCAAGGAAGCCGTCGGCGATGAAGAAGTGCATGCGGCGCCACCGACGCCCACCGTCGCCTGGGTCAGCGCCGGCGCGCTGCTGGTATGCCTGGGCGCCGTGGTGTTGCTGGCCAAGTCGCTGGCGCCCGCGCTGGAGACGGCGATTGCCGCCATGGGCGCGCCGAAAACCCTGGTCGGCATCGTCATCGCCGCCATCGTGCTGCTGCCCGAAGGCCTGGCCGCCGTGCGCGCCGCGCGCGCCAACCGTTTGCAAACGAGTCTGAACCTGGCGCTCGGCTCCGCGCTGGCCAGCATCGGCCTGACGATTCCCGCCGTGGTGGTGGTGTCGCTGGCCACGGGCCTGACGATCACACTGGGACTCGATATCAAGTCGACAGTGCTGTTGCTGCTGTCGCTGATGGTGGCTACCCTGTCGCTGGGCACGGGCCGCACCACGGTCATGCAGGGCACGGTGCACCTGGTGATTTTTGCGGTCTATTTGTTTACCACCATCGTGCCTTAAACGTCGCCGCCGCGCGACTTCTTGTCACAATCCTGTCACGCCGCTGTCATACGATGGGGGTAGTGTGGTAGGATTTTTAAATCGTTTAAATGATTTATATAGTTTAGCAACTGTGTTTGCCAACTTTTTCAGTTGGCACAGTAATGACAAGACAAGAGGCCAGTATGTATGCAGCGGTGGACCTGGGGTCCAACAGTTTTCGTTTACACGTCGGCAAGCATGATGGCGACACGATCCGCGTGGTCAAGAGCGTGCGCGACCCGATACGTCTGGCCGCCGGCCTGGACGCCAATGGCGACCTGACCGAGGCGGCCATGCAGGCGGCGCTGGCCTGCTTGCAGCGCTTTCGCGCTATCCTCGCCGGCTTTGAACTCGATGCCGTGCGCGTGGTGGCCACGTCGGCCATGCGCGTGGCGCGCAACGGCGCCGTCTTCCTGCCGCTGGCCGAGCAAGCCATCGGCCATCCGATCGAGATCATCTCGGGCGAGGAAGAGGGGCGTTTGATCTACATGGGCGTGGCCAATGCGCTGGCCATTCCCGGCGAACGCCGGCTGGTGATGGATATCGGCGGCGGTTCGACCGAACTGATACTGGGGCGCGGCAACGATATCGAAAGGGTCGAGTCCTTCAGCCTGGGCACCGTCAAGCAAAGCCTGTCGTTCTTCATCGGCGGGCGCATCGACGCGCCGTCGTTCGAAGCGGCCATCCTGTCGGCGCGCAGCCATTTCGAGGATGCCGCGCCACCGTACCGCCCGCAGCACTGGAAGACGGCCTACGGCTCTTCCGGCACCATCCGCACGATCGCCGACATCATCACCCGCAACAAGCTGGGCGACGGCTTGCTCACGAGCGCCAGCCTCGATGCGCTGGCGCGCCGCTTCATTGAACTCGGTCACACCAGCCGCATCGACATGCCCGGCTTGCGCCCCGACCGCGCCAGCACCATCGTCGGCGGCCTGGCCATCTTGATCGGCTTGTTCCGCGAACTGGCCATTCCCGTCATGACGCCGATCGAGGCGGGCTTGCGCATGGGTGTGATGTGGGATTTGTACCTGCGTTCGACCAAGCGCGACCGCCGCGAGCAGTCGGTGCAGGGGTGCATGGAGAAATTCCATATCGACCAGCAGCGCGCCGGCCGGGTGGCCGAGCAGGCACTGGCCATGTATGCGCAGCTCAAGCCCACGTCCGACGCCCTGGTGAAATGCCTGCGCTGGAGCAGCATGCTGCACGAAGTGGGCCTGGCCGTGTCGCAGACGGGCTACCACAAGCACGCCTCCTACATCGTGGAAAACGCGGACTTGCCCGGCTTTACCACGCGCGAACAGAAGACCATGAGCCGGCTGATCCTGGCGCAGAAGGGGAACTTGCGCAAGATCGGCGAAGTGCTGTCGGATCCCGATTTCGCCAAGGCCGTGCTGGCGTTGCGCCTGTCGATTTTGCTCATGCATGCGCGCATCGAGGCCGATTTCAGCGAGCTGCGCCTGCGCATGAAGAGCCGCATCGAGCTCGATATCAAGCGCGGCTGGGTGGCGCACCATCCCACCGTGTCGTTCTGGATCGAGAAGGAGCAGGAATTCTGGGACGAGGTCGGGGTCGATTTCACCATCCGCGCCAGCGCCTAGGAGGTCATGCTGTGCGCATGACTTGATGTGCAGCAAGCAAGATTTTAAAAAACAGTATATATTGTTTATATTATTTATTAGATTGGAAAATCCATGACCAAAATCGTCCCAGCGAAAAAAGCCGACAGCGCGCCCGTATCGATGTTCCCCACCAGCGCCTCGATCAACGCGGCAGCGGCCGCCAAACCAGCCGCGAAGCCGGCAGCCAAGCCGGTGGCCAAAGCCGCCGTCAAGCCAGTGGCCGCCAAGCCCGTCGCAGCGAAACCTGCCGCGGCCAAGCCTGCCGTTGCTAAACCTGTCGCCGCCAAGCCTGCGGCCAAGGCCGTCGTGGCCAAACCTGTCGCCAAGGCCGCTGCCAAGCCTGCCGCCAAGCCGGTCGCCAAGGCGGAGGTCAAAGCCGTTGCCAAGCCTGCGTCCAAGGTTGCTGCGAAGCCTGCCGCCAAGGCCGCAGCCAAGCCGGCAGCGAAAACCGCCGTCAAACCGGTAGCCAAGCCGGCGCCAGCGAAAAAAGCGCCGGTCGCCAAGGCCGCCGCCGTCAAGGAAAAAGCCCGCAAGCCGAAACTGGTGCGCGACAGCTTCACCATGCCGGAAGCGGAATACGAAGTCCTGGGCCAGGTGAAAAAAGCCTGCCTGAAGGCCGGTTTCGAGATCAAGAAAAGCGAATTGCTGCGCATAGGCGTGGCGCTGATCAGCCAGATCGACCTGGCCACCCTGCAAAACGTGCTGGCCGGCTTGCCGCAGCTGAAAACGGGCCGTCCTAAGAAGGATTGATGGCGCGGGCAGGGGCCGCCCCTGCCTGTCCATTCTGGTTTACCATGGGGCCTGTGATAGTTCCCCCATGGTTGCCATGTCAGAAGATACAGATATTGAACGCGCCGGCTTCGTCGAGCGCGCCATCGTCCGCCACCAGGCGGGCCAGTCCACCGATGCCATCGACCACGTTGCCGAGGAAATCCCCGTCGCGCTGGTCTTCAATGGCATTTCCCACGTCGTCATGATGGCCACCCCGCGCGACCTGGAAGCGTTTGCCTATGGCTTCGCGTTGACGGAAGGCGTGGTCGCTTCCGCCGGCGCCATCTTCGATTGCGAAGTGTTCCTGCGTCCGGATGCCGCCGAAGTGGCTTTGAGCATCGCCCAGGAAGACTTCGTGCGCCTGAAGGACCGGCGCCGCCAGCTGACGGGTCGCACGGGTTGCGGCGTGTGCGGTATCGACAGCATCGACATGCTCGACTTGCGGCCGGCAGCGCTGCCGCCGGCACTGATCCACGTCGACCTGCCGGCTGCGCTGGCGCGCGCCTCCGCCGGCTTGCGCGAACACCAGGCGTTGATGCGGGAAACGGGTGGCGTCCACGCAGCCGCGTGGTGCACGCCCGACGGCGATATCGTGCACGTATTCGAGGATGTCGGCCGGCACAATGGCCTGGACAAACTGATCGGCCACCTCGCGCTGCACGATATCGATATGCGGCGCGGCTTCGTCTTCCTGTCCAGTCGCGGCAGCTACGAGCTGGCGCGCAAGGCGGCGCGCATGCAGGTTCCGCTGCTGGCGACGATTTCCGCCCCCAGTTCGCTGGCCATTTCCATCGCCACGCAGGCGGGCATGAAGCTGGTGGGCTTTTGCCGCCAGGATGCGTACGTCGATTACACGCCCGGGATCAGTATTTAAGCTGCACTGCGCTGCAGCAGCACGGGCACGGATTTCGACGTCGGCGTGCCGGCGCCGTCCGCCGTGCTGGCCAGCGGCACCAGCGCGTTCGTCTCCGGGTAATACGCGCCCAGGCAGCCGCGCGGGATATCGTAGGCCACCAGCCGGAAACCATCGGCACGGCGCGCCACGCCATCGTCCCAGGCACTAATCATATCTACCAGCTCGCCATCGGCAAAACCCAGCATGGCGATATCTTCCTTGTTGGCGAAGACCACCTTGCGCGTGCCGTACACGCCGCGGTAGCGGTCATCCATGCCATAGATGGTGGTGTTGTACTGGTCGTGCGAGCGCGTGCTCATCAGGACCATCAGGCGCTCGCCGTGGCGCGCGCGGGCGCGGTGCAACGGCGTGTCGAGGTCCAGCGCGGCGACGAGGAAGCAGGCCTTGCCGCTGGCCGTCTTCCACACGCGTTCGCGCGAGGCCACCGTCAGATGAAAGCCGCCCGGCTGCGCCACCCTGGCGTTGTAGTCATGAAAGTCGTCAAACACCTTCTCGATGTCGTCGCGGATGCGCGCATAGTCGGCTGCATACGCGCGCCAGTCCACCAGGCTGCTGCCGACCGTCGCTTCGGCCATGCCGGCCACGATGGCCACTTCCGAGCGCAACTGCGGCGAAGCGGGCGCATTGCGTCCGTACGAGATATGTACCATGCTCATCGAGTCTTCCACCGTCACGCCCTGCGCCACGCCGTGCTGCAGGTCGATCTCCGTGCGTCCCAGGGTGGGCAGCAGCAAGGCTTCCTTGCCGATGACCAGGTGGCTGCGATTGAGCTTGGTGGCCACCTGCACCGTCAGCGCGCACTGGCGCAACGCGGCAAAGGTCAGCGGCGTGTCGGGCGTGGCGGCGGCGAAATTGCCGCCCAGCGCAATGAAGACCTTGACGTCGCCGCGCTGCATGGCTTCGATGGTGGCCACCACGTCGTGGCCGTGCGCGCGCGGCGGCGCAAATCCATACACCTGGCCCAGGCGGTCGAGGAAGGCGTTGGTGGGCTTTTCCTCGATGCCCACCGTGCGGTCGCCCTGCACGTTCGAGTGGCCGCGCACGGGACACAAGCCGGCGCCCGGCTTGCCGATCTGGCCGCGCAGCAGCATCAGGTTCGACAGCATGCGGATGGCCGCCACGCTGTGCTTGTGCTGCGTCAGGCCCATGCCCCAGGTGGCGATGATGCGCTGGCCCTTGACGAAGATGTCCGTCAGCGCCTCGATCTGCGCGCGCGCCACGCCCGACTCCCGTACCAGCAGCTCCCAGCTTTCCCCGCGCAGGTCGTCGCGGAAGGTGTCGAAGCCGCTGCAGTGTTCAACGATGAAAGCATGGTCGATGACGGCCGGGGCGCCGGCCGCCTGCGCCGCATCGTCATGTTCGACGACGCGCTTGGCGACGGCCTTGATCAGGGCGAAGTCGCCGCCCAGGGTGGGCTGGACGAACAGGCCGGCCAGGCGCGTGCTGCCCAGGGTCGCCATTTCCAGCGCGCTTTGCGGGTCCATGAAGCGCTGCAGGCCCCGTTCGCGCAGGGGATTGATGGAAACGATGCTGCCGCCGCGGCGCGCGCAGTCGCGCAGTTCGCCCAGCATGCGCGGGTGGTTGGTGGCGGGATTCTGGCCGAAGATGAGGATGGTGTCGGCCAGTTCGAAGTCGGCCAAGGTCACCGTGCCCTTGCCGATGCCCACGGTGGCCGGCAAGCCGCGGCTGGTCGCCTCGTGGCACATGTTCGAGCAGTCGGGGAAGTTGTTGGTGCCGTACAGGCGCGCCATCAGCTGGTACAAAAAGGCGGCCTCGTTGCTGGCCCGTCCCGACGTGTAAAACGCGGCCTGGTTCGGATCCGGCAGGGCGCGCAGGTGGCGGCCCACGAGGGCGCAGGCGTCGTCCCAGGAGATCGGCACATAGCGGTCGCTGGCAGCGTCGTACACCATCGGTTCGGTCAGGCGGCCGTGCTGTTCCAGCGCGTAGTCCGATTGTTCCAGCAACTGTGTGACGGTATGGCTGGCAAACAGTTCCGGGCCGGCGCGGCGGCTGGTCGCTTCGGCGGCGACGGCCTTGGCGCCGTTTTCGCAAAAGGCAAACGTGGAAGCGTGGTTGCGGTCGGGCCAGGCGCAGCCGGGGCAATCGAAACCGTCCGGCTGATTTTGCGCCAGCAGCGCTTTCAGATTGCCGGGCGCGACCCGCTCCTGGCGCAGGCTGATGGCCACGTGTTTCAGGGCATCCCAGCCGGCGGCCGGCTTGGTGTAGGGCGTGATGTGCGTTGCGTCCTGGTCTTTCATCATGTCTTTCGGCGGGGCGAGTGTGGTAATTATGCACGATCCCCGCATGGCATTGACTTGCGTCATGGAAATGACATTCGGCTGTCATTTTCCTGACATATTAGGCAAGTACGCTGGAGTCGTCTTGATCACAGGGATGAAACCATGCAGAACATAATCGCATCAAACGAAGCCAAGGCCCGGCCGGTTCAACTGGTGCTGAGCCAGGCCACTACCGCGGCGGAAGTGCGTGAAGTCCAGCGTTTGCGCTACAAGGTGTTTATCGAAACCATGGGCCTGACGTCGCTGGCCAACGCCGATGGCCTCGACAGCGATGAATTCGACGCGCACTGCGATCACCTGATCGTGCGCGACGCCGATACCCTGAAAGTGGTGGGCACCTACCGCGTGCTGAGCGCGGCCAAGGCGGCCAAGATCGGCCGGCTGTATTCGGAAAACGAATTCGACCTGAGCCGCCTGAAGAACCTGCGCGGCCGCATGGTCGAAGCGGGCCGCGCCTGCATCCATCCGAAATACCGGGGCGGCAGCGTGATCATGCTGCTGTGGTCCGGCCTGGCCGAGTACATGCGCCGCGAGCGCTGCGACTACCTGGTCGGCTGCGCCAGCATCAGCCTGGCCGATGGCGGCCATAACGCCGTCGCCGTGTACCAGGCGCTGGCCGAAAAGCACATGGCCCCAAGCGAGTACCGCGTCACGCCGCACCTGCCTTTCCCCATTCACCAGGTGGAAGCGGCGCACAAGCCGCAGGTGCCGCCGCTGATCAAGGGCTACCTGCGTTCGGGCGCGTGGATTTGCGGCGAACCGGCGTGGGATCCTGATTTCGAAAGCGCCGACATGTTCATGATGATGCCGCTGGCGAATCTGGACGAGCGTTATGCGCGCCATTACGGGGTGGTGCCTGGCTGATAGCGGGAAGTGAGGACTGCAGCTGGCTGGCCAGCGCCTGCACGGCGCTGCGCAAGCCGGTGTCCGCGCTGTCGGGCGGCAGCAGTTCGAGCAGGAAGCGCAGCGGTGCCGTGATCGCCTCGGGTTCGCCGATGCTGCCGTGGCGCCGCACGGCGTCGTGGTACAGGGCCAGGAAAGCGGTGCGCGCGGGCGCGTCGAAGGGCTGGCCGTCCGGCACCTGCCACAGGGCCGCCAGCAGGGCGGCGCGCACGGGGGCGCCGGCGTCGATGGCGCGGTGTTCGTCCGCGTGGCGCTGGCGCGCATAGGCGATGGCGTCGTGCAGCAAGTCGCCCAGCTGCGGATCGAGCGCGCGCCAGGCGCCGCTGTCGCCATGGGCTTTCAATAGCAGGGCGCCCGCCAGCACCTGGAAAATCAGGTCGCAGTCGGCCACGCCGCTGCGCCGCCGCGCTTCTTCCAGCGCGGCCAGGCAGGCGTCCGTCATGGCGCGCAGGGCCGGCGCGCCGGAATGTCCTTCGCCGCAAGCCAGGCGCGCCTGCAAGGCCCAGTAGCGTCCCAGCAGGGCCAGGCGCTGCGCCGTGGGCGCCAGCGCCACCAGCAGGTCGATATGCTGTTTTCCGTCCTGCAGCAACTGCCGTCCCTGCGCCCTATCCGGCACGGCAGGCACCTCGATGCCGGCGCCCGCATCGAGGCCGCACAGGGCCGCGCCCTGGCGTATTTCCAGTTCCGCCCAGTGCGCCAGCGCGCGCAAGCCCACCTTGCCGTCGGCCGCGCTGTGCGCCGCCCGGTAGTGTTCGATGGCGCGCAGGGTGTTCTCCAGGCCACCGAGGCCGGCCCGCGTGGCGGCCATGTTTTCGCGGATGTCGGCGCAGCCGAAGAAGCGCGCGCGGACGGCTTCCTCGATGCTGCCCAGCTTTTCCTCGATGGCCGCGCGGCGCGCAGGATCGGCGCCCGCCAGGCGTGCATGCAGGGTTTCCAGGTCGGCCTGCAGGTGGCCGTGGTAGTGGTAGTCGGGCGCTTGCCAGGGCCGGCTCTGGGTGTTCGGAAAGCGGTAGCGGTCGTCGCCATACGCCTGGTAGGCGCCCCAGGTATTCGAGGCCGGGAACTGCAGATACGCCGCTTCGCGCGCCAGGCGCACGGCGTCGCCGAAGTATTCGCCGCTCAGCATGGCGTGATAAAAGCTGTGCGCGAAGATGCTGGCCGCCTGGTCGTCGATGCGCCAGCCGGCCGCGATCACCGCCTGCGAACCCATTTCAACGAAGGCCGTGGCCAGGCTGGCGGCCAGTTTCGACCACGGCGCGATGGCGTCCGGACGCATGTCGCCCAGGTGGCAGCAATTGATGAAGACGAATTGCGGCACGCGTTTGAGCTTGCCCACCTGCGCCGCCGTCAGCCGCGTCTTCGGTCCCAGCACCAGGCCCGTATGGGCGATGCCGGGGCCGGCCACTTCACCGTGGCCGGCCAGATGGATGGCGAAGTAGCGCTCGTCGAACAGGTGCACCAGCACGCGCTGCGCCTGCGGGCGCAGCAGCTCGCGCACCTGGTAGCCGTACGCGCCGAACATGCGCGCCACGTCCTGCGCCTCGGCCTGCGCGGCGGGCAGTTCGGGCAGGCCGGAATCGGTGTCGCCGATCACCAGCACGCTGTTGTTGGGCGGGCTGACGGCGGATGGCTGCTCGCGCAGGCTGGCCAGCTGGCGCACCATGCCGATGCGCGTCGACAGCGGGCTTTCCTCGCTGCCCGCCTCGTCGCGCATCAGCTCCCACGGATAAATGGCGGCGCTCTGGTCGACGGCCAGGATCAGGCCGCGCATCTCGGGGATGGCCGCCTTCAGGCCATTGGGCAGCATCAGTTCGTACAGGGCGCGCGACAGGCCTGGCTGGTCGGTGGTGTTGTCGGTGGCGTCCATGATCAGGCCATCGACGGCTTGCCGCTGGTTCGGCTCCTCGTCGACGCTGTTGTGGGCGCGGTCCGTCAGCACGGTGAAGCGCAGGGCGCCGGAGAGATCGGCGGCGACGATCTGCACGCGGCGCCAGCCATTGTCGCCGCTCAGGTTGGGCAGGATGCGCCGGTAGCCGCCCGGGCTGTGGCGGATGCGCCGCTCGAACGTGAAAGTGCCCTGGTAGCGCGCCTCGGCCATGATCTGTTCGATGGCCACGGCGGCGGCGATGGCGCGCGCCTCCGACTGTTCGTATATGGCGATATGGCCGATGCGGCAAGCCATGCCCGCGTCTTCCAGGCGCCGGTTGGCGCTGCGTGCGCCGTCGATCAGGGCCCGCACGCACAGGGCGATGCTCAAGCCGCCGTAGCCGGAACCGGACAGCAGGCTGGCCACGCGCAAACCGTGTTCGCCCATCGGCGGCGCGGCCACATGGCCGGCGGCGTGTACCTGCAGGCACACGCACGCGTATTCGAGCAGGCCGCCGGCAAAGGCGCGCGCCAGTTCGCCCGGCGTCAGTTCGCCCAGCGCGCCCAGGCCGATGACGATGGCGCCGCCGGGCCGGCGCGCCGCATCGGGCTGCAGCACCACGAGGGCAGAGTCGGGGCGCTGCGGAAAGCGTCCCAGCGCGTGGATTTCCTGCAGCTTGCCGGCCAGCAGGCGGTCCAGGAAGCTCATACTGCCGCGCAGCGATTCGGACGCGTAGCAGCCGCTCATGACGGGCGCGTCGGCCGAAGCCATGCTGCCGTGGATGACGGATAGGCTCAGCTGCGGCGCGCGGCTGTCCGGCGTGCTGGCGGGGCCGGCGGCGCCGATGGCCGCGTCGAGCAATTCCTGCGGCTGCGGGTACAGCGGCATGGCGTCGGGGGCGCACGGATGGAAGCGTGGCGGGGCGCCGCCAGGCGCGTGCGGCGGGTGCTGCGGCAGGTTGGCGCCCTGGCCGTTGTCGAGCAGCTGCGCGATGGCCGGGTAGGTTTCCTTTTGCAGCAGCAGGTCGCCATGCGCCACCGGCAGGTAGCAGGCCGCCACGCCGTCCGGCACCGCGCCTTGCCAGGCCGTGCGGCCATCGCCGTCCGGCGACCAGGCTGTCTCGATGCCGCCGTCGCGCAGGCGCAGCGCCACCGGCGTGTCGGCACAGCCGGCCAGGTAGCTGCAATGGCGCGCGTCGAGCGGGGCCGCTTCCAGCAAGGCCACGGTGGCGCGCGCCGCCGCCAGCGCCTGGGTCTCTGGCGCCTGCCAGCCGCCGGGCAGGCCAGCTTGCCCGTCACCGGCGGCCAGCTGCGCCCAGGCGTCGGCGTCGAAATAATCGATGCGGCCCGCCTGCGGCCATGGCAGCATGTCCAGCACGCCGGGAAAGGCGCGCACGAAGCCGAGAAACTGGCGCCGCGTGTGCTTCCAGCCTATCCAGCAAGCCAGCATCTGCACCAGCCGGTCGCGTCCCAGCAGCACTTGTACCATCGCCTGCGTGCCACGGTTGGCCGTGCCCACCTGCAGCAGGCGGCTGCCGGGCAGGGCGCCGAAGCGTTGCCAGCGGTCTTTCAGGGCCAGGCGCGCCACCAGTCCGCCCATGCCGTGGGCAACGATGCGCAAGGGGAGTCCGCGCTGTTCGGCGTCGCGCATGGCGTCGTCGAGCACGGGCAGGAAGGCGTTGCTGGAGTGCTGCAGCGAGAGGCGCCAGTCATAGGTAAAGGGGCGCACTTCCTGGTTTTGCGCGAGAAAGCGGGCAAACGGTTCATAGCAGGATTCGATCCAGCCGGCGCTGACGATGTGCGGCTGGCCGACGGCCAGGCGTTCGATGCGTCCTTCGACCAGGTTGACGGGATCGAACCAGATGCGGTTGCTGCCCACTTGCAGGTGGCTGCCCATGATGTCGGGCAGCAGCAGCACGATGGGCGCGCGCGCGCGCCGTTTCGGCACTTCGCCGCCGCGCGCCAGCGGGCCGTGCTCGATGCCGGGCAGTGGCTGGTAGGCGGTTTCGTTGCCGGTGAGCGCCTGCACGGCGGCCAGGCTGGACGGCGCGCGCTCGAAGTAGTTCAGGTGGTGCGTGTGCGGCCCGCGCAGCAGCAGTTGCCGCACCGGCATGCTGCGCGTGGCGCCGCCGGCCATCGAGGCGCAATTGACCACCAGGTCGTTCTGCCCGCCATAGAGCTGGTCGCCCAGGCAGTCGCCCAGCCAGCCCAGCAGGCTATCGCCGCTGCACGCGCCGGCCAGCACATGCAGCGGGCTGGCCACGCGCACGTCGGGCGCGTTGAGCAGCGCCACCAGGGGCGAGTCGGGCATCATCGCTTCCAGGCCCGGCAGGATGCGCGCGTCGCAGCGCTGCTGCACCACGGCCAGCAGGAAGGCCATGGCGCCATCGGAAACGCCGCCGTGGAGCAGCAGGTTGAACATCACGCTGGCCCAGCGGTCGAGCCGGCCCGACATCAAGGTGGTGCCGCGCGCCGGACAGGCCACGCGCACAAAGCGGGCGATGCGGATGGCGCGCGTCTTCAGCTCCACGCCCAGTTCGCGCAGGCGCGCCGCATCCTCGTCGTAGCCGCCGCGTCCGCCCAGCCGCGCCTGCGCCGTGTAGTGCTCGATATCGTGGCTGTTGAACGCTTCGCCGCCCACGGTGTTTTCGCTCAATCGCTCCAGGCCGTCGCCGGCCAGGTCGACGGCGCCGCGGCTGTCGATGCGCTGCGCCCGCGCCAGCAATTCGCCCACCAGGCCGCCGCGCGAATGGGTTAGCAGGTGCAGCACGGCGCCGTGCGGCAGCTGGCGCACGAGGGCCAGCGCGTTCTCGATGGGGCTGTCGCTGAGGCTGCGGTGCTCATAGCCGTAGATGCGGTTGCCGTACTGCGCCACCAGTTGCGGCGCCAGGCCATTGCGCCACAGGCCGGCAAAGCTGCGCTGGGTCGACGAGGCCGTGCCGTGCAACAGCAGCAGCACCGGTTCCGGCCCGGCGGGCAGGCTGGCGACGGCCGTCATGCTGCCCGCTTCGATGCCGCAGCGATACAGGCCCAGGCGCTGTTCCAGCTGGCGGTCCTGGAAGACGCCCGCCGCCGCCAGTGCCGTCATGGCGGCGGCGCCGCAGCGGTACACGCGCACGGCCCGCAGCATCCAGGCGCCCAGGCCGTCGCGGCTGGCGCCGGGCGGCTGGCGCGCCGCCTGCGGGCGCAAGGCCATTCCCACGTCGATGCTGGTGGGCGCGCCGTCGCGTGCCATCGTGGCCGGACCCAGGTAGCGTGGCAGGTCCAAGCTGCCTGCCAGCAGCGAACTGCCGTCGCACAGCAGCAGTTGCACCACATCGGCCGGGCCGATATCGAGGGCGATGCGGCAGCTGCCGATGCCGCGCGCGCTGGACAGCACATGGGTCTGGCCATGCCAGCCGGACGCGGTGGGGTAGTCGCCGGCGCTGGCGAGGGGATCGCGCGTGAGCGTCAGGCGCAGCACGGGCGGCGCAAGAGGATCGCTGGACATGCGGTTGAGATCACAGGTTAAAAGCTGACCTTGATGCCTGCGCCGACTGTGCGTGTTGTGTCAGATCAAGTTTGAGTGGAAATGCTGGCTGGCGGGAGCAATGCGGAGTGAAAGCAGGGAGGCGGTAGCGCTGGAGCGGGAGGGCAGAGAAACGGTCAGCATGGTTTGGGCTGGGTCTCTTCGCTATCGTGCTCGGATGTTGTGCGGTGAGCGAACTACGCGAATTGTAGGGCAAAAGTTCATGGCGCCGGGAACCTGGGTACCTGGCATGGCATTACAACAGCGGGTAAGTCAATGGACTGGCGTGGTGGACAGTTCCTTCAGTTCGCGGATGGTGATATCCGATTTTTCATGCATGCGCAATAAAATCGTTGCACCGACCGCCAGTTTGCCGTGACGAATCTTGCTGATGATGGGGGGCTGGACTTCCAGCACACGGCACAGTTCCGCATCATTTTTCAGGTTCATCTTCTCGATCAGGGTATCGAGCAGCTTGTTGGGCACAAAACTCGATGGTTCGAGCGCACGCGCCCGGTTCATCGCTTCAATCATTTCCAGCTTCTTTTGCCGAACGTTCATTTACTCCTCCTTCAGGTTATGCAAGGGACGAGACCACATAAGCGGTCCCGGCTATAGTTCGTCATCGCAGTACGGCTGTCTGGGTGACGTGACAACATTCGAGTTGCAACATTGATAACCAAGCAAGTGTTTTCAATAATACTACGATAACAAAACTTGTGACAGATGGTCAGTTAAATTAACTGATTGTTTGATCAATTTGATTGACGATTGTTGTATTTTGTAAGCCGCTTTTCGTCAGGATCATGGTTCTGTCCGCCATTTCGGCGGCGGCCAGCGAATGCGTCACCATGATCGCGCAACTGCCGTTGGCCTTGATTTCGGCGCGCAGCAATTGCAGGATGCTGTGCGCCGTATCCGGGTCGAGGTTGCCGGTAGGCTCATCGGCCAGCACCAGCGCCGGCTTGTGCACGAGCGCGCGGGCAATGGCCACGCGCTGCATTTCGCCGCCGGACAATTGCTGCGGAAAGTCGCCGCCGCGTCCGCCCAGGCCGACCGCCTCGAGCATGCTGGCAGCACGCTCCTGGGGCAGTCCGTTGAGCAGCAGCGGCAGGGCCACGTTTTGCAGCAGGGTCAGGTGCGGCAAGACGTGGAAGGCCTGGAAAATAAAGCCCATGCGGGCGCGACGCAGCCGGGTGGCGGCGGCGTCATCGAGGCTGGACATGGCTATGCCGTCCACCAGGATAGGGTGCGCTTCGGCACCCGCATCGGGCGTATCGAGGCCGGCGATCAGGTTCAGCAAGGTCGACTTGCCCACGCCCGAGTCGCCCATGATGGCGATGAATTCGCCGGCCTTGAAACGGCAGGAAATGTTGGCCAGCACGGGACGGGCATTGGCATAGGACTTCGACAGATGGCGCAATTCGAGCATGGTGTTAACGGCTATCGTAAAGGGAGGCACGCGGGGGAGAGGGGGGCCTGGGAACTGCAAAGGGGCGCGGATTGTTTGGCCGGCAATGTGTAGTATACGACAGGCTTATGCTTTTTGCTTGGTAATACCACTTTTGTGTGGTTCCTGCGTCGAGCGGCGTGCATCGACCTTAAGTTACCTGCCGCACGGCTGGCTTGCGCGGATTCCGCTATGATGGAAAAAAGTCATCGCAAGGCACCCGCAAACCGCTACGGCAGGGGCGGCGCGCCCGGTGGCTGACCGTGCAAGCCCTTCGTGAACCCAATATCGACGACGCCAGCCCATGACCATGCCACTTGCGCAACAGCAGTCCGATTTCCGCCCCGCCAGCCACGCCAGCGGGGCCAGCGCCACTCCTGCCACGATAGCCGAGATCAGCAGCGGCCTGCTGGCGCGCGATGCCTGGACTTCGCCCAAGTACCTGTACGACGCGCTGGGTTCTACACTGTTCGAGGCCATCTGCGCCTTGCCCGAGTACTATCCGACGCGCACGGAAGCGGCGATCTTCGCCCGCCACGGCGCCGAAATCGCGCACGCCGTGGGACCGGGCAGCACCCTGATCGACCTGGGCGCGGGCAATTGCGCCAAGGCCGCCAGCCTGTTTCCCTTGCTGCACCCGGCCCAGTATGTGGCCGTGGATATTTCCTATGATTTCCTCAGTGAATCGCTGAACCGGCTGCAGCAGCGCTTTCCGCACATCGAAATGACGGGCCTGGGCCTGGATTTCTCCAGCCGCCTGGACTTGCCCGACAGCGTGCGCGAGGCGCGGCGCCTGTTCTTCTATCCTGGCTCGTCGATCGGCAATTTTGCGCCCGAGCAAGCCATCGCCTTCCTGCGCCGTCTGCGCGCGAATGCGGATGGCGATGGCGGCCTGCTGATCGGTGTCGACCTGATCAAGGATGACGCCATCCTCGACGCCGCCTATGACGACGCGCTGGGCGTCACGGCTGCCTTTAACCTGAACATGTTGCGCCACGTGAATGGGCTGATCGGCGCCGACTTCGACGTGCGCGCGTGGCAGCACCACGGCTTTTTCAATGCCGATGAGCGCCGCGTCGAGATGCACCTGGAAGCGCGCAGCGAGCAAGTTGTCCATTGGAAAGGCGGCCAGCGGCGCTTCGCGAAAGGCGAGCGCATCCATACGGAAGACAGCTATAAATACACGCGCGCAAGCTTCGTCGGCTTGCTGGAGCAGGCAGGCTTTTCCACCGTGCAAGTCTGGACGGACCCGCAGCAGTGGTTCGCCGTTATCTATGCGCGCGCTATCAGAGACTAAAAGGCGACGATGCTGATCGATCATTACAATAAAGTGCGCCAGCATTCGCTGCTGCTGGCCGAACCCCTGTCGGACGAGGATTGCGGTGCGCAATCGATGCCGGACGCCAGTCCCGTGAAATGGCATCTCGCGCATACCACCTGGTTTTTCGAAACGTTTATCCTGGAAAGCATGGAGGCGGCGTTCGCGCCGTTTCACCCGGCCTTCCGCGTGCTGTTCAATTCCTATTACAACGGCGTGGGCGAGAAGCATCCGCGCGCCCAGCGGGGCTTGCTGACGCGCCCCGGCATGGCTGTCGTGCGCGCCTACCGGATGGATGTCGATGCGCGCATCGGCCGCCTGCTGGCGAGTGAACTGGCGCGCGACGAGCGCGAACGGCTGACCATGCTGCTGGCGCTGGGCCTAGAACACGAACAGCAGCACCAGGAATTGCTGTTGACGGACGTCAAGCACCTGCTGGCGCAGAGCGCCCTGTTTCCCGCTTACATGGACAGTGCGCGGGACAGCGCGGCGCCGCCAGCGCAGCAAGCCGCGCAGTCCACGGCCTGGCTCGCCTTCAACGGCGGCCTGGCGCAGATCGGCCATGCGGGCGATGGCTTTTGCTTCGACAATGAATTGCCGCGCCATCCGCAATACGTGGCGCCGTTCGAACTGGCCAGCGCGCTGGTGACGAATGGCGACTATCTCGCCTTCATCGAGGCGGGCGGCTACCGCACGGCGCATTTGTGGCTGGCCGAAGGCTGGGACTGGGTGCGCAGCCAGCAGCTGGAATGTCCGCTGTACTGGCAGCGCGACGAGGCGGGGCGCTGGCAGGAATTCACCTTGTTTGGCTTGCATCCACTCGACTTGCAGGCGCCGGCCACGCATTTGTCGCTGTTCGAGGCGGACGCCTATGCGCACTGGGCTGGCGCGCGCCTGCCGACGGAAGCGGAATGGGAAGTGGCGGCGCAAGGCGTCGCAGTGGAGCTTGGTCAGCTGCATCCGGCGGCCAGCGCGCCGGGAACGGGACTGCGGCAAATGTTCGGCCACTGCTGGCAGTGGACCAGCAGCAGCTACGCGCCGTATCCCGGCTACCGCACGGCGCCCGGGGCGCTCGGCGAATACAACGGCAAGTTCATGCTGAACCAGTATGTGCTGCGCGGCTCGTCGTGCGCCACGCCGGCCGGCCATGCGCGCGCCAGCTACCGCAATTTCTTCCCGGCCGGCGCGCGTTGGCAATTTTCCGGCATCCGCCTGGCGCGCCAGGTGGAATAACTTAGTGTAGGCGCGGGACGGCGGGTGCGTCAGGGCGGGGCGGCGCCTTGGCGACAGTGTTCTTTTCCAGCTTGAACTGGCTGACGAGGGTTTCCAGTTCGCCCGCCTGTTCATGCATGGCTGCCGCAGCCGCGGCCGCTTCCTCGACCAGAGCCGCGTTTTGCTGCGTCGTCTGGTCCATCTGCATGATGGCTGCATTGATCTGCTCGATGCCTTCGCTCTGCTCGTGGTTGGCGACGCTGATTTCACCGACGATGGCGCTGACCCGGCCCACGCTGGCCACCACTTCATCCATCGTGGCGCCCGCCTGGCTGACCAGCTGCGCACCTTGTCCCACGCGGTTGACGGAGTCGGCAATGAGTTCCTTGATTTCCTTGGCGGCCGCAGCCGAGCGTTGCGCCAGGTTGCGCACTTCGGACGCCACCACGGCAAAGCCGCGGCCTTGCTCGCCGGCACGTGCCGCTTCCACGGCCGCGTTCAGGGCCAGGATATTTGTCTGGAAGGCGATGCCGTCGATGACGGCGATGATGTCGACGATCTTGCGCGAAGAGGCATTGATGGCATCCATGGTGCCGATCACTTCCGCCATGGCTGTGCCGCCGCGCTGCGCGATGTTTGATGCCGAGCGGGCCAGGCTGTCGGCTTGACGCGCATTGTCGCTGTTGCTGCGCACGGTGCCAGTCAATTCGATCATCGACGAGGCCGTCTCTTCCAGCGCGCTGGCTTGCGCTTCCGTGCGGGCCGACAGGTCGGCATTGCCGCTGGCGATCTGGCTCGACGCCACGGCAATCGTGCCCGTGCCGCCGCGCACCTGGCCCACCAGGGTGGCCAGGTTGGTGTTCATGTCGCGCAGCGCTTGCAGCAGCTGGCCCGTTTCATCCTTGCCATCGGCCACGATTTTACTACTCAGGTCGCCTGCGGCCACGGCTTGCGCCACGCGCAAGGCATAGGCGATGGGCGTGGTGATCGAGCGCGTGACCCGCCAGGCAAAGAGCACCCCCAGCAGCAGCGCGGCCGTGCCCAGGCTGGCCATCAGCACATTCGCCGCGGAAATATTCTGCTGGATTTGCTGGCCGCCGTGCACGACAACTGCGCGCTGGATTTCGTTCAGGTGGTTCACCGTTTTTTGCAACTGATTCAGGGCAGGCAAGGTATCGTCGCGCACATGTACGGCCGCTTCGGCGCGCTGTCCCGCCACCAGCAGCTTGTCGGCCTGGCTGAACGAGACCACATAGGCCTTGCGCTGCTGTTTCAGGGTGGCCAGCAGTTCCTTGCCTTCAGGCAGCACGATCAGGCGGTCGAGGATGGCCAGCGCATCGCTGATGGTGGCCTTGTTGGCATCGATTTCGCCGTGGATGGCGTTGGCGCGGGCCGGATCTTCATGGATGAACAGCTCCAGCACCAGTGCCGCGTTCGAACGGGTGGTGCTGCGGATGGTGGCGATGGCGTCGGCCTTGGCCCAGTCTTTCTCGATGATGGCTTCGCTGAGCGCGCCGATCTTGTCCAGCCGGAAAAGGCCCGTGCCAACCAGCACTGCCATCAACAGCAGCACCACGCCAAAACCGGCGCCCAGGCGCGCGCCTATCTTCATATCCGTCAATTTCATACTGATTCCCTCGGTAGCTAATGATCTGTCTCCGGTGGTCTTGTTATGAAACGATTATACGGTCGGCGATACCTGATTTGCACTACTAATTGCCTAACAGAAATGAAAAAGCGGCACGGCGATCAAGCCGTACCGCTTTTTCTCCCTATGAGGGATGCCAGAGTCGTGCTCAGGCGGCGTTGGCCGCCACGTCGGCTGCTGTTGTTTTTTCCGCTTCCGTTTGCCCGATGCGGCGGTTCACGGCCGACAGCACGGCCTTGAACGAAGCGGTAACGATATTACTGTCGATGGCGGCGCCGAACAGGGTCGGGCCGTTATCGAGGCGCAATTCCACATAGCAAGCCGCTTGCGCGTTGGCGCCGGAGCCGATCGAGTGCTCATGGTAATCCATCAGTTTGATGTCCAGGCCCAGCGCATTGACGAAGGCATCGATGGGACCGTTGCCGCCGCCTTGCAGGGCCAAAGGCGTCTGGCGGTGCGACAGGCTGATGTCGATTTGCACGGACTCGTCGCTGCTCGTGTCTTCCACCATGCGGTGCGAGGAGTAGGCGTACGGCGCTGTCTGCTCCAGGTATTCCTTCTGGAAGATTTCATGGATATCCTGCGCGGCGATTTCGCGGCCCGTGGCGTCGGCCACGGCTTGGACGGCGCGCGAGAATTCGATCTGCAGGCGGCGCGGCAACACCAGGCCGTATTCCTGTTCCAGCAAGTACGCCATGCCGCCCTTGCCGGACTGGCTGTTGACGCGGATCACGGCGTCGTAGCTGCGGCCCAGGTCGGCCGGATCGATCGGCAAGTACGGTACTTCCCAGATGCTGTCCGGTTGTTGCTTGGCGAACCCTTTCTTGATCGCATCCTGGTGTGAGCCGGAGAATGCCGTAAACACGAGGTCGCCCGCATACGGGTGGCGCGGGTGGACGGGCAACTGGTTGCACTCTTCCACGCACTTGCGCACGGTATCGATGTCGGAGAAATCCAGGCCCGGGTGCACGCCCTGCGTGTACAAATTCATCGCCAGGGTCACCAGGTCGACGTTGCCGGTGCGCTCGCCATTGCCGAACAAACAGCCTTCGACGCGGTCGGCGCCCGCCATTACGGCCAGCTCGGCCGACGCGACGGCCGTGCCGCGGTCGTTATGCGGGTGCACGCTGATGATGATGGAATCGCGGCGCGCCAGCTTGCGCGACATCCATTCGATCTGGTCCGCATACACGTTGGGCGTGCTGCATTCCACGGTCGATGGCAAGTTGATGATCATCTTGTTGGCCGGCGTCGGCTTCCAGATGGCGCTGACGGCGTCGCAGATATGCTTGGAGAAATCGAGCTCGGTGGTGGAAAACGATTCCGGCGTGTATTCAAAGCCCCATTCCGTTTCCGGATGCTGTGCCACCAGCTGTTTCACGAGGGTGGTGCCGGTGGTGGCGATATTCGTGATTTCTTCACGCGACATGCCGAACACGACCTTGCGGAACACGGGCGCCACGGAGTTGTACAGGTGGACGATGGCGCGCTTGGCGCCGACGACGGACTCCACCGTGCGGCGTATCAATTCTTCGCGCGACTGGGTCAGCACGATGATGGTGACGTCGTCCGGGATGCGGCCTTCATCGACGAGCTTGCGGACGAAATCGAAGTCCGTCTGCGATGCCGATGGGAAGCCCACTTCGATTTCCTTCAGGCCGATGGCGATCAGCATCTCGAAGAACCGCAGCTTCTTTTCCGCGCTCATCGGCTCGATCAGCGACTGGTTGCCGTCGCGCAAGTCGGTGCTCATCCAGATAGGTGGTTTGCTGATGATCTGGTTCGGCCATTGACGGTCGGTCAATTTGACGGGAGGAAAGGCGCGGTATTTGGAAGCTGGGTTTTGCAACATCATGATCGGGTACTCCTGAAGATAGGGGGAAATCAATGGTTGTGGCGCAAGCTTGCCGGGCGGCCACGCAACACTAGGCCAGGCAAGCGATCGGTAGCGGTAGCAGTGCGACAGCGATGCCAGCAGGGGCGGTCGCAGTGGGAATTACGTGTACGAATGGGGATGGTGCAAACATCATCAAACCTTCCAGGGTTTTTGAAACACGCCGGCGTGTGGCCAAGCGAAGCAATGCGGCAAACTTATGCGCGTGCTAGATGTAGTCGCGATAGCGACAGCAGGGAAGGGGAGGAATGTTTGAAGGAGGACATGCACTTAATGTACGGGAAGTTGGGCGGGGCTGTC
Organism: Janthinobacterium salmonicoloratum; assembly: GCF_051380845.1. Lineage (NCBI taxonomy): Bacteria > Pseudomonadati > Pseudomonadota > Betaproteobacteria > Burkholderiales > Oxalobacteraceae > Janthinobacterium > Janthinobacterium salmonicoloratum. Next base: position 185,921 of record NZ_JBNYXV010000005.1, on the reverse strand, counting down.
AAGCGTTTCCGTTCTACATGTAATGCACGTGTGTCGCCCCGTCCGGCGCATCTTGCGCCATGCGCGCCAGTATGCGCTGCAGGATGGCCGCATCGCGCGGCAGCCGTTCTTCCAGCGCCTGCCACCCTGTGAATTGTAACTGTTGCGGCATTTCCACCAGGCCCGTGATGGCATCCCAGAACGCATCCCAGTTCATGCCGTAGATGGCAGGAAAGGCCAGCGCGGCTGCCAGGGCGGCATGCAGCTGGCGCGCGGTATTGATATCGCTCAAGTCGATGCTGATATGGGCTGGCCGGTTCACAGTATGCCCTTGAGCAGGTTCTGCAGGTTCTGCCGCATGCCGTCCACCACCGTCTCGTGCCGATCGAGGATGGAGGAGGCATCCTGGAACGGTGCCGGGTCGAGGTACAGGCGCGGTAAGTCGGCCACGGGCACGCCACGGGGGCCGCCGCGCAGGATGTCGTCCACATGCCTGTTGATCGAGTTGACGGCCGCGTGGATGCGCGGCGTCGCGGACGCGGCCAGGCAGGTGGCTAGCGCCGCATCGAGGGCGGCGCGCGAGGGCGCTTGCGGCAGCACGGGCGCGGCGATCTGTTCCAGCGGTGACATGTTGGCGGCCGGCTTGCGGTAGGCATGCAGGGCATCGAGCGCCATCAGCCGGTGCGGGCCGCCGCGCTGCAGCCAGTCCAGGATGCGTGGCCACGGTGTGTCCAGCAGCGCTGCCGCCACGCCCCATTGCCCCGCCACGGGCGAGCCAACATTGGCATCGATCCAGTCGAGGGCGGCAGGGGTGCCCGTGTAGGCCAACAGGATGGCGTTCGACGAGCGCAGCGCGGGCGCCTGCGTGGCGAGGATGGCGGTCAGCCAGGCGAGGGCGCCGTCGGGCGATAGCTGCGATAACTGTTGCGCAAACGGTGCGTGCAGGGCACGGCTGTCGGAAAATTGCAATTCTTCGGACATGTTGATTGAGAGTAAAGACCAGGCGTCAGTCTAGCAGCCGGAGTGGCGCGCACGATTCTGAATCTTGTCACCATAAACATTTAAGACAGCCTTCAGTGCGGGCGGCCCCGCTTGCGCTACAATCGGCTCTCCTTTGTTGCCACTGCCGCGCGCGGTTCTCTTCTGCCACTATGTTCCCTAAACGCCTGACCCTGCTTGCCCTGGCCGCCTTTGTGCTGGCCGGCTGCGATACCACCGCCCCGAAACCCGTCCAAGTATTGACGCCACCCGAGCCCATCGTCGTCACGCCGCGCAAGATCAGGATCGGCTTGGCGCTGGGAGGCGGCGCGGCGCGCGGTTTCGCGCATATCGGCGTGATCAAGGCGCTCGAATCGCAAGGCATCCAGGCTGACATCGTCACCGGCACCAGCGCCGGCAGCGTGGTGGGGGCCTTGTATGCGGCGGGCAACTCCGGCTTTGCCCTGCAAAAGATGGCGTTCGACATGGACGAGGCGGCCATTTCGGACTGGGCCTTGCCCCTGTTCGGCAAGTCGTCCGGCGTGCTCAAGGGCGAAGCGCTGCAAAGCTATGTCAACAAGGCTGTCGGCGGCGTGCCGCTGGAAAAACTCAAGATACCGTTTGGCGTAGTAGCGACCGATTTGAAAAATGGCCAGCCGATCCTGTTCCAGCGCGGTAACACCGGCATGGCCGTGCGCGCCTCGTCGGCCGTGCCCGGCGTGTTCCAGCCCGTGACCATTGCCGGCCACACCTATGTCGATGGCGGCCTTGTCGCTCCTGTGCCCGTGCGCTTTGCGCGCGACATGGGCGCCGATTTCATCATCGCCGTGAATATTTCGTCGCAAACGGATACGCAGAAGGCCATCAGCTCGATGGAAGTGCTGATGCAGACCTTCGCCATCATGGGGCAGCGCATCAATCAGTTCGAATTGAAGGATGCGGATGTGGTGATCCAGCCCAGCCTGGGCACCATGAAGGGCAACGATTTCAACAGCCGCAACCAGGCCATCCTGGCGGGCGAGCAGGCGACCTTTGCCGTCATGGCGCAGCTCAAGCAAAAACTGAAAGCCAAGCGCGAGCAGTAAGCGATCGCGCCGCTACGCATTTCGTATACAATTTTGATTCAACATAACAAGGATGCACCATGCAATCGAAACCGATTTTGACCCTGGACGACGTAAAGAAAATCGCTGCCGCCGCCGAAGCGGAAGCGGTCAAGAATAACTGGGCGGTCACGATCGCCATCGTCGACGACGGCGGCCACCTGCTGTGGCTGCAGCGCATGGATGGCGTGGCGCCGATCTCGTCGCACATCGCTCCATCGAAAGCCAAGACGGCAGCGCTGGGCCGCCGCGAATCGCGCATCTATGAAGAGATGATCAATGGCGGCCGCGTGTCGTTCCTGAGCGCGCCAGAAATCGACGGCTTGCTCGAAGGCGGCGTGCCTATCGTGTTCGACGGTCACTACGTGGGCGCCGTCGGCGTCTCGGGTGTGAAATCGGCGGAAGATGCGCAAATCGCGAAAGCTGGTATTGCAGCTTTGACGGCCTAAGTAGTAGCCGCAGTTGGAGAACTAGCCGCCCCGCGCAAGCCGGGCGGCTTTTTTCATGGGGCACAGGCTTTATGCTGCTGCGCAAAAAAATGCCGGGTTTTCTGAATTTTCTTCCTTGTGGAAAAGCTTCCTTTTGGTTATAATTCAAAGGTTTAGCCAATCACACATATACCGTAGCGACTACCCATCCCCTCATTCAAAATGACCGTTGAAACACCCTGAGTGCATCTGGCTCGGGTATCTAGGCGGTCAGTCTGACGTGGCGCAGCTACGGTAACTTTATCAGGAGTTGCCCTTGCCGCCATTTTTTTCTGGCCCTGCCGTTCCAGCCATATTAGCGCTTGCTGATGGAACGATCTTTAAAGGTTTTTCGATCGGTGCCGCCGGTCATACCACGGGTGAGGTTGTTTTCAACACCTCGATGACCGGGTATCAGGAAATCCTTACCGACCCAAGCTATTGCCGCCAGATGGTCACCCTGACCTATCCGCATATCGGCAATACGGGCGTCAATCCGGAAGACGTCGAATCTTCCAAGGTACACGCCGCTGGCCTCATCATCCGCGATCTGCCATTGCTGGCATCTAATTTCCGTTCCACCCTTTCCCTGTCCGATTACCTGAAAGCTGAAAATATCGTCGCCATCGCCGGCATCGATACACGCAAGCTCACGCGCATCCTGCGTGAAAAAGGTGCGCAGGGCGGCGCCATCCTCGTCGGTACGCAAGGCAATGAGCCATCCGCCGCGCAAGCGCTGGAACTGGCCCGCTCCTTCCCCGGCTTGGCAGGCATGGACCTGGCCAAGGTAGTGTCGGCCCCGGCCGCCTATGAATACCGCGAAACGGAATGGACCTTGGGCGAAGGTTACGGCCAACTGGCGGACGCCGACGCGAAATACCACGTGGTTGCCTTCGACTACGGCGTCAAGCGCAACATCCTGCGCATGCTGACGGCACGCGGCTGCAAGGTCACCGTGCTGCCCGCGCAAGCCACCGCTGCCGACGCCCTGGCGCTGAATCCGGACGGCATCTTCCTGTCGAACGGCCCTGGCGATCCGGAACCATGCGACTACGCCATCGCGGCGACCAAGGAGCTGATCGAGAAGGGCATCCCGACCTTCGGCATCTGCCTCGGCCACCAGATCATGGCTTTGGCTTCCGGCGCAAAAACGCTGAAGATGAAGTTCGGCCACCACGGCGCCAACCACCCGGTACAAGACCTGGAAACCAAGCAAGTCTTGATTACCTCGCAAAACCACGGTTTCGCAGTCGACGCGGCAACCTTGCCCGCAAACTGCCGCGTGACCCATGAATCGCTGTTCGACGGCTCCCTGCAGGGCTTTGCCCGCACGGACAAGCCGGCCTTCTGCTTCCAGGGCCACCCTGAAGCGTCGCCGGGCCCGATGGATGTTGCTTACCTGTTTGACCGCTTCATCAATTTGATGGCTGCGGAGGAGAAAAAGAAAAATGCCTAAACGTTTAGATATTAAAAGTATTCTGATTATTGGCGCTGGCCCGATCGTGATCGGCCAGGCCTGCGAATTCGATTATTCCGGCGCGCAAGCGTGCAAGGCCCTGCGCGAAGAGGGCTACAAAGTCATCCTGGTCAACAGCAATCCTGCGACCATCATGACGGATCCGGAAATGGCCGACGTGACCTACATCGAACCGATCACCTGGTCGGTCGTTGAGCGCATCATCGCCAAGGAGCGTCCTGACGCGATCCTGCCGACGATGGGCGGCCAGACGGCGCTGAACTGCGCGCTGGACCTGTTCAACAATGGCGTGCTGGCAAAATACAACGTCGAGCTGATTGGCGCGTCGCCGGAAGCCATCGACAAGGCGGAAGACCGTTCCAAGTTCAAGGACGCGATGACCAAGATTGGCCTCGGTTCGGCACGTTCCGGCGTGGCGCACTCGATGGAAGAATCGTGGGCCGTGCAGCGCACCCTGGGCTTCCCGACCATCATCCGTCCATCGTTCACCATGGGCGGTTCCGGCGGCGGCATCGCCTACAACGAAGAAGAATTCGAAACCATCTGCAAGCGCGGCCTGGAAGCATCGCCGACGAAAGAACTGCTGATCGAAGAATCGTTGCTGGGCTGGAAAGAGTACGAGATGGAAGTGGTGCGCGACAAGGCGGACAACTGCATCATCATTTGCTCGATCGAAAACCTTGACCCGATGGGCGTGCACACGGGCGACTCCATCACGGTGGCGCCGGCGCAAACCTTGACGGACAAGGAATACCAGATCATGCGCAACGCCTCGCTGGCAGTGCTGCGCGAGATCGGCGTCGACACCGGTGGCTCGAACGTGCAATTCTCGATCAACCCTGTCGATGGCCGCATGATCGTCATCGAGATGAACCCGCGCGTATCGCGTTCGTCGGCCCTGGCATCGAAAGCGACGGGTTTCCCGATCGCGAAAATCGCCGCCAAGCTGGCCGTCGGTTTCACCTTGGACGAGCTGCGCAATGAAATCACGGGCGGCGCCACGCCGGCATCGTTCGAACCGTCGATCGATTACGTCGTCACGAAGATCCCCCGTTTCACGTTCGAGAAATTCCCGACCGCCGACCACCACCTGACGACGCAGATGAAATCCGTCGGCGAAGTGATGGCGATCGGCCGTACCTTCCAGGAATCGTTCCAGAAAGCCTTGCGCGGCCTGGAAGTGGGCGTGGACGGCATGAACGAAAAGACCAAGGACCGCGAAAAGATCGAAGAAGAACTGGGCGAGCCTGGTCCTGAGCGCATCTGGTACGTGGGCGATGCGTTTGCCCAGGGTTTCACCCTGGAAGAAGTGCACAATCTGACCAAGATCGACCCATGGTTCCTGATACAGATCAAGGAAATCGTCGACCTGGAACTGTGGCTCGATACGCAGAAGCTGGAAAACCTGGACAAGAACACCCTGTACAAGTTGAAACAGAAGGGCTTCTCGGACCGCCGCCTGGGCTTTTTGCTGCAGACGACCGACACGGCCGTGCGCCAGCAGCGCCATGCGCTGAACATCCGTCCCGTCTACAAGCGCGTCGATACCTGCGCGGCCGAATTTTCGACCGACACGGCGTACATGTATTCCACCTACGACGAAGAGTGCGAATCGAATCCGACCGACAAGAAAAAGATCATGGTTTTGGGCGGTGGCCCGAACCGTATCGGCCAGGGTATCGAGTTTGACTATTGCTGCGTCCACGCGGCCCTCGCCATGCGCGAAGACGGCTACGAAACCATCATGGTCAATTGCAACCCAGAAACGGTTTCGACCGACTACGATACCTCGGACCGCCTGTACTTTGAGTCCCTGACGCTGGAAGACGTGCTGGAAATCGTCGCCATCGAAAAACCGGTGGGCGTGATCGTGCAGTACGGCGGCCAGACTCCGCTGAAACTGGCGCTGGACCTGGAAGCCAATGGCGTACCGATCATCGGCACCTCGCCGGACATGATCGATGCGGCCGAAGACCGCGAGCGTTTCCAGCAAATGCTGCACAAGCTGGAACTGCGCCAGCCGCCTAACCGCACCGCGCGCACGGAAGCCGACGCTTTGGCGCTGGCGCAGGAAATCGGTTACCCGCTGGTCGTGCGTCCATCGTACGTGCTGGGCGGGCGCGCCATGGAAATCGTTCACGAGCAACGCGACCTCGAGCGCTACATGCGCGAAGCCGTCAAGGTCTCGCACGATTCGCCAGTATTGCTGGACCGCTTCCTGAACGACGCCATCGAGTGCGACGTCGATTGCATCTCCGACGGCGAAACGACGTTTATCGGCGGCGTGATGGAACACATCGAACAGGCTGGCGTGCATTCGGGCGACTCGGCTTGCTCCTTGCCACCATATTCGCTGGCGCCGGAAACCATTGAAGAACTGAAACGCCAGACGGCGCTGATGGCCAAGGGCTTGAACGTGGTCGGTCTGATGAACGTGCAGTTCGCCATCCAGAAGCAGGAAATCGACGGCGAAATGAAAGACGTCGTCTTCGTGCTGGAAGTCAATCCACGCGCTTCGCGCACCGTGCCTTTCGTCTCGAAAGCCACCGGTTTGCAACTGGCGAAGATCGCCGCGCGCTGCATGGTCGGCCAGTCGCTGGCCTCGCAAGGCATCACGCAGGAAGTCGTGCCGCCATACTTCAGCGTCAAGGAAGCCGTGTTCCCGTTCGTCAAGTTCCCTGGCGTGGACACCATCCTGGGCCCTGAAATGAAATCGACGGGCGAAGTCATGGGCGTCGGCCTGACCTTCGGCGAAGCGTTTGTGAAATCGCAACTGGGCGCGGGCGTGAATCTGCCAAAATCGGGCAAGGTCTTCATCAGCGTGAAAGCGTCGGACAAGCCCCGCGCCGTGCAAGTGGCGCGTGACCTGGTCGAGTCCGGTTTCACCGTGGTCGCCACCAAGGGCACCGCCGCCGTGATCGCTGCTGCCGGCATCGCCGTCACGCCAGTGAACAAGGTGATCGAAGGCCGTCCGCACGTGGTCGACATGATCAAGAACCATGAAATCGTGCTGGTGATCAACACCGTGGAAGAAAAGCGCAGCGCCATCGTCGATTCGCGGGCCATCCGCACCTCGGCTCTGGCGTCGCGCGTGACGACCTACACCACCATCGCGGGCGCGGAAGCGGCTGTCGAAGGCATCCGCCATCTGGATGAGTTGCGTGTGTACGATTTGCAAGGTCTGCACAAGACCTTGAACTAAGTGCGTTTGCAGTGGCCGCCGTTAGGCGGTACACTGCATGCTTATCAACCACAGAGTTCCGTGCAGAGCAGCGCGCGGCCTCTGTGGTTTTCACTTGGTAAGTCCGTTAACCGTGACAAAACACGGACGACGGCGCCGATAACTAGCAGATAGTAGAGATAACATGACCTCAGTCCCATTGACCAAATACGGCGCAGAACTCTTGAAAGAAGAGCTGCATCATTTGAAGACCAAGGAACGCCGCATCGTCATCGATGCGATCGCCGAAGCGCGTTCGCACGGCGACCTGTCGGAAAACGCCGAGTACGATGCCGCCAAGGAACGCCAAGCGTTCGTCGAAGGCCGCATCGCCGAACTCGAAGGCAAGCTGGGCGCAGCGCAAATCATCGACCCGACCGCGCTCGACGCGGAAGGCCGCGTGGTCTTTGCCTCGACCGTGAACCTGGAAGACCTGGAATCGGGCCAGAAAGTCACCTACCAGATCGTGGGCCTCGATGAAGCCGACCTGAAAAAGAACAAAGTGTCCGTAACGTCCCCGATCGCCCGCGCGCTGATCGGCAAGTACGCCGGCGACGTGGTGGAAGTGCAGGCGCCGTCCGGCCCGCGCGAATACGAAATCCTGGAAGTACTGTACATCTGATGTTGAGCCGCGTGCGCCTCCTCGTTGCCACCCTGTGGGCTGGCAGCCTGTGGACCATCGGTTTCATCGTGGCGCCGACCTTGTTTGGCACCCTGAGCGACCGCGTGCTGGCAGGTAATATCGCCGGCAGCATGTTCCGCGCCGAGGCCTGGCTGTCCATCGTCTGTGCCTTGATACTGCTGGCCTTGCTGCAGTGGAGCCCCGGCGCGCTGGAGCTCAAGCGCCGCCGCCTGCTGGCAGCGCTGGTGCTATCAATGCTGGTGTGCGCGCTGCTCAGCCATTTCGGCATTTCGCCCCTGATGGCTGAACTCAAGGCGCAAGCCCCGTCGGGCATCATGGACGAAGCCATGCGTAGCCGCTTTGGCATGCTGCATGGCGTGTCGACCGTGATCTTTGCCGTGCAAAGCTTGCTGGCGGGCGTGCTGATCTGGAAACAGCAGTAATCTTGAATTAGCAGCAATAAAAAAGCGGAGCAGGGAATATCCCGTGCTCCGCTTCTTGTTTCAAGCCCGGCTGCCTTGCGGTTGCCGGGTGAACAGGCTTACTTGCTGCCCAGTGCGCTTTTCTTGGCGCTTTTCTGACGTGGCTTGGCACGCTTGATGGAACCGCCTTCGGTAACGCGCTCATTGCCCTTGATCATGACTTTCGTCACGCTCGGGCGCTTGGTGCCGCTGGCGCTGGCCTTGACGATGGTCACTTCGCGCATGCCTTTGCCGGCGCTGACCTTCTCCTTAACCACTTCTTTTTTCGGACGGTAGATTACCAGCAGTTTGCCAATATGTTGTACCGGGGCGGCGCCGAGATTGCCGCAAATCGTATCGTACATTCCGACGCGGGCTTCGCGGTCGTCGCCGAACACGCGGACTTTAATCAGACCGTGCGAATCCAGGCCAAGGTCGATCTCTTTGAGTACAGCAGGTGTCAAGCCCGCTTCGCCAATGATGACGATAGGCTTCAGCGCGTGTGCTTCGGCGCGCAGTGCGCTGCGCTCTACGGGTGTAAGTTTTAGCATAATAATATTTAGTAATTCCCTTAAAAGCAGTATTCTACGCGAATGGCAAAGAAGAAATTAAACAAAAACTGGTTGCACGACCACATAAATGATCCTTATGTGAAGTTGGCGCAAAAAGAGGGCTACCGCGCCCGGGCAGCATACAAGCTCAAAGAAATCGATGAAGACGAGAAACTGATCAAACCTGGCCAGGTGATTGTCGACCTTGGTTGCACTCCTGGCAGCTGGGCCCAGTACACGCGGCGCAAGCTGGCCGGCAAGGACGGCGGCGGGGTCAATGGTACCCTGATTGGCCTGGATATGCTGGAAATGGAGCCGATCGCCGATTTCCATTTCATCCAGGGCGACTTCCGCGAAGCGCGCGTGCTGCGCCAGCTGGAAGTGGTGTTGCAGGGCCGCAAGGTCGACCTGGTCCTGTCGGACATGGCGCCCAACCTGTCGGGCATCGCCACGGCGGACGCCGCGCGCATGGAACATTTGATCGACCTGGCCATCGAATTCTCGCAATTGCACCTGAAGCCGTCTGGCGTACTGCTGGTGAAATGCTTTAAAGATATGGGGTTTAGCCAGATCGTGGAGAAATTCCGCGCTGAATTCAAGGTCGTGGTGCAGAAAAAGCCCAAGGCCAGCCGCGATAAATCGTCGGAAATCTTCCTGATGGGCCGTGGAATCAAGAATCCGCTGAAAAATGCCGTGGAAGAAGACGATTCCGCCCTTGATATTTAAGCGGGAATCCGCACATGGGAACGAGAAGTGCAGTAGCGTCTGATGGTATAAAAGCCTAAATTGTTTATACTGCATTTTTTTGCGTGAACGCGATTTTTTCGCGCGCACGGATCGGCGGGCTTTGGCACGGCCCGCTTATTGCGAGTAAAATCGTGTTTCTAGCTATAGGTAAAGAGATGCGCACTGCATCCAAGGAGTCTTCGTGAATAACATGTTTTCCAAATCTGCCATCTGGGTAGTCGTATTGCTGCTGTTGTTTATGCTGTTCAAGCAATTCGACAGTCATGGCGCCACAGGCGGCAGCAAGGCCATCGCTTATTCCGATTTGCTGGATGAAGTCAAAGCCAAGCGCGTCAAGGATGTCGTGATCGAAGGTTCGTCGATCACCGCCAAGCTGATGGACGACACCAAGGTGCGTACCACCGCCACCAGCCTCGACAAGGGCCTGATCGGCGACCTGCGCGACAATGGCGTGCATTTCGATGTGCGTCCGCCTGAGGAAGCGTCTTTCCTGCAAACTATTTTTGTTTCCTGGTTCCCCATGCTGCTGTTGATCGGCGTCTGGGTATTCTTCATGCGTCAGATGCAAGGCGGCGGCAAGGGCGGGGCATTCTCGTTCGGCAAGTCGAAGGCACGCATGATGGATGAAGCCAGCAACACCGTCACCTTCGCCGATGTCGCCGGTTGCGACGAAGCGAAAGAAGAAGTCAACGAAGTGGTCGACTTCCTCAAGGATCCGAGCAAATTCCAGAAACTGGGCGGCCGCATTCCCCGCGGCGTGCTGATGGTCGGTCCTCCGGGCACGGGTAAAACCCTGCTGGCGCGCGCCATTGCCGGCGAAGCCAAGGTGCCGTTCTTCTCGATTTCCGGTTCCGACTTTGTGGAAATGTTCGTCGGCGTGGGTGCTAGTCGTGTCCGCGACATGTTCGAAAACGCGAAAAAGCATTCGCCGTGCATCATCTTCATCGATGAGATCGACGCTGTCGGCCGTCACCGTGGCGCCGGCATGGGCGGCGGCAATGACGAGCGCGAACAGACCTTGAACCAGTTGCTGGTCGAGATGGACGGTTTTGAAGCGAACTCCGGCGTGATCGTCGTGGCCGCCACCAACCGCGCCGACGTGCTCGACAAAGCCTTGCTGCGTCCAGGCCGTTTCGACCGCCAGGTGTCCGTCGGCTTGCCCGATATCCGCGGCCGCGAGCAGATCTTGAACGTGCACATGCGTAAAGTACCTATCAGTACCGACGTGAAAGCCGATATCCTGGCCCGCGGCACCCCTGGTTTCTCGGGCGCGGACTTGGCCAACTTGGTCAACGAGGCAGCCCTGTTCGCCGCCCGCCGCAGCAAGCGCCTGGTGGAAATGGCCGACTTCGAAGATGCGAAAGACAAGATCTACATGGGTCCTGAGCGTAAATCGATGATCATCCGCGAGGAAGAGCGTCGCAATACGGCTTACCATGAGTCCGGTCACGCAGTCGTCGCCAAGTTGCTGCCGAAGGCTGATCCCGTACATAAAGTGACGATCATGCCGCGGGGCTGGGCCTTGGGCCTGACCTGGCAGTTGCCGGAACACGACAATCTGTCCGCCTACAAAGACAAGATGCTGGAAGAAATTTCCATCCTGTTCGGTGGCCGTATCGCCGAAGAGATTTTCGTGGGACAAATGTCCACCGGCGCGTCGAACGACTTCTCGCGTGCTACCAAGCTGGCCCGTTCCATGGTGACCCGCTTCGGCATGTCCGACAGCATGGGCGTGATGGTCTACGAAGACAGCGAAAACGAAGGTTTCTTCGGTGGCGCCACCAAGACGATCTCGGAAGCGACCCAGCAAAAGGTCGATGCTGAAATCCGCAACATTCTCGACAAGCAATACGCTTTGGCGCGCACCTTGCTGGAAGGCAACCGCGACAAGGTTGAAATGATGACCAAAGCCTTGCTGGAATGGGAAACCATTGATGCAGAGCAAATCAACGACATCATGGCCGGCCTGGAGCCGCGTCCACCGAAAGTCATCCCGCCACGCCGCAATGCGGGCGACAGCGGCACGGGCGGCATCTCGCCAAACGTGACGGCACCAGCCTGATAGCGGCCGCCCTGACCGGCGGCGCGCAATCAAAAGGGTAAGGAGCGATCCTTGCCCTTTTTCGTTGGCGCGCCAGATTTCCCTGACGACTACAAAGATTCACATGCGACACTATTTGCAATTCGGCCGTTTCGGCTTCAACCTGCAGGGCACGCAGGCGCTGGTGATGGGTATCCTGAACATCACGCCTGACTCGTTTTCCGATGCGGGCCAGTATCAACACCTGGAATTTGCCATTTCGCGCGCCGAGCAGATGATGCTTGATGGCGTCGACATCATCGACATCGGCGGCGAATCGAGCCGCCCCGGCGCGCCGCCGTTGCCGCTGCAAGATGAATTGCAGCGCGTCATGCCCGTACTGTACGCCTTGCGCGACTGCGGCAAGCCCCTGTCCGTCGATACGTACAAACCCGAAGTGATGCGCGAAGCCATCCTGGCGGGCGCAGACATGATCAACGATATCAACGGTTTCCGCGCGCCGGGTGCCATCGATGCCGTGCGGGACAGCGATTGCGCGCTGTGCATCATGCACATGCAAAGCGTGCCGCAAACCATGCAGGACCAGCCGCAGTACGAGGACGTGGTGCGCGAAGTCATCGACTTCCTGCGCGAGCGCATAGCGACGATGACGGCGGCCGGCATTGCCCGCGAGCGCCTGTGCGTCGATCCCGGCTTTGGTTTTGGCAAGACGGTGGAGCAGAACTATGCCTTGCTGCGCGCCACGCGCCAGTTGCGCAGCGAGCTGGACCTGCCTGTGCTGGTCGGCCTGTCGCGCAAGTCGATGATCGGCGCCGTCACGGGACGTCCCGTCGAGCAGCGCCTGGCCGGCAGCGTTGCCGGTGCGCTTGCTGCGGTAGCGCAAGGTGCGGAAATTATCCGTGTGCATGATGTAGCAGAAACCGTCGATGCACTGAAGGTCTGGCGCATGGCGCACTGAGCCTGTAAGATTTATCATAAACAACAAAAAGAGAAATACTATGACGCGTAAATATTTTGGCACCGATGGCATCCGCGGCCTGGTGGGCACGGCTCCGATCACCCCCGATTTTGTCATGCGCCTCGGTTATGCTGCCGGCAAGGTGCTGGCCAAGTCGCAAGGCGGCAAGGTGCGCCCGACGGTGCTGATCGGCAAGGACACGCGCATTTCCGGCTATATGCTGGAAGCGGCGCTGGAAGCGGGCCTGTCGGCCGCGGGCGTGGACGTGATGCTGGCCGGCCCCATGCCGACCCCGGCAATCGCTTACCTGACGCGGGCGCTGCGCCTGTCGGCCGGCGTCGTCATTTCCGCTTCGCACAATCCCTATCATGACAATGGCATCAAGTTCTTTTCCGGCCAGGGCACCAAGCTGCCTGACAGCGTGGAACTGGAAATCGAAGCGGCGCTCGACGAGCCCATGGCCTGCGTGCCCTCGGACAAGCTGGGCCGCGCCAAGCGCCTGGACGATGCCCAGGGCCGCTACATCGAATTTTGCAAGGGCACTTTCCCGAACGAACTGGACTTGCGCGGCCTGAAGATCGTCGTCGATTGCGCGCACGGCGCCGCCTACCATATCGCCCCACACGTGTTTCATGAGCTGGGCGCGGAAGTCATCGCCATCGGCAACAAGCCCGACGGTTTCAACATCAATGCGGGCTACGGCGCCACTGCGACCAAGGCCATGGCCGAAGCCGTCGTCGAGCACGGCGCCGATCTCGGTATCGCCCTCGATGGCGACGCCGACCGCCTGATCATGTGCGACGCCACCGGCCGCATGTATAACGGCGACGAGTTGTTGTACGTCATGGTCAAGGACCGCCTTGCGACGGGCTCCGTAGCTGGCGCCGTGGGTACTCTGATGACCAATATGGCGCTGGAAGTGCTGTTCAAGCAGCAGGGCATCGGCTTTGCGCGCGCCAAGGTGGGCGACCGCTATGTGCTGGAAGTGATGAAGGAAAAGGGCTGGATACTGGGCGGCGAGGGCTCGGGCCATTTGCTGTGCCTGGACAAGCACACGACCGGCGACGGCATCGTCTCCGCACTGCAAGTATTGTCCGCGCTCAAGCGTAGCGGCCAGAGCCTGCAGCAATGCCTGGCCGAACTGGTGCTATTCCCGCAAACCCTGATCAACCTGCGCGTGGCGCCTGGTTTTGACTGGCAGAAAAATGCCGCCATGGTGGCCGAGAAAGAACTGGTCGAGGCCGAGCTAGGCGACACGGGCCGCGTGCTGATCCGCGCGTCGGGCACCGAACCGCTGATACGCGTGATGGTGGAAGCCAAGGACAAGGACAAGGCCGAGTCGATGGCGCGCCGCATCGCCGACAAGGTCGCTGTTTAAGGCAGGGATCGATAGTTATTTCCATCTAATTCGTCTATGGCAATTGACGAAATTGGGTGGGGGCGTTATTATCTTGTCTTCGGAGTGTGGCGCAGCCCGGTAGCGCACCTGGTTTGGGACCAGGGGGTCCAAGGTTCGAATCCTTGTACTCCGACCAAAGTCATAAGCGGGCTGTCAGAAATGACAGCCCGTTTTCTATTCCGCGCAGGCATTTCATTGCTAGCGCGCATGGATTAAAATACTGCACCTCTCCGCCCATCGTTCAACGGATAGGACAACGGTCTTCTAAACCGTGAATGGGGGTTCGATTCCCTCTGGGCGGACCAGTTTCATACTGGTCACGGCTTGCGCCATGCAGCCGCTTCTTCTCTCTTTCCTGTCTATCAGCACGCGGCCCTAAGGCTGCGCAAACAGCACCACACTCAGCAAATACAGCAGTGGCGCCGCGCACAGCAGCGCAGACAATACCGACAGCACTTTCTTGCTCGCCAAGCGCGCCAGGCGCAGCCGTTCGCGCACGGGCAAGTGCTGGCGCAGCATGCTGCGCGTGCGTGGCTGGAATGGGGATTCATGCATGGAAGCTCCTTCGCAAGGATGGTGGTGCCAGCCAGCATAGCGAGAGGGGCATAAAGACGGTGTAAAAAGGTGGGGACTGGCCGTCAACGCCGCCTAAAAATGCGGGCTGACGGCCGCTTACTGCCTCGCCTGCGGCGCGGGCCGCAGGGGGAGGGGGGGATTTAGTTCGAGATGGTGTGGATGCAGGCCCAGCCGATATTGTTTGCGCTCCAGTTTTCTTTCCAGTTGATGTTGGTCTGTTCGCGGCAGGCCAGTTCCGAGGAGTAGCGGCTGTCCGGGTAAGTCTTGTACACATAGCCATCCTGCGGACGCCATACGACGCCGTACCAGTAATCCTTGGCATTGATGATGGTGCTGAAGGTTTCCACCGGTTTGTTCAGGCTCGTATTCTTGTAGTCCACTTGCGATGTGCCATCGCTATTGTAGACGCGTACCCAGGCTGACTGGTTTAACGTGCCGGACTTGTCCACGGGCGTGCAGATGCGGGTTTTCGCGGCAGTCATGCCTTCAGGCATGGTCAGGCAGAAATAGGGATTGGGCGCGCCTTCAACGACGGACCATTCCACGCTGCCGCTCGTTTGCGTGCTCGGGCTGCAATAGTGGGCATATTTTCCACTCTTGAACCCTTCCACGTAGGTGCTCGACTGCAGACCCGACAGGAGCGCACCGGAACCATTCGTCGAGGTAGGCAAAGCCGTGCTGCTTTTCACTGCCAGGCAATCGGTATAGGTGCCGTATTCCTTGCCGACGGCGATGCCGATGGGTTTCATCTGTGCATCAAAATGAATTTTCCAGATGTTTTGCCGTTGCAGGCGGCCATCGGCGCCGCGGCGCTGGAACTGGATCACTTGCGACGTCTTGGTTTCCTGCGCCACGCCGTCGGTGACGAAGGGGTAGGACTCTTCCGTGCGGATGATCAGGTTTGCCGTGCCCAGGAAACCGTCATTCGAGGGCAGGTCCACGCCGTTTTGATTGGTGTTGATGAACTTGCTGAATGCATCGGCCGCGTTGATGCTGGCGAGGACAGGTGTCACCGGTGTCACCGGTCCCGTTGGCGGGCCGATAGGGGCATCGTTGCCGCCGCTTCCGCCGCCTCCGCAACCGTTGAGGAGCAAGACGATACTGCTAACTGCGAGAGATTTTTTCATGAATTTGGCAAGTGAGGGCGACAGAGACGTGTCGATTCGCGGCCGCATTATATGAAAATTAATTTGTGGAAATCTCACTAAATCTCACAAGGGCAAGGCCGGCCGGAAGGGGGGGCGCTCGCTGCACGGACGTGCCGGTGGCAGGCGAGGCTGGGCCTAGTTTTCCTCGGGACTCTTGCCAAACAGGCGATCCTTGGCATTGAGCAGCTTTTGCACCTTGGCGCCCATTTTCATCAGTTGCGCCATCGATTCGGGCGACAGGCGCTGCAAGTCGTCGAACCAGGTGTTGGCCAGGTCGACCAGTTCATACATTTCGCGCATGCGCTCCTGCGCATACTGGTCCACGGGTTCCGTGGCCGGCGCCAGCAGCGATTCGCGCAGCACCGTCAGGGTGGGCGCCACTTCGCGGCGGCGGCGCTCGGCGGCCACCACGCGGAAGATTTGCCACACATCGCCCAGCGAGGAAAAATACTCGCGCCGGTCGCCGGGGATGCGCGACTGGCGTATCAAGCCCCAGCCCTGCAACTCCTTCAAGCCGATGCTCACGTTCGAGCGCGAAAAACTCAGGTGTTCCGCGATTTCATCCGCGTGTAAAGGATGCTCCGCGACAAACAACAAGGCGTACACTTGCCCCACCGTGCGGTTAAAGCCCCAGCGGCTGCCCATCTCGCCGAAATGGCTGACAAAGGTCAGGATCAGCGGCGTCATTTGGATATGTTGAGTTTTCATAATTATCTGAATTTTTTCACGCCACACCCGCAGGGTCAATTGATATATGTCATGTTTCGCAGTATTATACAAAAAATCGAATTTACAGAAAATTCTGAAAACTCAAGAAATATAGAAGATGCCGACCACGCCCTTGTCCTTGCCCCGCTTTATTCTCCCCCGTGCCGCCAGCCTGGCGCAAGGCGGCGCCGCCTTGCTGTGGCTGCCGCAAGCGGCCTTGCTGGCCTGGGCCGTGCAAGCCATGCTCGACGGTGCGCCCTGGCGCGCGGCCTTGCTGCCAGCCGCTGGCGTGCTGCTGCTGGGCGTGCTGCGCGCCGGCTGCGAAGCGTGGGGCGCGCGGCGCATGTATGCGGCGGCGCGCGAGCACCTGTCCACCTTGCGCGCCCAGGTGGCGCAAGCGCTGGCGCACCGTTCGCCGCTGGACCGCCAGCGCGCCCAGTCGGGCCAGGCGGCCAGCGTCATCGCCGAGCAGGCCGAAGCCATCGTGCCGTATCTGGTGCGTTACAAGCCCGCGCGCTGGAAGGTGCTCACCGTACCCCTCGTGATCCTCGCCGTGGTGACGCCGCTGTCGTGGATCGCCGCATTGATACTGCTCATCGCCGCGCCCCTGATTCCCGTCTTCATGGCCCTGGTGGGCATGGGCGCGCAAGCGGCCAGCCGGGCGCAGATGGTGGAAATGGGCAGCATGAACGCCTTTCTATTGGATCGCCTGCGCGGCCTGGCCACCCTGCGCGCGCTCGACGCCGTCGACGCCACGGCTGAACGGCTGGACGCCTCGTCGCAATCCGTGCGCCGGCGCACGATGCTGGTGCTGCGCATCGCCTTTTTGTCGTCCGCCGTGCTGGAACTGTTTTCCGCGCTGGGGGTGGCCATGGTGGCGGCGTTTATCGGTTTCTCCTTGCTGGGCAGCATCAGTTTCGGCACCTGGGGCCGGGAACTGAGCCTGGGGCAGGGCTTGTTCATCCTGCTGCTGGCACCCGCGTTTTTCGAACCCTTGCGCGAACTGGCCGCCGTCTGGCACGACAAGGCGGCTGGCGAAGCGGGCCTGGCCGGTTTGCATGACATGGCGGGGGAGGGCGTGCCCCTGCCAGGTGCCGGCGTGGAAGTGGCTGCCGTTTCTGCCGCCGCCATGGCGGTGGCAGCGCCGCCCACCGTGGAACTACAGCAATTAAGCTTTGCCCATCGCGGCGAGGCGCCCGTGTTCAACCGCTTCGACCTGAAGGTGCGTGCCGGTGAACACGTGGCCCTGCTGGGTGCCAGCGGCGCCGGCAAGACCACCTTGCTGTCCCTGCTGGCCGGCCTGCTGCCCGCCAGCGGCGGAGATATCCGCATCGGCGGTGTGCGCCTGAATGACAGCACGGTAAATACCTTGCGCCAGCGCATGGCCTGGATGGGCCAGCGCCCGCACGTGTTTGCCGCCTCCGTCAGCCAGAATGTGACCCTGGGCCGCGTGGGCGCGCATGCCGCGCAAGTGACGCAGGCGCTGCACCTGGCCGACCTGGCCGCTGTGGCGCAGGCGCAGCCGGCCGTCATGCTCAGCGATGGCGGGCAAGGCTTGTCCGGCGGCGAAGCCGTGCGCCTGGCCCTGGCCCGCGTGGCCCTGCATCCGCACGCGGATCTGTTGCTGGTCGATGAACCGACGGCCCACCTGGACAGCGAAACGGCGGCGCGCGTGACGGACGCCTTGCTGGAACTGGCGAAAGGCAAGACGATGATTGTCGCCACGCACGATCCCGTGCTGGCTGGCCGGCTGCAGCGCATGGTGCAGGTCGATGCGCAGGCGCAAGTACAGGAACTGCGCGCATGAAAAATTCGCTTAGATTGCACCCCGTCCTGCGGCAATTGCTGCTGGCCCAGCCAGGCAAGCTGATCGGGGGCGCCATGCTGGCGGCCCTGACGGCGGTGGCTGGCATGGCCTTGCTGGGCTTGTCCGGCTGGTTTATTACCGCCACGTCGATTGCCGGCCTGCATGCGTCCACCGCGATCCTGTTCGATGTGTTCGGCCCGTCGGCCGGCATCCGCCTGCTGGCCATCGGCCGCACGGGATCGCGCTATGCGGAGCGCCTCGTCACGCACGATGCCACGTTTGCGGCGCTGGCAAGCATCCGCGTGCGACTGTTTCGCGGCTGGTCGCGCCCGGAAGCGGCCAGCCGCCTGCTGCGCCAGCCCGCCAAGCTGCTGTTCCGCCTGACGGCCGATATCGACGCGCTCGAATCACTGTATTTGCGCCTGCTGGTGCCTGCCTTCACGGCCCTGTGCGCGGCCTTGCTGGCTGGTGTGGCGCTGGGCGTGATGCAGTGGCAGCTGGGCCTGGGCCTGGCCGCGTGGCTGCTGTCCACCGGCGGTGGCATCAGCTGGGTCGTGGCGCACCGTGCCCGCCGTCCGGCCATCGTGCGCTCGCGCGCCATCGAAAAATTGCGCTCCGGCACCATCGACCTGGTGGCCGGCCAGACGGACCTGGTGATGGCGGGCCGCATCGACGCCCAATGCGCCGCGCTGGGACAGATCGACCGCTCGCTGGCGCAAGCCGATTTTGCCCTGCTGCGCCTGGAGACGGCGGCCGGCGCCGCGTATGGCGTGGCCGGCAGCGCGACCTTGGCCGGCGTGCTGCTGGCCGTGGCCGCGCTGGTGCAGCAGCAAACGCTGAACGTGCCGCTGGCGGCCCTGGCTTTGTTGATTGCGCTGACGGCCGTGGAGCCGTTTGCGGGATTGCGCCGTGGCGCGCTGGAGGCGGGCCGCATGCTGCTGGCCATGCGCCGGCTGGCGCCGCGCTTCGATGGACCAGACGTCGTGGCGCCGTCCGCGGATGCCGCGCAGGGCTTGCGCCTGGAGCACGTCAGCGCCGCGCATGCGGGCAGCCGTGTGGCCATCTTGCATGACGTATCGCTGCATCTTGCGGATGGCGAGCGCGTGGCCTTGATCGGCCCCAGCGGCGCGGGCAAGTCAACCTTGCTGGCCCTTGCCGCGCGCGAGCTGGCACCGCTGTCGGGCAAGGTGAGCGCGCCGCGCGCCTGTTTGTTCACCCAGAAGACGGAATTGTTCCAGGACAGCTTGCGCGACAACCTGCGCCTGGCCGACCCGTCCGCCAGTGATGCGCAGCTGTGGGCGGCGCTGCAGGCGGCCGGCCTGGATGACGAGGTGCGTGCCTTCGCGGGCGGCCTCGATACGCTGCTGGGCGAGGGCGGCCTGGGCTTGTCGGGCGGGCAGGCGCGGCGATTGGCGCTGGCGCGGCTGTTCCTGCACGAATCGACCCTGTGGCTGCTGGACGAAGCCACCGAGGCGCTGAATGCACAGACGGCAATCGATGTCCTGCAGCGCCTGCGCGCGCGCAGCGAAGGACGCACTTTGCTGATCGCCACCCACTTGCGGCGCGAAGCGGCGCTGGCGGACCGGCTGCTCAGTCTGCGCGATGGCCGCATCGTGGGCGACGCGCGCCGTGGCACACCCGCCTTCGAGGCGGCGCTGGCCGGCTTGCGCGGAGATTGATGGGCGGGCGGCACAGCCCGATAGCTTACAGCAGCAGAAGCTATCGAACAGCCGCATGTAGATATCAGGTTTACAATTACTTTAGGGAAACACCAAGGAAATCATATGGACTTCGATATTGTCGCTTTATCCAGACTGCAGTTCGCGCTGACAGCTCTGTACCACTTTATATTCGTTCCGCTGACGATAGGTCTGTCAGTGATCCTCGCCATCATGGAGACGGTTTACGTGATGACGAACCGCCCCATCTGGCGCGACATGACCAAGTTCTGGGGTGTCTTGTTCGGCATCAACTTCGCCATGGGTGTGGCAACGGGCATCGTCATGGAATTCCAGTTCGGCATGAACTGGAGCTATTACAGCCATTATGTGGGCGACATTTTCGGTGCGCCTCTGGCCATCGAAGGCTTGATGGCTTTCTTCCTGGAAGCGACCTTCGTCGGCCTGTTCTTCTTCGGCTGGGACAAGCTGTCCAAGCGGGGCCACCTGGTCACGACCTGGCTGGTGGCCATCGGCTCGAACTTCTCGGCCTTGTGGATCCTGATCGCCAACGGCTGGATGCAAAATCCCGTCGGCGCGGCCTTCAATCCGCAAACCATGCGCATGGAAGTGACGGATTTCGGCGCCGTGCTGACGAATCCCGTGGCACAGGCGAAATTCGTGCACACGGTGTCGGCCGGCTATACGGCGGCTGCCATCTTCGTGCTGGGTATTTCTGCCTGGTATCTGCTGAAGGGCCGCCATGTGCAGCTGGCCAAGCGCTCGATGACGGTGGCTGCCTCGTTCGGCCTGGCCGCCTCGCTGTCGGTGGTGGTGCTCGGTGACGAAAGCGGTTACCTGTCGTCCGAACACCAGAAGATGAAGCTGGCCGCCATCGAAGCCATGTGGACGACGGAGCCGGCCCCGGCCGCCTTCACGGCCTTCGGCTTTCCTGACGCGAAGGCGCGCGAGACGCATTACGCCGTGCACATCCCGATGGTGATGGGCTTGATCGGCACGCGTTCGCTGACGACGGAAATCCCCGGCATCGAGCAACTGGTCGACCGCGGCGAGCTGCTGATACAGGATGGCATCAAGGCCTATGACGCGCTGCAAACCATCCGCAGCGTGGCGCCAGGCAGCCCAGTGCCGCAGGACGCGAAGGACATCTTCGAGTCGAAAGGCCAGTCCATGGGTTACGCCTTGCTGCTGAAGCGCTATGTCGACGATCCGCGCCAGGCCACGCCCGAACAGATCCGCAAGGCGGCGCTCGACACCGTGCCGCCCGTGGCACCATTGTTCTGGTCCTTCCGCGTGATGGTGGGCCTGGGCATGTTCTTTATCTTGCTCACCGGCACGTTCTTCATCTTGTCGACGCGCCGCACGCTGGATAAACACCGCTGGCTGCTGAAGCTGGCCGTGTTCGCCATCCCGCTGCCGTGGGTGGCGATTGAAGCGGGCTGGATCGTGGCCGAAGTGGGCCGCCAGCCGTGGGTGATCGAAGGCGTGCTGCCAACGGCCGTGGCCGTCTCTAACCTGGGCGCTTCGACCCTCTTGATCACGATTGCCGGCTTTGCCGCCATCTACACCGTGCTGTTGATTATTGAAATGAAGCTCATGCTCAAGGCCATCCGCAAGGGGCCGGAAGAGAAGGCGCCGGCCCCCGTGCCAGCGGCCGCAGCCATTCAAACTCAACGCGCCTAAGGAGGGCCAGACCATGATTTTGCATGAAATGATTTCTTACGAAACACTGCGCCTGATCTGGTGGCTGCTGATCGGCATCTTGCTGGTGGGCTTTGCCATCACCGACGGCTTCGACCTGGGCACGGGCATCCTGCTGCCCTTCGTCGGCAAGACGGACCTGGAACGCCGCATCGTCATCAACAGTATCGGTCCCGTGTGGGAAGGCAACCAGGTGTGGCTGATCCTCGGCGGCGGCGCCATCTTTGCCGCCTGGCCGCAACTGTACGCCGTCTCGTTCTCGGGCTTTTACCTGGCCATGTTCGTCATCCTCGTGGCGCTGATCGTGCGTCCCGTGGCCTTCAAATTCCGCAGCAAGCGCGAAGACCCGCGCTGGCGCGCGCGCTGGGACGCGGCCCTGTTCGTGGGCGGCTTCGTGCCGGCCCTGATCTGCGGCGTGGCGATCGGCAACGTGCTGCAAGGCGTGCCGTTCCGTTTCTCCTCAGACATGCACATTTTCTATGACGGCAGCTTCTTCGCGCTGCTCAACCCGTTCGCGCTGCTGTGCGGCCTGGTCTCGGTGGCCATGCTGATGATGCACGGCGCCACCTGGCTGCAACTGAAAACGGACGGTGCCGTGGCCGAACGGGCGCGCCGCTACGGCAGCGTGGCGGCGATTGCGACAGTCGTGCTGTACGCACTGGCCGGCGTGGCCCTGTGGCTGTGGGTCGATGGCTACCGCATCAGCAGCACGGTGGTGGTCGATGGCCCGTCGAATCCGATGCTGAAAACGGCGGAAGTGCACGTGGGCGCCTGGTTCCTCAACTTTGCCGCCCATCCCTGGACCTGGATCGCTCCAGCGCTGGGTCTGCTTTGCCCTCTGCTGGCGTTCGCCTTCCAGCGCGCGCGCCGTGAAGTGCCGGCCTTGCTGGCCAGCGCGGCTGGCGTCGCCGGCATCATCCTCGGCGTGGGCGCGGCCATGTTCCCGTTCATCCTGCCTTCGTCGATCGACCCGCGCGCCAGCCTGACGGTGTGGGATTCCTCGTCCAGCCACATGACCTTGTTCATCATGCTGGTCGTCACGGCCGTCTTCATCCCCCTCATCGTGGCGTACACGACGTGGGTGTATAAAGTGCTGTGGGGTAAGGTAGATGGAAAAGCCATCGAAGACGACAGCGGTCACGCTTACTAAGAATTAAGGAAAGGAAATAATTATGTGGTATTTCGCCTGGATACTGGGTCTTCCGCTGGCGGCGACCTTCGCCGTGCTCAACGCGATGTGGTATGAAGTTGCCGATGGCGACACGACGCCCGAGCAGTACCGCGACACGCCCAAGTAAGCGCGTGTCGGCTTGACTGGCCCCGCCCCGTGCGCATGCATCGGGCGGGGCTTTTACTTTGATCAAAGCAAAATGAATTCGCCGCAGTTGCGCAGCTTCATGCCGCGCGGGCGGGGCGCCTGGATTCAGCGTTGGCAAAATAAAAAAGCCACCGCAAGGATGGCTGGTGGGATGCGCCCTCAGGCGGGCGCCTTGCTGACCGGTTTGGGGGTGGCAATGGCAATCGGGTCGCTGGCCGGAAAGCTTTCCTTCAGCGCTTCATCGAGCGCTTCCTCGGCATGGCTTTCGCTGGCCGGCGTGGGCGAGTCGCGCTCTGGTGGCGGTGCGGGTGCGGTGGCGGCGTTGGTGCTGGAATGCATGATGATCCCCTCGCGGTGGTGCGCCAGGCGGCCGGAATGGCTATGGCGCGTACTGATGCTTCCAGCCTAGCACATCGCGCAGGAATGGCGCGCCCGCTGCGACTGCGGACGGGGATGATGGCGGTGTCTGCTACACTGCGCTCCACTTTTATCGACGGAACCGCCATGACGACCATTTCCCTGCCATACCGTGCCACCGCCTTTGAAGCCTGTGCCTGGCTGGCGCAACAGACGGGCACGCCATGGACCCTGGCGCGTTTGCTGGAGCAGGGCGGCTTGCCGTACGTCTGGGTTGATTACAGCGAAGAATGGGCCGAGCTGTTCCATGACGGCGTGACGCGCTATGCGGCGCCCGTCGTGTTCATCGGCGACAAGGAGCACCTGGCCTCCGGCGCGGGCGACGTGTGGCTGCGTTTTACGCGCGACTCGGGCAACATCGCCATCGAACTGAAGGCGCCGGGATTGCGCGTGCCGGTCGATGGCTTGCACTTCCAGGAGCGCGATCTGTTGCGTTTGCTCAAGGAGTTGCAGCATCCGCAGCCGGACGAGGAGACGTCGGACAAGGCGCCGGTGGTCTTGCCCAGCGCCCTGAAGGGCCTGGGGCGCGAGCAGATTTTGATTGCCTTTGCCGGCGTGGGCAAGGTCGACCTGGACCAAGGCATGGCCAGTGGCGTGGGCATCTTTGGCGATGATGGCGCCCGCGTGCGCAAGAATTCGCGGGGCGGCAAGAACAGCCATTTGTGGCATCCGGTGACTTTGGCGTTCGGCTTGCACGATGTGCACCGCGTGCCGATGGCGCACCTGAAGAAGGCGTTCGCCACGCAGCCCTTGCTGCGCGATTGGAAGGCGGACTGGCTGGAATCGCTGCGCCTGCTGGGCGAGTAACAAGATCAATCAAGCCTGCCGCGCGTCGCACGTCGCGCTTTGCGCCAGTCGCGCCGGCATCTTGTTCGACGGCATCAGCCTTGCGATCGATTATTCGCTTTCCTCGATCCTGCCGCCGCATTGCGTATAGCAGGCTCTGTAATCTGCCTCGCATTGCCACGTTCCAGATGCGCTGGAGGAACAATATTGGCGTTTCTTCGAACACAGTTCCCGGTCCGCATCTGTTTTCGCCACTGCCAGGCAGATGGAAACGGTACTGACGTTGCGCATCTCACAAGCTTGGGCTTGGGCTGCAGCAACCTGCTCCTTGCCGGCAATGCATATTTGTTGATTGGTCCCGCAGCTCGTCACGCATTGACGCCCCGCATCGGAGTCCGGGGGAATAAAGCGATAGCTTGTACAGCCCGCCAACGTGATTGCGAAACAAATCGCAGCGGCAAGGCGGAACAAGAAGGAATTGTGGAGTTGCAAGGTACGCATGGTCGAAAAGGGCTTTCCCGTGTAGATGAATTGGCTTGAATATCGTAAATATTGATATTCTGACAGGCGATCATTTCAAGAACAACGCGCTGCAATAATTGTTACATCTTGGCGGGAGGCAGTTTTACAGTTCGATCGGCGCCACCTCAGTGCCGATATCGGGTGCCGCGTAATGCATGCTGAAATACACGAAAGCGCCGATATTGAGGGCGACCGTGATCCAGAACAGGATGCGGAACGAGCGCTTGCTGGACTTGTGGCGCAGCCATTGCTGGGCCAGCACGGCGCCAGGCCAGCCGCACAGCAACCCCAACAGCAACAAGGTGCGTTCCGACGTGCGCCAGCGGCCCTGTTTTGCGGCGGACTTGTCGATCGCATAGGCCACGAAGCAGCTCAGGCTCAGCACGCCATACACGAGGGCGACCAGGGCGGGGATATGGAAAAAGAACGTGGCCAGTAAATAGAGAACGACAAAGAACAGGATGACAAGGTAGGGCATATGATGTGTGGGCTTGAGCGGAGGGCGTGAGTATCCCACAAGGAGAGCGATGCCGCAGCCTAAAACAAACAGCCTTGCGCCGTATCGATGTGCACGGCGCGGCGGCGGGCGTGGCCCGTCTTCAGCGCTTCGCGGTCGCTGGACAGGGCGATGCCTTCCAGGGCCAGTAGGGTTTCCTTTGCATGCAGGCCGCCCGCAAAGCCTGTCAACTCGCCCGTGGCGCCGATGACGCGGTGGCAGGGGGCGATGATGGAGATGGGATTCTTGCCGTTGGCGGCGCCCACGGCACGCACGGCGGCGGGACGGCCGATTTGGCGCGCGATCTCGCCATAGCTGCGCGTCTGGCCATACGGTATCGTCAGCAGCGCGCGCCACACTTCCTGCTGGAATGGCGTGCCGGCAAAATCGAGCGGCACGTTGAATTGCTGGCGCGTGCCGGCGAAATATTCCCCTAGCTGGCGCGCCGTTTCCTGCAGCACGGCGCAACCGTCATCGACGCGCATCGCGCCCAGGCGCACGCGGTTGGGCTTGTCGTTTTCCCACAGGATGGCGGCCAGGGCCGCGCCGCGCGCCACCAGGGTCAGCTCGCCCACGGGCGAGGGCACCACGATGCAATCGTATTCCATGTTTGGTCCTTGATCAGATAGCGCAGTTTAGCAGGATGGCGGCAGCGTGCATGTCGGGTGCAGGATCCCGTGTAGGATAGTGTTTTTCTGCATGGAGCGCTGGCTGTGACAAACATTTCCACCTACGACGATATCCGCGCCATTGCCGTGCGGCTGGTGCGCGAACGCTACCCCACGGCCGTGGCGGCCATCATCGGCGGTTCGTTCGC
Organism: Janthinobacterium salmonicoloratum; assembly: GCF_051380845.1. Classification (NCBI taxonomy): domain Bacteria; kingdom Pseudomonadati; phylum Pseudomonadota; class Betaproteobacteria; order Burkholderiales; family Oxalobacteraceae; genus Janthinobacterium; species Janthinobacterium salmonicoloratum. Next base: position 159,943 of record NZ_JBNYXV010000005.1, on the reverse strand, counting down.
CACGGGCCGGCAGACGCCCAGTTCCGATATCGACTTGCTGCTGCTGTTCGACCACGTCGATTGCGCCTGGCGCTCGACCATCGTGGCCGAAGGGCGCACGGTGGAACTGTTCGCGCACGACGTGGCCACGTTCACGTATTTTTGCAAGGAAATCGATGCGCCAGGCGGCACGGTGCCGCTGGCGAGGATTGTGCTGGAAGGGGAAAATATCGCCGCCTCCGGCGAACATTACGCGCAATTGCTTGCGCTGGCGCAAGCCATCGCCGCAGCCGGGCCACCCGTGCTCGACACGGACAACTTGCAGCGGCGCCGCTATGCCATCACCACCGCGCTGGAAGACCTGGTCGACAGCCGCCACCCGGGCGAGGCGCTGGCCGTGGCTTGCCAGCTATATCCAGCGCTGGCCGACCTGCATTTGCGCGCGGCGGGCCAGTGGAGCGGTGGCGGCAAGCATCTGTTCCGCCGCCTGCAGGCGTTCGATGCCGCCATCGCCGCGCAGCTGGACGGCGCGCTGCGCCTGGCCGCCGGCGACTTGCCGGCCGGCCAGCAGGCGTTCGAGCAGGTCGCCGCCGCCGTGCTGGCGCCTGTGGGCGGTCCCTTGCTCGATGGTTTTACCCTGCTTGCGCCCGCGCACTGGCGCGCTTAAAACGCCGTGCGCACGGCCAGGCTGATGTTGCGCGGTTCGCCCCAGAACACGCCGTCGAAGAAGCCCACGTTGCGGTAGTACTTTTTGTCGAGCAAGTTATTCACGTTCAGCTGCACGCTGGCATGGCGGTTGATGGCATAGCTGGCCATGGCGTTGACCAGTGCATAACCGGCTTGCGGGATGTTCGTCATCTCGCTTGACGGCGGACGGCCGTACCACGATTCGCTGTAGGTGGCGCTTTGCGCCGTCATGCTGGCGCCCGCTTTCAAGCCAGCCAGCCTGCCGTCGAAACGGTAGCTGGTGGCCAGGCGCAGCAAATGGCGCGGCTGCGTGGTGGCGGCGCGGCGGCCATCAGCCTCGGCCGCGTGCAGATAGGTGTAGCCGCCGCTCGCTTCCCAGGCGGGCGATAACTGGCCGGAAACGTCGAATTCCACGCCCTTGGCCGTCACGCCGGCGCCGTTGGCCACCATAGCCTGGCCGCCGTCGGGCAGCAAAAAGCCGGGCGGCACGGTGCGGTCGAGTTCCGCCAGGTTCTTTTTCTTCGTGTGGAACAGGGCGGCCGAGGCGTTCAGCTTGCCTTCATAGAATTCGCCCTTGATGCCCAGTTCCGTATTGTCGCCCGTTTCCGGCGCCAGGAACTGGTTGTTGCGGTCCTTGCTCGTTTGCGGGTTGAACAACTGGGTGAAGCTGGCGTAGGCCGAATATTGCTTGTTGATGTCGAACACGGCGCCCACGTACGGCGTGACTTCATTGCGCGTTTCCACGAAGTCGCCGCTGCCCGTGTACACACCTTGCGTGTTGTAGTTGCGCGTATCCGTGCGGTAAGTGCTGCTGCGCGCGCCGATGATCACGTGCAGCGGGTCGGCCAGGCTCAAACGCGTGGCGACATAGCCGCCCGCCAGGCGCGTGACGGTTTCCGTGTGCGAGCCGTCCGGAGTGAACACGGGGCGGGGGATGTTGCCCGTCCAGCTGCGGTAGTCGGGGAGGAATTTCGAGTAATTGATTTTTGCCTTGCCGCCTATCGAATTGTCCTGGGCGTTATTGCCATTCCAGCCGATGATGGCCGTGTGCTTGCGTCCCAGCAAGGTAAATGGCCCGCTGGCGTAGACGTCGAAATTGTCGCTATATTTTTTGCCCGCGCCCCAGGCGCCCGTCCACAGTTCCATGCCTGTGCCCGTGGCGGGATCGGGATAACCTTTGCCCGCATAGAGAGCAGTGGTGCGGTTCGTGCTTTCCGTGCGCGCATAGCCGAGGTGCATATTCCAGTTGCCGGGCAGGCGCTGGTCGAGCGATGTGAATACCGTGTGCTGCTTGTTGGCCCAGGTGCTCCATGGCGTCGTCCAGCTGGTGTTGCGCGGCAAGTTGGCCAGGCTGCCATCCGCATTCCAGTAGGGCACGGCGCCCCAGGTGGCGCCCGTGGGCTGGTTGTCCTGGAAGTCGACGCCGGCCGTCAGCAGGGTGCCGGGGCGCAAGTCCGCCTCGACGATGAGCATGCCTACCGTCTTGCGTTCGTGATACATGTCCAGGTAGGAATCGCGTTTTTGCCACGCCAGGGCCGTGCGTGCGCGCACGCTGCCCTCCGCGTTCAGCGGCGTGGAAAGGTCGGCCTCGAAGCGCTGGTCGTCCCAGCGGCCCATGATGAGGCCGGCGCTGGCCTGGAAGGTTTTCGTAGGACGCTTGCGTATCATGTTGATGGTGGCCGACGGGTCGCCCTTGCCGCCCATCAGGCCGGTGGCGCCGCGCACGACCTCGATGCGGTCGTACAGGATGGTGTCTTGCAATGGCGCATTGCCGCCGCGCGCCATGCCGTCGATCTGGATATTGTTGATGCCGAAGCCGCGCGCACTAAACGTCGTGCGCTCCGTGTCGTTCTGGTTCACCTGGATGCCCGTCGTCTGCGCCAGCGCCTGGTCCAGGCGCACGGCGCCCAAGTCGTCGAGCAACTGGCGCGTGATCACGCTGACCGATTGCGGCGTTTCGCGCAGGGACAGGTCCATGCGCGTGGCGCTGCGCGTTTCGCCTGCCGTGTACGACTGCGTGCCTTCCGTGGTGGCCATCGACTGGCCCAGCACGGTCACGGCCGGCATGGTGACGTCGGCAGCAGCGGCGTCGGCCGCCTGAGCAGGCAAGACCACGCCGGCGGCAAGACTGAGCAGGCTGACGTGTAATAAACGGGGGAGGGGGCGCAAGGCGGGCTGGCGCGAAGAAGAGAAGACGGTAGTCGATTGCATCATTTTCCTGGAATATTTTAGTCGTGTTTTTTCCTATCTCGTCTGGCGAGGTGCGCAGTAGCTGGGGGATGGCATGACGCTGGCCCGTGGTCTGGCTTGGATAGCAGTTCCACCGCAAGGCCCGGCGCGGTCGGGCAGTGGAAAAGAAGGGCGCGCGATTCTTCCTCACTTTCGTGAATAAGAATCATTATCAATATAGACGGTATTTGCCAAATAATCAAGCATGCGCACCAAAAGAGTGCGGGCAGGTCAAGGCGGCGCATGGGCTGGCCTTCTGCGATAATGCAGGCGCTGATAAAATATTTTCCTCATTGAAAGAAATGCATGCGTACATGGATCGCTTGTGCCGGATGGTTGTGTGTCGTGTCGCTGGGCCAGGCCCAGGAGCACGCGCCGCCGTCGGCTGTTCCCGCGCCGCTGCAGAGCGCTAGCGTGCCGCCCGCCGCCGCCATCGTGCCGCCCCCCCTTGTGCCGCCGCCGCTTGCGCCGGCCACCCCCGCGGCACCAGTGGCACCGGCGAGCGCAGAGGACGCCTTGCCATCGCAAACGGTGACGGTCACCGCCAGCAGCGACGCCAAGGCGCCGCGCGTGCGCTTCACGGCCTACCGCGAAAGTTATCTGACGGCCAGGAAAGTGTGGCAAGTGTCGAGCGGCAGCGTGGTCATGGCCTTGCGCCTGATTCCGGCCAAGTTGAGCGCCACGATCGATGACGTGCGCGTGGCCTTGCAAGGCAATGGCGCTCCTGTGCCGATCAAGGTATCCGACGGCGGCGTGTTTGTCGTGCCGCTCAACGAGGACATCGCCGCGCAGGATGGCACTTTCCTGGTGAACAAGGGCAGGGGCGAGCTGACGGCGAATATCGTCCTCCAGCCGTCCGTGGCGCGCGATGCCTGGAACGTCACGCGCGTGGGGCAAGTCCTGCGCGACGCGCGGCGCGCCGTGCGGGCCATCACGCCGTGGTACAAGCGGCCGTTCGCCAACGATGTGCAGTCGCTGGCGTTTTGCGCGGCCGAGCGGGGCAGCGCCTTGCAGTTGATGGATGGCGAGCAGCTGATCGCCACCTTGCCCATGCACGAGTCGGCCGTCAACGATATCAACCAGCCCGTGTTTTGCAAGATTTTCGACGGCGAAGACAAATACCCGGGACACTATCGCGTCGTCTTGCCCGAGCAGGCCACGGTGCTGCTGCTGTAGCGATTAGCTGGGTTGGCGCTGCACCAGCTCCAGCGCCGCCGCCAGGGCCAGGTCCATGGTGGCCTGGTGGAAGATCAGCCATTGCGGCAAGAGCGACAGTGCATGGCGCCCCTGTTCCAGGTCGCCTTCATCGACGGCGGCCCAGGCATGGTGCAAGCCGCTGAGTACGCGCGCATGCTGTTCGCGATGGTTGGCCAGCGAGGGAAAGGCGATTTGTTCCATCAAATCCTCTTCCTCGCGGAAATCGCGTTCGACGGCCGCAATCAGCTCGCGAAACGCCACACTAAAATGCTGGTCGCTCAACTGTCCCAGCCGCGCCAGCTCCTGAAACAGCGCCTCATGCGCCTCGTCGATGACGGGAACGCCCAGCGCCATTTCATCCTTCCAATGCGATTTACCCATGTTGATGCTCCAGGTTAAGTCCGTCACGGTGCGAAGCGGACTGTTCCAGTGTGGACGCAGCGACACTTCAAATCCATGACCTGGATCAAAAGTATGGTGAAGAGAGGGCAAAGGAAATAAGGAGAAAATGAATCGATGGAGGAACAAATTCTCCTACCGCCAGAAAGAGGTTTTTAACGCCGCGTTTTGTTACCGAGCGCCGCTGAAAAACGTCGCTGGCAAGGCGTCTTTGACGCAGACAGTAAGCTAGTACGGCAAGTCAAAGCAACGCAGCCAGCGGCGTTTTCTCAGCCGCGCGTCTTATTGCTTAGGCCAGTGGGCCCACATACCCTGCGCATCGACATTCGGCACCTGCAATTGCTGCCCGGCCGACAACTGCATCGTATCCCTCAACACGAGTGGGATGAGCATCAGGGCCGACAAGGCAAGGCAGGCCAGCACTTTAAGCGTCAACATGGTCGTCTCCTGATGAGCCGGTGGCGGCGCGGGGATGCGGCGCCTGCCGGTCACTTCAATCGCGTACGCATATCTTTACTACCATGCTTGCAGTTTAGCTCACCTGGTGCTAACTTCAACTTATTGCTGTGATGCACCGCACCAGTTACCGCTCGTGACTGCTCTTATTTCGCCTTGCGGCTGCGCCGTGGCTTGCCTGCCGCGGGCAGGAAAGAATCGAACCACACTTGCGTCAATTGCCGCGTATTCTTTGCCGCTTCGCGCTTGACGGCGGCCGTGGCGTGGCCGCGCGCCGTGTTGGCGATGCGGTTGGCGGCGCTCAGGTACATGCTCATCCAGGGGTTTTTCATGGTTAGCCTCGCAGACAGTGAGTGGGGCGGCGCTTGTGCCGCGATGTCCCCACTCTAATCCGATGGCTGGCGCTGACTGTGCGCTTGCCCACATAGCCGGGTGGTGCCGGGGGCCGCTTGATGTGTTTCAATACACGTCGCGGCGGTAGCGTCCGGCCGCCAGCAGGGCGTCGAGATCCTCCTGGCCCAGCACTTCTTGCAGTACAGCATCGATTCCTGCCGCCATGCCTTGCAGGCTGCCGCACACGTAGACGATGGCGCCTTGCGCCAGCCAGTCGCGCAGCTCGCCGGCGCTGGCGCGCAGGCGGTCTTGCACGTACTGCCGTTTGCCGACCTCGTCACCATCGCGCGAAAAGACGCGGTCCAGGCGCGCCAGGTGGCCAGCATCGAGCCAGCCTTGCAACTCTTCACCGCAGACGCTGTCAAAAGCTTGCTGGCGCTCGCCGAACAGCAGCCAGTTGCGGGCCAGTCCCGCCCGCTGGCGCGCGCGCAGGTGCGCACGCAGGCCGGCCAGGCCGGAACCGTTGCCGATATAAATGCAGGGCACGTCCACCAGGGCGGGCGCGAAGGCGGGATTGGCTTGCAGGCGCAAACGGATGCTGGCGCCCAGCGGGGCGAAGCGCGTGAGCCAGCCGGAACAGATGCCATGGCCCTGGTTCTCGTCGCCTGCATGGCGTTCCTGGCGCACCAGCAATTGCAGTTCGCCATCGGACGGCAGCGAAGCGAGCGAATAGCTGCGCGGCGCGTGCTGCGCATGATGCGCGTCGCCATCGCTGCCATCCGCGTTGCGCCCGATGATTTCGGCCAGCGCGCCCGCTTCCCAGGTGGCGCCGGCCGGGCCCGTCAAGGTGATTTCATGCAGTTCGCCGCCCAGGCTGCCCGGATTGAGCAGCACGCGGCGCGCCAGGCGCCACTCGGCATACGACGCTTCTTCCTGCACGCCGATGGCGTCGATGGCGCTGCCGCTGCAGCGGGCCAGCGCTTTGGACCAGTCGGCCAGGGCGGCGGGGTCGTGCTTGTCCACTTCGATTAGCGGGAACAAAGGCGTGGCGCCCAGTGTTTGTAATTGTTGCGCCAGCACATGGCCAAAGCCGCAGAAGGCGCTGTAATGGCGGTCGCCCAGGGCCAGCATGCCGAATTCCAGGCTCGCCAGCGGCATGCCCGAGCTTGCCTGTAACAGGCGCGCAAAGCGGCGCGTGCCATCCGGCGCCTCGCCTTCGCCAAAGGTGCTGGCGACGATCAGGGCCCGTTCATACTGGCGCAATTGCGCGGGATCAAAGCGGTCCAGCGACTGCACGTCGACGGCCACACCTGCCTGCTGCAGGGCGTGCGCACTTTCCAGGGCCAGGCGCTCGGCCTGGCCTGACTGGCTGGCGTAGGCTAGCAGGGTCGGCAAGCCCGTGTTCGTCTTGCCCGGTGCGCCGGCGCCCAGCAGGGCCCGCTGCGCCTGCACAGCCCGTTTCGCCTTGCGGCGGCCCAGGTACAGCATCCAGCCCGTGATGGCGAACAGGGGCAGGCCCAGGCTGGCCACGGTGACGATGATGCGGCCGGGCAAGCCAAAATATGTGCCCATGTGCAGCGGATAAATGATGTTGACGAGGCGCGCCCCCAGTGCTTGCTGGCTATACGGTTCGTTTTCCGTGACCGTGCCATCGGCGGGCAGAATGCTCATGCGGCTGCGCGCCCGCTCGTGCGGCGCATCGCTGGCCAGCCACGTGAATTGTACGGCATCGCCGGGGCGCACGGGCAGGCGCACGCTGGCCAGGGTCCAGCCGGGGGCGTGCTGCTGGAAGCTGCTCCAGGCCAGGCTGATGTCGACGGCGGGCGCCTCCTTCTTCTCCTTGCTTGCGCCCTTTTTCGCGGGCGCTTGCGCCGTGCGTGGCGGCTTGCCGGCCCAGGCGTCGATATTGTCGCGCACCACGTCATAGCTCCAGTAAAGGCCCGTCAGGGTCAGCGCCACATAGACCACCAGGCACCAGGTGCCTGCCACGGCATGCAAATTCCACAGGAAGGAGCGGCCCTTCAGGGCCGGGTCGAAGGTCAGCCAGGTGCGCCAGTCCAGCGGACGGCGGGGCCAGCGCAGATACAGGCCCGAGAATGCCAGGCCCAGCAGGCACAGGGCCAGTGCGCCCGCCACTTGCCGGCCCGGATCGCGGGGCAGCAGCAGCCAGCGGTGCAATGACTCCGTCCACTCGAAAAAGCCCGCGCCCATCAACGCGGGCTGGGTCGCACCCGTGTACGGATGGACATAAATGGACTCGCCGCGCCGCTGGCCGTTCTTCGGCGCGAAGAATAAACGGGGCGCCGCGCCCGCTTCTGCATACATGGTGACCGAGGCGACGCGCTGGCCGTGTTCCGTTGCGGCGATGTTGCTCAGCTGCCCTGGTGCGAGCGGCGCGCGCGTTTCCACGGGAACGTGGCGCACGCCGGGGTTCATGACATCTAGCAATTCCTCCTTGAAGGCCAGGGTGGCGCCGCTCAGGCCGATGATCACCAATACCGTGCCGGCCGTGATGCCGATAAACCAGTGCAGTTGAAACCACACCTGCTTCCAGTTCCAGTGCCAGCGTCGCGCTTGCGGGATGGCGGCAAGCTGGCGCTGCTGGCTGGTCTTCGGCGCCTCGTCGGCGCTGGCGCGCGGCAGGGGGTGTGGAAGGGAGGAGGTCGTCATGGCGGCTTTCAATAGCGCTGCCATGCAGGGTGTCAGGCATGGCAGGGAAGAAGAGAGGCTGACATATTAACGCAAACGAGAATCATTCGCAAATGATGGCGCGAGGGCATTGTTGTGAAAAATCTCCACACCAGGCTGAGATGATGGCTTTGATAATTTACATCGTCGTGAAATTGTGTGAAAATGAAAATCATTCTCATTCGTGATCATGATGCAGTGCTGACCCACTTGACCGGCAAGTTTGGCAGCCTCTTTGTTTGTTTGCCCGTGTCCACCATTTCTCCCTCTCACGATATCTTTAGCGACCTCTACACCAGCCACCATGGCTGGCTGTATAACTGGTTGTGGCGCAAGCTGGGCTGCCGCGATGGTGCGGCTGACCTGGCGCATGACACCTTCGTGCGCATGCTGGCCACGCAATCGGCGGACAGCTTGCGTGAACCACGCGCCTACCTGAGCACGGTGGCCAACGGCTTGCTGGTCAACCACTGGCGCCGTTTGACCCTGGAACGCACTTTTCTTGCCGCCCTGGCCAGCCGGCCCGAGCTGACGGCGCCGTCGCCCGAGGAGCGGGCCCTCGTGGTCGAAGCGCTGTACCGCATCGATGCCATGCTCGATACGCTGTCGCCGCGTGCGCGCCAGGCCTTCCTGCTGGCGCAGCTCGACGGCCTGACGTATGCGCAGATCGCCGGTCAGCTGGAGGTGTCTGAACGCATGGTAAAAAAATACATGGCGCAAGCCATGCTGCAATGCATGCTGTGCATGGACGATGCCGCCTAAGCCGGGTCCCGCCATGCCGCCAGCCGACTATGCCATCCTGCAGGAAGCGGCCGAATGGTTCGCCGTCTTGCGCGCAGACGATGCCGATCCTGCCGACCAGCAAGCCTGGGAGCGCTGGCATGACTTGTCTGCCGGCCACCGCGCCGCCTGGCGCAGGGTGGAAGCCGTCAGCGCCGAATTTCATGCCGTGCCCGGAGAAGCTGCGCGTCAGGCACTCGACGCTGCGGGCCCACGCCAGAGCGATGCCACGCGCCGCAGCATGGTCAAGGGCTTGCTGGCGCTGTGCCTGGCGAGCGGACTGGGTGGCGCTACGCTGTTGCGCCGCGATACGCGCAGCTGGGTCGCCAGCCTGAATGCGGGCGAAAAAACAGCGGTCGGCGCCATCCGCCAACTGGCGCTGGCCGACGGCTCGCAGCTGTGGCTGAACACGGCCACCGCCCTCGACATCGATTTCAGCCCCGGCCTGCGCCGCATCGCCCTGCATGGCGGTGAAATTTACATCGCCTCGGCCCGTGACAGCCAGCAGCCGGCGCGGCCGCTGGTGGTCGACACCGTGCACGGCCGCCTGCGCGCGCTGGGCACGCGTTTCAGTGTGCAGCCGCAGGGCGACGCCACCTTGCTGGCCGTCTACGAGGGCAGCGTGGAAGTGGCGCCGCGCGATGGCGGCATGGCGCGCATCGTGCCGGCTGGCCAGCAAGTGCGCTTTGGCGATGGTTTCATCGGCGAACCGTTTCCCGCCGACCCGAACGGGGCCGCCTGGATCGAGTACCGCTTGCAGCCCGAGCAGATGCGGCTCGACGATTTCCTCGTGCAATTGTCGCGTTACCGGCGCGGCCACCTGGGCTGCGCGCCCGAAGTGGCCCACTTGCGCCTGGTGGGCAGCTACCCGCTGGCCGATACGGACCGCATCCTGGCGGCGCTGGAAGCGACCTTGCCCGTGAAAATACATCGGCTGTATGACTGGTGGGTCACGGTGGAAGCTCAGCTGCCGCAGTCAAAACAGTAAATAAGAATATTTCTCAAGAACGGGTTCCCTTTTTGAAAAGTTGTTTGGCAAGGTAGAAGTACTTGCTCAACACCATAAAGGAAATCCGTGCCGCTGTTCCCGCCTTGCTTGCCGTTCGCCCGCCGCCTGCTGCCATTGTCCCTGGCTGCAGCGCTGCTGGCTGCGCCTGCCATGTATGCCATGGCAGCGGCGGCCGAGGACGCGCCGCGCAGCTTCCGCATCGCTGCCGCGCCCCTGGGCCAAGCCTTGCGCCAGTTCGCGGGCCAGGCGGGAATCTTGCTGTCGGCCGAGGGCAGTTTGACGCAGGGCAAACGCAGCGCCGGCTTGCATGCCAGCTTGCCCATTTCCCAGGGCTTGCAGCAATTGCTGGCGGGCACGGGCCTGGTGGCCGTGCAATTGCCGGATGGTAGCGCTGTTGGCACCTACGTTGTGCGCCTGGCGCCAGCGCCCCTGCGCGCCGACCTGGACGGGGAGGGCGCGGGCTTGCAGGTGCTGGCGCCCGTGACCGTGCTGGCTGGCGACGACGACGGCTACCGCCGCGCCAGTTCTTCCGCCGCCAGCCGCAGCGAGACGGCCTTGCGGGACACGCCGCAAGCCGTCAGCGTGGTGAGCAGTAAATTGATACGCGACCAGGACATGCGCACCATGGCCGACGCCATGCGCTACATGCCCGGCGTGGGCACGGCTGCGGGCGAGGGCAACCGCGATACGGCGGTGATGCGCGGCAATAGTTCCACGTCGGATTTCTACCTGGACGGTATGCGCGACGACGTGCAGTACTACCGCGATTTCTACAATATCGAGCGGGTCGAAGCCATCAAGGGACCGAATGCCCTGGTCTTCGGCCATGGCGGCGGCGGTGGCGTGATCAACCGGGCAAGCAAGCAGCCACAGTGGACGAACGACAAGGAAGCAACGCTGAGCCTGGGCGCCTGGCGCAACCGGCGCACCGCACTTGATCTGCAACAAGTCCTTGGCGCGGATGTGGCCGTGCGGATCAATGCCATGGCGGAAAACAGCGATTCCTTTCGCCAGGGCGTCAACGTGCGCCGCAGCGCCGTCAATCCCGTCGCCGCCTGGCGCCTGGGTCCGCGCACCAGCGTCGTGGCCAGCTATGAACATTTCCGCGATGACAGGGTGACGGACCGGGGCTTGCCATCGTACCGGGGGCGGCCCATCGAGACGGACCCGTCCACGTTCTTCGGCATCGCCGGCAGCAGCCCGTCGTGGGCCTACATCGACGCGCTGGGCCTGACGGTCGAACACGAGCTCAGCGGCGGCGCGACCATGCGCAACCGCACGCGCCTGGCCGATTATGACAAGCTGTACCAGAATGCCTTTCCCGGCCCCGTCAGCGCGGACGGGGCCAGCGTGACGGTGCTGGCCTATAACAGCGCCACCACGCGGCGCAACCTGTTCAACCAGACGGACGTGGAGTGGGTGGTGATGGCTGGCACCGTGCAGCATCGCTTGACGGCGGGCGGGGAGCTGGGCCGCCAGACGACGGACAATCTGCGCAACACGGGCTATTTCACCACCCTGGGCGACAACGTCACGCACATCAGCCTGCCTACATCGCACCCCGTGACGGACTTGCCTGTCACTTTCCGTCCCAGCGCCACGGATGCCGACAACCATGGCGTGGCCGAGACCGCCGCCCTGTATCTGCAGGACCAGGTCCGCTTCAGCCCGCATTGGCAGGCGATTGCCGGCTTGCGCTACGAGCGCTTCGCCGTCAATTTTCTGAATCGCCGCAATGGCGTGCGCATTGCCCGTACGGATGCGCCGTGGTCGCCGCGTGCGGCCCTCATTTATCAACCGCTACCCGTGCTGTCGCTGTATGCCAGCGTCAGCCAATCGTTCCTGCCGCGCGCGGGCGAACAGCTGGCGTCATTGACGCCCAGCAACGCCGTGTTCGAGCCGGAGCGCTTTCGCAATGTGGAGCTGGGCGCCAAGTGGGACGTGACGCCGGACCTGTCGGCCAGTGCAGCCCTGTACCGGCTTGAGCGCAGCAATGTCGCCGTCACTGACCCGAACGACACGACGCGCGCCATGCTGGTCGATGGCCAGCGCAGCGAGGGACTGGAGCTGGAAGTCAATGGCAAGGTCCAAGCCGGCTGGCGCATCGCTGGCGGCTATGCCTGGCAGCGCGCCGTGCTGACGGCCACGCAATCGGCCACGGCCCTGGAAGGAGCGCGCGTGGCGCATGTACCCCGGCATAGCCTGTCGCTGTGGAACCGCTACGATTTCACGCCAGTCTGGGGGGCCGCGCTGGGCATCATTGCCCGCAGCGCCGTATTTGCCTCCGTGTCGAACACGGTGGCGCTGCCCGGTTTTACCCGTGTCGATGGGGCCCTGTATTTCAAGCCGCAACCCCATTTTCAATGGCAGCTGAATGTGGAAAACCTGTTGAACAAGAAATATTACGCCTCCGCCCATAGCAACGACAACATCGCGCCCGGTTCGCCCCGGGCGCTGCGCATGACGGCGCTGTGGCGATTCTAGTGTTGTCGTCCCCACGTAGTTCCCAAGTAAGCACCGAGCCAGCCAGGCGCCACAGCGTAGTAGCCAGCCAGATTGATTCCATCCGATAGATTGAAAGATAGCAATGACATTGAAAGACACAGCGGGCGCCGCCAAGCCGGCCGCCATCATCCGCAGCCGCAAGCACCACACCGCCGCCGCGCCACGCATGCATGGCACGGCCCTGGCCGCGTTCGCCACCCTGGCCATGCCGCTGGCGCTGCATGCGCAAACGGTGGAGAAGCCACAGCAGTTGCAGGAAGTCAAGGTCGTGGGCACGGCGGACCGCCTGATCCAGGCACCGGTCAAATCGGCCAACGACAAGCTGACGGCGCCGCTGCTGGACACGCCAAAATCCGTGACGGTGATTCCCGCCGAAATCATTTCGCAAACGGGCGCCGTCTCGTTGACGGATGCGCTGCGCACCGTTCCGGGCATCACCATCGGCGCGGGCGAGGGCGGCAACCCCGTGGGCGACAATCTGTTCATCCGCGGCTACAACGCGCAAACGGATACGTATATTGACGGCATCCGCGACACGGGTTCGCAATCGCGGGAAATCTTTGCGCTGGAACAAATCGAAGTCGTCAAGGGCCCGAACTCGGCCTATGGTGGTCGCTCGTCCGCAGGCGGCGGCGTCAACCTGATCAGCAAGACGCCGAAAGTCGACAACTTTACCAACGCCACCGTGGGCCTGGGCAGCGCCAAGTACCGCCGCGCCACGGCGGACGTCAACCGCGTCATCAGCGACGACGTGGCCGTGCGTCTGAATGTGATGGCGCATGACGCCCACGTTGCCGGCCGCGACTACATCAACGGCGACCGCTGGGGCATCGCGCCCTCCGTCACGTTCGGCCTGAAATCAGCCACGCAGGCGACCCTCAGCTACTACCACATGCAGTCAAGCGAATTGCCGGATACAGGCTTGCCGTTCAACAACCCGTTCTCGTCGGGCGCCAACGTGGCGAAAAACGGCAACGGCACGCCCGTCAACGTGCCGCGCGATACCTTTTACGGCCTGGTCAACCGCGATTTCCGCGACACGCAGAGCGATATCGGCACCATCGACGTGCGCCATGACTTCGGCAACAAGTTGATTTTGCGCAACGTCACCCGTTACGGCAAGACCAGCAACGACTATGTCTGGACCCAGCCCGACGATTCCAAGGGCAACACCATGCTGTACGGTACTGTCTGGCGCCGCGCCAACACGCGCACGACCGATACGGATGCGCTGGCCAATGCGACCAGCCTGGGCGGTGAATTCCTGGCCGGCAGCGTGAAGCACACGTACACGCTAGGCCTGGAAATCAGCCGTGAAGAAACGGACCGCAGCTCGTACATCTTCAAACCGGGCACGAATAACCTGATCGACAACAGCACGGTGTGCAAGACCTCGGGCGTCGCCACCGGCTACAACTGTGCACCGTTGCTCAACCCGAACGCCAACGACCCGTGGGTCTACACGCGCTCGGTGTCGCCGGCCCGCACGAACATCGTCACCAACACGCGTTCCGTGTACGGTTTCGACACCATCGAGTTCACGCCGCAATGGCTGCTGAACGTGGGCATCCGCTGGGATGACTACAAGAGTTCGCTGAACGTGCCGCAATACACGCTCGATGGCAAGACCACTGCCGCCAGCAGCGCCAAAGTGCACGCCACGTTCGCCAGCTACCAGGCAGGCCTGGTGTACAAGCCTTCGACCAACAGCAGCGTGTATGTTTCCTACGGCACCTCGTCCACGCCACCGGGCAATGATGGCGGCGACGGCATCGATGGCCTGTCGGCGGCGATCCAGAACCTGAAGCCGCAAGAGAGCAAGAGCTTCGAACTGGGCACGAAATGGGAAGTGCTGCCTGGCGGTCGTTTGTCCCTGAGCGGCGCCTACTTCCAGAGCGACATGAGCAATGCGCGCGTGACGGCGCCGGACGGCAGCACGCAAAACGTGGGCGACAAGCAAGTCAAGGGTATCGAACTGGGCGTGAGCGGCAATATCACGAAGGAATGGTCGGTCTTCGGCGGCTACACGCATTTGAACGCCATCGTGGAAAACAATGGCTACGTGGCGAATGGCGTCATCAATGGTGTGACGCAATACGCGCCGTCGCCATACAATGGCAACCAGTTCCCGACGACGCCGAAAAACAGCGCTTCGCTGTGGACCTCGTACCTGGTCACGCCCGCCATTACCGTGGGCGGCGGCGTGAACTACGTCGATAAAGTCTACGCGAACGTGGCCAACAACAAGGTTGCCCCGGCCTACACGCGCTTCGACGCCATGGCCAGCTATGTCGTCAGCCGCAACGTGACCCTGCAGCTGAACATCCAGAACCTGACGAACAAGCTGTACTTCGACAAGGTTTCGTCGCCGCACTACGCCGGCGTGGCCCCGGGCCGCTCGGCAACCCTGACGGCCAACATGAAGTTCTGATGTTCTCCCGTTTGATGTAGCGCAAGGCGCCGTTCCAGATGCTGGAACGGCGCTTTTTTCATTGCTGGTTCCCTTTTTGTGTTCTCGCTTGGCAAGGTAGGAAGAGCTGAACGCAGAAGCGGAGAATTCCATGCAAGACATTCACATCCAGGGCGATGGCCGCGTGTTCGATAGCCTGCGCGCCGTTCGCCTGCGCCCGACCAGCGCACGCATCTGCATCCTGCAAGTGCTGGCGGCTACCCAGCGGCAAGCCATGAATGCGGAAGGCATTTATCAGCAACTGCTGCACATCGGCATTGCCGTCAGCCTGGGCACGATTTACCGCGTGCTCAAGGAAATGCAGCAGGCGGGCTTGCTGCTGCGCGAGCGCGAAGCGAGTGCCAGCGGCAACAAGGCGCGCTACCTGATCAAACCAGAGCGGGTGGCGGCGGACAGCTGCTACCTGGTGTGCCGCGTCTGCGAACGCAGCGTGCTGGTGCAGGATGCGCCGCTGCTGGAGCAATTACGCCAGGCGGCAGCCCTGCACGGCATGGAAATCGGCGCCAACGTGCTGTCCGTGCAAATGCGCTGCAGCCAGTGCGCCGGGGAAACGCAGGCAGGGCTGGGCAGGCCGGCGCGGGCCTGCTGACACCGGATAGCCGTTTGATTGATGCGGCGCAACAAGGGCGGCTCGCCCATCCTGCTCCTCGCCGCGCGCATTAGGCGCTACAATAGGGAATCTCTTTATTCTCTCTTACTCGTCTTCTGCTGCCATGACCACTTCCACATCGAATCTCGTCGTCACCCCATCCGCCCACCCCTTGTCCGACGCCGAGCGCGCCGCGCGCATGGTCAATCCCGCCTTTGGCCGCATCTTCACCGACCACATGGTGGTGATTCCTTACCGCGACGGCAAGTGGCAGCAGGGCGAATTGAAGGCTTACGGCCCGCTGATGCTGGACCCGTCCGCATCGTCGCTGCACTACGGCCAGGCCATCTTCGAAGGTTATAAAGCGTTTGCCCAGCCCGATGGCAGCATCAAGACTTTCCGTCCAGAACAAAATGCCGCGCGCTTCAACCGCAGCGCCGCGCGCCTGGCCATGCCGGCCATTCCCGTCGAGCTGTTCCTGGAAGCGGGCGACGCGCTCATCTCGCAAGACCGCAACTGGGTGCCGAAGAACACGGGCGAAAGCCTGTACATGCGTCCGCTGATGATCGCCACCGACCCCTACCTGGGCGTGCGTCCTTCGGAAGAATACCTGTTCGTGCTGTTCGCCTCGCCGGCGGGCGCCTATTTCCCGAAAGGCGTGAAACCCGTCACCGTATGGATCAGCGAAGACTTCGTGCGCGCTGCGCCGGGCGGCACGGGCGAAGCCAAATGCGCGGGCAACTACGCGGCCAGCCTGATGGCCCAGTCGCAAGCGCAAGAGAAGGGCTGCGACCAGGTCGTCTGGCTGGACGCCGTGCACCGAGAATTCATCGAGGAAATGGGCGGCATGAACTTGTTCTTCGTCTACAAGGATGGCGAGAAAGTCACCGTGGTGACGCCGGAATTGACGGGCACCTTGCTGCCAGGCATCACGCGTCGCAGCCTGCTGGAAATGGCGAAAGACCTCGGCTATGCGACGGAAGAGCGTAAATTGTCCGTCCAGCAATGGCGCGACGATATCGCCTCGGGCCGCATGACCGAAGTGTTCGCCTGCGGCACGGCCGCCGTCATCACGCCGGTGGGTGTGGCCAAGGCCAATGGCTTTGAAATGACCATCAACAATAATGAAAACGGCGCCGTCACCCTGGCCCTGCGCGAAGCGCTGCTGGGCTTGCAGCATGGCACGGCGCCGGATACGCATGGCTGGATGCATACAGTTTGCTGATGCACATGTTTGATTGATACCGCGCCGGCACTCAGTTGCCGGCGTTTTATATTCTGAAAGGGAAACCCGATGCAATTGAGAACTGTCTTGCCGGCGCTGGCCGCCGTTTTCTTCAGCCTGTCCGCTGGCGCCGCGCATGCGGCCGACGCCAGCTGCGCCATTCCCCGCAACGTCAGTTACTACGATTACGACGTCAAGCCGTCGGACGAGAAAAACACGTGCTACAAGCAAAGCACCAACGTGCCCACCGATTACTTCATGCTGGCGCTGTCGTGGTCGCCAGGCTTTTGCGACAGCCAGCAGCGCCGTGGCGCAGTGTCGAAAAAGGCTGCCTTCCAATGCGCCGAGAGCAATCACTTCGGCTGGATCGTGCACGGCCTGTGGGCGCAGTCGAACAATCCCGCCACGTGCGAAGACATTTCCGTGACGCCACCGCGCAAGACGGAGATGCACCCACGCTACTGCAAAGGCAATTTGCCGAAGCTGGCGCCGTCCGAGATCCTGCCCTATATGTGCATGCAGCCGGGCGAAGTCTTGTTGCAGGGTGAATGGGAAAAGCATGGCGCTTGCGATTTCGATACGGCCAAGCAGTATTTCGAGAAAGAGCGCGAACTGTTCCAGGCCTTGAAATTGCCGGACAACACCATGCCGAAAAACGCACTGTTCCAGTGGATGAAGCAGCACAACCCGCAACTGAAGGGCCGCTGGCTCGGCTATGAAAAGCATACGGGCGAGTTGCGCATCTGTTATTCGAAAGATTTCAAGGTCATCGACTGCCAGAAGTGATGGATGATGAAGCAGAAGAATAGGGCGCAGCCCTTCCTCGTGGGCGAGGACGGTTTGCCGCCCGGCGCCCGTTTATGGGCCATGCTGGCGCTGGCCATCGGCGTGGGCATGGCCTCGCTCGATACGGCGATTGCCAACACGGCCTTGCCGGCCATCGCCAGCGAGCTGCACACGACGCCGGCTGCTTCCGTCTGGATCGTCAACGTCTATCAGCTGGCCATGGTGGCGACCTTGCTGCCGTTTTCCGCCCTCGGCGAAATCGCCGGCTACCGGCGCGTGTTTATCTCCGGCATGTTCCTGTTTACTTTGGCCTCGCTCGCCTGCGCACTGGCCTGGTCCTTGCCCTCGCTGGTGGTGGCAAGGCTGTTTCAAGGCGTCGGCGCCAGCGCCATGATGAGCGTCAACACGGCGCTGCTGCGCGCCCTGTATCCCAAGCATTTGCTGGGACGCGCGTTTGGCAACAATGCGCTGGTGGTGGCTGTCGCGTTCGCCATTGGGCCCACGGCCGCGTCGCTGATCCTGGCGACGGCCTCGTGGCCGTGGCTGTTCGCCATCAATGTGCCGCTGGGCGTGGCCGGCTTTTTCCTGGCCAGCCGCATGCTGCCGGCGACAAAACTGTCCGGGCACACGCTCGATGCGCGCACGGCGCTGTACAACGTGGGCGCCTTCGGCTTGCTCATTTTGCTGTTCGGCGACGCGGCCCATCACGCGGCCCTGTCGACCTTGCTGCCGGAACTGGTGGCCGTGGCCGTGTTCTTTGTCTTGCTGCTGCGCCGCCAGGCGGGCCATGCTGCACCGATGCTGCCGACCGACCTGTTCCGCCGCCCCCTTTTTTTGCTGTCGTCGCTGACGGCCATCTGCACGTTTGCCGCGCAGGGGCTGGCGTTCGTCTCGCTGCCATTCTATTTTGAAGTCACCCTGGGCCGCTCTCCCGTGGAAACGGGTTTTTTGATGACGCCGTGGGCCGTGCTGGTGGCCGTGATGGCGCCTGTGGCCGGACGCCTGAGCGACCGTTATTCACCGGGCGTGCTGGGCGGCATCGGCCTGGCGGCGCTGGCCGGTGGCTTGCTGACCTTGGTGTGGATACCGGCCCACCCCAGCGTGTTTGATATCGGCTGGCGCATGGCTGTGTGCGGCATCGGTTTCGGCTTTTTCCAGGCGCCCAATTTGAAAGCCATCATGGGCAGCGCACCGCCCGAGCGGGCCGGCGGCGCCAGCGGCGTGGTGGCCACCTCGCGCCTGATCGGACAAGCGACGGGCGCGGCGCTGGTCGCGTATTGCTTCACGGTTTCGGCCAGCCGGGGCACGACGTATGCGCTGTGCCTGGCGGCAGGATTTGCCGCCGTGGCCAGCATCGCCAGCTTTTCGCGCCTGGTGGTGGCGCAGCCGGCGTGGCTGCAAGGCAAGCGCGACTGACAGGTTCTGGTCAGACGTCGATAGCCTTGTCCGACTGCATGCGCTTGCGCAATTCGAACTTCTGGATCTTGCCCGTCGACGTGCGGGGCAGGGGGCCGAAATAAATGGCTTTCGGCACCTTGAATCCGGCCAGGTTGTTCTTGCAGAAGGCGATCAATTCCGCTTCCGTCACCGTGCCGCCTTCGCGCAGTTCGACGAAGGCGCATGGCGTCTCGCCCCATTTCTCGTCCGGCTGGGCAATGACGGCGGCGGCCAGCACTTGCGGGTGGTGGTACAAGGCGTCCTCGACTTCTACGCTGGAAATGTTCTCGCCACCGGAAATGATGATGTCCTTGCTGCGGTCCTTCAACTTGATGTAGCCGTCCGGATACATGACGCCGAGGTCGCCCGTGTGGAACCAGCCACCGGCAAACGCTTCCTGCGTCGCCCTTTCATTCTTCAAATAGCCCTTCATGCAGATGTTGCCACGGAACATGATCTCACCGATCTGTTCGCCGTCGGCCGCTACCGGCTGCATAGTTTCCGGGTCCAGCACGGCGACGGCGCTTTGCAGGTGGTAGCGCACGCCCTGGCGCGATTTCAACACGGCCCGCTCTTCCTGACTCAAGGCCGCCCACTCATCCTGCTCGGCGCAGATGGCGGCCGGGCCGTACACTTCCGTCAAGCCATATGAGTGGATCAGATCGAAACCCATGGCTTCGATTTTCGCCACCATGGCGGCAGGCGGCGGTGCGCCAGCCACCATGCCGCGCACGGTCCAGTCGATGCCGTCGCGCCAGTTGGCGGGCGCGTTGGCCAGGGCCGCGTGCACGATGGGGGCTGCGCAATAGTGGGTGATGCGCAATTCGCGCATCAGGTCGAACACGAGCTTGGGCTCGAATTTGCGCAGGCACACGTTGACGCCGGCACGCGCGGCGATGCTCCACGGGAAGCACCAGCCATTGCAGTGGAACATCGGCAAGGTCCACAGGTAGACGGCATGCTTGGGCATGTCCCATTCCAGGATGTTCGACAGGGCGTTGAGGGCCGCGCCCCGGTGGTGGTAGACGACGCCTTTCGGGTCGCCCGTGGTGCCGGATGTGTAGTTGAGGGCGATGGCATCCCATTCGTCGGCCGGCGGCTGCCAGTCATAATCGGGGTCGCCGCTGGCCAGCAAGCTTTCATAGTCGAGGTCGGAAAAAGCGTCCACTTCCGGGCCCAGCACGTCATTGACCTGGATCACGCGCAGGCCGGGAATCTGCGCCGCCATTTGGCGCGCCAGCTCGGCAAATTCCGTGTCGGCCAGCAAGACTTTCGCCTGGCCATGACGCAGCATGAAGGTCAGCGAGGCCAGGTCGAGGCGGATATTCAGCGCATTGAGGACGGCGCCGGCCATGGGGACGCCAAAGCTCGCTTCCACCATGGCGGGCGTGTTGGGCAACATCACGGCCACCGTGTCGCCCGTGCCCACGCCCAGTTTGATGAGGCCGGAAGCCAGGCGGCGCGTGCGCGCATACGTTACGCCCCAGGTCTGGCGCACGGCGCCATGTGCAATTGCCAGGCGATTGCCATATACTGCGGCAGCCCTGGCGATATAGTCGAGCGGAGTGAGGGCGGCGTAGTTGGCGCTGTTTTTGCCGAGGCCGGTGTTGAAATCAGCTGTCATGCTTGTCTCCTGGTAAATAATATTGGTACTGGAATTCTGTAGCTCCCTGTTTCGGGATTGATAGGGTTTAGCATAGCACCGGTGCTGGAAAATCACTGTCATCTTAGTGACAACTGAAGGATGGAATGGATAGCAACGATAGTGTAGACCGTGCCGTGCCCGAACTCGATAGCCACGACTGGTTCACGGCCCTCGATAGCCGGCATCAGAGCTTGTTGCGCGCTGGCAGCGTGCTCCGGCATTACGAGGCGGGCGCCTTCATCACGCGGCGCGGCGAACCGTCGGCGCACTGGATCGGCGTGCACACGGGTTTGATCAAGCTGGCCATCTACAACGTCGATGGGCGCGGCGCCACGTTTTCCGGCGTGCCGGCGGGCGGCTGGTGCGGCGAGGGCAGCGTGCTCAAGCGCGAACTGCGCCGCTACGACGTGGTGGCCGTGCGCGCATCAAGCATCATCCTGGTGCCGGCGGACTTGTTTCATCTGCTGCTGGCCGAGAGCCTTTCCTTTAACGCCTTCGTCATCCGCCAGTTGAATGAGCGCATGGGGCAATTCATCGCCACCATCCAGAACCAGCGCCTGCTGGCCGTCGACGCGCAAGTGGCGCAAGCCATCGCGCAGCTATTCCACCCCATGTTATATCCGCGCACCTCCAGCGTGCTTGAGCTGTCGCAGGAAGAAATCGGCTTGCTGACCGGCATTTCGCGCCAGCGGGTGAACCAGGCGCTGGGCCATCTGGCCGAACTACAGCTGATCAGCATTGCCTACCAGTCCATCCGCGTGGTTGACCTCGATGGCTTGCTCCGCTATGGCGTGGCGTCGCTGTGATGACAGACTGCTTGCGCGATGTGTGGCATGCTGGCGGCTCGTTCACCACATTGACCTGACGCATGGCCCTCGTTTCCGATCATCCCTTGCACCTGCTGGGCTTGCGCTTTCCGCTCAGGCTGCGTGTCACCGTGCGCCAGGGTTTTGTGACTTTGCATAATGAAATCGCGACCAAGAAGCTGGCCAGCGGCGACAGTTTCGTCGTGCCCGCCTTTTTACGCTTCGCCTGCGACGTGATGCCGGGGCGGGGCAAGCCGGCCGTGTTCACGCTGGCGCTGGAAGGCGAGGAAACGGATGCTGGTCACGGCGGCGGCAAGCGTTGGAGCCAGGCGCTGGCGCAGCACATCTTTGATACGCCGCAAGGCAAATGGACGGCGGCGCGCCTGGCGGCCCTGTGGCAAGTGACGCCGCACAAGGCCAGGGCGCGCCTGTTTTCCGAGGGCGAGGCATTGCTCAGCCTGGTGCGCGAGCAGCGTCTGGCGCACGCGCTGCACACGGCGGCGCAAGCGGACGCCGACGGCGTGCACGGCGAGCGCGACCTGGCGCAAGTGGCGGCCGGCTCCGGCTTTGCCTCGATCCCCGCGTTTTGCGACGCCTGCGTGGATGTGGCCGGCGTGCGCCCCAGCCTGTTCCTGCGCGGGCAGGCGGGTGCGGCTGTGCAACGCGATAGCCATACTCCGCTATAATCGCCGGCATGGGATATTTATTGAAGCGCAAACAGTGGCATCTGTGGTTCGCCTGCCTGGCGATACTGCTCAATGCGCTGTCGCCGTCACTATCCTATGCATTTGCCTCGCTGCACGCGAACGCGAACAATGCCGCCGTCGACATTTGCTCGGCCAGCGGCGCCGTCTACACGCAAGCGGATCTGGCGCCGGCCGTCAAATCCACCACCGATTCCGTGCTGCACCACATCGAGCATTGCCCGTTTTGCATGAGCCATGCGGGCAGCGTGGGCTTGCCGCCTTCATCATCCTCGCCGCTGGCCGTCATCACGGGCCACGACCACTATCCGCCATTGTTTTACCAGGCGCCGCGCGCGCCGTTCGCGTGGCTGGGCGCCAGCCCGCGCGGTCCGCCTGCGTCGGCCTGAGCACCTCTGTTCTGCCTGCCGTACTGCGGCAGGGCATCTACGTCCTAACTTGTCTCCACTACGCCCTTTGGGCCGGAATTACCATGAAACGTCGTCTTTTCCTTCTCGCCGGCACGGCGGGATTGCTTACGCTTGCCGCTTGCGAACAAGCACCGAAACCCCATTACAACGGTCTCGACTTAACGGGGGGCGATTACAAGCCCGACTTCAAATTGAGCGGCCCCGACGGCAAGGTGTATACCCTGGCCGACTTCAAGGGCAAGTATGTGATGGTCTTCTTTGGCTTCACACAATGCCCGGACGTGTGCCCGACAGCCCTGTCGCGCGCGCTGGAAATCCGCCAGAAACTGGGGCCTGACGCCGATAAACTGCAAGTGATCTTCATCAGCATCGACCCCGAGCGCGATACACCCGAGTTGCTGGGCGAGTACATGCGCGCCTTCGACCCCAGCTTCCTGGGCTTGCGCACGGATCCGCAGGCGACGGCGCAGACGGCCTTCAATTACAAGGTCTTTTACCGCCGCGTGCCGAGCGGCAGTTCCTATACGATGGATCACACGGCCATCAGCTATGTGCTCGATACCGAGGGACGCATGCGCCTGGGCTTGAAACACCAGTTGACGGGCGACGAGTGCGTGCAGGACATCAAGACCCTGATGAAATCGAAATACACCTTATAACCATACCGAGGAATGATCATGACCCATCTGAAAACCCTGCTGGCCACTGCCCTGACCGTGCTGTCCTTCTCCGCTGTTGCCCAGACTTCCGTGCAAATTACCGACCCGTGGGTGCGCGCCACCGTGCCGCAGCAAAAAGCCACGGGCGCCTTCATGCAGATCACGGCGCCAAAAGCCATGCGCCTGCTGGAAGTGCGCTCGCCCGTGGCCGGCGTGGCGGAAATCCATGAAATGAGCATGACGGACAATATGATGCGCATGCGCCAGGTCAAGGAAATCGCCTTGCCAGCCGGCAAAGCTGTCGAACTGAAGCCGGGCGGCTACCACGTGATGCTACTGGAACTCAAAGGGCAGGTGAAGGCGGGCGACAAGATTCCGCTGACCCTCGTCGTCGAAGGCGAGGACAAGCGCCGCGAAACGATCGAAGTCAATGCCGTGGCCCGTCCGCTGGGCGCCGCCTCGGTCCCGATGCCGGCGATGAAGCACTAAGCCTGCCGTTACACCCGTGAAAAGCCCGGTTCGCCGGGCTTTTTTGTATTTATTTGAAAGTTAAACAGCTGTTTGATACAATGCTGAAGAATATTAAACGGCTGTTTAAATGACGGGAATGGTATGACCGAAGAGAAAGAAAACGAACCGGCGCGCGTGCGCATCCTGCAGGCGGCGGTCCAGCTGTTTGCCGACGAGGGCTACAAGCTCGCGTCCGTGCGCAGGATATGCGAGGCGGCCCACGTCAACGTGGCGATGGTCAATTATTATTTTCATGGCAAGGAAGAGCTGTACCTGGCCGCCTTCGACCATGCGCGCGCGCTGGCGCGTGCCTCGGCCGCCGCCGCGCCAGATGCCGGCCCTGTGGCGGCCGTGGCGCCCGTGGAACAGTTGCGCCTGGCGATACAAGCGATGGTATTCGACATGTTGCGCCCGGGGCCGTCTTCCCTGTTCAGCCGCCTGGTGGCGCGCGAATTGATCGAACCGACGGCCGCCATCCACCTGCTGGCCGAACGCGATGTGCGCGCCCACCATGCGCTATTTACGGGCTTGATCCGTGGCGTGGTAGGTGCGGCCATGCCGGACGAGGTGGTGCAGAAATGCGTGTTCAGCGTGATCGGCCAGGCCGTGTTCTATGCCCGTTCGCGCATCGTGCATGAAATGGTGGCGCCGGAAATCACCTATGACGAGGCGGGTACCGCCAGCATTGCGCAGCATGTCGCCGCGTTCTCGCTGGCGGCCCTCGATGGCTTGCGCCGCCAATATGCCGCGCAGGTGAGTGCATGAAAGCGCGCAACCTGACCTTGGTGCTGGCCGGGCTGGCCATGCTGGGCCCGTTCGCCACGGATACCTTTTTGCCATCGTTTCTCGCGATCGGCACGCATTTCGACGTCAGCAGCGTGCTGGTGCAGCAGACCCTGAGCGTCTACCTGGCCGCCTACGCCTTCATGACCTTGTTCTACGGCACCTTGTCGGACTCCTTCGGCCGCCGCCCCGTGATTCTCGCCTCGCTGCTGATCTTCGCCGTCGGCTCCATCGGCGCCGCGTTTGCGCCCAGCTTTGGCTGGCTGCTGTTCTTCCGTGGCATGCAGGGCGCCTCGGCGGGAGCGGGCAGGGTGATCGGCCAGGCCATCGTGCGCGACAGCTTGTCGGGCGCGGCCGCGCAAAAGATGCTGGCCAATATCATGATGGTGTTCGGCATCGCGCCCGCCATCGCCCCCATCATCGGCGGCTGGCTGCATGTGGCCTACGGCTGGCAATCGACGTTCGTGTTCACGTTTTCCGTCACCGTGCTGCTGTTGCTGGCCTGCCTGAAAGGCTTGCCGGAAAGTTTAGCCGTCGAGCAACGCCAGCCTTTCCACCCGGCCAGCATCGCGCGCAATTACTGGCTGGCGCTGCGCCACCGGGCTTTCCTCTTGCGTTCGCTGGCCGTGGCCTTTGCCTTTGGCGGCTTTGCCCTGTACATCGCGTCGGCCCCGCATTTCATTTTGGAATTGCTGCGTCTGCCGGAAACGGCCTTCGGCTGGATGTTCATCCCCATGGTGGCCGGTCTGGTGCTGGGCTCGGCGCTGTCGGGCAAGCTGGCCCATGCGGTGAAAAGCACCGTGCTGGTGCGCTGGGGCTTGCTGGCCATGGCGGCCACGGGCGCGCTCAACATTGCCTACAACCACTGGTTCGCTGCCAGCATCCCGTTCGCCGTTGTGCCCGTGATGTTGTATGCGTTTGGCATGTCGCTGGCCTTGCCGGGCATGACCATGTCCACGCTCGACATTTTCCCGCAGATGCGGGGTCTGGCCGCCTCCTTGCAAAACTTCGTGCAAATGCTGGTGTTTGCGCTGGTGTCCGGTTTTGTCGCACCGTTGTTGTTCGACAGCGCTTTCAAGCTGGCGCTGGGACAGGCTTCGGCCGTGGCGCTGGCCGCCGTGTTCTGGTGGTTGGGCGGCCGCCAGGTGGCTGGGCAGGGCGCATCTGCAATTATCAAAACAATATGATGGGCCTTGGAAAAGAGTGGCATGCTTCCTGCTTTGTTACACTGTGACAATCAGACCCCCGCTGCGGGCACAGCAGCACGCACGGGGGTCTAAGCAGTTTTGCAACTTTACCTTTGGCTATCATGCACTTGATTAACTCCAGTTTGAACCACGCCTTGCGCGTGCCGCTGGCTGCGGAAATCCACTCGCGGCCGTTTTTGCAACTCGACGCCCCCGAGCTGATCACCCATCTGGCCGTGTATAAAGATGACAGCGCGGCGCCGGGCGCGTCGAATATGGCAGCCCAGCACGCCACTTTGGCGGCCCTGTGCACGCATTTCGGCGTTACGCCGCCCGCTGCCGAAGCCAAGTATTTTTATTACGACTTCGGCCGCTTCCGCCTGAAATGGGAATGCCACACGGAATTTGCCACGTTTACCTTCGCCGAACATCCGGGCCAGGCCTTGCCCCTGGAACAGGCGTTCGAGCGCATGCCCCTGGAGCAGTTGCCGCAGCAATGGCTGGTGGGCTTGAAGGGCAAGCTGATGGTGGCCGCGCACGTGGTGCTGGAACAGGCGACTGAGCCAGCCGAGATCTTCATGCAGGGCTTGTCGCGCGTGTTCGAGGGCAATACTTTGGCCGGCAGCAAGGTGTTGCAGGGCGGCGAATTGTGGACGGATTTCACGATCCAGTCGGACGGCTTCAGCCGTTTCGTCATCCGCGATGCGGGCATGCGCTCGCAGCAGTCGGGCCGCCTGGTGCAGCGCGTGCTGGAAATCGAAACTTACCGCATGATGGCGTTGTTGGGCTTGCCCTACGCCATGCAGGCGGCGCCATCCTTGAATGCCATCGAGAACGAACTGGCGACCCTGGCCGCCGCCATGGTCGACACGGACGACGCGCCGGGCCTGGCCAAGGCCGACGAGGGCGTTGCCGAGCAAGCCTTGCTCGACCGCATCACGCGCCTGGCGGCCCGCATTGAAAAGCTGTCACTCGACAATAGCTACCGTTTTTCCGCCTCGAAAGCCTACATGGGCCTGGTCAAGGCGCGCATCGACGAGTTGCGCGAAGTGCGCATCGAAGGCATACCCACGGTCGAGGAATTCATGGATCGCCGTTTGACGCCCGCCATGAACACGTGCGAAGCGATGGCCAGCCGCCAGGAAGCGATGGCGCAGCGCATCGCCAACACGAATGACTTGCTGCGCACGCGCGTGGGCATCGTGCAGGAATTGCAGAACCGGCAAATCCTGCAATCGATGAACGCCCGCGCGGCGCAGCAGCTGCGGCTGCAGCAAGCGGTGGAGGGCTTGTCGGTGGCGGCCATCTCGTATTACGTGATCGGCCTGTTCAGCTACACGGGCAAGGCGGCCAAGGTGATGGGGCTGCCCGTGAATCCGGAAATTCTCGTCGGCGCGCTGGTGCCCTTCGTGGCGGCCGGCGTCTGGCTGGGCCTGCGCCGCATGCATCACAAGCTGCACGTGGACTGAACAGGACGACACTGCGCTGTCATTTTTGCTATCTTTCAACATTCGACCGTCAGGTGTTCTGAAAAGGAAGTTGCGTGCTACCGAATGTTGGCGATGTTTACAGCGTGTTTTCGTCCGAGCTGCAGCAGTATGTAGCTTGCCAGATCACCCGCATCAAGGATGTTCCATCGTCCAGGCCGGTAGCTGCCGTGCTGGAGCTGGACTGGACCGGTGACGCCTTGCCCGATGCGGCGGCCGTGCAAGCAATGCGGCCGCTGCTGTGCGATTATTTCTTCTGGAACATGCGCCACGATCACTGCTATGCCACGGCAAATGTGCCACCTGGACATACCCTGGTTGGCAATATCGCGCCGCTGGTGGATGTGGAAGTCAACAGCTACCGCAGCGGCTGGAACGTGGGCGATAGCGTGCTGCGCCAGCGGAACTGGGAGCGCATCGATCCGGTGCGGCGCCAGCAGTTCAAGGCCGCGTCGGACGAGCGTGAAGTGACGCTCGGCGGCCAGGTATTCCAGCAGGATGCGACGAAAATCAATGACAGCGTCTTGCAGGCGCTGGGTGATCTGTCCGAGCTGGAGCAACTGCCTTGTTTGATGTCCATCGAGACCAGCCACGGCACGCAGGGATTGATGGAGTTTATTCAGGGCAATCCCTTCATCAATGAGCTGCACTGGCAGTCATCGACCGTGCATGCGCTCGATTTCAGCGGCAGCGGCCTGAGCCGCCTGATCCTGCAGCCCGATGGCGTCAGCAGCCTGGTCTTGAACGAAGGCTTGAGCCTTCTCGCGCTGCGCAGCGCGCCATCGCCGGCGCTGCGTATCGAGGATGGCGCGGACGGCTGCCATCTGACACTCCAGTGTACGCACACGCTGCCGCCGTTAGACGGTCTCGACCGGCTGGGCAGCCTGTCGCTGGTCAGCATGAAAGAAGTCGATCTGGCGCAAGTGGCCGGGCGCTTTCCCCACCTGACGGCCTTGCGCATCTGGGGCAAGCCGGGGCTGGCGTCGCATATGGCCCGCCTTGCGCAGCTGAGCCAGCTGCGGATGTTCAGCGCCTATGATCTGTTCGGTTTCACGGCGGAGGAGTTTCCATCGGCCACGCAATTGCCGAAGCTGTCGGCCTTGTGGCTGACCAGCTTGCCCGCCGATGCCGCCAAGGCCATCAAGGCCGGCTACAAGAAAGCGGCGGCGCAGGGACTGGACTTGTCGGTAACCAAGGCGCGCAAGCCGGAATGGCTGGCTGAAAACCTGCTCAACCCGTTCCGCGACTGGGACGGCCGCGAGCATATTTCCCCCGCGTATGCGAAAAAGGCGGCGCTGGCCTACAAGAAGATGCTGGCCGTGACGCGCAGCATCGATGCCTCCAGCGTGGCGACGGCGGCCGCCGCCACGCTGGAGGCGATGGTCACCGCCTATGTGGATGAATTCAACAAGATCGAGCGGCGTGCGAGCATCATCGAGACGGTCGAGCGCGAGGAAATCTACACGGTGCTGGCGGACCTGCTGACACAGTTGCGTGGGCAGCTGGACGGGCAAGGCGCCGCGCTCGTTGATGAGGTGGCCTTGCTGGACTTGTTCGACCGCTTGCGCGAATTCTAGTCTTGCCTGGCAATCTAGAAAAAAAGTTCTAGACATGGGGTTCTAGAATGGGTATTCTAGCGGCATGTTAAAAAATACCTCCACTCCCCATCCCACGGCCGCCGAACTGGACCTGCTGCGCATCCTGTGGCAGCGCGGTCCGTCCGACGCCCGCGCCGTGTATGATGCCCTGGCCGCAGAGCGTGCCGACGCCAGCTACGCGACCGTGCTGCGCCAGTTGCAACTGATGCATGGCAAGGGTTTGCTGAGCCGCGATGAAAGCCAGCGGCCGCAATTGTATGCCGCCGTTGAAGCGCAGGAAAAGCTGCAAACAAGTTTGCTCAAGGACTTGATCGGCAAGGTGTTTTCCGGTTCCGGCAAGGCGCTGGTGCTGACGGCGTTGCGCGAGCACGTGAGCGATGCGGAACGCCTGGAAATTGAAAAAATCCTGCGCAGCAAGGACGGCAACGCACCATGAACCTGGACATGCGCTTGGGCATAGAGTTGGGCAACGTTGTCCCGGCGCTGGGCTGGGTCCTGCTGTATTTTGTCTGGCAGGGCTTGATCGTCGGCGCCGTCTCCGCTGTCCTGCTGTGGCTGCTGCGCCACGCCAGCGCGCGCTGGCGCTATGCCGTTTGCGCGCTGGCACTGCTGCTGTGCCTGTGTATTCCCTCGCTCCACCTGCTTTCTCTTCTGTCGGGCATATCGCCGGCCCAGCTGCCGATGGCCGCGCCGCCCGCCTGGCGCGCCGCGCTGCAAGCGTGGATGCCGGCTCTGGTGCTGGCCTGGAGCGCGGGCGTTGGCTTGATGAGCTTGCGCCTGTGCCTGGGCCTGGCCTGGGTCGGCAAGCTGCGCCGCCAGGCCGTGGCCGCGCCGGCCATCTGGCAGGCGCGCCTCGATGCGCTGGCGCTGCGCATGGGCATGCGCCGGCAGCCGCCGCTGAAGCTGCATGCGGGACTGGCCAGCCCCGTCACCGTGGGCTTCTGGCGCCCCGTCATCCTGTTGCCGGCTGCCTTGCTCAGTGGCATGCCGGTCGCCCTGCTCGAAGCGCTGCTGGCGCATGAACTGGCGCACGTGCGGCGCTGGGATTACCTGGTCAATCTGCTGCAAAGCGTGGCCGAGGCGCTGCTGTTCTTCCATCCCGTCGTCTGGTGGCTGTCGGCGCGCATGCGGGCCGAGCGCGAACAGGTGGCCGATGCCCTGGCTGCACAGGCGCTGCACGATCCGCAGCAGCTGGCTACGGCGCTGCATGCGCTGTCCCTGCACACGGCCGCGCCGCAACATTCCGGCTTGCTGATGTCGGCACGGGGCGGGGCGTTGCTGACACGCATAGAACGCCTGATGGCGCCTGGCCTTGATACGGCCGGCTGGAAACTGGCCGTGCCCGCCTTGCTGCTGGCCTGCGCCACCCTGTTGCTGCAGACGCAGGGCAAGCCTGTGGTCAACGGGACGACCCTGGCCGAGGCCGCTGCCGGCATGCTGGCCTTGCCCGTCAGCGCGAAACACATGCTGGTATTTGACGACAGCACGGGCCAGGTGCTGATGGCGAAGGATGCCGACGCCGTCGTGCCGATCGCCTCGATCACCAAGCTGATGACGGCGATGGTGGTGCTGGACGCAGGGCTAGCCCCCGATGAACAGCTGCGCATTGAGCGCGCCGATGGCGATTCGTCGCTGCAGCGCCACAGCCTGCTGGCCGATGGCGTGGCCGTGTCGCGAAGCGCGCTGTTGCAACTGGCGCTGCTGCCGTCCGAAAACCGCGCCGCCGCCGCGCTGGCGCGCACCTATCCTGGCGGCAACGCGGCCTTTGCGCAAGCGCTGCAGGCGAAGATCCGTCAGCTAGGCCTGGTGCGCACCACCCTGACGGAGCCCGTCGGCAGTTCGCCGGCGAATACGTCCACGGCAAACGAGGTGGCGAAGATCGTCGCGGCGGCCGCGCGCTATCCGGACATTGCCCGCATCACCAGCCACCCGCAGGCCAGCGTGGCCGTCAATGGCAAGACGCGCACCTTGCACAACACCAACCCGCTGGTGGGCGGCAAGGGCTGGGACATTCTGCTGTCCAAGACGGGCAGCAGCAACGAGGCGGGCAGCTGTCTGACCATGCGCATGCGCAGCGGCGGCAAGCACGTCACCGTGGTGCTGCTGGACGCCGATGGCGCGCAGCGGCGCTCGCTCGACGCCGGACACATCCGCGACACCCTGGCCGGGAGCCCAGGCCGCATGCATTGATACCCCCCCCCCCGGGCGCGCCAGTGCGGGCGCCCTTCTTTTTACACTCTGGAGATGAAGATGACACTATTGGCGAAGTTGATGCTGGCTACGGTTGCGACCATGGCGGCAGGCACGGTGCAGGCAAAAACGCCGGCACCGATGCAGGATAAACCTGTCGATTGCGACAGTTGCAAGGAATGGAATGCGCCCGTCAAGCCGTTCAATGTGTATGGCAATACCTGGTATGTGGGCACGGCGGGCCTGTCCGCCGTGCTGGTGACGAGTCCGCAGGGCCATATCCTGCTCGATGGCGCGCTGCCGCAATCGGCGCCCCTGATCATCGCCAGCATCAAGGCGCTGGGCTTTCGCATCGAGGATGTGAAATACATCCTCAATTCCCATGCGCATTGGGACCATGCGGGCGGCATCGCCGCGCTGCAGCGGGCCAGCGGCGCCACCGTGATGGCCAGCGCCTCGGGCGCCCTGGGGCTGCAAAGCGGCACCAATGGCAAGGACGATCCGCAGTACCAGGCCGACCCCGTCGTGCATGTCGCGAAAGTCGCCAAGGTCAAGGTGGTGGGCGAGGGTGATACCGTCAAGGTGGGCCCTGTGACCTTGACGGCCCACATGACACCGGGCCACACACCCGGCGGCACGACGTGGACGTGGACCTCATGCGAAGGCCAGCGCTGCCTGGACGTCGTGTACGCGGATAGCCTGAACCCATATGCCAGCGGCGATTTTACCTACACGGGCAAAGGCGCGGGCAAGGGCAAGACGCCCGATATTTCGGCCTCGTTCGAAGCGAGCATCGCCAAGGTGGCGGCCTTGCCATGCGACATCATCATCCCCGTGCATCCGGGCACGGCGGACGTGCTGGGCAAGGCGGCCAAGCGCAGCGGCACGGACAATCCCCTGATCGACGCCAACGCCTGCCGCGCCTATGCGGCCGAAGCGGGTGGCATGCTGGCCAAGCGCCTGGCGAAAGAACGGGGCGTTGCGTTACCAGCCGAAGCCAAAGGCGCCGCGCACGCGCATTAAGCCGTTTTACTCTGCCGCCTGCTGCTGTTTTTGCAGGCGTTTCAGGAACACCGTCATTTCCTTGACGGCTTGCAGGTCGCCTTGCTGCTGGGCCACAGTCACGCCCGTCGTCCAGGCGGCCTGCGCTTCGTCCAGCCGGCCCAACTGATGCAAGGCCTTGCCTAGCAGTTTCCGGGCGGCGGAATAGCTCGCTTGCTGTCGCGTCGCCTGCGTCAGGTGCAGGACGGCTTGCTCGGCGTCATTGTCTTTCAGGCAGGCATCTCCCAGTCCAAAGCGCAGCAGGGCGCTGTCGCGTCCCTGCGCCAGCAGTTTTTCCAGTCTTTCACGCATGCCCGACCTCATTCTAATATGCAAGTTTATTCTTGCATATTAGCGCTTCCGCCTGCAAGTAACAAGCCGGCGTTCAACCGGCCACATCCACCACCAGCTTGCCGCGCGCGCTGCCATCGATTTGCGCCGCATGCGCGTCGTGTGCCGTGCGCAAGCTAAAGCGGCGCGCATCGAGCCGTACGTGCAGCTTGCCAGCCTCGATCAGCTTGTTGGCTTCGCGCAAGATGGCGCCATGGCGCGCGTGGTCCTGGCCGCTCAACAGGGGCAGCAGGGTGAACACGCCCGAATAGCTGGCCGCGCGCGCCGTCAGCGGGCTCAGGGCGAATGTGCCCCAGCCCAGGCAGCTGACGACATGACCGCCATAGATCTTTGCCGCCTGGAAGCTGGCGTCCAGGATGGCGCCGCCCACCGTATCGTAGACGATGTCGAAGCCGGCGCCGCCCGTGTGTTCGGCCACGTAATCATCCACCGTGCTGGTGCGGTAATCGATGAAGCACGCGCCCAGCGCCTCGATGGCGGCGCGGCTGGCGGCGCTGCCCGTGGCGAAGACGGTCGCGCCCAAGCTTGCTGCAAGCTGCACGGCCATGTGCCCCACGCCGCCCGCGCCGCCATGCACGAGCACGGTGTCGCCCGCCTTCACGTGGGCGCGATCCACTAAACCTTCCCAGGCGGTGATGAAGACGAGGGGCAGGGCGGCCGCTTCGCGCATGCTCAGCGCTGGCGGCACGGGCGCCAGCAGGGCAGCGTCGAAGACGCCGTATTCGGCCAGCGAGCCCTGGATGCCGCCGATGCCGCCCGCCATGCCATAGACTGTTGCGCCGATGTGAAAAGTCGTCAAGCCCTCGCCGACGGCCGCCACCGTACCTGCCACGTCGATGCCGAGGATGGCCGGCAGGCGGGGCCGGGCGTGCGGGGCGGCGCCGGCGGCGATTTTCGTGTCCAGCGGATTGACGCCGCTGGCGGCGATGCGCACGAGGACTTGGCCGGGGCCGGGCTGCGGCAAGGGCAGGTTTGCCATGGTCATGGGGGCGGCAAAGCTGGTGAGGACGAGGGCTTGCATGGGATTCTCCTGTGTTTGATGCCCCAGTTTATGCGGTGACGACACAAAGAAAAACGGGGCGCGGCCCGATGCACTATTTCAGTATCGTGGATAATCGCCTGCATCAAGTAGTCAACAAGGAAACAGGCATGGACAGGCTGGAAGCAATGAAGGTGTTTTGCGCCGTGGTCGAGGCGGGCGGTTTCAGCAAGGCGGCGCAGCGCCTGGGCATCTCGACCTCGTCCGTGACGACCCAGGTGGCGGCGCTGGAAAAGCATTTCGGCGTGCGCCTCTTGCAGCGCACCACGCGCAGCATGTCGCTCACGGCTGAGGGCCAGCAGTGCCATGCGCAGGCGCGCCAGGTGCTGGCCGATATGGCGGCGCTGGAGGCTAGTCTGCTGCAGGCGGCCGCGCGGCCATCGGGCAGCTTGCGCGTGGATATGCCCAGCAGCATCAGCCGCAATCTGGTGGCGCCCGCCTTGCCCCGCTTCATCGCCGCCTATCCCGACATTTCCCTGCGCCTGACCGTCAGCGACCGCCTGGTCGACATGGTGGAAGAGGGCATCGACGTGATGCTGCGCATCGGCGAACCGCAGGATTCATCGCTGGTGGCGCGCAGCCTGCTGGGCATGGATTACCTGTGCTGCGCCTCGCCCGCCTTTGTCGCCCGGCATGGCATGCCGCAGACCCCGCAGGAACTGGAACAATTTTCCTGCCTGCATTTCCTGTACCCGAAATCGCGCCTGGTGCGGCCCTGGCTGTTTCAGGACGCGGCTAGCGGCGTAGCCTATGCGCACACGCCGCCCGCTGCGCTGGCCTTCGACCATATCGAATCGATGATCGCCGCCGCCCAGGCGGGATGCGGCATCGTCCAGGCGCTGTCCGTTTCCGTGTTGCAGCCCTTGCGTGAAGGCAGTCTGGTGCCCGTGCTGCAACCGTTCCGCACGCGTGGGCCGGACTTGTGGGCGCTGTTCCATCCGCGCCAGCTGCGCGCGGCCAAGGTGCAAGTGTTCGTGGATTTTCTGGTGCAGATTTTTCACGAGGGCTTTAATGAGAATTGATTATCAATTATAATGCAAGCCTATTGCATTGAATTGTCCATTGTCAGGAATCCCATGTCCGTGTTTTACCGCCGCCCCGTGGCGCTTTTGCTTGCCGCCGCCAGCCCCCTGGCGCTCGCCTTCGATCCTGCCGCCGAGCAGCCCGATGTGCAGGACGTCGTCACCGTCAAGGCCGAGCGCCAGCATTACCGCAGCCTGTCCGCCACGGGCGCCACCAAGACGGATGCCTTGCTGATGGATTTGCCGCAAAGCGTGCGCGTGCTGACCAGCGACCTGCTACGCGACGCGGGCGTGACGACCCTGGCTGGCGCGCTGGACCTGGCCAGCGGCATCGCGAAGCAAAGCCCGCTGGGCGGCCTGTGGGACAGTTACGCCATGCGCGGCTTCACGGGCGATCCGAATTTCGGTTCCGACTACATGGTCAACGGTTTCAGTTCCAGCCGCGGTTACAACGGCATGCGCGACGCCGGCAACACGCAGAATGTGGAAGTGCTGAAAGGCCCCGCATCGGCCCTGTACGGCCGGGGCGAGCCGGGCGGCACGGTGAACATCACCACGAAAAAGCCGAAGTTCGCGCCCGAATACAGCGCCGATGTTTCTTTGGGCAGTTTCCAGACGCGCCGCGCCGCGCTGGACTTGACGGGGCCGTTGAGCGAGACCATCGCCTACCGCCTGAACGCGGCCCATGAAGAAGGACACAGCTTCCGCGATACCTTGAAAGTCGAGCGCAGCCTGTTTTCTCCCTCCTTCCTCTGGCTGGCGGGCGAGCACACGACCGTGTCCTACGAAATCGAAGCGGTGCAGCAGCGCGCGCCGTTCGACCGGGGCGTGGTGGCCGTGAATGGCAAGCTGGGGGCTGTGCCCGTGTCACGCTTTCTGGGCGAACCTGGCGACGGTCCCATGACGGTCAAGTCGCTGGGGCAGCAGTTATTTATCCACCATGCGCTGTCCGACGACTGGACGGTGCAGGCGGGCGCTTCCTACCGCGACAGCGAATTGAAAGGCTATTCGACCGAGGCGAACAAGCTGCTGGCCGATGGACGCACCCTGAACCGCCAGCGCCGCCACCGCGATTTCTCCGCCACCGATGTCTCCGCGCGCGTCGAGGTGCTGGGCAAGTTCAGGACGGGCGCGCTGGCGCACGAGGTGCTGGCCGGTGTCGACGCCTATCACTTCGATGACCGCCGGGTGCAGCTGCGCCGCAACCCTTCCGCCGCGAACGCCTATGCCATCGACATTGTCAATCCCGTGTACGGCGGCCAGGCCGCTCCGCTGGCCCTCTCCATCGATACGCAGGAAGGACAACAGGCACGCGGCCTGTATGCGCAAGACCAGGTCGACCTGGGCGCGCAATGGAAGGCGCTGATCGGCGTGCGCCACGACACGTACACGCAGGATGTGATGAACAAGCGCCTGAACGTGAGCAACCGCCAGTCGCTGTCGGCCACCAGCCCCCGCGCGGGCCTCGTCTACCAGCCGTCGAAAATGTGGTCGCTGTATGCGAGCGCGGCCAAGGGTTTCCGGCCCAACAGCGGCATCAGCATCGCCAACCAGGCGTTTCCGGCGGAGCGCAGCCGCTCATATGAACTGGGCGCCAAGCTGGAAACGGGCAAGCTGACGGGCACCGTGGCTGTATACGACATCCGCAAGAGCAATGTGCTGACGACGAATCCCGCCAACACGGACTTCGCCATCGCGGCGGGCGAGGTGGGCAGCCGGGGCCTGGAACTGGATGTGTCGGGCGAAATGGCGCGCGGCCTGCGTGTCTCGGGCGCCTATGCGTACACCGACGCCACCGTCACGCGCGGGGACAACACCATCGTCACGGGCAGCCGCTTCGCCAACGTGCCGCGCCACAGCGCCAACCTGCTGGCTACGCAGCAATTCGCGCTGGCCACGGGCACGGCCAGCGTGGGCGGCGGGGTGCAATACGTGGGCGAGCGCCTGGGCGACGTCGCCGTCAGCAGCAAATTTACCCTGCCGGCCTACACGACGGCCAGGCTGCTTGCTTCCTATTCGCCGAACGCCAAACTGCGCCTGGCGTTGAACGTGGAAAACCTGTTCAACCGCAGCTACTATGCGAGTTCCTACAGCCAGCTGTGGGTGGCGCCGGGGGCGGAGCGCACGGTGACCCTGCATGCCCATTACCGTTTTTAAGGGATGACCATGACATTGACTACTCCCGCCACCCTGCGCACGCGCATCGCCGTCATCGATGTACTGCGCGGCCTCGTCATGCTGATCATGCTGTTCGACCATGTGCGTGAAACCGTCTTTTTACACCACCAGGTCAGCGACCCGATGGATGCGGCCCACGTCGATCCGGCCCTGTTCTTCACGCGCCTGGCGGCCCACGTGTGCGCGCCCATGTTCGTTTTTCTGACGGGCTTGTCGGCCTGGCTGTACGCACATCCGGCCGCCGGCCCCCGCAGCGCGGCCGGCTTCCTGTTCAAGCGGGGCTTGCTGCTGGTCGTGCTGGAACTGGTGTTCGTCAACTTCGCCTGGAGCGGCGCGTTTCCGCCGGCCGTGCTGTATTTGCAGGTGATCTGGGTCATCGGCCTGGCCATGATGGCGCTGGCCGTGCTGCACAAGCTGCCATTGAAAGTGCTGGCGCTGCTCGGCGTGGCGATTATCGCAGGCCAGCATTTACTCACTGGCCTGCGCGCGGAAGAGGGCAGCTTTGCCTATTACGCTCTGACGGTACTGCTGCAACGCGGTTATCTGGTGGCCGATGGCGCCATGAAAATCAAGGTCAGCTATCCACTGCTGCCGTGGATAGGCGTCATCGTGCTCGGCTATGCGGCCGGCCCGCTGTATGCGCGCGGGTTGTCTGCCGAAGGGCGGCGCCGCCTGTTGCTGGCGCTGGGCGCGGGCAGCTTGCTGCTGCTGGCCGTGCTGCGTGGCTTTAATCTGTATGGCGAAACCCTGCCGTGGGTGGCGGGCGACACGGCCCTGCGCACGGCCATGAGCGTGCTGAATTTCACCAAGTATCCGCCGTCGCTGGATTTTTTGTTGTTCACCCTGGGCCTGGGCCTGTTGGGTCTGGCCTGGCTGGAAAGCGTCGATAACTGGTTCACACGGGCTTGCGCCACCTTTGGCGGCGCGCCCATGTTTTACTACTTGCTGCACCTGTACTTGCTGCTGGCGATAGGCATCACCTTGACGGCTGTGCTGGGTGCCAACCACGGTACCCGCTATGGCGTCGAACATATCTGGCAAGTGTGGCTGATCGCGCTGGCCCTGATGCCCATGCTGTACTTTCCCTGCCGCGCGTTTGCCAATTACAAGCGCACGTCGCAGCAGGCGTGGGTGCGTTATTTCTAGGCTGGTCTATTGCGTGAGAATGGCTATTTGATCAGCGCCAGCACCTCGCGGAAACGCGGGTGCTTGCAGTCGCGTAGCCATTCAAAGGCCAGCATCTCCACCGTCACCAGATGCGCACCGAGCTTGCCCAGGCGGGCCAGCGCCGCATCGCGGCTGGAGGCCTGGCGTGAGCCGACGGCGTCGATGGCGATGATGACCTCGTACCCCAGCTCCAGCAGGCCGATGGCCGTCTGCAGCATGCACACATGGGCTTCGCAACCCGTGACGACGATCTGCCTGCGCCCTGCGGGCAGGATGGCTTGCAAGCCATCGGCACAGGCGCCGAAATGCGTCTTGTGCAAGGTCCGTTCGCACAGGGCGGCGATCTCTTCCACTTTCGGCCCCAGCCCCTGGCGGTTCTGTTCCGTGCCCAGCACGGGCACGTCGAGCAGGCGGGCGATCTTTGCCAGGCGCAGGTTCTGTGCCAGCACCAGGCCGGCATCGTGGATGGCCGGCATCAAACGGCCTTGCAGGTCGACGATGACCAGTACGGCCTGGCTTGCATCCATCAGCATGGCATTCTCCTTTAATCAGTAATGGCGACAGTGTAGCTTGCTCAGGCCGGCCAGCTGGGCGTGGCCGTCTCGCCCATCAGGTAGGCATGATTCAGGTCGATGGCGGTGCGCAGGTAATTCCACAGGGCGCTGACCCGCGCGATGTTGCGCCGCTCGCTGGGCGAGATCATCCAGAAGGCGCGCAGCAGGTCGATGTCGCCGTCGAGCACGGGCACCAGTTCGTTCGACTGCTGGGCAACGAAGCAGGGCAGGATCGCCAGCGCCTGGCCCGCGCGCGCCGCGTGGTACTGGGCGATCACGCTGGTGCTGCGAAACGCGCGCAGGGAATCGGGCGCCACATTGTCCATGTAGCGCAGCTCGGCGCTGAAGACCAGGTCGTCCACGTAGCCGATGATCGGGTGCTGCGCCAGTTGCGCCACGCTGGTGATCGGTGCGTGGCGCGCCAGGTAGCCTGGTGTGGCGTACAGTTTCAGGCGGTAATCGGACAGCTTCGTCACGACATACGGGCCGGACAGGGGCCGCTCGATGGAAATGGCCACGTCCGCCTCGCGCTTGGACAGGCTGACAAAGCGGGGTACGGCGATCAGGTCCACGCTGATGTGCGGGTATCTCCCGCAAAACTGCGCCAGGTGGGGCGCCAGCACGATGGCGCCGAAGCCCTCGGTAGCGCCCAGGCGCACCTGGCCCGACAGCAGCCGGTTGTGTTCGCCCAGTTCCTCGGTGGCGGCAAACACCGTGCTTTCCATGGTTTCCGCGTATTCCATCAGGCGGTGGCCTTCGGGCGTCAGCTGGTAGCCCACGTAGTTGCGGTCGAACAGCTGCGTGCCCACCTGCTCCTCGAACTTGCGCATGCGCCGCGACACGGTGGAATGGTCGATGCCCAGCTTTTTCGCCGCATCGACGAGGCCGGCGCTGCGCGTCAGTTCCAGGAAGACCCGTACATTGTCCCAATCGAGCATGGCAACCCCTCTCTGTGCATTTTTGCAAAGGAATTATGCATTAATTTCACTTGAGTGCATATTTTTACACATGCAGAATGCATCTAAACATATAAGAAAACCCATTCACCTGGAGACACGCATGAAAAAAACCGTTCTGGCCATGGGCGCGCTGGCGCTTTCCCTGTCTTTCACCGGCGCACACGCGCAGATTTCCGACGGCGTCGTCAAGGTCGGCATCCTGACCGACATGTCCGGCCCATATTCGGCCATGGGCGGGCGCGGCTCCGTCGTCGCCAGCCAGATGGCCGTCGAGGATTGCCTGAAGGCCGAATGCAAGGGCATGAAGATCGAGATTCTCTCGGCCGATCACTTGAACAAGGCCGACATCGCCGCCTCCAAGGCGCGCGAATGGATAGACCGCGACAAGGTCGACGCCATCGCCGATCTCACCAATTCCTCGGTGGCGCTGTCCGTGCAAAAGCTCATGAAAGAGAAGGGCGGCATCGCCATGTTCAGCGGCCCGGCCACGGGACGATTGACGAACGAAGATTGCTCGCCGAATGGCTTCCACTGGATGTTCGACACCTATTCGCAGGCAGCCGGCACGGCGGCGGCGCTGACGAAACTGGGACAGAAATCGTGGTACTTTGTCACCGTCGATTATGCGTTTGGCCACTCGCTGGAAAAGGATGCCAGTGAAGTCGTCAAGCGCAATGGCGGCACCGTGCTGGGCGCCGTGCGCCATCCGCTGAACGCCTCGGATTTCTCGTCCTTCCTGGTGCAGGCGCAAGGCTCGAAGGCGCAGGTGATCGGCCTGGCCAACGGCGGCGCCGACACGGTGTCCGCCATCAAGCAGGCGCGCGAATTCCGTATCGGCAGCGGCAAGGACCAGCGACTGGCCGCCTTGCTGGTATTCCTCTCTGACGTGCACGCGCTGGGACTGGAAACGGCGCAGGGCCTGGTCTATGCGGATGGTTTTTACTGGGATTACGATGACCGCAGCCGCGCCTTCGCGAAACGCTTCGAAGCGCTCAACAAGGGCGCCAAGCCGACCATGGTGCAGGCGGGCGTGTATTCCAGCGTGTATCACTACCTGAAATCGGTGGCGGCCGCGAAAAGCGACGACTCGAAGATCGTCGCCCAGAAGATGCGCGAGCTGCCCATCAAGGACGCCGTCATGAACAACGCCTCGATCCGTCCCGACGGCCGCGTGATTCACGACATGTATTTGGTGCAGGTGAAAACCCCGGCCGAATCGAAAGGCGCGTGGGACTACCTGAAAGTGCTGTCCACCATCCCCGCCGACCAGGCCTTCAAGCCGATGGATGCGGCCGCGTGCAACCTCGTTAAAAAATAACCACGGAGTCTCAAACCATGAACCAAGCACTCACACCGGTCACCGCCATCCCCCTGCACATCGGCGGCAAACACCACGCATCAATCAGCACCGAGTGGCGCGATGTCGTCAACCCGGCCACGCAGGAAATCGTCGCCAAGGTGCCGTTTTCCACGCCCGATGAAGTCAATCTGGCTGTCGCCACGGCCAAGGAAGCCTTCAAGACCTGGCGCAATACCCCGCTGGCCGCGCGCATGCGCATCATGCTCAAGTACCAGCACCTGATCCGCGAAAATATCGGCGCATTGGCCGAATTGATCACGCGCGAACACGGCAAGACCTTGCCCGACGCGGAAGGGGAGGTGATGCGGGGCCTGGAAGTGGTGGAACATGCGTGCTCGATCGCCACCCTGCAGCTGGGCGAAATTGCGGAAAACGCGGCCACGGGCGTCGATGTCTACAACATTTACCAGCCGCTGGGCGTGGGCGCCGGCATCACGGCGTTCAATTTCCCCGTCATGCTGCCGTGCTTCATGTTCCCCATCGCTATCGCCTGCGGCAATACCTTTGTCCTGAAACCGTCTGAGCAGGATCCGTCATCGACCATGTACCTGGTCGAACTGATGTACCAGGCGGGCTTGCCTGCCGGCGTATTGAACGTCGTGCATGGCGGCGCCGACGTCGTCAACATGCTGTGCGACCATCCCGATATCAAGGCCGTGTCCTTCATCGGCTCCACCCACGTGGGCACGCATGTGTACCGCCGCGCCAGTGAATCGGGCAAGCGCGCGCAATCGATGATGGGCGCGAAAAACCATTGCGTGGTGCTGGCTGACGCCAACAAGGAACAGGCGATCAATAACCTGATCGGCGCCGCTTTCGGCGCGGCAGGCCAGCGCTGCATGGCCAATTCCGTCGTGGTGCTGGTGGGCGAGGCCCGCTCCTGGCTGCCGGAAATCGTCGCCCGCTCGCAAGCGCTGAAAGTGGGGCCGGGCAGCGACCGCGAGGCCGACCTGGGGCCGATGGTCTCGAAAGCGGCCATGCAGCGCGCAGAAAAACTGATACAGGCGGGCGTGGACGAAGGCGCGCAGCTGCTGCTTGATGGCCGTGGCCACAAGGTGGCGGGCTACGAGGGCGGCAACTTCATGGGGCCGACGATTTTCTCGAAGGTGGCCGCGTCGAATTCCGTCTACACGCAGGAAATCTTTGGCCCCGCCATGTGCGTCGTCGAGACGGATACCCTGGACCAGGCCATCGCCTTCATCAACGCCAACCCGAATGGCAACGGCACCTCGATCTTCACCTCGTCCGGCTGGGCGGGGCGCAAGTTCCAGAACGAGATCGACGTGGGGCAGGTGGGCATCAACGTGGCCATTCCCGTGCCCGTCGCCTATTTCAGCTTCACGGGATCGCGCGCCTCGAAACTGGGCGACCTGGGCCCGAACGGCAAGCAGGCCTTGTACTTCTGGACGCAGACCAAGACCGTCACGGCGCGCTGGTTCGCCCCGGACGACGGCGGCAGCGGCGTCAATACCACCATTTCGATGAAATAAGGAGGAGGCGATGAGCAGCAATATCGTTTTCATCGGCCTCGGTAACATGGGGCTGCCCATGGCGCAAAACCTGGTGCGCGCCGGCCATGCCGTGACGGGCTTCGACTTGCTGCCGGCCAGCGTGCGGCAGTTTGCCGATGGCGGCGGCCTGGTCTCCGATGACCAGGCTGCGGCGATAGGCGCGGCCGACATCGTCATCACCATGCTGCCGGCCAGCCGCCACGTTCTCGGCGCCTACCTTGGCGAAGCGGGCATCCTGGCGCAGGCGCGGCCCGGTACCCTGCTGATCGACTGTTCGACGATTTCCACCGAGGCGGCGCGCCAGGTGGGCCGCGCGGCGCAGGAGCAGGGCATGCCCATGCTGGATGCGCCTGTGTCGGGCGGCACGGCGGGCGCCACCAATGGCACCCTGACCTTCATGGTGGGCGGCGAAGAGTCCGCGCTGGCGACGGCGCGGCCTTACCTGGACGTCATGGGCAAGGCCATCTTCCACGCAGGCGGTTCGGGTTGCGGCCAGACGGTCAAGATCTGCAACAACATGCTGCTGGGGATACTCATGATCGGCACCAGCGAAGCGATACGCCTTGGCGTGGCCAACGGGCTTGACCCGAAGGTGGTGTCGGACGTGATGGCGAAAAGCTCGGGCCGCAACTGGACCCTGGAGGTGTACAACCCGTGCCCGGGTGTGGCCGAGAACGTGCCCGCGTCGCGCGGCTATACGGGCGGCTTTGGCGTCGACCTGATGCTGAAAGACCTGGGCCTGGCCGTGGAAAGCGCGCTGGCCAGCGGCGCTTCGGTGCCGCTGGGCGCCCTGTCGCGCAATTTATATAGTTTGCACAGCAAGGCGGGGGCGGGGGCGCTGGATTTTTCCAGCATCTACCAGATGCTGGGAGATAAAGCTTAAGGCTGTTGGGCCTGCAGGGCGGCCAGTTCCGCCTTGGCTTTTTCCAGTTTTCCTTCCAGCTTGGCGATTTTCTTCGGTTCCTTGTTGGCTTCCTGGGCCAGGCGCAGCGAACGCTCCGTCTGGTTCACCTTCGCCTGCGCCTTCAGCACCTTCTTGTTATGGCGTTCGACCAGCACGTTGTCGCGGCAGTGGGCGTTGACTTCGTCGAGCGCGCGCGTGAGGCCCGCGACCTTGTCGGACAGGCCCTGTTCCTGCGCCTGGTGCAATTCGCTGCGGATGCTTTCGCGTTTGGCGGCGCAGCCGGCCAGCTGGGTCTCGGCGGCGCTGGCAGTGGTGTTGGCGCTGGCGGCGAAAGCGACGAGCAAGGTCAAGGCGGTTTTCGATAGGTGATTCATGGCGCTCCTGGGCAGGTTGGTCTAGTTGATGCAATGTAAGCCCGCTGGCGTGCCCTGTCAAACTTCCCGTGCAGTGCGCGCCTCCCGTGCGGAGCATCGGCTACCATGCGTGTTTTCTTTTTCCCGACACCGTCGCATGCCCAAGAAATTACTATTGCTGATCCCTTTTCTCCTGCCGCTGCCTGTCCTGGCGCAAACCTCGCCCACCTTGCTCGATCTGCAGCTGATCGCCATCGAGGCCAGGGCTGATGTGGCTAGCCATAGCCCGGAAAGCATCGCCGAGTTTGCCGAGGCGCAGCGTGCCGCGCAAGCGGGCGATGTGG
Organism: Janthinobacterium salmonicoloratum; assembly: GCF_051380845.1. NCBI lineage: Bacteria > Pseudomonadati > Pseudomonadota > Betaproteobacteria > Burkholderiales > Oxalobacteraceae > Janthinobacterium > Janthinobacterium salmonicoloratum. Next base: position 116,412 of record NZ_JBNYXV010000005.1, on the reverse strand, counting down.
AGGCGCAGCTGGAACTGGCCCGCATGCTGCAGTTGGGCGTCGGCACGCCGCAAGACACGGCGCAGTCGATGGCCTGGATACGCAAGTCGGCCGAAGGCGGCTATGCGCCGGCGCAATCGGCTTTGGGGCTGGCTTATGCCGTGGGCGGCAAGGTGCCCATCGACCGCGTGCAGGGCGAATATTGGCTGCGCAAGGGCGTGGCGCAAGGCGACGAACTGGCGCAAACCATCCTGGCGCTGGAATTCATCAACGGCGACAGCAGTCCTGAAGAACAGGCCTTGGCCTTGACGTGGTTGAAGGCGGCGGCACTCGAACAGCACTTTGTGACTGCCTATAACGCGCTGGGCGAGCACCTGATGCGCGCAGCCACCGATGAGCAGCAACGTGGCGAGGCCATTGCCTGGTATCAAAGATCGGCGCGTGAAAAGGAGCCGGCCGGTATGCGCAACCTCGCCCATGCCTATGAGCTGGGCCTGGGCGTGAAACAGTCGGACAAGTGGGCCCTGATCTGGTACGAGCGGGCCGGATGGAGCGGCGACCTGCCGGCCATGCGGCGCATGCTTGACGTGTATGTCAAAGGCGAACTGGGACAACAGGCGAACGCCGAAGACGCGGCTGAGTGGCGCGGCAAACTGGCCGGGAAGGAAAACAAATGAAAACCATCCTGTTTGTATTCAGCCTGGCGCTGGCGCAGCCCGTGCTGGCGCAGCCAGCGCCCGCCAAGGAACCGCGCCAGCATCCGGCCCTGGTCGAATTCGATATGTCCGGCCTCGACGACGTGCGCGCAAGGGTGCAGGCCGTGATCAAACGCCCGGCCGATCTGTCGCCAGACAAGGTCGCCGCCTTCGAGAAGGCGCGCCTGGCTGCCGAAGGGGGCGATACGGTCGCCCAGCTGGACCTGGCGCAGATGCTGCACGGCGGCGAAGGCACGCCGCGCGACGTCGACGCCGGCCTGGCGTGGTTGAAAAAATCGGCCGAAGGCGGCTATGGCCCGGCGCAGGCTTTCCTGGGCGTGGCCTACACGCTGGGCCAGGGCATGGCAATCGACCGCAAGCTGGGCGAATACTGGTCGCGCAAGGGCGCCGCGCAAGGTGTGGAACTGGCCAACTTCACGGTGGCCATGCACTTCGAAAATATCCACAGCAGCCCGGAAGAACAGGCGCATGCGCTGCACTGGCTGAAATACTATGCCGAAAACGGCTTTATTTACGCCTACAATGAAATCGGCTACCGCCTGATGATGACTGCCAGGGACGAGGCGCAGCGCAAGGAAGCGTTCACCTGGTACATGCAGGCGGCCAAGGTGCTCGACCCGCCCGGCTTGAACAATGTCGCGTACTCGTATGAAGTGGGGCAGGGCGTGCCGCAGAGCGACGAGGCGGCCCTGGGCTGGTATGAAATGGCGGCCATCGCGAAAAGCCCGCCGGGGCAGACGGGTTTCGCGCGGCTGCTGGAGCAGGGGCGTGGCGGCCCAACCCGGCAAGGACCGGCGCCCAAGCCCTTCGCGCTGTACCTGCTGGCGGCGAAGCAGGGCGACGCGGAAGCCATGGAACGGTTGGTCAAGGTGTACGATGAGGGCGAGCTGGAACAGGCAGCCGACCCGGCGCAAGCCGCACTGTGGCGCGAAAAGCTCAGACTGGCCAAGACTCCCTGACTGGGCATGACGGAGTGGAGACGGCATGCTATCATCATTGTTATCGATAACAATATCATGAGAGACCCATGAATCCCGATTTCCGCTCCAGGGAAATGCTCGAAAAGCATATCCTGCACACGATGAACTTTTATCACCCGCGCGCCATCGATGCGAGTGGCGGCTTTTATCACTTCTTCCTCGATGACGGCACGGTGTACGACGCCAGCACGCGCCATCTGGTCAGCAGCACGCGCTTTATCTTCAATTACGCCATGGCTTACCGCCATTTCGGCGACGACGATTACCAGGCGGCCCTGCGCCACGGCGTGGCCTTCTTGCGCGACGTGCACCGCGACCCGGCCACGGGCGGCTACGCCTGGCAACTGTCGTGGAAGGACGGCGTCAAGACGGTGGAAGACGGCGCCAACCACTGCTACGGCCTGGCCTTCGTGCTGCTGGCCTATGCCCACGCGCTGCACGCCGGCATGACGGAAGCACGCGCGTATCTGGACGAGACTTTCGAATTGATGGAGCAGCGTTTCTGGCTGCCCGAACACGGCCTGTATGCGGACGTGGCCAGCGCCGACTGGGCTACCCTGGATGGCTACCGGGGCCAGAACGCCAACATGCATGCCTGCGAAGCCATGCTGGCCGCTTTTGAAGCGACGGGCGAAGCGCGCTACCTGCACCGCGCCGAAACCCTGGCGCACAACATCACCGTGCGCCAGGCGGGCCTGGCGAACGGCATGATCTGGGAACACTACAGGCCCGACTGGTCGATCGACTGGGACTACAACCTGCACGACAAGAGCAATATCTTCCGTCCGTGGGGCTACCAGCCCGGCCACTTCACGGAGTGGGCCAAGCTGCTGCTGATCATGGAGCGCCACGCCAAGTTCATGGCCGGTCCGTCCGACTGGCTGCTGCCACGCGCGCGCGCGCTGTACGACACGGCGCTGGCCAAGGCCTGGGATGGCGCGCATGGCGGCATCCACTACGGCTTCGGCCCGCAGGACGAGATCTGCGATGACGACAAATACTTCTGGGTGCAGGCGGAAAGCTTCGCCGCCGCCGCCGTGCTGGCCGCGCGCACCGGAGACGAAGCCTACTGGCAAAGCTACGACAAGATATGGGATTACAGCTGGACGCACTTCGTCGACCATGAACACGGCGCCTGGTACCGCATTTTGACGCCGGAGAACGCCAAGATCAGCAACGAGAAAAGCCCGGCCGGCAAGGTTGATTACCACACCATGGGCGCCTGCTATGAAGTGCTGAACGTGATGGGCGGTGCAGCATGAGCGCCACCGCTTTTCCCTCTTTCCCTGCTTTTGTGTCGGCCGGCGAAGCGCTGACGGACATGCTGCGCACGGGCGCGGACTCCTGGAGCAGCCAGGTGGGCGGCTCGACCTGGAACGTGGCGCGCGTGATGGCGCGCCTGGGCGTGCCCAGCGCCTTTGCGGGCGGCGTCAGCCTCGACGTCTTCGGCGACGCTCTCGCGCAAGCGACCGACGTGGCGGGCCTGGACATGCGCTTTTTGCAGCGCCATGCGAAGTCGCCGCTGCTGGCCATCGTGCACGAACTGCATCCGCCCACCTACTACTTCATCGGCGACGACAGCGCCGACCTGCATTTCGACGCGTCGCTCTTGCCGGCCGGCTGGATGCAAGGGGCGCAATGGGTGCATTTCGGCGGCATCAGCCTGGCGCGCGAACCGCTGGCGGGCAAGCTGGTGGCGCTGGCGCAGGAACTCAAGGCGGCTGGCGTGAAAATCAGCTACGACCCCAACTTCCGCATCATGATGGATGAACGCTACGACGCCACACTGCGCCGCATGACGCAGCTGGCTGACGTGATCAAGGTGTCGGATGAAGACCTGGCGGGCCTGTTCCGCAATGACGACATCGATGGCGCGTTTGCCATCCTGCGCAGCTGGAATCCGCAAGCCACGTATTTGTATACGCGTGGCGCGCAGGGCGCGGCGCTGTACCGGGGTGAGCAAACATGGCAGGCGGCGCCACCCGTCATCGAGGTGGTCGACTCGGTAGGGGCGGGCGACGCCAGCATCGGCGGCTTGCTGTACAGCCTGATGTATCGGCCCGATGCCGACGGCGGCGAGCATTTGCGCTTTGCCGTCGCGGCGGGCGCGGGCGCCTGCCTGGCCGCCGGCGGCGCGCCGCCGTCGGTGGAACTGGTGGAGTCGCTGATGGCGCGCACCGAACTGGCCTGATCCAGGCCTTTGCCCCCCGCCGCCGGTGAAAGGCTGGTGGGGCGGAAGCTGTTTATTCAAGCTTTTATGTCTCGCTGCAAGAGAGCATTCTTGGCGAGACTATTTTCCGTGGCAATCGATAAAATTCCCTTCTATTTTCCTACCCTGCAAGGGGTGAATGTCCTACATGCATGTTCTTTTGTCTAGCCTAACATTTGAGTCTCGGTTCCGTGATTTTTGTTGATCATGGCACTGTCACTTTAAACTCAACAGGAGATATACCATGGCTAACAATCAAGGAAATCAAGACGGCAACCAGGGTAAGAATCAAGGTGGAAAAGAGCGTGGGTCGGACTCGGGCAGTGATTCGGCACGCGGTTCCTCCGGTGGTTCAGGCAAACAATCCTCCAGCGGATCGAACAGCCAAAGTGGCGATACCGGCAACCGCGGCTTCGCGTCCATGGACCCGAAACAGCAGCGTGAAATCGCAGCAGAAGGCGGCCGTGCGGCCCATGCGTCTGGCAATGCGCATGAGTTCACCTCGGAAGAAGCGCGCGCCGCTGGTGCGCAAAGCCACAAAAACGATGGCAGCCGCCAGAGCGATGACAAAGAGGGCGGTTCCGGCAAATCCGCTTCGTCAGGCAGTTCGCGTGGCGGCACGCCCGAACAGGATGCCGAAGGTGGTCGTCAGACTCACAAAAATGACGACAACAAGCAGAGCGGCAAGGGCGGTTCGGGCGGGCAGTCGGGTAAGGGTTCGCGTTAAGTCGCGCTGACATTCCATCGTTCGATTTATCGCAGCGCATTCCCCATGCGCTGCTTTTCTCTGGAGAAACCACCATGGCCACCCAATCATCTCAGGCAGCTCCCGTTTCCCAAAAAAACGCAGGCATGCCCGATATGGACGCGATCGAAATGCTCACGCAAGACCATCAAGCCGTCAAGGAACTGTTTGAACAGTATGAAGCGTTAAGCGACAGATCGCTCGTCAGCAAGCGCAAGCTGGCGCTAAAAATCTGCCTGGAATTGACCAAGCATGCGACGGCAGAAGAAGAAATTTTTTATCCGGCCGTGCTTCAGGCTAGCCGGGAAAATAAGGAACTGGTCGACGAGGCAGTCGTCGAACACGCCTCAGCCAAGGAGCTGATCGCGCAAATTGTCGCCATGGCTCCCGGCGAAGATTTGTATGATGCGAAAGTCAAGGTACTGTCTGAACAGATCGAGCATCATGTGAAGGAGGAGGAAGAGGAAATGTTTCCGAAAGCGCGTGAAGCACAGCTTGACCTGCTTGCCTTAGGTGGCGAGATTGCGGCGCGCAAAGCGGAAATAGCATTGCCCGAGATGCAGGACTGAGCAACTTGCACCAGTGTGGAAGAGCGGGTGTTGGCCCTGCCGTCGGTGCACAGCTTAGCGTGCCAGCCCCGACGATGCCCGCTCTACCAGGGTAAATTCCATCAAATGATGCGTGGCCGGCACGGTTTCTCCCGCGCGGCGCTGGCGTATCTCGTCGATGACGAGATTGACGGCGGCGCGCGCCATGTCGGCGATGGGCTGATGGATAGTGGTCAGCTCGGGCCAGACGGTGCTGGCGACGGGCGTATCGTCGAAGCCGCACACGCTCAATTCCGCCGGCACCTGCAAGCCCATGCCGTGCGCCACGGCCAGGGTGGCGGCGGCCATGTCATCGTTGCTGGCGAAGATGGCGCTCGGGTGCGGTTTTTGCGCCAGCAGCTGGCGCGCCGCGTCGAGCCCCGAACGATACGTAAAGTAGCCTTGCGCCACCCTGTGCGGCTGCACCTGCAAGCCCGCTTCCCGCATGGCGTCCTCGAAGGCCTGGCGGCGCAGCAGGGCGGGCGTGTGCGCCGGATCGCCTTCGATGAAGCCGATGTCGCGGTGGCCCAGCGCGAGCAGATGGCGCGTCATGGCCAGCGCGCCTTCGTAGTCGTCGATGCGCACGGCCGAGACGCCGGGCGAGGGGCGGGCCGTGGCCACGGCGATGGCGGGGATGCCCATCTGATTCAGCTGCGCCAGCACTTCCGGCGAATCGCACAGCGGTGGCGGCACCAGGATGCCATCCACGCCGGCCGCCACCAGGCAGGCGATGCCGGCGCGCTGGCTTTCCAGGTCTTCGCAGCGTTCGAGCAGCAACTGGCCGCCGCCCTGGCGGCATTGATCCATGGCGCCGACGAGGAATTCGCTGAGGAAGGCCGCGCTGGGGTTGCTGTACAGCAGGCCGATGCGCAGGGTGCCCGTGCGGGCCGCCCTGGCCGCCAGGTTGGGCTGATAGTGCAGGCTGGCGATCGCCGCCTCGACCTTGTCGCGCGTGGCCGTGCTGACGCTGGCGCGCCCGTTGATCACGCGCGACACCGTCATGGCCGATACGCCGGCCACGCGCGCCACGTCATGCACGGTGGCGCCGCTGGCTGTGTCGGGGGCGGCGTGCGCCGCCTTATTCGAGGTGGCCACCGAATTTCAGCTTGCCGCTGATGCGCATGCCGTGCAATTGACCTTCTTCCAGTTCGGCGGCGCTGGTGCGCTGCGCCGTGTCGCGCCGCGCCAGTCCCACCGACAGGATATCGAGCATCATCAGCTGCAGCAAGCGCACGATCATGGGCACGAAATTAAGGTTGCCCTCCGGGTGGTTCAAGGTCAGCAGCACGTCGGCCAGCTTGGCCAGCGGCGAGCCGCTGGCCGTAATCGCCAGCACGCGCGCGCCGCAGCCCTGCGCCACCTTGACCGTGCGCAGTAGCTCGGGCAGGGCGCCCGAGCGGGAAATGACGAGCGCGACGTCGCCCGGTTTCAGCATGGCGGCGCTCATTTCCTGCGCCTGCGGATCGGCAAAGAAGCTGCTGACGATGCCCAGGTTGAGCAGCTTGTGCTGCATGTCGTCGGCCACCACGCGGGCGCTGCCCACGGCCAGCAGTTCCACGCGCTGCGCGCCGCGCAGCAGTTCGATGGCGGCCGTCAGTGCTTTCACGTCGAGCATGTCGCGCAGGGCCAGCGCGGCCGAGGCGTTATTGCCCAGCACCTTGCGCGCCAGTTCGGCGTCGGAATCTGAGATCTCCACATGGCAGTGCGCCACCGTGATGGCGCCGCCCGTCAGGCCGGAAGCGAGCTTCAATTTGAAGTCGGCCAGGCCCTGCACGCCGATCGAGCGGCAAAAGCGCATGACGGTCGGCTGGCTGACGCCGACCCTCTGAGCGATTTCGGCGATCGGCAGGGTCAGCATGGCGTTTGGTTCCTTGAGCACCCAGTCGGCCACCTTGCATTCCGAGGGGCTCATGCGCCCGCGCGCCTGGCGCACGGATTCGAGCACGGGCGCGCCGGAATGGGCGCGCTTGAGTTTTTGCGCCAGGATGGCGGCGATGCCCAGGAAAGTGGGCAATTCGGCCGTGATCAGAAAGGTGGGAATCTGCGCCAGGTATTCGTTCAGGCGGCCCTTTTGCTCGAAGCGGGCACGGAACTGCGACTGTTCGAACAGGGGGCCCAGGCGCGGCACGATGCCCCCGCCTATATAGATGCCGCCCAGCGCGCCCAGGGTCATGGCCACGTTGCCGGCGATGGAGCCGAGGATGGCGCAGAAGCAGTCCACGGCTTCGAGGCACACTTCGCATTCATTGCTCAGGGCGCGGCAGGTGATGTCGGCCGCCAGCAGCGGCAGCGCGTCGGGCTTGCCGGCGCGTTCGGACAAGGCGCGGTAGATCAGTTCCAGGCCGCGCCCGGAGGCGAGGCGTTCGGCCGAGACGTGCGACAGTTCGCGCCAGGCGAAGGACAGCACGTCCATTTCGCGCTGGTCGCAGGGCGCGAAGCTGACGTGGCCTCCTTCGCTGCCCAGCGCGATCCAGCGGTCTTCTGCGGGTATCATGCCCGACACGCCCAGGCCCGTGCCCGAGCCGAGCAGGCCGATGACGCTGTCGGCGCGCGCCATGCCGCCACCGATCTGCAGGCGCTGGTCGGGCCGCAGATAGGGCAGGGCCATGGCCAGCGCCGTGAAGTCATTCACCACCAGCAGGGTGTCTAGGCCCAGCGCGGCGCGCATCGCCTCGATCGAGAAGAACCAGTGGTGGTTCATCATGCGGATATTGTCGTCGTCGATGGGATTGGCGATGGCGATCGCCGCATGGCGCACGCGCGCCGAACCGGCGGCGCGCGCCTCGCTGCTATCCATGTACGCGGTGATGGCGTCGAGCAGCGAAGCGTAGTCGTCGCAGGGCAGCACGGCTACCGCTTCCAGGTGACCCTGGCGCGTTTCGAGCACGAAGCGGGCGTTGGTGCCACCGATGTCGGCCAGCAGGCGTGGCCCTTCACTGAAACGCTCCGCCGGATCGCTGCCTGCTACTTCCATTTTCTCATCAATTTTCATGGCGGTGCCTAGTCTCGTATGCGTGCGCTGTCATGGCGGCGCACTGTCGTTATGGCAAAAACCAAGGATTTTAATTCGTATACGTGTCGCGTGCCGAAAAAAGCGGGGCACCCGCGCAAATGCTTGCCCGCAGCGCCAGAAACAGGTGGCGCCAGCTGAAAAAACAGGGCAGTCAACTCGCCTTTTAGTACGCAAATAAAGTGTCGCAGAGTCGTCGTAGGATTACAACATAATATGTTGATATTTGTTCGTAGTATAGTTACTATGTCCCTGCTGGAAAGAATTCTGGCCAGTACATTCGGCCACGAATGACTAGATAAAAAATAAATTACTGAGGAGACTTACCATGCTGCATCGCACCATGTTGAAGGCCGTGTTGAAAACGCTGCCAGCTGCCATCGTCTTAGCCATCGCCAGCGGTTCCGCTGCCGCCGACCCCATGTACCCAGGTGATGCCGAAGGCTTCCACGGCTACCTGCGCGCTGGCGCCGGCAGCAATACCTCGGGTGGTGGCGGTTCCCAAGGCTGCTTCGGCCTGGGTGGCAATACCATGAAATACCGTCTGGGCAATGAGTGCGACGCCTACACGGAATTCGGCTACACCAAGTCCGTTGCCAAGTCCGGCGGCGTGAACTACCTGGCCACCATCTGGGTCAACGCCTACGCGCCGAATTCGGATTTCGGCGACAACAAGCTGGGCATCGTCAAAGCCTATGTCGAAGCGCAGGGACTCGACTTCCTGAACGGCGGCACGGCCTGGGTCGGTAAACGCTTCTACTACCGTCCTGACATCCACATGCTGGATCTGCAATACATCAACATGAACGGCACGGGCGCCGGCCTGGACCGCATTCCTGCCGGCCCTGGTAAATTCTCGTATGCCTTCTTCAAGGACCACGACATCGCCGAGCGCGATGACGACAAAGGCACGCGCAGCGGCGTACCGGGTGCTTACCTGGGCACCAAATCGGCCGTGCGCCAGAACTTCATCTACGGTGAAATTCCCGTCAATGAAAACGGCACCCTGGACCTGGCCGCGACCTACATCATCGGCGAAGGCAAGGATGACGCCATCCTGGGCAAGCGCAATAACGGCTGGCAGCTGTCGGCCTTCCACCGGCAAGGTAAAGTGTTTGGCGGCGGCAACACCTTCGGCGTGCAGTACGGCGTCGGTCCTGGTGTCGGTGGTGCTGGCAACGGCCAGTTCGGCGCCTCGGGCGACACCGGCTTTGGTTCGGACCGCAAACGCACGCGCGTCTTCAATGACATGGCGATTCAGCCGATGGCCAACTTCGGCATGGAATTCGTCGCTCTGTGGCAAAAAGACGAGTCGAACGCCAACGGTTCGTCGACCTGGACCTCGGTCGGCGTGCGTCCTGTGTACGCGTTCACCGACAACTTCAAGCTGGTGGGTGAACTGGGTACGGACCGCGTGACGCAAGCGGGTGGCCAGCCAGCCAAGCGTTTGACCAAGCTGACCATCGCACCGACGATCTCCGCCGGCCCTGGCCTGTGGTCGCGTCCTGAACTGCGCGCTTTCGTGACGTACGGCAAATGGAACGATGCGGCTACCGCCTCGGTCAACGCGTCGAACAACGGCGGCCCGATCTATAACAACAATACTAGCGGCACGTCCTATGGTTTCCAAGTGGAAACTTGGTTCTAAGTATGCAGGCGTTGTCAGTCTAGATCAACCTGGCGCATCCTTCGCGGATGCGTTTTTGGCGCCGTCCCGTGATATAAATACAATGTAGGCATGTCATGGATCACGGCGCCGTCTTTTCACTGAAGATGATGCCCGTTTGCAAGCGGGTCTGAGCACAAGAGCGCCGGTACAGGCGCAGATTTCACCTTTTTCGGCCCCCGTATGCCGAAGCCCCCTAAAAGCTTGATCAAAAAAGGAATGTGGAGATGAAACTGAAATTCAAGATTACCCAACTGGCCGCATTGACCACCCTGGCATTCGCTGGCAGCGCCTTTGCGACCGACGTGGAAGTGTTGCACTACTGGACCTCCGGCGGCGAAGCGAAGTCCGTGGGCCAGTTGCAGCAAATCGTGAAGGAAAGCGGCTTTGGCTGGAAAGACTTCGCCGTGGCTGGCGGTGCTGGCGAAAACGCCGCGACCGCGCTGAAAACCCGCGTCATTTCCGGCAACCCGCCAACGGCCGCCCAGATCAAGGGCCCGTCGATCCAGGAGTGGGGCGCGGAAGGCGTGCTGGCCAATATCGATGATGCCGCCATTCCAGGCAAATGGGATGCCGTGCTGCCGAAAGTCGTCGCCGACATCATGAAATACAAGGGCCACTACGTTGCCGCTCCCGTCAACGTCCACCGCGTCAACTGGATGTGGGTCAATCCGGAAGTGCTGAAAAAAGCCGGCGTGGCCACCACCCCGACCACCTGGGACGCGTTCTTCGACGCGGCCGAGAAAATCAAGAAATCGGGCGGCATCGCGATCGCCCACGGCGGCCAGCCTTGGCAGGACGCCACCGTGTTTGAATCCGTCGCGCTGGGCGTGGGCGGCACGGAATTCTACAAGAAGGCCATCCTCAAGCTGGACCAGAAGGAATTGACCGGCCCGACCATGCTCAAGGTGTTCGACACCCTGGGCAAGGTGAAGACCTACATCGACAAGGATGCGGCCGGCCGCGACTGGAATCTGGCCACCGCCATGGTCATCAACAACAAGGCCGGCTTCCAGTTCATGGGCGACTGGGCCAAGGGCGAATTCACGGCTGCCGGCAAGGTGCCGGGCAAGGACTACCTGTGCGTGGCGGCTCCTGGCACGGACAAGGCCTACACCTTCAACATCGATTCGTTTGCCATGTTCACGCAAAAGGATGCGAATGCGAAGAAAGGGCAGATCGCCCTGGCCAACGCCATCATGAATCCGAAGTTCCAGTCGATCTTCAACCTGAACAAGGGTTCCATCCCTGTGCGTTCCGGCGTTTCCAAGGACAAGTTTGACGCTTGCGCCCTGAAATCGATGGAAGACATGGACGCCACCAACAAGAACGGCGGCCTGGTGCCATCGTTCGCCCACGGCATGGCGCTGCCATCGGCCACGCAAGGCGCCGTGACCGACGTCATCGCCAAGTTCATGAATACCAACATGAGCTCGAAAGACGCGGTTGCCGCCCTGGCCAAAGCGGCAAAAGTGAAGTAAGCACGACGGCGCCGGCAGTCCCGCCGGCGCCCGCTGCATCGCATGCATCGCAGGCGCCCGCCCTGGCGTTCGACCAGGCCGGCGCCACACGCAGTTCTCTCTACGGCTCTCCTATGTCCATACGCAAGCAATTCGACCGATGGATACCGCAGATGGTGTTGGGCCCCACGCTCATCGCCAGCCTGGTATTCGTCTATGGTTTTATCTTTTTGACCGGTTGGCTGTCGCTGACCGAATCGCGGCTGATGCCGAACTACGAGTTCGCCGGCCTGGTGCAATATATCGAGCTGTTCGACAACGAGCGCTGGTGGACCTCGCTCAAGAACCTCGGCATCTTTGGTGTCCTGTTCATCGGTTGCAGCATCGCCATCGGCCTGTTCCTGGCCATCCTGCTGGACCAGAAAATCCGCGCCGAAGGCGCGCTGCGCGCCATCTACCTGTATCCGATGGCGCTGTCCTTCATCGTCACCGGCACGGCCTGGAAATGGATGCTCAATCCCAGCCTTGGCCTGGAAAAGGTCATGCACGACTGGGGTTGGACTTCGTTTACCTTCGACTGGCTGGTCAATTCCGACATGGCCATCTACACGGTGGTGATCGCCGGCGTATGGCAATCGTCGGGCTTTGTCATGGCCCTGTTCCTGGCCGGCTTGCGCGGCATCGATGATGAAATCATCAAGGCGGCACAAGTCGATGGCGCGTCGCTGCCGACGATCTATTGGCGCATCGTGATTCCCGCCATGCGCCCCGTGTTCTTCAGCGTGCTGCTGATCCTCGCGCATATCGCCATCAAGAGCTTCGACCTGGTCATCGCATTGACGGCTGGCGGACCTGGTAATTCCTCGTCCGTGCCGGCCATCTTCATGTATCAGTTTTCCTTCACCCGCGGCCAGCTGGGCCTGGGCTCGGCATCGGCAATGATGATGCTGGCCACCATCGTGGCCGTGCTCGTGCCGCTGATGTACCTGGAAACGCGCAGCGCAAAGGCGATGAGATGACACACACTCCTACACGTAACAACAAACTCACCCTGGGACGGGTGGTGCTATACCTGCTGCTGATTCTGTTCGCGGTCTACTACATCGTGCCCCTGTACGTGACCCTGTCGACGTCGTTCAAGTCGCTCGACGAGATCCGCAGCGGCAACCTGCTGGCCTTGCCGCACGTGTGGCAATTCGATTCCTGGTCCAAGGCCTGGTCTTCGGCCTGCACTGGCGTTACCTGTGACGGCATGCAGCCGTTCTTCTGGAACTCGATCAAGATGGTGATTCCCGCCGTGCTGATCTCGACCTTCCTGGGCGCCTTCAATGGCTATGTGTTCGCGCACTGGCGCTTCCGCGGTTCGGAAATCCTGTTTGCCGCCTTGCTGGTGGGCTGCTTCATTCCGTTCCAGGTCGTGATCCTGCCGATGGCGCGTTTGCTGGGCGAATTCGGCCTGGCCAATACGACGACGGGCCTGGTCTTTGTCCACGTGGTGTATGGCACGGCCTTCACGACCCTGTTCTTCCGTAACTACTACATCGGCGTGCCGGAAGAACTGATCAAGGCGGCGCGCATCGACGGCGCCGGCTTCTTCCTGATCTTCCGCAAGATCGTGCTGCCGATTTCGGGTCCGATTTTTGTCGTTTGCATCATCTGGCAATTCACGCAGATATGGAACGACTTCCTGTTCGGCATCGTCTTCGCCAGCGGCGATTCGCAGCCGATCACGGTGGGCTTGAACAACCTGGTCAACACGTCCACGGGCGTGAAGGAATACAACGTCAACATGGCTGCCGCGGTGATTGCCGCGCTGCCGACCCTGCTGGTCTATCTGGTCGCAGGCCGTTATTTTGTGCGCGGTCTGACCGCAGGCGCAGTCAAAGGTTAAGGAAAGAATATGTCCAGTTTATCGATACGCAGCATCCGCAAGGTATACACGAATGGCGTCGAAGTCCTCAAGGGCATCGACATCGAGATCAAGGATGGCCAGTTCCTGATTCTCGTCGGCGGCTCCGGCTCCGGCAAATCGACCTTGCTCAATATGGTGGCCGGCCTGGAAAGCGTCACCTCGGGCGAAATCCTCATCGACGGCAAGGTGGTCAACGACCTGCCGCCGAAGGACCGCGACATCGCCATGGTGTTCCAGTCCTACGCGCTGTACCCGTCGATGACGGTACGCGAGAATATCGCGTTTGGCCTGAACGTGAAAAAGGTACCGAAGGCGGAGCAGGAAGAAATCGTTGCCCGCGTGGCAGAAACCCTGCAGATCACGCATTTGCTGGACCGCCGTCCGGCGCAGCTGTCGGGCGGCCAGCGCCAGAGGGTCGCCATGGGCCGCGCCATCTCGCGCAAGCCGTCGCTGTTCCTGTTCGACGAACCGCTGTCGAACCTGGACGCCAAGCTGCGCGTGGAAATGCGCGCCGAAATCAAGCTGCTGCACCAGCGCCTGAAAGCCACCATCGTCTACGTCACGCATGATCAGATCGAGGCGATGACCATGGGCGACCTGATCGCCGTCATGAAAGATGGGGTGGTGCAGCAACTGGGCACGCCGCAGGAAATCTATGACAATCCGGCGAATCTGTTTGTCGCCGGCTTCATCGGCTCGCCATCGATGAACTTCGTCACCGTCAAGCCTGTCATCGAAGGCAACGAGGTGTTTGTCGCCATCGAGAACGCGGGCAAGAGCTTGCGTTTGGCCTTGCCGTTCGCCGCCGACAAGCTGCGCAGCTATGCGGGCCGCGACGTGGTCCTGGGTGTGCGCCCGGAGCAGATCACGGACATGAGCAGTGCGCACGGCGACGTGGGCCAGGAACTGGGCTGTCTGATCGACCTGGTCGAGCCGACCGGCCCGGACACCCTGCTGACGACGCGCCTGAACGGCGCCGCCGTCACCTGCCGCACGCATCCGCGCGAAGCGGTGCTGCCGGGGCAGACCATGCAACTGTCGTTCAACCTGTCGAAAGCGGCCATGTTTGATCCGCAGAATGGCGAACGCATCGCGTAAGCGGCACTTGCCATAGAAAACAGCCCGCTTGTCGAATGACAGGCGGGCCGTTGTTGTTTGCGCCGTGATTATTTTGCCAGTGCTTTCTTGTACGCGATGGCGTAACTGAGCTTGCCCGTCGGCGTGACCAGGTCGTCCAGCGCCCCCTGGCGGAAGACGCCGGTCCAGCCCAGCGCTTGCGCCGTCCTGCCGCCGCTGACAATGTCCGTGGCTTTCAGGCTCGCCATCGCGGCCGATGCGGTCTTGATGGTGGCCAGGTAGCTGGCGACATCGCCCCTGTCGGTCCTTGTCAGGTCGATGCCGGCCTGCTGGCGCAGCCAGCCGGCCCAGTAGAATTCAAGGAATTCCGTGGCCTGGTCGGGCGGCTCGTAGCCAATCTCGCGCGTAAAGTAGACGAGCGAGCGGTACGGGTCGTCACCCAGCGATTTCAGGCCGATGGCGGACGGCAGTTGCTGCGGCGTGATGGCCTGGTTCCGGCCATTTTTCAGCCATACCTTGTTTTCTTCGCGCATGCGGGCCCAGAAGGCCGCTACGCTCAAGGCGCTGAAATTGTCGCTGACCTTGACCCAGACCTTCAATTGGTGATTGCGCCCGCCATCGGCATCCCAAAAGGTGGAAAACGTATGGTGGCCATCGGTCAGGTACACGCTGCCGCGCGGGCCGATGACGACGCTTTTCATGTCGTCCGGACGGCTGCCCACGGCCGCCTTGCAGCGGTAGCTGGCCGGTGGCGCGGCCAGGGTGGCGCTGGCCACATTGGCCGTGCCGGGCAAGACGTCGACCTGGCCATTGGCCTCGCACAGATCGGCGAATTTCTTCGGCTTGGCGATGTCGGCGAGGCGTTTTTCTTCGGCCGCATAGCGTCCCAGCTTGTAATACACCTGGTCGTAGCCGATGTCTGGCTGGGTCGGATGCAGTTCATCGAGGCGCACCTGCAGGATGCGCGGATGGGCGGCACTGCCGACAACTGTCGCCATCAGCACCTGCTGGCGCGCGCTGAGCGCCGGTGCCGCTGTGACGGCGGCATCTTTGGCCCACACCGCATGGCTGAAGGACAGGACCAGCAGCAGGGCGCTGGCAGTGTGCGTGGTGTGCATGCGACTCTCCTTTATCGTTTGCGCCTCATTCCAGCAGCGCGCTTGGCACGCGCGGCGAGGACATCAGGTCGCGGAACGCTGCCCAGTGCTCGGCCCGCGTGGCACCCTGGCGCTCGACATAGACTTTCGCCATGTCCTGGCCCAGGTTGTAGTTGATGACATAGGCGCCCATGGCATCGTAGAACTGCAGGCGCTGCGCCGATTTCTCGGCCGGATACAGGCGCACGTTGACCAGCCATTCCAGCGCTTCTTCGCTGCTCAGGCCGCCTTCGAGGTACTGGCGCGCGATGTCGTTGTCGGCATAGGCGAGTTTGGCCAGCAGCGCGTTCAGTTGCGCATAGCGGGGCGCCAGCGCAGGGTCCAGGCCGGCCAGCGGGTAGAGCACCTGCTGTTCGAAAGCCAGCCGTTCTTCATCCGTGAAACTCAGTTCGATGCCGTAATTGGCCGTGCCTTCGGCGATCAGCGATTGCGGCGAATACAGCGGATAGATGCAGTACTCCATCCAGCCCTTGCCGCGCACCAGGTCGCGCTCTAGCAGCACGTTGTACACGTGGTGGCCCGGATAGGCTTCATGGCAGCCGAGGTCGACGGCGCGGTCTATATACACGGGCAAGTCCGTATTGATCTGGATCACGCTCTGGTAGTTGCCCTTGTACCAGTTGTAGCCGCTCCACGGCTTGTCGGTGACGAATTCCAGTACAAAATCTTCGCCTTCGGGCAGGGCGATGTACTGCAAGGTGCGTTCGCGGCCCGCGCGGATGGCTGCGTCCATGACGGCATGTAGCTTGTCGGCGGGAATGACAAGTTGCGCGCGCAAGGCGTTCACGCGCTCGCTGACGGTGCCTTCGCCTGGCAGCAGGGCGTCGATCTGCGTCACCAGTTCTTCATAGTATGCGCGGCTGTGGTGGGGCGAAACGGCATCGTACAGGCGCTCGCTTTCAGTATCGAAATCGAGACGTGTGCCTTGCAGCATCTCCGCGCGCGCCAGCAGGGCTTGCAGCTGCTTGCGCAGGTTCAGGGCGCGCAGGCAGGCGGCGTCGGCCAGCAGGGCCAGCGCCTCGTTTGCGCCATCCTTGATATCGCTCAAACCCTGTTGCTGTTCCAGCGCTTCTTGCTGCCATGCGGGCGGGCCGTAATACGCGTCGACATACGAGGCATCGTACTGGCCCATGGCC
The DNA here is from genome assembly GCF_051380845.1 of Janthinobacterium salmonicoloratum. Taxonomy (NCBI): domain Bacteria; kingdom Pseudomonadati; phylum Pseudomonadota; class Betaproteobacteria; order Burkholderiales; family Oxalobacteraceae; genus Janthinobacterium; species Janthinobacterium salmonicoloratum. The sequence goes on along the minus strand of NZ_JBNYXV010000005.1, from coordinate 99,778 downwards.
AGGACCAACTTGACGTACCGTTCGGCCACGCCGGCGAGGGAAGGGGAGTTGCTGTCGTTGTTCGTCATGGCGGCCTGGTTTTAGCTTGGACAGGCGCTTATTGTATAGCGTAATAGGCGGATGTGAGGCACGGGGTGAGGCACGGATGGGCGGCATCATTTCCCTATAATAATTAGAAAAACGTATCTTGATGTACATCAGTGACTTCTGCATTCGCAGCCTGCGCGTGCGGGTTTGGTAGCAAGATGGCGACTGGAAGGAGAGAGGCTATGAAAGAGGACATGAAAGAGGGCATGCAAAAACCAGCAAGAGACCGCTCGCATGACGAGGCGATGGCCGAACTGTACCGCGACGATCCCGCTTTCGCCCTTGAATTGATCAACAATATCCTCGTCGATGGTGACCATGGAGAACTCTTGAGCGTGCTGCGCCAGCTGACGCGCGCCTTTGGCGGCGTGCCTGCCGTGGCGCAGGCGGCCAAGCTCAATCCCACCCAGCTGTACCGCACCCTGTCGCCCGATGGCAATCCTTCCTTGAGCACCTTGACGGCCATCCTCGATGCCATGGGCTTGCGGCTGGCCGTGGAACCCAGGCAGCCGTTTCCTGCGCCGGCTGCCTGAGCTGTTTGCAAACGCCTAGAATTCCACGGGCCGCGCCTCGCGCATCGCTTGCGTCATGGCCAGGCCGATGCGCGTCGCTTCCGTCGCGTCGTGCAAGGTCAAGGACAAGGTGCGCCGGCCCAGTGCCGCATCCGTAAATTCCTGCGCCTCGATCAGAAAGGCGTCGGCGAAGCGGGCATAGAAGTCCGGCGTGCATTCATTGCGCACGCCATGCGCATCCGAAATTTCCACCCTGTTCAGGCGCGGATTGCTACCCACGGCCAGGCGGCCGCCCGTGCCGAACACTTCCGTCAGGGTTTCATGGCCATGCGCCATGGTGCGCGACGCCATGAAGCTGGCCATGCTGCCATCGAGGAATTCCACCGTGGCCAGGCCATTGTCGACGTCGCCGAATGCCTGCAAGCCCGTGTGGATGGCATTGGTGCCGCTCGCATACACGCGCCTGGGGACGGGGTTGCCCAGCAGCCAGCGCGCCAGGTCGATATCGTGCACGCTGCAATCGAGGAAGATGCCGCCGCTGGTGGGGGCGAAGCGCATGAAGGCGCCGCTGGGGTCGTTCTGGTCGCAGGTTTGCGAACGCACCAGATACGGTTTGCCGATACAACCTTGGGCGATCTTTTGCTGCGCGTCATGGTAGCTGGCGTCGAAACGGCGCACGAAGCCGATCATGATGGTCAGCTGCGGGTGGCGCGCCGCTTCCGCTTCCACCTTCAGGCAGTCGGCCAGGTCCAGCGACAGCGGCTTTTCGCAAAACACGTGCTTGCCGGCGCGCAGCGCGGCGATGATCTGGTCCGCATGTAGCGAGGTGGGCGTGACGAGGAAAACGGCGTCCAGGCCCGGATGGGCCAGCAGGGCGTCGTAATCGGCATAGCCGGTGGTGATGCCCAGCTGGCTGGCGGCCCAGTCCAGTTCGGCTGGCACGGGGCTGCAGGCGGCCACGACTTCGGCATTCGGCACGCGCTGCGCCAGGTTGATGGCATGGCGCTGGCCCAGCCGGCCCAGGCCGACGATGCCGACTTTTAATGTTTGGGATGACATGGTGTCTCCAGGTGTTTTTGTTATTGGTTTATAAAGTGACCACGCGTTGTTCGCGCCACGACAGCGTGGCCGCTTCCGCCAGTTCCAGTGCCTTCAAGCCATCGTGGACGGTGGTGCGCAGCGGCGTGCCATGGGTGAGGGCGTCAAAGAAATGCGCCATTTCCTGTGCGTAGGCGACGCGATAACGTTCCAGGAAAAAATCTTCCGGCTTGTCCACGCTGACGTTCACAGCACCATAGGCCGTCACTTCCGTCGGCTTGTGGTTGCCCGCCTGCAGCATGCCGGCGCTGCCCAGCACTTCGAAGCGCTGGTCGTAGCCGTAGGCGGCGCGGCGCGAGGCATTGATCTGGCACAAGCGTCCCTTCGCCGTGCGGATGGTGACGACGGCCGTGTCCAGATCGCCCGCCTCGCCGATGGCCGGGTCGACCAGGCAGCTGCCCGTGGCGTGCACGCTGACGGCTTCATCATCGAGTATCCAGCGGAAGATGTCGAAATCGTGGATCAGCATATCCTTGAAGATACCGCCCGACACCTTGATGTAGCTGACCGGTGGCGGGCCCGGGTCACGGCTGGTGACAATGAGCAACTCCGGCGTGCCGATCTCGCCCGCTTCGATGCGTGTCCTGACGGCGTTGAAGGTGGGATCGTAGCGGCGCTGGAAACCCAGCATGCACAGGACCTTGGCTTCCTTGACGGCGGCGGCGCAGGCGCGCGCACGGTCGAGGGTCAGGTCGACGGGCTTTTCACAAAAGATGGCCTTGCCGGCGGCGGCCGAGCGCAGGATCAAGTCCGCGTGCGTGTCCGTGCTGGAAGCGATGACGACGGCCTTGATGGCCGGGTCGGCCAGCGCCGCTTCCACGGAGGCGCTGCTGCCGCCATGCAGGCCGACCAGCGCGGCGGCCGCTTCCTGGTTGACATCGACGACGTACTTGAACTGCACGCCGGGTTGGGCAGCCAGGTTGGCCGCGTGGATTTTGCCGATGCGTCCGGCGCCGAACAACGCTACTTCAATCATCATGTTCTCCTGGGGTGTGGATTTCTTCGATGTCGAGCTCTAATTTGTATGCCAGCGCGATGAACAGCGCCTGGCACAGGCAGATGGTGCTGGTCAGCGAGCGGAAGGCGAAGGCGCTGCCCTCGGTGACGGTGAGCAGCGCGTCGGCGGCTCGCGCGAGCGGCGCCAGCTTGCTGTCGGTAATCACCAGAACCTTGGCGCCCTTGTCTTGCGCCGCCTTGATGCACTGCTGGGTTTCCTTGCCGTAAGGCGAGAAACTGATGGCGATCGCCACATCGCGTTCGCGCACGCTGCGCATCTGTTCGCGGTGCATGCCGCCCAGTCCGCTAATCAGGTGCACGCGTTTGTCCGTGTGTTCCAGCGCGTAGGCGATGTAGGAGGCGATCGGAAAGGACCGGCGCACGCCGATCACATAGATATTGTCTGCTTTCAACAGCAGGTTGACGGCCGCTTCCAGCTGCGCGTCGTCGAGACCGGCCGCCAGGTCGTCGAGGCCGGCGCGGCTGGCGCCGACGAATTCGCGCGTCAGATCGCCTGCGCTGAGCGCGGCGTCGCGCGTGGAAATAAGCTTGCGGATGCGCTGCTGGTAGTCGGGCGTGGCGCCGGCCTGGTCCGTGTACGCCTGGCGGAACACATCCTGCATTTCGGAAAAGCCCGTATAGCCGAAGCGCTGCGCGAAGCGCACGATGGCGGACGGCTGCACGTCGCAGGCGGCAGCGATGTCGCTGATGCGCTCAAGCATCAGGCTGGCCCGGTGCTTTTCAATGTATTGCGCGATGACTTTCAACTGGCGCGACAGATTGTCGTACTCGGCGGCAATATGTTGCATCAGCTGTTCGATGGGGGCGGTGGCTGCCATGGTTTTTTCCTCTGTGTGCTTGCTGGGCCGCGTCATTGCTGCGGCAGGTTCTGGCGAGAATTATAGGAGTGAATCCAGAAAATAGAAACGAATTTCTATTTAAATTTATTTTGAAAATTTTATTGCATTTGTCTTTTTTGTGGCCTAAGCTGTGCGCAGTGCATCGGGTCTTGCCGGTTTTCCGGTTCCCCGCTGACACGCGACAAAAGCTGGCAACTATAAAAATTAATCCTTCAAGGAGACATTCATGCAAAGCAATAAGCGTAAGGGATTTCTGAAAAGCCTGGCCATGCTGGGCCTCGGCCTGGGACTGGGTCTGGGCATGAGCGCCAGCCACGCGGCGGGCGAGAAATTCGTGCTGATCAGCCATGCGCCTGATTCCGATTCCTGGTGGAATACGATCAAAAATTCCGTCAAGCAAGCAGGTGAAGACTTCAATGTCACCGTCGACTACCGCAATCCGCCGAATGGCGACCTGGCCGACATGGCGCGCCTGGTCGAGCAATCGGCCGCCCGCAATTACGACGGCGTGATCGTCAGCATCGCTGACTTCAGCGTGCTGCAAAAACCGCTGGGCCTTGTCGCTGCCAAGAAGATTCCGTTTGTCACGATCAATTCCGGCACCCTGGCGCAAAGCGAGCAGCTGGGCGCCGTGATGCACGTGGGCCAGCCTGAATATGAAGCAGGCAAGGGCGCCGGCGAAAAAGCCAAGGCGGCCGGCATCAAGTCATTCGTCTGCGTCAACCACTACGCGACGAACCCGTCGTCGTTCGAGCGCTGCCGCGGCTTTGCCGAAGCCATCGGCGTCGATTTCAAGGCTGCCACCCTGGACGCGGGCGAAGATCCGACCACCATCGAAAGCAAGCTGAGCGCCTACCTGCGCAACAACCCGAAAACCCAGGCCGTGCTGGCGCTGGGCCCCACCTCGGCCCACGCTTCGTTGAAGGCCCTGGAGAAAATGGGTTTGAAGGGCAAGATGTGGTTCGCCACGTTCGACCTGTCCGATGAGATATCGAAAGGCATCAAGGATGGCAGCATCCAGTTCGCCATCGATCAGCAACCCTACCTGCAAGGCTATATCCCCGTTGCCGTGCTGGCCATCATGAAGCAGGACAAGACCACGGACCTGGCCAAGGTCCGCGAAAAGCTGATCAATAACGCCAAGTTCAAGGCGCGCCTGGCCGAGTATGGCCTGGCGCCATCGTATGGCCCGCGCCATATCGGTTCCGGTCCTGGCTATGTCACCAAGGACAATATCGGCAAGGTAGAGAAATACGCCGGCCAGTTCCGTTAAGCACCCGCTTTTCAATTCAATCAAGACCTTAGTCGTTGTCCCCGCGCGCAGGCCATGCTTGCCGGCGCGCGGGTCCTGCCGCCCTGGAATTGTTGTCGAGGCTGGCAGGTTGCTATAAAACAAGGGAGACATAGCATGAGTACCGTGAAACTAAGCGTGGAACAGGGTGGCATGGCCGCCTCGGGCACGCCGCCGCAAAAGCAGGGCGCCGATGAGCGCGTCGGGCAGGTCAGCTGGCTCAAGCGGCTGTTCAGCCGTCCGGAATTCGCCTCGATCTCGGGCGCCATCCTGGTGTTCACCTTCTTTATCCTGACGGCCGGTGACTCTGGCATGTTCAACCTCGATGGCGTGATCAACTGGGCGCAGGTGGCCGCCTACCTGGGCATCATCGCCATCGGCGCGTGCGTATTGATGATCGCCGGTGAATTCGACCTGTCGATCGGCTCCATGATCGGCTTTGCCGGCATGATGATCGCCATCCCTTCCGTCTACTTCCACTGGCCCGTGTGGGCTGCCATCCTGTTCGCCTTTGCCGGTTCGATGGCGCTGGGCTGGCTCAACGGCTACCTGGTCATCAAGACGCGCCTGCCTTCGTTTATCGTCACCCTGGCCTTTTTGTTCATCCTGCGCGGCCTGACTCTGGCCCTGTCCATCATGTTTGCCAACCGCACCATCGTCAGTGGCATCGGCGCGCTGGCCGCCGAAGACTGGCTGGCCGTGACCCTGTTCCATGGCGAAGTGGGCACCTCGCTGTTCGCCTGGATGGCCAAGGCGGGCTGGATCACGGCGCTCGACAATGGCGCGCCGCTGGTCAAGGGCATACCCAAGGTCATCGTCTGGTGGGGCGGCCTGGCGCTGGTGTCCGGCTTCGTCCTGGCCCGCACCCGCATCGGCAACTGGATTTTCGCCGTCGGCGGTGACGCCAACGCGGCCAAGAACGTGGGCGTGCCCGTGAAAACCATCAAGGTATCGTTGTTCGTCTTCACGGCCTTTTGCGCCTGCCTGTTTGCCACGCTGCAAGTATTTGACGTGGGTTCGGCCGCCGCCGACCGCGGCATGCAAAAGGAGTTCGAAGCCATCATCGCGGCCGTCATCGGCGGCGCTTTGCTGACGGGCGGCTACGGTTCCGTCGTCGGCGCCTGCTTCGGCGCGCTGATCTTCGGCGTGGTGCAGATCGGCATTACTTATACGAATATCAATTCGGACTGGTTCCGCGTCTTCCTCGGCGTCATGCTGCTGATCGCGGTGCTGTTCAATAACTTTGTCCGTGCCCGTGTCACGGAAGCGAGATAAGCCATGAGCGAATACATCCTTGCGCTGGAAAACATCAGCAAACGTTTCGGCTCCGTCATCGCCCTGCAAAACGTCACCCTGCGCTTGAAACCGGGCGAAGTGCATTGCCTGCTGGGCGACAACGGCGCCGGCAAGTCGACGCTGATCAAGACCCTGGCCGGCGTGCACCGGCCCACCAGCGGCGACTACCTGGTCGACGGCAAGCCCGTCAGCTTCAATTCGCCGAAAGAGGCGCTCGACCTGGGCGTGGCCACCGTCTACCAGGACCTGGCGCTGGTGCCCTTGCTGTCGGTGGCGCGCAATTTCTTCATGGGCCGCGAGCCGATCAGGAAAATGTTCGGCGTGCTGCCCGTGATGGACATGGAGTACGCCGCCACTACGGCGCGCGACAAGCTGGCCGAAATGGGCATCATGGTGCGCGACCCGCATCAGGCCGTGGGCACCATGTCGGGCGGCGAGCGGCAATGCCTGGCCATTGCCCGCGCCATCCACTTCGGCGCGCGAGTGCTGATCCTCGACGAGCCGACAGCCGCGCTGGGCGTGAAGCAGTCGTTCAATGTGCTGAAACTGATCTACAAGGCGCGCGAACGGGGCTTGTCCGTAATCTTTATTACCCACAATGTGCACCATGCCTATCCCGTGGGCGACTCGTTCACGCTCTTGAACCGCGGCAAGTCGCTGGGTACCTACACCAAGGACACCGTTTCCAAGGACGAAGTACTCGACATGATGGCGGGCGGTGCGGAAATGCAAACGCTGATGGCTGAACTCGACGGTGTCACGATTTAAGGATAACCATGAATAACCCGACACAATTTGCCCAGGGCCGCGCGCTCGACGTCATTTGCCTGGGCCGCCTGGCGGTGGACCTGTACGCGCAGCAGATCGGCAGCACCCTGGAAGACGCGACCAGTTTTGCCAAGTACCTGGGCGGCTCGTCGGCGAATATCGCCTTCGGCACGGCCCGGTTGGGCTTGAAATCGGCCATGTTGTCAAAGGTGGGCGACGACCACATGGGCCGTTTCCTCACCGACACCTTGTCGAAGGAAGGTTGCGACGTCAGCCATGTCGGCATCGACCGCGACCGCCTGACGGCGCTGGTGATGCTGGGCATCAAGGATAAAAACACCTTCCCCCTGGTCTTCTACAGGGAAAATTGCGCCGACATGGCCATCGACCTGGCGTCGGTGGATGCGGCCTTCATTGCCTCGAGCAAGGCACTCTTAATCACCGGCACGCATTTTTCCACGTCCGCCATGCACGCCGTCAGCACGCAGGCGCTCAAGCTGGCGCGTGCCAACAACGTGCGTACCGTGCTCGACATCGATTACCGGCCCGTGCTGTGGGGACTCTCCTGCAAGGCAGATGGCGAAACGCGCTTCGTCTCCAGCGAAGGCGTGACCCGCCACTTGCAGGCGATCCTGCCGCAGTTCGACCTGATCGTCGGCACGGAAGAGGAATTCATGATCGCCGGCGGTGGCGCCGACATCATGGCCAGCTTGCGCGCCGTGCGGGCCGTCACCCTGGCCACCCTGGTCGTCAAGCGGGGCCCGCTGGGCAGCGCCGTCATCGACAATGTGGTGCCGCACAGCCTGGATGACGCGTATAACTACCGTGGCGTGCGCGTGGAAGTGCTGAACGTGCTGGGCGCGGGCGACGCGTTTCTTTCCGGATTCCTGAAAGGCTGGTTGCGCGGCGAGGATTACGAGGCGTGCTGCCGCTATGCGAATGGCTGCGGCGCCCTGGTCGTGTCGCGCCACGGCTGTGCGCCGGCCATGCCGTCGCCCATCGAGCTCGACTACTTCCTCGCCAACGCCGCCAAGCTGACGCAGCCGGACCAGGACGCCACCTTGTCCCGCTTGCACCGCACGACTGTAGCGCGCAAGGAGTGGAATGAGCTGTGCGTGTTCGCCTTCGACCATCGCACGCAATTTTTTGAGCTGGCGCAACAGACGGGCGCGCCCGAGTCTGCCATTGCGGCCCTGAAACAATTGATGGTGCAAGCCGTGGCGCAAACGGAAACGGCCTTGCAGCTGGCCGGCAGGACGGGCGTGCTGATCGATGGCCGTTATGGCGTCGATGCGCTCAACGATGCGACCGGGCGCGGCTGGTGGATCGGCCGTCCCGTGGAATTGCCGGGCTCGAACCCGCTGCAATTCGACTGGGGCCGTTCCATCGGTTCGCACCTGCTCAGCTGGCCGAAGGAACACGTGATCAAGTGCCTGGTGCAGCTGCATCCGGACGACGCCGTGGAAAACCGGCTGGAACAGGAAGCGCAGATCAAGGCCCTGTATGACGCGGCGCAAGTGAGCGGTCACGAACTGTTGCTGGAAGTCATACCGTCGGATGCATTGCCGCAAAATGACGATACCGTCTTGCGCGCCGTCAAGCGCCTTTACAACCTCGGCATTTACCCGGAATGGTGGAAACTGGAAAGCATGTCGGCCAAGCAATGGCAAGCCATCGATGCCCTCGTGCACGAGCGCGATCCGTATTGCCGTGGCGTCGTCCTGCTGGGCTTGAATGCGCCGATTACCGCCCTGGCCGCCAGTTTTGAACAGGCCAGTGCCAGCACCACGTGCCGCGGCTTCATGGTCGGCCGCACCATCTTCCAGGAACCGAGCCGCCGCTGGCTGGCCGGAGAACTTGACGATGCGGCCCTGATCGCCGCCGTGCGCGCCAACTTCGAGCAGCTCATTGTCCTGTGGCAGCGTACGCGTAACCGCCTGGAGCGTGCAGCATGAGCGCCACTGTCCGCTTGACCATGGCGCAGGCGCTGGTACGCTATCTGTCGGTATTGCGTACCGAGGATGACGAACCCCTGTTCGGCGGCGCCTTCGCCATCTTTGGCCACGGCAACGTGGCAGGCCTGGGCGAGGCGCTGTACCAGTACCGCGACAGCTTTCCCACCTACCGCGCCCACAACGAACAGGCGATGGCGCATGCGGCCATTGCCTATGCGAAAGCGCACATGCGCCGGCGCATGATGGCGGTCACCAGTTCCATCGGCCCGGGCGCCACCAACTTGCTGACGGCCGCCGCGCTGGCGCACGTCAACCGCTTGCCGGTCTTGCTCTTGCCGGGCGACGTGTTCGTCTCGCGCGCGCCGGATCCCGTGTTGCAGCAACTGGAAGACGCCAGCGACGGCAGCGTTTCCGTCAACGATGCGTTCAAGCCGCTGTCGCGCTACTTTGACCGCATCGTGTATCCGGAGCAATTGCTCACGGCCTTGCCACGGGCGATTGCCGCCTTGACGGACCCGGCCGCCTGCGGTCCCGTGACCTTGTCCTTGCCGCAAGACGTGCAAACCATGGCGTATGACTATCCGGCCGATTTCTTTGCACCGCGCATCGTGCGCTTCCGCGCCGTGCCGCCCGTCGAGCAGGAACTGGAAGAAGCGGCGCTGTTATTGAAAAACGCGAAACAGCCGCTGATCGTGGCCGGTGGCGGCGTGTTGTACGGCCAGGCCAGCGCCGCCCTGCAGGCGTTTGCCGAGCGCCATGGCATTCCCGTGGCGGAAACCCAGGCCGGCAAGAGCGCCGTGCCATGGGACCATCCTTTGCAGCTGGGCGCCATCGGCGTGACGGGCTCGCCCGCCGCCAACGCGCTGGCGGCGGAAGCGGACGTAGTGCTGGCCATCGGCACGCGCCTGCAGGATTTTACGACCGGCTCGAATTCCCTGTTTGCGCAGGCGCAACTGATCAGCATGAACGTCAACAGTTTTGACGCGCTGAAACGCCGTGGCCTGGGCTTGCAGGCGGACGCGACGCTGGGCTTGCAGGGACTGTCGCGGCTGCTGGGCAGCTGGAACAGCGCGGGCCAGTGGCTGGACCGCGCGCAACAGGCGGGCAATGCCTGGCGCGAGACAGTCAAAAGCATTACGGGGAAACGCGAGGTGGCCGGCTTGCCATACGACGGCGAAGTCATCGGCGCCGTGCAGCGTTCGTCCGGCGACTCGACCAGCAACGATATCGTCGTCTGCGCGGCAGGGACTTTGCCGGCCGAACTGCATAAACTGTGGCGCACTGCTACGGCCGGCGGCTACCACATGGAATACGGCTACTCGTGCATGGGCTATGAAATCGCCGGCGGCCTCGGTGTCAAGATGGCCAAACCCGAACGCGAAGTGATCGTCATGCTGGGCGATGGCAGCTATTTGATGATGAATTCGGAAATCGCCACCTCCGTCATGCTGGACAAAAAACTCATTATTGTCGTGCTCGACAACCGTGGCTATGGCTGCATCAACCGCCTGCAGCAGGCCTGCGGCAATGCCTCGTTCAACAATATGTTGCCCGATAGCGCCCCACGGATCGACTTCGCCCTGCATGCGCAGTCGCTGGGGGCGCTCTCCGAACACGTGGCCAATATCGCCGAGCTGGAGCAATCCATGCTGCGCGCGCGCGCTGCCTCGCGCACCTATCTGATCTGCATCGATACGGACGATACGCGCACGACCGAAGAGGGTGGTTGCTGGTGGGAAGTGGCCGTGCCTGAGGTCTCCACGCAAGCCGACGTGCAAGCTGCCCGCATCCGTTATGAACTTGACCGCCAAGGACAAATAAAATGAACGCACCAACCTGGAATGTGAAGATCGGCATCAACCCGATCTCGTGGATGAACGACGATTTGCCGAGCCTGGGCGGCGAGACGCCTTTAGAAACGGCCCTCAAGGAGGGCGCCGAGATCGGCTATGTGGGTTTTGAACTGGGCAACAAGTTTCCCAAGGACGCCCCAGCCTTGAATGCCGTGCTGGGCAAGTATGGCCTGGCGTGTGTCTCCGGCTGGTATTCGGGCCGCCTGGCGCACCGCTCGGTCGAAGACGAGATCGCCGCCGTCGGTCCGCATTTGAGGCTGCTGGCCGACAGCGGCGCCAGCGTCATGGTGTACGGCGAGGTGGCCGACGCCATCCAGGGCGAAGCCCGCCCCCTGTATAAACGCCCGCGTTTCCAGTCCGCACAGCAATGGCAGGACTACGCCGACAAATTGACGGCGTTTGCCAAGCACCTGCTCGACAACGGCGTGCGTCTGGCTTACCACCACCACATGGGCGCCTACGTGGAAACGCCGGCGGACGTGGATCAATTGATGGCCTTGACGGGGCCGGAAGTGGGCTTGTTGTTCGACACGGGGCACATCACCTTTGCCGGCGGCGACGCGCTAGCCGTCTTGAACAAGCATATCGATCGCATCTGCCACGTGCATTGCAAGGATGTGCGCGCTAACGTGGTGAAACTGGCCCGCAATGGCCACTGGAGTTTCTTGCAGGCCGTCATCAATGGCGCTTTCAGCGTGCCAGGCGACGGCAGCATCGACTTTCCGGCCATCCTGACGCGTTTGTATCTGCACGGTTACGAAGGCTGGCTGGTCGTAGAGGCCGAGCAAGACCCGGCCGTCGCGCCCAGCTACGAATACGCGAAGATGGGCCACGATTACCTGGCTCACCTCGTCGAGGCCATTCCCCGTCTAGGCCGGGAGGCGGCATGAGCCCGCTACTGGTCAAGGCCCGGCCTGGTTCCACCATCGTCGAGGTGACGCCCGAGTCGGCCGGCTGGACGCATGTGGGCTTTGCTGCGCATCGCCTGGCTGCCGGGGAACCGTTGCATCTGGAGACGGGCAAGCGCGAGCTGTGCATTGTCGTACTGACGGGCACGGTCACCGTCCAGGCGGGCGATCAAGCCTGGGAAGCCATCGGTAATCGCCAGAGCGTCTTCGAGGAGCGTTCGCCGTATGCCGTGTATGTTCCACTGGAAACACAGGTCAGCATCACGGCCGTGAGCGCTGCGGAAGTGGCCCTGTGCAGCGCGCCGGCCACGACGCATCGCCCGGCGCGCCTGATCGCACCGTCTTCCATGACGCGCTCCGTGCGCGGCAAGGGCGCCAATACGCGCTACGTGTGCGACATTCTGCCGCAGACGGCCGAGGCCGATGGCTTGCTGGTAGTCGAGGTGGTCACGCCGTCCGGCCATTCGTCCAGTTATCCGCCGCACAAGCACGACAGCGACAATGTGCCGCTGGAAAGTTCGCTCGAGGAAACCTATTACCACCGCCTCAATCCCGAACAGGGCTTTGCCTTCCAACGGGTCTACACGGATGACCGGTCCATTGACGAGGCCATGGCCGTGGAAAACCACGACGTGGTGATGGTGCCCAGGGGCTACCACCCCGTCACCGTGCCGTATGGCTACGACAGCTATTACCTGAACGTGATGGCCGGCCCGCAACGCGTGTGGCATTTTAAAAACGACCCGGCCCATGAATGGCTGATGAATACCAAATAAGGAACTCCAATGACAACGCAACAGATCGGCCACTTTATCGGTGGCAACCCCATGGCTTCGCGCTCCGAGCGCACGAGCGACGTCTTCAATCCCGCCACGGGCGCCGTCACGGCCAAGGTGTCGCTGGCCACGCCGAGCGAGCTGAACGCGGCCGTGGCCGCTGCCCACGCGGCGTTTCCCGCCTGGTCGCAAACATCGCCCCTGCGCCGCGCCCGCGTGATGTTCAAGTTCAAGGAATTGCTGGAAGCACACTCGGATCAATTGGCCGCCCTGATCACGGCAGAGCACGGCAAAGTATTTACGGATGCAAAAGGGGAAGTGACGCGCGGCATCGAAGTGGTGGAGTTTGCCTGCGGTATCCCGCAAATGATGAAGGGAGAATATTCGGAACAGGTAGCTGGCGGCATCGATGCCTGGTCGATCCGCCAGGCGCTCGGTGTCTGCGTCGGCATCACGCCCTTCAACTTCCCTGTCATGGTGCCGATGTGGATGTTCCCGATGGCGATTGCCTGCGGCAATACGTTCGTATTAAAACCGTCGGAACGCGACCCGTCGGCCAGCCTGTTGCTGGCGCAGTTGTTGACGGACGCGGGCTTGCCTGACGGCGTCTTCAATGTGGTGCAGGGAGATAAGGAAGCCGTCGATGCCTTGCTGCATCACCCGGATGTGCGCGCCGTCAGCTTTGTCGGTTCCACGCCGATCGCCGAGTACATCTATGCCACCGGCTGCGCGCAGGGCAAGCGCGTGCAAGCGCTGGGCGGCGCGAAAAACCACATGGTCGTCATGCCGGACGCGGATATTCCCCAGACGGTGGACGCCCTGATGGGTGCCGCCTTCGGTTCGGCCGGCGAGCGCTGCATGGCCATTTCCGTGGTGGTGGCGGTCGGCAATGTCGCGGACCAGCTGGTCGAGGCGCTGGTGCCGCGTATCGCGGCCTTGAAGATTACCCAGGGTATGGATTTGTCGGCCGAGATGGGGCCGGTCGTCACGCAAGTACACAAGGAGAAGATCGCCGGCTACATCGCCAAGGGTGTGGAAGAGGGCGCCAAGCTGGTGGCCGACGGGCGCGGTTTCGTCTTGCCCGGTCACGAGCAAGGATTTTTCCTTGGCGGCAGCCTGTTCGACCACGTCACGCCCGAGATGACGATCTACAAGGAGGAAATCTTCGGCCCCGTCCTGTGCATCGTGCGCGTGCCCGATTTCGCCACGGCGCTGGACCTCGTCAACGCGCATGAGTACGGCAACGGCACGGCCATCTACACGCGCGATGGGAATACCGCGCGCGAATACACGCACCGCGTGCAGGTGGGGATGGTGGGGGTCAACGTACCGATTCCCGTGCCGATGGCTTTCCACAGCTTCGGCGGCTGGAAACGCAGCCTGTTCGGCGACCACCATGCGCATGGCCCGGAATCCGTGCGCTTCTACACCAAGCAGAAGGCCGTGACGCAGCGCTGGCCGGCATCGACGGCTGCCGGCGCGGAGTTTGCCATGCCGACCCTGAAGTAAAATAAACGCACTCAACCGTCTGGTTCGCTTCTTGCTTACTGCAATGGCTAATTGTTTAGCCATTGCAGATCGCTCCCATGACGTCCAGCCGTACCCAGCCTTTGCGCATCGTTGTCGTCAATACCATTGTCGAGCACGGCGTGCACGAGAATGCCGCCTTGGCTGCCCAAGTGCAGCGCGGCAATGCCTTGCGCATCGGCTTGCTGGAATCAGGCTTTGACATCGTCGCCTCGCTGCCAGCCGACCTCTACCTTCCTGAGCGCATCGCGCAGCTGCAGCCCGATCTCATCATCATCGATGCCGAATCGGATGCGCGCGACGTGCTCGAGCACATCGTCATCGCCACGCGCGACGAGCGCCGTCCCATCGTCCTGTTTACGGAAGACGGCGCCACAGCCAGCATCGACGCGGCCATGGCGGCCGGCGTGTCCGCCTATATCGTGGCCGGCTTGCATGCCGAGCGCATCTTGCCCGTGCTGAACGTGGCGTTGGCGCGCTTTCGCCAGGAAGAAAAATTGCGCGCCGAATTGCTCGACACGCGGCACAAGCTGCTCGAACGCAAGGTGATCGAACGGGCCAAGGGCTTGTTGATGACGCATCACGGCTTGACGGAAGACCAGGCTTACCAGCGCTTGCGCAGCATGGCCATGAACAAGAAATTGAAGCTGGCGGAAATCGCCCAGCGCATCCTCGACGTGGAGGACTTGCTGGGATGAATCGTCCATTTCCTGATACATGCTGGTGCAGCGCACCATTCCGGTGCATTTTCTGGCTCCTTGAGCAGGACGTGCATAGGCACGGTCCTTGCTGCTGGGCGGGGAGAGCCTTGCCCATGGTGGCGCGGAAAAACAGTACTTATCAGCAAGGAATAGTATGACAGAGCAAGCGGGCAAACAGGCAGGACATGGCGGCCAGGTGATGCGCTCCCTGCAGCCGGAAAAAACAACGATACGCGTCGGCTACTTGCCGCTGACCGATTGCGCCTCGCTGGTGATGGCGTCGAAGCTGGGCCTGGATGAAAAATACGGCATCAAGATCGAACTGAGCCGCGAGATGTCGTGGGCCGGCGTGCGCGACAAATTGAATAACGGCGAACTCGACGCTGCCCACGTGTTGTACGGTCTCGTGTATGGCGTGCAGATGGGCATCGGCGGGCAGCAACATGACATGGCCGTATTGATGAATCTGAATCACAGCGGCCAGGCCGTCACCCTGTCGGCGGCGCTGGCGCGGGAAGGCGCCCACGATGGTCCCTCCCTGGCGCGGCACATGCGCGCTGCGATGCGGCCTTTTGCGTTTGCACATACTTTCCCGACCGGCAACCACGCGATGCTGCTGCAATACTGGCTGGCCGCGCAGGGCATCGATCCGCTGCGCGATGCGCGCGTGATGACGGTTCCGCCGTCGCAGATGGTGGCCGCCTTGCGCGCGGGCCAGATGGACGGCTTTTGCGCCGGCGAACCGTGGGGCTACAAGGCCATCGTCGATGGCGTGGGCGTGACGGCCACGACCAGCGGCGCCATCTGGCCCGACCATCCGGGCAAGGTGCTGGGCACCAGCGCCGCATTTGCGCAGGCGCATCCGAATAGCTGCCGCGCCCTGATCGCCGCCGTGCTCGAGGCGGGGCGCTGGATCGACGCCAGCGATGCCAACCGGCTGGCCATGGCGGCCACCTTGGCCGAGCCTGCTTATTTGAATACGCCGCAGGAAATGCTGGCGCCGCGCATCCTCGGCCACTACCAGGATGGGCTGGGCAAGACCTGGGACGAGGCGCACGGTGTGAAGTTCTACCGGGATGGCGCCGTGAATTTCCCCTACCTGTCCGACGGCATGTGGTTCATGACCCAGCACCGGCGCTGGGGCTTGTTGCGCGACGAACCCGATTACCTGGCGGTGGCAAGGCAAGTCAATCGCCTCGACCTGTACCGCCAGGCGGCGGAAATGACGGCCACGCCTTTGCCCGCGTCACCGATGCGCCGCTCGACCCTGTGCGACGGCGTCGTGTGGGATGGCAGCGCGCCGGAAGCCTACGCGGCATCGTTTGCCATCACTCACTTTTTTTAATGGGAGATTTCATCATGGCACAACAAGGAAGCGTGACCTTGGTTGGCGCCGGTCCCGGCGACCCGGACCTGCTGACCATCAAGGCAGTAAAGGCCATCGCACGGGCCGACGTGGTGCTGATCGACGACCTCGTCAACCCGGCCATTCTCGCGCATGCGGCGCCCGGCGTGCGCGTGGTCGAGGTGGGCAAGCGGGGCGGCTGCGCTTCCACGCCGCAAGCCTTCATCGAGCGCCTGATGCTGGCCGAAGCCCGCGCCGGCCTGCACGTGGTGCGCCTGAAAGGGGGCGACCCCTACCTGTTCGGGCGCGGCGGCGAAGAGCGCGCCTACCTGCGCAGCCACGGCGTGGCCGTCGAAGTGATCCCTGGCATCAGCAGCGGCCTGGCCGCACCGTCTAGCATCGGCGTGCCGCTGACGCACCGCAGCTGGAGCCAGGGCGCGATTTTCGTCACGGGCCATGGCAAGGATAGCGCCTCGGAGCCGAACTGGACGGCATTGGCGCAAAGCGGCCTGACCCTGGTCATCTATATGGGCGTGGCCAGGGTGGCGGCCATCCAGGTCGGCTTGCTGGCCGGCGGCATGGCGCCCGGCACGCCCGTGGCCGTGGTGCAATCGGCCAGCCTGGCAACGCAGCGCCAGTTGCTCAGCACCTTGCACTGCTTGCCCGGCGACTTGCAGGCCAGCGGCCTGGGCAGTCCCAGCATCATCGTCGTAGGCGACGTGGTGCGCTGCGCCGATGCCTGGGATGACCATGGCGCCGGCGCTTTGCTGGCCGCGACCGTGTGACTTAGCGGATCGGCAGGGCCACGGGACGGATGGGCGCCGCGTCGCCGCCCCGGAACTTCAAGGAGGCGCCGATGAAGGCGAACTGGTAGACCTTGTCGCGCGACAGCGCTTCCAAGTCGACCAGTTCCAGGATGGGTGTCCCCTGTTGCGCCAGTAAATAGGTGTGCACGGGCAGGTAGTTGCCCGCCACTTCGGACGGAAACGCCTCGAAACTGAGGTTGTCCGCGCCCACCACCATCGCGCCGCCATCTTCCACGAGGAATTTCGCCGCATCGAGCGACAGGCCGGGGGGATTGGCCATGTAGGCTTGCGCCTGCTCATAGTGCTGCATGCGGCCCGTGCGTATCAGCACCACGTCGCCCTTTTCCAGCGTGATGTGCTGCTTGGCCAGCGCGGTGCGCAAGTCTTGCCGTGTGACCCGGTAATTGTCGGGCAGTTGCGACAATCCCTTGGCCACGGCCACGTCGATCAGCACGCCGCGCGCGACGATGGGCGGCAGTTTTTCCGCGCCCGTCACAGTCCAGCCCCGGTCACCCAGATACTGTTCTTCCGTAAAACCGTTCCAGATCTTGCCGTTCAAGCCGAAGTGGTTGAGGGCGTCGATATGCGTGCCCATGTGCGCATACATGGAGACGGCCGAGCCCGTGTAACTGACGTGGCGGTTCATCTGTTCGCCCACTCGCATCGAGTCGGCCACCACATTGCCCTTCGGCGTGTGCGTCATCCACATCTGGTAGGGCGGATCGCCGGCTGCCTGCCAGCTGGGCATACCGACATAGAAATCGACGGCCAGGTCATAGCTCTTGCCGCCGTCGATGCGCGCCAGGATGGCGGCGCGCGAGGCTGGCGTCATCAGGTTCAGGCGGCCGATCTCGTCTTTCGGGCCCCAGGGGCTGATAGCCACTTCCGGCATGGCTGCGGCAGGGGCGGGCGCTGCGGCCTGGGTGGTTCCAGCCAGCAGCGCCAGCAGCAGGGTAGTCAGGGTGGCAGATGGTGTGAACATGGAGTGCTCCTTGCGTGAGATGAATGAAGAAGCCACCATCATATTGTTTTTCAATTCAATGATAATCAGCGATAAAATAATAAGATATTCAACCAAATGGAAAGAATCATGGATGTCCTGGCGCATATGCGCGTGTTTCGCAAGGTGGTCGAGCGCGACAGCTTCAGCAAGGCGGCGCTGGACCTGAACCAGTCGGCGGCGGCCATCAGCAAGCAGGTGCGCCAGTTGGAAGCGCATCTGGCAACGGTGCTGCTGGTGCGCACGACACGACGCATGAGTTTGTCGGACGGCGGGCGTGCCTATTATCTTGAATGCTGCCGCCTGCTCGATGAAATCGACGCACTGGAACTGGCCACGCGCGGCTGCGCCGGCAAGGTGGCGGGGCGGCTGCGCGTGAATGCGCCACTGTCGTTTGGCTTGAAAGTGCTTTCGCCGCTGCTGCCGGACTTCATGGCCCGCTATCCGGAAGTCAAAATCGAAATGACCCTGGACGACCGCCTGCGCGACGTGGTGGGCGAGGGCTATGACGTGTCGCTGCGCATCCGCGCCGCGCTGGCCGATTCGACCCTGGTGGCGCGCCGCCTGGGCGATGTGGAACAGATGATTTGCGCATCGCCCGCCTATCTGGCGCGGCGCGGTACACCCCGGCAGGCGCAGGACTTGCACGGTCACGATTGCCTGGCCTATCGGCTGGCCGACAGCCCCGGCATCTGGCAGCTGGCCGGCCCGGAAGGGGCGAGCAGCATCGTCCTGCCCGTGCGCTTTTCCGCCGACAGCAGCCTGCTGCTGGCCGATATGCTGGTGGCGGGCATCGGCGTGGGCGCGCTGCCGTCGTTCGTCGCCGCACCGCTGCTTGCCAGCGGCGCCCTGGTGCGCGTGCTGCCGTCGCACGGCATGGCCAGGCGTGGCGTGTATGCCTTGACGCCCGACGGACGCCATGTGCAGGAAAAGGTGCGCGCCTTTTGCGACTTCCTGGCAGGGGCTCTGCAGGCGGCCTAGGCGCGCGGTGTTTTCCAGTGCAACCACAGCGCGGGCTTTTTTTCATGTACGGACGCGTCGGGCGGGGGCTTTGATAGTATCCTCGTACCTGCTGGGCGGACTGCGCCGCACATTCGAGGAAACCGGAATAAGCGATTGACAATGCACACTTTGAGCAAGGGCGGGGCGGGATCAGGCATCAGGATATGGGCAGGTGGCTTGCTGCTGGCATCGGCGGTGGGCGGCGCCCTGTACGCGGGCGCGGCGCGCACGGTCAACGACGATGCCGAACAGCGTTTCGACAATCTCACGCATGGTGCCCAGCATAGCCTCGTCACGCGCGTGAAAAGCTATTCCGACCTGCTGCGCGGGCTCGAAGCCCTGTTCCGCACCAGCGAGCATCTGACGCGCCGCCAGTTCCACGATTACGTGGCCGGCCTCGATATCGCGCGCCAGTTCCCCGCCATCGAATCGGTCAACTACGCGGTGGCCTTCCCGTCGGCGCAGCGCGCCGCCTTCATCGAGGCCGTGCGCAAAGACACCAGCCTGGCGCCGCGCGGCTATCCCGCATTCACCATCCGTCCGCCCGGCGAGCGGCCGGAATACACGGTGCTCACTTACCTGGAGCCCGACTCCCTGCTGGCCGAACGCATGGGCGTCGATATCGGCGCCAACCCGCTGGTGGCGCAGTCCCTGGCGCAGGCGCGCGACAGCGGCGAGGTCAGCGCGTCGGGCCAGGTGATCATGATCAAGGGACCGCCCGCGCACGTGGGCCTGGGCATGCGTCTTCCCGTGTACCGCAATGGCATGCCGCAGGGCAGCGTGGCCGAGCGTCGCGCCGCCTATCAGGGTTCCGTCGGCATCGGTTTTGGCGTGGCGCAACTGGTGCACAGCGCGCTCGAACGCAGCGCCCTGGAACCGCTGCACCTGACCCTGTACAGCGCGGCCGATCCGTTGCCGGCCGACGGGGTTCTGCTCATCCTGCCGCAGGACCGCCTGCTGTTCAACGACGATGGCGACCTGGCGGTGGCGCCGCCGCAACCGGGCAGCGATGCCGACTATTTCGACCAGGTGCTGCCGGTGGCTTACCAGGGCGGCCTGTGGAAAGCCCATTTCCGCGTGCGCAAGGCAGAGCTGTACAGCCCCTTCGACCGCTATTTCCCGTGGCTGGCGCTGGCCGTCGGCGTGGCCGGCACCCTGCTCATTTATGGCTATATCTTTACCTTGTACCGTTCGCGCCGCAACGCGGTGGCGCAGCGCACCCTGCTCGATACGGTGCTCGACAGCGTCGACGCCTACGTCTACATGAAGGATGCCGACCTGCGCTACCGCTACGTGAATGCGCGCACGGCGAAGATACTGGGCCGTTCGGCGGAGCAGCTGATCGGCCGCCAGGATGGCGAGTTGATGCTCGGCGATAAGGCGGCGTCCGCGCAGCGCACGGAGCGCCAGGTGTTCGACAGCGGCGTCAAGTTCGTCGGCGAAGAGCGCTTCGTCGATGCGCAGGGCCAGGTGCATCACCTGTGGAGCGTGAAAGTGCCGCTGGGCTTGCCCGGTCCCGTCACGGGCCTGATCGGCCTGTCCACCGACGTGACGGAACTGCACCGCCTGAAGGAACAGGCCGACGCGGCCAGTCAGGCCAAGAGCGACTTCCTGTCGAACATGAGCCATGAAATCCGCACGCCGATGAACAGCATCATCGGCATGGCGCACCTGGCGCTGAAATCGGTGGCCGATGCGCGCCAGCGTGACTATCTGCAAAAAATCTTCCATTCGGGCCAGCATTTGCTGGGCCTGATCAACGACATCCTCGATTTTTCCAAGATCGAGGCGGGCAAGCTGGAACTGGAAGTGCTGGACTTCCGGCTCGACACCCTGCTGGCCAACATCGCCAGCCAGCTCGGCGACGCAGCGGCCGTCAAGGGCCTGGCGCTGCAGTTCGATATCGCGCCGGAGCTGCCGCAGCGCTGGCGTGGCGACCCGCTGCGCCTGGAGCAGGTCTTGCTGAACCTGACCAGCAACGCCATCAAGTTTTCCGACAATGGCAGCATCTTCGTGCGCGTGCGCCAGTCCGAGGAGCGCGGCAGCCACAGCATGCTGCGCTTCGAAGTGCAGGACCGGGGCATCGGCATGACGCAGGAAGAGGTGGCGCAGCTGTTTCGCTCCTTCCACCAGGCCGACCCGTCGACCACGCGCAAGTATGGCGGCAGCGGGCTGGGGCTGGTGATCAGCAAGCAACTGGTGGAGCTCATGGGCGGCAAGGTGGGCGTGTACAGCCAGCCGGGTCTGGGCAGCACCTTCTGGTTCACGGCGCGCCTGGAGAAAAGCGCGCAGGCGGGCGACGAGCGCATCGCCGAAGTGGAGCCGGAAGTGCTGGGGGTGATACGCGGCGCGTCCATCCTGCTGGTGGAAGATAACGTCTTCAGCCAGCAGGTGGGCTGCGAATTGCTGGAAGACGCCGGCGCCACCGTCTGCGTCGCCGGCAACGGCCGCGAGGCGCTGGCATTGCTGGCCCGGCAGCGCTATGACTGCGTGCTGATGGACGTGCAGATGCCGGAGATGGACGGCTTCGAGGCGACGCGCCGCATCCGCGCCGACCCTCAGCTTGCCGGCCTGCTGGTGATCGCCATGACGGCCAATGCGGGCAGCGAAGACCGCGCCCGCTGTCTGGCGGCGGGCATGGATGAATTCGTGACCAAGCCGATCGCCCCGAATCTGCTGTTTCACCTGCTGGCGAAATGGTTCCGCCTGCGAGGCGGTATCGGCAGCATCGGCCATGCGCGCGCGGGCGACAGCTTGGCGGCGGTGCCGAAAGCGCCGCCATCGGGCGCTACGCGGGACTTGCGCGACACGGCCATCCTCGACCTGGCCACCCTGGCGCTCACGTTCAGCAATGACGCCTTGAAAATGCGCAAATATACCCAGCTGTTTCTCGACACTGCGCGCGACGGCATCGCCGAAATGGAGCAGGCCATGGCGCTGGAAGACCTGGGGCGCCTGGCCGACCTGGGACACCGCAGCAAATCGTCGGCGCTGGCCGTGGGCGCCCATGCCTTTGCCGACCTGTGCGCGTCGATCGAAGGCTTGCGCCTGGGCGGCGACCTGGCGCAGGCGCGTGCCTTGCTGACGGCCCTGGGGCCGGCGCTGGTGCAGGTGGCGGAACAAATTTCAATGGAATTTTCCGCCAGCGACGCCCCCTGACGCAAGCAGCGGCGATAATATGCCTTTGACGTCTCCGGCCACCCGGCCAGAGACGCGGCAACCCATCGGATCAGCATGCATACTCCCGTCACGCCCGGCCTCCTCATCCTGCATGGCAACCAGCTGGAACAGCTGCGCGCCGCCGTCTTCCAGTGGCTGGGCCAGCATCCGCTGGCACCCCTGGAAACGGATATCTTCCTGGTGCAGTCGAACGGCGTGGCTGAATGGCTGAAGATCGCCCTGGCCGAGGAGATGGGCGTGTGCGCCGCCACGCGCATCGCGCTGCCGGCGCGCCTGCTGTGGGAAAGCTACCGGGGCATGCTGGGGCGCGAGCGCGTCCCGCGCGTGTCGCCGTTCGATAAATCTCCGCTGACCTGGCGCCTGATGCGTCTTTTACCCTCTTTGCTGGCCGACCCGGTATTCGCGCCGCTGCGCTACTTCCTTGCCGATGGCGATTGCGAACGCCGGCTGCAACTGGCCGAGCGCCTGGCCGACTTGTTCGACCAGTACCAGGTCTACCGCGCCGACTGGCTGGCCGATTGGGCGGCCGGGCGCGACCAGTTGCGCACGGCGCGCGGTGTATCCATCGCCTTGAAGGAAGACCAGCGCTGGCAGGCGCAGTTGTGGCGCGCCGTGGGCCTGGATGTCGAGGCTTTCGAGCGCGACACGGGCCGCGCCGACATCCACGACGCTTTCCTGGCGGCGATCGCCGCCGGCGAGCCGCCTGCCGGCAAGCTGCCGCGCCGGGTGGTGCTGTTTGGCGTGTCGGCCTTGCCGTACCAGACCTTGCAGGCGCTGGCCGCGCTGGCGCGCCACACGCAGGTGGTGCTGGCCGTGCCCAATCCATGCCAGTTTTACTGGGGCGATATCATCGACGGGCGCGACTTGCTGCGCGCGGAAAACAAGCGCCAGCGGCAGCGCAACGGCACCGACCTGGCGCAAATTCCGCTCGAAGCGCTGCATGCGCACAGCCATCCGCTGCTGGCCAGCTGGGGCAGGCAAGGGCGCGATTTCATCCGCATGCTCGACGAATTCGACGAACACGCGCAAGCCGAAGGGCGCGACGACAGCCTGCGTATCGACCTGTTTGGCGAGGAAACGGGCGAGACCCTGCTGCAGCAGGTGCAGGTGGCCATCCGCGAACTGCGCCCGCTGGCCGAGCATGAGCAGGTGCCGCCAGACGCCGGCGACCGCTCGATCGAATTTCACGTGGCGCACAGCGTGCAGCGCGAAGTGGAAGTGCTGCACGACCAGCTGCTGGCCATGTTCGCGCACAGCGCCGAGACGGGCTTGCGTCCGCGCGACGTGGTGGTGATGGTGCCCGATATCGACACCTTTACGGCCGCCATCCACGCCGTCTTCGGCCAGTACCGGCGCAATGACGAACGTTTCATTCCGTTCGAGATCGGCGACGTGAAGGACCGCAGCGTCAACCCGCTGCTCGTCGCGCTCGAGTGGCTGCTGCAACTGCCGCAGCAGCGTTGCCGCCAGAGCGAAGTGCGCGACCTGCTCGACGTACCGGCGCTGGCGGCCCGCTTTGGCCTGCAGCCGGACGACCTGGCCACCCTGGGCGCCTGGATCGAAGGGGCGGGCGTGCGCTGGGGCCTGGACCAGGCGCACCGCGCCGGCCTGGGACTGGGCGCGGCGGGCGAACAGAATGCGTGGATCTTCGGCGTGCGGCGCATGCTGCTCGGTTATGCCAGCGGCAGTGGCGCCAGCTTTGGCGGCATCGAGCCGTATGCGGAAGTGGGCGGCCTCGATGCGGCGCTGGCGGGATCCCTGGCGCAGCTGGTCGAGGCGCTGCTGCACTGGCGCACCGTACTGGCCGGCGCCTGCACGCCAGCCGAGTGGGGCGTGCAGGCGCGCGCGTTGCTGTCCGCTTTTTTTGACGCCGACGACGAGGGCGACCGCCTGACCCTGGCGCAGCTGGAAGGCGCCTTGCAGGGCTGGCTGGAAACCTGCGAGCATGCGGGCTTTGTCGAGCAGGTGCCGTTGTCCGTGCTGCGCGTGGCGTGGCTGGGCGCGCTGGACGAGCCGACCCTGAACCACCAGTTTGTCTCCGGTGGCGTGACCTTCTGTACCCTGATGCCGATGCGCGCCGTGCCGTTCCGCGTCGTGTGCCTGCTGGGCATGAACGATGGCGATTTTCCGCGCCGCGCGCAGAAGGCCGATTTCGACTTGCTGGCGCTGCCCGGCATGGCGCGCCCGGGCGACCGCTCGCGCCGCGACGATGACCGCTACCTGATGCTCGAAGCCTTGCTGGCCGCGCGCGACAAACTGTATGTGAGCTGGGTGGGGCGCAATGTGCGCGACAATTCCGAGCAGCCGCCGTCCGTGCTGGTGTCGCAGCTGCGCGATTACCTGGCCACCGGCTGGTCGCTGGACCGGCACCTGGCGTCGCTCACCACCGAGCATGCGCTGCAGCCATTCAGCCGCCGCTATTTCGAGGCCGATGGTTTGCTCACGTATGCGCGTGAATGGCGCGTGGCCCATACCGATGCCGATGCGGAGGCGCAGGCCGCCGTGCTGCCGCTGGGTCCCTACGAGCTCGATCCCGGCACGCGTTTGAAGCTGGGCGAGCTGGCCAGCTTCCTGCGCCAGCCCGTCAAATACTTTTTCCGCCGCCGCTTGAGCGTGTATTTTGCCGACGCGGCCATGCTGGGCGAGGATGAAGAACCGTTTGGCCTGAATGCGCTCGAGCGCTATCTGCTGGAAGACACCATGCTGGACGACGGCGGCGCCGTCGAGGCGCTCGAAGACGTGCGCGCCAGCCTGGAAGCGCGCGCAGGGAAGCTGGCGCGCGAAGGCGTACTGCCCATCGGCCTGATCGGCCAGCAGGTGCAGGCGCAGCTGGTCGAGGCGCTGGTGCCCGTGCGCAGTGCGTGGCTGTCCTTGCGCGCTTCGTTCCCGCTGGCGGCCGACAAGCGCGCAATCAATTTGCCCTTCGGCGAAGTGCAGATCGACGACTGGCTCGACAAATTGTGCAGCAATGGGCAGGAGACGGCCTGGCTGATGCAGATTTCCTCGAAAGTGACGGACAAGGGCGGCCTGGCGCGCGGCGACAAGCTGATGCTGATGTGGCTGCGCCAGCTGGCCGCCGCCGCCCTCGGTTTTCCCGTCACCGGCTACCTGGTGGCGCGCGACGCCATCGTCAGCATGGCGCCGCTCGATCCGGCCACTTCGCGCGCAGCGCTGGCCACCTTGCTGGCGCTGTGGCGCGAAGGCATGAACCATCCGTTGCCGACTGCCTGCAAGACGGGCCTGGCGCTGGTGCAGCAGGGCGACCCGCGCGCCGTCTACGATGGCGGCTTTGACATGTCAGGCGAGCGCGAAGAACTTTGCCTGGCGCGCCTGTGGCCCGAGTTTTCCGCGTTGGCCGCCGAGGAAGCATGGGAAGACTGCACGCGCGAGCTGTATGGCCCGCTGGCCGACTGGCTGCAACAGCACATCACGATCGACCCGATTAGCGCGCCCTTCGATGGCGCGGGAGAAGAACAATGACGAGCCATTTGCTCAAGCCCCTGGTGTTCCCGCTGCATGGCTCGCGCCTGATCGAAGCGTCTGCCGGCACGGGCAAGACCTGGACCATCGCCGCGCTGTACGTGCGCCTCGTGCTGGGGCATGGCGACGACGACAGCCGTTTCGCGCGTCCGCTGCTGCCGGCCGATATCCTCGTGATGACGTTTACCCGCGCCGCCACGCGCGAATTGTCGAACCGCGTGCGCGAACGCCTGATCGAGGCCGCCGCTTATTTTCGCAATGAGTTCCGCATTGAATCCTGCGGCAGCGACCCCTTTCTCGACGCCTTGCTGGAATCCTATCCGGACGAGAGCGAGCGGCAAAAGGCCGCGCACCGCTTGATGCTGGCCGCCGAGACGATGGATGAAGCGGCCATCTTCACCATCGACGCCTGGTGCCAGCGCATGCTGCGCGAGCACGCCTTCGACAGCGGCAGCCTGTTCGACGAGGAACTGGTCAGCGACGAGCAAGCCCTGTTCGAGGATGCGGCCCACGATTACTGGCGCCAGCAAGTCTATCCCTTGCCGCCGCAGGCGCTCGACGTGCTGCTGGCATGCTGGCCCGACGTCGACGCGCTGAAGAAAGGCGCGCGCGAGCTGGCGCGCCGCGCGGACATCATGCGCATGGCGGACGAGGAACCGTTGTCCGCGCTGATCGTGCGCGAACAGCGGGCGCTGGCCGCGCAGCTGGCCACCCTGAAGGCGGGCTGGGTCGAGCGCGTGGACCGGATGGCCGCCTGGATCAATGATCACCGCGCCGCCAATCCCAAGTGTTTTAACGGCGTCAAGATGAAGCCGGAGAACCTGGCGAAGTGGTTCGACGGCTTGCGCCGCTGGGCGCAGGATCCGCTCTTGCTGCAGCCAGCCATCACGGCCAAGGCATGGGAACGCTTGACGCCGTTCGGCATCGAGGATGCGTTTGCCAAGAGCTTCACGGCGCAGGTGCCCGAGTGCTTCGAACATACCGAGGCGCTGGGGATCGCCCTGGCGGCCCTCACGCCGCTGGCGCACAAGCTGCACTTGCATGCGGCGGCGGCCATCGCGCGGCGCATGGATCAATTGAAGCGCCAGTCGCGCCAGTTCGGCTTTGCCGACATGCTGCAGCGCTTGCACGACGCGCTGGCCGGCGAGAATGGCGCGGCCCTGCGCCAGCGCATCATCGACCAGTATCCGCTGGCCATGGTCGATGAATTCCAGGATACGGCGCCCGCCCAGTATCAGATATTCAACCTGCTGTACCGCATTGCCGACAACGACCCGGCGCTGGGCCTGTTTTTGATCGGCGACCCGAAACAGTCGATCTACGGCTTTCGCGGCGCCGACATCCAGAGCTATCTGGCGGCGCGGCGCGCGACAACGGGACGCCATTACCAGCTGGGCACCAACTACCGTTCGACGGCGCCGCTGGTGGCGGCTGTCAACCAGCTGTTCCTGCACGCCGAACGCGACGAGGTGCCAGCGGGCGCCTTCCGCTACCGTAAAGGGGGCGAGAATCCGTTGCCGTTCGAGGCCGTCGACGCCCAGGGCCGCGCCGAGCATCTTGTGAACGCCGGCGGTCCGCTGCCGGCCCTGCTGGCCGCCTGCGCCAGCGATGAAGGACTGCGCGGCGACAGCTATCGCGAGTATTTCGCGCAGCATTGCGCCGAGCACGTCGTCGCCATGCTGGGCGATGCGCAAGCCGGTTTCGCTGGACCTGACGGATTTGTGCGCCTGCAGCCGGCCGATGTCGCCATCCTCGTGCGCGACCGCAAGGAAGCGGCGGCCATCCGCCGCGCGCTGGCGCGCCGCCGGGTCGCCAGCGTCTACCTGTCCGACAAGGATTCCGTCGTCGACAGCGAGGAAGCGCAAGACGTGCTGCGCTGGCTGGCGGCGCTGGCCAACCCGCTTGACGGGGGACTGGCGCGCGCCGCGTTTGCCACGCGCACCATCGGCCTGTCACTGGGCGAGCTGGCGCGCCTGTCGAGCGATGAACTGGAATGGGAACGCCGCGTCGAGCAACTGAAGACCCTGCACCTGATCTGGCAGCGCCAGGGCGTGCTGGCCATGCTACGCCGCTTCATCCACGAATTGCAACTGCCGGCCATGCTGCTGCAGCAGACGGGTGGCGAGCGGCGGCTGACGAATCTGCTGCACCTGGCCGAACTGCTGCAATCGGCCAGCCGCCAGCTCGATGGCGAGCAGGCGCTGATACGCTGGCTGGCCGAGCAGATCGCCGGCGAAGGCGAGGGCGGCGACGAGCGCGTGCTGCGCCTGGAAAGCGATGCGGAACTGGTCAAGGTCATCACCGTGCACAAATCCAAGGGCCTCGAATACCCGCTCGTGTATCTGCCGTTTGCCGTCACGGCGCGCAAGGTGGATAAACGCAACCGCAGCTTCTTCGAGTATGCGGGCGAGGATGGTGAACGCCGCCTCGACCTGTCGCTGTCCGACGAGGCCATGGCGGCGGTCGAAGAGGCGCGCATCGAGGAAGACTTGCGCCTGCTGTACGTGGCCCTGACGCGCGCGCGCCACTTCCTGTGGCTGGGCGTGGCCGCCCAGGCGGCGCGCAAGGCGGGCGAGAACACCTTGCACGAATCGGCGCTCGGTTACCTGCTGACGGGCGGCGACAAGCTGCCGTTTGACCAGCTGCTGCTGCGCTGGCAGCAGGTGGCGGGCAGTTGCGACGCCATCTACGTGGGCTCTTTGGCGCAGCCCGATGCCTGCACGGTGCTGGACCGGGTCGAGCGGCGCCCCGAGCTGCGCCCCGCGCCCGTGTTCGTGGGCGAATTCGAGCGCGACTGGTCGGTGGGCAGCTTTACGTCGCTGACGCGCCAGATCGGCGCCGTGGCGGCCGCGCACGTGCCGCAGCGGGCGCTGGAGGAAACCCTGCTGGAAGATGGCACGGCTGTCGCCGTGACCTCGCCGATGCAAATGGGCGACGCGCCATGGCACCGCTTCCCGCGTGGCTCCGTGCCCGGCAATTTCTTGCACGAGCAGCTCGAGTGGATGGGCAGCGAAGGTTTTGACAGCGTCCACGACGAGCACTTCAATACCCGTCTGGCCGCGCGCTGCGAACGGGCGGGCTGGGGCCATCGCCAGGAAGACGCCATCGCCTGGCTCAGGGAAATCGCCCTCACGCCGTTGCCGCTGCTCGATGCGTCGTTGTCGCACCTCGATAGCACGCTGTCCGAGATGGAATTCTGGTTCCCCAGCGAGCATTTGTCCACGGGAGCGCTCGATCAGCTGTGCACGCGCTTGCTGCTCGATGGCGCGCCACGCCCCGTGCTGCCGCGGCGCCAGCTGCACGGCATGTTGAAAGGCTTTGCTGACCTGGTCATCGAACAGGATGGCCGCTACTGGGTGCTCGACTACAAGTCGAACGCGCTGGGCGCCAACGACGCGGCTTACCACACCGCCGCGCTGGCGGCCGGCATGGCGCAGCACCGCTATGATATCCAGGGCGCCATCTACATGCTGGCCCTGCACCGGCTGCTGAAAAGTCGCCTCGGTGATGCGTATGACCCGGCCGAGCACCTGGGCGGCGCCATCTTCCTGTTCCTGCGCGGTATCGCGAATGTGGATACGCATGGCTGCTACTGGCTGGCGCCGCAGCTGGAACTGCTGGACGGCCTCGATCAACTGTTAGAAGAAACGGAACACCATGCAGCATAATGAGCAGATGGATGCCTTGCAGATGGATGCCTTGTTTACTCACTTTGACGGCGTGGCCGAAGCGGGCCATCTGCGCCGCCTGAGCGCCGCCTTTGCCCGCTTCATCACCAGCCTGGACGAGGAGGCGCCGAATGCGCCCGCCGTGGCCGTGGCCTGCGTGGTGCTGGCCGAGCTGGAAGGGCGGGGGCACAGCTGTCTGATGCTGTTTGAGCTGGCCAGCGAACCGTCGCAACTGCTGGGCTGGAGCGAGGAGCTGTGGCATGCCGTGCTGGCCGTTTCCGGTCCGCTGCCGGACAGCGTCGATGGCTGGCGCGCGCTGCTGGCCGGTGCGCCGCAGGTGTGGCAGGTAGGCGCGGCCGACGTGCGCCAGCCGCTGGTACTCGATGGCGACCGTCTGTATTTGCGCCGCTACTGGCGCGACGAAAGCCTGGTGGGCGAGAAAATCGCCGTCCGCGCGCAGGGTTTGACTAATCCCCCGCTGGCGCAGGTGCGGCAATGGCTCGACATCCTGTTCGACCAGCCCACGCAGGATGGTGGCCCGGACTGGCAAAAGGTGGCGTGCGCCATCGCCCTGCGCGGCAAGGTGGCCATCATCACGGGCGGCCCGGGGACGGGCAAGACGTACACGGTGGCGAGCCTTTTGACCTTGCTGTTTGCCGTCTCGCCCCAGCCGGAGCAGTTGCGCATCGCGCTGGCCGCGCCGACGGGCAAGGCGGCCGCGCGCCTGAAACAGTCGATCGACAAGGCCTTGGAGGGTCTGGCGGCGAAGGCGGGCGAGGCGCTGCCCCTGCTGGAACTGGCGCGGCGCATGGGCGCGGCCCGCACCCTGCATAGTTTGCTGGGTGCGCGGCCCGATACGCGCGCCTTTGCCCATCACGCGGGCAATCCGCTCGATGTCGATGTGCTGATCATCGATGAAGCATCGATGGTGCACCTGGAAATGATGGCCTCGGTGCTCGACGCCTTGCCGCCGACGGCGATCTTGATACTGCTGGGTGACAAGGACCAGTTGGCGTCGGTGGAGGCGGGCGCCGTGCTGGGCGACTTGTGCCACGATGCGCAGGCGGGCGCTTACACGCCGGCTACCATCGCGTATGCGCAGGCGGCCAGCGGCGTGACCATTCCGCCCGCCTTCGCGGGAGCGGCCGGTGCGCTGGCGCAGCAGACGGTGATGCTGCGCCACAGCCACCGCTTCAGCGGTCCGATTGGCGAGCTGGCGCTGGCCGTGAATGGCGGCAGGCCCGATCTGGCCAAGGCCTGCTTTGCCAGCGACAGCGGCGGCCAGCTGGCGTGGACGGTGCCGGCGCAGCAGGAGGACGTGCTGCGCCTGGCCTTGCGCGGACGTCCGGATGCGCCGGGCGGTTATCAGCCTTACCTGGCGCTGGTGAATGCCGGCGGCGAAGGCTACGCGCAGCATGACGACTGGGTGCGCGCCGTGCTGCACGCGTTCGAGTCGTTCCGCATCCTGTGCGCCGTGCGCGAAGGCGAGTGGGGCGTGGCGGGCTTGAACACGGCCATCGAACTGCGGCTGGAAAAGGAAGGGCTGATACGCCGCAGCGAGTGGTATGTGGGACGCCCCGTGATGGTCACGCGCAACGATTACGGTACGGGCGTGTTCAACGGCGACATCGGACTGACCTTGCGCGACCCTGCGCGGCCCGGCTCCCTGCGTGTGTATTTCCTGGAAGGCGAGAACGTGCGCAGCGTGCTGGCCACGCGTTTGCGCCATGTGGAGACGGCGTTCGCCATGACGGTACATAAATCGCAAGGCTCGGAGTTTCGCCATACGGTGCTGGTGCTGCCGCAGGAAGGCGGCGCCATGCTGGCGCGCGAACTGGTCTACACGGGCATCACGCGCGCGCGCGACTTTTTTACCCTCGTCTCGCCCACGCAAGCCGTGTTGTTCGACGCGATCTTGCGGCGCACGCAGCGGGCCAGCGGCTTGAGGGGGCTGATCGGCTGATGGCTGGACTGGGTTTGATGGGTTTGATGGGTTTCCACGTGGAAATATATGTGTTTTATTCCGAATATTGATGGAAATTGTTCTGATTTTTGTGTGAAAATGCTTTCGTAGAGAAAGTAGTGCAAAAGCACTGTTTCACGCCATTAAAATTGAAACGAGGAGTCCATCATGTTGTCTTCCCTTCGCACGCGGCTGGTGCTCATTTGCGTTTCCATCGTCGTGCTGTCCATGCTGGCCTTGTCGGTCGCCAATTACGTTACCACGCGGAGCAGCATGCTGGCGTCGGCCGACCAGCAGATGCAGCAACTGCTGCACAGCCAGTCGGCCGTGCTGGCGCAATGGGTCGATGGCAAGAAGAAGGTCATGGCATCCGTCGTGATGTCGGCCGAGACGCCCGATCCGCTGCGCGCTTTTCAGATCGCGGAAAAGGCTGGCGATTTTACGGAGGTCTTCATCGGCTACTCGGACAAGCGCTCCGTATTTACCCATCCGGGGCGCCCGGCCGATTTCGATCCTACCGCGCGCGCCTGGTACACGGACACCTTCAAGGCCGGCGTGCCGATGCTCACGCCGCCGTATGTGGACGCGGCCAGCCACAAGCTGGTGGTGTCGTTTACGGCGCCCGTCGGCCCGAAAGAGGCGCCGGTGGGCGTGGCGGGCGCGGACGTGCTGCTCGATACGGTGATCGCCAACGTGGTGGCGATCAAGCCGACGCCGCACAGCTTTGCCTTCCTGGTCGACCAGAGCGGCACCATCATCGCCCATGCCAACAAGGACCTGAGCCTGCAGCCGGTGGCGAAACTCGATGCGGCGCTGTCGGCCGCGCAGGTCAACCGGCTGGAAAGCACGCGCACGAGCGAGGCCGTGCGCCTGAATGACCGAGACGGCATGCTGTACGTCACGCGCGTGGCGGGGACAAGCTGGCTGCTGGCCGTGGTGCTGGACCAGCAGGAAGCCATGCAAGCCTTGCAGACGATGCTGACGACGGCCACCGTCACGGCCGCGCTGCTGACCGGGCTGGCGGCGCTGCTCCTGTCGCTGCTGGTCTTCAAAATGCTCAAGCGTTTGGAACTGGTGCGCGACGCGCTCGACGACATCGCCTCGGGCGAAGGCGACCTGACGCGCCGCCTCGACGCATCCGGCGTGGATGAACTGGCGCAGATCGCCGGCGCCTTCAACCGCTTTATCGACAAGATCGCCGTCGTGCTGGTGAAAATCCGCACAGCCAGCGAATCGGTCAAGGTTTCCTCAATGGAAATCGCCGCCGGCAACCAGGACCTGTCGTCGCGCACGGAACAGCAAGCGAGCTCGCTGGAAGAGACGGCCGCCTCGATGGAAGAGCTGACCAGCACGGTGAAACAGAATGCCGACAATGCACGCCAGGCCAACCAGATGGCGCAATCGGCGTCCGGTGTGGCCAGCAAGGGCGGGCAAGTGGTGGCGCAGGTGGTCGATACCATGGCGTCGATCAACGATTCGTCGAAGAAGATCGTCGACATCATCAGCGTCATCGACGGCATCGCCTTCCAGACGAATATCCTGGCCTTGAATGCGGCCGTGGAAGCGGCGCGCGCGGGCGAGCAGGGGCGCGGCTTTGCCGTGGTGGCGACGGAAGTGCGCAGCCTGGCGCAGAGGTCAAGCCAGGCGGCCAAGGAAATCAAGCTGCTGATCGATGATTCAGTGGGCAAGGTCGATTCGGGCGCGCGCCTCGTCGACGAGGCTGGCGCGACGATGCAGGAAATCGTCGACAGCGTGCGCCGCGTGACCGACATCATGGGCGAGATCACGGCCGCCAGCGTCGAGCAAAGCTCGGGCATCGAACAGGTGAACCAGGCCATCGCGCAAATGGACCAGGTGACGCAGCAGAATGCGGCCCTGGTGGAGGAGGCTGCCGCTGCGGCGGAAAGCCTGCAAGACCAGGCCAGCACCCTGGCGCAGGTGGTGGGCGTGTTCAAGCTCGATGAGGGGCAGGCGCCGCCGCAGCAGCAGCATCAGCCGGCCAGGCCTGTGGTGCGCGCGGCCATCGCACCGCGCATCGCCAGCCGCCCGGTCACTCAAGCGGCCGGCCACAAGACGGCGGAACGCAGCGAGGAGTGGGAAACTTTCTAGATGGCGTTCACGTGCGACGGGGCGCCAGGGTCGGCGCCATCTGTTTCGCCACATCGAAAAAAGCGTTGGTGGCGGGCGTGTTCTGGCGCCGGTCGCGCACGGCCAGGCCCACTTTGCGGCTGACGGGCGGGTTTAACGGCAGGGCCACCAGCTCCGGATACTGCTCGCGCAGGCGCTGCGGCAGGGCCAGTTCGGCGACGATGGACAGGCCGTCGCCACGGCTGACCATGTCGAGGATGGTGATCACCTGGCTGATGCGGTAGGGCACCTGCGGCTGCAAGCCCGCATTGGCGAACAGCGGTTCGATCAGGCAGGCGCAGCCCGCCTCGGACATGATGAACGGCCCTTCGCACAATTGGGCCAGGGTGATGGCGGTTTCGCTGGACAAGGCATGGCTGCGCGGCACCAGCGCCATCATCTGGTCCTCCACCAGTGGCGCCGTATCAAAACGCTCGTCGGGCAGCACGACGAAGCCGACATCCACGCGGCGTTCGCGTATCCATTGCACCACCTCATGGTCGGCGCCTTCGTCGATGCGCAGGTCGATGCCCGGATAGCGCAGGCGAAATTGCGCCGTGATGGCCGGCAGCAGATTCAAGGACGAGGTGGGACCGAAGGAGCCGATGCGCAGGGTACCCTGGCGCTGGCCCAGCACGTCGGCCGCCTCCTGCCGCATGGCTTCCGACAAGCCGAGAATTTCGCGTGCGCGCACGAGCAGCTGGCGGCCCACGTCCGTCAGCTCGGCCGACGCCTGGTGGCGCACGATGAGGTCCACGCCCATCTCCTTTTCCAGCGCTTTCAAGGCATGCGAGACGGCCGACTGGCTGATGCCCAGCTGCGCGGCGGCCGCGGAAAAGCCGTGCAGTTCGGCCACCAGGGTAAAAATTTCCAGTTGCGTGAAGGTCATAGTGTGGTTTCTTTGATGTATGAGTATTTACTCATTATTTCATGAGTTGATATTAGTATTAATATATAAGTGTAACGCATGCACACCACCCGCCGCACCAGCGGCCACACAGGATATTCCATGTCTTCTTCCGCCATACCTTCAGCCGCCTTGCCTTCAGTGCAATCGCCGCTCGTCTACCTCAAATTGATTTTCGTTGCCCTGTTCTGGGGCGGCACCTTTATCGCGGGGCGCGTGCTGGCGCAGCAGATGCCGCCCATGACGGCTGCCAGCGGACGCTTCGGCGTGGCCGTACTGCTGCTGGTCGTGCTGGCCTGGAAACTCGAAGGGGGCTTGCCGCGCCTGGACCGCAAGCAATTGATGACGACGGCGGCGCTCGGCCTGACGGGCATCTTTTTATATAACCTGTGCTTCCTGGCGGCCCTGTCGCGCATGCCGGCGGGGCGCACGGCCCTGTTCGTGGCCTTGAATCCCATTGTCACGGCGCTGGCCTCGGCCATGCTGTTCCGCGAACGGCTCGGTTCCTTCAAGTGGCTGGGCATCATGCTGGCGTTTTGCGGCACGGCCATCGTCATCACGCGCGGCGATCTCGCTGGCGTGCTGCACGGCACGGGCGGCGGCATCGGCATGGGTGAAGTGTTCATGTTCTGCGGCATTTCCAGCTGGGCCGCCTACACCCTGATCGGCCGGGTCGCGCTGAAGGGCTTGAGCCCGATTGCGGCCACCACGTATGCATCGATGTGGGGCCTGGCCTTTTTGCTGGTGGGGGCGGTGGTGGAATTCCCCACCGTGCCATGGCACAGCTTTGGCTGGCAAGTGTGGGCCGCCATCGGCTACCTGGGCGTGTTCGGCACGGTGATCGGCTTTGTCTGGTATTACGAAGGCGTGAAAGCGCTGGGCCCGTCGCGCACGGCCGTGTTCAACAACCTCGTGCCCGTGTTCGGCATCGTGCTGGCAGCGGCGCTCTTGGGCGAGCCGGTGCTGGTCTCGATGCTGGTGGGCGGCGCGGTGACGATAGCCGGCGTGGTGATGACCAACCGGCAAGCGAAATAATTATTTTGCGCGGCGGCGCTTGCTGGGCTTGGCCGGCGCCTTCTTGTGCCGGCTGACGGAAGCGCGCATCACTTTCGGCTCTTCGATGCCGTTCTCGGCCGCCAGCATGCGACGGATGTTGACGGCATCCATGGCACGTACGGAATTGGCGCGCGCGTTGAGCAAAATCATGGTGGCGAACTTGCCGGCCGACTTGATGCGCATGATCAGGCAACGGCCCGCTTCATTCGTGTAGCCCGTCTTCGACAGGCCGATGTCCCAGCCCTTGGCGCCCACCAGGCGGTTCGTGTTGTGGTATTCCACATCGCGCCCCTTGATCTGGATCACGTCCTTCGAATCGGTGGTGATGCGGCTGATTTCCGGGTAGCGCGAGGCGGCCACGGCCATCTTGACGAGATCCGCTGCCGTCGACTGGTTATTCGGCGACAAGCCCGTCGGTTCTTCGATCACGGTCTGGCGCATGCCCAGGGCCTTGATCTTGGCGTTGACGGCCACGGCAAACGCAGTCGGGCCGCCGGGGAAGGTGCGCGCCAGCGAGGCGGCGGCGCGGTTGTCGGATGACATCAGCGCCAGTTGCAGCACGTCGTGGCGGCTCAGGGTGGCGCCCACGGGCACGCGCGAGGTGCTGTGTTTCAAGGTGTCGACATCCTCGCGGTCGATGCTGATCTCTTCCTGCATGTTCGCCTTGGAGTCGAGCACGAC
The DNA here is from genome assembly GCF_051380845.1 of Janthinobacterium salmonicoloratum. Lineage (NCBI taxonomy): Bacteria > Pseudomonadati > Pseudomonadota > Betaproteobacteria > Burkholderiales > Oxalobacteraceae > Janthinobacterium > Janthinobacterium salmonicoloratum. Next base: position 63,935 of record NZ_JBNYXV010000005.1, on the reverse strand, counting down.
CATGGCCGTCATGAGTTTGGTCAGCGAGGCGATGGGCACCACCACATTGGAATTCTTTTCAAGCAAGACTTTGCCTGTGCCATCTTCAACCACCAGTATCGACTGGGAACCGAAGGGCACGGCGATGGCCGCTGTCGAAAGCGTCATCAGCACCGCGGCGAACATTTTTTTGAGCATGGGATTGTAATGGGAAAGCAGTTTTGGGGCGCCATCGTGGGCGCTGCGCGCAAATCCGGAAGCGGGCCGCGCGGGGACGCGGCGTGTATCTCGGAGGCAATATTTGCCAAGCTTAAACAATACCATTAAAGATCAAGCGATGTCTACGGTACAGGCCGGCGACAGGCGGTCTTGCGGCCGATTTAGCAAATAAATGAGGCTAATCTTGCCGTAGTGAAAATTGTTACGCAATTATTGATTTCGCCTTGGAAACTTCGTATTATTTCAGCAATATTGGCAGCCATGGCCTTGCAGGCGCCGCGCGCTTCGTCGTTGGTGCCTGCCGCTTCGTGCTTCGTCGCCCCACGCTATGCCCTGCAACAAGGGCGCCGTAGACTGCGTTCATGCCTGAATCACAGCCCACGGAGAACGCATCGTGTTAAAAAAATATACGGACTGGTACCGCAGCATCGACGAGGAATCGCTGCTGGTATTGAAACACCCCGAGATGGCGGCGCAGGTCCAGGGACGGGTACGTCGCTACGTCGCCATGAAGCTGGTCAAGCTGACGCCGATCGAGCGCCAGCAATTGCATGATTTCCTGCTCAAGTACCGTGGCGCCGGCTTTTATATCGCCGCCTTCAAGCTGATGCTGTTGTTCAGCGCCATCGGCGTCGCGCTGCACCTGCTGTTGCCGGTCAAGTTCGACCTGCTCAAGGCCCTGGCCTTCAGCAACGGCCTCGGTTTTGCGCTGGCCTGGGGCGTGGTTGGCGTCTGGTTCAATTACCGCAGTTCCGTGCGTAACAAGCTCAAGAAACTGCTGCTGGTCATCTCGACCTGCGCGGCCGGGGTGGCGACAGGCGTGCTGCTGGCGGGCCTGAGCGATACCGGTTCCATGGGCATGGCGTTCGAGCGCCTGCTGCGCGTCGGCGGCATCGCCTTGCAGGTGGCCGTCGTGATTTACATGGTGCCGCTGGCCATCGTGACCAGCTGGCGCAACCGCCAGTACGAAGCGCTGACCCGGCAGCTGCATCAGGATGCCGAGCGCGACCGGCTGGCTCGCGAGCTGAGCGAATCGCAGCTGCGCTTGCTGCGTGCGCAGATCGAACCGCATTTTCTGTTCAATACCCTGGGCGCCGTGCAGCAGCTGGCAGAGCAGGGGGCGCAAGGCGCAGGCAAGGCCGCGGCATTGACGGCTGACCTGATCGCCTTCTTGCGCGCCAGCCTGGCGGAAATGCGCAGCGAACAAGTGCCCTTGCAAAGCGAGTTCGACATGGCGGCTGCGTATTTGCGCGTGATGCAGGCGCGCATGGGCTCCCGCCTGCGCTATGCGCTGGACTTGCCGCCCGAGTTTGCGCACGCGATGATTCCCAGCATGATCTTGCTGACCTTGGTGGAAAATGCCATCAAGCACGGTATTGAACCATCGTTGCGCGGTGGCGAGATCAGCCTGTCGGCGCTGCGGGTGGACGGCATATTGCGCTTGCGCGTGCAGGATACCGGCATGGGTTTGCCGTCAGGCGGCGCTGACAGCGCACAGGGCGGCGGCCTGGGTCTGGAAAACGTGCGCAGCCGGCTGTTGCTGTCCGATCCGTCCGCCAGCCTGAGCCTGCGCGACGGCGAAGAGGGCGGCGTGATCGCTGAAATATTGCTACCCATCAAAATTGAAACCAGCTTGAAAGAACCTGCCGCATGAACCCCACCATCCTGATCGCCGAAGACGAGCCCCTGATGCGCGAGCGCCTGCAAATGATGCTGGCGCTGGCCTGGCCCGAAGCGCGCATCGTGCTGGTGGCGGAAAACGGCAACGACGCCTGGGACGGTTTCCTCGAGCATGAGCCGGACGTGGTCTTTCTCGACATCCGCATGCCGGGCCTGTCGGGCCTGGAAGTGGCCGAGCGCATCGGCACCCGGGCGCACGTGGTGTTTGTCACCGCGTATGACCAGTATGCCGTCGATGCGTTCGACGCGGGCGCCGTCGATTATCTGTTGAAACCCGTGCAGGCCGAACGCTTGCAGCGGGCGCTGGCCCGCCTGCACGACAAGCTGGGCGCGCAGCCGGCGGACATGGCGCACCTGCTGCAGTCGCTGCGCGCGGCGTTGCCGGCGCCGCCGCGCGAAAAACTGAAATGGATCAAGGCCAGCGTGGGCAAGCAGATCCGCCTGATCGACATCGACGACGTGCTGTTCTTCCAGGCCGACACCAAGTACACGCGCGTCGTGCTGGCCGGCTCGGAAGCGCTGGTGCGCACGCCGCTGAAGGATTTATTGGGCGGCCTCGATCCGGAACAGTTCTGGCAAATCCACCGCGGCACCATGGTCAATGTGAAAGCCATCGAGGCGGCCGAGCGCATCGACGCCGAGCGCATGCAGGTGCTGCTGCGCGGCAGCACGGAAAAGCTGCCCGTCAGCCGCACATTTACCTATTTGTTCAGGGATTGATATGATGGCAATGTTTTTAATCTACCACTGAAATGGACATCTCATGACAATCTTGCGCCGCTGGTTCACCACCATCCTTCTTTCCGTGCTCGCTTGCAGCGCCGTCGCGGCAGCGCAGAAGGAGGAAAAGGTGGTGTACCACGTCAATGACGCCAGCAATGCGGCGGCTGCGCTGAAGAATATCCGCAATCACCTGGACGCCAGCCCCCAAGCCACCATCGTGCTCGTCGCGCATGGCCTCGGCATCGACTTCCTGCTCGACGGCGCCATCGACAAGAATGGTTCACCGTATGACGTGGTGGTGCGCGAGCTGGCCAAGCGCGGCGTGAGCTTTCGTGTCTGTAATAACACCTTGCAAGGACGCAATATCGACCTCCAGCGGGTGCTGCCCGAAGCCATCATCGTGCCCTCGGGCGTGGCCGAGCTGAGCCGCTTGCAGTGGCAGGAAGGGTATGTATATATTAAGCCCTGACATCAAGCCCTGACGCAATCGCCGCGCCGCTGCCGGATGGCAAGGGCGCGGCGCATGGGAAGAGGAAGCTTACTGGATCTTGGCGATCGATACTTCCGTCGATTTCACGAGTGCGATGACTTCGCTGCCTACTTTCAGGTCCAGGTCCTTGATCGAGCGCGAGGTGATCACCGACGTGACGATGCCGTGCGGCGTTTCCACATCCACTTCCGACACCACGGGGCCAAAGATGATTTCCTTGATCTTGCCGCGAAACTGGTTGCGTACATTCACTTCCGAGATAGCCATGATATTTCCTTTGTGCCCGTAATACGCCGTGCGGCGCGACAAGGCCAGAGTACGGCGCGCGCGCGATTTTGACCACGAATCGATGCGCATATCGATATGCGGAAAGTGTGCAAAAGTGCTGATGCAAGCATATTATTCGCCTATGCGTGGCAGCCGGAAGTACAAGCTGTTGCCGACGAGGCAAGCGGGTCCGCCTTGTGCCGCCAGTCGCGCCTAGTCTTTCGCCTGGCCGCTTTCGGACAGTGCCGTACCGGCGCCTGGCTTGCGTTTCTTTGGAGTAAGAACGGGCGTCCAGTTTTCCGCATCAGGCAAGGGTGTCATGTCGTCCGTGGGCATGCGCATGGTGACGCTATATGGCTGAGTAGTGCCGGGGAGTAAGTCCGCCTTCAGCACCGCCTTGCATTGGTTCATCACTTCCTTGTAGTGCTCCCACATCTCCACGGACTTCTTCGGATGATTGATGAAGGTGATGCACATATCGGTCAAGTGCCCCTTCTTCAAAATCATGCTGACGATATCGGTGCTGGCCTTGGCCAGGTGCGCTGCCGTGCTGGCATTGATGGTGCTGGCATACAGCGGCGCCGGCATGCCGTTGCCAGCGTTTGCGCCGCCCTGGCTTTGCGCCAGCTGGTCTGCCAACAGTTCTTCGAGCTCAGCCCGCTCGGCACGTGCCTGCGCCAACGCCGTGCTGGCGCTGGCAGAACTTGCGCCATCCTGCGTTGTCTTAAGCATGCGGACTTCCTGGCTTGCCGGTGCAGCCAGCTTGCTTGTGGCCGGGGTCGCTGACATGGCTTGCGCATCGGCATTGGTTTGCATGGCTTGTTCTTTCTTGATCGCGAGATCGAGTTTGGCTTGCGTTGCCAGGGCGTCCTGGGATGCCTGCAGGCGCTGTTTCGCCACTGCGGCCACGTCGGCATGGTCCGACAGCACAGGCTGGCGCGCTACCACGGCGCCGGTCAGTTGCTCGATGGCCAGGATACCCAGCGTGAGGTCTTGCGAACGCTCCATGAGCAGCATGACGTCCGCGTCATTAAGCCATTTGTTTTGTGCGTATTCGCAGATGTTGAACAGTTGCTGACGCATCAGGGTAATGCTTTGGGAGTGCAGTCCCACGCTGGCGGCATTGGCGCGCAGGGCATTCGAGATGGAGGCGCCATCGGGACCGGCGCTGAGCGTGCCGCCGAATGCGGAAGCGTACGATTGCAGGGCATCCGGCGTGGGTTCGGCGCAGGCCTTGCCGTCTTTCGTGACATGGATCACGCGTTGGGCCGCATCGAGGTGGATGGCCTTGCCGTCGTCCGGCAAGTCAGTCGTGCGGTGGATGGTGTTCAGGTTGGCGCATGCGGACAGCGCCAGCAGGGCGGAGGCGCCGGCTGCCATGCGCAAGGGGCGAACCAGGGGGAGGATGCGGCGACCGGTATCGATTGTAAGCATGATGTTACTCCTTGGTGAGGGCGAAGTTGGAAAAGCACGGGCGATGGCGGTGCGCATGGCAGGCGCCATCGATGCCATGGTGCGTGCCGGGCCGCTGCCGCGCATCCTTCAAGTGAAGGACGCGGCACCGGTTTGCCGATTTTTTTTCAGGCAGGGGGAACGATGGACAAGGAGGACGCCGATCCCGTCATTGCCGCCTTTTACCGGGCGGCACTGGAGCCGGCGCAGTGGGACGCTGCCCTGCGCGCATTCGCGCGGCTTGCCGGCGGCGACGTTGCCTGCTGTTTCCTGAAAGCGGAAGCGGGGATGGCGCCATCGCGCGCCTGTGTCACGGGCCTGGACGAACAAGCGTGGGAGCATGGTTACCGCCGCTACTATCACACGCTCGATCCCGGTTATGCGGTTCTCACGCGCGCGCCACCCGGGCGCATGCATCTGATGCAAGATTATTTCAGCGAGCAGGCCGTGGCGCGCAGCGAGTATTTCCAGGACTTCTATTTGCGCGCAGGCGTGCGCTATTCATGCAGCGGCGTCGTGCGCGACAACGGTGCGCTCACCATTCTGTCCGCGCACCGCGCCGCCGGCCAGGGCGCCTATGATCGGAACACGCGCAGGCAGCTGCAGCGCGTGCTCGATCATCTGCCGAATGTGTTCCGCCTGCGCGATACGGCGCAGCAAGCCCAGGCCCATGGCGCGCTGGCCTGGGAAGCGCTCGATGCCTTGCCGCGCGCCATCTTGCTGGTCGACGCCTGCCTGCGGCTGGTTTTCATGAACCTGGCGGCGCAGCGGCTGCTGGCCGCCACGTCGCCGTTCGCCTCCGTGATCACCATGCATGGCGGTAAGGTAGCTGTGCGTGTGAGTCAGCTGCAACAGCAACTGGGCCAGCGCGTGCGGCAGGTCTGCGTCGGACTGGCGTGCCACTGTCCCGCTCCCTTGTATGCCAGCGATGAGGACGGCCGCCCGGCACTGGAAATTGGCATCCTGCCGTTGCCCGTGCGCATCGGCCAGGCTGGCGGGGATGGCGCCAGCCTGGCCATGCTGGCCTTGCGGCCGCTGTTCAGGGCAGGGCGGCGGCATTGGCCCAGTACGGCCGAGCGGCCGTGCGGCTTGACGGGCGCGGAGTGGGCGCTGGCGCTGGCCCTGGCCGACGGCATGGACGCTGCAGAGTACGCGCAGCGCAAGGGCGTGCGCATCAGTACCGTGCGCAGCCAGATCCAGTCGATCCTGGCCAAGACAGGCACGCACCGCAGCAGCGAGATCGCCAGCCTGTTCAGCGCGCTCGAGTGGCAAGCTGGTGCGCAGCCATAAAAAAACCGGGACATGTCCCGGTTTTTTACTGATACGGCGGAGATTACTTCTGATAAATCTTGTCAAATTCACCACCATCGTCAAAGTGTTTCTTTTGTGCCTGTTTCCAGCCGCCAAACACATCGTCGATGGTGAACAGGGTGATCGGCTTGAAGCTGGCTGCGTATTTCTTCGCGACGGCTGCCGAACGGGGACGCAGATAGTGTTTGGCGACCAGTTCCTGGCCTGGTTCCGAGTACAGGTATTGCAGGTAGGCCGTGGCTTCCTTGCGGATGCCGCGGCGGTCGACGACCTTGTCGACGACGGCTACCGGCGACTCGGCCAGGATGGAGATGCTTGGATACACCACTTCGAAGTTGTCGCCGAATTCGGCGCGCACCAGTTGCACCTCATTTTCAAACGTCACCAGCACATCGCCGATTTCACGCTGGGTAAACGTAGTGGTGGCGCCGCGGCCGCCGCCGTCCAGCACGGGCACGTTCTTGAACAGCTTGGTCACCAGCTCGCGCGCCTGCGCTTCGCTGCCGCCCTTTTTCACGGCATAGCCCCACGCCGCCAGGTAGGTGTAGCGGCCATTGCCCGAGGTTTTCGGGTTTGGCACGATAACCTTGATGCCGGGCTTGGCCAGGTCGTCCCAATCCTTGATGTGCTTCGGGTTGCCTTTGCGCACCAGATACACCATGGTCGAGTAAAACGGCGCCGCATTGTTCGGGAACTTCTTGGCCCAGTCGGCCACCACCAGGCCGCGGTCGACGAGGATATCGATGTCATTGGCCTGGTTCATGGTCACGACGGACGCTTCCAGGCCATCGGCGACGGAGCGAGCCTGCTTGCTGGAGCCGCCGTGCGATTGCTTGATGGTAATGGTTTCGCCCGTTTTGGCTTTCCAATCTGCAATAAATGCAGGATTCACATCCTTGAACAGTTCGCGCATCACGTCGTAGGACGCGTTCAGCAAGACCACCGGTTCGGCGGCGCTGGCGGCCATCGGCAGGCTCATGGCGGCAGCGGGAGCGGCCAGGGCGCTGGCCAGGAACCAGCGGCGCGAGCGTTGGGTGAGCGTTGCTGCGGCAGTCGATACGGCGTTGGAATGGGTCATGTTGAACTCTTATTGTGAGAATAGATAGACATAGTCTAAAATTCCGGCCGGAAAAGAAACGAATTTTTCGTAATATGCTTAGACTTGATTTCCGTTTGCGCTAAAAAACATATATCGATTTCTGGAAACATTCGTGGGCAAGATGCGCATCAGCACTTAGTCTGCAGGCATTGCGCCATAGGAAAAACCGGGCCGTGGCGTGCGGCAAAAAACCCGATTGCGCCGCTTGGTGTATAGTCGAATCGCACGATACAGGGCGAAAGCGCCTGCATCGGCAACTGGAATATTTTGTGAGCGTACATGAGTCTTGAAATTCGTATTGCAACATCGACCGACGCTTTCGAGGCGTGCAACGTATTACGACGCTCCATCGTCGAATGCTGCAGCCTCGATCATCGGGACGATCCAGCCATCCTGGAAGCCTGGCTGGGCAATAAAACACCGCAGATGGTGGCGTGCTGGTTCGCGTCGCCGACTAATTTTTCGCTGGTCGCCATCGAGGCGGGCGCCGTCGTCGGCGTCGGCTTGCTGACGCGCGCCGGCAAGCTGGCCCTGTGCTACCTGCTGCCCGAGGCGCAAGGCCGCGGCGCCGGCAAGGCGCTGGTGGAACAATTGGAAGCGCAGGCGCGCGAGTGGGGCATCAAGGCCCTGCAACTGCACAGCACGGCCAGCAGCCAGGCCTTTTTCGTCAAGCAGGGGTATGTCGAGGCGGGCAATGTGCGTTCTCCGTATGGCGTGGAAACGATTTTTTGCTGGAAACAGATTGACCCCACAGGTATCGCTAGCGGCGACCCCAAGCGCAAGCGCTTTTGCAACTGCAATTCGGCCTGACGGCCCTCCGGCACCTCAGCCCGCCCATCCGGCGGCGGGCCTTTCCCCCTCTTTGGATATTTCCCTTCAGTAACTGATCTGGATATACACGCCTTGTTGCGCGCTATCGTTTGCTGGCAGCAAGGTGCCGCCGGCGAACAGTTTCAGTTCGCCGGGCGCGAATGCCAGCCAGTCTTCGTTTTGCGTCAGCGGATGCGTGGCGATGACGGCGATGCGGTCGTCCAGATGGTTGTGCTGGCGAAAGTCGATGCTGCGCTCGCAGTCGATCAGTTGCGCCACGGAAAACGGATATTCGCGTATGACATAGTGCAAATGCGTGGAGCAGTGGGCAAATAGCAGCTCGCCATCCGACAGGATGAAATTGAAGCTGCCGTGCGCGGCGATGTCCGTGGCGACCTCGGCGATGGCGGCGCGCAAGTCGGCGCGCGTCGGTTCGCCCAGGGGAAAGCGCGTGCGCAAGTGGGCCAGCAGGTGGCAGAACGCTTGTTCGCTGTCCGTGTCGCCACTGGCGTGGTAGTACGCATTGGCGGGCGCGCGCCACGTTTTCAAGTCGCCATTGTGGGCGAAGGACCAGGTCTTGCCCCACAGTTCGCGGGCGAACGGGTGAGTGTTTTCTGGCGCGATGCGGCCCTGCGTGGCCTTGCGGATGTGCGCGACGATGTTTTTCGCCTTCACCGGGTGCTGCTGCACCTGGGCCGCCAGCGGCGAATCGATGGCGGCCAGATGATCCGTCAGCAAGGTGCAGCCGCTACTGGAATGATAGGCGATGCCCCAGCCGTCCCGGTGCTCGTCCGTGCGCCCGCCCCGTTCGGCAAAGCCGGCAAAGGAAAATCCCAGCGCTGCAGGCTTGCTGCTGTTCATTGCGAGTAACTGGCACATGGCGGCCCTTCCTGATGGTAACGGTACATGCCCACAGTAAAGGCCGGGGCAGGTCGCTGGAAGGAATGTTTCCGACTATCGTTATGCGTCGGCCGTTGTTGCGCCCATATGTGCTGGGCGCATATCAAATGGCGAAACCATTCGTTCTCCTTTGCTTGACGCTGCCTTACTCTGCACACTTTGGCGCCGCCTGCCCCATGAGGGCAGCTGGCGCAGCCCGATGAAGGAGCATCCATGCCATTTCCCGTCCTGAAGAACTACCTGGCCCGTTTGTCGCACCAAACCCAGGCCGGCACCAGCGTCTGGCTCGACGGGGAGGGCAGGGCGCTGGGGCGCTTTTTCAATTGCACCATGACCAGCGCCTTCCAGCCGCTGCGCGAACTGGACAGCGGCAAGCTGGTGGCGTTCGAGGGCCTGGCGCGCAGCGTGTCGAAGGCGGACGAGGGCTTGTCGCTGTGGCGCCTGCTCGATCACGCGGCCAGCGACGATGAGTCTGTGGAGCTGGACCGGCTGTGCCGCATGCTGCATGCCATCAATTTCTTCCGCCAGAGCGAGGCGGAGCAGTCCGACCTGTACCTGAACGTACATGACCGTTTGCTGAGCGCCGTCAGCAGCAATCACGGCCACGCCTTCCAGCGCATCCTCGACGCGCTGGGCTTGCCCATCGAGCGCATCGTGCTGCAATTGCCGACGGTCACGCCGAACCAGGGCTGGCTGCTCAACTACGTGGCCGACAATTATCGTCGCAACGGTTTCCGCCTGGCCATCAACGTGTCCAGCGTGCATGAGGCAACGGGCATGCTGGAGCGCTTGCACCCGCATGCTTTCAAGCTCGATGCGGGCAACCTCAGCGATGAACAGGCCGTCGCCAGCTTCGTCACCCTGTGCCATGCGGCGAAAATTCGCGTCATCTTCAAGCGCCTCGACACGCCGGCCGCGCTGGCCGCGCTGCAGCGCGTTGCCGCCGCCACGGGCTTGCCCATCGTCGCCCAGGGATATCTGCTGGACAAGCCCTTGACGGCGCTGGCGCAGGCGAAAGGGGCCGCCATCTCCGTCGCGGCCGCCGCCTGAAGCAAAATGCATGGAAATGAGGGCGACACGATAGGCATTGAGGGTTTTTCTTCGCAGCACAATACGCTATAGTATTCCCATCGTTAAATTGGACTGACTATGGCATCGCGCAGAAATTTTCTACATCACGGTATGGGCCTGGCCGCGCTGGGCTTGGTTGCCACCCCGCTCATCGGCTGCGCCTCGCGCACGGCCGCTCCCGCCTCGGCTTCGGCCAGCGCCAAGCCGCGCGCACCGCGCACGGGCGTGCCGCCCCAGCCCACGCAACTGGCCAGCGTCGACCGCTCGATCACTTCGCAGTCGCGCCAGGCCATCACCGAGATGGAACCGCCGCCCGACATCTTCGACGCGCAGGCGCTGGACCTGGAATTCTGGCTCAAGCCCCGCACCCTGGAAGTGGTGCGCCCGGCCAGCAATGAAAAGGCCAGGCTGCTGTACTGGAAAGATGGCGAAGTCATCGATTCGGCTTACCAGGAGCTGTGCCACTTGCTGCGCGACGTGAACGGCAAGAAGACGGCGCCCATCGACCCGAAACTGCTGGAAACCCTGTGGGGCACGCAAGCGTTTGTGGCCCGCTACGGTATCGAGCAACCGCTGGAGATCCTGTCGGGCTACCGCACGGCCGAGTCGAACAGCCGCCTGCGCGAAGCGGGCGTGCCGGCCGCGCGCCAGTCGCTGCACATCTCGGGCCGCGCCGCCGACATCCGCGTGGCCAATCTGAACGCGGAAGTGCTCGGTTCGCTGGTGCGCAGCTTCAAGCAGGGCGGCGTAGGCTTCTACTACCGCTCCGGCCCGCGTGGCGGCTGGATCCATGCGGATACGGGATTGCAGCGCACCTGGAAAGGGTAAACGCCCACGCCAGGCTAGCGCTATGTGGCCGCCGCAGCGATAGGGCGGTGGATGAGGCATGTCGGCCCGGTCATTGCCGATTTGACCGTCGGCGCGTCAAAAAGTGCCACCCTTTTCCACTCCATGAAACTCTCCAGTCATAATATCGAACTGTTCCTGGCCGTCGTCGACGGCGGCTCGTTCTCGGCCGCTGCGCGCGCCCTGCGGCGGGCGCCGTCGGCCGTCAGCATGGCGATTGCCAACATTGAGGCGGAACTGGGCATCGCCCTGTTCGACCGCGGCGCGCGCGAAGCCGTGCCCACGGCGGCGGCGACGGCCCTGATACCGCATGCGCGCCTGATCGCCGAGCAGTTGAAACAGTTGCACTTGCACGTGCAGGAATTGTCGCAGGGATTGGAAAGCCGCATTTCGCTGGGCATCGCGGCCGAACTCGACCATACACCCTTCCTGGCCGCCGTGCGCGCGCTGTCACAGCGCCATCCGCTGCTCGACATCGAAGTGCTGACGGCGCCGCAGGACGATGTGCTCGACATGCTGCACCGGGGCCGCATCAGCGCCTGCATGGCCTTCGCGGGCGGGCGCATCAATCATGCGGAGCAGTTCCAGCTGGTGGGCAGCGATGCCTTGCTGGCGATTATCTCCACCCAACATCCGCCTGACGTGGCGGGCCGGCCCCTGTATATCGAGGAATTGGTGAATTTGCGCCAGATCATCGTCGCCAGCCGCGAACTCGACCTGGCCGATGCGCGCCCTGTGGTGGGCCTGTCCTACTGGCGCACGGACAGCTTGCCGATGGCGCTGTCTATGGTGGAAGCGGGTTTGGGCTGGGGTAACTTTGCCGCCTCGGCGATCCAGCATTCGCTGGCGGCGGGGCGGGTGCGCTGCGTGGCGTTCAAGAATACGGGCAATGGCCTGGTCGTGCCCATCCACCTGGTGTGGATGAAGGACCGGCCGCTGGGCATGGCGGCGCGGTCCTTTCTTCAGTTGCTCAGCGAAGCTGCCTGAACGTCGGACGGTTCCTCTTTCGGCTGCTGCGCCGACAGGGGCACGCCGAACAGGCCGTCGAAGAAGTAATTGAAGATGAAGCTGTAGCACGGGATGATCAGCATCAGCGCGAAGTCCAGCACGAAGGCTTGCCACAGGCTGATATTGAGCCACCAGGCGATCAGCGGGATCAGGTAGATGACGAGGGTGATCTGGAAGCCGATCGCATGCAGGATGCGGCGCCAGACGGTGCGCGTGCGCGACACTTGCCGGATTTCCCAGTATTCGAAAGCCGTGTTGTAGAGCAGGTTCCAGATCACGGCGATGGTGGTGATCATGATCGCCAGCGGTCCCGTGCTGGTGGGCGATTCGCCCGAAAGCAGGGTCAGCCAGGCCGTGGAAATGGCCATGCCGATGATTTCAAAGGCGGTGACGTAGACGATCTTGCGTTTGATGCCTTGCATGTAAAGCCTGTAAAGAAGAGATGGCGCGTATTTTAAGTCAGGCTTGCTGATGTTTGAAGTCGATAGCTATCAGTTTTTCTGATAGGTTCGGTGTGTGAATACCATGCTTGCCATGAACGGTGGATAATGTCGGTTGGCAGGCAGCCGGTCCTGCCGCATCACCGCAGAAAAGGTCAACGAGCATGCAAGGCGCAGCAGACAGCAACATCCCCGATACTCCCGCCAGCGCGGACGAACGTCCCCGTTTCCGCCCCCGTCCGTGGGAGCACCTGGAAACGCCGTACGACGTGGAAGTATGGATCGAGGAACATAACCGCAGCATGCAGGACAATATCCGCGCCACGGAAACGGGCGTGGGCATCTGCTTTACCCTGGCCGAAGGGGGCGATATCTATATGCAGACGAGCGCCGACGGCGCCGTCGTGCTCGACGTGACGCCGGACGCAGCCTGGGTCTCTCCCCTGATCAGCGCGGCCACGGGCTGCGAGACGCCGGCCTCGTCGCTGTGGATCTTGCCTGACGACAAATTGATCCAGCTGATCGTGGGGCTATCGAGCCTGGTGGCCAGCACCTTGCTGGTGGTGGGCCATGATTTCGGCTTGCGCCGGCGCGGCATGGGGCGCTGAGGGCCATGTTGCAGAAACGGCATCCATGGCAGGCATCGCTCGACACCGCGCATTACGCATGCTAGTCTTGCTGCTGCACCCACCTTGTCGTCAGGGCGGCGGTGCCAAGGACAGCCATGGATACGCCACCGCAAGCGCTACCTGCTCCGGATTCCTCCCCGCGCGGCCACGACGGCATGCTGCGGCATGCCGCGCCCCTGCTTGACGATGGCGTCTTCAGTCCGGAACGGGTGAAGGCCGAACGCGAGCAAGCCTATTTCAACGATTTGTACCTGCTGGCGCCCGTCGCCTATTTCGTGCTCGGTCTCGATGGCGTGATCGTGCAGGTCAATCTGGTGGCGGCCGAATTGTTCGGCCTGGTGCGCGAATGTCCTGGCCACGTGCTGTTCCGTTCTTATGTGCATGAGGCGTTCCGCCACGATTTCGAGCAGTTCGTGCAGCGCGTGCTCAATAGCAGCGAGCCCGAGCGCATCCAGCTGCAGCTACGGCTGCGCCCTGATGCGCCCGGGGAGTGTTTGCCCGTCAGTTTGCTGGGCAGCGCCGATCCGAACGGCCAGGCGCTGCGGCTGGTGCTGGAGCAGGCCGAGGGCAAGCTGGCCGCGCTCGAACGCAGCGAGGAGCGCTTCCGGCGCATCGTGCACAGCGCCGAGGAGGGCATCTGGGAAATCGATGCGCAGGCGCTGACCAGTTTTGTCAATCCGAAGATGGCGCTCATGCTCGGTTACCAGATCGAGGACATGCTGGGCCAGCCGCTGGCGGCCTTCATGGATGACGAAGGGCGAGCCATCCTGGAGCGCAACATTGCGCGGCGCCAGGACGGCATAGTCGAGCGCCACGAATTCAAGTTCCTGCGGCGTGACGGCAGCACCTTGTGGGCCACCCTGGCCACCAATCCCATCTTCGACTCCGGCGGCAGCTACCTGGGCGCGCTGGCGCTGGTCAGCGACATCACGGCGCAGCGCGCAGCGTCCGAGCGCATCTGGCGGCAGGCCAATTTTGACCAGCTGACGGGCTTGCCAAACCGCCACATGTTTCTCGATCGTCTGCAGCATGAGGCGGACCATGCTAAACGTGAGGGCGCTTGCCTGGCCTTGCTGTTCATCGACCTCGACCATTTCAAGCAGGTGAATGACCGCCTCGGCCACGAGAAGGGCGACATGCTGCTGCGCCAGGCGGCGCGGCGCATCAGCGAGCGCGTACGCGCCATCGATACGGTCGCGCGCCTGGGCGGCGACGAGTTCAGCGTCATCCTGGCCGGCGTGGGGCAGCTCGGTGGCATCGAGCGCGTGCTGCAGGAACTGACTGCCGCGCTGGCCCTGCCTTTCATGCTCGACGGCGACACGGCGCAAGTGTCGGCCAGCGTGGGCGTGGCCCTGTATCCGGCCGATGCCGAGGCAACGGAAACCTTGCTGCGGCATGCCGACCAGGCCATGTATGCGGCCAAGAGTGCGGGGCGTAACGGCTACAGCTATTTCACGCCGGCCTTGCAGCAGGCGGCCGAATTGCGCCGCAGCACGGTGCGCGAGATACGCCTGGCGCTGGCGCAGGATCAGTTTGAAGTGCATTACCAGCCCATCGTCCGCCTGTGTGACGGCGCCATCGGGCGGGCCGAGGCGCTGCTGCGCTGGCGCCATCCGCTGCGCGGCTTGCTGGTACCCGCCGATTTCATCGCCTTTGCCGAAGCGAACGGCTTGATCATCGATATCGGTGAGTGGGTGTTTCGCCAGGTCGTGCGCCAGGCGCGGCAGTGGCAGGACGCGCATGGCACCACGTTCCAGATCTGCATCAACAAGTCAGCCGCTGAATTTCGCTGCGACGCCGCGCTGTACCAGGAGTGGGGCGGACATCTGGTGCGCCAGGGCCTGGCGCCGGGCGCGATCGTCATCGAAACAACGGAAGCCGTGCTGCTCGACCAGGCGCGCCAGGTGGCGGAGCGCCTGCGCCAGTTTCGCGCCATGGGCCTGTCGCTGGCGCTCGGCGATTTCGGCAGCGGCCAGGTGTCGCTGGGGTGCATCAAGAAGGCCGATATCGACTTTCTCAAGATCGACCGTACGCTGGTTGGCGAACTGGGACGCGACGATGCCGGGCTGGGCCTGTGTGAGGCGATCATAGGGCTGGCGCAGCGGCTGGGGGTGAAAGTCGTGGCCGAAGGCGTGGAGACGGCGTCGCAGCGCGATTTGCTGCGCGCCGCCGGCTGCGACTATGCGCAAGGGTATTTCTTTTCCCGCGTGTTGCCGGCAGGGCTGATGGACCGCTTGCTGGCGGCTCAGCCGGCGGCTTGAATCGTCGTTTGCGCCTGCCCGTCGCCCTCCATCAGTTGTTCCACGGCGGCAAGGGTCTCGGCGGCGCTGACTGTGGCCAGGGTCAGGCCAGGCGCCAGTATCACGCGGTAGTGGTGGCTGGCCGGATAAAACCAGCGGTAGTTGTCGGTGCGGATGTAGTAGCCGACGATTTTCCTGTCATATGCCGAGGCGATGTGGATCACCGACGTGTCGGGCGACAGCACCAGTTCGCAGCGGCGTATCAGGGCCGCCAGCTCCAGGATGTGGCCGGTGGACGGCGCGCCCATCACGTTGGCATGGCCGGCGCCGCGCACGATTTCGGCAGCGCGCGCCTCGGTGCCCGGTGCGGCGATCACCAGCAGCGCATGGCGCGGATAGCGTGCCGCCAGGGCGGCGCAGCAGCGCTGGGCATCGGCCACGCTGACCGTGCGTTGCGCATTGCTGCCCTGGAAATTGAGGCAGAACAAGCCTTCATGCGTGCGCAGCAGGGTGTCGCAGGTGGCGTCGACCTGCGCCGCGTGCGCGTCCACGCCAAACAGTTCATAGCGCGTATCGATGTCGCGCAGCTCAAATTGCCCGAAGGTGGCGAAATAGCTGTGCAGGATGTGGCGGCTGCGGTCGCAGGGCACCGTATGGTCGAACATGCCCAGATTTGCTGTCGAGGTACCGTACTTGGGAATGGCAAAGCCCGTCAAATAACGCGCACCCAGCCATTTAATGCGCAGCAGCAAGGGAATCGAAAAGCGGTTGTAGGGGTAGAAGATGACATCATAGCGGCGCCGGCGCAGCTCGGTGATGCTGGTGCGCAAGTCGCGCAGCAGCGGCTGCTTATCCCACACGATGATCTCGCTCACATGTGGATTATCGGCGATCACCGCCAGGTTGGCACTACTGGCGGCCACGTCGATCTGCCAGTGCGGATAGTTTTTTTTCAGCTCGCGCAGCAGGGCCGTGGTGACGATCATGTCGCCGATCTTGTCGTTGCGCAAAATCAATACTTTGCGCACCTTGGCGATATCGAGGGGCTGCTTGTGGGATTTGCCCAGCAGGGCGTAACTGATCAGCCGGGCGACGGTCTTTATCAAGGGAACTCCGGAGGTGGATGACGGGATGCGCTGGCGTATGGGGAAAAGCGCCAGCGACAGCGGCATCTTACGGTTTTTAGCCGTCCTGAGCTAGGGGGCGTGCCCAATTCAGTGCCGCGTGCGCCAGGGCAGCGCACGCGGAAGGGGGCTTATTCCAGGCCCAGCAGGGCGACGACGCGCTCGCGGCTGATGCCGACCAGCGCCGAGCTGATCGCCAGCAGCGATTCATAGCCGGGTTGGCTGGCCTTTTCCGTGAAGTTTTCCGCCAGCGTATCCATGCTGACGTTCACTTGGACTGGTTGCGCACGGGCCACCCGTCCCGTGGCTTGCGCCAGGGCCAGGCTGACGGAGCTGCGCGCCGCCTGCAACTGCGCCAGCGCCTGTACCACTTGCTGCAAGGTGGCGCGCAGGGCTTCCGTATCGCCGGTATGCCATTCTTCCGGGGCAATGGCGGCCGGTTCCGCATCCGTGCGCACGCGGCTCATCTGGCCGGTCGGGTAGCGGATGCCGCTGCCACGCACTGACAGGCTGTCGCGCACGTTGGCCCAGGCCACTTCCGAGGTGCTGAATACCAGTTCGCCATTCTCGCCCAGCTTGACGCCGATGCCAGACGGCATCAGTGCGCGGTCGAAGCGGGAGACGATTTCGTTCGCGCTCAGGCTAGGTTCGATATTCACCGAGCGCAAGGCCTGGTTCGCGCCGCCGACGGAAAAGGCCAGCACTTCCTGCGGGCCTTCCTGCAAGCTGGCCATGGTCAGGCCGCGGATGCTGAAGTTCTGCTGTGCCGTCTGCGGGCTGGTATAGCTGAGTTGTGCGTCGAGTGTGCCACCCGAGGCGCTGGCGCGCTGGCGCCAGGTATTGCTGAACTGGCGTACCCTTGCCTCGACTTGCCCTTCGCGGCCCTGGCGCGCGGCCAGCTTGGCCGCCAGCTCGCTTTTCAGCGCTTGCAACTGGCTGCTGCTGCGTTCCAGGTAGTCCAGGGTTTGTTGCGCGTTAGAAATTTCCCCCTGCAACTGGTGATCCCAGTTGCTCAGGCCACGCTGCAGGCTCGCCGTCGAACTCCTCGTTGCCGGCGCCTCGCTGCGCGCGCTGGCGCTGCCTTTGACTGCGGCGGACGCGTCATCGACGACGCGGGCTGTGCCGGCGCCTTTGGCATTGACGCCGGAAGAGGAGGAAGTCTGAACGATTTGCATGATGGTCAGAGAAGATCAAACAGGGAAATGGTGCCAACCTTGGTGTAGGCTTTGTAGGTTGCCTGCAGGGCCGTCTGGTAACCGGTCAGTTCAATGGCCGCTGCACCCATGTCGGTCTTTTTCAGGTCCAGCAGGGCTGAATTGTTCGACAGCGACACATTGGCCAGGTTGCCGGAGAGCGTGGTGAGGATGTTTTGCGCGCCGCCAAAGATGGCGATCTTGCCGGAGAGCAAATCCATGCCATCATCGGTGCCACCGAGACCGTCGTTGACGATGGCGCGCACGGCCGGGTCGTTGGGGTTGACGCCCGGCGTACCGAGCGTGGTGACAACCTGGTCGATCTTGTTGAGCCACACTTCCAGGTTCTTCACGTCGACGTTGGCCGCCTGCGTCACGCCATTGCCCACCACCACGGTCTGCGTGTCGGTATTGCCGATGTAGCTGTAGCGCGACCCGACGGCTGCCGTCGGGTCGTATTTGATCGCGGGCTGGTCGGTAGCGGTGCCGGAAAACATGTAGCGGCCTTCCTGGTCCTTCAGGTTGGCCGTGTACAACACGCTGTCGCGCATTGCCGTCAGTGATTGCGTCATCGCATTCAGGTCGCCGGGTGTATTGCTGCCGTCAGCCGCCCACACCAGCAGGTCGCGTGCCTGGCCCATGTCGGTGACCATGCTCGACAGGTAGTTTTCATTCTTCAGCAGGCGCACTTTGACCGTGGCGATATTGTCCTGGTATTGCGTGACCATGGCTTGCTCGCGGGTC
This sequence comes from Janthinobacterium salmonicoloratum, assembly GCF_051380845.1. NCBI lineage: Bacteria > Pseudomonadati > Pseudomonadota > Betaproteobacteria > Burkholderiales > Oxalobacteraceae > Janthinobacterium > Janthinobacterium salmonicoloratum. The sequence goes on along the minus strand of NZ_JBNYXV010000005.1, from coordinate 45,710 downwards.
AGGCGCGAAATGCGCACGTTGCCGATCGGATCGTCCGATGGCAGCTGGATGCGCAAGCCCGAGGCCATCTGCTGGGTCAGGTAATTGATGCGTTCCTGATTTTGCTGAAGCGAAATATTGATCAGCGATTGGTACTGGCTACTGGCGACACGCATGATCTTCTCCTTAACCCATCATTTGTAAAGTGGCATCAAACAAGGTATTCGCCACAGAAATGACTTTCATGTTTGCCTGGTACATATTCCCGAATTCGACCAGATTCATCGCTTCCTCGTCCTTGTTCACGCCGCTAGTGGACTTCCAGTCATCGATCGCTTGCGCGCGCACCGTGTTGGACGTCTTCAGCAAGGCCTGGTTCTGCTGGCTGTAGATAGCCAGCTTGCCGACCAGTTGCGTATCCGCGTCGCTCATCAGGACAGAACCGACCCAGCTGACGGTGATCGGTTGATTCTTGATATCGATCAATTTCTGCAAGTTGCCGCTGTCGCCTGTTGCACCCGTCAGCGACAGGGCCAGATCCTTGGCGTTGAAGCCGGGAGTAATGCTCAGCTTGCCATTCGCGTAGGCCAGCAGGGGACCGCCGGCGGTGCCAGCCATGGTCTTGCCCAGTGCCAGCTGCGCGTTGACCTTGCTGGTCAACTGGGTGGCCATGTCTTGCAGCGACTGTTGCAGCGGTTTCAGGGTATTTTGTTCGAACTCGCCCAGGCCGCCCATCTGCCCGCCGATGGCTACCGGGTCGAGGTTGTACGTCGACTTGGCGAAATCGAGGCTCAGGGTTTGGTCGCCCGTGTTCGTCATATTGCTGCTCAGGGTGCCGGCAATGCTGCCGATGACCAGCGGCTGTCCCGATTTCAGCGCGATATTGCGCGAGCCGTCCGGCTGGTCGAGGACGTCGATGCCCATTTGCGCGGCCAGGCCGTCGATCAGCTGGTCGCGTGCATCCATCAGCGACGACACGTTCGTGCCCGAGGCCGTGGAGGTGCTGATGCGCTGGTTCAGCGCGGCGATATTGGCCAGGGTGGTATTGGCTTGAGGCACAATCGCCGCGCGTTGTTGCTGCACCGACAGCAACTGGTTGCTCATGACGGTGCTGATGCTGTTGAAGCGCTGCGCCATGGCGTCGGCGGAGGTGACGATCTGCTGGCGCAGCGGCGTCGACGTCGGGTCGACGGCCGAGGCGTTGAGGGCGGCGAAAAAGCCGTCGATGCCGTTGCTGATGCTGGAGGCATCGTCACCCATCACGCGTTCGAGCTGTGTCAGGTAAGGCTGGGTCTGCGAACGGGCGCCTTGGTCGGACGCGGCACGCCACATTTGCTGGCTTTTATACGCATCGGCAAAGCGCAGCAGCGCGGACACTTCCACGCCATTGCCGGCCGAGCGCACGCCCACGCCGGCGCCAAGCGAAGACAACAGCACGCCCTGACGCGTATAGCCCGCCGTTTGCAGGTTGGCGATGTTCTGGCTGGCCGCATTGAGTGCGGCCTGGGCGGCGATGCTGCCTGACAATGCATTGCTGATGATGCTCATTGGGCAAGTTTCTTTCGTGAAGAGAGTGGCGCGTGCGGGTGGGCAGGCATTGAATCGTTGTTACCTTGTACAGGCGACGCTTCAGACGGATTTATTAAGCGGCGCTGCAATATTGTCGGTTTTGGCAGCGCTGCTGGCTGCTACGGGGGCGCCGGCCGCTGGCAGCAACTGGCGCAGGATGGCGTCGGCGATGCCGAAGGCGCGCTGGCCGGCCATCTTGTCGGCCACCAGGTTGTCGGCCATCTCCAGCATGTCGTTATTGATGGGGTCCTTGAAGACGCTGTCTTCGCCCGCCATCTCGCGCGTACCCGAACGCATCTGGCGCAGCATGTGCGAGATGAAGAACGCTTCGAACTTGACGGCCGCCTCGGTGGCCTTGGCCGCGTAGCGGGGATCGGCCGGCGTGGCCGCTGCGGGAGAGCGGTCGTCGAGCGCCGAGGGCAGGGCGCTGCTGCTGTCGTTGATATTGAGCATCAGATCACCACCAGTTCGCCTTCGATGGCTCCTGCCTGGTCGAGGGCTTGTAAAATTGCCATGATGTCATCGGGCGAGGCGCCCAGGCTGTTGACCACGTCGATGATGGATTGCAGCTTGGCGCCGGCCGGCCATTTGAACATATTGCCGTTACCCTGGTCGACGGAGACCTTCGACTGCGGCGTGACGGTGGTCTGGCCGCGGCCGAACGGCGCCGGCTGGCTCACTGCCGAGCTTTCGGAAATGACGACCTTGAGCGAGCCGTGCGTGACGGCGGCTGCCTTCACGCGCAAGCCTTCGGCGATGACCACGGTGCCCGTGCGCGAATTGAAGACCACTTTCGGCGTATCGACGCCGACATCGACGGACAGCGCTTCGAGCTTGGCCATGAAGGCCACGCGCTGGGTCGGGTTTTCCGGCGCCAGCACGTCCACGCTGGTGGCGTCGCGGGTGGTGGCGACGGCGCCGAAGCGGCGGTTGACGGCTTCGACGATATTGATGGCCGTCTCGAAATGCGGGTGGCGCAAGTTCAGGGTGACGGAAGGCCTGGTGGAAAAGTCGCTGAGAATTTCGCGCTCGATGTTGGCGCCGTTGGGAATGCGGCCCGAGGTGGGCGTGTTGACGGTGACGGACGAGCCGCTCTTGCCGGTGGCGTTCAAGCCGCCGACGACGACGTTGCCTTGCGCCAGCGCATACGTTTCATTGTCGGCCGCGCGCAATTGCGTCAGCAGCAAGGTACCGCCGCGCAAGCTTTTCGCATCGCCCAGCGACGATACCGTGACGTCGATGGCCTGGCCACGGCGGTATCCTGGGGGAAACACGGCGCTGACCATGACGGTGGCGACGTTCTTGCTTTTCGCTTCGGCGCCATCGGGCATCTTCACGCCGAACTGCTTGAGCATATTGACCACCGACTGGCTGGAAAACTTCACCTGGGTGGTGTCGCCGCTGCCGTTCAGGCCTACGACGAGGCCATAGCCGACCAGCGGGTTGTCGCGCACACCCTCGATGCTGACCAGGTTGCGCAGCACTTGCGCGGCGCTGGCGGGCAGGGACAGGCCGGAGAGCAGGGCCAGCGTGGCTGCCAGGGGCAGGGCGGAACGAAATTTCATGAGCTCACCTTAAAACGGCATCCATGGGCCGACGAAAAAGCGCGTCAGCCAGCCTGGTGTATTGGCTTCGGCCAGGGTGCCCTGGCCGGAATAGGCGATCTGCGCATTGGCGATGCGCAACGATGACACCTGGTTGTTGGAATCGATGTCGGCCGCGCGCAGGTAGCCGCGCAGGCGCACGAATTCCTCGCCCTGATTCAGGGTCAGCGTTTTCTCGCCCTGCACGCGCAGCAAGCCGTTCGGCAACACTTCCTGCACGATCACGGTGATGGCGCCGGACAATGCATTTTGCTGCGTGCTGGTCGAGTCGCCGGCGAAGTTGCGGTCGGCCGACAGGTCGATGCCTGTCTTGGGCAAGGTCTTGCCGAGGATGTTGGCCGCCTTCACGCCGACGGACGAACCCTTGTTGAACGAAGTGCCCGCCTTCTTGCTCGCTTGCGTGGTTTCCTGCAGGGCCACCGTGACGACGTCGCCGACGCGGAAGGCGCGGCTGTCCGAGATCAAGTCCAGGCCCGCATCAGGATTGAAAACGCCGCCGCCTACGCCGCCGCGCGCAGCGCTGCGCGGCGCCACGGGCAGCGGCGTATCGGAAAAGCTGGGCGCCACCGGCGCGGCCGGCTGACTGGCGCAACCGGCCATCAACACCAGCAGCAGGGCCGCCGTGGCTTTCATGGCGACTGTCATCAGCGTGCCGCTTGCGCCAGGTATTGCAGCATATTGTCGGCGGCCGACAGCACCTTGGTATTCATTTCATAGGTGCGCTGGGCAGCGATCATGTCGACCATCTCTTCGACCACCTGCACGTTCGAGCCTTCCAGCGCGAACTGCTTCAATTTACCCAGTGCGCCTTCGCCGGGACGGCCTTCCGTCGGCGTGCCGCTCGATGCCGTTTCCTGGAACAGGTTTTCACCGAGTGCCAGCAGGCCGGTCGGGTTGACGAAGCTGCTCAGGTTCAGCTGACCCAACTGGGTGCCGTTGACATTGCCCGGCACGGTGGCCGTGACCATGCCGTTTTCGCCGATGGTGATCGCCGTCGCATTGTTCGGCACGGTGATCTGCGGCACCAGGGGCAAGCCCTGGGCGTTGACCATCACGCCGTTTTCATTCAGGCTCAACTGGCCGGCGCGCGTGTAGGCCGCTTCGCCGTTCGGGCGCAAGACTTGCAGGAAGCCGTTGCCCGTGATGGCGACGTCGAATTCGCGGCTCGTCGTTTGCAGGCTGCCGGTGGTAAACACCTTTTGCGTACCGACCATATGCGTGCCGTTACCCAGTTGTACGCCCGATGGCGAGAGGGTGTTGTCGGCGCGCTGCGTGCCCGGTTGCTGCTCGACCTGGTAAAACAGGTCTTCGAAGACGACGCGGTCGCGCTTGAAGCCCACGGTATTGACGTTGGCCAGGTTATTCGCGATGGCTTGCAGTTTGGCATCTTGTGCCTGCACGCCGGTCTTGCTGATCCACATTGCTGGATTCATGGTTTACTCCTAGTAATAGATTGGCGTTGGGCTTAGGCGCCCAGCAGGCGGTTACCCGATTCCGTCATGGAATCGCTGGCCTTGAATACTTTCATCTGCATTTCGAAACTGCGGTTCAGGCTCATGGTGGCGACCATTTCCTCGACGGCCGAAACGTTGCTGCCTTCCAGGTGGCGGTCGCGGATACGTACCGTCGGATCAGCTTGCAAGTCTTCGCCGCCGCGCGCCACGATCAGGCCCGCCTCGTTCTTGGTCAGCTCGCCCGCTTCGGCGTTGACCAGCTTGAGCTTGTCGACCGTCTGCATTTGCGCAGTGCCCGGCACCTGGATGGAAATCGTGCCATCGGCGCCGATCGACAGGCTGGTGTGCTCCGGAATCGTGATCGGACCGCCTTCGCCCAGCACGGGCCGGCCGTTGATGGTCAGCGCGCCCGTTTCATCGAGGTCCATGGCGCCGGCGCGCGTGTAGGCTTCGCCGTTTTGCCACTGTACCGCGAGAAAGCCGTGGCCCGTGACGGCCACGTCGAGTTCGCGTCCCGTTTCCTTGATGGCGCCCGTGCGCGTACCGATGGCGCTCGACTGCGTCTGCGTCATGTGGCGGTCGTCGTAGCCATAGCCGTTTTGCAACGGCTGGGCAGTGGACACTTCCAGGTTGGCGCGAAAGCCGCCTGTCTCGATGTTGGCCAGGTTGTTGGCGTGTACCTGCTGTGCCCGCAGGGCACGGTCGGCCCCGCTCATGGCGGTATAAATCAGCGCATCCATTGCTCTTTACCTTTGCGTCTCGTGGATTACAGCGCTTGCATCAGCGATTGCAGCATGGCGTTCTCGGTCGAGATGACCTTCGAGTTGGCCTGGTAGTTACGCTGCGACGTCATCAGGCCCACCAGTTCGGATGTGATGTCGACGTTCGACTGTTCCAGCGAGCTCGTCGTCAGTTTGCCGGCCATGCCGACGCCCGGACGGTCAAACATGGGGGTGCCGGAGGTGGTCGAGGCGACCCAGCTGGTATCGTTGACGGCCGTCAACGCGCCTTCGTCGGGGAAGGTAGCCAGGGCGATCACGCCGATGCTTTGCTTTTGGCCGTTCGTGTATTTCGCCACGACGGAGCCGTCATCGGCCAGTTCCACGCCCGTGTAGGTGCCCGAGGCATAACCGTCTGCGCGGTCGGTCGAGGTGGTGGATTCGCCAGCGAACTGGGTGGTGCCCGTGTAGTCGATGGCGATCGACATCGCCGCCGCGCCAGGTGGCGTCGGCAGCACTGGCGTGGCAGCCGTGCCGGTCACCAGCTTGCCGTTCGTGTCGAAGGTCATGCTCGTCACCGGCGTCACATCGGCATTGTCGAAGGTGTAGTGCACGTCCACGCCCGCAGCCGTCTTGACAAAGTACTGGCCCAGCGAGTGCTTGCCGCCCAGCGAATCGTAAACGATCGAGGACTTGGCGCTGTTGTAGCTCAGTTCGCTAGTCTTGCTGAAGGGCACGGTCCTGACGGCCCATTCGGACGACATATTGGCGGCATACGCCAGCTTGGTCGACGCCACGGCGGGAATCTGGCCCGTGGGAATGTTCATGTCGCCCATGGTACCCAGGGTGGTGCTGCCTTTGACGGCGGCATAACCCTGCACCAGGCGGCCGTTCGAGTCGATCAGCTTGCCTTCATTGCTGGCCGAAAAGATGCCGACCCGGCTGAAGGTCATGGTGTTTTGCGCATCGCGCGTGACGAAGTAGCCACGGCCATCGATGGCCGCGTCGAGCGCGCGGCCCGTGTTCAGTACGCCGCCATTGAGCGACATGCTTTGCGTGATCGAGCCAATTTCCGTCCCCGTGGCGCGCGAACCGGCGTACATGGCCGAAAAGTTGGCGCGGCTGCTCTTGAAGCCGTAGGTGCCGGCATTGGCGATATTGTTACTGGTGCTGTTCAACTGTTGGTTGATGGACTGGATACCGGACAGGGCGATGTCGAAACTCATGTTGACTTCCTTTAGTGAAGGACGAGATTAGTGTGCAGGAAACGAAGGGGCGAGCGGATCAAGCCGTCTTGCCGTTAAAGCCGGTGATCGCGCCAGGGTTGACTTCGCCCAGGTTCGACACGCTCAAAATCATGCTGCCGCCGGCCGACAGGCGCACGCTGTTAAGCTTGCCTGCGATGTCGACCGTTGGTTTTTCGGCGCCGCTGGTGCTGACCTTCATGCTGTAGGTGCCAGCAGGCAAGCCCAAGGCCACCGGATCGATGGTGAACGGCACCGTGCCGGGCGATTTGGCGCCCAGTTCGATCTTGTATTCCTTGTCGTCCAGCCCTTTCAGGGTGACGGTGGTCTTGGTGGTGCTGGCCGCCAGCGCAATGGTGCCGCTGACCTTGCTCTTGTCGAGCTGGACCGTTTCGCTGTTGACCATGACTTCGGAGCCCACTTGCGCGCCCAGGGCCAGTACTTGCATCGATTGCAGCACGCTGGCATTGGCGCTGGTCAGCGCCGACAGGTTTTGCATCGCTTCCGTCTGCGCCTGCTGCGTCAATTGATTGACGAACTGGCTCGGATCGGTCGGCGCGAGGGGATCCTGGTTCTTGATCTGCGCGACCAGCAATTTGGTGAACATATCCTGGGTGGCATTGCTTTGCGACTTGACGGCATTGCTGTTGCTATTGCTGCCGCTGGTGTTATTAGTAAAGAGATTGGTTTCCATGGATTATGCTTCACCTAATTTGAGGAGCGATTGCTGCATCGATTTGATGCGGCCCAGAACTTCGACATTTGTTTCAAACGCGCGCGACGCCGACATCATGTCGGTCATCTCGGCTACCTGATTGACGTTGGGATAGAACACCATGCCATCGGCATTGGCCATCGGGTGGCCCGGTTCATAGACCTTGCGCAGCGGTTCATCGCTTTGCACCACGTCGAGTACCTGTACTCTTCCACCGGCGCCGCTGGCGCCTGGGCCGTCCATCACGGCCGCAAACACGGGTTTACGCGCGTGGTAGGTTTCGCCTTCGGAGCCGGCAACGGAATCGGCATTGGCCAGGTTGCTGGCGATGGTATTGAGGCGCACGGTTTGCGCCGCCATCGCCGAACCGGCGATCTTGGAAATATCCTGGAAGCTCATGCTGATCCTTATTGTCCGGAAATGGCCTTGGACAGACCTTTCAGTTTCATGTTGACGAAAGTCAGGCTGGTCTGGAAGTCGGTGGCATTCTGCGAGAACGCCGCCTGCTCCACGCCGATTTCGACGGTGTTGCCGTCGCGGCTAGGGTGGTAGGGGACGCGGTACAGGGCGCTGGCATCATCATCGGTCGACAACAGGCCGGCCTCGTTGTCCTGCAACTGTTGCAGGGCGCTGCCGAAATCCATGTCCATGGCCTGGAAGCCGGGCGTGTTTTCATTGGCGATGTTGGCGGCCAGTACGCGTGTACGGTCGGCACGCAGCGCGAGTGCATCGGCGTGCACGCCCAGCGCATCCTTGAAATTAATCCCCATGGTCATCCTTTGTGTTGAATTCGATCGTGCTTTTTGCGGTTCGGGCCAGAAAATAGGTGGTACAGAGGTAAAATCCCAGCCTGGTCATGTTGACGCATGGTAAGGTCATGCCGCTTCAGTATCTTTGATTAAGGTTAGCAATGATTTACTTTGAGAACTATTCCGTGATGTGGAACAAGGCGCAATGTCGTCACATACTGCTTCCGGGCCTCTTTTTACTGACCAGCCTATATAGTAGTGCAGGACGCGCAGAATTGCCAGCCGACAATATATTTTCGCGTGTGGAACAATTGGCGCGAGAGCAATTGGCGCAGCAGGCAGCCTCGGCGGGCTTGCTGGAACCGCAGTTTCAAGTGGCCGTGGTAAAAAGCACGCGCCCCGTGCCGGCGTGCGCGGCGCCCATCGCGCTGGAAACGGCGGACAGCCGTTCGGCGCAACGCATGCGCTTTGTTGCAGTGTGTCCTGGAAGCAACGGTTGGCGCTATGAAATGCTGGCGCGTGGCAGCATCACGGCCCAGGTGGCCGTCACCAGCGTCCCCGTCACGGCGAATACGCCCTTGCAGGCGGGCGACGTGACCCTGGCGCGGCGCGACGTGACGATAGTGCCCGACAGTATTGCTTCCTTGCCTGGCGCCGTTGGCCTGTCGAGCCGGCGCAGCTTGCGTGCCGGCGAAGTGCTGCGGCAAGGGCAACTGGCGTCGCCCGTGTTGATCAAGCGGGGCAGTGCGGTCAATATCGTGGCGCGCAAGGAGCAGGTGGAAGTGAGCATGGCCGGCGAAGCGATGGATCCAGGCGCGCTGGGCGAGGTGATACGCGTGCGCAACGCCACCAGCGGCACGGTGATACGTGCCAGGGTGGTCGATGCGGGGGTGGTGGAACCGGCCGACATTCCCGGCCGTTAAGGAGAGATCAGTCTGCGGCGGCCGTGCGCTGCAAACGCGTCGCCAGCTGCGTCAGCTTGGCGGCGTAGTTCGGGTCGGTGGCATAGCCGCCGCGCGCCAGGCCCTGCGCGAAGGCGCCTGCATCGGCACCCGTGTTCAGGGCGGCGCGGTAGCGGGGATTGTCCAGCAGCACTTGCGCATAGTCGCGGAAGGCGCTGGCCTGGTCGGGGTAGCTGCGGAAGCGCTCGGTTTTCTTCAGGGCCGTGCCGCTGCCCGCTTCGTATTCTGTGGTCAGATTGCTGGCCACGTCGCCCTGCCATTTTCCGCCGGCCTTGATGCCGAACAGGTTATTCGTGTCCGCGCCCGTGCCCTGGCGCAGCGGACGCTGGCCCCAGCCCGATTCCAGCGCCGCGTGGGCGGCGACGATTTCCGGCGCCACGCCCAGGCGCGCGCCCGTTTCTTCCGTCCATGGCTTGATCGATGCAAGAAATTGTTGCTGCACCTCGCCGATCTCGCCACCCTGGTTGATGCTGCCCAGCACATTCACGGGCTGGCTCTGTTCCAGGTAGGCGCGGCCCTGCGGGCTCAGGCTGGTGGCGTTGCCGCCACCCTGTTCGATGAAGCGGGCCACTTCGCCCTGTACTTGCCGGAACACGCTGCTGAAGTTGCCGCTGGAACTGGTGGCGTCGGTGGCGCGCATATTGCTTTGCACGGCGGAAGTGGCCGCCGTCGACGGCGTCGCCGCCGTGGCGCGGGTGGTCAGGAAATCAGCCTGGCGCATAGGTATCTTCCTCGCCATGCAGCACGCGCTGCATGATGCTGTACTGCTCTGTTAATAAATCACTGTTGCGGGCATTCAGGCGCTTGCATTCAAGCACCATCTGCTCGAGCGCGGCCCAGTCGCGCTCGGCGGTGGCGCGCGCGTCTTCTTGCAACAGCGCAAACAATTGTGGCATATCGCCTTGCGGGCCCAGCAGGGCGGTGACGAGGCTGACCCGCTGGCGGCGGCGCGCATCGAGCGGTTCGACGGCGGCGATGACCTGGTCGGCCAGCGTCGTCAACTGCGCGCTCTGGTGGTGCAAGGTGGCCTGGAACTGCTCTTCCAGCAAGGTTTGCAGGGCGGCATAGCCGGCGCGGTCGTCCGCCATGCCTTGCAGCACGCGGCGCACGGCTTCCTGGCGCGTGATGCCCTTGCGCGGCGCGGTCACGACTCGCCGCCGTGGAAACGCTGGATCAAGCCTGCCAATTTCGATGGATCGAACGGCAATTCGCCCTTGGCCAGCGCATCGCGCAACATGGCCACGCGCTCGTGGTCGATCTCGGGCATGGCGCGCAGGGCGGCCATGGCCGGTTGCAGCACGGCCGATTGCAGTTCCGCCCCGGCCGACGAGCCACCCATGGCGCCTGCGGCGCCCGCGTTCTCGGCGATCGCCTCGGCCGGCGCGACGGCGCTGCTGCGTACGGCAGCACCGGTATTGCCGGAGGAGATTTTCATACGTTGTCCCTTGCCCTTAATTTGCATGCTCATCGCGTTCCTTCTTTGCGGGCAGGCCCAGTTTCTCGCGCAGGCGTTGCAAAGTGCCCGAGTCCGGTTCACCCACCTGCAGTTCTTCGCCCTGCGCCTTTTGTCCGGCCATACCGAACATGGCAGCGATGCTGTCGGCCTGGCCACGCGTCAATATTAACAGTTCGATGCGGCGGTTGATGCCGGCGCTGGCATTTTTTATGTCCAGCGGCGCGCGGTCGGCCATGCCCACCACTTGCAGCACGCTGTCCGGACTCATGCTGCCGATCAGCAATTGCGCGCGCGCCGACATGGCGCGGTTGGCCGACAGGGTCCAGTTCGAAAAGCCTTCATAGCCGGTATTGGCGTACTGCATCGAGTCCGTGTGGCCGACGATCAGCATCTGGTTCTCCATTTGCGCAAACACGGGCCCCATCTGGCGCAGCAGCTTGCGGAAACGGTCGGTCGGCACGGCGCTGCCGCGCACGAACATGCCTTGCTTGTCCGTATCGTGCAGCATCACGCGCAAGCCGTACGGCGTGATCACGGACTGCAAATTGCTCTTCAGTCCCGCTTCGTCGCTGAGCTTGTCGAGCGCGCGCGACAGGGCCATCAAGTCTTCCGGCGACTGGTAGCTGACCTTGGTCTGGTTTTGCGGTGCGGCGCCGGCCTTGCCGTCCTGCATCTGCTTGCCTTCCGTGCGCGTGTCGCCCGTGCCCTTGCGGGGCATGGGGAAACGCTCGATCAGGCTGCCGCGCGGACCGCCTTTCTGTTCCGGCATGACGCCCTGGCCTTCGCCCTGGCGGCTGCCTGCCGACGCGTCCATCATGATTTCCTTCATCGCCTGCTGCTCGCGCGCAGCCATCAGCCACAGCACGAGGAAGAGCGACAGCAGGGCCAGGCAAAAGTCGGCGAACGCTACTTTCCAGGCGCCGCCATGGCCATCGTCGTCGTGCTTGCGACCGGCACGCTTGATGATGGCCTGTTCATGTTTCTCATGCGGCTTTAGCACGGCGGCCTCCCCGGCCTTGGCCTTGCTCTTGTTCGGCGCCGCCATCTTCCAGCGCATTGATCCAGCTTTCCAGCTGGGCGAAGCTAGGCTTGATGTTCAGCTGCACCAGGCGGCGGCCCGCATCGATGGCCAGCAGGGGCGGTTTGCCCGCCACGTGCGTGACCAGCACGACCTTCACGCATTCCATGGTCGAGCCTTCCTCGCCCACCAGCTGTTTCATCATATTGCACATCGGATCGAGCACGCCGTAGCAAAAAAAGATGCCGATGAAGGTACCGACCATGGCGGCGCCCACTTTTTCCGAAATTTCTGCCGCATCGGCGCCGTCGGCCACGGAATTCATGGCCATCACGATGCCCAGAACGGCGGCCAGGATACCGAAACCGGGCATGGCTTCGGCGATCTTGTGCAGGGATTTCGACGGTTGCAGCAATTCGTCATGGATGGCTTCCAGTTCCTGCTCCAGCACGCCTTCGAGCTCATGCGCGTTGATCTTGCCCATTGCCATCAAACGGAAGTTGTCGACGATGAAGGCCAGCAGCTTCGGCTCTTCCAGCACCAGCGGATAGCGCTGGAACAGGGCGCTTTCGCGCGGCGCTTCGACGTGGGCGTCGAGCGCCTTCAGACCGCCGGCGGCCGTTTGCAGCAGTTCATACATCAGCAGCAGCAACTGGCGCTGGAATTCCGAGCCTTGCTTCTTGTGCGTGACGATCTTGCGCATCTGGTGCAGCATTTCACCGAGTACATGCTTGGGGTTGCCCAGCACCAGGGCGCCGACGGCGGCGCCGATGATGATGATCAACTCGACCGGTTGCCAGATCGCGTGGACGGTGCCGCCCATCAGGGCGAAGCCTCCGAATACACATCCCATCACGATTAAGATACCGATAATTACCATGTCAACTGCCTTTCTGCGTCATTGTGCTGCGTCAATTTGATGGGTATTGCTGAAACTATTGCTGAAACCTATGCGTCTTGCAGCATGGTTTTCATCTTGCCCAGCGCCGTCTTGTTCAATTGGCAGACGCGGGCGTCGCTCAGGTCCAGCACGGCGGCAATTTCTTTGTAGCTCAGTTCGAATTCGTAATACATCTGCACCACGCGCTGTTCGCGTTCGTCCAGCGTGCGCAGCGCCTGTTCCAGGCTGCGCCGCACCATCAATTGCTCTTCCGGGCTCGGTGCGCTGTCGGCTTGCCCCAGGCTTTCCTGCAGCACTTCGTCAAAACTGGCGATCAGCTCGGCGTTTTCCGCCAGCTGGTATTCCTGAAAAGCTTCCGGCGTCAGTTTCAGGGCCGCCATGATTTCCGCCTCCAGCGGTTCGCGCCCCAGGCGCCGGGTCAGGGCGCGCACGCTGTCGCGCAGGCGGTGGCTTTCCTGGCGCACGGCGCGCGGACGCCAGTCCTGGCGCCGCAATTCATCGAGGATGGCGCCACGGATGCGCAGGCTGGCATAGCTGCCGAACGACTGGTCCGGCACGCCGTAGCGGCGCAAGGCTTCGAGCAAGCCCATCAGGCCAATCTGCTCCATGTCGTCGCGGTCGATGGCGCCCGACACCTGCGAATTGAGCTGGCGCACGATGCGTTTCACCAGAGGGGAGTACGCCACCAGATGTTGTTGCTCCTCAGCAACGCTGAGCACGGCCGCGCAAGCGCTGGCGGCGGCATATTCGCCGGCGCCATACGCTTCCTGGTATTGCTCTACATAGGCCAAGGGATCTCCCACTAGGTCGGCTGGCGTGTTGGCTTATTCAATGATCAGCTTGCCGACCATGACTTCGGTGAAAGGTTTTTCCATCTGTTCGCGTTCATAGCTGACATTGAAGGCCTTGTTGATCTGTTCGGCAAATTGCTCCACCGTCATCGTCTGCGCCTTGTCCATCGGAAAGCTCGACAGGGTGCTGACGGCGATCGAGCGCATCAGCGGCAAGTGGTCCTTGGTCAGCTTTTCCTTTTCCTCGGTGGTGGCGATCACCAGGTCGGCCGACAGGTAATGCGTTTCACCTTCGCCGGGGCCGCGGCGCAGCATCACGATGACCTTGTCCAGCGTGAGGAACTTGCGTGCCTTCTTGCCTGTGGCGGGAGGCGGCGTTTTTGCTTCGGCCACCTCGGCATGGCCGGCAACCGGCTTGGCCAGGTACCACATGGCGCCGCCAGCCGCGCCGGCGGCCAGTACGGCCACGGCGACAAAGCCGCCTATCAGTTTCATTTTCATATTCATCAGGCAGTCTCTCGCTCATGCATGGCGTAAGTGGTAGCGGCAGTGCTGCCGTCGGACAGGGCGCGGCCCGGTTCCGCGTCGTCGTTCTGGCGGCCCGGTTGTCGCTGGCCGCGCGCATCGCCTTCGGCAAACGCCTGGGCGGCAGGGCTGCGCGGGGTGGCGCTGATATTCACGGCCACCTCGGTGTACTGGCGCTGCGCCAGGTCGCTGCGCATGTTTTCGCCGATGCCTTGCAACTGGCGCAGCACTTCCGAGTTCGATGCCGTGACATTCACTTGCAGCGCACCGGCCGTGTGGCGGATGGAAATTTCAATGCGGCCCAGCATGGGCGGGTCGAGGCGGATCGTCGCGTGTTCGCTGTTGCGGCCGATCTGCGTCTGCAGGCGTTCGCCCAGCGCTTCGCGCAGCGGTTCCTGCCATTGCTGGGCAGGGCCGTTGAGCTTGATGGTGTCGCCGGCCGGGGCCGCCGCAGCGGTATTGCTGACCGCGCCCGTCAAACCCAGGTTGGGCGTGGCTGGCGCCGGCGTCGCGGCGCCACGTTCGCCTTCGCGCGCGGCAGGGGCGGCGACGGCTGTCACCGGAGCGTTTTGCTGCAGCAGCGCTTCGAACGGCTGTGCCGGCGCGCTGCCTTTGGCAGACGTCGCCGGGTTGGCGGCGGCCAGCGGTTCGCGCGTATCGCGCCCTGGCGCTGGCGCCATTGCCAGCGCGGACGCGGTGAGGGTGACGGCCGCTGGATGCAGGCTGATGTTGAGTGCCGGGTTGGCTTGCGCCACATTCGCCTGCACCGGTGTCTGTGTTTGCGCCTGGGCTGCGGCGCGCGCCTCGGCTGCGGCCGCGTCCGTTGGCGGCAGCATCGTCACGGGCAAGCCGATGACGGGGTTGGCCATGGCAGGCAGGCTGCTGTCGGTCTGGCTGTCGCTGTCGCCGTCCTTGGCGGGCACGGCCGCAGGCGTGCCGGCGTCGGCCGTTTCCCCGGCAGTCACATCGAGCACCTGCGCAAACAGGGGCAGGGCGGAGGGCGCGGCAGCATAGCTGCCATAGCCTGGCGTGCCGGGCAAAGTGGCCGTCTGAGCCGACGCTGGCGTCGGTGCAGATGCTGCGGGGGCAGCCGGTGCCGGAGCGGCCGGCGCCGTGTTGAAGTTCATGATCATGCTTGATACCCTTCAGAGTCGTATTCGCCGAGCGCGGCGTAGGCGACCCAACCTTCCTTATTTGCCTGTAATGCACCTAGGTGTAGACCCAGGCGTTCTTTTTCCTCAGAGCAAATTTTAACCGCTTGCGCGTGAATTTTGCGCAATTGCAACAATTCTGCGTGTTCCAGCGCATTCCATGCGCCCCGTTCGGCCAGCAACGGAATGTTTTTCGCCAGGCTGGCCGAGAGTTTTTCCATCGCCTCCCAGTCCGGCTGCGCGATCGCCGTGCTCAATTGCCGGCTCAGCTGCTGCAGCGCAGCGCGCCTAGGCATTGTTGGCCTGGACGCCCACCCAGCCGCGCTTGATGGTTGTCATCAAGGTCGTCACTTCGTCGATCAGGGTAGGGTCGAGCTTGATGCCGGCCGTGTACAGGCGCGCCACGCAATAGTCATACAGGCGCGCCAGGTTGACCACCACTTCGCCGCCATTGTCGAAATCGAGCGAGCTCGACAGACCGTTGATGATCTGCGTGCATTTATCCAGGCTGATGGCCTTTTGCTCGTAGCGCTTGCCCACGATATGCCCGCGCGCGCGCGCCAGTTCTTCCAGCAGGCCGTCCGTCAGCACCAGTACCAGCTCGACCGGTGTGGCGCGGGCGGTCTGGGAGTCCAGGTTGACGGCGTGGTAACTGCCGTAAGCTTCATTGTTCAACATTATTATCTTCTCGCTATGTTAACTGTGGCGGCGCGGCAGGCACATCCGCCTTAGGATTTATCGTTACTAAACATGGCATCGAACATGTCGGAATTGCGCGTCATTTGCTCTTGCAATACCTGCAGGCGGGAATACTGATCCAGGAAACGGCTGTAAGCAGTGTTGTACTGGTTGGTCAGGCGCTCGCTGCTCTTGGCCAGGCTTTTCTGCAACTTGTCCGTCGCTGCCATGCGTTGGGTGATCTGGCCTTTGGTGACATTACTCCACTGGCCCAGCACCTTGTCCAGGCCACCGAGCACGCCGGCAGGGGCCGACAGGCTGTTATTGCCGAACAGTTTGTCCAGGCCACCAGGATTGTCCGCCAGCTTGGCCGTCAGTTTGGCGGTATTCAGGCTGATCGTGCCGTCGCGCTGGGCGGTAATGCCATACGCCACCAGCGATACGCCATCGACGTTCAGGCGCAAGGCATCGCCCATGCTGCTGCGCAGGGCGTTCAGGCCGGAGTCATGGGCAAAGATGCCGGCAGCGATATTCTTCTCCGGATTGCCGGGACTAGCCAGGCCGTCCATCACGCTTTTCAGCTTGTTGTAGGCATCGACGAAGGCTTGCACATTGGCAATGGTACCGGCACTGTCGGTGCCGACGGTTACGGTAATCGGGTTCTCGCCAGCCGTCATGGCCTTGGTGAACGTCATTTTCACGTCGGGCACGTTGGTGAAGGTATTCGAGGCCTGGGTAATTTTGGTGCCGGAGCCCTGGGCGCCCAGCCAGACGATGGCGTCCTTGGGCGGGACGATGTTCTTGATGTTGTTCGTATCCGTCAGCGCGGTTTTCAGCGTGGCATTGGCCACACCGCTCGCGTCGAGCGTGGCGGCGTTCTCCAGACCCGTCAGATTCGACGTCAGCACCAGTTGTGCCTGGTTACCGATATTGATGACGGAAGCGGTGACGCGTGCATTATTCTTGCTGTTGCCATTGATGGCTGCAGCCATTTCCTGCGGCGTCAGCTTGCCGTCGCCATCCTTGTCGGCAGCGGCCAGGTCGATATCGAGCGTATTGTCGCCCACGCCGTCACCGATCTTCACTTTCAGGGAACCCGTGCCGTCGGCGACATCCACCGTGCTCACGCCGCCATACGAGGTCTGGCTGGCAGTGGCCAGTTGCTCGACAAAAAAGGCATAGCTGCCAGGGGTCGCCTTGATGCCGGCCGTGGCCGTGCCATACGCAGTATTGCTGAAGGTCGCAGACTGGTTCAGCACGGATTTGCTGGACGTCATGGTCGTCATCGCCAGCTGGAATGTCGAGATGGCCGATTTCAGGTTGCTCAGCGCGCTAGTGGTGTTGTTGGCAAGCGTGGTCTGCGCCGCCAGGGCTGCTTTTTGCGCCGCCACCGATTTGGTAGCCAGTTGTTCTGCTGTGACGAGTGGATCGTATCGTGGTGCGGTAATTGCGTTTGCCATGCCAGACTCCTGAATAAAGGGATATACCGGTACAAGGCGACCCCCATTCCCGTTTTGTGAAGTTTTCCTGAAAGAAACTTACACAAACCTCATTTTACCTGCCCGCGGAACCAGAATTGCGTCGCCAGCTCGTCTTGCCGCTTGGCATCGACGCGTTGTTGCTCATTTGCAACATGCTTTTGCTTTTGCGTCAGCACCTGGTCCAGTACCTCGCGCTTGGCCCAGGCTGTATTCAGGGCGCGCTGCGAAACGGCCATGTTGGCTTCATGCAGATGCAGGTCGGTACGGTGCTGGTCGGCCATCTGCATCACGGCTTGCTTGAAGTTGCCGCAGTTGACGGACAGGGCCAGGGGCAGGGCGCCGCTGGGGCCGCTATCCGTGTACAGGCCCGTCAGGCGCTCCAGGTTCTTCTGGTAGCGTTCGCGCACGGCCGTCTGCGCCGCCATGTCACTCTGCAGGCGTTCCACTTCGGTACTGCGCAGGCCGACCAGGGTGGTCAGGTTGCGGATGGTATGCGCGTCGCTCACGTATGCTCCTAGGCCATGATCTGTTCAAGTTGTTCGATGCACGGTCCCATCGGAGCCTCTTCCTTGGTGCCCTGGCACAGGAAGGCTTCGATGGGCGCGTGCAGTTGGACGGCGCGGTCGGTGATCGGGTCGGCGCCGGGCACGTAGGCGCCCAACGGGATCAGGTCGCGCACGCGCGCATGGCGCGCCATCGACGCTTTCAGTGCGCGCGCCGCCTGCATGTGGGTCGGCGTGATCACCTGCGCCATGCAGCGGCTGATCGAGGCGGCGATATCGATGGCGGGGTAGTGGCCCCGTTCGGCCAGTTCGCGCGTGAGCACGATATGGCCGTCGAGAATCGCGCGCGCCGTGTCGACCACGGGGTCCTGCTGGTCGTCGCCTTCGGCCAGCACCGTGTAGATGGCGCTCATGCTGCCTTCCGGGTGCGCGCCATTGCCGGCGCTTTCCACCAGTTGCGGCAGGTTCGAAAAGACGGAGGGCGGGTAGCCGCGCGTGGCCGGCGGCTCGCCCAGGGCCAGCGCCACTTCGCGCAAGGCCATGGCATAGCGCGTCAGCGAATCGACCAGCAGCAGCACGTGCTTGCCCTGGTCGCGGTAATGGGCGGCGATCGAGTGGCACAGTTCGGTGGCCATGATGCGCATCAAGGGCGATTCATCGGCGGGCGCGATCACCAGCACGGCCTTTTTCAAGCCTTCGGCGCCCAGCGACTTTTCCACGAATTCGCGCACTTCGCGGCCCCGTTCGCCGATCAAGCCGACGACGACGACATCGGCCACCGTCTGGCGCGTGATCAGGCCCAGCAGCACGCTCTTGCCCACGCCGGAGCCGGCCATGAGGCCCACGCGCTGGCCCTTGCCCAGGGTCAGCATGCTGTTAATCGCCCGCACGCCCACGTCCAGCGGTTCGACCACCGGTTGTTTCTTCAGGGGATTGATTTTTGGCGGCGTGACTTCCAGGATGTGTTCGCCACCGAGGCGGCCCAGGTCATCGATCGGCTCACCGAGGCCATTCACCATGCGACCCAGCCACGAGGGGCCGATCTGCAGGCTGGCCTTGTCGGGCAAGGGGAGAACTCTGGCGCCCGTAGTCAGTCCCGTGGCCTTCTTGAACGGCATCAGGTAGGACAGTTTTTCGCGGAAGCCGACGACTTGCGCATCGAGCCAGTCGCCGCTCACAGTTTCAATTTGACAACGCTGCCCCGTGTGCAGGCGGCAACCGGCGCTTTCCAGCAGCAGGCCGGAGGCGCCGACCAGGCGGCCGGTCGGTGTCGCGACCGGAATATCGCCGATCTCGAAGCTGCGCAGCGTGTCGGCGATCATGCAGGCGCGCCCTGATCCGCGTGTTCGGCGGCCAGCGCCAGATGGCTGCTGACCTGTTCCATGCAGGCCGACAGGCGCTGATGGCAGCCCGCGTCGACTTCATTGTCGCCCGCCTTGATACGGCATTCGCCCGCGTCGAGGCGCGCGTCGGCGATCAGGTTCCAGCGCTTGGCGCGCTTCGGATCGAGTTCGCTGATGCGTTTCAATTCTTCCGGATTGAGGAAGACGTCGATTTCCTCGCGCGTGGGCGGCATCGAGGCCAGGGTCTCGTCGACCAGGGCCAGCAATTGCACCGGTTGCAGCGCCAGTTCGGCGCGGATCACCTGGCGCGCCACCTTGGCCACCAGGTCGACCACTTCCTTGCGCTGCGCTTCGCGGTAATCGGCGCGCACTTTTTTCAGGTCGCGCAAGATGGCGTCAACGGGGCGCGCCAGGCGGTCCAGCGCCACCAGAGTTTCATTGCGGCCTTCTTCGCGGCCCTGCGCCATGCCATCGTTGCGCCCGGTGTCGTAGCCGTCCTGCTGACCTTGCACCAGGCCCACTTCGTAGCCGTCGCGCTGGCCTTGCTCGAAGCCTTCCGAGACGGACGCCTGCCACTGGCCATCCGTGTCCTCGTTGGAGGCACGCTGGCCGGCAGCGATGAATTGCGACAGGGGCGGGAAACGATACGAGCGGAAGTGTTTCATTCGATCACCGCTTCGGCAAACAATTGCACTTCGATCTCGCCTGCATCGGCGAGGCCCTTGACGGTGGCCATGATTTCCTGGCGCGTCTGTTCGATGCGCGACAGCGGCACGGGGCCGGAGCGGCGCATCATGTCTTCGAAGCTCTGCGCCTGGCGGCGCGGCATGGTTTTCAGCACGGCGTCGCGGATAGCCGGTTCCGCGCCCTTGAGGGCGATGGCCCACTGTTCCATCGGCACGTCTTCCAGGATGCGCGTAAGCGTGACATCGCTCTGCGTGGCCAGGATCAGGAAGTCGTACATGCTCAGTTCGATTTCCGAGACCACGTCCGGGTCGTGTGCGCGCAGCAGTTCGACCAGTGCGGCGCGGTTGCCCGGCATGCGGTTGAGAATCTCGGCGGCCTGGCGGATGCCTTCCACGCTGGTGCTTTGCGTGTCGAGCGTGCCCAGGCAGCGGCCCACCAGTTCGTCGAGCTCGACCAGCAGGTCGCGGTCGATCTCGTCCAGGCGCGCCAGGTTCAGCAAGACCAGGTCGCGCCCTTCGACGGGCAGGGCGTCGAGGATCTGGCCGGCCAGCGCGGGCGGCAAAAAGGCCAGGAACACGGCTTGCATCTGCACGTGTTCGTTGACGATGTATTCGGCCAGCCATTTTGGCGAAGCCCATTGCAGGCGCGCCATTTTGGGGCGGATCGCATCGCCGTAAATATTGTTCAGCACGCTATTCGCGATATCGCTGCCCAGCGCCATGTCCAG
The DNA here is from genome assembly GCF_051380845.1 of Janthinobacterium salmonicoloratum. NCBI lineage: Bacteria > Pseudomonadati > Pseudomonadota > Betaproteobacteria > Burkholderiales > Oxalobacteraceae > Janthinobacterium > Janthinobacterium salmonicoloratum. The sequence goes on along the minus strand of NZ_JBNYXV010000005.1, from coordinate 25,454 downwards.
CGAGCGCTTCAGGTAGCTGCGCGAGGCGCCATGCACGCCGCTTTGCTGGCGGTAGTCGTCGAAGAAGGTCTGCATGGCCGTTTTTACGGATTCGACCTTGATGCCGCTCATGCGCGACATCACTTGCGTGACTTCCAGCAATTCTTCGCGCGACAGGCAGCGCAGCACATTGGCGGCCTGTTCTTCGCCGATGCTCAGTAGCACGATAGCCGCCTGTTCCACGGGATTCAGGCTGGCGCTTTCGTATTCGGCGCCGTCGGAGGGATTATTGTTGTTGAGTTCGGCCATTTTTCTGCATCCATTGTTTGACGACTTCGGCGACACGCTCGGGTTCTTTTTCAGCCAGCACTTTCAGGTGGTCGACCATCACGTCGACCGCCGAGCCTGGTGGCGGCAAGTCATAGTTTTCCAGCAGCGGCACCACCGGCATGTTGCCAGCGGCGGCCTCGCCCTCGAGCGCCAGCGGGCTGCCGTTCACGCCCAGGGCTGGAGCGCCGGCAACGGCTGCGCCATTCGCGCCGGCGGCGCTGCTGCCGCCCAGTGCCAGGGCCGGATCGAGCTGTTTCAGTGCCGGCGGCGCCAGGCGCGTGGTCAGCAGGCGCAGCAGCGGACGCAGGATCAGGAAGTAGCCGAGCACGGCGCCCAGGGCGTACAGCAGCCAGCTGCTGAAATCGACGACGGTGTCGCGCTCTTCCCACCACTGCGCCACGGGCGGCTTGGCCGGGAAGGCCAGCGCCGTCAGGCTCAGGCTGTCGCCGCGCTGGGCGTTGATGCCCAGGCCGCTGTTGAGCATTTTTTCAATATTGCCCAGTTCGGCAGGGGTCCAGCCGGTTTTCGGATTCGGTGCGGCGGCGCTGTTGAGGACCACGGCGACGCTGAGTTTTTCAAGGCGGCCACGGCTGCGCTTGATCTGCGTGATGCTTCGGTCGTACGCGTACTGGCGCGTGGTGGCGTTCTTGCGGGCCGTGCCGTCGTCGGACGGCTTCGGTGCGCCATCGGCAGGCGCGGCGCCTGCGGCATCGGCTGGTGCCGGCACGGCGGCCGCAGGCGGACGGTTCGACAGGCTGCCCGGGATGCCGGCCACGGTGCGGTTGCGTTCCTGCTCTTCGCGCATCGCTTCGCTCGTCACTTTTGGGGCTTCGCCGTATTTTTCCAGCGTTTCGTCCACGCGGTCGTTGTTCACGGCGGCCGTCACGCTGAGCTTGAAGTTGTCTTCGCCGATGACGGGACCCAGCAAGCCCGTGACGTTGCGGCGGATTTCATCCTGGAAGCGTTTCGCGCCTTCATTGCTGGCGGCCGAGGCGTCGAAACCGTCCGTCAGGTCGACGTGCGAGGACAGCAGGTTGCCGCCCTGGTCGACCAGGCTCACGCGCGTGGGCGCCAGGCTGGCGACGCTGCCGGCCACCATGTTGATGACGGCGGCAATCTGTTCCGGCGCCAGGGTGCGGCCCGGTTTCAGTGCCACGACGATCGAGGCGGACGATTTGTCGCCGTCGCTGGCGACGAACGACGTCGACTTGGCAATCGACAGATGGACGCGCGCCGAAGCGATCGCGTCCATCGTCATGATGCTTTGCGCCAATTCGCCTTCCAGGCCGCGGCGGAAGCGCACGTCCTGCACGAATTGGGATACGCCCAGCGGGTCATTCTTGTCCATCAGCTCCAGGCCGGCCGGCAGTTGCGCCGTCACGCCTTTCGAGGCGAGCAGCATGCGCACCTTGCCCAGCATGGCGTCGGGCACCAGCACCTGGCCGCTGTCCGGATGCAGGCGGTAGGGAATGTGCTCGGCGTCCAGGGTTGCCATCATGTCCGTCACGGCCACTTTTTCGCGCGCGCCAAACACCGGCTTGTAGTTGGCCTGGTCGCGCCAGGCATACATGGTCACCATGGCGGTGATGCCGATGGCCAGCACGACGATGGGAACCAGGTTTTTCAGCAGGGCGGGCGGAATGGCGGGCTGGGCGCCAAGGCGCCAGCGCGCAAATGCGGACTTCATGGGGGTAATCACTTGGGGTAACTTTCGCTGGGAGGCTGGGCGTGGATCAGGACGTGAAGATTACAGAGGGAGTTTGATGAGTTCGTCGACGGCGCCCATGACCTTGTTGCGTACTTGCATCAACATGGAGAAGGACAGGCTCGCTTCTTGGCTGGCCAGCATGGCGCCGACCATGTCGTCGCTCTTGCCGCTGTCGACGTCGCTCATTTTCTGCGCCGCCAGGCGGTCATCGCCGTTGACCTTGCCGACGGCGTCTTTCATGCTTTGCGCAAAGGAAAAGCCGGATTGTTCCGGCGCGCCGAACTGGGCGGCGGGCGCGATGCTGGCGCCCAGGGCGCGCGCGTCATTACTCAGTGCTGCCAGATCGGCCTTGATCAGACCTGCGAGTTCGTTGCTCATCTTGCCCTCTACTTTCAATATGCGGTGACGTATCAATCAGAATTACTGGTGTTGCCATTCCGGCAGGCATTACATCCAATGCCATCTTGCCCGGCCCGATGTACAGGACCCATCAGTTTTATCAGTTGCCACACCATCCGCTCAAGCAGACTTAAACAAACCCAGCAAACCCATGCCGACATGATTTACATGGCCATGACAACTAATATTTATCTGATAATAGTTTCTACTGATGGCAATAAGAGGAACTGGAAACTGCCATAAAACCGGAATCAGGTAAGCGGAATGGCGCACTGCAAATCATTATTTTGTCGCCGTAAGCTTACCTGCAGGCAACTATAAAGTAAAGAGAGGATTGCCTCAAGGAATATTGATACATGGCAATATTTGACTTTTTCATGTATTGTTCAGCACCGTAGTCATCTAGCATGCGATACGATGCGCAATCGTTTGCTTGCGGACCGGTACACCAGGTCGAGATGATGCTGTATTTAATTTCGGGCGATCCGTATAATTTGTTCTGCCACCGCAATACCGACATGACCACTACATGACAATCATTACCAAGACAGATCAAACTGCGCGCCATCAAGTCCTCGATTCCTGTCTGCTTGGACGTCCTGTCCATTTGCTGCATGTATTCGGCGCCCAGCTACGCGACGACCTGGCCGTGGCCCTGCGCCAGCCGATGAGCCGTCGCTACTGGGGCAATTTCCAGATCGATGCCGTGACCTTGTCGCGCGTGGAAAACGAGGACAGCGTGAACCGCTGGCTGAGTTTTTCCACGCCAGCCAGCCAGACGGGCTTTGCCCTCGAACGGCAGATACTCTTGAGCGTGCTGAACTATCGCTACGGTAGTGCTGGCGCCAAGGGGGCGCTGCCCGATCCTGCGCAGGTGCGCGTGACTGCCACGGAAGAGCGCCTCGCTGTGGTGCTTGGACAACAGTTGGTGAACAGTTTGTTCGCCCGCGTCCACAAGAACCTGCAAACCTTGGGCAAAAGCAGCGACATAGACACCAGTGCCGAGGTCGCCGTGCAGTCGGGCGTGCATCCGGCACGCGGCAGCTGGATCGTCACCGTAGCGCTCAGCGACGTCGAAGCGGGGCAGAGCGGTCAGTTCTGGTTCTCGCTGGACAAGCGCCTGATGGCCGACGTGCTGCGCGGCCTGCTGCCCGAGCGCGCGCAAGCGAAGAAAGCCTTGCGTGGCAGCGTGCGTCCGCTCGCTTCGCGCCTGCAAGTGACCCTGGAAGGCCGCCTCGTCAGCAAACAGGTGCAACTGGGCGCCTTGTTCGACCTGCGCGTGGGCGACGTGATTCCCGTCAGCCTCAGCCGTACCGACGTCATGCTCGACGACTCCCGTCTATTTACAGCTGCTGTTTCCGAACACAAGGGCAAGCTCTGTTTAACCTCCTTTGAAGATGTCGAATAATATGAATATGACCGATACCAACCAGAGCGAAACCCTGCTGGAAGACCTGGGCGATGACATGATCATCGACCAGGGCGACGTGTCCGAGGTGGCCAGCGGCCGCGCGCGGCGCGACATTCCGCAGATGATGCGCAAGATTCCCGTCACCCTGACCCTGGAAGTGGGCTCGGCCCGCATTTCGCTGGAAGAATTGATGGCCATCGGCCCTGAAAGCGTGATCGAACTCGACATGCTGGCCGGCGAACCGCTGGTGATCAAGGTCAACGGCACGCCGATCGGCCGTGCCGAAGTGGTGGTGGCCGGCGAGAACTATGGCCTGAAAGTCATCGACCTCGACGGCCTCAATCTCGACCTGATGACAGCATGAAGCTGGCGGTACCCGGTTTGAGCCGGCGCCGCGGCGCGCTGGCTGCTGCGCTGGCCGTTCCCGTTCTGATACTGTGCTGCAACGCCGCTGGCGCGCAGGACCTGTTGTCCGGCGTGGTGCCGGGCGCGAAGACCGACCTGTCGGTCAAGATGCAGATCCTGGTCGTCATGACCCTGCTCGGGCTGCTGCCCGTGATGGTCATGATGATGACCAGCTTTACCCGCTTCGTCATCGTGCTGTCCCTCCTGCGCCAGGCCCTGGGCCTGCAGCAGGGCTTGCCCAACCGCATCGTCACCGGCATCGCCCTGATTCTCACCTTGCTGGTCATGCGCCCCATCGGCGACCAGGTGTGGAAAGAGGCGTTCGTGCCTTACGACCGTGACCAGATCGGCATGCAGGAAGCCCTGAAGATTGCCGAAGTGCCGATTTCGCGCTTCATGCTGGCGCAGACGAGCAAGGCCGCGCTGGCGCAGATCGCGCACCTGGCAGGCGAACCGTCGACCATGCGCCCGCAAGACCATAGTTTCACGGTCAAGCTGGCGGCGTTTGTCTTGTCCGAACTCAAGACGGCGTTCCAGATCGGCTGCATGCTGTTCATTCCCTTCCTCATCATCGATCTGGTGGTGGCGTCCGTGCTGATGGCCATGGGCATGATGATGCTCTCGCCGCTCGTCATTTCGCTGCCGTTCAAGCTGCTGCTGTTCGTGCTGGTCGATGGCTGGACCCTGACCGTCAACACCTTAGTTACCAGCATACAGGGCTATTGACCGATGTTTACCCCTGAAGTCGCCGTCGACCTGATCATCGAAGCCTTGCATGTCGTCATGCTGCTGGTGGTGATCCTGGTCGTGCCAGGTTTGCTCATGGGCTTGCTGGTCGCGCTGGTACAGGCGGCCACCTCGATCAATGAACAGACCATGAGTTTCCTGCCGCGCCTGCTGGTCACCCTGCTGGCCCTGATCCTGGCCGGACGCTGGATGGCCGGTTATCTGATGGATTATTGCGTGTCCATTTTTCAGCGCGCCGCCACCCTGGTCGGATAGCGCCGCGCGCCATGGATCAGATTTTCAATCAGGTGCTGCCGTTTCTGCTGGCCGTTTGGTGGCCGTTCTGCCGCATCCTGGCCATGCTCAGCGCCTCGCCCGTGATCGGCGACGCCATGGTGCCCGTCCCCGTGCGGGTGCTGCTGTCGCTGGTGCTGGCGATCCTGATGCTGCCCGTGATGCAGGCTTCGGGTATCTCGCAGGACTTGTTGAAAATCGATCCGTTTTCCCTGCACGCCCTCGTCGCCACCCTGGAGCAGGCCATCATCGGCTTCGTTCTGGGCCTGGCCTTCCACTTCGCCATGTCCGTCATGTCGGTGCTCGGTTACCTGGTGTCGAGCCAGGTGGGCTTTTCCATGGCTGTCATGAACGACCCGCTCAATGGCACTTCGTCGGACGTGATCACGGGCTTGCTCACCATCATGTGCATGATCGTGTTTTTCGCCATCGACGGTCACCTGGTGCTGACGGGCGTGATCGGCGCCAGTTTCACGGCCTGGCCCGTGGGGCAGGGCTACGGGCCGCTGCTGCTGCAGACGGTGGCCTATAACGTGGCGTGGATTTTCGCCGCCGCCATGCTGCTGGCCTTGCCCATCATCTTTTCCACCATGGTGGTGCAACTGGGTTTTGGCTTCCTGAACCGGGTGGCGCCGTCGCTGAACCTGTTTTCGCTGGGTTTTTCCATGATCACCATGTTCGGCCTGCTGATGCTGATGCAGATCGTGCGCTTTATCCCGGAGCACTATATCGCCATGACGAACCGCGTGCTCGACATGATCCAGGAACAAATGCGGGTGGCCCATGGCGGATAGCAGCACTGGCGACAAGACAGAAAAGGCCTCAGCGCAGAAGCTGAAGAAATCGCGCCAGGAAGGGCAGGTGGTGCGTTCGCGCGACCTGTCGACGGCCTTGGGCATCCTGATCAGCATGAAGGTCTTCATCTACCTGCTGCCGGGCTACCTGCAAAGCTTTCGCGAGCTGTTCGCCATGGCTTTCATGCCGCTCGACAGCAAGGGCGCGCTGGAGAATGCCATGTCGATGGCGTTTACGACGTCGGTGGGTTTGCTGATCAAGATGATCGTGCCGCTGTTCTGCGTGCCCCTGTTCGTCGTGCTCGGCTCCTTGATCCCTGGCGGCTGGGTAATCAGCTCGAAGAACTGGATGCCGAAGATGGAGCGCCTGAGCCCGGCCAAGAACCTGGGCCGTCTGTTCGCGCCCAAGCATGCTTTTGAATTCGGCTTGTCCATTGCCAAGGCTGCCGTGCTGGGCATGGTGCTGGTGCATGTGAGCCGCTCCAGCCTGACGCAGTACGTGGACTTGCAACACCGGCCCCTGCAGCAGGCCATGCTCGATGGCTCGGCGCTGATGCTCGACGGCTTGATGGCGCTCATATCCGTCTTCGTCCTGTTTGCCATCATCGACGTGCCGGCGCAGGCGTTTTTCTTTGCCCGCAACCAGCGCATGAGCAAGCAGGATGTCAAGGAAGAACATAAAAGTAGCGAAGGCCGCCCCGAAGTGCGCCAGCGCATCCGCCAGTTGCAGCAGCAGATCGGCCGGCGCAGCGTGCGCAAGACCGTGCCCGACGCCGACGTGGTGATCGTCAATCCCGAGCATTACGCCGTCGCGCTCAAGTATGACCAGGACCGTGCCGAGGCGCCGTTTGTCGTTGCCAAGGGCGTCGACGAAATGGCGCTGTATATCCGGCAAGTGGCGAAGGAACACAATATCGAAACGCTGGAGTTGCCGCCGCTGGCGCGCGCCATCTACAACACCAGCCAGGTGCAGCAGCAGATTCCCGTGCAGCTGTACCAGGCCGTGTCGCAGGTGCTGAACTACATCCTGCAATTGAAAGCATTCCGGTCCGGGCAGCGTGCCGCCCAGCCCGTATTACCCACCGAGATGGCCGTGCCATCTCATTTGAGCGAGGTCGTACCGCCATGAATTTCCTGAACCGCGTGGTTGCTGAAATGCGCCGCCACAAGTTCGCCACGCCGCTGTTCCTGCTGGTGATCCTGGCAATGATCATCCTGCCGCTGCCGCCGGTGCTGCTCGATATCTTGTTCACTTTCAATATCGTGCTGGCACTGATCGTCATCCTGGTCAGCGTGTCGGCAAAGCGGCCGCTCGATTTCTCCGTCTTCCCGACGGTGATCCTGGCCACCACCATGCTCCGGCTGACCCTCAACGTGGCGTCCACGCGCGTGGTGCTGCTGCACGGCCATACGGGTGCGGATGCGGCCGGTAAAGTGATCGAGGCGTTTGGTAACGTCGTGATCGGTGGTAACTTCGTCGTCGGTATCGTGGTCTTCGTGATCTTGATGATCATCAACTTCGCCGTCGTCACCAAGGGCGCCGAGCGTATTTCCGAAGTGTCCGCGCGCTTTACCCTCGATGCCTTGCCTGGCAAGCAGATGGCGATCGATGCCGACCTGAACGCCGGCCTGATCAACCAGGAAAAAGCCCAGATCCGCCGCAAGGACGTGGCCGCCGAAGCCGATTTCTATGGCGCCATGGACGGCGCCTCGAAGTTCGTGCGCGGCGATGCCGTCGCCAGTATTTTGATTTTGATTATCAATATGGTTGGCGGGGTGGCCATCGGCTCGCTGATGCACGACCTGTCGTTTGGCGATGCCTTCCGCCAATATGCGTTGCTGACCATCGGTGATGGCCTGGTAGCGCAGATTCCTGCGCTGCTGCTGTCGGCCGCGGCCGCCATCCTGGTCACCCGCATCAGCGATTCGGGCGACTTCGAACAGCAAGTGGCAGGCCAGGTGCTGACCTCGCCAACGGTGATCTACAGCGCGGCGGGCATGATGGTGGCGCTGGCCTTGATTCCGGGCATGCCGTGGTTCATGTTCATGACCTTTGCGGCCGTGCTGGCTTTTGTTGCCTGGCGCCTGACCAAGCGCGTGAAGGGGCCCGACGCGGCCGGCATGGCGGCCATCGAGGCGGCCTTGCGCGACGAGCGCCCGGCCGAACTGGAGTGGCAGCAACTGCCTGCCGTGCAGCCGCTGATGGTGATGCTCGGCTACAAGCTGGTTGGCATGGTGGATAAAACCCAGGGCGAACCGCTGAACAAGCGCGTCAAGGGCGTGCGCCAGAGCCTGTCCGAGGCGATGGGCTTGCTGCTGCCGAATATCGGCGTGCGCGACGACTTGGCCCTGAAGCCGTCGCAATACGCCATCGTGCTGTCGGGCACGGTGGTGGCGCAGGCGGAAGTGCAGGCCGACCGGCTGATGGCGATCCCGTCGCCGAACGTGTATGGCCAGCTGGACGGCATTCCCGGCATCGAACCTGCCTACGGCATGCCCGTCACGTGGATCGAACCGAGTGAAAAGGCGCATGCGCTGGGCCTCGGTTACCAGGTCATCGAGGCGCCCAGCGTGATTGCCACGCACTTGTCGAAAATGGTGCGCGAATACTTGCCGGAACTGTTCCGCCACGAAGACGTCTCGAACTTGATGGAGCGCCTAACGGCCCTGTCGCCCAAGCTGGCCGGCGCGCTGGACAAGGCGCTGACGCACACGCAGCTGCTGCGCGTGTTCCGCGTCTTGCTGGCGGAAAACGTGTCGCTGAAGGATATCGTGCCCATCGCCACCACCTTGCTCGACAGCTCGGAAACGACCAAGGATCCGATCCTGCTGGCGGCCGAAGTACGCTGTGCGCTGCGGCGCCAGATCGTCAGCGGCCTGTTTGGCCAGAAGATGGAAATGCAGGCGTTTAACCTGGGTGGCGAGCTGGAAAACATGTTGCTTGGTTCCTTGAACCAGGCGCGCCAGTCGGGCAAGGTGACCTTGGACAATTACCCGATCGACCCGCATCTGCTGTCGCAGCTGCAAGTAAACATGCCGGTGGCGCGCGAGCAGATGAAGCAGCAGGCGACGCCGCCGCTGCTGCTGGTGCTGCCACAGATCCGTCCGTTGCTGGCCCGCTATGCGCGCCTGTTTGCGCCAGGCCTGCACGTGCTGTCGTACAATGAAATCCCGGAAAACCGCGAAGTCAGCATTATCGGCACGGTAGGGTAAACGGTGAAATGAAAAGAAAAACGGCGCTTCGGGCGCCGTTTTTTTATGCTGCATCAATCCTGTTCGTCGATGGGCGGCAGCAGCTCGTGCTCCTGGCCGTCGGCCAGCAGCAGCACGCTGCTGCCTTGCGCCGCTTCTTCTTCATCGCCATAGTCGTAACCGAGCGGTGCCGCCACTTCCTTCGAGGCGATGATGGTTTCCTCTTCGGCTTCGGCCGGGGGGGGCGCGGGCACATCGGGATTGGCCGCCACTTCCGCTTCCGGCTGCGTCAGCAGCAGCGCCACTTCGGCCATGCCGCGGAACAGGGCCAGCGACAGCGAGGCGGCGCCCGCCTGCATCGGGTAATTGCCATGCACGCGCTGCGCATGCAACTGGCGGTTCAGGCGGCAGCGCACCACGCGCAGGCCGGCGCGCCGCACGGCGTCGGCGATCTCGGGCAGGACCAGGCGCAAATGGCGCAGCGCGGCTTCCTCGTCGGCAGCCAGTTCCAGCAGCACGCCGTCGCCGGCCGGCTCCATCTGGATCACGACCCGGCCGATTCCGATGATGATCAGTTCGACGCGCAGCGCCACTTTGCCGCGCCGCCTGGGCGCTGCATCTTCCTCCTCGTCGCTGGCCAGCACGCGCAGCAGCAGGCGCTGGCCACCCCAGCCATACACGGCAAAGCGCCACGCTTCGCTGTCGACGCTCAAGGGCGGACGGGCGCCTTCGCGCAGCAGGGCCGGTTGCTGCTCGGCCATGAACAGATTGCCCGGCACGTGCTGGCCGCGCGCCTGTTCCTGCAGGGCCGCATATTGCTCGCCATACGTCTTGACCATCACGCGCCACGAGGCGGCCAGCTGCGCCGCGTCGGGCGGCTGCCAGACCAGCTGGCGCGTGAAGAACAGTTGATTGACTTGCATCGCGCTGCTGTCGCGCGGCATGGCGCCGCCCGTGCCATCGGCATTGGGCTTGATGAGGGACGCCAGGCTGTCCTGGCGCTGCAGCTGGGCGGGCAGGGTGCCGGCGTCGGGCGCGGGCGCCATGTAGGGACCGATGGGCACCAGCGGCTGGACCACGCCCGGCACCATCGGCGTCGCGGGGCTGACGTCGAAGCGCTGGGTAATCAGGGGCACCGGGTTGCCCGATGAAATGCGGTCTATCGCCATGCCATTGCTTCCTGCTGGTGCATATTAATCAGATGCGCCATCGCGCCCTGCCAGTAACTATTGTAGTAAAGAAAGGATCAGCTTGCTCATGCTCTGGCTTTGCTTGAGCATGGCCGTACTGGCTTGCAGCAGCATTTGCGCCGAGGTCATGTTCGCGCTTTCCGCCGCATAGTCGACATCCATGATGCGGCCGATGGCGGCCTTGGTGTTGGTGACCATGTTGGACAGGTTATTGTAGATATGGCCGAGCCGGTTCGCGGTGGCGCCCAGCGCCGAGCGCACGCTGCCGACTTTATCGACGGCCGCCGCCAGCAGGTCGATCATGCCGTTGGCGCTGCTGTTGCTGGTAAATTCGCTGCCGGGTGTGGCGCCTGGCGCGAAATTGACGGAGATCGCCTGCAGTGCCGCATCCAGGCCCGCCATGTCACCCGCCACGTTGAACTGCATGGTCTCGCTGCCGGTGGCGCCGATCTGGAACGTCATGGCTTGCGACAAGGTGCCCTTGCCGGCGCTGCCGTTGCCCAGCAACAAAGTGCCGCCATAGCGGGTGTTCGTCATGACGTTGTACAGCTCGGCACCCAGCGCATCGTATTCGCCTTGCATGGCGTCGCGGTCCTTCTGGTTCGACGAGGCGTCCGCTGCCTGGGTGGCCAGATCCTTCATGCGCACCAGCATGCTGGTAACTTCGCCAAACGCGCCTTCGGCCGTTTGCAGCAGGGAAGTACTGTTTTGCGTGTTGCGCATGGCCACTGCCATGCCGCTGGTCTGGGCGCTCAGCCTGGTGGCGATCTGCAAGCCGGCAGCATCGTCCATGGCCGAGTTGATGCGAAAGCCCGTGCTCAGGCGCGTCATCGACGTCGACAGCATTTGCTGTGCCCAGCCCATGGCCCGCTGGGCTGACAGTGCGGCAGTATTGGTATGAATGCTCAGCACGCGGCGGCTCCAGTGGACGATTGTTCGGTGTTCTACCTTGTATAGGCGACTATGCTGGCAACATCGTTAAACATGATGGCAATTTAGTTCAATATGCCGGAATTGCCTGCTATTGCAGGCGAAAAAAAAGCCAGACCGGAGTCTGGCTTCGAGAGACTGGCCGCAAGCGGCCAAGTCAATATTATTGCAGCAGGGACATGACCATCGAGGACATGCTGTTGCTTTGTTTCAGCATCGCGGTGCCAGCTTGCAGCAGCATTTGCGACGACGTCATGTTCGAGCTTTCGGTAGCGAAGTCGGTGTCCATGATGCGGCCGGTAGCAGCTTTGGTGTTGGTGGCGATGTTCGACAAGTTGGTGTTGACGTGGTCCAGACGGTTAGCCGTCGCGCCCAGTGCCGAACGCACGGTGCTGACGCTGTCGATGGCGGTAGCCAGCAGGCCGATGGTGGCGTTGGCGGTAGCGGTCAGTTCCGTTGCGCCCGTCGACGCTGCCGACGAGAAGTTTTTGCTCAGGCCGGTCAGGGCTGCGTTCAGCGCCGTCAGGTTGCCCGACACGTCGAAGCTCATTTTTTCCGTCGAGCTGGCGCCGATCTGGAACGTCATCGACGTCGACAGCGTGCCGGAGGCAGCAGCCGCGCCGTCGCCCAGCAGCTTGGTGCCGCCGAACGTGGTGTTGGTCATGACGTTGTACAGCTCTTGACCCAATGCATTGTATTCAGCTTGCATGGCGGTCTTGTCGGCGCCGGTCGACGAGGCATCGGAAGCTTGGGTAGCCAAGTCTTTCATGCGTACCAGCATGTTGGTCACTTCAGCGAACGCGCCTTCAGCCGTTTGCAGCAGCGAGGTGCTGTTTTGCGTGTTGTTCATCGCAACGGTCATGCCGCTGGTTTGTGCTTTCAGGCGGGTTGCGATTTGCAGGCCGGCAGCGTCGTCCATGGCCGAGTTGATGCGGAAGCCGGTGCTCAGGCGCGTCATCGAGGTCGACAGTTTGGATTGGGTATTCGAGATCGAATTTTGTGCCGACAGGGAGGCAGCGTTGGTGTGAAGGCTCAGCATGGTGTCATTCCTAATTGGGTGGTTACGGTGAGGAGCGACGATTTATCTGCTCCTATCAGTACAAGACGACCGTGTTGCCACCTTAATTAAATGCTTTAAGGAAATTTTTGAAAATAAATGCTGTTTATTGCTCAGCCGGCCCGTCCAGCCGGTATTGCGGCATGCTTGCGCAAGGCATAGACGAAAAAAAGCCAGACCGGAGTCTGGCTTCGAGAGACTGGCCGCAAGCGGCCAAGTCAATATTATTGCAGCAGGGACATGACCATCGAGGACATGCTGTTGCTTTGTTTCAGCATCGCGGTGCCAGCTTGCAGCAACATTTGCGACGACGTCATGTTCGAGCTTTCGGTAGCGAAGTCGGTGTCCATGATGCGGCCGGTAGCAGCTTTGGTGTTGGTGGCGATGTTCGACAAGTTGGTGTTGACGTGGTCCAGACGGTTAGCCGTCGCGCCCAGTGCCGAACGCACGGTGCTGACGCTGTCGATGGCGGTAGCCAGCAGGCCGATGGTGGCGTTGGCGGAAGCGGTCAGTTCCGTGGCGCCGGTCGATGCGCCGCTCGAGAAGTTCGCGCTCAGGCCGCTCAGGGCGGTGTTCAGCGTGGACAGGTTGCCCGATACGTCGAAAGTCATTTTTTCGGTCGAGCTTGCACCGATCTGGAACGTCATCGACGTCGACAGCGTGCCGTCAGCAGCAGCGCTACCTTTGCCCAGCAGCTTGGTGCCGCCGAACGTGGTGTTGGTCATGACGTTGTACAGCTCTTGACCCAATGCATTGTATTCAGCTTGCATGGCGGTCTTGTCGGCGGCGGTCGACGAGGCATCGGAAGCTTGGGTAGCCAAGTCTTTCATGCGGACCAGCATGTTGGTGACTTCGGCGAACGCGCCTTCAGCCGTTTGCAGCAGCGAGGTGCTGTTTTGCGTGTTGTTCATTGCAACGGTCATGCCGCTGGTTTGTGCTTTCAGGCGGGTTGCGATTTGCAGGCCGGCAGCGTCGTCCATGGCCGAGTTGATGCGGAAGCCGGTGCTCAGGCGCGTCATCGAGGTCGACAGCTTGGATTGGGTATTCGAGATCGAATTTTGTGCCGACAGGGAAGCAGCGTTGGTGTGAAGACTCAGCATGGTGTCATTCCTAATTGGGTGGTTATGGTGAGGAGCGACGGTTTATCTGCTCCTACCAGTACAAGACGACCATTCATTCCACTTTATTAAATGCCGTGTGGAAATTTATTTTTCTTTATCTAATTGATAAGCCGTATCAAGTTCAGTCTGCCACGCCGCCATGTTCCGCTTCCCATTGCTTACGGCTGCTTTTCAGGATGTCGATGACCAGCAATGCCTGCACTTCGTCGGCGCACAGGTCTTCCATGAACATGGCGTTATTGTTGCGTACCCATTCCAGCGGCATTTCCCACCAGGCCAGTTCCAGCAGGGCAGCACGGACTTTTTCCGTGAAGCGGTAGCGCACCAGGCGCGCCGGCGAGCCCGCATAAATACCATACGGTTCCGAGCGAAAATTCGGTGGCAGCAGCGCCCGGGCGCCGATGATGCAGCCGTTTTCGATCACGCTGCCGCCCAGCACCATCACTTCGTCGCCGATCCAGACGTCGTTTTTGATGACCGTGTCGGCATACTGCGGCGGGGGTACATTTTTCAAGCCGCCGCCGAGGATCGACAGCATGTATGTCGAGATCGTGCGCATTTCATGCTGGCCATTGAGGATGAAACTCAGACGCGAGCCGCCGGCTACATAGCGTCCAACGCACAGGCTTTGCTGTCCGCTGTCATATTTCACGATCGAACCGACGCCGAAACAGGAGCCGCGCCCGATATAAAAGTGGCCGTTCTCCGGTTCCTGGTCCAGCCAGTTGCGGAAGAATTGATGGGGCAGGGTGCTGATGGCGCCATCCGTGTAGCCCAGTACCGTGAATTGAGCCGACCAGGGATGGTTCTCCGCCACGCCGGAAAAGTTCGTTTCGGTGGAAATTTGCATCAGGCTATATTCCGTAGAGGTTCTTGTTGCAGCGCGGGGGCGGCGATCATGGCGATAATGGCATCCACGGTTGCCATCTCCAGGTCCGGATAGATCGGCAGGCAGATTACCTGCGATGACGCCAGCCGCGCCACGGGCAGGTTGGTGTGCGCCGCGGACGGCATCCCGCGGTACATGGGGAAGTCGCTGATCAGCGGGTAAAAATAGCGGCGCGCGTAGATTTCCTGGTCGCGCAGCAACTGGAACAGGGCGTCGCGCGACAGCGGGTAGCCGGGGCCGACCAGGATAGGGAAATACGCATGGTTGGTCGCCTCGCCCTCACCTTGCTGCAGGCAGGTGATACCTGGGATGCCGGCCAGTTGCTGGCGGTAATGCGCATCGATCGCCTTGCGCTTTTGGCGCGCGCCGTCGATGCCCTTGAGCTGCAGCAAGCCGAAGGCGGCATTGATCTCGCTCATCTTGCCATTGATGCCAGCGGCGACGACCGTAACTTCATCGACGAAGCCGAAGTTTTTCAGGTGGTCGATGCGTTGCTTGGTCTTGGCGTCGGGGCAGACGATGGCGCCGCCTTCGAAGGTGTTGAAGATCTTGGTGGCATGAAAGCTGATCACGGAAAGGTCGCCGTGATTGAGCACACTGCCGCCCCGATGGCGCACGCCGAACGCATGCGCCGCATCGTAGATCACCTTCAGATTGTAGTTGTCGGCAATTTTCTCGATGGCTTCGATGTCGCATGGCCGGCCGTAGCAATGCACGGGCATGATGGCGGTGGTCTGCGGCGTGATGGCCGCCTCTATCCTGGTCGGGTCGAGGTTCAGGCTGTGCGGCTCGATATCGGCAAAGACGGGCTTGATGTTGTTCCAAAGCAGCGAATGAGCGGTGGCGACAAACGAATACGGCGTCGTGATGACTTCGCCGTTGATGCGCAGCGCCTGCAAGGCCGTCATCAATGCCAGCGTGCCATTGGCGAACAGGCAGATGTGTTTCACGCCCAGGTAGTCGCACAGCGCCTGTTCCAGTTGCTGGTGGAACGGGCCGCCATTGGTCAGGATCTTGTTGTTCCAGATCGTCTCCAGATACGGCAGGAAATCCTCCAGCGGCGGCAGCAGGGGCTGGGTGACATAGACTGGTTTGTTTTTTTGAGCGCTCATCATAATCCGATCGGCGGGTTGGGCACGGCCACGGGTGCTTCGAACGAGACTGGCGGCAAGCCTTCACACCAGCGTTGCCAGATGATGCGCAGGCCATTTTCTAGGCCTTCCGTGATCAGCTTGGGCTTGCCCAGGACGGAGCGTTCCAGGCGGTGCCGCATGCTGAAGCGGTAGGCGCCCAGCAACATGGGGTTGGCCGCCATGGCCACGCTCTTGCGCACGAGATCATCTTCGTCGGTGGCGATAAAGTCATCGAGTTCGACCTGGCGCAAGATCATGTTGCCGGCGCGGCTAGGCATGGTGGGGCCTGCCGTCGTGAGCGTGGGCACGCCCATCCACAGCGCATGCAGGGTCGTCGTGCTGCCGCAATACGGGAAGGCATCAAGGCAAATGTCGATGCGGTGATGGATGGCCATGAATTGGGCCATGCCCGTGCGTCCTTCGAAGGTCAGGCGCTCCTGCGCAATGCCTTCTTCCGCGAACCAGGCCGCCAGTTGTGGCGGCGCTTCCGATTTCGGCATGGCTGCCACGATCATTTTGGAGTCGGGGACGGCGCGCAGCACCCTGGCCCAGCGCGCGATGACCTGGCGATTGATTTTATTGGTGCGGTTGAAACTGCCAAACGTGATGTAGCCATTTGTCAATGCTGGCGCGGGCTGGACGCTGGGCGCCAGCTTGGACGGCAGGAAGGGCACGCAGGCGGGAAGCAGCAACAGTTTCTCGGAGAATTGCTCGCCTAATTCGTTCGGTGGTGTGAAGTACTGATCGCCCAGATAGTAATCGATCGATTGCAGCCCTGTCGTGAGCGGGTAGCCGATCCAGCTGGCCTGGACGGGGGCGGGCTTGGCGGCAAACATGAGCAGCCGGTTCTTGCCCGTGTGGCCGGACAAATCGATCAGGATATCGATGCCATCGTCGCGGATCAGCTGGCCCAAGTCCGGATCGGACAGGTGCTCGACCTGGCGCCAGTGGGGAATGACCTCCCGCAAGCGCTCCGTTATATCGTCATTTTGCGGATTGTTGTGGTACGCATACAGTGACAACCGGGCGCCATCGGCGATATTTTCCAGTATCGGAATGAGGAAATGCGGCACTGGATGATTGTGCAGGTCGCCCGACACGAAGCCGACTTTCAGCGTGCGCAGCGGGTCGCGGGTATTGCTGTGTCCCGCGCGTCCTTTGGCGATATGCGTTTCAAAGGTGTCGCTGAAGCGCTGATGCTCGGCAAAGAGCGCCTGCGGATCGATCTCGGTGCTATGCGACAGCAAGAACAGGTAGTTGCTGAACAGGGTTTCCCACAGCGGGCAGACGGCCAGGCCCTTGCGACAGGTTTCAATCGCTTCTTCTATCCTGCCGATATTGCTGAAAGTGGCGCTGATGTTGACGTAGGCGTCACGATAGTCGGGATTGATTTCCAGCGTCTTGTGGTAGCACTCCAGCGCCAGCAGGGGCTCGTTCATGAGCACGTAGCAATTGCCGAGTGCGAAGTGCGCGCGCTCGAACGCGGGATCGATAGCGAGTGCGGCCAGATAAGTCTGCTTTGCGTGTTCCAATTGCTTCTGCGCCTGCCGCGTCGAACCGAGGTTGCACAGCGCCGAAATGTTTTTCGGTTCCAGTTCGAGCGCGCGCTCATAGGCGGCGGTGGCTGCCTCGTATTGCTCCAGCTCTTGCAGGGCGACACCCAGGTGGTTATGCGTTTCGCTATCGCCGGAATCGAGTTCCAGGGTGCGGCGGTATGCCTCCACCGCGAGAGGATAGCGCTTGATGGTGCTGTAGTAATCGGCCAGCTGCCTGTGGTTCGCCGCTTTGCCAGGGGCCAGGTCGATGGCTTGCTGGAAGTATTTCAAGGCATTGTCCCGGTCTTCGGCGGCGCCGTAGGCGATCGCGAGCTGGCCGCAGGCTTGCGCATCGTCCGGCTGCAGGCGCAGCACTCTTGCGCAGTAATCGATGGCCGCCGTGTAATTCTTTTGTTTGCATTGAAGCAATCCCAGATTGCTCAACGCCTGGGCGAAGCTGCCATCAAGCGCGATCGCCTGTTCATACGCGGCGATGGCTTCCTCCGCCTGGTCCAGCGACTGGAGGGCGCGTCCCAGATTGTTGTGCAGCTTGGCGTCGTCGGGATGCAGTGCGATGGCGCGGCGGTAGCTGGCCACGGCGCCCACGTAGTCTTCGGCCCCATGTAGCGCCGCGGCCAGATTGGCATGCGCCGCCGTGGTGTGGGGCGCCAGTTGCAGCACGGCCCGGTAGCTGACGATGGCCGCTTGCCATTGCTGCAAGTCTTGCTGGGCGTTGCCCAGATTCAGGTAGATTTCAGCGTCGCCCGGCAGCAGGGTCAGCGCGCGTTGATAGCAAGCGATGGCTTCAGCGCTGCGCTGCATGGCTTGCAGTGTATTGCCGAGATTGAAATGGCCCTTGGCATAGTCGGGACGCAGTGCCAGCGCCTGCCGGTAAGCCAGTTCGGCCTGCTCCAGCTTGCCTTGCGCCTGCAGTGCCGCCGCCAGATTGCCATGCGCCTCGACAAAGTCCGGATTCAGTTCCAGCGCCCGGGTATAGCTGTCGATCGCTTGGTCGTACATGCCCCGTTCCTGCCATGCGGTGCCCAGGTTGCCATGCGCTTCGGCATCGTTGGGCGCCAGTTGCGTGGTTTTCAGCAGGGCCTCGAAGGCATCCTTGCCCTGTAATTGCAGGGCGGTGCCCAGCACGCTCCAGGCAAAATCCGAGTCGGGGTAGCGCTGCGTCAGGGCGTGGCTGGCCACTTCCAGTTCGGCATGGTGGCCGGCTTGATACAGCGCAATGACGTGCTGCGTTTCTTGCGTTGTCGGCGTGCTTGCGATCGCCGTTTCGATGCGGCTGCGCAAGCCCTGCGACTGTTCGTTGTCGAGACCGCGCGCGATAGCCGCCGTGACGATCTCCAGCGCCTGTTCGCGTTCGCCCGCCTTGAGCAAGCCATCCGCATACGACAGCCAGAACTGGCCTTCGTCGGGGTTCACCGACAGCGCCTTGTGCAGATACGGCAAGCCCGCCTGGTATTGCCCGACCTGTCCCGCCAATAAACCCATATTGTGGTTGGCAATGGCGTGATACGGCTGCGCCTGCAAAATCGCCAGGTAAAGCTCTTCCGCCTCGGCATACCGGCCAGCCTGGTGTTCGGTGATTGCCTGCTGCAATTCGGCGTCGAGGGGCACTACGGGAAGGGCGTTTGCGTTCATGGGCGGGCGGAAGGTGAAATATTTAGCAGAGGGAATTGTAACTGGTGAAAGTGCTTCTGAGAAACTTTCCAAGTGGAATTTATCCGGGAATGCTGTCGCAATGCAAACTTGGTGTTGCTGGCTGGCCAAAGCGTGGGGAAAAGTGGCTGTTTTAAAAACCTTGGCGCAGGATGGGGAGCATGTCTTGCGCCGGGCTGCTGGTATGATGCCCTGGATTGGCGCCTTCCCTGGAGGATGGCTGTCGCCCGATATCGTTCACTTTTCAGCAGGGATATGCAAAACATTTTAATCATAGGCTCGTCGGGCCACGCGAAGGTAGTCATAGACGTGGTCGAACGACAGGGGGTCTTTCGCATTGCCGGCCTGATCGACGCGTTTCGGACGATCGGCGAGGAAACTTCGGGCTATCGCGTCCTGGGCGCCGAGTCTGATTTGCCGGTCCTGGTGGAAACGCTCGCCGTGGCAGGGGTGCTGGTAGCCATAGGTGACAACTTTGTGCGGGCAAGCGTGACAGCCCGCGTGGCGGCATTGTGCCCGCAACTGCCATTCGTCAGCGCCGTGCATCCGCAGGCAAGCGTCGCCAGGGCTGTGCGTGTTGGTGCGGGTAGCGTGGTGATGGCGGGGGCGGTGATCAATCCCGGCTGCGACGTTGGGCAGGGCTGTATCGTCAATACGCGCGCCTCGCTCGATCACGATTCGGTGATGGAAGCATTTTCCAGCTTGGCGCCTGCTGCTGCGACAGGCGGCAGCTGCTTCATTGGCACGTGCAGCGCCCTGGGGATGGGCGCCTTGCTGCTGCAGCGCATGCGTATAGGCAGTCATTGCGTGGTCGGCGCCGGTGCCGTGGTGACGCGGCCAGTGGCTGATTTGTGCGTCAGCTATGGCGCGCCGGCAAAGACGATACGCAGCCGCCTGGCCGGCGACAAGTATCTGTAAGCGCACGGCAGCCGAAGCGGAGCAGCGCTACCGGCTGAGGTAGCGCTGTTGCGGCGGCATGCCGGGCGACGAGCTTACATATTCGGATAGTTCGGGCCGCCGCCGCCTTCTGGTGTCACCCACACGATGTTCTGCGTCGGATCCTTGATGTCGCAGGTTTTACAGTGCACGCAGTTTTGCGCATTGATCTGCAGGCGCTCGGCGCCATCGTCGTTCTTCACGAACTCGTACACGCCGGCGGGACAGTAACGCGCTTCCGGACCCGCATACGTGGTCAGGTTGACGTCAACCGGGACGCTGGCGTTCTTCAAGGTCAGATGGATCGGCTGGTCTTCCGCGTGGTTCGTGTTCGAGATGAACACGGACGACATCTTGTCGAAAGTCAGCTTGCCATCCGGTTTCGGATACACGATCTTTTTCGACTGTGCGGCCGGTTTCAGGCATTCATGGTCGCCATGCGAGTGGTGCAAGGTCCACGGCGCCTTGCCGCGGAAGATCAGCTGGTCGATGCCCGTCATCAGGCTTCCCAGATACAAACCTTTGGACAGCCATGGCTTGACGTTGCGCGCCACGTGCAGCTCTTCATGCAGCCAGGATTGTTCGAAGGCTACCGGATAGCTCGTCAGTTCGTCGTGCTGGCGCTGTTCGCCCAGCGCGCCGAAGGCCGCGTCCGCCGCCAGCATGCCGCTCTTGATGGCTGCGTGGCTGCCCTTGATGCGGCTCATGTTCAAAAAGCCCGCATCGCAGCCGATCAGCGCGCCGCCGGCAAACACCAGTTTCGGCAACGATTGCAGGCCGCCGGCCGCAATGGCGCGCGCGCCGTAGGAAATGCGCTTGCCGCCTTCGAAGAACTTGCGGATTTCCGGATGCGTTTTATAGCGCTGGAATTCCTCGTACGGGGACAGATATGGGTTTTCATAGTTCAGGCCCACCACATAACCGACCATCACCTGGTTGTTTTCCAGGTGGTACAGGAAGGAGCCGCCATAGGTTTTCGTGTCCAGCGGCCAGCCGCTCGAGTGGATCACCAGGCCCGGCTTGTGCTGGGCCGGGTCGATTTCCCACAATTCCTTGATGCCGATGCCATACGATTGCGGGTCCTTGCCGGCGTTCAAGTCATACTTGGCCATCAATTGCTTGCCCAGGTGGCCGCGCGCGCCTTCGGCGAACAGGGTGTACTTGGCGTGCAATTCCATGCCCAGCTGGAAGTCGGGGCCCGGCTCACCGTCGCGCTTGACACCCATGTTGCCGGTCGCCACACCTTTGACGGAGCCATCGTCGTTGTAGAGGATTTCCGCGGCAGGGAAGCCCGGGAAGATTTCCACGCCCAGATTTTCCGCCTGCTGGCCCATCCAGCGCACCACATTGCCCAAGGAGACGATGTAGTTGCCGTGGTTTTCAAAGCAGGCTGGCACGGCGAAGCCCGGCGTTTTATACGCTTTGGTTTCGGTCAGGAAGAGGATGCGGTCTTCCGTCACTTCCGTGTTCAGGGGCGCGCCCAGTTCTTTCCAGTTCGGAATCAGTTCGGTCAGCGCTTTCGGGTCCATGATGGCGCCCGACAGGATATGCGCGCCCAGTTCGCCGCCTTTTTCCAGCACGCAGACAGACACTTCCTGGCTCTTTTCAGCGGCCAGCTGCTTCAGGCGGATCGCCGCGGCCAAGCCTGCGGGGCCACCGCCGACGATCACCACGTCATACTCCATGGTTTCGCGCGGTCCGTACTGTTCAACTAAGTTATTAGGCTGTGTCATGGTCTCGATTTATAGTCACTAAATGGGTGGGTGAGGAATCTTCGAAGAAATTTAAGCACGAGTGTGCTTGTTTTTGGCGAGGATTGCAACTTTGGCGCCATTTTGCGTGACATTGCCCCTCGCCGCAATCTAAATCCGGCCATTTTGTGTAATGATGGCGTTTACCTTTGCTCAAGTGCGCCGCAGGGTATTTTGCCCCTGCGCTAGTGGCACGGCGTAAAGTGTTATCTAAAATAAAACAGGAGTAGCTCGTGGGCATAGAAGTCAATTTCGAGGGCAAGATTGCCCTGATTACCGGCGCATCGAGCGGCCTCGGCGCGCGCTTTGCGAAAGTGCTGGCCCAGGCCGGCGCCCAGGTCGTGCTGGCGTCGCGCCGCACCGAACGCCTGAAGGAATTGCGCGCCGAAATCGAAGCGGACGGCGGCGCCGCGCACGTGGTGTCGCTGGACGTGACCGACTTCGCCAGCATCAAGTCGGCCATCGCGCATGCGGAAACGGAAGCGGGCCCCATCGATATTCTCGTCAACAATTCAGGTGTCTCCACCACGCAACGTCTGGTCGACGTCACGCCCGACGATTACTCGTTCGTGATGGACACCAACTTGCGCGGATCGTTCTTCGTGGCCCAGCAAACGGCCAAGCGCATGATCGCGCGCGCCAAGGGCGACCCGAAGAAACAGCACCGCATCATCAATATCGCCTCGATGGCGGGCTTGCAGGTGCTGCCGCAGATCGGCGTGTATTGCATGAGCAAGGCGGGCATGGTGCACATGACGCGGGCCATGGCCGTGGAGTGGGGCAAGTACGGCATCAACACCAACGCCATCTGCCCCGGCTACATTTCCACCGAGATCAACGAAGATTACTTTGCCACCGAGCAGGGCAAGAAGCTGATCGAAATGCTGCCCAATAAACGTCCGGGCAAGCCGGAAGACCTCGACGGCCTGCTGCTGTTGCTGGCGGGCGAGGATTCGCATTTCATCAACGGCGCGATTATCTCCGCCGATGGCGGCATGAGCACCTTTTAACGCCATAAAACCTGCTGCGCGTCGCGCTTTGCGGCCTGCGATGCTCACCGTGCTAGAGCACGGTTGCGCTTCTCGGCCACAAATCGCTGCCGCTCGCAACGGTTTTACTTGGCGTTAAACGATAGTCACCTTGGCTGCAGCCCTAGCGCTGCAGCTGCAGTCCCACCAGCTTGTGCACCAGCTCGGACGACGTGGAGGCGGCGAACTTGCGCATCAGCTTGGCGCGGTGCATTTCCACCGTGCGGGGGCTGAGGTCGATCTGGCGGGCGATGACCTTGCTGGTCTTGCCTTCCACCAGCAGGGCGGCGATTTCGCGCTCGCGCGGGGTCAGCTCCGCCGTCACGGGACGCTTCTCGCTGACATCCTCGAACGTCCAGATGCCCGGCCCCAGCGGTTCTTTCGGCAGCATGGCGTGGCCCGTGACGTGGCACCAGAACAATTCTCCATTACTGCGGCGCATGATGCGCTCGTCCGAATAGCGGCCTTTGGCGTTCATGATGGGGATGATGCGGTCACCCGTGCGCAGGAATTCGTCGTGCGTAGGGTAGAGTACTTCGAACGATTGGTCGTCCAGCTGGGCGCGTGCATAGCCGAACATGGCTGCCAGCGCTTCGTTGCAGCTGCGCATGATGCGGTTTTCCGACATGCACATGCCCACGGGCGCGTGCAGGAAGATGCTTTCATAATCGATGGCTGACGCGGCGTTCATCTGATACGTATCACTCTCACAGTGGGATTGCTGGCACGGCGCCGGTAGTTCTACGGTATTGTACTTTCCACTCGCGTATTTTATGCTGAGTCGCTGCCTGAGTCATGGACTCACGACCAAAGCTTAACAAAAGATAGAGGGACACCCATGAATAAAGTTTATCCTGACGCCGCTTCGGCGCTGGCCGGTATCGTTCAAGATGGCCAGACCATCGCCGTCGGCGGCTTCGGCCTGTGCGGCATTCCCGAAGCCCTGATCGGCGCCTTGCGCGATTCGGGCGTGACGGGCCTGACGGCCATTTCGAATAACGCCGGTGTCGATGGTTTCGGTCTGGGCCAGTTGCTCACCACACGCCAGATCAAGAAAATGATCGCCTCCTACGTGGGCGAAAACAAGGAATTCGCGCGCCAGTACCTGGCCGGCGAGCTGGAACTGGAATTCACGCCGCAAGGAACCCTGGCCGAAAAGCTGCGTGCCGGCGGCGCGGGTATTCCCGCCTTCTTCACCAAGACGGGCGTGGGCACCATCGTTGCCGACGGCAAGGAAATCCGCGAATTCGACGGCGAGCAATACGTGATGGAGCACAGCCTGGTGGCCGACGTGGCGCTGGTCAAAGCCTACATGGCCGACCGCGCCGGCAATTTGGTGTACCGCAAGACGGCGCGCAATTTCAACCCGAACGTGGCCATGGCGGGCAAGATCACCATCGTCGAAGTGGAAAAACTGGTTGAAGTGGGTGAGATCGACCCGGACCAGGTCCACACGCCGAGCATCTTCGTGCACCGCATCGTGGTCAACGCGAACCCGGAAAAACGCATCGAGCAGCGCACCGTGCGCACTGAAGCATAAAAAAGAATACGGAGATAATCATGGCTTGGACTAGAGATCAAATGGCCGCGCGCGCGGCGAAGGAATTGCAGGATGGCTTTTATGTGAACCTGGGCATCGGCTTGCCGACCCTGGTGGCCAACTATGTGCCGGAGAACATCGAAGTGTTCCTGCAGTCGGAAAACGGCTTGCTGGGCATCGGCCCGTTCCCCACCGATGCGGAAGTCGATGCCGACCTGATCAACGCGGGCAAGCAGACGGTGACGGCCTTGCCGGGCGCCGCCTACTTCAGCTCGGCTGACTCGTTTGGCATGATTCGCGGCGGCAAGATCAACCTGGCCATCCTGGGCGCCATGCAAGTGTCGGAAAAGGGCGACCTGGCGAACTGGATGATTCCAGGCAAGATGGTCAAGGGCATGGGCGGCGCGATGGACCTGGTGGCCGGCGTCAAGCGCGTGGTGGTGCTGATGGAACACGTGGCCACGGCCAAGGATGGCACGACGTCGCACAAGCTGCTGAAACAGTGCGACCTGCCGCTGACGGGCGTGGGCGTGGTCGACGTCATCATCAGCGACCTTGGCGTGATCGACGTGACGGAAAACGGCCTGAAGCTGGTGGAACTGGCGCCGGGCGTGACCAAGGAGCAGGTGCAGGCGGCCACGGGCGCTGAGCTGGACGTTTCGGCCGTGTAAGCGGCTCCTTGCATGCAATGAAAGGGCGGACAGCGATGTCCGCCCTTTTTTTATGCGCCCGCCTTGCCGCGCAAGCCGTCGAGGCTGTAGGCGCCGGCGCCTGCAACTGCGAAGTACAGGAAGGTGAAGCAGTACATCACGGCCATTTCGCCGCCGTTCAGGATAGGCAGGAAACCGCTTGGTGCATGCGCCATGAAGTAGGCGGCCGCCATCTGGCCCGACAGGATGAAGGCGACGGGGCGCGTGAACAGGCCAAGCAGCAGCAAGCTGCCGCCCACCAGCTCGATGACGCCAGCCGCTCCCATCACGGACAACAGTTGCAGGCCGTCGAACATGGCCACGTGCGGTGCGCCGAACAGTTTGGCCGTGCCGTGCTGCAGGAAGAGGAAACCGAGGATAATGCGAAGCAGGCCCAGCAGGCGTGGGTTCCAGGTGGCGTAGAAGGCGGGCGAGAGGGACATGAGGTACTCCATTCAAAAAAAGTGGATGGTTCGGTGTCGGGCTTGCATTAGCGCAATGTCATTATGCGGGACCCTGGCGGCGAACAATAGACAGTACTGTAATAGTTTTTTATTCATTGATCATCGTGATAAATATTGATGCATGATTTACTGTGTGTTGATGATGGAATACAGTGTGCGTGCATGAAAAATCTATGGTCACCCTCCCTTTTGCAAGCTGATTTTGTATGATGTGAGCAGGCTTGCTTAAATCTATCCGGCGTCTGGTTGGAGATGGTTCTCCGCGCCACGATGAGAGTCGCG